>NZ_NMVQ01000023.1 GCF_002250625.1 Enemella dayhoffiae | reverse complement strand
CTCGAACCTGGCCGCCATCGACAAAACCTTCGCGTTCACACCCCATCGTGGCCGGCCACTGCTTCGCGGGGGAAAGTATGTGAGGCACGGCCCCCTCGTTCCCGGGGACTATGTGTGAGTCTCGCCGTCGACTTGCTCGACCGGCGGGTGCCAAGTAGAGTTATTCGCTGTGCTGCGTGCCCGACACGCAAACCCAACCGACGAACACGAACCGATCAAGAGGCTGCCCAGTGGCGAACATCAAGTCCCAGATGAAGCGGATCAAGACCAACGAGAAGTCGCGTCAGCGCAACAAGCAGGTCAAGTCTGAGCTGCGCACCGCCGCTCGCCGCTTCCGTCAGGCCATCGAGGCCGGCGATTCGGCGAAGGCGAAGGAGACCGCCAAGCGCGCGACCCGCCTGCTCGACAAGGCGGTCTCGAAGGGCGTCATCCACAAGAACCAGGCCGCGAACAAGAAGTCGGCCATCTCCAGCCAGGCCGCCAAGGCCTGATCGCACACCGCGTCGGTGCGACGCCCCGGATCACTGGGTCCGGGGCGTTGTTGCGTTCAGAGCTGAGCAATCCCGGAGAAGTACTCGCCGGGCAGGGCTCCTAGCGTGGGCCCATGGATGAACCTCACCCGGACGTGGTCGAAATCGATCGGTGGCGGGAGTCGCTGGCGCGGTTGCGCGAGAAGGAGAAGGCGCACACCAGGGCCGGTGACGCGTTGGCCGCCGAACGCCGCCGGTTGCCGATGCACCCGGTCGCCGACTATCCGCTGACCGCACTCGACGGCACATCGACCAGCCTCGGTGCCCTGTTCGCCGGGCGCCCGCAGCTGATCGTCTATCAGTTCATGCCGTTGCACGACGGCGAACCCTGCAGCGGTTGCAGCATGTTCCTCGACAACGTGGGCAGCCTGGCCGCACTGGCCGCGCGGAGTGTGTCGTTCGCGGCGGTGAGCCGCTCCCCGGCCGACGAGCTCGCCCCGGTCGTGACCCGGGAGGGGTTCCGGCTGCCGTTCTTCTCCAGCGCGGGCAGCTCGATGGCCGATGACCTCGGTGAGCCCGAGGACGAGGGCACCGGGTTCGCGCTGCACGTGTTCCTGCGGTCCGGGGACACGATCCACCGGACCTGGGCGACCAGCCGCCGCGGGGTGGAACAGCTCGGCACCAGTTGGTCGCTGCTCGACGTGGCGCCCTTCGGCCGGCAGGAACCGTGGGAGGACTCCCCCGTCGGCTGGCCGCAGTCCCCGGCGTACGCCTGGTGGCGACTCCCCAGCGAATGGGGGTGAGCCGGGCTCAGCCGCGGTGTGCGGTGGCGATGGCGAGCACGCAGCGCTCCAGCGCGTATTCCGGCTGGTCGGCGGCGCCCTTGATGTCGGCGTCGGCCTGGGCGACGGCGCGGATCGCGGTGGCGAGTGAGCCCTGGTCCCAGCCGCGGAGCTGCTGGCGCATGGTGCGCAGCTTCCACGGGGGTACGCCGATGTCTCGGGCCAGGTCGTTGTCCCCCATGCCGGTGCGGTTGCCCTGCAGCTTGCCCAGCCCGCGCAGCCCGGAGGCCAGCGCGCTGGTCACCAGCACCGGCGCGACCCCGGTCGACAGGGCCCAGCGCAGCTGCTCCAGCGCGCGTGTGGCGCGCCCGGCGAGTGCCTCGTCGGCCACCGCGAAGCTGGACACCTCTGCCCGTCCGCCGAAGTAGCGCCGCACCAGGTCGATACCGATCTCGTTGCCGTCATTGTCGGCCGCCAGCTGGTCGACCGCGGCGGCGAGCGAACGCAGGTCGTGCCCGACGGCGTCGATCAGGAACTGGGCGGCGTCGGTGCTCATCCGCGCGCCGCTGCGGCGTACCTCGTTGGTGACGAACGGAAGCAACTCACGCGGCTTGAGGGCCGCGCAGTCGAACACCTCGACCTTCGTCTTCTTCAGCTTGTCCAGCAGGCCTTTGCCCTTGTTGCCGCCACCGTGCACCAGCACCGTCGCCAGGTCGGGCAGCGGGTCGGTGGCCAGGGCGAGCACCGCCGGGTGCAGGTCGGGGTCCAGATTGGCCAGGTCGCGGATGACCAGGATCGTCGCGTCGGCGAACAGCGAGCCACCGGACAGTTCGGCGAGGGAGCCGGCGTCGACCCGGCTCGCCTCGACGTCGTGCGCCTCGGCCACGGACTGCTCCTTGCGGGCGGCGGCGACCCGCTCGGCCACCGCCCGGTCGGCCAGCAACGACTCGGGGCCGCTGACCAGCAGCACGCGGCCGAAGGCGGAGGTTTTTGCCATGCGGCCAAGCATGCCAGCCCGGAACGACATCGGGGATAGGGTCGGCCGGTGACCTCGGACCGTGCGTTCGCTCCCCCGGTGGCCCTGGCCGCGGCCGGGTTCATGAGCAGCTTCGACCGGTTCGTGATCGGGCCGATGCTGGTGAGCATCGCGGTCGGACTGGACGTCCCGCTGTCGGAGCTGGTCGCGATCGCCGGAGCATACTTCCTCGCCTATGGCGTCTCCCAGCCGGTGTGGGGAACCCTGTCCGACCGGTTCGGGCGGGTTCGGCTGATCCAGTTGACGATGCTCGTCGGCGGGGTCGCCAGCATCGGGGTGGTGCCCGACGCCGGTTGGCTGCTGGTGACCAGGATTGTCGCCGGTGCGTGCTTCGGCGCGGTGGTGCCGACCTCCCTCACCTATGTCGGGGACACCGTCGAGCTGGGCGTACGCCAACGCGCCCTCTCGGACCTGATGGCGACGATGGCCGTCGGGACGGCGCTGGCCACCGCCCTGGCCGGGGTGCTGGCGCACGCCGTCGGCTGGCGGCCGGTGTTCGTGCTCGCCGGGGCCGCGTCGCTGGTGGCCGGGTTGCTGGTCGGACGCCTCCCCGAACCGGAGCGCGAACCGGTGGTGGGGCACCTGATCGGCCAGTTCGCGGCGGCCCTCAGCAACGGCTGGGCGGTGCTGCTCTATGCGTTGGTGCTGGTCGAGGGTGGCACCCTGCTCGGGATGCTGACGCTGCTGCCACCGGCGCTCGCCGCACAGGGGGTGGACGCGTCGGTGGCCGGCCTGGTGACCGCCGCCTACGGCGTCGGGGTGCTGGGGTTCTCCCAGCTGGTGCGGCGGTTGACCCAGCGCTGGCCGATGTGGTGGTTGCTCGGGGTGGGCGGGGCGCAGCTGGCGGTGGGGTTCGCCGTGGTCGGATGGCGGGTCACCCCGGTCACGGTGCTGGTGACCGCCCTGGCCCTGGGGGGCGGCTGGGCGTTCATGCACTCCTCGCTGCAGACGTGGGCGACCTCGGTGGTGCCGAGGGTGCGCGGCACGGTGGTGTCCCTGTTCGCCGGGTCGCTCTTCGTGGGCAGCTCGCTGGCGGCGTACCTGGCGGCGCCGTTCGCCGAGGCGGGCCGCTATCAGCTGCTGTTCGTGGCCTGCGGGGTGATCCTGGTGCCGTTGACGCTGGTCGCCTGCCTGGCCCGGATCCGCTATGCGAGCCGGCTCGGCCGCTGACCGCGGATCAGCTCTGCAGCTCGCGCTCGGGCAGGTCCGTGACGAACATGTGACCCGGTGCGTGGGTGATCGCGAACGGTGGCCGGGACGCCATCAGGGCAGCCTGGGGGGTGACCCCGCAGGCCCAGAACACCGGGACGTCACCCGGCTCCGCCTGCACCGGGTCGCCGAACTCCGGGTTGGCCAGGTCGCCGGCGAGCAGGGTTTCGGGCGAGCCGACGTGTACGGGCGCGCCGTGCACCTGAGGCGTACGCCCGCTGATCTGCACGGCCTCGCTGACCCGATCCGCGGGGATGGGTCGCATCGACACCACCAGCGGTCCGCGCAGCCGCCCGGCCGGGACGCAATCGCGCCGGGTGACATACATCGACACGTTGCGGCCCTGCTCGAGGTGCCGCAGCGGGATGCCGGTCTCGATCAGCCCCTGTTCGAAGGTGAACGAGCAGCCGATGTGGAAGGCGACCAGGTCGTCGCGCCAGTGCGTGGTGATGTCGGTGGGTTCCTCGACCAGCTCACCGTCGCGCCAGACGCGATAGCGCGGGAGGTCGGTGCGCAGATCGGCGTCCGGGGCGAGCCGGGTGCTGGGGCTGCCGACGTCCGACACATCCAGCACGGGGCAGGGCCGCGGGTTGCGCTGGCAGAACAGCAGCAGGTCGTAGGCCCAGTCCTGCGGCACGACGACCAGGTTGGTCTGGGTGAACCCGTACGCCCAGCCCGTCGTCGGCGCGCACAGCCCGGCGCGGGCTCGTTGCCGGGCGTGCTGTGGGGACCACCGCAGGGCCTCGCCGCTGTCGACCGCTGGCTGTGCCGTCATCGCCCCAGCATAGGCACCAGACCCCGCTCAGGCGTCGGGCACCGCCTCCACGATCAGGTTGTCCCGATAGCCGCGCCGGCCACCCTCGACCATCACCTCCCCGGAGCAGGTGACGACGACCAACCGGCTCCTCCCGGTGCTGTCCAGCAGGTCGGCCGGAAGCTGGTCGGCCCGCACCGTGTGCAACCGGGTCGCCCGCCACCGCGCCGTGCCGCCGGCGCCGTCACTGGTCACCAGCATCGCTCCGGGGGCGAGCCGGTGCAGCGGCCACAACGACCCGCGCACCGAACCGGAGGTGACGTGGCCCGA
This sequence comes from Enemella dayhoffiae, assembly GCF_002250625.1. GTDB lineage: Bacteria > Actinomycetota > Actinomycetes > Propionibacteriales > Propionibacteriaceae > Enemella > Enemella dayhoffiae. The sequence continues at coordinate 334,365 of NZ_NMVQ01000023.1, read as the reverse complement.
CATCAGGATGGTGCCGGGCCCCGGCCGGAGGCGGTCGGGCAGGCTGCCAGCGGATCCGCGGTGCACGCCAACGGTTGCCGGGTCCTTGGGCACCTGGAACACCCCATCGGTGATGGCGGCGGCGCGGATCGGCGCCCGGATGCCGAGGCTGGGCACCTGCAACTCGGCCGGCCCCGTTCCTGGCTGGCGGGTCGGAGAACCGCCGGGCGCGGGGGCTCTCGACGGCGCCGTCGTCGCCGTGGGCGGCTGGGTCGGTCCCGGCGCGGTCCAGGTACGCCCCGGGGTGGGGGCCGGCGTACCCGGCTCGGGGGGTTGCTCGGCCGGGTCGGGCGCACCTGTCGCGGTGGGCGTAGCCGGCGGGGTCACCAAGGGATGGTCGTGGGTGACCCCAGGTGTCGGCTCGGTCCCGGGAACCGCTTCGGCCGTCGGCCGGGCCGGTGGCCGGGAGCGGCCCCAGATCACCACCCCCAACAGGCAACCGGCGACGGCGACCGCCACCACGATGGTGAAGACCCGGGTGCGCATCAGTCACCCTCCACCGCTCCGGACGGGATGCGCAGCACCGGCCGGGTTGGCGCCGAGGGCTCGGGTTTCGGCATCGGCTCTGGCTGGGGTGTCGGTGTGGGGGTGGGCGTCGGGCTCGGGCTGGGCGTCGGGCTCGGGCTGGGCGTGGGGGTCGGGCTGGGCGGGGGGGTCGGGCTGGGCGTGGGAGGCGGTGGCGTCGGGCGCACCCAGGTGATCTCGCTGGCCACTCCGCAGGGCGTTGTCACCGACGCGGTGCGATCGTCGGCCGCCAGGGTTTCCTGCCACACATAGAAACCGGGCCGTTCCACGGCGATCGGCGGGGTCCGGTGGTCTCCGTCCCGGTTGACTTCGAGCCGGACGGTCCCCGCCCGCGGGTCATCGGGGCGGCAGTCGTTCTCCGTGGGCCGCTGAGGATAGGGCCCGAACAGGGTTGCGGTCACCGTGCGGCGGGCCTGATCCGGCCAGAGTCCGCTGATCCGGACCAGGTCAGTGACGTTGCCGCCGCCGGTCAGCTCGGCGTGCGAGGTGACGGTGGTGATCGTGGGCCGGGCCTTGACCAGGCTGGTCTCTTCGGCCACCCCGCACGGGGTGGTCACCGGTGCCGACCGGTCTGTGCCCGGCAGAAACTCCTGCCAGACATAGAATCCCGCCTTCTGCACGGTGATCTCCGGGGTCCGATAGCGGCCGTCACCGTCGATGGCGAACTTCACCTCGCCCGCCTTCGGATCATCCGGCCGGCAGTTCTCGGCCCGGGGTCGCTGGGAATAGGGTCCCCAGAGCACCCCTCGCGCCTCCAGGCGTACCCCCGGCGCACCGGTCACGTCGACCTGATCGGTGAGCCGCTCCCCCGGTTCGGCGACCGCCTTCGAGGTCACCGTGGTGATCGCCGGCCGCAGCGGCTCGACCCGGGCAATGGCAGCCGCCTTGAGCGGGCGCCGCGGTGCGGCACCGACCATCCGCTGCACCTGGTGGTCCCGACTGCGCGGGTTGTCGTATTCCTTCGCCGCGTAGAGGATCGGCCGATCCGCCGGCACCTCCGCGTCCGCGGTCACCGCGAGTTCGCCGGGGTTCTGGGCGGGCAGCTCGAGCCGAGCCCGTCCGGTGCCGTCGGTGACCAGTCGGTGCTGCCTGCCCGCCACGGTCAGCGTCACCGGGACACCGGCTGGACCGTCTCCCCGCGATCCGGCCAGGCGTACCCCCACCGCCCCGCCCTGGATGAGCGTGGGCGCCTGCAGTTGCAACTCGAGCCGATCGACACCCGCGCGACTAAGGCCCTGCTCCAGTTCGTCCACGCGCCGGGCCACCCCGGGCCGGGCGGCCACCGCGGCCCGATAGCGCGCGTCCATCCGGGCGCGCTGACGGTCATCGCCCACGGTGCGCACCCGAATCACGTGATCGACCGCGGCCGCGGATTCGTCATCGCGCACGTGCTCACGCGCCCAGTCGAGCACCCACGCGAGGTCGGCCAGTTCGGTGGTGGTCAGCTCGGGCCCGTTGACGTCCCGGTGCCCGCCGCGGTCACCGAAGTCGGTCTGCTTGCGCACCCGATCGGCCACCGCACTGCGCCAACCCGAGGCGCTGTGCGGACCGGAGGAGTTGAGGTCGATGCACCACACCCGTTCGTCACCGATGTGATACTGCCCGACCTCGGCCAGCCCGCCGGCCGCCTGTACGCGCAAACCGAACGGCCCGAAACCATCGTTGGGACGTGCCTGGGCGCGTCCGGCCAGCAGCACGCTGGCGATCAGCGCCAGCACGACGGTGCACAGGATCACGGTCTTCTTCATCGGGGCTCCTTGGGTCGTTGGAGGTGAGCGGCCAAGCGGCCAGCCGTGCAGGTCAGGGCGACTGCGCCCTGGCGATCGGTGCGGAGCACCTGCTGGCCGTGCCGGCCGAGCAGCTGCAGGGTTCGGGCGGCGGGATGCCCATAGTCGTTGTCGGCGCCGACGCTGATCAGCGCCACCCGGGCGCCGCTGGCGGTCACGAACCCCTCGTCCTGGCGGGCCGAACCGTGGTGGGCAACCTTGAGCACGTCGGCGCGCAGGTCGGCGCCGCTGGCCAGGATCGCCTGCTGGGCGGCGGGTTCGGCGTCCCCGGTGAGCAGCACGCGGATCCCGCCCAGCTCCGCCACGGCGACCACGCTGGAATCGTTCTCGGCCGAGGACTCGCCGTTGCCGCCGGCCACCGCCGCCGCCTGGGTGCGCACCGGCCCGATCGTGCGCCAGCTGATTTCACCGATCCGGAGCTGCTGCCCCGGGGCCGCGACCCGCACCGGTACGCCCAGGGCGTCGGCCCGCTGCCTGATCGCGGCAGCGGCGCCAGGTGGTGAGCCGAGCGGGGACACCAGCAGTTGCCCGAGGGGTCGGCGTACCCCGGTTGGGCCGGCCACCGCGTCCAGTCCACCGGCGTGGTCGGCGTGGTAGTGGGTGAGCACCAGCAGCGGCAGCGCGCGGACGCCGAGCTGGTCCAGGCAGGCCGCCAGGGGTGCGGGGGCCGGCCCGGTGTCGACGAGGACCGCCTGGCCACCGCCGGCGTTCAGCACGACCGCGTCGCCCTGACCGACATCGCAGGCGACCAGCAGCCAGTCCCGGGGCGGCCAGCCGGGGGTCGCCTGGGGCCGCGAGATCACCACCACCAACAGCGCGGCGGTGAGCAGCACCAACCAGCGCCGCTCCAGCAGCCACCCGATCAACGGGATCGCGGCGAGGCAGGCGAGCAGGACCACCAGCACCCCGACGGGTCCGGCCGGCCACTGCCAGGCCGCCCCGGGAAGCCCGGCCCCGGCGTGGCTGATCCAGAGGATCGCCTGGGCGCTCCAACCGGCCAGCCACCCGGTGAATCCGGCGAGCCACGGCAGCGGGACGGCGAGGCCGGCGGTGGCGAACCCGAGCACGGTGGCCGGCCCGACGAACGGCCCGGCCAGGGCGTTGGCCAGCAGCCCCACCATGCTCACCTGTCCGGAGATGGCGGTGACCAGCGGCTGCGTCGCGAGTTGGGCCGCCAGCGGCACGGTCACCGCCTCCGCCACCGGCCGCGGCAGCCAGATCAGCCGATCTCGCCAGCGTGCCGCCAGCAGGATGATGCCGCCCGAGGCGAGCACCGAGAGGGCGAAACCGAGCGAACGTCCCAGCCAGGGGTCGCTCAGCAGCAGGGCGATCACGGCCAGGCTGAGGTGCCGGATCCCCTTTCCGGACTCGGCATTCGAGCCGAGCGCGGCCAGCGCAACCAGTCCCATGGCGGCAGCCCGCAGCACGCTCGGCTCGGTCCGACAGAGGGTGACGAACACGGCGACGCCGATCAGTCCGACCAGGTGCAGCCAACGGCCGCGGACTCCGAGCAGGCGGGCCGCGGTGAGCAGGAACGCCAGGAGCAGGGTGAGGTTGGCGCCTGAAACAGCGGTCAGGTGGACGAGGCCGGTGGTGCGGAAATCCTCCCGCAGCCGGTCGGTCATCAGGCTGGTGTCGCCCACCACCAGCGCCGGTACCAGCGCCCGCTGTTCGGCGGGTAGCTCCGCCACCGCGTCGCGCAGTCCCGCACGCACCGCATCGACGGCACGGGACCCGGGGCCGGGGTGGGAGACGGTTTCGGGGGTGCCGCGCAGGGAGGCGATCGCGGCGAACGGTTCACCGGGATCCGGCGACCCGAGCTGGACCAGCACCCGAACCGTGGCACCGACCGGCAGGCTCCGCAGAGCCTCGGCGTTGCCGCCGGTCGCGAAGACCCGCACGGGTTGACGCATACCGAACTCGTGGCCGCGCCCGGAGGCACGCACCGCATCCCCGGAGAGCATCACGGTCTGTCCGCCGAAGCGGCTGCCGACCGACTGCGGATCGGTGCCGACGGTCACGTCCAGGACGGCGACGGCCCGCTGTTCGGCGAGCCGACGCAGCGGGGAGTTGTCCAGCTGCTGCTGACGGGCCCAGCTGGTGGCCAGCAGCACCAGCAATGCCAGCGCCGTCGCGGCGAGCAGGGGCTTTCTGATCAGCGCCAGGACCGCCGCGGCCAGCGCGCTCGCTGCCGCCAGGACGGCGACCGGCACCCCACCGGCAGCGGTCCCGACCAGGGTCGCGCCCCAGGCCGTCACCGCCACGGGAATCAGCCGCGCGTCGACCGTCGCCATCTCACACCGTCGCCATCTCACACCGTAGCCATGTCACACCGTCACCAACGGGGCGATGTCTGCGAACGACTTCGGTCCGATCCCCGGAACCTCCTGCAACTCCTCGATCCGGTTGAAGCGTCCGTGCTGGGTCCGCCAGGCCAGGATCTTCTGGGCGGTCACCGGCCCCACCCCGGGCAGCGCGTCGAGCTGCTCGACGGTGGCGCTGTTCAGGTTCAGCTTCCCTCCGGGCGCCTTCGCACCGCCCGGGCCGTTGCTCGCACCGGGCGCGGTGTCGCCGCCACGCACCTCTCCGCCCGGCCTGGCGGCGTTGCCCACCACTACCTGTTGTCCGTCGGTCAACACCTGCGCCAGGTTCAGGTCACCGGGGCGGGCCGACGCGGTGAATCCCCCGGCGGCCGTGATTGCCTCAATGACCCGGGCACCACCGGGCAGGGTGTGCACCCCGGGGCGGTGCACCTCGCCGACGACGTGCACCCGCACCGTCGCCGCGCTCGGCGTCGCCGTCGGGGTCGCCGGGTGGGGCGATCCGGGCCCGGGCGAGGATGGTGCGGCGGCTCCGGACTGCTGTACCGGCAGCGGCTCGGTCAGCGGGATCGCTCGGGCGCGGGTCAGGGCATAGCCGGCCACCAGCACCCCGACCAGCAGCAGGCCCGCGAGCACGATCAGGTGGTTGCGAGTGAACCGTCGCCCGCTCGCCGGCTGGCTCGGCATACCAACCTTGGAATCAGCGACCGGAGGCTCGACCGGCGCCGCAGCCGGTGCAGCCACCGCAGCAGCCCGCGGCTCGGCGGGCCGGCGTACGACGGTCTTCTCCGCGTCCCCACCGGCCGCACCGACCGGGGGCCGGACCTCGGCCACCAGCCGCGCCAACCGCTCCCGGACATAGTCCGACATCACGGCGTCGCTGCGCTGTCTGCGTCCCATACCCACTAGATGCCGTACGGGCAGGGAGAATGTTCACCACCACGAAAGAATTGTGGACAACTCGCGCCGGCTCACCGGCTGTGGACAACCTCAGCCGGCGGCGGGGAGCCGCACCAGGCAGCCGCCCTCGACGAAGGGCTCCAGCTCCACCCCGTCGCCCGCGATCTGGCGCAACAACCCCAGGTGGACGTTGCAGACGACCTCGGGATTGCGCCGCGCGCTGGCGAGCAGTGGGCAGGTCAGCAGCCTGACGGTGCCCTCTTCCTCGTCGGTGCTGCTGGGCTCGAATCCCAACTCACGAAGGGTTCGCGTGGCATCGGCGTCCGCGTCGAACTGATCGCCCCAGGTCCGCCCGACCTCGATCGACTCGGCCACCGGATCGGCCGCGCGGCGGGACAGGTGGGCGGCCAGCGCATCGACCAGGGAGGCGTACTCGCGGGTGCTGTGCAGCGCGGTGGCGTTCGGCAGCGCGCGATAGCAGATCGCCGGTCGTCCGCGTCCGTTGGGCGACTTACGGCTGCGCTCCACCATGCCGGCGTCCACCAGCGCGTCCAGGTGCTCGCGGACGGTGTTGGCGTGCTGACCGCTGCTGGCGGAGACCTGCCGCACCGTCACGGGCATCGCCACCTCGACCAGATAGGACAGCACCGCCGCGCGCGCCGACGACAGTCGGACCGCCGGCTCCGCCACCGGCTGGGGCCCAATCTTATTCACGGCCCTATCTTACTAATAAGGTTCACGGCGGTGACACCCCGGTCAGTCACTGTGGAGGCGTGCCCTCGCCCACCCGCTACCCCGGCCGAGTGTTCGTGACGATGGTGCTGGGCCTGGGCGCCCTGCTCGGCGCCGGTGCGGGCACACCGACGCTGCTGCTCGGTGCGTTCCCCCGGCTGCAGCTCCGCGACACCCGGCTCACCCAGCTGGCCTCCTTCGTCCATCTCGGCCTGGTTGGCTGGCTGGTGGCGTCGGTCTGCCTGTTCGGCGCGTTGGCGGCGCTGCGCCCCCGCCAGCGGGTGTGGGCGGCACTGCCGGCGGGGCTGAGCGCGCTGGCGATGGCCTGCCAGCTGATCTGGGTGGCTCCCTATCTGCTCCCCAACCAGACCCGGCACGGCGCCGAGGTGCGGGTGGCCGCGCTCAATCTGGAGTTCGGCCAGGCCGATCCCGACCAGGTGATCGCCGCGGTGCGCGAGGCGGAGGTGGTGGTGCTCACCGAGATCACCCCGGAGGCGCGCGATGCCCTGTCCAGGAAGGGTTTCGACCGCTTGTTCCCACATCGCGTCGGAGAGGGGGCGCCCGGGGTGTCGGGGACCAGTATCCATTCCCGCCACCCGCTGCAGCAGGTTTCCGAGGCCGGCACCGTCCTCGAGTCCCGCCTGGTTCGGGTACGCCTCCCCTCCGGCTCGCTCCTGGTCGCCGGGGTCCATCCGATCAATCCGATGGGTGGTGCCGACGCCTGGGCGAAGGATGCCGCACGGTTGCGGGCGTGGCTGGCTCCCCATGACCGGGAGCGGGTGGTGGTGGCCGGCGACTTCAACGCCGTGGACCGGCACGCCACGATGCGGCCTTGGTTCGGCGCAGGCTATCGGAGCAGTGCCGACCTGACCGGCGCCGGGCTGCAACCGACCTGGCCGACCCGCGGGAACGGCTCGATCCCGTTGATCACCATCGACCACGTGCTGGTGTCGTCGTCGATGACGGCGACGTCGCACCGGGTCTTCCGGGTCGACGGCACCGATCACGCCGGCGTGATCGCCACGGTCGCGGCCCGCACGTAGCGGATCCAACCGCTGGGGCGTACGAACGCTCAGGCGGGGACGATCGACACCAGTCGCGGGGCGCGGACGATCACCTTGCGCACCTCGGCGCCGTCGAGGGCCCGTTGTACGCCCGAGTCGGCCAGTGCCAGCTCGCGCAGCTCATCCTCACCGGCCTCGGGGGAGACCTCCAGCTTGGCGCGCACCTTGCCCTTGACCTGCACCACGCAGGTGACGGTTTCCTGCCTCAGCAGGGATTCGTCGACCTCAGGCCAGCGGGCGTTGGCCACCGACGGGGTGTGTCCGAGCAGCTCCCACATCTCCTCGGTGACATAGGGGGCGAACAGGCTGAGCGCGATGGTGATCGCCTCGGCGGCCTCCCGGACGGCAGGATCGGCCGGCCCGCAGCCGGTGTCGATCGCCTTGCGGGTGGCGTTGACCAACTCCATCAGCCGGGCCACGACCACGTTGAATCGCTGTGCGTCCAGCAGCTTTCGGATCTCGGCGAGGCTCTGATGAGTGGTACGCCGCAGCGCGACGTCACCGCCAGCGACGTCGGCGCCGGGCTCGCTGGCCACGTCACAGGCCACCCGATAGGCACGCTGCAGGAAGCGCACGGTCGCGCTCGGCGACACGTCGGCCCAGTCGATGTCATCCTCCGGGGGGCCCGCGAACACCACGGTGGTGCGGATTGCGTCGACCCCGAACTGGTCGATCTGGGCGCCGAGGTCGACCCCGTTGCCCAGCGACTTGCTCATCGCCTTGCCCTCGTTGATCACCTGGCCCTGGTTGAGCAGCCGTTGCATCGGCTCCTCGAAATCGAGCATGCCCATGTCGTGCAGCACCTTGGTGAAGAAGCGCATATAGAGCAGGTGCAGGATCGCGTGCTCGACCCCGCCGACATATTGGAACACCGGCATCCAGCGCGCCACCTCGGCCGGGTCGAACGGGCCGTCGGTGAAGCCCGGCGAGCAGTAGCGGAAGAAATACCAGGACGAGTCGACGAAGGTGTCCATCGTGTCGGTGTCGCGGCTGGCCGGGCCGCCGCAACGCGGGCAGCTGGTCTCGCGCCACTCGGCCGCCTCCGGACCGGCCAGCGGGGAGGTGCCCTTCGGGGCCAGGTCGGCACCGCGCAGGTCGGGCAGCTCAACGGGCAGCTGGTCGTCGGGGACGGGCACCTCACCACAGTCGGCGCAGTGCACGATCGGGATCGGGCAACCCCAGAATCGCTGCCTGGACAGCAACCAGTCGCGCAGCCGATAGGTGATCGCCTCGCGGCCGGTGCCGCGCTCGTCGAGCAGTTCGATGATCTTCGCGACACCCTCGGCCTTGTTGTCCAGCCCGTCCAGGGCCGGCGAGTTCACGTAGCGGCCGTCCCCGGGGGTGGCGACGAACGTCTCGGCCGGGTCGGGCTGGTCGGTGTCGACGACCAGGCGTACCGGCAGGTCGAACGCCTTGGCGAAGTCGAGGTCGCGCTGGTCGTGCGCCGGCACGCCCATCACGGCGCCGGTGCCGTAGTCGGCCAGCACGTAGTCGGCGGCGTACACCGGCAGCTGTTCGCCGTTGACCGGGTTGGTGGCGTGCACACCCAGGAAGACGCCGGTCTTGGGGCGTTCGGTGGACTGCCGCTCGATCTCGGTGGCCCGCTTGGTCTGATCGAGGTAGGCCTCGAACTCGGCCCGCTGCTCGTCGGTGACGACCTCCTCGGCCAGCGCCGCCTCCGGCGCGATCACGAAGAAGGTGGCGCCATAGAGGGTGTCGGGTCGGGTGGTGAACACCGTCACCGGCTCGCTGCGCCCGGTCAGGGTGAAGTCGACGTACGCCCCTGAGGAGCGGCCGATCCAGTTGCGCTGCATGGCCAGCACCCGATCGGGCCAGTGGCCCTCCAGCTCGGCCATGTCGTCGAGCAGCCGATCGGCATAGTCGGTGATCTTGAAGTACCACTGGTTGAGCTTGCGCTTGGTGACGGTCGCTCCGCAGCGCTCGCACTGGCCCTGGACGACCTGTTCGTTGGCGAGCACGGTCTGGTCGTTGGGGCACCAGTTGACCGGCGAATCCTTCCGGTAGGCCAGGCCGCGCTCGAAGAAGCGCAGGAACAGCCACTGGGTCCAGCGGTAGTAGTCGGGGTCGGAGGTGTGCAGTCGCCGGGACCAGTCCAGGCTCAGCCCGTAGCGTTTGAACGAGTTGGCCTGGGTCTCGATGTTGGCGTAGGTCCACTCGGCGGGGTGGGTGCCGCGCTTGATCGCGGCGTTCTCGGCGGGCAGGCCGAAGGAGTCCCAACCGATCGGGTGCAGCACGTCGAATCCCTGCAGACGCAGGTTTCGCGCGACCACGTCACCCATCACGAACGCCTCGGCGTGCCCCATGTGCAGATCGCCGGAGGGGTAGGGGAACATGTCGAGCACGTAGCGCCGCTCGCAGGAGCCGTCGTCGAGCGGGCGGAAGGTCTGGTCGGTCTCCCAGAATTCCTGCCACTTCCGCTGGGCTGCGGCGGGGTCGTACGCCTGCCGCTGGGCTGCCTGCTCGGTCACTGTGAGTCTCCTTGATCCGCGTTCTGCGACACCTGCGCGCGTTGGTGCCCTGACATGAAAAAACCCCGGCTCTCGCGAGCACCGGGGCAGCCGCCAGGTGGCGGCGTCAGGAAAGCAACATGCGCTCGTGCATGGGGTGAGTCTAACCCACCCGCCGCGGGCTCCCCGGACCTTTCCGAGCGTGGTTGAGGCTTGCCATACCTTGCTTGCGGAAGTCCATGACGCGGACCACATTGGAGGCATGCAGCAGCACCCGGTAGCCGCTCACCCGACGGACCACGTGATGGACGTACGCCCGGCCGGCGAGTTGGCGAGCCGGCTGAACTGGCTGCGCGCCGGTGCGCTGGGCGCAAACGACGGGATCGTCTCGACGGCCGGTCTGGTGGTCGGTGTGGCGGGGTCCCAGGCCTCCTCGGGTGCGGTGCTGGTCGCCGGGATCGCCGGGCTGGTGGCCGGGTCGCTGTCCATGGCCGGCGGGGAGTACATGTCGGTGTCGACGCAACGGGACACCGAGTTGGCGGTGCTGGCCAAGGAGCGCTGGGAGTTGGCCAACCTTCCGCACGAGGAGTTGGGCGAACTGACGGGGTTGTACCGGGCCAAGGGTCTCTCCCCCGGCCTCGCCCGACAGGTTGCGGTGCAGTTGACCGAACACGACGCGCTGGCCGCCCACGCCGAGGCGGAGTTGGGTATCGACCCCGAGAAGCGGACCAACCCGGTGCAGGCGGCGCTGGCCTCGATGCTGGCCTTCTCGCTCGGTGCCGTGCTGCCGCTGCTGGCGATGGTGCTCAGCCCGCTGTCCTGGCGGATGGCGGTCACCTGGGTCGCCGTGCTCCTCTCCCTGGCGGTGACCGGTCTGATCACCGCCCGGCTCGGCGGTTCGTCTCCGGTACGCCCGGTCGGGCGAAACGTGGCCGTCGGCGTGCTCACCATGAGCCTGACCTGGGCCGTCGGCCACCTCGTCGCCATCGCCACCTGACCTGCCGTTCCCCGCGTAGGCCGGCGCAACGAAGGTCAGGCCGCGAGCGCGTCCCAGCGGGATGGAGCGAGGGCGTGATCGTGAATGTCGTTGAGCAGGCCGAGCAGCGAGAATCCCGGGTTGATCTTCTCGGCCCGCTCCATGCAGACCACCTGCAGGGCACCGTTGCCGGACAGCCAGGCGGCGAGAGCCAGCAGGCACAACGGGGCGACCTCGAAGGGAGCGGCGCTGACCGAGACCACCCGCGTCCACAGGGCCAGGTGCCGTTGCGCATCACACCGACGCATCCGCAGCAACACCTGGTCGCGGACCAGCGGGTCGTGGCAGAGAACCGCCAACTCGGCACAGTCTGTGGCGGGCAGGCCGCGGCGTACCTCGAACCGCTCGACCAGGTGGACCACCCGATCCTGCCGCTCGGCGATGTCCCAGTCCGCGAGCACCGGCAGCACCTCCTCGAACACCGCGCGGACCGCCGCCAGCTCATCGCGGCCGGGACCGCCGACCTGTTCGGCGAGTTCGCTGCGACTGCGAAGGGCTGGGAGCCCAGCGGCCACCGCCTCGGCCGCGAACCTGCTCGCAGACACGTCATAGGCCGTGCCCGTTGCCGGGCAGCACTCCTCGTCGTCGCAGTAGAGCGACCACCAGCACCTGCCGTCGCTGATCAGGGCATCCGCAACGTCGACCTCGCCGAACCTGTCCACGACCTCCCCGAGCACCGACCGGGCCGAGTTCGGCTTTTCGGCGAAGGCGAGCAGCAGCACCGTCTGGGCGCCGTGCTGCAGCACCACGTCGCGCAGCCGTGGTGCCTCGAACACCGCCAACTCCAGGTCGACCCGGGCGGTGAACAGGACACGTCGGTCGCACAGCGCCACGACGACGAGGGAATCCTCGGGGTGGAACCCCAGCAGATAGGGCACGGCACACAGCACCTCTTCGGGAGACTGGGCCACCAGGGAGACGTCATTGCTCATGCCTGCACGTTGCGGCTGGCACGAGCTGATCGGACGCCCCGAATTGTTCAACTGTGGAAAACAACCACCACCGGAAACCTGTGGACAACCGCCCGCCTCGCGGCGAGAACAGGCGCCTTCTACCGCCCCGGCGTACGCTCAGGCGGCCTTGCGCAAGGGGACGACCTGTCCCCCGCTGACCTCCCGATAGAGCTCCTCGAACCGCCCGAGCGTCGCGTTGAGCGCGTGCTGGTGCACGATCTCCCGGCTGGCCGCCCCCATCCGCCGGCGCAGGTCGGGGTCGCTGAGCAGGCGGCCCAGGTGGGTCGCCAGTTCGTCCACGTCACCGGGGGAGTAGAGGAAACCGTTCTCATCGGGGTGCACCAGGTGCGGCAGCGCCATCGCGTTCGCCGCCACCACCGGCTTGCCGGCGGCCATCGACTCGAGGGTGACCAGGGACTGCAGCTCGGCGACCCCGGGCATGCAGAACACGTCGCAGCGGCCGTAGGCGGCCAGCAGCTCCTCCTCGCTGACGAAGCCGAGGAAGGTGGTCCGATCGGCCACGCCTTCCGAACCCGCCAGCGCTTTCCACTGATCGGCGAAGGACCCGTCACCGACGACCTCCAGGCGCACGTCCAGGTCCTTCGGCAACCGTGCGAACGCGCGGATCAGCTCGTTGACCCGCTTCTCCTGATCGAGTCTGCCGACGAACAGCACGCGCAGGTGCCGGTCGTGCTTGGCGGCGCGGGAGGCGGCCAGATAGGGCTCGGGGTCGATCCCGCAGGAGATTGCCAGGCCACCGGGCAGGCCCGCCGATCCGGCCAGCAGTTCGACCGCGCGCGGGGTCGGGGCGGTCACCACCTGGGCACGGCCGAGGATGTTGGCACAGTCCTTCCAGGCCAGCCGGGAGACCGCGCGGCGGGCGCGGTGCGGGATCTTCACCAGCTCGACCAGGTTCTCCGGCATGAAGTGATTCGTCGCCACCAGCGGCAACCCGCGTTCGGTGGCCTGCTTGGACAGCAGCCGGCCGATCAGCATGTGCCCCTGGATGTGGGCCACGTCCGGCTGCACCTCGTCGAGGATCCGCTTGATCCGCGGCCCGGCCTGCCAGGGCATGCAGATCATGAACTGATCCACCAGCGGATAGCGGTGCGACGGCAGCCGGTGCACCACGACCCCGTCCCGGTCCTCGACGAATTCGCGACCGGTGTGCGAGGGGGCGATCAGGTGCACCTCGTGACCGCGGGCGACCAGACCGGTGGCGAGCCGCTCGGTGAACCGGGCAGCCCCGTTGACGTCGGGGGGATAGGTGTCGTGGCCGATGAGGATCTTCACCGGGTGCTTCCTTCCTGGCTGGGTTGCTCGGGGGTGTCGGTGGCACCGGGGCCACCGGAACTCTGGTTGCGGAGCCGATTGGCCTCCGCCTGTTCGTACGCCCGGGCGGCGTCCGGGTGATATTTCGACAGCAGCACCACACCGAGGGCCGACAGCAACCCCATCACGACCATGCCGATGCCGGCGGTGAGGTCGATGTTCGCGCCCTCACCGAGCACCAGCAGCCCGAACGCGACGGCCGTCAGCGGGTCGATCGTCGTCATGCAGCCGACCACGATCTCGGCCGGGCCGGAGGCGTACGCCTGCTGGATGGCCCAGGCGCCGATGGCGTAACAGGCCAGACAGCCGGCCAGGTTGGCCCAGAAGTGGGTGATCGGCAGGTGATCGCTGCGCTCCCAGGCGACCAGGGTGGTCTTCATCAGCGCGGTGGCCAATCCGTAGATCAGCGCGCCCGAGGTGGCCCACGCGAGGCAGCGGGCGCCCAGCGGCCCCTTGGCCCCCAGCACCGCGAACACCGCAGCCACCGCGAACACCAGCAGCGAGGCGATCAGGATCATCCTGCCGTCGAGGATGGTGTCGGTGGCGGCCGAGGACGCCGAGAACCAGGTGAAGGCGACGATGCCGATCACCGCGATGGCGATGGACACGAGCATCATCCGGGTGGGGCGGGTGCGGTTCTTCCGCGCGGCCAGCAGCACCGCGAACGGGACGGCCAGGATGCCGACGGGCTGGATCACGGTGACCGGGGCCATGTTCACCCCGATCAGGTGCAGCAGCGCGCCGATCAGGATCATCGCGGTGCCGAACAGCCAGTGCTTGTTGCGCACCATCGACAGCACCCGCTTGAGGGTGAGCGTGCGCGATTCCGCGGACTCGTCGAACTGCTTGCCGATTCCGTCGTGCTGGAAGGTCGCCCCGGTCGCGAAACACAGGGAGGCGATGACGCCCAGCACGATGGCCAGCGGGATGTTCTGGGTCATTCAGGCATCTCCGGGGTGTGGTTCATGTCGCCCACCCTTCCACCTTCCGTGCACCCGCAACTCGGGGAACCCCCCTGAGTCGACCCCAGTCCGGCTCCCTGGCCCGTGCCCACCCGGTGCGGACCGAGTGTCATCGGCGCCAGCCTAACGGATTGCCCGACAACTTCCGGCGCTCGACGCCACCCCGGCGTGTGGGCCGCGTCACTCAGTAGACGATGACCTTGTCGCCGACGCTCACGGTGTTGAACAGCGACGCCATGGCCGCCTTGTCCCGGACGTTGACGCAGCCGTGGGATCCGCCGCTGTAGCCGCGGGCGGCGAAGTCCGGGGAGTAGTGCACCGCCTGACCACCGGAGAAGAACAGGGCGTAGGGCATCGGGGTGTGATAGATCGATGACACGTGGTCGCGGGACTTCCACTGCACGCTGAACGAGCCCTCGCGGGTCGGCAGTTCCTTGGTGCCGAAGCGGACGGCCAGCGTGGTCTGCACCTGACCGTTCACCATCCACCGCAGCTTGTTCTGCTTCTTCGAGATGCACAGGGCGCGTCCGGTCATGCAGCGGGGGTCGACCCCGGCGGGAACGCCGCCGGCCTGGGTCGCGCTGGCGCTCGGGGTGGCCGCGGGCTTCGGCGCGTCGGCCTTCTCCTCCGCCGTGGGCGTACGCGTCATCTGCTGCAGCGAGTTCAGGGTGGCCCGGTCGACCGAACCGGTGACCGGCAATCCGCGCTTGACCTGGAACCCGGAGACCGCGCTGGCGGTGGTCGGGCCGTAGAACCCGGTCACCTGCTCGCGGAACCAACCGGCCTGCTTGAGCCGGGCCTGCAGGTCCCGGACCGAGTCGCCGGAGGAGCCGCGGGACAGGATGGCTGGCCCGGCCTGAGGCTTGGCCGGCCCGCTCGGGCTCGTTGTCGGACGCCCGCCCGGGGTCCGGGTGGCGCCCGCGGTCCGCGCCGCGGTCGGGGCACTGCTGGCCCGCGGCGTGGGCGCCGCAGTCGGTGCGCTCGAGGGCGGCGGTGGCGTCGGCTCGGCGGTCGGCTGGCCGCCCGGTGCGGTCGGGGTCTCGGTGGCGGTCGGTTCCGGCGCGGGGACCGGTGCCGGCTGTTCCTCCGCCGGCGCCTGCGCGGCGGGCGCGGCGGTGAGGTCCCCGGTCCCGGGCTTGGCGCATCCGGCGAGCGGCAGGGCGGCCAACGCCAGCGTGCACAGGGCAGCGGACACCCGCCATGGGGAACGCACGGACATCGGTCACCTCGGTCTCGGGGGAAGGTTGCTGTCCGGAAACCTTAACCGCAGAGCG
Organism: Enemella dayhoffiae; assembly: GCF_002250625.1. Lineage (GTDB taxonomy): Bacteria > Actinomycetota > Actinomycetes > Propionibacteriales > Propionibacteriaceae > Enemella > Enemella dayhoffiae. The sequence continues at coordinate 318,972 of NZ_NMVQ01000023.1, read as the reverse complement.
GGGCGTCCGGTGCCCGGACGCGACCGGCACCGGCTCACGAAATTGTCACGATCCGGGTTGGCTCAGTCCACCTGGTCGGGTGCCGCGACCCAGGTGTTGCACGAGTCGTAGGAGGAGGTCCGCTCCCCCAGGCCCCGGTGGAACCAGTCGCGCATCGTGCGCGAGTTGCCGTGGGTGCCCTCGCGGGTCACCTCGTCGTTGTTCCGGTCGAAATAGTCGAGCAGCTGACTCACGTCGCGTTCCGTCGCGCCGACGGAACGCCACAGCGCCCCGTAGGCGACCGCCGAGAAGCAGGTCGCCTGCAGTTCCGAGCGCCGGGACAGCTCGAGGCGCTGCTCGTCCCCCGCCCTGGCCATCAGGTCGGCGTACCCCTCGGTGATGCCGCCGGCGAGTTGGAGGTGGTGACCGAACTCGTGGGTGATCACTGCGAAATAGCCGAGCCGCATCCCGCCATAGAAGCGCCAGTTGTCGTCGGAGCGGAGGTCGACGTAGATGCTGCGGTCCTCGGGGCAATAGAACGCGTAGCGGCTGATCACCCCGCAGGCGGTGTCCGCCTGCACCTGGAACCCCTTGACCATCGGCCTGGTCAGGGTGATCCCCTGGGCCGCCAACGGTTCCCGGTTGAGTTCGACCAGGCAGTCGCTGAGCTGCTGCAGGTGTGCCACCAGCCACGCATCGGGGAGCGGTGGGCGTTCCTGGCGGGTCGCGCAGGTGGCCGAGCCGCGGGTGTACGCGACGTTGTAGAGCCGTGAGGAACGCGGGGTGAGGCCGGTGTGCGGACCGTCTCGGCCGGGTGTCGCGGACGCCCGCGTCGGTGGGCCGCTCGGGGTCGGGCTGGTCACCGGACCACCGGCGGCGGGTACGCCCGCAGGTGCGTTCCGCAGCAGCACCACCACAGCGATCACCACCGCCACGGCGCAGGTCAGCCCGATCGCCAGCCCCCGCCGCGAGCCCCGAGACCGCCGGACGGCGGGCTGGTCGGGTGGCGGGACGGACGCGGACACCGTCCAAGGCTAGGCAGGCCCGGGGCCACCATCGGCCGGGGCGCACCGTGGTCCGACCCGCGGCTGCGACCAGGGTCCACACCTGGCCTGGCGGCTCGGCCGCTGGTCCCGGCGTGGTCGCGGACCGGTGCGCAGGCACCCTCGGCGGCGAAGAATGGCCGCATGACAGTCCCGGACACCCACCGCAGCAACCCGAAACCACCGCCCGCGTTGCGGATCGGCGACGCCGAACGCACCGAGGTGTGCGAGCTGCTGAACCAGCACTTCACCGCCGGTCGGCTGACCCTCGACGAGTTGCAGGACCGGCTCGACGCCTGTGTCCGGGCGCGCACCGCGGCCGACCTGCACGGGCTGTGTCAGGACCTGCCGCGCATCGCTCCCCCGGCCCCCGCGGAACCTGCGCTCCACCCGGTGACCCGACGCAACGGCCCCGTCCGCGACCTGGTGTTCGCGCTGGTGGCGGTGGGGGTGGCGCTGAGCGTCCCGATCGTGATGCTGATGCTGCTGGGATCGACCATCCTCGGCGAGGCGGTGTTCGTCTTCTCGGTGCTGGGTGGCACCCTGGCCGCCTTCCTCGGCGCCGGCACGACCTACCTGATCATGTCCTCTGCGACCCCTCGGCAGTCCCGGCGGGTTCAGCCAGCAGCGACAGCAGTGCCCCGGCCCGTTCCAGCAACCGGGCCCGCAGGGGTCTCGCGCGCGTGGTGAAGGCTCGCTGCTGTTCCACGTATTCGGCGCGTCCCGTGGCCGTCTCGACCGCGATCGCGGTGAGTCCGAGCGAGCCGAGGTCATAGGGGCTGGCCCGCATGTCGAGCACCCGGATCTCGCGTGCGAGCTCGAAACAGTCGACGACCAGCTCGGACTCGATCAGCGGTGACAGCTTGCCGGCGATCCGATAGAGGTCCATGCCCACGTGCAGGCAGCCGGGCTGGTCCAGCTCGACCTGGTTGGCCCGGGTCGGGGCGTACCGGTTGCGTGGTTTCCAAGCGGGGCTGAAGAAGCGGTGCGCGTCCACGTGGGTGCAGCGCAGCCCGACCGACTCCAGGGTCTGCTCGATCCCGGCCATCGGCAGCCGCAGCCCGAGCTGCGGATGACGCACCTCGTCCGCGGCCAGGCCGGCCACCATCGCCCACTCGTGCATGCCGAAGCAGCCGAAACCGGCAGCCCGATCGGTGGTCGCCCGCAGCAGGGCGTACGCCGCCCGCACCGTCCGGGCACGATGGGCCAGCAGGTCCTCGGTGTGCACGCGAACGCCGGCACCGTCGGTCGCCACATGCGGTAGCTCCAGCAACTCGTCGGCCTCGAGCAGGCGTACGCCGTGCCCGGGCGACCAGCGCCGGAGCTGGTAGGGCCGGAAAGGGTAGTACTCAAAGAGAAAATCTTCGACCGGATGCTTGATCGCGCGGCTGGAACGCCACCGGTGATCGGCGAGCAACTGGTCGACGCGCGCCTGGTGGGCGGCACGACGGGTACGCCACTGGTCGCCGGTCAGCTCCTCCGGGCCGGCGTTCACCCCTTGCAGCCGAACCCGTCCTGCTTGGTCTGGGTGCCGTGGCAGTAGCCGCGCCCCGGATACACTCCGCCGGAGTTGACGGTCAGTTCGGAGACCGTGACCAGGGTGGCGCCCTTGTCCTGCAGCCCCTGCACGATCGCCGGGGCGGCGGCCACGGTGAAGTCGTGGATGTCGTGCATCAGCACGATCGCGTGCGGCGAGGCCACGCCCTGATAGACGGCGCTGTTCTCGGTCTTGGGGGTGCTCTTGGTCTGCCAGTCGAGGGTGTCCACGCTCCAGTTGATGACCGCCATCCCGGCGGCGCCGATCACCTTGTCGCTGTTGTCGTTGTGCGCACCGTAGGGCGGGCGGAAGAGCAGCGGCGGGCGGCCGGTGAGCGCCTTCAGCGCCTCGCTGTTGCCGCCGACCTGCTTGTCCAGGGCGGCCCCGGACAGCTTGGAGATGTCGGGGTGGGTGGAACTGTGGTTGGCGACCTCCATGCCCATTGTCGCGACCTTGCGGACGGTGTCCGGGTAGCCCTTGATTCCCTCACCCATCTGGAAGAAGGTGGCGGCCGCGTGGGCCTGGTTGAACACGTCGAGCACCTTGCCGGTGCCGGGGCCGGGGCCGTCGTCATAGGTGAGGGCCACGCACTTCAGCACCCGGCAGTCCGGGCCGATCGCGGTGGAGGGGCGCTTGGCGGTGGCGCCGGGGCTGGCCGACCCGCTGGCCGAGGGAGCGGCACTGGGCGTCGTCTGCGCGCCACCCTGCTTCGGCTGGCCGACCGCGGTGTACGCCGACGGGCTCGTCGCGGCGGCCTGCGCCTTGGTGCCGAACGGGGACAGCGCCGGCGTGACAGCCTCCTTGGGCACGAGCAGCCCCTGCGCCTCGGGAGCGAGCACGCCGCTGCCGAAGCGCAGCACCAGCGCGCCGGTGTTGTCAAACCCCATCGCGGGACCGTTGCCCTCGGGGGCCGGTGCCTCGTCGAGCACCCTGCCCAGCTTGCCGGCGTCCAGCTTCGCCTTGCCGCCGGCGTCGAGGGCGGCCTTCTTGAAGTCACCCCACTTGCCGGCGTCGATCAGGATCGGCGAGGAATAGGACTGCGACTCGGCCGCGTCGTACCAGATCGTCACGGGCCGCTGCACCTGGCCACCGTTCTCGGTGCTGGTGCTGGTGACCGCGACCCCGACCACCTCGGGCGAGCTGGCCACCACCTGGGACTTGATGTCCACCTGGCTCGCCTTCGCCCAGGTCGCCTGACGCAGCTGCTTCTCCCGGACCACCTCGATCGCCTGGGACAGGTTTCGCGCGTTCGGCACCTGAGGCACCTCGGCGACCACCTTGGCCGGGTCGTTACGCAGGGTGACCAGCTGCAGCGACTTCACCTGGGCGTTGTCCACCTGGGCGAACTTCGCCTCGGGCGGAGGTGGGGGTGCCTGCTTGGTGCCGCCGGGTGCCTGACCGCCCCCCTGACCGGAGTTCTGGTCGGGGGCGGGCGGGGTGCCGCAGGCGGACAGGATCAGTGGGGCCAGGCCGGCCAGAGCGAGCAGTTGGAGCGAGCGTGCCTTGTTCACGCCGTGAGTCTAGGTCGGTCCACGGCCGTTTCCGTAATCGACCCTTATGCCTTTTCGCGAGACATTTCGGCCGACTTCCGGCGTCCCCTGACCGCCCCGATCAGCTGCCAGCCGGCGTACCCGAAGAAGGCGCTGGCCGCGATGATGGACCCGATCGACTGCTGCTGGGAGGTCAGCGCGCTGGTGGCGTACTCGACCTTGGGAACGTGGTACGCACCACCCAATGGCGAAACGAGTCCTGGCAGGAAGTGCTGCCGTCGCTCTGCTCAACTGGTGGCGTAGCCGCTGCCTCAACGGCGACCGCCCACGCTGACGATCCTTGGGACAGGGCGGGCGGCCCGGCGTACGCGTATGGCTGCGTAGCATCAGCTCACGTCGACGTCGTCTCACGGACCTCCACCACCGTCACGTTCCGCCCGACCTACTGGGTCAACTGCGACAACATGAAGCCGGTGATCAATGTGAAGGGCGAGATCGGCGGGGCGGGCAACCGATGAAACACACTCCTCGTGTTGCCGCCTACGACTACAGCGTCCAGGCCAAGGGTGAGACATTTACCGTCCGTCGGGACTGCAGCAAGCGCCTGGTACTTCGGAACAAGGTCATGCTGTCCGCCGGCAGCGTTTCGGACCCGAACGATCCTCCGGGGGCTTTCGAACAGGAACTGACCTCACTCAGCTACCCAAAGGCCTGCTGACGCACGCCCAGGGTTGTCGAGCGACCCTTCGCTGGAGTGGGCGCGATCTGCGCCCACCTGGCCACTCGCATGGGTCGCCTCTCTGCAATTTCCCCGATGAGCTGGCAGCGTTCGCTTTTCCAATGCACACGGCAAACCTCAGGAATATGCCTCCGGCTCGCCCTCGGAGAAGTGCAGCCGGATGGCAACCGATATCGAGCCCCACATCATTCTCGAAACGTCTGTTCGCCGGAGCTGAGCGCGGCCGATGCATGGCTGTGTGCGTGGTCGGGGGTTACGGCCACCCCACGCCTCAGGTGGGACTGCGACTGACCAGCTACTTCAATGGGTGGAGCTAAGGGGATTCGAACCCCTGACCTCTTCCATGCCATGGAAGCGCGCTACCAACTGCGCCATAGCCCCGCGCTCGTCTCCGAGCAACCAGAGAAATATAGCGCGCGGCCCACGGCGGGACAAATCCGGGCCGGAGGCATACGCGCGTGGCATGCTCGGGGCTGTGAAGCACTTTGACGAGCGGGCGGCGACCTGGGACGACGATCCAGCCAAGCTGGCGCGGGCGCAGCGGACGGCCGCACTGCTGCGCGAGCACCTCCCCCTGAACGGCACCGAGCAGGTGCTCGACGTGGGTGGTGGGACCGGGCGGCTGAGCATCCTGCTCGCCGACGCAATCGCCGACGCGACCATCGCGGACACCTCGACCGGGATGATCGAGGCGGCCACCCAGAAGATCGACGCCGCGGGGCTGTCGGATCGGTTCCGCGCGGTGCTGCTCGACCTGACGGTGGACGACCTGCCCGAGGAACGGTTCGACGGGGCGTGGAGCCAGCTCGTGCTGCACCACGTGCGGGACGTGGATCTGTTGCTGCACAGGGTTCGCGAGGTGCTCAAGCCCGGAGCATGGTTTGCCGTGGTCGACCTCGACCAGGATGCCGACGGCGCCTTCCATGCGCACCTCCGCGAACACCATGATGGTCACGATTCCCACCAGGATGAAGAATTTCTGGTGCATGACGGGTTTGATCGGCACTCGTTCGGCGAGCGGATGCGCGCCGCCGGGTTCGAGCGGGTCACGGTGCACGACGGCGGTGTGGTGCGCAAGGAGGCTGGCAATCAGGACCGGGACTTCCCGATGTTCCTCGCCATCGGGCACCACTCCGCGGACTGAGTTTCACCTCGCGTGGTGAAGTTCACTTCGCGTGGTGCCGGTGATCCGCGAGGTGAACTTCGGCACGCGGAGTGACGTTCGGTACGCGAAGTGGCCTCGACCCTTCGACTCGCTTGTTCCTCCCTCGCTCAGCTCAGGGAACGTGGGGGCCGGTGGCTTCGACAGGCTCAGCAACCATACGAGTTCAGGCTCAGCCGGCGGTCTGGTTGTAGTGGGTGATGCGCCAGGGGTGGGCGAGCTGGCGGCTGTGGTCGATCACGATCCAGCCGCAGTTGTCCAACCCACCAAAGGCTTCCTTCAACGCCGCGGGTACGCCGACCAGTTCCAGCGCACCCACTTTGCCGGCCAGCCCGTGCATCACCACGGCCACCACCGCACCATCGGACGCCTGCTCGCCGATCTCCCGCAGCGCCTCGGCGACGCGTACCTCGACCTGGCGTACCGACTCCCCGGTCCGCCCGCGCACCACGTCCTCGCCGCGCGACTCACGCTCGAGCACGTCGCCGAACTCTTCCTGCAGCTCGGCGAGCACCCGACCCGACCACTCCCCCACGCCGATCTCGCGAAGTCGTGTGTCGGTTCGGATTCCGCAGCCGACCTGCGCCGCCAGCGCCTCGGCGGTGGCGTACGCCCGCTGCAGCGGTGACGCCCAGATCTCGCTCACTCCGAGAGCGGCGACCGCCGGCGCCGCCGCCGCGGCCTGCGCCAACCCGGTCGCGTTCAGCGGGATGTCCGCCTCTCCCTGCCAGCGACGTTCCAGGTTCCAGTCGGTCTGCCCGTGCCGCCACACCACCAACCGGTGAGCGGTCACGAGCGCTCCTCCACCCCGAGGTCGACCTTCGGGCAATCGCCCCAGAGTCGTTCCAGGGCGTAGAACTTGCGCTCCTCGATGTGCATCACGTGCACGACCAGGTCCAGATAGTCCAACAGCACCCAGCGGTTCTCACGATCCCCCTCGCGGCGGGTCGGGCGCTCGTCGAACTCCTCGCGCAACCGCTCCTCGATCGCGTCCACCACCGCACCGACCTGCCGATCACTCGCCGCCGAGGCGAGCAGGAACACGTCGGCGATCCCGAACTGCTCCGCCACGTCGAAGGCCACCTGCTCGGTCGCGAGCTTGTCCGCCGCCGCCTCCGCGGCGGCCCGGGTGATCGCGATCGCGTGCTCGGTGGCCGTCATGCTGTCCTCTCGGCGGCGTACAAACCGCGCTTGGTGATGTATTGCACGATCCCGTCCGGCACCAGATACCAGATCGGCTCCCCCTGCCCGACCCGCGCCCGGCAGGCCGTCGACGAGATCGCCATCGCGGGCACCTCCATCAGCGTCACCCGATCCGGCGGCAGGTGATCCACCGTTGGGGAGTTCAGCTCCACCCCCGGCCGGGACACCCCGACGAAGTGGGCCAGGTCGAACAACTCGTCGGCCCCCCGCCAGGTGAGGATCTGCCCCAGCGCGTCGGCACCGGTGATGAAGAACAGGTCCACGTCGTCACCGCGCTCGGCGCGCAGGTCCTTCAACGTGTCCACGGTGTAGGTGTCGCCGTCCCGCTCGATGTCCACCCGGCTGACCGTGAAATGCGGGTTGGACGCCGTCGCGATGACCGTCATCAGATAGCGGTCCTCGGCCGCCGACACCCGCCGGTCCTTCTTCTGCCACGGTACGCCGGTGGGGACGAACACGACCTCGTCCAGGCCGAACCGGCTGCCGACCTCGGAGGCGGCGACCAGGTGGCCGTGGTGGATCGGGTCGAAGGTGCCGCCCATCACGCCGAGACGATAACGAGAGCCGTCCGCATCGCCGCGTCGGCTCAACCCGGGCTTGTCACTCATCGGCCGGTACGCCTCAGGAGTGCGGTCTGCTGCCCCCGATGTGGGTCACGATCGCGAGCAGGGCCATCAGCAGAGCGAGGGCGATCAGGCCAAATCCCACGGCGGGGATCGGCAGGTGGTTCACACCCTCCGCGGCGGTCTCGAGCAGCAGCATGGCCGCAGACTACCGGAACGGCCGCCGTTCGCGCGCACCGCGGCACGATCGCGACCGGGCCGTTACTCACCCGCGCACCTGACCGGTGCCGGTGACCAGATATTTCGTCGACGTCATCTCCGGCAGCCCCATCGGCCCGCGGGCGTGCAACTTCTGGGTGGAGATCCCGATCTCGGCACCGAAACCGAACTCCTCACCGTCCACGAATCGGCTGGACGCGTTCACCAGCACCGCCGCGGCGTCCACCTCGGCCTGCCAGCGCCGGGCGCTGGCCAGGTTCTCGGTGACGATGGTCTCCGAGTGTCCGGTGCTGTGGCGGCGGACGTGCTCCAGCGCCTCGTCCAAGGAGTCGACAACCTTCGCCGACAGGTCGAGCGAGAGCCACTCCCCCTCGAAGTCGTCGTCGATGGCGGGCACGACCTGGTCGGCGCCGGCCAGCTCCGCGAACCGTGTCTCGGCGTGCACGGTGACCCCGTGCTCGCCCAGCGCCGCAACCGCCTTGGGCACGAAGCTCTCGGCCACGGACTGGTGCACCAGCAGGGTTTCCAGCGCGTTGCACACGCTGGGGCGCTGCACCTTGGCGTTCAGCAGGATTCGCAGGGCCTGCTCCTGATCGGCATCGGCGTCGACGAACAGGTGGCAGTTGCCGGTGCCGGTCTCGATCACCGGCACTTTCGCGCCCTCCACCACCGCGTTGATCAGCCCCGCACCACCGCGCGGGATCAGCACGTCGACCACGCCGCGGGCGGCCATCAGCTCGGCGGTCACCTCGCGTCCGCCGGTGACCAGTTGGATGCAGTCGGCCGGCAGCCCGGTGTCGGTGAGTCCCTGCTGCAGCGCAGAAACCACGGCGGTGTTGGAATTCAGCGCCGAGGACGATCCGCGCAGCAGCACCGCATTGCCCGACTTCAGCGCGATCCCGCCGGCGTCGGCGGTGACGTTGGGTCGGGCCTCGTAGATGATCGCGACCACGCCGAACGGCACCCGCACCTGGCGTACCTCCACGCCGTTGGCGTTGGTCCACCCGCGCACCACATCGCCGACCGGGTCAGGCAGCCCGGCCAGCTGCCGCAGGCCGGAAGCCATCCCCTCGAGCCGCGCACCGGTGAGCCGCAACCGGTCGACCAGCGAGGCGGCGGTGCCGGCCTGCTCGGCCGCGTCGGTGTCCGCGCGGTTGGCGGTCAGGATCTCCTCGCGGGCGGCGAGCAGGGCGTCGGCCATGGCGTGCAGGGCGCGGTCCTTGGTGGCCCGGTCGGTGGTGGCGAGCACCCGGCTGGCGGCGCGGGCTCGGCCCCCCTGTTCGGCGAAATCCATGCGGCCCAGCGTACGCCGTGATTCCCGCCGCACTGCGGCTGTCCGTGGCCCTTGCGGAATCGGCCGTACGCCGACCCGGGACGAGTCCTGGGGTCGGCATACGCTGCCTCGATCGAGCCACTCGGCTCAGCTGTTCATCCGGAACCCGACATGCTCACCAATCCCGTTGCGGTACTCGAAGGATTTGATTGCGCTCGTTCGTCTCACCAACCGTGCTGGTGATCGGACTCGCGGTGTTGACGGTCGGGGTGGCGGCCACTGTCGTGGTGGCTGCTCCGGCGTACCGGGCCCGCCGCGGAAGTCAGCCCCGGTGTTCCAGCGGCTCTGCGACCTGACCGTCCCGGGGCCTGATCTCGCCGGAGACGATCTGCTCCACGTAGTGGCAGGCGACCCGGCGACCGGGGCGTACCTCGCGCAGCTCGGGCACCTCGGAATCGCACCGGGTCTCCTGCCGCCACGGGCATCGGGTGTGGAAGCGGCAGCCGGCCGGCGGATTGGCCGGCGAAGGCAGATCGCCGGTGAGCAGGATCCGCTCGCGGCCGTCCTCCACCTCCGGATCCGGCACCGGGATGGCCGACATCAGCGCGATCGTGTAGGGGTGCAGCGGTTCGGCATACAGGTCGTCCGAGGGCGCCTCCTCGACCAGCCGACCCAGGTACATCACCCCGATCGAGTCGGAGATGTGGCGCACCACGGCCAGGTCATGGGCGATCACCACATAGGTCAGCCCGAACATCTCCTGCAGCCGCTCCAGCAGGTTGATCACCTGCGCCTGCACCGACACGTCCAGCGCCGACACCGGCTCGTCGGCGATCACCAGCTCGGGGTTCAGGATGACCGCGCGGGCGATCCCGATCCGCTGCCGCTGCCCGCCCGAGAACTCGTGCGGATATTTCGCCAGCGCCGAGCGCGGCATCCCGACCAGCTCCAGCATCTGCACGGCCTTGGCGAGGTATGCCTTGTCGGAGTTCTTGCCGAACTCCTCGGTGTCCTGCTCCGAAAGCCCGTGCACCTTCAGCGGTTCGAGCAGCAGCGACTGGATCGACTGGCGCGGATCGAGCGAGGACATCGGATCCTGGAACACCATCTGCATCCGCCGCCGCAGCCTGCGCAGGGTCTCCCCCTTCAACGCCGTGATGTCCGTGCCGTCGAAGGAGATGCTGCCGCCGGCGGTGTCCTCCAGCCGGAGCAGTGCCCGACCCAGGGTGGACTTGCCGCAGCCGGACTCCCCCACCAGCCCATAGGTACGCCCCCGCGGGATCCGCAGGTCGACCCCGTCGACGGCCTTGACGTGCCCGACGGTGCGGTCGAACACCAGCCCGCGGCGGATCGGGTAGTGCACCTTCAGGTCTTCCACCACCAGCAGGTCGTCGGTCATCGCAGCACCTCCTGGGTTTCGGCCACCTCGGCCGGATGGACGCACCGCACCCGATGCTCGAACCCCATCTCCGTCAACTCGATGTCGGCGGTCACACACGCGTCGGTGACGTGGCGGCAGCGCGGGGCGAACGCGCACGCCTTGGACCAGCTGATGGTGTCCCGCGGGGTGCCCGGGATCGGGGTCAACGGTTCACCGCGCGGCGCGTCCAGCCGCGGGATCGACGACAGCAGTCCCTCGGTGTAGCGATGCCGCGGATGGGCGAACAGGTCCTTGCGCGGGGCGTACTCGACGATCCGCCCGGCATACATCACGTTCACCTGGTCGCACAGCCCGGCCACCACGCCCAGGTCGTGGGTGATCATGATCATCGCCGTGCCCATATCGCGGACCAGCTCGGCGAGCAGTTCCAGCACCTGCGCCTGGATGGTCACATCCAGCGCGGTGGTCGGCTCGTCGCAGATCAGCAGCTTCGGCTTGCAGGCCAGGGAAACCGCGATCAGCGCCCGCTGCCGCATGCCGCCGGAGAGCTGGTGCGGATATTCGGTGAACCGGCGCGCCGGATCGGGGATGCCGCAGCGGTCGAGCAGGTCGATCGCCTCGTTCTTGGCGTCCTGGCTGGAGATCTTCTGGTGCGCGTGCAGCACCTCGGTGATCTGGGTGCCGACCGTGACGACCGGGTTGAGCGAGCTCATCGGGTCCTGGAACACCATCGCCAGTTCCTTGCCGCGGAGCCGGTTCAGCTCCCGGCCGGGCATGGTGAGCAGGTTACGGCCGCGATAGTTGGCCTCGCCGGAGATCTTCACCCCACGCTTCGGCAGCAGCCCCATCACCGCCATCGAGGACACCGACTTGCCGGAGCCGGATTCACCGACGATGCCGACCACCTCGCCGGGGCGCACGTCGAAGGAAACCCCGTCCACGGCGACGAACGGGGTCTGCCCGCGGCGGCCGAAACTGACCCGCAGGTCCTTCACGTCGAGCAGCACCTCGGCGCGCTGTTTACCCGCCCTGGTGGGTTTCTCGGTCGCCATCGGGTTGTCCACCTCCTGCTCCTCGGGGCCGGTCATCGTCGGGTCTTCGGGTCGAGGGCCTCGCGCAGCGCCTCACCGAGCAGGGTGAAGCCGAGCGCGGTGACCGCGATGCACAGGCCGGGCAGCAGGGTCAGGTGGGGGTCGGACTCGAGCCGCTCCTGCGCCTTGACCAGCATCCGGCCCCATTCGGCGACGGTCGGGTCGGGGGCGCCCAACCCCAGGTAGGACAGCGCCGCGACCTCGATGATCGCGGTAGCCAGCATCAGCGTCGCCTGCACGATCACCGGGCCCAGCGAGTTGGGCAGGATGTGGCTCATCACCACGGTCCGGTGCCGCAGCCCCAGCGAGGTGGAGGCCAGCACATAGTCCTGGCCGCGCTGTTTCAGCATCGAGGCGCGCAGCAGCCGGGCGAACACCGGCACCTGGGCGGCCGCGATCGCCACCATCAACGCCTCGGGGCGCCGACCCATCACCGCCGCCACCGACACCGCCAGCAGCAGCGCGGGGATGGACAGCAGGATGTCCACGAACCGCATCACCAGGGTGTCCACCCACCCGCCGAAGGCGCCGGCGAGCCCGCCGACCAGCGCACCACCGGCCAGCCCGAGCAGGGTGGAGACGACGCCGATGATCAGCGACTGCCGGGCGCCATAGATCAACTGGGTCAGGAAATCCGAGCCGAAGGAGTCCAGGCCCAGCGGGTGTTCGGGGCTGAAGTCGGGCAGCGTGGACGGGGTGATCTCGTTGGCCCACTCGGTGGTGGACGGCTTGTAGGGGGCGAGCAGCGGGGCCAGCAGCGCGACCGCGATGAACGCCACGACGATGATTCCGCCGATGATCGCCGACGGGTTGCGGCGCAGCCGCTGGAGGGCGCCCGCCCACAGGCTGGTGCCGGTCTCCTGGCTCTCGGTCTGCGGGCCCATCGCGTCGATCAGCGCCTGCGGGCGGCGGTCGGCAACGTCGGTGCTCAGCGCGGCCAGCTCGTCGGCGGCTGTGGCGTGCTCCTGCTTCGGGGTGTCGGTCATGACGCACGCATCCTCGGGTCGAACACCCCATAGAGCAGGTCGACCAGCAGGTTGACCAGGGCGTAGATGATCGCGATGAACAGGATGAACCCCTGCAGCACCGCATAATCCAGCGACGAGATCGCCTCGAACAGATAGGAGCCGATGCCGTTGAACGCGAACACGCCCTCGGTCAGCACGGCCCCGGAGAGCAGGTGCCCGGTCTGCAGACCGATCGTGGTGATGATCGGCAGCATCGCGTTCTTCAGCACGTGCCGACGGTTGATCAGCCCCTGGGCGAGACCCTTGGCGGTGGCGGTGCGCACGTAGTCCTCGCCCAGCACGTCGAGCACCGAGGCCCGGGTCATCCGGGTCACGGCGGCGAGCGGGATGGAACCGAGCGCGATGCCGGGCAGGATCAGGTGCTTGATCGCGTCCCAGGCCGCGTCGAACTCGCGGGTCATCAACCCGTCCAGGACATACAGGTTGGTGATGTGGGTCGCCTCGAGGCGTACGTTCTGACGACCGGAGGTGGGCAGGATCGCCAGGAACTCCAACCCGGGAATGCCGATCGCAAAAATCACCTTCAACAGATAGGCGAGCACGAACACCGGGATCACCACCCCGATCAGGGAGTTGGTGACCGCGATCGTGTCGAGGATGCCGCCGGCCCGCTTGGCCGCGAAATAGCCGAGCGGGATGCCGACCACCAGCGCGAACAGCAGCGCGGCAACGGAAAGCTCGATCGTTGCGGGGAACCGTTCGATGAACGTGCCGACCACCGGCTGACCGGTGCGCGGCGAGTTGCCGAAGTCGCCCTGGATCAGCTGACTGACATACTTCACATACTGCACCGGCAGCGGCTGATCGAAGCCATACTGCGCGTTGATCCGGGCCACCGCCTCGGGGGTGGCCTTGTCCCCGAGCAGCGCCGAGGCCGGATCTCCTGGCAGGGCACGCAACCAGGCGAACAGCAGCACGCTCAGCCCGATCAGCACGGGCACCATGAGCAGCAGCCGCCGGACGACGAATCTCAGCATGGGTGGTCCTCACACGCGGCCGCGGATGGGGTCGGTCGGACCCCATCCACGGCTGGGCGATTCACTGTAGGGACAGGATCAACGCTGGACGGTGACGGTGTTCCAGACCTCGTCCTGCACGGGGCTCGGGGTGTATCCCTTCACACCCTTGCCGAACGCCAGCGACGGGGCCGGGTGCGCCAGCGGCACCCCGGGCACGAAGTCGGCGATCTGCGCGTTGATCTTCTTGTACGCCTCGGCCTGCGCCTCCTTGGTGGGCAGCTGACGCGCGTCCTGCAGGGCCTTGAACAACTCCGGGTTGTCGAAGCCCCACTCGAGGCCCTTCTTGCCGAAGAAGACGCCGACGAAGTTGTCGGGGTCGTTGTAGTCACCGGTCCAGCCGAGGAAGTGGATGTCGCGCTTGGCCACGCCCTCGGGCTTGCGGGTCATGTCCAGGTAGTCCGGGCTCCACTTGGCGGTCACCGGTTCGACCTTGACGCCGACCTTCTCCAGCTGGCCCTTGATGGTGACGAACGAGTTCTCCGGGGTCGGCATGTAGGGCCGGGAAACCCCAGTGGGATAGGCGAACTTCAGGGTCAGGTTCTCCTGGCCGGCCTCCTTGAGCAGCTGCTTGGCCTTCTCCGGGTCGTACTTGTACGGGGTCACGCTGGGGTTGTAACCGACCACGTTGTCCGGCATGAACTCGATCGCCGTCTTGGTGCCTTCGGGCAGGCTCTGCTTGACCAGCGCATCCTTGTCGATCGCGTAGGAGAGTGCCTCGCGCACCTTCTTGTCCTGCAGCGCGGGGGTGGCCTGGTTGAAGGCGAGGTAGAAGATGGTGAACGGCTGGCGCTGCATCACCTGCAGGCCCTTTTCCTTCAGCGGTTGGATATCCGCCGGGGAGACCAGGTCGTAGCCGTCGATGTTGCCGGCCACCAGTTCCTGGGTGCGCGCCTTCGGGTCGGAGATGATCCGCACGATCGCCTTGGACACCTTCGCCTTCTCACCGTGATAGGCGTCGTTGCGCTCGAGCACGACCTGCTGGCCGCGGTCCCACTTGGCGAACTTGAACGGCCCGGTGCCGGTCGGGTGCTGGGTGGCGTACGCCGAGAAGCGCGGGTCCTTGGCGTCACCCTGCACGTCGTCGGCGTTGTACTGCTTCATCGCGGCCGGGCTCTGCATCGCGAACGCGGGCAGGGTCATCGCGTCGATGAACGCAGCGAACGGCTTGTTCAGCTTGATCGTGACCTCGGAGTCGGACTTCGCCTCGCAGCCGTCGTAGATGCCCGGGGTGCCGCCGGCCTCGGGGGTCTTGAAGCCCTGGAAGAGCTTGCCGTAGTAGTACGAGATGTTCTCGTTCTGGTTCAGGCCCTTCCAGTTGGCCCAGCGGTCGAAGTTGGCGCACACGGCGGCGGCATTGAAATCCGTGCCGTCGTGGAACTTGACCCCGGTCTTCAGGGTGAACGTGTGTGACTTGCCATCGCCGGCCGACTGCCACTTGGTGGCGAGCAGCGGCTCGAGTTCGGTGGTGCCGGGCTTGACCGAGACCAGGCCCTCGAACAGCTGGCGCGAGATGCGGAACGACTCACCGTCGGAGGCGAAGGCCGGGTCCATCATCACCGGGTCGGAGGAGCCGGCGAAGATGAACGTGTCGTTGCCGCTCCCGCCGGTGCCGCCGCTACCGCTGTTTCCTTCGCGCTTGCTCTCCGCGCAGGCGCCCATGCCCACGGTCAGCGCGAGTACGCCGACGGCCGCGATGGCCCGACGAAGATTGAGTTTCTGCACAGTTCCTACCTCGTTGGAGTGAAACGGGTCGTGACCTCGCTGCCCGGGTTTGGGCTGGCCCGACAGTAGCGCAGCACTGCCCGGGCCGGAACGAATTCGTTGGTCACGATTGGGTCAACCGGCCAGCGGGCTGGGCAATGGGTGCATTGTTGTACGCCTCCGCGAGACAAGTTGTCTTGTTCGGTGGAATCCCGGCCCGCATCGACCAGACTGGGGAGGGTGACGACACGACTCGACGGGCTGTCCCCCACCCTGGCCATCAACGAGGAGATCGACCGGCGGCGCCGGGCCGGGCTGCCGGTCGTGCCGTTGGGCTTCGGCGAGGCGAACGTGCCGGTGCTGCCGGAGCTCCAGCAGAAGTTGGCCGAGGCGGCCGCCGAGGGCGGTTACGGCCCGGTGGCCGGCACCGTCGAGCTGCGCGAGGCCGCAGCCGGTTATCTGGGTCGGCGCGGCTGTCGGGCCACCGCGGACACGGTGGTCGCCGGGCCGGGCAGCAAACCGTTGCTGTTCGCGCTGCTGCGGACCCTCGATCTGCCGGTGGTGCTACCTCGGCCCAGCTGGGTCAGCTATGCAGCCCAGGCCCGGATCACCGGCCTGGCAGTGATCTGGGTCGACCCCAGGCCCGGTCAGGGCGGCGTACCAGATCCCACCCGGATCGCCGAGCTGGCCCGCGAACACGCCCGGACCGATGGTCGTCCGCCGTTCAGCGTGCTGCTCACGCTGGTCGACAACCCCACCGGTGCGGTGGCCGATCCGGACACGATCGCCGAGTTGTCCCGGGTGGCCGAGGAACACGACCTGCCGCTGATCAGCGACGAGATCTATCGCGACCTGGTCCACGACCCGGACCGCCGGGTGGTCGGCCCGGCCGAGCTGGTGAGCGGGCGAACCTTCGTGACCTGCGGGTTGAGCAAGAACCTGGCCGTCGGCGGCTGGCGGATCGGGGTGCTGGCCGTCCCCGACAACGAGTTCGGGTGGCACACGCGGGCCGCGGTGCTCAACCTGGCCAGCGAGATCTGGTCGGTGCCGCCGATGCCGGTCCAGCGGGCCGCGACCTGGGCGTTCGGGAACCGCCGGAGGTACGCGGGCGGTTCCGCGACAGCGCCCGGTTGCACGGTGCGATCGTCGGCGGGGTCGCCGCCTGCCTGGCCGAGTTGGGCGTACGCCACGTGCCGGCGGGCGGCGGGTTCTATCTCTATCCCGACTTCGAGGCGCACCGCGAGCGGCTGCAGGAGGCGGGCGTCACCGACTCCGCCTCGCTGGCCACAACCCTGCTGGAGCGGTACGGCATCGCCACCCTGCCCGGGGTCGCCTTCGGCGACGCACCGGAGCGGCTGACGTTGCGGCTGGCCACCTCGATGCTGTTCGGGCGTACGCCGGCCGAACGTCAGCAGGCGATCGACTCCGATCATCCGCTGGGGCTGCCGTGGGTGCGGCAGAACCTGGCCGAGCTGCGGGCCGCGCTCAGCGCGTTGCTGGGCGGCTGAGGCGTACGCTGCGCAGCGCCGCCAGCACCAGCACCAGCAGCGCCACCAGCGCGGCCACCCAGGTGACGGGGATCGAGCGCAACTCCCCGGCGTACCGGGCGAAGGCCGCCCAGCCGAGCCCCCAGGCGATCGCCGCGGCCACCGCGAGAACGCTCCAGCGGTGGGTGAGCAGCCGGCCGGCGGTGACGGCGAACACGGCGAGCACGACCAGCAGGACGACGAGGGTGAGCACGGTCGCCAGAGCGCCGGCAGCGGGTACGCCGGAGCCGACCAGCGCGAGCGCCACGTTGGCGCAGGTCGCCACGCACACCCAGCCCAGGTAGAGCCCGAAGGTGAGCTGCACCCAGACCCGGGCGCCCCAACCGGCGTCGGGCAGGTCGCGGGTGCGGCGGTGCAGCCAGCCGAGCGCGGCGACCAGCAGGGCGATCACCAGCACGCTGCCCCCACCCACTGCGCCTGCACCACGAGCAGCCAGACCCCGTTCAGGGCAAGGGTTGCCGCGGCGGGGATCCTGGTACGCCCGGCCCAGGGCTGGCGCGCGGTCCCGGGCAGCCACTGCCAGAGCACGTAGCCGGCCAGGCCGAGGTAGATCGCCGACCAGATGGAGAAGGCGGGACCGTGTGGGGCGATCAGGGTGGCGTGGTCGCTGAACAGCCCGTTGCCCTGCGCCGACACCGAGGAGCCGCCGACCAGGCCGAGCCCGAGCAGGGTGCCGACGAGCCAGACGACGGCGCTCCCGGTGACGATGAGCCGGTCGCGGAGCAGGGTGTTGGGTGGTTCGGTCACGATTTCTCCCTGTGTCGGTTGAGAATCACCAGCACGTCGCGGTGCACGGCGACCCCTTCGTAGTCCTCGCCGAGGGCGCTGAGCAGCTCGCGGCTGTCCTTGCCGATCATCCGTCGCAGGTCGGCGGCGTCGAAACCGACCAGCCCGCGCGCCGTGACGGCTCCCTCGGGGGTGACCAGGTTGACCGGCTCCCCGGCCGAGAATTCCCCTTCCACGGCGGTGATTCCGACCGGCAGCAGGGACGCGTTGCGTTCGACGAGGGCGCGCACCGCGCCGGCGTCCAGGTGCAGCTGGCCGGCGGTGTAGGAGGCGTGCTGCAGCCAGAGCAACCGGGTCGGTCGGCGCTTGCCGGTGACCGCGAACCGAGTGCCGACGTCAGCCCCGGAGAGCGCCGAGGCGGCGTTGGCGGCGGAGGTGAGCAGGGTCGGGATCCCAGCCGAGGTGGCGATCTCGGCCGCCTGCACCTTGGTCACCATGCCACCGGTGCCGACCGCCGAGCCGGTGCGGGAGATGTCCACCCCGGCAAGTTCGGTCGCGTCGGCGACCTCGGGGATGCGGCGGGCACCGGGCCGGGACGGGTGGTCGGTATGGAGGGCGTCCACATCGCTGAGCAGCACCAGCGCGTCGGCGTGCACCAGGTGGGCAACCAGCGCGGCCAGTCGGTCGTTGTCGCCGAAGCGGATCTCGTGGGTGGCGACGGTGTCGTTCTCGTTGACGATCGGGATCACCCCGAAGTCGAGCAGCTTGGCCAGGGTGCGATAGGCGTTGCGATAGAGGCCCTGGCGGGTGACGTCGTCGACGGTGAGCAGCACCTGACCGACCCGCCAGCCGTGCTCGAGAAACCGCCGCGTGTAGTGCGCCACCAGCAGCCCCTGCCCCACCGAGGCGGCCGCCTGCTGGGTGGCCAGGTCGCGGGGGCGGCGTTTCAGCCCGAGCGGGGAGATCCCGGCCGCGATCGCACCTGAGGAGACCAGGACGACCTCGCGCCCGGCCGCGCGTACGCCCGCCAGGGCATCCACCAGGGACTGGATCCGGTCCGGGTCGATCGCCCCCTGCGGGGTGGTCAGCGAGGAGGAGCCGACCTTGACGACGACCCGGGGTGCGGAGCCGAACCAGTCCGCGGCCAGGTCACTCATCGGCGTCGGCGGTTTCGACAGGCTCAGCCACCGTGCCGGAACGCTCAGCCGACGTGGGGCGGTGGGACTTGGCGTACCCGCGGCGCATGCCCTGGGTCTCGGGCTCGGCACCGGCCTGGGAGGCGTGATATTCGGCGTCGCGGGCGCGGCGGCGGGCGACGGCGGGGCGCTCGTCGAGCACCCGGTCGTCCTCGCCGCGCCGGGAAAGGATCTCGGCGCCGATGTCGATCTGCGGGGAGAAGTCGAAGACGACGGCGTCCTCACCGCCGATGGCGACCGCGTCCCCGGCCCGGGCACCCAGCTCGAGGAGTTTGGTCTCGATGCCGATCCGGTTCAGCCGGTCGGCCAGATAGCCCACCGCCTCGGGGTTGTTGAAGTCGGTCTGGCGGACCCACCGCTCGGGCTTGGCACCGCGGACCCGCCACAGGTGGCCGCCCTCGCCGTCACCGATCCGCTTGATGGTGAACTCCTCACCGCCGGTCACCGGTTCGGGGCGCAGCACCACGCGCGGGGCCGCCGGCGGGGGCAGCGTCTCGCGGCGGCGGCGTACCAGATCTGCCATCGCGAAGGTGAGCGACTGCAGACCCTCCCCCGACTTGGTGGAGATGACGAAAGTGGGCCAACCGCGGGCCTCCACCTCGGGCAGCACGATCTCGGCCAGGTCGTGCCCGTCGGGTACGTCGGCCTTGTTCAGCGCGACCAGCCGGGGCCGGTCGTCGAGCCCGCCGTGGGCGGTCAGCTCGGCCTCGATCACGTCGAGATCCGACAGCGGGTCACGGCCCGGCTCGAAGGTGGCGCAGTCGATCACGTGCACCAGCGCGGCGCAGCGCTCGATGTGGCGCAGGAAGTCGTGGCCCAACCCGCGGCCCTCGGAGGCCCCCTCGATCAGGCCGGGGACGTCGGCGACGGTGAAGGTGGTGTCGCCGGCGACCACGACGCCGAGGTTGGGCACCAGGGTGGTGAACGGATAGTCGGCGATCTTGGGCCGGGCCCGCGAGATCGCGGCCACCAAGGACGACTTGCCGGCGCTCGGGAAGCCGACCAGGCCCACATCGGCGACCACCTTGAGCTCCATGGTGACGCGCCGGGACTCACCCTCCTCACCGAGCAGGGCAAACCCGGGGGCCTTGCGGGCGGCCGTCGCCAGCGCCGCGTTGCCGAGACCACCCTTGCCCCCGGAGGCGACCACCAGCTCGGCACCGTTGCCGGTCAGGTCGGCGAGCTGTTCGCCGGTGTCGGCGTCGGTGATCACGGTGCCGTCGGGCACCGCGAGCACGACGTCCTCGCCGCGGGCGCCGTTCTGGTGGTCACCCTTGCCCGGCTGGCCGTTGCTGGCCCGGCGCCGAGAACTGCGGTGGAACTCCACCAGCGTGGTCAGGCCGGGGTCGACGCGCAGCACGACGGAGCCGCCGTCACCGCCGTTGCCGCCGTCGGGACCGCCGAGCGGTTTGAACTTCTCGCGGTGGATGGAGGCGCAACCGTGTCCGCCGTTACCCCCGGCCACCTCGAGGGTGACCTGGTCGACGAAGGAAGGAATGGCCATGCTGTGTCCCGTCTCTGGCTGCGACCGCCCAGTCTAGCTTTCGGGCGGCAATCGCTGCTGCGGCGACCGCGTCGGCGGCGGTGGACGGCAGGGCGAGCGTACGCCGTCAGCTCAGGCCACGTCGGTCAGCCGCGCCTCGTCGCGTTCCAGCTCGGCGTTGAAGTCGCGCTTGGTCGACTGCCAGCCCGCCTCGTCGAGACCGGTCCGCCAATAGCCGGAGATGGACACCTGGTCCCGGGGCACCCGGTGTTCGACGAAAAGCCACCGACGCAGGTCCTTGACCATCTCGGCGTTGCCGTGCACGAAGGCGCGCAGCTCCGGGGTGGGGGTCACCGCCGCGCGGACCGTCGCGGCGAGGGCGGTGCCGTGGGGGTGGGCGCCCCGGTGCACCCAGGTGACGTCGATGCCGCCGCCGCAGCGTACCGGCACCTCCGCTTCCGGGCTGGACACCTCGAGGAAGGCGCGCGCCGGCGCGCCGGTGGGCAGGGCGTCCAGGGCCGCCGCGATGGCCGGCAGAGCCGATTCGTCGCCGACGAGCAGGTGGTCCCCGGCGGCAGGATCCGGCGCCCAGGCGCCACCCGGACCCAGGAATCCGATCTGTTCCCCGGGCTGCACGGCGGCCGCCCACGGACCCGCGATGCCCTGATCACCGTGCACCACGAAGTCGATCGCCAGTCTTGCCGTGTCGCGATCGAACCAGCGAATCGTGTAGGTGCGGGTGAGCGGCCACTCGTCCGCAGGCCTGGTCGCGCGGAGCTGTTCCGGGTCGAAGGGCCAGGCGTACGCCGCGCCCGGCGGCGGGAAGAGCAGTTTCACGTAGTGGTCGGTGAACTCCAGCGGCGGAAGCTGGCGCAGGTCCTCCCCGGTCAGGATCACCCGGACCAGCTCGGGGCTGAGTCGTTCGGTCGCGACGACCGTCACCGACTTCGGCCTACGCCGCGTGCGCTGCTGCTCGCTCATCGCTGAACCTCTCTTCGGTTGGGTGAGGTTAGCCTAACCTATTCTGCGCGGCACTCAATCCCTGACCTCGGCAGCCGGTCAGCCGTCGCCCCTCAAGCGCGGTCCGGAACGACCAAGCGCCCCGGTCCGCTGGGGGACCGAGGCGCTCTGGTGGAGTGCTTGTCAGCTCGCGCTGGCGGCGACCTCGACCGGGGTCACGTTGACCACGCGGCGCCCGCGCCGGGTGCCGAACTCGACGTTGCCCGCGCGCAGCGCGAACAGGGTGTCATCGCCCCCGCGGCCGACGCCGTCGCCCGGGTGGAAGTGGGTGCCGCGCTGGCGGACGATGATCTCGCCGGCGTTGACCAGCTGGCCGCCGAAACGCTTCACGCCGAGCCGCTGGGAGTTGGAGTCACGACCGTTGCGGGTCGAGGACGCGCCCTTCTTGTGTGCCATCTGTGATCAGCCCCTCACGCCTTGATTCCGGTGACCTTGACCTGCGTGTAGCGCTGGCGGTGGCCCTGGCGCTTGCGGTAGCCGGTCTTGTTCTTGAACTTCATGATCCGGATCTTCGGACCCTTGGTCTCGGCCAGCACCTCGGCGGTCACCGAGGCCTTGTCCAGAGCACCCTTGTCGGAGGTGACGGTTTCGCCGTCGACCAGCAGGAGCGGCTGCAGCTTGACGCTGGAGCCGACCTCGTCGGTGACCTTGTCGATCTCGACGACGTCACCCACGGCAACCTTGTGCTGGCGGCCGCCACTGCGCACGATCGCGTACACGCCTGACCTACTCTCTGTCTTCGTCAATGGGCCCGGCCCCAGCGCGTGGCGCAGGGCGACCCGATCGGTGGAGATGCCGCAGCCGCACGTGGTTCTGCGTCCACTGAGCACCGAGGATCAAGCCTACGCGCCGCTCCCGAGTGGGTCAAACCGGGCCGTTCCTCCCGACTCGCTCCCCGGTTCCGCTCCTGAATGATGCCAACTGGATAGCCTCGCCCGGTGAGCACACAGGTTGATCAGCAGCAGGCGCCCACGCACCGACCCCCGGCGAAGTGGCTGGTGCTCGCCGTCTCGGCGGTGATCACGGCGCTCATCGCGACCTGGGCGCTGCTCGACCCCACCGGAGCCGGCGAACTGCTCGGGGCGGCGGTTCTGCTGACCTCGGACTGGTTCGGCTGGTTCTACATCGCCCTGGCCACCGTGGTGCTGGTGTTCGTCATCCTCGTGGGAGCACGGCATTCCCGGGTACGCCTGGGCAAGGACTCCGATCGTCCCGAGTACAGCACGTTCGCGTGGGCGGCGATGCTGTTCGCCGCCGGCATCGGAACCGACCTGATGTTCTATGCCGTCGCCGAACCGGCCGCCCAATATCTCACCCCGCCGCAGTCCCCCGGCGGCACCGCCGACGCGGCGCGCGAGGCGACCGTGTGGACGATGTTCCACTACGGCATCACCGGGTGGGCGATGTATGCGCTGATGGGGATCGCGCTGACCTATTTCGCCTATCGCAAGGGCCTGCCGCTGGCGGTTCGCTCCGCCCTGTCGCCGCTGTTCGGCAAGCGCGTGCACGGGACCCTCGGCGACGCCGTCGACATCGCCACGATGCTGGGCACCATCTTCGGCGTCGCCGCCTCGCTCGGCATCGGGGTGGTCATGCTCAACGTCGGCCTGGACATCCTCACCGGCGTACCCCAGGGAATCCCGGCCCAGATAGGGCTCACGGTGCTCGCCGTCGTGGTGGCGGCCGTCTCGGCGACCACCGGAGTCGATCGCGGGATCCGATTCCTGTCCCAGCTCAACGTGCTGCTGGCGATCCTGCTGGCCGGCTGGGTGCTGGTCACCGGCGACACCACCTTCCTGCTGCGCGCCGCGGTGATGAACGTCGGCGACTTCGTGGCGATGTTCCCCGGGATGACGCTGGACACGATGGCGTACGGCTATCCGCAGGAGTGGATGAACAGCTGGACGTTGTTCTTCTGGGCGTGGTGGATCGCCTGGGCGTCCTTCGTCGGCATGTTCCTGGCGCGCATCTCGCGGGGCCGGACGATCGGGCAGTTCGTGCTCGGTACGCTGACGATCCCGTTCAGCTACATCGTCATGTGGGTGAGCGTGTTCGGCAACAGTGCGGTGAAACGGATCGCCGACGGGGACGCCGGCTTCGGCGAACAGGCGTCGAACTCCCCCGAGCTCGGCTTCTTCACGCTGCTGCAGACCTATCCGTTGCCGCTGTTCCTGGTCGGGCTGGCCACCCTGGTCGGCCTGTTGTTCTATGTCACCTCGGCCGACTCGGCGGCGCTGGTGATGGCCAACCTGTCCTCCCACCTGCCCGACCCGAAGACCGACGGGCGGGCCACCCTGCGCATCCTGTGGGCGCTGGCGACCGGCGTGCTCACCATCGCGATGCTGCTGGTCGGCGGGATCGACGCGCTCAAGAACGCGACGATCATCATGGCGCTGCCGTTCGCCGTGGTGATGGTGCTGGTGATGATCGGGTTGTACCGGTCACTGGAGCGAGAGCGCACGCCGGAGCTGGCCCGCGAGCCGGAGGCGGAGCCGGGGCGCGAGTCAGCGTAGGTCGTCGGGGTTGGCCAGGCCCGGGGGCAGTCCGTCGAATGGGGCGTACCAGTCGGCATACCGGGCGAACAGCTGCTCGGGCAGCCGGTCGGCGATCAGCGCCAGCTGGGTGCCGAAGTTCTGGGCGTACGCCACCGCCTTGGCCGCGTCGTCCACCTCGGGAGTGGCGATCAGGAAACGGCCGCGGACCCGCCAGGCGAAGGCGACCTCCTTCATCTGGGCGACCACCGGTTCGCTGAAGAAGGCGGCGAGGTATGCCTGTGTCGCGGCTGCGCCGGACCAGGTGCTGGTGATCCGATAGAGCCGGTCGAAGTGCGGGTCACCGGTGCGGAAGGCGGCCTCGGAGCGTACGCCGCGCTCGCGGATCACTTCCAGCGGCGGCAGCGGGCCGGGCAGCGGCACCATCAGGTACCAGCGTCGCCCGCCGTCCGGGTCCACGTGCTCGAAGCCGGTGAACCGGGTCGGTTCGGAGTTGCTGGAGCGCCGCGCCGCGACGAACCCTTCCATCCGGTTCTCCAGGTGCCCGGGGCCGAAGTTGTCCGGCGGCATCGTGTCCGCCCAGAGCAGGGCTAGGTCGCCCACCTCCCGGGTCAGGGTCACCGAGGCGGGGAGGTGCCGGGTGATGGCGAAGCTGTTGCGGCGCCGGCGGGCCCGCTGCCCGGTCAGCCGCCGGGCCCGTTCGACGGGGCCGGGGCCGCCGGATCGCCAGGCGCGGGCCAGCATCGCCACGAACGCCACGCACAGCCCGGTGCCCAGCGCGGGCACCACCAGCCAGACCCCGGGCGCGATCAGCGCACCGACCAGCAGCACCACCGGGCTGAGCAGCACCGAGCCGGCGGCCACACCCCAGGCCGCGTCGGAGCGCCGGGACTCCAGTCCGTTCACGGGCGCGCGCCGGGCAGTAGCGGCCAGCCGCCGCCGGGCGGATCGTCGTGGCGGGCCACGAGCGGGGGTTCGGAGGTGTCCTCCGGCTCGGCCAACCACTGGTCGACCGCGGCGGCGTCCGGGTCGCCGGCGGTGCCGAACTGGTGGTAGACGCTGGGGTCGATCGCCTCGGCCAGCGAGACCAGGTGCTTCCCCTCGTCGGTGATCAACTTCTCGGCGCGCTCGGGCGGGTGGTACGTCGCCAGGTGCAGCAGGTGGTGACCGACGATGCTCCAGTCGATGGGGCTGTGGGTGAGCAGCACCCTGCGTACGCCCGGGGTGACCAGCGCCCGCAACCAGGCCCGGGCCAGCGGGGAACTGTCGTTGGGCACCTCGCTGTCGATCCGGAACGTGTTGTCCAAGGTCGGGTCGCCGAGGCGTACGTCGTGTCGGGAGAAGTCCCCCTGCGCCTGTATGCGCAGATAGGGCAGCTCACCGTCGAGGCGGACCAGCAGACAGCTGCCCAGCCCGCGGCCGAGCAGGTCCCCCACCCCGAACGCGCACACCTCACGGCCGCGGATCCGGGTGCTGACCAGGTGCCGGTACGCCAGACGCGGCGGCTGGGCGGTCTCCAGCACGTCGGCGGCGACCTGGCGGGCGAGCTCCCGGTTGACCGCGCGCAGCCCGCGCAACGGTTCGGCGTCCTCGCGATAGGCGTACCCGGTCTCGATGCCACCCAGGAGCCGGTCGTCGAAGCGGGTTGCCATGGCGGACATCGTGCCAGACCGGGCGGTCGCCGGCCCTATGATCCGGCTCATGCCCACCTCCGGCGCGACTGACGCGCAGCCCGCGCCCGCGCACGGGACCGCGCACACCCTGCTCGCCGGTGTCGTGTGCGCCCTGGTCGGGTTCACCAGTTCGTTCGCGGTGGTGCTGGCCGGGCTGCGGGCCGTCGGGGCCGATCCGGCGCAGGCGGGGTCGGGGCTGACCGCGGTGCTGGTGGCGATGGGGTTGGGCAGCCTGATCTTCTCCTGGCGCTATCGGATCCCGATCACCATGGCGTGGTCCACCCCGGGGGTGGCGCTGCTGGCCCGCGGGTTGGCGCCGGCCGGCGGCTTTCCGGCGGCCGTCGGCGCGTTCGTGGTGACCGGGGTGCTGCTGGCGCTGACCGGGTTGGTCCGTCCGTTCGGTGACCTGGTGCAGAAAATCCCGGCCTCGCTGGCCAACGCGATGCTGGCCGGGGTGCTGCTGATCCTCTGCCTGGCGCCGTTCCGGGCCCTGGTGCACTCGCCGGCGGCGATCGCCCCGGTGGTGCTGACCTGGTTGGTGCTGCTGCGGTTCGCGCCGCGGTGGGCGGTGCCCGGGGCGCTGGTCACCTCGGTGGTCGTGCTCGGGGTTACCGGGGCGCTCGGCCGGGTGGGGACCGGCGAATTGCTGCCGACCCTGACACCGGTGCTGCCGCGATTCGACCCGGCGACCCTGGTCGCGATTGCCCTGCCGCTGTTCCTGGTCACCATGACCAGCCAGAACATCCCCGGCACCGCGGTGCTGGCCGGTTTCGGCTATCGGACGCCGTGGCTGCCGACGATGGCCTACGGCGGTGGCGCGACCGCGGCGGGGGCGCTGATCGGTGGGCCGGGGGTGAACCTGGCGGCGATCTCGGCGGCGCTGGCGGCCGGCCCGGAGGCCGGCTCGGACCCGGCGCGGCGCTGGCTGGCCGGGGTGTCCTGCGGGGTGACGCACCTGTTGCTGGCGCCCGTGTCGGGGGTGGTGATCGCGGTCTCCCAGGTGGCCCCGGATGGGCTGCTGGCGACGATCGCCGGGTTGGCGCTGGTCGGCACGTTCGCGGCCAGCGCGACCGCGGCGCTGGCCGACGCCGAGCAGCGGGTGCCGCCCGCGCTGACCATTGTGATCGCCGCGACCGGGATCTCCGTGCTCGGCATCGGCGCCCCGTTCTGGGCGCTCCTGGGCGGGTTCATCCTGTACGCCGCCCTAGGGGTCGGGCGTACCCCCCGCGCGAAGGCCGGCTGAGCGGCGAGAGATCAACGGCGCCAACGGCTCAGCCGTGACCGCCCTCGACCTTGCCCTCGGCCCGCCGGAATGGCGTCGGGCGTCCAGACAGGGGTGCTGTCTGGACGCCCGAGGGAGGTGTCTGGCCGTCAGCCGTTCTGGTCGACCTCCGTGGTCACCGGCGCGACCGGCTCGGCGACGATGGGCGGCTGGACAATGGACTGGCCCTGGACGGCGTCCTCAACTTTGACCTCGGGTGCGGCGGCTGCCGGTTCCGGGGACTGGGCCTGGTCGCCTGCAGGCTGTGGCGCGCTCTGCTGCTGAGCCGTGCCCGAATCCTGATCCTGCGGCTCGTCCTGACCCTTGTCACGCGAGTGGGACTTGTCCGACCTGCCCCGGCCACCGCGGTGGTCGGACTTGCCCTTGTCGTTCCCCTGGCCCTTGTCGTTCCCCTGGCCCTTGTCGCTCCCCTCGCCGTCGGAGTTCGACTTGTCCTTGCCGCCGCCGTTGCCACCGTTGCCGCCACCGCGGTTGCGACCACCGCGTCGATCACCACCGTCGGCCGGCGCCTGGGTCTCGACCGGCATCTCGTGGATCTCATACCCACGCCCGGAGCAGTGCTCACAGGTCTCGGTGAAGGCCTCGTGCAGGCCGGTACCGATCTTCTTGCGGGTCATCTGCACCAGGCCGAGGCTGGTCACTTCGGCGACCTGGTGCCGCGTGCGGTCGCGGCCGAGGCACTCGACCAGCCGGCGCAGCAGCAACTCACGGTTGCTCGGCAGCACCATGTCGATGAAGTCGATCACGATGATCCCGCCGATGTCGCGCAGCCGCAGCTGGCGTACCACCTCTTCGGCGGCCTCCAGGTTGTTGCTGGTGACGGTCGCCTCGAGGTTGCCGCCGGAGCCGGTGAACTTTCCGGTGTTCACGTCGATCACCGTCATCGCCTCGGTCCGGTCGATGATCAGCGAACCACCCGAGGGCAGGAACACCTTGCGCTCCAGTGCCTTGGCGATCTGCTCGTCGATCCGGTGCGCGGCGAAGATGTCGCCACCCTCGCGGTCCCACTGCTCGATCCGCTCGGCCAGGTGCGGGGCGACGTGCGAGACGTACGCCGTGACGGTGTCGTAGGCGTCGTTCATCTCCCGGTTGCCGTCGATGACCAGCTTGCCGAAGTCCTCGGTGAACAGGTCACGCACGATCCGCACGGTCGCGTCGGGCTCGGCGTACAACTGCTGCGGGGCCGAGCCGCCGGTCTTCTTCTCGATCGCCTCCCACTGCGCCTTGAGCCGGTTCACGTCGCGGACGAGTTCCTCGTGCGAGGCGCCCTCGGCGGCGGTGCGGACGATCACCGAGGCGTCATCGCCGACGAGCTCGGCCAGGATGTCCTTGAGCCGCTTGCGCTCGGTGTCCGGCAGCTTGCGGGAGATCCCGGACAGGTGACCGCCGGGGGCGTACACGATGTAGCGCCCGGGCAGCGAGATGTGGTTGGTCAACCGCGCACCCTTGGCGCCGACCGGATCCTTGGTGACCTGGACCAGGATCGACTGGCCTGACTTGAGCACCTTCTCGACCTTGCGGTTCTGCCCCTCGGCACCGAAGGAGTCCCAGTCGACCTCGCCGGCGTACAGCACGGCGTTCCGGCCGCGGCCGATGTCGATGAACGCTGCCTCCATCGACGGCAGCACGTTCTGCACCTTGCCGAGATAGATGTTGCCGATCATCGAGCTGGCGGAGGCGCGGTCGACGTAGTGCTCGACGAGTACGCCGTCCTCCAGCACCGCGATCTGCGAGAGCTCGGTGTTCTGCCGGATCACCATGGTCCGGTCGACGGACTCGCGGCGGGCCAGAAATTCAGCCTCGGACAGGATCGGCGCCCGGCGTCGCCCGGCGGCGCGGCCCTCGCGACGACGCTGCCGCTTGGCCTCCATCCGGGTCGAGCCCTCGATCCCGGTGACCTCGTCCTTGGCCCGGTCGGACTTGCTGCGGCGCGGTTCGCGGACCCGGTCAACCACCTCGATGTTCTCGTCGTCGTCGCTGCTGCCGCCCGACTCTCCGCGGCGGCGACGACGGCGCCGGCGACGCCGACCGCTGGACTGCTGGTCGTCGTCGGTGCCAGAGTCGTCGGAATCGTCCGAGTCGTCGGAGTCCTCGGAATCGCCATCCTTGTCGCCCTGGTCGTTCTTGTCGTCGTCCTGGGACCCGTTGCCGTCGGCGTTGGCGTCGTTCGACTCGTCGTCGTTGTCGTCACCGGAGTTGCCCCGCCGGCGACGGCGCCCGCCGCGGCGGCGACGCCGCCGCCGGCCTCCGCCCGACCCCTCGGAGGTGTCGGAGTCGTCCCCGTCGGAATCGTCGTCTTCGGAGTCGTCCCCGTCGGAATCGTCATCTTCGGAGTCGTCCCCGTCGGACTCGGAATCGTCGGAGTCGGCCTTGGAGCCCGGCTCCCCCGCCGACTGGTCTGCAGCGTCGGTTTCCTCGTCGCCTTCTTCGTCCTCGGCGGCTTCTTCGTCCGCGACCGGCGGCTGGGCGGCCACCGGTGTGGGTGGCTGGAACGGGTTGGCCAGGGCGGCGAGTGGCCGCTGCTCCGGGGCCTGTTCGCTGGCCGGCTCCGGCGCGGCGTCCTCGGCAGTCGCGGGCACGGTGTCGCTCTGCACGATCTCGGCCTCAGTGGCAGCCACCTCGGCGGGCTTGGTCTGGGCGGCCGGGGCCGCCTTCTTGCGGGACGTGCGCTTGCGGGTGGGGCGCGCGGGCTCCTCCGCGACGGCTCCGGCGTCGGCCGGAGCGTCCCCGGCGTCACCTTCGGCGGTAGGTGGTTCGGCCCCCTTGCGGGTACGCCGGGTGCGCGCGGCGGGCGCGCTGGGTGCCTCGGCGGTCTTCTTGCGGGTGGCCCGCTTGCGGGGCGCGGGGGCCTCGGCAGCGGCCTCGGCCACCGCATCCGCCTGCGGGGCAGTCGGCTCGGGGGCGGGTGCCGGCTCCTGGATCGGGGCCGGCGGCCCGGCGGGCCGGCTGGCGGCTCGACGGCCGCTCGGGGGGCGGGGAAGTTCCTCGTCGGCGGACGAGGCAGGATTCTGGTCTTCGAGCATTCGCGCTCCTTCAGCCGGCGGGGCCGGCGTACGGCTGCGCACCACACCACCGGCAACCATTGCTGGTCGCGCGTGCAGACGGCGCTGCAGAAGCTATCGGTCCGCCCGGCTGACTCGATTCGGTCCGCCGCGGTCGCCAGGCGTCGCGGTCGGGACCTGGTCGTGGACTGTCACCCCACGAGGAGATCAACCTTGGGCGAGGAGCACCGGCGGTGCCCCAAACCTGCCCTCATCATCCCACATCCCGGCGCAGAGCGCAGGTCGCTCACCCACCGAGCGGATCGGCCAACCCGTCGGCTCCGAGCTCGCCCTGCATCACGCGGGTGATCAGCACCGCCTTGGGGACGCCGAACCGCGGCTCCACCCGCGCCATCGCCTGCAGCACGTCGTCGGGGCGAACCAGCGGGGTCTGGTGCCGGCTCAGCAGGTGCAGCGCCCCCTCGCGGACGGCCAGCTCGACCACCGCGGCGCGGGCGTCGAACTCGCGCATCCCGTTCTTGGTCAGCCGCTCCACGGCCACGTTCGACTCCGCCAGCAGCGCCGCGACCGCCGCCTCGGTGACCGCAACCGACGCCACGAGGTCCGGCCACTCGATCCGCCACAGCGACCCGGTCAGCCGGTCCGCCAGCGACCCCGACCCGGCCTCGACCACCGTCAGGACGTCCAGCCCGGGGGGCATCGCCCGATCCAGCTCGTCCCGGACCCGCTCGGGATCGCACCGCTGAGCCGGCCCGATCTCGAGATATTCGGCCTCGGTCGCCGCCCCGGTCGGCGAGGCGTTCGCAAACGACACCCGCGGGTGCGGGTTGAAGCCCGAGGAGTACGCCATCGGGATCCCCGCCCGGCGCAGTGCCCGCTCGAAAGCTCGGGAGAAGTCGCGGTGACTGGTGAAGCGGGCACGGCCGCGCTTGGCGTACCGGATCCGCAGCTTCTGCACCGGCGGTGCCTGCTGCTCCGGCTGTTTCCGTTTCGCTGCTGCCACGGGCCGTCAGCCTAGCCGGGTGCCAGCCGCCAGCGAACCGCGTACACCCCGGGCGTTGGCTGCCGCTGCTGGCCATCCTGCTGCTCGCGCTGACCGCCCGGCGCTCCCCGGTGGGGGTCCGTGGTGGCGCTGGGCGTCAGCGGGATCAGGAGGCGACGGCAGCCTCGTGAACCGGGGTGAACCGTTCCCGGAACGTACGCCGAGGCGCCAGCCGACGCCGCCTCACCGCCTGTCCCACCCCGTCGACGAACGCGTCCGAGCCGCAGAGGTAGCCGGTCATGCCGCGACAGCTGGACAGGTCCTCCAGCAGCCGCTCGGTGACGTAACCCCGCGCGCCCTGGTGCACCTCGCGGCTGACCGCGGGGGTAAAGCGCACGCCGGGATGCCGCTCGGCCAGCCCGTGCCAGAAGTCGAGGTCGTACAGGTGCGCCACCGTGCGGACCCCGTGATAGACGTGCACCTCCCGATCCGGCCGGTCGGCAAGCGCGGCGAGCGCGATCGCCTTCAGCGGCGCGATCCCCGTCCCGCCGCCGAGCAGCAGCAGGGGGCCGTCGGCCTCCTCGCCGTCGAAGACGAAGTCCCCGAGCGGGCCGCTGAGGCGGACCTCCTGACCGAGCTCGATGCTGCCGAAGGCCCACAGGTCTGACGCCAGCCCACCCGGGTCACGGCGGATGTGCAGCTCCAGCTCCCGATCCCCGGGCACGCTCGCGATCGAGTACTGCCGATGCACGTCCTCGTGGCCCGGCACCCACAACGACACAGACTGCCCCGCTCCGAACTCGAGCGGCTCCTCGGGTGTGAGCATGATCCGCCGGGTGTCCAGGGCCACGTCCGCGATCCCGGTCACGGTCGCGGTGAGGTCGACCAGCGGGTGGTGCACCGCCTGGCTGCCCTCGTTCGAGGCGGCCAGCTCCACATCGCTGCAGGGGGTGGCCTGGCAGGCGAGGGCGTACCCCTCCTCCCGCTCCTGGGCGGGCAGGACGCCCTCCGACGATCCGTGGTGGTCCACCGAGCCGGAGAGCACCCGGACCTTGCAGGTGCTGCAGGTGCCCTGGTTGCAGGAGTTCGGCACCCACACGCCGGCGCGGAGCAACGAGTCCAGCAGCGACTGGTCCTCCCGGCACTCGGCCGCCGAGTCCCGCTGGGCGACAGAGACGGTGAAGGTCATCTCACACCTCCCAGGTGGCGTGCAGCTCACGGGGGCCGCGGAAGCCCCAGCCCCAGAACTCGACGTCGGCATCGGTGTCGCGGGTCAGGTTTGGGATGGACTCGAACAGCTCCTCCATCCCGATCCGGCAGACCTGGTTGGCGAAGTGGATGCCGGCACAGGCATGGTTGCCGAACCCGAAGGCCAGGTGCGGCAGCGGTGCCCGACGCATGTCGTAGCGAGACGGCGCCTCCCACTTCCCCTCGTCGTGGTTGGCCGAGCCGTAGGACTGGATGATCACCGTCCCCTTGGGCACCTCATAGTCCCCGATCACGGTGTCCTCGGTCGCCATCCGGGAGGTCGCCGACCAGATCGGCGCGGTCCAGCGCAGTCCTTCGGCGATCGCCTGCGGGATCAGCCGGGGGTCCTCGACCACGTCGTCCAGCTGCTGCTGGTCGGTGAACAGTCCCACCATGGTGGAGGCCATGGCGTGCCCCGGCTCCTGCATCGCACCGAGCAGGAAGACGAAGATGGTTGGGTAGATGTAGTCCCGGTCCCGGGTCTGGCCCTCCGGCATGCCGTCGTGCAGCCAGTGCGAGATGGAGACGTCCTCGGGCTCGTGGATCCACCGGTCGATGAGCGGATCCACCACCGCACGGATCTCGGCCTTGGCCCTGTCACCGATCTCGAACCGCGACTGGTCCAGGAAGTTGCCGTCCTCGTCGACGCCCGCGTTGGTGAACGACACACTCAGCGCGTGGAACCACTCGCGCAACTTGTCCGAGCTGACCTCGCCCAGTCCCATCGAGTCACCCAGGGCTCGCACGCTGAGCGGCTCGAAGTACTCCGAGACCAGCTCGGCGGTGCCGCGGTCCTCGAAGCGCTCCAGGTAGCGACGGGCGAGCGGGCGTACGGTGGCGTCCACCCACCGGTCCACCTCGCTGGGCTGGAGGGCGGGGTCGACCATCGAGCGCAGGTCGGCGTGGATGTCGCCGTTCACCCCGATCACCGCGGGATGGCCGAAGGTACGCCCGCCCGCGGGCTGGATCACGGCCTCCATCGACGGGCTGGTGGCGACCTCCCGGCAGAGGTCCACGGTGGTGGCCACCGCCCCGCCCAGGACCGGGAGGTTCACCAACGGTGATTCGGCGCGCAGCCGCTCGTAGGTCGGGTAGGGGTTGCGCTCGAGCTGTTCCATGGTGACCTCGCGGGTCCAGTCCAGGGTCGGGATCTGCTGCGTCATCGTTGCTCCTCGTCGAGTCGACGGACGGTGACCTCGATCACAGTCCGGGTGTGGCGCTTTACATTAGGAAGGCACGAACTCGGTCGAAAAGACGCTGAACGCGGCCTGTACGCTGAACGCGACCACCCTCGCGCAGACCGGGCAGACTGGCCAACTGCAGAGGCACAAGGAGGTGCAGGTGGAGCCGAGACGATGGCGGGTGACGGACTGGGATCGGGCGCACGGCCTGGCCCAGGAGACCTACTTCCCGCACCGGTTGCGGGTGCGGGAACGCTACCGGCCTGATTTCCGACTGCAGGCCGTCGACCTCGGTCCGGTGCTGATCGGACGGATCGGCTGGGGCGGCGAGGTGGCGATCGACTGCGCCTACGAGGGCAGCGTCGAGGTGAACGCTCCGCTGTCCGGGCTGCTGGAATGGCAGGGGGGCGGCCAACGTCTGGCCTCCACCGCCGGCCAGGCCTCGGTGTTCGCTGCGGATGAGCAGCAACCCATCACCCGCTGGAGCCGCGACTGCGAGGTGCTCGGTGTGAAGTTCGACGTCCGGTGGCTCGGTGATCGGGCCCGCGCGGGCTTCGGCGCGACCGGGCCGTTGCTGCTACCGCGGCAGCTGGATCTGCGGCGCGGACCGCTGGCGGAGTGGTGGCGGCTGGTCCGCAGCCTGCACGCTGCCGGGGTCAGCAATCCTGCCGTGGCCGACTCCCTGGCCGACGCGGTCACCACGTCCTTCCTGCTCTGCGTGCTGCCCGACGAGCGCGAGTCGGGGGGCGGGGTCGGCAGCGTACAGAGGGTGGTGGACGCCCTCGGCGACGCACCGGAACGTGACTGGACCGCCGCGGACATGGCGGCCTTCGCGGGCGTGAGCGTACGCCGGATGCAGGAGCTGTTCGCCGCCGAGCTGGGGCTTACGCCACGGCAGGTGCTGCAGGAGATGCGACTCGACCGGGCCCGGACCGACCTGCGCCGCGGTGACGACACGGTCGCCGAGGTGGCTGCGACCTGGGGGTTCACCAACCCGGGCCGGTTCGCCGCCGCGTACCGGAAGCGGTTCGGCTGCCCGCCCTCGCTGGAGGCCAGGGCCGGACAGATCCTCGGCCGCTAGAGTGCGACCCGTGACCACCCGACAGTTCAGCTACCACACCGATGACGGCGACGAGACCGTCGAGATCGCCATCCGCGGGCGGCAGATCCTCGACCGGCCGATGATCAACTTCGGCACCGCCTACACCCACGAGGAACGTGAAGGTCTCGGCCTGACCGGTCTGCTCCCGGCGGCGGTGAGTTCGATCGAGTCGCAGGTGACCCGCGCCTATCAGCAGGTGTGCGCCCAGCCCGACGACCTGAGCAAGAACATCTATCTGATGCAGTTGCAGGACCGCAACGAGATCCTTTTCTATCGGCTGCTGGCGGCGCATTTGGCGGAGCTGCTGCCGATCATCTACACCCCCACCATCGGTGAGGCGATCCAGCAGTTCTCCAACTGGTTCGCCCGTCCGCGCGGGGTGTTCCTGTCAATCGACGCCCCCGACGGCATCGAGCAGGCGCTGGACGCGTTCGGCCAGGGTCCCGACGACGTCGACCTGATCGTGGTCACCGACTCCGAGGGCATCCTCGGCATCGGCGACCAGGGCGTGGGCGGGATCCGGATCTGCGTCGGCAAGCTGTCGGTCTACACCGCCGCGGCCGGGGTGCACCCGCTGCGGGTGATGCCGGTGGTGCTCGACGTCGGCACCGACAACCTCGAGCTGCTGAACGACCCGGGTTATCTGGGCGTCCGCCACGCCCGGGTCCGCGGCCAGGCGTACGACGACTTCGTGGAGAAGTTCGTGCACACCGCGACCCGGATGTTCCCGAAGGCCGTGCTGCACTGGGAGGATTTCGGTGCCTCGAACGCGCACCGCATCCTGCAGCAGTATCGCGAGGAGTGCCTCACCTTCAACGACGACATCCAGGGCACCGCCGCGGTGGTGGTGGCCGCGCTGCTGGCGTCGGTGAAGGCGAAGGGCGAGACCCTCTCGGAGCAGAAGATCGTGATCCACGGCGCCGGCACCGCCGGGATCGGGGTGGCCGACCTGATCGTGGACATCATGGTCCGCGAGGGGTTGAGCGAGCAGGAGGCGCGCAAGCGGTTCTGGTGCCTCGGCTCGCGCGGACTGATCCACACCGGTGCGACGATGCGCCCGTTCCAGGAGCCGTACGCCCGCGACGAGGCCGAGCTGGCCGACTGGCCGCTGCGCTCGGGCACCGCCGACCTGGCGACGGTGGTCGGCCGGGTGAATCCGACCGTGCTGATCGGCACCTCGGCCCAGCCGGGCAGTTTCACCGAGGCGATCGTGCGCAGCATGTACGCCCACTGCTCGCGCCCGATAATCCTGCCGCTTTCCAACCCCACCAAGAAATCCGAGGCGCTGCCGGTCGACCTGCTCAACTGGACCGAGGGCAACGCGCTGATGGCGACCGGGTCGCCGTTCAAGCCGGTCACCTTCCAGGGCACCACCTACGACATAGCCCAGGCCAACAATGCGCTCGTCTTCCCCGGCATCGGGCTGGGCGCGATCGCGGTCGAGGCGAGCCGGATCACCGATCACATGATCGCCGCGGCGGCCGAGGCGGTCGCCGACCTGACCGACGCGTCGCGGCGTGGTTCGGCGGTGCTGCCGTCGATGGCGCACCTGCGCACCGTCTCGGCGACGGTCGCGGTGAAGGTGGCCGAGGCCGCCGTCGCCGACGGGGTCGCCGGCAAGGCGTTGGACAACCCGATCCAGGACATCTACGCCCAGATGTGGAAGCCGGAATATCCGAAGGTCAAGGTCGTCACCAACGAATACACCCCGACCCGGAACCGGACGGCCTGATCCGGCGAGGGCCGGGCTCAGAGGTAGTTGCCGTAGTGCATCGGCTGTTCGGTCCGCGGGCCCTCGGGAAGGTCCTCCGGTAGCAGCGTGCACACCTGTTCCTGGCTGGGCGCGCTCATTCCGACCAGGCGTACGCCCTGCTTGGAGATGGCCTCCTCGAACAGGTTGCGGACGAACCGGCCATTGCCGAAACCGGCCGGACGGGGTTGCGGGAAGTGGCTGCGGACGGCGTCCGCCAGACCCGGCCCGGCGACGAAACTGGCCGCGGTCAGCTGCCGGGTGAAGATCTCCATCAGCTCGTCGTCGCTGTAACCGGGGAAGGTGATGGTCACCGGGAATCGGCTGGCCAGCCCGGAGTTGGCCTTCAGGAAGTGCTGCATCTCCATCGGATAACCGGCCACGATCACGACCACCTCGTCACGGTGGTCCTCCATCAGTTTCAACAAGGTGGCGACAGCCTCGTGGCCGAAGTCCTTGCCCGAATCGCGCGGCACCAGGGCGTACGCCTCGTCGATGAACAACACCCCTCCGCGGGCCTGCTCGAAGACCGACTCCACCTTGGGCGCGGTCTGCCCGATGTACTCCCCGACCAGATCGGTTCGGGTGGCCTCGACCAGGTGCCCACGCTCCAGGACCCCGAGGTCGGCATAGATCCGGGCCAGGATCCGCGCCACCGTCGTCTTGGCCGTGCCGGGATCACCCAGGAAAACCATGTGCCGGGAGCGGGCGGGCACCTGCATCCCTGCCTCGGAGCGGATCCGGTCGGCCTGGATCTCGGCCACCAGCCGCTGCACCCGCTCCTTGACCGCGCCCAGCCCGACCAGGTTGGCCAACTCCGTCCGCGGATCGACCTCGGCGAGCGAATCCACCCGGGCACTGGCCCGCGGAGCGTCCGGGTCCCCCTCGGCGCGAAGCGGCTGCGGGGGGCCCTGGGCCGCCCGCCGACGCCAGGCCGAGTCCCGGTTGCGCCGGGTCGCACCGGCCTTGAACACCGAGGCGAAGTCCTCCAGGAAGCCCTTGGTGACGGAGGCGGTGGCGAAGTCCAGCCGGTCGTCCTTGGCGCTGGCGGCATCCAGCGCCGAATAGGCCGCCACCCAGCCCCGGCAGGCGTCCACCTGTCCGTTCACCATGCCGCGCACCAACCAGCGGCGCAGCCGCGAGGACCAGGTCGATCCGTCGTACGCCGGCAGAGCGGCCAGGCGGTCATCGGCCTCGGTGACCAGCGCCGCACCGCCGGCACCGAGAAAGGCCGCACTCAGGTGGGATCGGCCGTGGGACTTGGCGAGGGTGGCCAGCACCTCCGTGGCCTCAGGAGCCCCCTCGACCTGATCGGCCAGGTGATCGTGCACGTCGTCGAAGCGGTGCCAGATGTCGGCCACCACATACGGGTGCAGGAAGTCGGGCATGGCCTGGTTGTCCTCGGCACTCAGCAGGGTGTTGGCGAACCACACGCCGCGCCGCTCACCGAACACCCGCTCATCGGCCAGGGCCCGATCCAGGTGCCCGCGGGCGAGGTGCATGCGCTCGGTCAACTGGGGCAGCCCGGCAAAGATGTCGAGCACGGCCCGGGTGATGTCGCTCGCTTGCCGGAACTCCTCCGGTCCCGGCTCCCCGCTGATCCAGGCCCAGTTCGACAGCGGCCAGGACTGGTAGTTGGTGCTCACGTAGTTCAGGTGGTTGTGCGGGGCGGGACGCTTGCCGGGCTGCACCCAGTCGGCCACCAGCTCGTGACGCAGCAGTCGCAACGGCCCGGTCCACACCGAATAGGCCCCCGCCGCGAACCCCTGCAGGTCGAACAGGGTGCGTATCACCAGGGGCACCGGTCCCGGGCCGAGCACCTCGGAGCTGGTCGACACCAGATGCGGGTGCAGCTCCCGGGCCATCGTCGCCAACCGTTCCCGGGTGTCCTCCAGCCAACGGGGCGGCAGCGGCCACGGGTCGTGGTCACCGAGGATGTCGATGTACGGGTCGTCGGTGAGCAGCACCTTCAGGTGATCGGGCAGCTCCAACTGGCTCACTGATCCCTCCTTGCAGCGTTTCGGGTCCGGGCCACGCTAGATGCTGACGAGGCCATCGGCGTCACTCAGGCGTCGTCGGCGAGCACGCTGGGGCGTACCGTCGGCAGCGGCAGCAGCACCTGGCCGGTGGGGCCGATCTGGATCTCGGTGTCCAGCTGCTGACACACCCCGCAGTCGAAGCAGGGGGTCCAGCGGCAGTCGTCGACCTCGACCTCGTCGAGGGCGTCCTGCCAGTCCTCCCAAAGCCAGTCCCGGTCGAGACCGGAGTCGAGGTGGTCCCAGGGCAGCACCTCGTCATAGTCGCGCTCGCGGGTGGTGTACCAGTCGACGTCCACCCCGAGCGGGGCCAATTCCTTGTCCGCGCAGGACATCCAGCGGTCATAGGAGAAGTGCTCCGACCAGCCGTCGAAGCGACCGCCGTCGCGCCAGACCGCCTCCAGCACCCGGCCGATCCGCCGGTCACCGCGCGACAGCAGACCTTCGACGATGCCCGGCTTTCCATCGTGGTAACGGAATCCGATCGCCTTGCCGTATTGCCGGTCGGAGCGGATCGCGTCGCGCAGCTTCGCCAGCCGGGCGTCGGTGGTCTCGGTGTCCAGCTGCGCCGCCCACTGGAAGGGGGTGTGCGGCTTCGGCACGAAGCCGCCGATCGACACGGTGCAACGGATGTCGCGGGTGCCGGCCTCGCGGCGTCCGGTCTCGATCACCCGTTTGGCCAGGTCGGCGATCGCCAGCACGTCCTCGTCGGTCTCGGTCGGCAGGCCGCACATGAAATAGAGCTTCACCTGGCGCCAGCCGTTGGCGTAGGCCGTCGCGACCGTGCGGATCAGGTCTTCCTCGTCGACGGTCTTGTTGATCACCCGGCGCATCCGCTCCGAACCGCCCTCGGGGGCGAAGGTGAGCCCGGACCGCCGCCCGTTGCGGGTCAGTTCGTTGGCCAGGGTGATGTTGAACGCGTCGACCCGGGTTGACGGCAGCGAGAGCGAGACATTGCTGCCCTCATAGCGATCCGCGAGCTGCTTGGCCACCTCGGAGATCTCGCTGTGATCGGCGCTGGACAGCGACAGCAGCCCGACCTCCTCGAGACCGGTCGCCTTCAGCCCACCCTCGACCATCTCGCCGATGGTGTTGATGTTGCGTTCGCGCACCGGCCGGGTGATCATCCCGGCCTGGCAGAACCGGCAACCGCGCGTACACCCGCGGAAGATCTCCACCGAATAGCGCTCGTGCACGGTCTCGGCGAGCGGCACCAGCGGCTTCTTCGGATAGGGCCAGGAGTCCAGGTCCATCACGGTGTGCTTGGCGATCCGGAACGGTACGCCGGACCGGTTCGGCGCGACCCGCTGGATCCGCCCGTCGGGCAGGTATTCCACGTCGTAGAACTTCGGCACGTAGACCCCACCCGAGGCTGCCAGCCGCAGCAGCAGCCCGTCGCGACCACCGGGACGTCCCTCGGCCTTCCATTCGCGGACCACCTCCGAGATCGCCAGCGAGATCTCCTCCCCGTCGCCGAGCACCGCACAGTCGACGAAGTCGGCGATCGGCTCGGGGTTGAACGCGGCGTGCCCGCCGGCGATCACCACCGGGTCGAACTCGCGCCGTTCCGCGGCGTGCAGCGGCAACCCGGCCAGGTCGAGCGCGTTCAGCAGGTTGGTGTAGCCGAGCTCGGTGGAGAACGACACCCCGAACAGGTCGAAGGCGCCGACCGGCCGGTGCGCGTCCAGGGTGAACTGCGGCAGGTCGTGCTCGCGCAGCACCCGCTCCATGTCCGGCCAGACCGAATAGGTGCGCTCGGCGAGGATCCAGTCGCGCTCGTTGAGCACCTCATAGAGGATCGCCACGCCCTGGTTGGGCTGGCCCACCTCGTAGGCGTCGGGATACATCAGGCACCAGCGCACCTCGGTGGCGTCCCACTGCTTCACCACGCTGTTGTGCTCGCCACCGACGTACTGGATCGGTTTGCTCACCTGCGACAGCAGGGGTTCGAGGCGGTCGAAGATGCTTTCGGGCGAGGGTGCGGTCAGCTGCTCAGCGCTCATAAGAGCACCAAGCCTACGGGCCGGGCGGCGGGCCTCCAAGTGGTCCGGGCGGTCCGGGGTGGTGCGGCGGCGGTGGTACGCCCGGCTGCGGCGGGTGCGGAGAGGGACCCGGGCCGTACGCCGCGGGCGGCGGCGTGACCGGCTGCATCGACGGCTGGGCGGCGATCAGCTCGCGGCCCGGGGCGCCCGTGCGCTGGAGCTTGAGCGTGCGGCGTACCAGCTCGAGAATCGCCACCACGACCAGGCCCAGCAACGGCGCGATGATCATCGTCCAGTCACCGGTCACCCCCGACATCTGCATCGGTTCGTCGATCTGGCCGTAATAAACGGCGGCCAAGAAGGAGATCAGGTTGTTCACGGTGTGCAGGGCGATGGACGCCTCCAGCCCGCCGGTGCGCCAGGCGAGCAGCGCCAGCACCACGCCCAGCCCGAAATAGAACGAGTTGGCCCACAGGTCGGTGGACCCGTGCGCGAACGCGAACAGCGCCGAGGAGACCAGGGTGCCGGCGACCAGCCCGGCCTTGTCGCTGCGGAAGAAGCCGGCCACGCCGCGGTTCACCAGCCCGCGGAAGCCGTATTCCTCCCCCGCGCACTGCAGCGGGGTGGTGATCAGGATGATCGCCAGATAGAGCTGCCACCGCGCCGACGGCCCGCCCGTCGTGTCCTCGGTCAGCCCCTCGCCGCCGAGCAGCCCCTGCACGGTGAGCACGCCAAACCAGAGTGGGATCAGCAACGCCAGGCTGATCCCCAGCCAGCCCCAGCGGAAGCGGCCAACCACCGAGTGGATCCAGCGCGGCCGCTGCCGGAAGAAGGCCCACTGGCCGAACATGGCGATCGGAATCATCGCGGCCAGCGACAGGTTGGTGCCGAGCAGCACCCACGGGGTCATCAGGATCTTGCCGGCGGTGAGGTCCTCCGGCTTCATCCGCCCGGCGGCGATCTCGGTGATCATCGGGATGCTGCCGATCAGGCTGGCACCGAGCCACAGCGCGGCACCGACCAGGATCGCCACGATCGGCTGCCAGAAGGCGAACGCGGGCGTGCGCAGGAAATGGTGGTACGCCGACTCCTCCACCGGCAGCGGGACCGGTCTGGGCACCGGCTGGTATGCCTGCGGCGGCGGTCCTTGTGGGTACGCCGGCTGCGGCTGAGCCGGATCCGGGGGTGGGTAGCTCATCTCAGACCGAGGGGCTCACGTCGGGGAACCAGATCGTCAGCTCCCGGGCCGCCGACTCGGCCGAATCGGAGCCGTGCACCAGGTTTTCCCGGTTGGACAGCGCCAGGTCGCCGCGGATCGACCCCGCCTCGGCCACCCGGCCGTCGGTCTTGCCGTTGAGCAGGCGTACGCACTCGATCGCGTTGTCGCCCTCCAGCACCAGCGCCACCAGTGGGCCGGAGAGGATGAACTTGCGCAGCGGCGGATAGAAGTCCTTGCTGGTGTGCTCGGCGTAGTGCTCGTCGGCCAGCGCGCCGGTGGCGGTGCGGTGCTCCAGCGCGACCAGGGTCAGCCCCTTGCGCTCGTAGCGGGACAGGATCTCCCCGACCAGCCCCCGGCGTACGCCGTCGGGCTTGATCAGGACCAGGGTGCGCTCGATGCTCATGCCCGCCAGCCTATTGGGTCTGCGGGGTCCCTCTTCAGCGACCGGCGTGCTGGGCTTCGAGCCGGCGGCCGAGCACGAAGCAGACCACCCAGAGCGCGGCGAACATCCCGCCCACCGCATACATCCCGTAGGTGAGCACGCCGAGCGCGATCCCGACCATCTGGGTCAACCAGCCCAGCGGATAGCCGACCGCCGGGCGGCGCATCAGCGCCGCAGCCAGCACCGCCAGCAGGGCCGCCCCGCCACCGGCCAGCGCGGCCACCACGGGCGACACCTCGTGGATCATGATCATCACCGGGATGGCCAGGCCGAATGCGATCACCTGCAGAAAGAGCATCGCCATCATCACCCGACCCATCGGGTTGCCCACGGGCAGCATCAGTAGTCCTCCGGATCCGCGGTGCGGTCCGCGGACAGCTCGTCGAGGGGGCCGCCGTGGTCCTCGGCCTCCCAGTCGACCTCCTCGCGCTCGGTCGCGCCGGCGTCGGCGACCAGCAGCGCCCGCGCCTCACCGGCGGCGATCACCGAACCGGTGACGAGTACGCCGGGGTTGCCGGAGTCGTCGTCGGCGAGCTGGGTGGCCCATTCGAGGGCGTCGTCGAGACGCGGGCGGACGTGCACCCGCTCGGCGCCGAAGATGCCGGCGGCCACCTCGGCGAGTTCCTCGGCGGGCAGCCCGCGCCCGGTCGAGGACACCTGGCTGCACACGATCGAGGTCATCAGCGGCTCCCACACACGCAGGATCTGCTCGACGTCCTTGTCCCGCATCACCGCGAGGACGCCGACGAGCGGGTTGAAGGCGTACGCCTCCGCCACGGCCTCGGCACTGGCCGTGGCAGCGTGCGGGTTGTGCGCCCCGTCGAGCACGATCGGCGGGGACTGGCGTACGGCCTCGAGCCGGCCGGGTGCGGTGACCTCGGCGAACCCGTCGCGCACCACCTCGGGGTTCATCGCCTGGAAGCCGAGGAACGCCTCGGCGGCGGCCAGCGCGACGGCGGCGTTGCGCGCCATGTGCGCCCCGTGCAGCGGCAGGTGGATGTCGTCGACCGGTCCCCCGGCGGCGTTGAGCCGGATCAGCTGGCCGCCGACCGCCAGCCGGCGGTCCAGCAGCCCGAAGTCGATCCCCTCGCGCAGCGGCAGCGCCCCGACCTCGGCGCAGCGGGCGAGCAGCACGTCGGCCGCCTCGCGCGGCTGTCCGG
The DNA here is from genome assembly GCF_002250625.1 of Enemella dayhoffiae. GTDB lineage: Bacteria > Actinomycetota > Actinomycetes > Propionibacteriales > Propionibacteriaceae > Enemella > Enemella dayhoffiae. Next base: position 276,021 of record NZ_NMVQ01000023.1, on the reverse strand, counting down.
CCAGCACGGCCTGGGCGCCCGGTTTGATGATCCCGTCCTTCTCGGCGGCGATCTCGGCGACAGTGGAGCCGAGCAGGTGGGTGTGGTCCAGGTCGATCGGCATCAGCACCGCGACCGTGCCGTCGGCGACGTTGGTGGCGTCCCAGCCGCCGCCCAGCCCGACCTCGACGACGGCGACGTCGACCGGGGCGTCGGCGAAGGCGGCGTACGCCATCCCGGTCAGCACCTCGAAGAAGGTCATCGGTACGCCGTCGTGGGCCTGCTCGTCGACCAGGCGGACGTAGGGCTCGATGTCGGACCACACCTCGCCGAACCGCTCGGCGCTGATCGGCTGCCCGTCGATCGCGATCCGTTCGGTGACGTCGACCAGGTGGGGTGAGGAGTAGCGCCCGGTCCGCAGCCCGGCCGCGCGCAGCAGCGACTCGATCATGATCGCGGTGGAGCCCTTGCCGTTGGTGCCGCCGACGTGGATCACCGGATAGGCCCGCTGCGGGTCGCCGAGCAGCTCCGTCAGCGCACGGATCCGGGTCAGGCTGGGCGCCACCCGGTGCTCCGGCCAGCGGGATGTGAGTTCGCCCACCAATCGCTGGTGTGCGGCGTTCTGATCAGTTGGCATTTCAATCGCCATTCTATGCTGAGGGCATGGATGAGGCTGAGGCTCCGACCGCCCCGCGCGCCCGGCGGTCGATCAGCGGCTGGATCGGCCTGGCCGCCCGGGTGGTGCTGGCGGTCGTCTGGCTCTGGGCCAGCCTCGCGAAACTACCGCACCTGGAGGAATCGGTGCTGGCCGTGCGCGGCTATCAGCTCCTGCCCTATCCCGTGGCGGTGCTGGTCGGCTATCTGCTGCCGATGCTCGAGCTGGTGGTCGGGATCCTGCTGATCCTGGGTCTGTTCACCCGGTTTGCCGGGATCATGAGCGCGCTGCTGATGCTGGCGTTCGTGATCGGGATCGCCCAGGCCTGGGCGCGCGGCCTGGCCATCGACTGTGGTTGTTTCGGCGGCGGTGGGGAGATCGCTCTGGCCGAGGCCCAGGCGAAGTATCCTTGGGAACTGGCCCGCGACGCCGCACTGATGCTGCTCGGCCTGTGGCTGGCGTGGCGTCCGCGGACGCCGTTCAGCCTGGACGACAAGCTGTTCGGTGAGCCGGCGTACGCCACCGACGATGCCGACTTCGACGACACCGCCGAACTGGAAGAGGAACACCTGCGATGAGCAAAGCCAAGCCCGCCCGTCCGGACAGCCGGCGGGCTCAACTTCGGGCCGCCCAGATCGCCGAGGCCAAGCGCGCCCGGAACAAGCGGATCGCGATCATCGCGGTCAGCGCGGCCGTGGCGGCGATCCTGATCACCGCAGTGGTGCTGGTCGCCATCCGCTTCAAGCCGGACCCCAACAAGACCTATCCGCCCAACGCCAACGCCCAGCGCAGCGCCATCCGGGTGCACCCGGACAAGGCCAAGCAGGGTGCCCCGGTGGTCACGCTCTATGCCGACTATCAGTGCCCGGCCTGCGCCAGCTTCGAGAAGGCGTACGGTCAGCAGCTCGAGGGGCTCGCCAGCAGCGGTGACATCCAGCTCGAATATCACCTGATGACCTTTCTGGACACCAACCTGCGCAACGACGCGTCCAACCGGGCCGCCAACGCCGCGGCCTGCGCCGACCTGGCCGGGCACTACGCCGAGTATCACAACACCGTCTTCGCCAATCAGCCGGCGGATGAGGGTCGCGGCTACAGCGACGCCCAGCTGACCACCGACTTCCCGCAGAAGGCCGGGCTGTCCGGGGCGGCGCTGGACACGTTCAAGAAGTGCTACAGCGACAAGCAGTACAACGCGTTCGTCAAGGGGGCCGACAACTCCGCCGGTGAGGCGGGGGTGACCTCCACCCCGACGCTCCGGGTGAACGGGAAGACCTTGGACACCAAGAACCTGACCCAGGACCCGAACTCGCTGCGCACCGAGATCATGAAACTCAAGTGAGGTCGTGACATCAGTCACGGGGGTCCTCGCCCGAACGGCGGCGAGACTGGGGACATGACGAACACCGAGCAGAACGATGTGACCGTCACCGGGACCGCCGGTACGAACGACGCCGCGGCCGACAAGCCGCAGGCGCCCACCTGGCGTGACGCGCTGCCCTGGGAGGGCAAGCCCTCACGCGGGGACAAGGTGTTGTTGGGGTCGATGTTCGCGATCACCGGGTTCTATCTGGCGATGCTGCCGGTGAAGCCGTTCCTGATCGCCAACCACCCGATCCTGCTGGAGTTCGTCACCGGCTCCAAGGCCGCCGTTGGAGCCGGTGCGGCGTTCGCCAGGATCGGCCAGGCGCCGTTGTGGCTGGTGATCGTCGCCGGGGTGGTCGGGGCGGCCAAGTTCGACTGGCTGTTCTGGTTGATGGGACGCCGCTGGGGCGGGCGCGTCGTGCGGATGTTCGCGCCCAACGATCGCGCCCGGGCCCGGATCGACAAGGCGGAGCAGCTGCCGCGCTGGGTGGGCCCGCTGGCGGTCTGCCTGGCGGTGCTGCCCGGCATCCCGGCGGCCATGGCGTACGCCTTCGCCGGCTGGCAGAAGCTGCGGCTCGGCTGGTTCATCGCGCTCAACGTGCTGAGCACCGCCGTGATCGTCGGGGTGGTCGCCGGACTCGGCTATTCGGCTGGTCAGGCCGCCGTCGACCTGGTGCTGCTGGTCGACAAGTATGCCCTGTGGGTGTCCTTGGCGCTGATCGTCGGCGCCGCGTTCTGGAGTTCTTGGAAGCAGGCCCGCAAGCAGAAGGCCAACGGAGCCGATCGATCTGAGTGAGCGAGGCCCCATCAGACCCAGTGCGGTGCAGGCTCGCCAACGACTGACCCACCTCAAGCCTGACCCACCCGAAGCTGCCCGGAGAACCCCGCTCTCCGGGCAGCTTCGCTCACTCATCGGAACACCGCCCAGAACCGACTCTGACTCCTCCCTCGATGTGCGCCGCACGGCGCGGCTCAATAGGATTCAGCGCATGACTGCTGAGCCCGAGCTGACCACCCGCGTCCCCGACAAGCCGGCCCTGGAGGGTCTGGAGGACAAGTGGTCGCGGGCATGGGCCGAGCAGGACACCTACGCCTTCGTCCGGCCCGAGTCGCGCGACGAGGTGTTCTCGATCGACACTCCCCCGCCGACGGTGTCCGGGTCGCTGCACGTGGGTCACGTGTTCTCCTACACCCACACCGATCTGGTCGCCCGCTATCAGCGGATGCGCGGCAAGCACGTGTTCTATCCCATCGGCTGGGACGACAACGGTCTGCCCACCGAACGCCGGGTGCAGAACTACTACGGGGTGCGCTGCGACCCGTCGGTCCCCTACGACCCCGAGTTCACCCCGCCGGCCAAGCCCGACCCGAAGCGCCAGCTGCCCATCAGCCGTCGCAACTTCGTCGAGCTGTGCCACGAACTGACCGCGGTCGACGAGCAGGTGTTCGAGGCGCTGTGGCGCCAGGTCGGCCTCTCGGTCGACTGGAGCACCCTCTATGAGACCATCTCCGACGACTCGCAATCCGTTGCCCAGAAGGCTTTCCTGCACAACCACAGCCGCGGGGAGGCGTACCTGTCCGAAGCCCCCACCCTGTGGGACGTCACCTTCCAGACCGCCGTCGCCCAGGCCGAGCTGGAGGCCCGCGACTATCCCGGGCACTACCACCGCGTCGCCTTCCACGGCGCTGACGGCCCAGTGCACATCGAAACAACACGCCCCGAGCTGATCCCGGCGGTCGTCGCCCTGATCGCGCACCCCGACGACGAGCGCTATCAGCCGCTGTTCGGCCAGAGCGTCACTTCGCCGGTGTTCGGGGTGGAGATCCCGGTGCTCGCCCACCCGGGTGCGGAGAAGGACAAGGGCGCCGGTATCGCCATGTGCTGCACCTTCGGCGACCTGACCGACGTGCAGTGGTGGCGCGAGCTGCGGCTGCCCACCCGCACCGTGATCGGCCGGGACGGCCGGCTGCTGCGCGACACCCCCGACTGGATCGCCAACGCCGAGGCGTACGCCGAACTGGCCGGCAAGACCACCTTCTCCGCCCGCGAGGCAATGGTCGCGATGCTGCGCGACTCCGGCGACCTCGACGGGGAGCCGAAGCCGACCCAGCGGATGGCGAACTTCTATGAGAAGGGCGACAAGCCGCTGGAGATCGTCTCCACCCGGCAGTGGTACATCCGCAACGGCGGCCGCGACGACGACCTCAAGGCCGCCCTGCTGCGCCGCGGCGAAGAGATTGTCTGGGTGCCCGAGCACATGAAGCACCGCTACAGCAACTGGGTGAACGGGCTCAACGGTGACTGGCTGATCTCGCGGCAACGGTTCTTCGGCGTCCCGTTCCCGGTCTGGTACGCCCTGGACGACGAGGGTCAGCCCGACTACGAGCACCCGATCCTCGCCGCCGAGGACACCCTGCCGGTCGACCCGTCCTCGGACTGCCCGCCCACCTACGCCGAGGACCAGCGCGGGGTGCCCGGCGGGTTCATCGGCGACCCGGACGTGATGGACACCTGGGCGACCAGTTCGCTCAGCCCGCAGGTGACCACCGGCTGGACCCGCGATGAGGAGCTGTTCCGGCTCACCTTCCCGATGGACCTGGCCCCGCAGGCGCACGACATCATCCGCACCTGGCTGTTCTCGCGGGTGGTTCGTTCGCACTTCGAGTTCGACTGCGTGCCGTGGGCGCGGGCCACCATCTCCGGCTTCGTGGTCGACCCGGACCGCAAGAAGATGTCCAAGTCCAAGGGCAACACGGTGGTGCCCAGCGAGATCCTGGAGAAGTACGGCTCGGACGCGGTCCGCTGGCGCGCGGCGATGGCGCGACCGGGGCTGGACTCCCCGTTCGACGAGTCGCAGATGAAGGTCGGTCGGCGGCTGGCGATGAAGGTGCTGAACGCCTCCAAGTTCGTCCTCGGCATGGGCCCCGCCGACGGTGAGCCCACCGAGGCCGTCGACCTGGCCCAGCTGGCGCGGCTGCGCGAGGTGGTGCAGCAGGCCACCGACGCCTTCGACCGGTTCGACTACACCAGTGCGCTGGAGACCGCCGAGACCTTCTTCTGGTCCTTCTGCGACGACTACCTGGAGCTGGTGAAGGAGCGCGCGTACGGCGTGGAGAACGCCGATCCGGCCGGCACCGCGTCGACGCGCGCCGCCCTGCAGCAGGCTCTCGGCGTACAACTGCGGCTGCTCGCACCGTTCCTGCCGTTCGTCACCGAGGAGGTGTGGAGCTGGTGGCAGGAGGGGTCGATCCACCACGCCGACTGGCCGGGTGTCGACGAACTGCCCGCCGGCGACTCGGCCCTGGTCGATGACGTCGCCGCCGCGTTGATCGAGATCCGGGGTACCAAGTCGAACGCCAAGGTGAGCATGAAGACCCCGATCCTGGCGGCCACGATCACCGCCCCCGCCGAGTCGCTGACCCGGCTGCGGGCCGCCGAGACCGACCTGCGCGCCGTGGGCCGGATCACCGGCGAGATCACCTTGGCCGAAGGCGAGCATATCGGCGTGACCGCTGAGCTGGGTGAGCCGCCAGCCAAGCGCTGAGGCTGCTCGGGCCGCTCTCTGTTGGTGACGTCTGACCTGCAGTCTCCAGGGACAGGGTCGGTGAAACCCAGTCCCACTGGGTTTGATCATGGACAGTTTTGGAGACTGCAGGTCAGACGTCACGGCCAGTCCCAACCCGCGGGGAGCGGGTGGTGGGTGCAAGAATGGGGCAATGCGCGCAACCCTGTTGAACGGACCCGGTGACATCTCGGTGGCCGAGGTCGAGGACCCGAGGATCGTGGAGCCCACCGACGCGGTGGTGCGGCTTTCACTCAGCTGCGTCTGCGGGTCCGACCTGCACAACTATCGCGGCCGGCGCCAGTTCAAGGCGCCGCAGCGGATCGGGCACGAGTTCTGCGGCGTGGTCAGCGAGGTCGGCGACCGGGTGACGCAGGTCAAGGTCGGTGACTTCGTGGTCGGCCCGTTCTTCTCCTGCTGCAACAAATGCGACAACTGCCGGGCCGGATTCCAGTCGGCCTGTCGCACTGTGCAGATGTTCGCCGATGGCTGCCAGGCCGAGTCGCTGCGTGTCCCGCAGGCCGACGGCACCCTGGTCACGGTCGCCGACCCCGCGCCGGAGCTGATCCCCTCCCTGCTCGCCTGCTCCGATGTGATGGGCACCGGCTGGCACGCCGCCAAGATGGCCAACGTGGGCCCGGGCCAGACCGTGGCCGTGGTCGGCGACGGCGCGGTCGGGCTGTGCGGGGTGATCGCCGCCAAGCAGCTGGGCGCCGAGCGCATCATCATCTCCAGCCGGTACGCCGACCGCTCGGCCCTCGCGCGCGACTTCGGGGCCACCGACGTGCTGACCGAACGCGGTGAAGAGTTCGCCGACAGGGTGCGCGAGCTCACCGACGGCCGCGGCGCCGACGCGGTGCTGGAGTGCGTCGGCACCGAGCAGGCCCTGCTGCAGGCCTGCGCGACCGCCCGACCCGGCAGCATCGTCGGCTTCGTCGGCGTACCCGTCGGGGTGAAGGTCGAGCTCGAACCGTTCTTTCGCCGCAACATCGGCCTGCGCGGCGGGATGGCCCCGGTCCGGGAATATCTGCCCGAGCTGATCGAGCTGGTGCGGGCCGGCACCATCGACCCGGGCCGGGTGTTCGACGTGACGATGCCGCTGGCCGAGGTCGCCGAGGCGTACAAGGCGATGGACGAACGCCGGGCGATCAAGGTCGCCCTCACCGTCTGAGGGTGTACGCCTCAGCGCAGCGTGGCGTGGTCCTGATCGGGGTTGGTAAGCCGCGGGAAGTGGCTGTGCACCCGCTTCAGGGAGATGAAGATGCCCAGCGCCGAGAGCAGACCGCCGAGCATCACATAGAGCGAGATCGGGGTGCTGCTGCCGAACTGGCGCAGCAGCGCGGTGGCGATGAACGACGACAGGCCACCACCCAGCACCGCGCCCAGGTTGTAGGAGAGCGCGACGCCGGAATAGCGGTGCGAGGGGGCGAAGAGGCTGGAATAGTACGCCGCCATCGGCCCGAAGATGAACGCCAGCCCGGACATGCCGACGATCATCGCCAGATAGACCATGCCCGGCTGTTTCGTGTTCAGCAGCAGGAAATACGGGAAGGCCCACAGCACCTGGAAGATCGCGCCGCCGAGCATCACCTTGTTGAGCCCGACCCGGTCGGCCAGCTTTGCGGCGACGAAGCAGAACACCAACTGTCCGAGTGAGGCGAAGAGGCCGGCCATCAGGAAGACGTTGCGGTCCATCTTGAGGACCGTGGTGCCGTAGGCGTTGGTGAAGGTGATGATCACGAACACGAACAGGTTGAAGCCGAGGTTGACCAGCACGCCGGCGATCATCATCGGTCCGGCCTTGGCGAAGGCGGCCCCGAGCGGCACCCGCGGGGTGGCCTTGACCTCCTGCTTGAGCTCGGTGAACACCGGGCTCTCCTCCAGTCCGAGGCGGACATAGACGCCCAGGATGATCAGGATCGCCGAGGCGAGGAACGGGATCCGCCAGCCCCAGTCGGTGAACGCCGGACCGGTCGCGGCGGCGGTGATCTGGAAGGCGAGGATGCCGAGCACCGAGCCCATCGGCGAGCCGGCGGTGGCGGCGGCGCCAAAGAACGCCTTCTTGCCGACCGGGGCGTGCTCGGTGACCATCAGGAAGGCGCCGGACTGCTCACCGCCCATGAAGAATCCCTGGAGCGTACGCAGGGCGACCAGCAGCACCGGGGCCACCGGGCCGACGGTCTGATAGGTCGGCAGCAGGCCCATCGCGACGGTGCAGATGCCGGTGGCGACCAGGCAGATCACCAGCATCAGCCGCCGGGAGACCCGGTCGCCGAAGTGTCCGAAGACGAGCCCGCCGAGCGGCCGCGGCACGAAGCCGACACCGAAGGTGAGGAAGGACAGCAGTACGCCCACCAGCGGGTCGGACTGCGGGAAGAACAGCTTGGGGAAGACCAGACCGGCGGCGAGCCCGAAGATCAGGAAGTCGTACAGCTCGATGCCGGTGCCGAAGCTGCTGGCCACCGCCACCTTCCGGACCTGCCGGGCGTCCGAACTGACCCGGTGGTCCAGCGCGTGCTCACTCATGGGCTTCCCTTCTTGCCCCCCACCGTTGGAGGGCCTGCCCATATTGGCCCAAAATGTATACGTCGGTAAACACGATGGGATCGCGATTTGGTCTCGATCAGGACGCGGTCGGTCGTGCGTGTCAAGCGAAGGCCCCTGAGCGTGTCGAAGGTCCCTGAGCGTGTCGAAAGTCCCTGAGCGTGTCGAAGGGTCAGGCGCTCTTCTCGCGGCGCTCCCGTTTGCTGAACTCCGCGCGCGGCACGAGGGTTGGCAGCACCGAGTCGGTGACCACCTCGCCGGTGATCACTACCTGGGCGACGTCCTCGGCGGAGGGCACGTCATACATCACGTTGAGCAGCACCTCCTCGAGGATGGCGCGCAGGCCGCGGGCGCCGGTGCCCCGGGCGAGCGCCAGGTCGGCCACGGCCTCGATCGCCTCGGGGGTGAACTCCAGGTCGACCCCGTCGAGCTCGAACAGCTTGCGGAACTGCTTGATCAGCGCGTTCCGCGGCTCGATCAGGATCCGGATCAGCGCCTCGCGGTCCAGCGGGGTGACCGTGGAGATCATCGGCAGCCGACCGATGAACTCCGGGATCAGGCCGTACTTGACCAGGTCTTCGGGGCGGACCGCGGCGAACGGATCGTCGGACTCGGGCTGGCGGGCCTCGGCGTCGTTGTTGAACCCGATCGGCCGCTTGCCGATCCGGGAGTCGATGATGTGGTCCAGCCCGGCGAACGCCCCGCCGACGATGAACAGCACGTTCGTGGTGTCGATCTGAATGAAGTCCTGGTGCGGATGCTTGCGCCCACCCTGCGGCGGGACCGATGCGGTGGTGCCCTCAAGGATCTTCAGCAGCGCCTGCTGCACGCCCTCACCGGACACGTCGCGGGTGATCGACGGGTTCTCGCTCTTGCGGGCGACCTTGTCGATCTCGTCGATGTAGATGATGCCGGTCTCGGCCTTCTTCACATCGAAGTCGGCGGCCTGGATCAGCTTGAGCAGGATGTTCTCGACGTCCTCACCGACGTAACCCGCCTCGGTCAGCGCCGTCGCGTCGGCCATCGCGAAGGGCACGTTCAGCATCTTCGCCAGCGTCTGGGCCAGGTAGGTCTTGCCGCAGCCGGTCGGGCCGATCAGCAGGATGTTGGACTTGCCGAGCTCCACCCCGTCGTCCTCGGCGGCCCGCCGGGCCGGGGTGGCCGCCTGGGCCTGGACACGCTTGTAGTGGTTGTAGACCGCCACCGCCAGCGCCTTCTTCGCGGCGGACTGCCCGATCACGTAGGCGTCCAGGAATTCGCGGATCTGGCGGGGCTTGGGCAGTTCGTCGAGCAGACCGACGTCGGAGCCCTCGGAGAACTCCTCCTCGATGATCTCGTTGCACAGGTCGATGCACTCGTCACAGATGTAGACGCCGGGACCGGCGATCAACTTCTTGACCTGCTTCTGACTCTTGCCGCAGAAATTGCACTTGAGCAGGTCGCCGCTCTCACCGATGCGTGCCATTTCTCCAACCCTTCGTGCGACGTGTGCCCCACCCTAACCCGGCCCCGGTCAGGCTCCCGGTGGAAATGGAGCCGGTGGACGAACTGTTGTGGGGTGGCACAGACGCTACCCGCCGGGACTGACAAACCCGAGACCTGCTCGGGGCATGTTCGCTGTCAGCGCATTGCGCCGTCGCCGGTGGCGGCCAGTCCGCCGGTGCTCTCCGGCGGCGTATGCTCCACGGCACCGCTACCCGGGGCCTTTTCATCGGCACCGGCCCGGGTCTCCCCCGGCTCGGTCTCCCCCGGCTCGGTCTCCCCCGGTTCCGTGGCGGGCGGTTCGCTGGGCGGCGAGGTCGGCTGCGGCGTCACCCGGGGCGTCACGGGCGCGCTGGGACCGCCCGAGGGCGGCGGGGTCGGCTGCGGCGTGACCCGAGGCGTCTGCTTCGGGCCGGTAGTTTCCTTCGGGCCAGGCGTGGCCTTCGGGCTCGCGGTCGCCTTCGGGCTGGCGGTGGCCTTCGGCGTACGCGGGGTCGGCGGCGGGGTCGGCCTGGGAGTCGGCTTCGGCCCGGGCGCGTCATCACCCGGTTCGATCCAGCCCTTCAGCTGCGGGGTCGCCCCGTCCGCACCCCACCCCAGCCGGGCGGCGTACAACACCCGGCGCCGGTTCTTGTCGGTGACCACCCCGGGGCCCTTGCACGGGTCGTTGGAGGCCGAGCAGACCCAGCCGTGCAGCAGCAGATGGTCCTGCCCGCCCAGTCCGGGCATCACGTCGGCCCCACCGGGGCCGCAGATCCCGGTGTTCCGCTGCTCGGTGAGCACGTGCTCGTGCTTGTCGGCGAACGACCAGATGTCGTTGCTGCGCCGCCACACGGTAGCGGCACTGGTCCCACCAGTTCGCGGAGGCGAACAGCACGAACTGCTTGCCGCGCTGCACGATGGTCGGGTTCTCGATGCTGTCGGAGTGCCGGACCAGTTCGCGGCTGCGGCCCTTGACGTGCAGGCCGGCGTCGTCCATCGCGATCAACCGGATCGTCCCGGGAGCCCGGTTTGTCTTGTAGAGCAGGAATCGGCCCTGGTCGGTCTGCACCGGCGACGGGTGGATCACCCCCGAGGAGCCCTGCGGCTGGCCGGGCACCTCGTCCTCACCCCGGCGGTCAGATAGGCGCGATAGCCGTCGTCGGTGGCGACGACCCCCGGGTCGGCGTGGTGCCCGGGCGGTCCGAAGACCGGCTTCGGGGCGCGCGGCCCGGCCTGGGCGGACAGGGTGCCGACGCCGATCAGCACCGCGCCCACGGCCCCCACGAGCAACGCCGTCCATCGACCCGGTCTCATGTCTCATACTGTGACGCTGGGCCGCGCGTGGGCCGACGGGGAGGGGTTGGGGTGCGAAAGGATCCGCCGGGTGGACGGCGCCGCACACGGCACGGCCCCGCACCCTGGTCGGGTGCGGGGCCGCTGCGGCGTACGCCTGCTCAGGCGTCCTTGAGCGAGAGCAGCACGTCGTCGATGATCCCGTATTCCTTCGCCTGCTCGGCGGTGAGGTACTTGTCCCGGTCGACGTCGGAGCTGATCTGCTCCACCGGCTGACCGGTGGCGTCGGCCAGCATCTGCTCCATCAGCGAGCGGATGCGCAGGATCTCGTTGGCCTGGATCTCCAGGTCGGAGGACTGGCCATAGGTGCCCTGCCCCATCGACGGCTGGTGGATCAGGATCGTGGAGTTGGGCAGCGCCAGCCGCTTGCCCTTGGTGCCGGCCGCCAGCAGCACCGCGGCCGCCGACGCCGCCATGCCCAGGCAGATCGTCTGGATGTCGGGCTTGATGTAGCGCATCGTGTCGTAGATCGCCGTCATCGCGGTGAACGAGCCACCGGGAGAGTTGATGTACATGCTGATCGGACGATCCGGGTCCATCGACTGCAGGCAGAGCAGCTCGGCCATGATCGCGTTGGCCAGATCGTCGCTGACCGGGTCGCCCAGGAAGATGATCCGGTCCTCGAACAGCTTGGCGAACGGGTCGACCCGTCGGAAGCCGTAGGAGGTGCGCTCCTCCCACTGCGGGATGTAGTGGTTGGCGCCCGGCTGTGCCGGAGCCATGCCGCTGGGGCGTACACCGCCGCGGGCCTGCACCTTCTGTGCCTGCTCGGAGTTGAACCGGGCGAGGTTCTCGTAGTTCATGGGTTCCTCCCTCGGTGTCACTGGTTGGGGGCGTCGTCGCCGCTGATCTGGGACGCCTTCTCATAGACGTGGTCGATGAAGCCGTATTCCAGCGCCTGCGAGGCGGTGAACCAGCGGTCGCGATCGGAGTCGGCGTTGATCTGCTCCACCGACTGCCCGGTGTGCTGGGCGATCAGCTCGGCCATCACCTTCTTGATGTGCAGCGACTGCTCGGCCTGGATCCGGATGTCGGAGGCGGTGCCGCCGAGACCACCGGAGGGCTGGTGCATCATGATCCGGCTGTGCGGCAGGGCGTACCGCTTGCCGGGGGTGCCGGCAGACAGCAGGAACTGGCCCATCGAGGCGGCCAGGCCCATGGCCACGGTGGCGACGTCGTTGGAGATCCACTGCATGGTGTCGAAGATCGCCATGCCGGAGTCGACCGAGCCGCCCGGGGAGTTGATGTAGAGGTAGATGTCCTTCTCGGGGTCCTCGGCGTTCAGCAGCAGCATCTGCGCGCAGATCGCGTTGGCGTTGTCGTCGCGGACCTCGGAGCCCAGGAAGATGATCCGGTTGGCCAGCAGGGACTGATAGACGTTGTCGGTCATGCTCGGACCCCCGCCACTGGCGGCCGCCCGAATGGTCGACGGATTCACTGGGATGTTGTTCACGAGCCCGACGCTACCCGTCGGCACCGGCAAACCTGAGCGATCCCGGCGCATGTTCGCTGTGGGCGCACCGGGTGGGGTCAGGCCTGCCGGGCGTCCGGCGCCGGCTGCAATCGGTCCGCCACCTCGCCCAGCACGCGCCGCAGCAGCTCCAGCTGGGGACCGCCCGGGTGGTCACGCCGGGTCAGCCAGGCCAGCTCTCGGCCCGGGGCGGCGGCCAGCTGGACCGCGACCAGGCCGGGCGGCAGCGCGGCACACAGCAGCCCGGGCACCAGCGCCACGCCCAGCCCGGCGGCCACGTAGCCGAGCTTGGCCGCGTGGTCGGGGGCTCGGCGTACCCGGGTGGGCACGAAACCGGACTGGGCCGCCGCCTCGACCAGGATCCGTTCGGAACGCCCCTCCCCCTCGATCCAGGTGGCCTCGGCCAGTTGGGCCAGTTCGATCCGGGTACGCCCGGCCAGCGGGTGTCCGGCGGGCAGCACCACCCGCAGCTCGTCGGTGGCCAGCGGCTCGCGGAGCAGGCCGGGGCGGTCGGCCCCCGAGCCCATCACCACCGCGGCGTCCAGCTCACGGGCGGCCACCGCGGCGATCAGCACCCGGCCCGGCGCCTGCCGGACGGTGACGGTCAGATCGCTCGCGCTGGTCTCCACCCCGGCCAGGGCCGGTGCGAGCAGGGCCGGGGTGGCCGAGGGGATGCAGCCGATCCGCAGGCGTACGCCCTCGGGCTCGGCCTCGGCGACCTCGGCGCGGGCCAGTTCGGCGCTGCGCAGCATGTCCTGGGCGTGCGGCAGCAGCGCCGCACCGGCGGCGCTGAGGCGTACCCCGCGGGCGCCGCGGTGCAGCAACGCCGCGGACAGGTCGGTCTCGAGCGCCTGCAACTGTCGGGAGACCGCCGACTGGGAATAGCCGAGCGAGGCCGCCGTCGCCGAGATCGAGCCGAGGCGGGCCACCTCGGCGAAGGTCCGCAGCTGCACCAGGTCCACGGCCCCCAGCCTAGGACACTCCATGCGTGGTACGCATGGCTCGACTGACAAACTTGCGCTTGTCGCGAGGGCTGGAGCGCAGCAGACTCGCACGGTGAGTTCCGTCATCCGCGACCGCACCTGGCTGGTCGCCCTCGCCGCCTCGCTGTGGGGCTTCTCAGGGCTGCTCCGCGCGCCGCTGTCGAAGGAGTTCCCCTCGGTCTCCATCGTGCTCGGTGAGCACGTGCTGCTGGTGCTGCTGACCAGCCCACTGCTGATCGGCGCCCTGCGCGCCTGGTGGCGCGCCGGGACGCGGACGAAGGTCGCCACCGTGGTGATCGGGGCCGGTTCCTCAGCCCTGGCCACCGTGCTGTTCACCCTCGCCTTCCGGTTCGGCGACCCGGTCACCCCGCAGGTGCTGCAGAAGCTGCAGCCGCTGATCGCGATCACGCTGGCCGCGCTGCTGCTCGGGGAGCGGATGCGGCCGCGATTCTGGCTGTTCGTGCTGCCGGCCCTGGCCGGGGCGTGGCTGCTCGCCTTCCCCAACCCGTTGGCGGTCGGGGTGAAGGCGCTGGTGCCGGCTCTGCTCGGCGTCGGGTCGGCGGCGATGTGGGCCCTCGGCACGGTGCTGGGCCGGATGGTCAGCAGCGAACTGAAGTTCTTCCACGTCACGGCCCTGCGCTTTCTCTTCGGCATGCTCACCCTGCTGGTGGTGGCGCTGGGCACCGGGTCCCCGCTCACTCTGCCGCTGGCCACCTGGCCCCGGCTGCTGTCGCTGGCGCTGGTCCCGGGGTTGCTGGCGCTGGTGCTCTATTATTTCGGGCTGCGCAGCACCGCCGCCTCCCGGGCCACCCTGGCCGAGCTTGCGTTCCCGCTCACCGCGGCCGCGGTCGGCGTGCTGATCCAGCACGCCCGCCTCGCCCCCACCCAGTGGGTCGGATTCGTGGTCGTGCTGGCCACGGTGGTGGCGCTGGCGTGGCATGAGCGTTCGGGGCGTACCCCGGCGGTGGCCGAACCGGATCCGGCGGTGCGGGAACCGGCCACCACCCGCTGAACCGCTGGGGCGTACGCCTAGGGTGAGCGGGAGAACAGGCGACGACGAGGGGAAGCGATGATCAAGATCGGGTACAAGGCGTCGGCCGAGCAGTTCGCGCCGCGCGAACTGGCGGACTTCGCGGTGCAGGCCGAGCAGCTCGGCTTCGACTCGGTGACCATCTCGGATCACTTCCAGCCGTGGCGGCACAAGGGCGGCCACGCCCCGAATTCCCTTGCCTGGTTGAGCCACGTGGGTGCGCGCACCGAGCGGGTGCTGCTCGGCACCTCGGTGCTCACCCCCACCTTCCGCTACAACCCGGCCGTGTTGGCGCAGCTGTTCGCCACCATGGGGTGTCTCTATCCGGGGCGGGTGATGCTCGGGGTCGGCACGGGCGAGGCGTTGAACGAGATCGCCGTCGGTCAGCAGGGCTGGCCCGACTTCAAGGAGCGGTTCGCTCGGCTCCGCGAGAGCGTACGCCTGATGCGCCAGCTCTGGACCGAGGACCAGGTCACCTTCGAGGGCGACTACTACCGGACCGTGGACGCCATGGTCTATGACCGGCCCGACGAGCCGATCGCGGTCTACATCGCCGCCGGCGGGCCGACCGTGGCGAAATACGCCGGACGTCAGGGCGACGGGTTCATCTGCACCTCCGGCAAGGGCGAGGAGCTCTATCGCGATCAGCTGCTGCCGGCGGTGCGCGAGGGGGCCGAGCTGAACAAACGCGACTTCGACAGCATCGACAAGATGATCGAGATCAAGCTGTCCTATGACCCGGATCCCGAACGAGCGTTGGAGAATTGCCGGTTCTGGGCGCCGCTGTCGCTGTCCAAGGAGCAGAAGCACGACATCACCGACCCGATCCAGATGGAGCAGGCCGCCGACGCGCTGCCGATCGAGCAGGTGGCCAGGCGCTGGATCGTCGCCTCCACCCCCGAGCAGGCGATCGACGGGATTCGCTTCTATACCGAGCTGGGGTTCAACCACCTGGTGCTGCACGGCCCCGGCCACGACCAGAGCCGCTTCCTGACCAGCTTCGCCGAGCAGGTGATGGACGGGGTACGCGAGCTGGGCTGATCCCCGGTCAGGGCTCGCGCCATGGGTGGGTTGAACGGGAGGCGCCCCCTGCATTCCCAGTCTGCCCTGTCAAAACAGACGCAGCGGCCCGCACCCGGGAGGGTGCGGGCCGCTGAGGCGTACGCCGGGACTCAGGACTTGGACTCGGCCTCGTTCGGGGTCTCCGCGGACTCGTCCTCGTCCTCGCTGCCGGCGGACTCGGCATCCTCGGCCTCGGGATCGGCGTAGGTGCCGTCGCCGCGCAGGTTCTTCAGGTTGAGGTCGTTGCCGTCGGTGTCGGTGACTGTGGCCGACTCGACCATCAGCGCCAGCGCCTTGCCGCGGCGGATCTCGGTCATCCACTCGGCCATGTGATTGTGCTCCATCATGTGCTGGGCCTCCTGCTCGGGGGAGGTCCCGCTCTGCTGGGCCTTGCGGATGATGTGCTGGGTCAGGTCGTTCTGATCGACCCCGACCTCACGGTCGTCGGCCACCTTGTCCAGGACCAGCTGGGCCTTGAGGGCGTCCCGGGAGCGGGTGTCGACCTCGGCCCAGAACTCCTCGGCGGTCTGGTCGGTGTCGCCGTCCTCGAGGTATTGATCCAGGGTCAGCCCGGCCTGCGCCAGCTGGCCGTTGATCTGCTCGTGCCGGGCCTGCACCTCCGCCTCGACCAGCTTCTCCGGCAGCTCCAGGTCCACCTTGGCGATGACGGCCTCGAGCACCTTGTCGCGGGCGGCGCCGGCCTGCTCCAGACGGCCCATCCGGGTCACGTTCTCGGCCAGGTCGGCCTTCATCTCGTCGACGGTGTCGAACTCCGAGACCAGCTGGGCGAACTCGTCGTCGATCTCGGGCAGCTCCTGCTGCTGCACCTTCTGCACGGTGACCTTGATGTCGGCCTGCTCCCCGCGCAGCGGGCCACCGACCAGCTCGGAGGTGAAGCTGGTCTCGTCCCCGGCCGACAGACCGGTGACGGCCTCGTCCAGTCCGTCCAGCATGCCACCGGAGCCGAGCTTGTAGGTGATGCCCTCGGCGGTCGCCTCCGGAAGTTCCTCACCATTCTTGGAGCCGGCAAGGTCGAGGGTGACCACGTCGCCCTCGGCGGCGGCGCGGTCGACGTCGATGGTGGTGGCGAAGCGCTCGCGCAGCATCTCCAACTGCTGATCCACCGCGTCCTCGTCGGTCTCCGGCTTGTCCACCTCGACGGTGATCGAATCGAAGTCCGGGACGTCGAACTCGGGGCGTACGTCGAGCTCGGCGGTGAACTCCACCAGCTCGTTGTCCTCGAGCTTGGTCACCTCGACCTCCGGCTCACCCAGGGGGTTCAGGTTGTTCTCGGTGACCGCCTTGCCATAGAGCTCGGGCAGCGCCTTGTTGATCGCCTCCTGCAGCACCACGCCGCGGCCGAACCGCTGGTCGATCACCATCGGCGGCACCTTGCCGGCCCGGAAGCCCGGGATGTTCACCTGGCCGGCGATGTCCCGGTACGCCTGGTCGAGTGCGGGCTTCAGCTCGGCGAAGGGCACCTCAACGGTGATCTTGACCCGGGACGGGCTCAGCTGCTCAACGGTGCTTGGCAAGGTCTACTCCTGGTGAGTTCTCGTTAGGCCCGCACATGCGGGAGGTTGCTCGCGGTGCCCGCGGGCACACCTGGGCAATCCTAGCCCCCACCGGCGCAGCCTGTTCAAACTCGCTGCGGCGTACCGGTGCACCGACGGTCTTCTTCCAACGGCCACTGCGGTCGGGGCGACAGGACTCGAACCTGCGATCTCCTGCTCCCAAAGCAGGCGCGCTAGCCACTACGCTACGCCCCGGCGTACGCCTTGCGGCGAACGCGGCAAGTGTAGCCGCCCGACCGCCGAACTCGGCAACCGGATTCGAACCGGTGACCGGCTCAGGCGCCCTTGGGGATGCGTGGGGCATAGAAGATGATCCGGGAATCCCAGTCGTCACGGGACTTGTCGTAGTCCCAGCAGATCATGATGGCGAGCTGGGCCGGGCCGGTGGGGTTGAAGAAGACGCCCGAGGCGGGATCGTAGGTCTTCACCCACACCTTGGTGTTGCGGGTGTAGCGGTAGCAGACCTGCTTGCCGGCGCCATCGGAGATCTTGATGATGTCGCCGTCCTTGAGGCCCTTGTCGCTGTAGAGCTGGTTACCGAGGGCGCCACCGGCGTGGTAGGTGTGAATGGTCAGGATG
This sequence comes from Enemella dayhoffiae, assembly GCF_002250625.1. GTDB lineage: Bacteria > Actinomycetota > Actinomycetes > Propionibacteriales > Propionibacteriaceae > Enemella > Enemella dayhoffiae. The sequence continues at coordinate 258,399 of NZ_NMVQ01000023.1, read as the reverse complement.
ACGTTGCCCTTGTCCGAGCCGACCTCGGGGCTGCCGTTGTACCAGGCGGTGGTGTTCGCCTGGTTCTTCGGCGGGGCGCCGGGGTTGCCGTCGGAGTCCTTGCCCACGGTCATCATCGGGGAGTTCACCCCGATCCGCTCGACGGTCAGCTTCTTCGGGTCGTCGATCTGCTCGTCGGTGTTGGTGCACGACTGGTTTCCGGCCGGGGTTCGGCTGGCCGGAGGCGGCGCTGCGGCGCTGCTCGGTGCGGGGGCGGGTGTCGGCGTGGGCGACTCGCTGGGCGTGGGCGTCTCGGTCGCGGTTTCCGACGGCGCGGCGAAGGTCTGGTCGGCCGCGGGCTCGGCGGTGGTCGACTTCGGACCGAAGGCGAAGATCGACCCCACCACGACCAGAGCGACGACCAACAACCCCAGGACGACCTGGACCACACGGTTCTTCAGAAACTGAGGCATTTCTCCACTTCCCCCGCCACACCGACTCGCTGGAAGGCTAGTCGCTGAACCGGTCACATCCAATCCGCTGGCCCTGCTCACGCTTATCGCCCTGTTTCACGCGCACCCAATTGGGGACGCAGGACAATTGACCGATGAGCGTGAGCGGAGGGGGCGGAGAGTAAGAGGCAGGGCACGGAAACCGCGCCCTGCCTCACCGAGCGGATGACGGGAATCGAACCCGCGTAGCCAGTTTGGAAGACTGGGGCTCTACCATTGAGCTACATCCGCGTGCGGCGTACAGCATAGCCCACGCGACGCCCTCCCGAAGATGCGGCAGACTGGCCCGGTGCCGACCCCAGACGAACGCTCCGCGCTGGCGCGTCGACTGCTGCCCGGCGGCAAGGAGCCGGATGCCCGGTTCACCCTGGCCAACGAGCGCACCTTTCTTGCCTGGATCCGCACCTCACTGGCCCTGCTCGGCGGCGGTGTCGCACTGGAGGCGTTCGCCGCAAACCTGTTCCATCCGGGCCTGCGCCGCGCGGCCTCGCTGATGCTGGTGGTGGTCGGGCTGGTGATGGCCGGGGCGGCGATCATCCGCTGGGTGCGGGTGGAGCGGGCGATGCGGGAGTCGCGGCCACTGCCGGTGCCGACCCTGGTCCCGGTGCTCGGCGTGGGGGTTGCCCTGGCCGCGGCGGTGCTGCTGTTCCTGATCGCCGGCGGGCGCTGAACCGTGACCGTCCAGCTGCACCAGGATCCCGGGCTGCAGCCCGAACGGACCAACTTCGCGTGGAGCCGAACCGGGATGGCGCTGGTGCTGGTCGGGCTGTTGCACCTGCGCTTCGTCGGGCATTTCGGACCCGTCGTGCTGCCGGTGCTCGGCATCGTCGGGGTGGTCGCGTTGGTCACCTCGATGACCGGGCGGCGGCGCTACCGGCGCCGGGTCCGCGGGATCCGGGAGGAGTCGCTGCAGCCCGCCGCCCGCTCGGTGCTGCTGTTGGGCGGCAGCGTGCTGCTGCTGGGCACCTGCACCCTGCTGATCATCCTGCTCCGCGGCTGAGGTCGCCCCCCCTTCGACAGGCTCAGGGAACTGCGACAGGCTCAGGGAACTTCGACGGGCTCAGGGAACTGCGACAGGCTCAGCGCAGCAGCGCCTCGACCGCGTCGCTGATCGCGTCGGGGCGGTCGATCATCATCAGGTGCCGGGAGTGCTCGACGACCAGATGCCGGCCCTCGAGCAGGCGCGCCAGCCGACGCTGCCGCGACAACCAGTCCCGCTCCCCGCCCGGATCGGCGGCGGTGAGCACCAGCACCGGAATCTCCGGCAGGGGTCGTTCCGCGCGCAGCTGCAGCAGATCCCACGCCTGTTGCCAGTAGGCCACCGATTCGGCCGCTCCCATCGCCACCGCGTCGGGATCGTCGTAGAACTGGGAAAAGCGGTCGTCCCAGTCGTGACCGAGGTTGCGCTGGTAGCTCTGCCAGGTGGCACCCACCCGATGCACCAAGGTGCCCAGGTGCAAGGCCGGCAGTGCGGCGGCCAACCGGCGTACGCCCAGAGCCAGCGCAGGCCCACGCTGCCGAGGCGCCCGAGTCAGAAACTCCACCGACCCGTCGACGAGCACCAGCCCCGCCGCCAGCTCCGGGTGCACCCGCGCCAGCGCCTCCGCATGGAAGGCGGCCATCGAGTGCGCCACCAGCAGTGCGGGAGCCCCCACCGCGGCGATCAGCTCGGCGAGACTGGCCACCTCCTCGGCGAGGGTGGGGAGGGTTTCCGGCCACCGAGTGCCACCCATACCGGGCCGATCGAACCGCACCACCTGGCGGCCCGGCAGCAACCGGACCACCTCGGACCAGTGCTCGGAGGCGAGGCCGCAACCGTTCACCAGGACCACCGCCGGGCCGGCCCCGGGGTTCTCCCGCCAGCGGATCGGCCGGCCGCCGAAGTCGCTCACCTGCGCCACGGTGGCGGCCATCAGCGCCGGTCCAGACGACGGGGGCGGACCAGGGGGAAGGTGATGGCATCGCGGATCGAAGTCGCGGTGATCATCATCACCAATCTATCGATCCCCATCCCCAGCCCACCGCTGGGCGGCATCCCGTGCTCCAGCGCCACCAGGAAGTCCTCGTCCAGTTCCATCGCCTCGGGGTCACCGCCGGCGGCCTGCAACGACTGCTCGGTGAGCCGCTGACGCTGCAGCACCGGGTCGACCAGTTCGGAGTACGCCGTGCCGATCTCGGCTCCGAAGGCGACCAGGTCCCAGCGTTCGGCCAGCCGATCGTCCTCGCGGTGCTGGCGGGTCAGCGGCGACACGTCGGCCGGGAAGTCGCAATAGAAGGTCGGCCGCACCGTCCGATCCTCGACCAGGTGCTCGTACAACTCCAGCAGCACGTTACCGCGGGGCCAGCGGGCGTCGATCTCGATATCCAGGCGTCGGGCCAGCGCGGCCAGCTCCTCGCGGCCGGTGTCGGCGGTGACGTGCTCCCCGCAGGCCGCCGAGATCGCGTCGTTCACCGTCACCACTGGCCACGGCTCGGCCAGGTCCACCTCGTGCCGCTCACCGGTGTGATCGAGCCCGTGCAGCACGCTACCTCCGGTGCCCGCCTGCACGGCCGCCAGGATCAGGTCGGTGGTCAGGTGCCGCATCGTGGTGTAGTCGGCGTAGGACTGATAGGCCTCGAGCATCGTGAACTCGGGGTTGTGGGTGGCGTCGGCGCCCTCGTTGCGGAAATTGCGGCCCAGCTCGAACACCCGGTCCACCCCGCCGACCATCAGCCGCTTCAGGTACAGCTCCGGCGCGATCCGCAGATAGAGGTCCAGGTCGTAGGCCTTGATGTGGGTGCGGAACGGTCGGGCGTTCGCACCGCCGTGGATGGTCTGCAGGATCGGGGTCTCGACCTCCAGATAACCGCGTTCCAGCAGCGTACGCCGGACCGCCGAGATCGCCTCCGACCGCGTCCGCAGCCGCCGCGCGGCCGACCGGTTGATGGTCAGTTCGAGGTAGCGCTGGCGGACCCGCGCCTCGGGATCGGACAACCCGCCGCGCTTGTCCGGCAGCGGCCGCAACGACTTCGCGGTCAACTGCCAGCCGGTCCCCAGCAGCGAGCGGGTGCCGGTGCGGGACTCCCCGATCACCCCGGTGACCCCCAGGTGGTCACCGAGGTCGAGGTCGCGCGCCAGCCTGGGAAGGTCCGCCACGGCGTCGGCGGAGAACAACACCTGCAGCTCACCGGACCAGTCCTGCAGGTCGCAGAACAGTACGCTGCCGTGGTCGCGCAGCCGCAGCACCCGGCCGGCGACGGTGCACTCCCCCGTCGCCTCGGCGCAGCTGGTCGAGGGCTGGAACGACGGCGGATAGGGGTCGACCCCCTCGGCGAGCATCCGGTCGCGCTTGGCGGCGCGCACCCGCAGCTGTTCGGGGCGCCGGTCGACCTGTTCGGGTGGCGGGGGTTGGAGCACCCGCACCGCCTCCAGGGTGGGAGCCGGAGCCAGCGTGGGCCGGCCGACGATGAAGTCGGGCAGGTCGAGGAAACCCTCGGCGACCCCGGAGGCGACGCCGACCAGGGCGACGTCACCGCCGTCGACGAAGCAGAGGAAGCGCGGCACCCAGTCGGGGCGGTATTTCACGTTGGCGCGATAGAGCGATTCGATCTGCCACCAGCGCGAGGCGAGCAGCAGCAGCCGGCGCCACAGGCGTACCAGCGGTCCGGCACCCAGCTGCGCGCCCTCCTCGAAGGCGGAGCGGAACACCGCGAAGTTGAGCGAGACCCGGCGGACGCCCGATCCCATCAGCTCCGCCACCATCAGCTCGTTCACCCCGTTGTCGGCCTCGGGGTTGCGCCGCATCACGTCCAGCGAATAGCCGTCGCGACCCCACGGCACGAAGGAGAGCAGGCCGGCCACCTCGGTGCCGCCGCGCTCCTCGCCGGCGGGGAACAGCGCCTCGACCATCAGGCAGTCGCCGTCCAGCGGATCGCCGAGCCGGCCGAGCGCCATCGAGAAGCCGCGCTCGGTCTCGGTGTCGCGCCACTTGTCGGAGAGGGCGACCAGCTGGTCGAGCTCGGAGTCGTCGATGGCGTCGTGCTGGCGGATCCGCACCCGATAGCCGGAGCGCTGCAGACGCTCGGCGGCCTGCCGGACGGCGCGCAGCTCGGGGTTGTCCAGGTGGAAGGTGCGCGCCTCCAGCACGGCCTCGTCGCCGAGCCGCATCACGCGCAGGCCGGCGTGCTCGGCGTACGCCTGGGCGCCGGCCTCGGAGGCGCCGACGACCGCCGGGGTCCAGCCGTATTCGCGCGCGGTCTTCTGCCACGCCTTGATCGCCGCGGGCCAGCGGTTGCGAGGGCCGATCGGGTCGGAGGCGGCCAGGCAGCAGCCGAGGACCACCCGATAGGAGACCGCGGCGCTGCCGTCCGGGGAGAAGCACCACGCCTTGTCGCGGCGGGTGGCGAAATAGGCGAGGGAGTCGTCGGGGGATTCGGCGACCAGCGCCCGGATCAGCGGCTCGTCGTCGGCGCTGTGCGCGACGGCGCTCATCTGGGAGCGCAGCAGCACCCAGAACGCCGACAGCAGGCTGACCACCTGCAGGAAGCCGAGCAGCGCGGCGACCCAGCGCGGCATGCCGAGCACCGGCCCGGCGGAGTCGTTCAGCAGCTGGTGCAGCAGCCACTCGAAGCGCGGCATCGGGCGACGGGTGTTGGCGGGCACGGTGACCACCAGGATCGCGCCGACCGCGGCGGTGACGGTGAGCCCGGCGAGCAGCACCAGGAACGCCTTGAAGATGTTGCCCCGCGGGCTGCGCGCCGGGAACTGCCTGCGGGTCAGGAAGAGCCAGACCAGATAGAGGACCGTGGCCACCGAGGCGGTGCTGGCCTGGGCGAAGATCCGCGCATAGCCGGGCTCGTGCGGCGACTCGTCGAGGCTCAGCGCGATCACCAGCAGGATGTTGACCAGGCCCTGCAGCACGAGCAGCACGGTGAGGATGACCCAGGCGATCCGCTTGCGCAGCGACACCCCGGCACCCAACAGCACCATGAACGCCGCATAGCCGAGCGAGGCCCCGGAGACGTCGAAGAAGAACGACGAATAGATCCCCACCACCCGGCGTACCCACGGCACGTGGGAGAACAGCAGGAGCACCACCTGCAGGATCGCGCCCAGATACAGCAGCCGGGAGAACACCCATGGGGTGCGCTCACTGATCGCGGGCAGGACTCGCCGTACTGCGGTCACCCGGGATACTGTGCCATCTCGAAGTCGATCATGGGACTTGAACGTCGCAGAACCCGTCGAAGTCGGGGTTCGATGGGCCTCGGGAAGGGGTACGCCGACGGTTCGCCTCCTCCCGTGGTCGGGGATTCGCCCCCGCCGCGGGTCCGATCAGTCGCGCAGCGCCAGCCAGCCGAGCACGGCCGCGGAGTCGAGCGGGCCGGGGCTCGCCTCGGCCCGGGCCAGCAGCCGGTTGAGCAGGGCGGTGTGCTCGTGCTCGGCCAGCGCCCGGATGCTGACCAGCTGCGCGAGCCGTTCGTCGGCGTACGCCGGCCACGCCTCGGCCGGCCGCAGCAGGCAGAGCAGGTCCGCCACCCGGGAGCCCCGCCGAATGGTCGGCTGGCGTTGCTGCTGCGGGCCGAGCAGTTGGGCCAGTTCGCGAATGATCAGCGGGTCCTGGCCGGGCTGGGCGAGCCACTCGGCGATCCGGCGCTGGGCCTCGCCGAGGCTCGGCTCGATCCCGAGCAGTTGCTGCTGGACCCACAGGTTCAGCCAGGCCAGGGCATATCCGGGCTGGACGGGCAGCTCGGCCAGAACGGCCGCGGCCCGCTCGACCAGGGCCGCCTCGCCGGTGGTGGCGGCCATCCGCAGCCACACCAGCACCTGCCGGGTGTCCGCCGGGTCCGGGGTCCGCTCGGCATATTCGGCGAGAAGGGCGGTGGTCTCGTCGGTCGAGATCAGCTGCAGCAGCTCGGCGCGCTGCAGGGCCAACGCCTCTGCGGCGTGGGCGATCAGGCCGCGCCGCTGGATCGCCCCGACCAGGCGCCCGTACGCCGCCTCCTCGTCGGCGAACGCCACCGACAGTCGGGTCACCCCTTCGGCGGCGGCCACGGTGAGCTCGCGCAGCGGGCCATCCTCGGAGTCCCAGCTCAGCGCCACGTCGGGGTCGTTCAGCTCGAGCTCGTCGTCGGCGGCGGTCAGGTCGAGCAGCGGCGGGAACCAGTCCGGTTGCCGCTGCTGCAGCTCGAAACTGCTGGCGTACCAGTCGCCGTGCAGGATCAGCGTGTACGCCTCCCCCGGCCCGAGCCGCAGCGGCGGCGTACGCAACTCGTCGCCGGCACGGATCAGGTCGCCGCGGGACAGCCGCATGCCGAGGCACTCGACCCCGTCGGAGGGGGCGAGCCGGTGCCAGCCGAGCTGGGTGCACGGGCCGGCCGGGGTGACCAGCAGCAGGGCGTCCCGCCCGGGGGCCGCGTGCAGCACCAGCCCGTCCAGCGCGACCGGCTGCTCGGTGTCGTTGGTCAGGGTGATCCGCAGGTGCCAGGTGAAGTCCAGGTTGTGCCGCACCCGCAGCCGCAGGCCGGCGCAGCGCCCGCGGGCCTCGACCTCATCCGCCTCGAGCCGGGCGGTGTCCGGCAGCCACGGGTGCAGTTCGCCGTCGCGTCGGACCCCGAGCACCGCCAGTCCGCCGATGAGTTGTTGCCCACCGGCGGTCAGCGAGTGCAGGTTTCCCGCGGGGTCGAACTCCAGCTGGCAGCCGAGCCGATGGTGGTCACCGGCGAGGCCCCAGCTGAGCACCTCTCGCCTCATCGGCGTCGCTGACAGGTCGCGCACCAGAACAGGTTGCGGCCCTCGAGCAGTTGGGTGCGGACCTCGCGGCCGCAGACCAGACAGGGCATCCCGTTGCGGCGGTACACGTACACCTCGCCGCCGTGGTCGTCGACCCGCGGTGGTCGCCCCATCGCGTCGGGGGTGTGCTCGTGGCGGACGGTGTCGATCCGGTTGTCGCGGACCCCGATCGGCATCAGCTCGACCAGGTCGGACCAGATCGCCTTCCACGACCTGGCCTGCAGCCGGTTGCCGGGGGTCATCGGCGCCAGCCGGTTCCGGAACAGCACCTCGGCGCGATAGACGTTGCCCACCCCCGACAGCACCGACTGGTCCATCAGCAGGGCCGCGATCGGCTTGCCGGAGCGGTGGATCCGCTGCCAGGCGCGATCGGGGTCGGCATCGGCACGCAGCGGGTCGGGCCCGAGCCTGGCCACCTGGGCGGACACCTCGGCCGGCGTGCGCAACGCGCACAACTGCGGGCCGCGCAGGTCGGCGGCGGTCCGCTCGTCGGCCAGCCGCAGCCGCACCTGCCCGGTCGGCGGGGCGAACGGGGCGAGGGTGAACCTGCCGATCAGCCCGAGGTGCACGTGGATCACCCGGTCGCCGGCGAAGTCGAGGAACAGGTGCTTGCCGTGGGCGCTGGCCTGCTCGAGCACGCTGCCGTCGACCAGTGCGGCGGACTCGGCCATCCGCCCCTGGGGTGAGCTGACCCGCGGCGCGGTCCCGGCGAAGGCGGCGGACAGGTCGTTCGCCAGCCGGTGCAGGGTGTGGCCCTCGGGCACGGGTCCTCCTCGGGTTCGGGCGTGGTCGACCAGCCTAGTGTGGAGCCATGACAGCGCTGCCGAAGCATGAGCATCCGATCGTCCTGGCGCCGATGGCCGGCGGCGCCGGTACGCCCGAGCTGGTCGCCGCGGTTGGCGGGGCCGGCGGCTTCGGTTACCTGCCGGGTGGCTACCTGAGCGCCGACGCGCTGGCCGAAAAACTGGCGCGGACCCGGACGCTGACCCGCGCGCCGTTCGGGGTGAACCTGTTCGTGCCCGAGCCGGTTTCGCCGGTCGACCTCACGGCGTACGCCGCCGCGCTGCGTCCGGAGGCGGAGCGGCTCGGGGTGCAGCTGGGCGCGCCGGACTGGGCCGATACCGACCACTGGGCGGAGAAGGTCGAGCTGCTGGTGACCGACCCGGTGCCGGTGGTGTCGTTCACCTTCGGGCTACCGTCGGCCGCGGAGGTGGAGCGGTTGCACGCGGCCGGGTCGGCGCTGGTCGGCACCGCGACCACCGTCGCCGAGGCGGTCGCGGTGGTGGAGCGGGGGTTGGACGCGGTGTGCGTGCAGGGTCCGGAGGCGGGTGGGCACCGCGGCACGCACCGGTTGCTCGACGAGCCGTCGGAGCTGCCGCTGCTGGAGTTGCTCGGGGCGGTGCGCGGGGCGGTGGCGGTGCCGCTGCTGGCGGCCGGCGGGATCGCCACCGCGGCCCAGGTGCGGGACGTGCTGGCCGCTGGGGCGTACGCCGCGCAGCTCGGCACGCTGTTCCTGCGCTGCCCCGAGTCCGGCGCCAGCCCCACCCACAAGAAGGCGCTGACCCGGCGGCGGGACACGGTGGTCACCCGCGCCTTCTCGGGGCGTCCGGCCCGCGGCCAGCGGAACCGGTTCATCGACACCCACGACGCCGCCGCCCCCGCGGCGTACCCGCAGGTGCACCAGCTCACCTCACCGCTGCGCCGCGCGGCGGCCGCCGCCGGGGACCCGGAGTGGATGCACCTGTGGGCCGGTACCGGCTATCGCCGTGCCCCCGACCTCCCCGCCGCCGACATCATCGCCGCCCTCGTCGCCGAGTTGTAGGTCGTCTCGCGCTGCGCGCGAGCGGCTCAGAAGATCGGCTCGCGGGTGCGGGTGCGCTTGGCCTCGAAGAAGCCGTCGTATTCGGTGAGCAGTTGGAAGCCGTCGAAGAGGCGGCCGGCCTGCTCGCCGGTGGGTGCCGGGGAGATCACCGGGCCGAACAGCGCCATGCCGTTGATGTGCATGACCGGGGTGCCGACCTCGTCGCCGACGGGGTCCATGCCCTCGTGGTGGGACTTCTTCAGCGCCTCGTCGTTGGCGTCGGTCCAGCCGGCTTCGGCGAGCTCGGTGGGCAGCCCGACCTCGGCCAGGGCGGACTCGATGGTGGCCCGCTCGGCGCCGTCCTCGCCGCCGGGGTGGATCCGGGTGCCGATCGCGGTGTAGTACTCGCGCAGCTTGTCCGAGCCGAACTGCTCCTCGACCGCCAGGGCGACGCGTACACCGTGCCAGCCGCGATCCAACCGCTCGCGGTACTGCTCGGGCAGGTCGCGGCCGTCGTTCAGCACCGACAGGCTCATCACGTGGAACACGGTCCGCACCGGGCGTACCTTCTCCACCTCGAGCATCCAACGGGAGGTCATCCAGGCCCAGGGGCACAGGGGGTCGAACCAGAAGTCGACGGTGGTGACGCTGTTCTCGGTCTGTGTCATGAACAGCAGTCTAGGGAGCGGCTCCGGGCCCGTCGGAAGGGGCCGAGCAGTTTGGGCACCCCACTACTCGCCAGTAGGGTTTACCGTCGACTGATTGCCCTTCTCGATCGCACCGAAAGCAGAAACGTGTACCCAGCGAACATCACCCGGCAGGACACCCGGGCCCGGGCCGCGCTGGTCCAGACCGAGGCCTACCAGCTGCTCATCGACCTGACCGGCCGGGCGCCGGACGGTGCCGCACTGGCCCATCCCGAGCAGAACTTCGTCACCACCAGCACGCTGCGGTTCTCCTCCCGTGCCGGGATGACCTGTGTCGACGCCATCGCCGATGAGCTGCTGTCGGCCGAGTTGGACGGCAAGCCGCTGGACACGACCGCCTTCAATGGTGAGCGGCTGCCGATCGAGTTGACCGATGGTCCGCACGTGCTGACCATCGTCGGCCTGCACCGCTACAGCCGCAGCGGACAGGGCCTGCACCGGTTCGTCGACCCGGCCGATGGCGGGGTCTACCTCTACACCCAGTTCGAGCCCGCCGACGCCCGGCGGGTGTACGCCAACTTCGAGCAGCCCGATGCGAAGGCGCGCTTCACCACCTCGGTGCTGGCGCCGGCCGACTGGGTGGTGCTGTCGAACTCCCCCGACGCCGACCCAACACCGATCGGCGACGGGTTCGCCCGCTGGGATTTCCAACCCACCAAGAAGATCTCGACCTACCTGACCGCGATCGTGGCCGGCGACTACCACCGCGAGAAGACGTCGATCACCTCGCAGGCGGGCACCATCCCGGCCTCGGTGCTGTGCCGTCGCTCGCTCGCCGACAAACTGGACACCGACCGGATCATGGCCACCACCCAGGGCGGCTTCGAGGTGTTCGAGGAGAGCTTCGGTACGCCGTACCCGTTCGAGTCCTACGACCAGGCGTTCGTGCCGGAATACAACATGGGCGCGATGGAGAACGTCGGCCTGGTCACCTTCCGCGACGACCTGATCTTCCGCTCCCGAGCCACCTCGGCGCAGTACGAGTCGCGGGACAACACGATCCTGCACGAGCTGGCGCACATGTGGTTCGGCGACCTGGTCACCATGCGCTGGTGGGATGACCTGTGGCTGAAGGAGTCCTTCGCCGAATGGGCCTCCCACTTCGCCCAGTCGCGACTGCACACCGACCGCAACCACGCGTGGGCGTCGTTCAGCAACGCCCGCAAGACCTGGGCGTACCGGGCCGATCAGTTGCCCTCCACCCACCCGATCGCCGCCGACATGGTCGACCTGGAGGCGGTCGAACTCAACTTCGACGGCATCACCTATGCCAAGGGCGCCTCGACGCTGCGTCAGCTGGTCGCCTTCGTCGGCGAGGACGCTTTCCTGGCCGGCGCGAAGCAGTACTTCGCCCGGCACGCGTACGGCAACACCGAGCTCGCCGACCTGCTGGCGGTGCTGCAGGAGGCCTCGGGACGCGACCTGTCCGACTGGTCGCGGCAGTGGCTGGAGTCGACCGGGGTGAACACCCTGTCGGCGGAGTTCACCACCGACAAGTGCGGGGTGATGACCGAGTTCGCGATCCGTCAGACGTCCGCGGCAGCGCACCCGACCCTGCGCACGCATCGGGTGGCGATCGGGCTCTATGAGCTGGTGGACGGCCGGTTGCGCCGGGCGCACCGGGTGGAGACCGACATCGCCGGCGAACTCACCCAGGTCAAGCAGCTGGTCGGCAAGCACCAGCCCGACCTGGTGCTGGTCAACGACGACGACCTGACCTTCGCGAAGGTACGCCTCGACCCGCGTTCCCGCAGGGCCGCGATCGAACACCTCAACCTGATCGACGACGAGCTGGCGCGGGCGCTGGTGTGGGGCTCGGCCTGGGACATGTGTCGCGACGCCGAGCTGCCGGTGGCCGACTATCTCCAGCTGGTGCTGACCGGGGTGGGCAGCGAGACCGATCTCACCGCGGTGTCCCGGGTGCTGGGCCAGGTGCAGACGGCGATCTCCCGCTATGTTCCCGCCGAGGCGCAGGCGGGTCTGCGATCGCAGCTGATCACCGGGCTGGCCGGGCTGCTGCGCGATGCCGAGCCGGGGTCGGACCACCAGCTGGCGTTCACCCGCGCCCTCGCCTCCACCATCGACGGTCCGGCCGGGGTGACCCTGCTGGACGGCTGGCTGAAGGGCGAGGAGGTCCCCGACGGACTGGAGGTGGACGCCGAGCTGCGCTGGCACCTGCTGACCCAGCTGACCCGACTGGGCGTTGCCGATGACGCCCTGATCGACGCCGAGCTGGAGCGGGACAACACCAGCTCGGGAGCCGAGCACGCCGCCGGCGCCCGGGCCGCCATGCCGACCGAGGCCGCCAAGGCCGCGGCCTGGCAGCTCGCCACCGCGACGGCCGGGATCCCCAACGAGACCCACCGCAGCATCTGCGCGCACTTCAACCAGCCGGGCCAGGCCGAGGTGCTCGCACCGTACGCCGAGCGCTACCTGGACCTGGCCGAACTGATCTCCGGCCGCAAGGGGGTCTGGGCGGAGAACGGCACGGTGCTGGCGCAGGCCGCGCTGACCCACCTGTTCCCGTGGCCAACCGCCGACGAGGAGTTCCTGAAGCGGTTGGACGAGTGGCTCGCCGAGGCGCAGCTGGAGGACTCGGCCCGACGGATCATCGGCGAGTGCCGCGACGACGCCCAACGCGCCCTGCGCGCCCGGGAGTTCAACGCCGGCTGAGCGCCCTCGCGTAGGGTCGCTGAGGTGACGACTCTCGCCGAGGTGCAGCAGCTGCTCGACCGCCACTATCCCCCGCGGACCGCGGAGGCGTGGGACAAGGTGGGGGTGGTCTGCGGAGATCCGAGCTGGCCGGTGACCTCGGTGCTGCTCACCGTGGACATCACCGGTGAGGTGGTGCGGCAGGCGGTCGAGCTGGGTGCGGACCTGGTGATCACGCACCATCCCCTGCTGCTGAAGGGAATTCACGGCATCGACGGCCGCCACCCGAAGGGGGCGCTGCTGCTGGAACTGGCCGGCCACCGGATCGGCTGCATCGCCGCCCACACCAACGCCGACATTCCCCCCGACGGGGTGTGCGAGGCGCTGGCCGACGCGATCGGGCTGCGCGAGCAGCGACCGCTGGACCCCCGCGACACCTCCGCAGCGCTGGACCAGCTGGTCTGCTTCGTCCCCACCGAGCACACCCGGGCCGTGGTGGACGCGCTGTCGACCGCGGGGGCCGGCGCGATCGGCGACTATGACCGCTGCCACTTCACCAGTCCCGGTACCGGTTCCTTCCGTCCGCTGGAGGGCGCGAATCCTCAGCTGGGCAGGGTTGGCGAGGTCGAGCGGGTGAGTGAGGACCGGTTGGAGATGGTGCTCCCCCGCTCCCGCCGCGGCGCGGTGGTGGCGGCCCTGCTGGCGGCCCACCCCTATGAGGAGCCGGCCTTCCACGTCATCGAGCTGGCCCGCACCGACTCCCCCACCGCCGGGATCGGCCGGGTCGGCACACTCGAGCCCGAACGTACCGCCGGCGAGTTCGCCCAGCAGGTCGCGAACGCGTTGCCCGCAACGGTTTCCGGGGTACGCCTGGGCGGCGACCCGCAGCGGGTGGTGCGTACCGTCGCGGTGCTCGCCGGCGCCGGCGACTCGCACCTGGACGCCGCGCGCGCGGCCGGGGCAGACCTGTATCTGACCTCCGACCTGCGCCATCACCCGGCCACCGAGGCGCTGGAGTGGACCGACGCGCCGGTGCTGCTCGACGTGGCCCACTGGGCCGCCGAGTGGACCTGGCTCCCGGTGCTCGCGGGGTTGATCACCGCCGCCGAGCCGGAGCTGCGGGTGCGGGTGAGCGAGCACAACACCGACGCCTGGGCCGCGGCCTATCACCGGTGAAGGCGCACACCGAACGGCTGGAAACCCTGGCCCCGTTCGACTTCGGTGGTCTGCTCGCCTTCCTCGGTGGGCGGACCGTGACCGGGTTGGAGTTTGCCGACACCGACACCTTCGCCCGGACGGTACGCCTGCCCGGAGGCCCCGCGGTGCTGGCGATACGCGGCCAGTCCGCGGAGGTTGGGCGGACCGCCGGGGTCGAGCTGACCGGCTGGCTCACCGACGCGGACGATCTGCCCGCGCTGCGGCGGCGGGTGATCGCGCTGCTCGACCTTGGGTGTGATCCGGCCCTGGTGGACTCCCGGCTGAGCGCCGTCCCGGAGCTCGCCATCCTGGTCACCAACCGCCCGGGCATTCGGATCCCGGGCAGCGTCGAGCCGGCCGAAACCGCGGTGCGCGGGCTGCTCGGCCAGCAGATCTCGCTGATCGGAGCCACCCGGGCCGCCGAACGGCTGGTCCGTGAGCACGGTGATCCGCTGCCGGCGCCGCTGCTGAAGGCCGGGGCGGCGTACGGTCTCACCTCGCTGTTCCCCACCCCGGCCCGGCTGGCCACGGTGGACCCGAGCCGGTTCGCGATGCCGGCGTCGCGGCAGCAGGCGCTGCACACGCTGGCCCAGGCGCTGGCCGAGGGAACCGTCGACCTCGGCGGGCCGGACCTGCACCGGGTCCGGGAATCCCTGCTGTCGTTGAAGGGAATCGGTCCCTGGACCGCCGGGTATGTGCTGCTGCGCGGCTGCGGGGACCGGGACGTGTGGCTGGAATCGGACCTGGTGCTGCGCCGCGAGGCGGCCCGGCGCGGAATCACCGCGCAGACGCTGCGGCCGGCCCTCGGCGTCCGCTCCCATGCCTCGCTGCACCTGTGGCGGGCCGCCGCCGAACGCAGGATCACGCCCAGCCGTTGACCTCGAGCACCCGCCGCTGGCCGTCCCGCATGTGCGCCACCAGCAACCGGTCGGCCAGCTCGAGGTCACCGGCAACCACGGCACGGAAGAGATCTCCGTGTTCCTTCACCCGGTGCTCGCTGGAGTCGTAGGTCGGCTGCATCGCGGTCAGGCACAACCGCAGCTGGAGCAGCAGGCTGTCGTGCATCCGGATCAGTCGTGGGCTCTCGGTCAGCCCGACCAGCAACCGGTGATACTCCAGGTCGGTGTCGGAGATGGCCGGGTCGGTCGATTCCAGCTGCGCCATCCGCCGCTCCAGGGGTGCCAGGGCGTCGGCCGAGGCGGATCGGCCGGTCTCGATCAGATGGGCCACCGCCTGCCGCTCGATCGCCGTGCGGGCCAGATAGATGTCGCGCACCGCTGCGGCGTCCAGCTCCATCACGAACAGCCCGCGATTGCGCTGCCCGGTCAGCAACCCCTCCTGGGTGAGCCGCTGCATCGCCTCCCGCAGCGGTCCACGGCTCACCCCCAGTCGTTCGGCCAAGGCCTGCTCCGACACCTGCTGGCCGGGGGCGTACTCTCCGGTGGCGATCGCCTCGCGCAGCTGCCCGGCGATCAGTTCGGCGGTCGATACCTGCTGGATCGGACCCAGGACGGTCATCGCGCCTCCAGTTCGTCCAGCGCCGCCGCCAACCGGCGGACACCCACGTCGATCCGCCCGGGATCCTCGGTCGCATAACAGATCCGCAGGGCGTCACCGAAGCGACCGCTCGGGGACAGCGCCGGTCCGGGGATGAAGGCGACCCCGCGGCCGAGGGCGACCTCGAACAGCTCATGGGCCGAGACCGCGCCGTCGCCCAGCAGGGTGACCCAACAGAACATCCCACCCTCGGGGACGGTGCTGCGCACTCGGTCGCCCAGGTGGGCGGCCAAGGAGCGCAGCAGGGCGTCGCGCCGCAGCCGATAGGTGTCGCGCAACCCGGTCAGATGCTCCTGCAACCCGCCACCGCGCAGGAACCCGTCGATCAGGTGCTGGTTGGGCACGTTGGTGCAGGTGTCCATCGCCTGCTTCGCCGAGATCAGCAACGGCCGCAACCGGTGATCGGCGTCCACCCAACCGACCCGCAGCCCGGGGGCGAGCACCTTCGAGAAGGTGCGCACCGAGAACACGTGCGGGTCCCCCGGCGACAGTTCGGCAAAACCGGGCAGGTCGTCACCGACGAAGCGGAGCAGCCCGTAGGGGTCGTCGTCCAGGATCACCGCACCCCACCGATGGGCCAGCTCCAGCAGTCGTTGCCGGCGTTCGGCGGACAGCGTCACCCCCGACGGGTTCTGGAAGTTGCAGATGGTGTAGATCAGCTTCGGCGTACGCCCGCTGGCCGCCACCTGCTCCACCAGTTCGTCGATCACCATGCCCGAGTCGTCGATGGGGATCTCGAGCAGCTCCGCGCCATAGCTCAGCGCCGTGGCCGAGCCGTTGGTATAGGTGGGGCTCTCCACCACCACCAGGTCACCGGGGTCGATGAACAGTTTGCAGGCGAGGTCCAGTCCCTGCATGCCCCCCGAGGTGATGACCACCCGCTCCGCGCTGGTGCCGCGGGTGTCGGCGTAGCCGTCGGCGATGGCGGCGAGCAGTCCGGGCTCGCCCTCGCTGGCGCCGTAGGTGAACGACCCCGCATCCAGCGCACCACCAGCCAGCTCGCGCAACGCCTGGACGGGAATCGCCTCGGGTGCCGGCGCCCCCATCGCGAACCGCACCACGTCGTGCTCGATGCCGGCCAGCAGGGAGGTGCTGGAGTCGATCACCGAGCCGACGAGACCGTCGGCGAGCCGGGCCAGCGGCAGGCCGTTTTCGGCGAAGCCTCCCCGGATTCCCTGCGTGGGCAGGGGATCCAGGGAACCGATGGTGGTCGTGCCGCGGGGATCAGTCACGGGGCAGCGCGAAGTATTTCGTCTCGAGGAACTCATCGATCCCGATCCGGCCGCCCT
This sequence comes from Enemella dayhoffiae, assembly GCF_002250625.1. Classification (GTDB taxonomy): domain Bacteria; phylum Actinomycetota; class Actinomycetes; order Propionibacteriales; family Propionibacteriaceae; genus Enemella; species Enemella dayhoffiae. Next base: position 241,933 of record NZ_NMVQ01000023.1, on the reverse strand, counting down.
CGCGGCCCAACCCGGACGCCTTCACGCCGCCGAACGGGGCGACCGGGTTGGACACCAGCCCGGTGTTCAGACCGACCATGCCCGCCTCGATCCGTTCCCCGACCCGGAAGGCGCGCTGCACGTCGGAGGTGAACAGATAGCCGACCAGTCCCCAGGCCGTGCCGTTGGCGAGCTCGACCGCCTCCTCCTCGGTGTCGAACGGGACCACCGGCGCGACGGGACCGAAGATCTCGTTCGCCAGCAGGGCGGAATCGGGGTCGACGTTGCTGAGCACGGTCGGGTTGTAGAAGAACCCCTTCCCCTCGGGCGCATCGCCACCGCACATCACGGTGGCGCCGCGGGAGACCGCCTCCTCGACGAACTGCTGCACCTTGTCCAGCGCCTTGCGCTCCACCAGCGGGCCGACCTGGGTGCCCTCGGCGGCCCCGTCACCGACCTTCAGCGCGCCCATCTGCTCGCTCAGCTTCTTTGCGAACTCCTCGGCCACCGGCGCCTCCACATAGAGCCGGTTGGCGGCGGTGCACGCCTCGCCCATGTTGCGCATCTTGGCGACCATCGCACCGGCGACCGCCTTGTCCAGGTCGGCGTCGGCGAAGACGATGAACGGGGCGTTGCCACCAAGCTCCATGGACGACTTCATCACGTGCTCCGACGCCTGCTGCAGCAGCTTCACCCCGACCGGGGTGGAGCCGGTGAACGACACCTTGCGGGCGATCCCGCTGGCCATCCACGGCTCGACCACCGAGCCGGGGTCGGTGGTGGTGACCACGTTCAGCACACCGCCGGGAAGTCCTGCCTCGGTGAGGATTCCGGCCAGCGCCAGCGAGGTGAGCGGGGTGAGCTCGGCCGGCTTGAACACCATGGTGCAGCCGGCGGCGATGGCCGGGCCGATCTTGCGGGTGCCCATGGCCAGCGGGAAGTTCCACGGGGTGATCAGCACGCACGGCCCGACCGGTTCGTGGGTGACCATGATCCGGGTCTTCCCGTCCCCGGTCAGGGTCACGTCACCGCCGATCCGCACGGCCTCCTCGGAGAACCAACGCAGGAACTCGGCGCCGTAGGCGACCTCGCCCCTGGCCTCGGCCAATGGCTTGCCCATCTCGGCGGTCATGATCGCGGCGAGCTCGTCGGTGCGTTCAATCACCAGGTCGTAGGCCCGGCGCAGGATCTCGCTGCGCTCACGCGGCGGCGTACGCCCCCACTCGGCCTGCTTCTGGCCGGCCACCTCGATGGCGCGTCGGGCGTCGTCGCCGTTGCCGTCGGCGACCTGGGCGAGCACCTCCTCGGTGGCCGGGTTGATCACGTCGAAGGTGCGTCCGGAGGCTGCGGGGCCCCACTGCCCGTCGATGAACAGACCGGTGTTGACCTGCGAGATCGGATCGTTTGCCATGATGTCCTCCTCGGTGGCGGGTCCGGGACCGGGCTCAGTCGGCGACATCGGCTAGGGCGGCGCCGAAGCGCTCCAGCCCCAGGTCGATCTCGTCGGCGGAGACCACCAGTGCCGGGATCAGGCGCACCACGTTACCCAGCGGCCCGCAGGTCAACGACAGCAGCCCGTGGCCGGTGGTGGCCTGCTGCACGGCGGTGGCCAGCTCCCCGCCGCCGCGGCCACCGGTCTCGGTGAACTCGATCCCCTGCATCAGCCCGCGGCCGCGGACGTCGGTGATCATCGGATATTTCTCGGCGAGCCGACGCAGCCCCTCCGCGAGCTGCTCGCCGCGGACCCGGGCGTTCTCGACCAGGCCCTCCTCGGAGATCACGTCGATGGTCGCGCAGGCGGCCGCAGCGGCGACCGCGTTGCCGCCGTAGGTGCCGCCCTGGGAGCCCGGCCACGCCTTGCCCATCAGCTCGGCCGAGGCGGCGATGGCGGAGATCGGGAAACCCGAGGCCAGGCCCTTGGCGGTGATCAGCACGTCGGGGCGTACGCCGGAGAACTCGTGTCCCCAGAACTTGCCGGTACGCCCGAAGCCGGCCTGCACCTCATCGATCACCAGCACGATCCCGTGCTTGTCGGCGCGCTCGCGCAGCCCGCGCAGGAAGGCGTCCGGGGTCGGGAGGTAGCCGCCGTCGCCGAGCACCGGCTCGATCAGGAAGGCCGCGGTGTCGTTGGGGGCGACCCGGGTGGCGAACAGGTAGTCGAGCTCGGCCAGGGCGAAGTCGACGGCCTGCTGCTCGCTCCAGCCGTAGCGCTTGGCGTACGGGAACGGGGCCATCTGCACCCCGCCCATCAGCGGGGAGAAGCCGGCGGAGAAGCGGGTGCCGGCGGTGGTCAGGGTGGCGGCGGCGACGGTGCGGCCGTGGAACCCGCCCTGGAAGACGATGATGTTGGGCCGCCCGGTGGCCATCCGGGTCAGCCGGACCGCGGCCTCGACCGCCTCGGAGCCGGAGTTGGCGAAGAACAGCGAGTCGAGCCCGGTGGGCAGCACCCCGCCCAGCTTGTCCACCAACTCCAGGAGCGGCTTGTGCATCACCGTCGTGTACTGGGCGTGGATGATCGAGCCGACCTGCTCGCGGGCGGCCTCGACCACCTGCGGGTGACAGTGGCCGGTGCTGGTGACGCCGATGCCGGTGGTGAAGTCGAGGTAGTCCCGGCCGTCGGTGCCGTGGATCCAGCACCCTTTCGCGTGGTCGACAACCACGGGGGTGGCCTGCTTGAGGATCGGGCTGAGGGCAGTCATGAGCCGACGAAATCAGACCCGACCAAGATTGTCAACAATCTGCAATCGCCTAGGGTTGGGCCATGACCACGGTGGTGATCCTGACCCGCGACGACCTCGGGCCCCCGAGCAACCTGGCCCGCCTGGAGCGGCTCGCCGAGGTGCGCGTGTGCACGGCTGCGGGGCTTGCCGACGCGCTGCCGGGGGCCGACGTGCTGTTGTGGTGGGACTACTTCAGCCCCGCGCTGGCGCAGGCGTGGGGGTACGCCGACCGGTTGCGCTGGGTGCACGTCGCCTCGGCCGGGGTGGACGCCGTGCTGTTCGACGAGCTGCGCGACTCCGATGTGCTGCTCAGCAACGCCCGGGGCGTGTTCGACCAGCCGATCGCCGAGTTCGTGCTCGCCTCGGTGCTGGCGCACCTCAAGGACCTGCCACGGCTGTACCGCCGCCAGCAGGAGCGTCACTGGGAGCACGCCGAGACGCTGCGCGCCGCCGGGCGTACCGCGCTGGTGGTGGGTACCGGTGGGATCGGCCGGGCCACCGCGCGACTGCTGAAGGCGGTGGGGTTCGAGGTGCGCGGGGTGGGGCGTACGCCCAGGGTGACCGACCCGGACTTCGGCCAGGTGGTCCCCAGTGCCGAGCTGGCCGAGCACGTCGGCTGGGCGGACCACGTGGTCCTGGCGGCACCGCTGACCGACCAGACCCGCGGGCTGGTCGAGCGCCGGGTGCTGGCCGCGATGCGGCCGACCGCGCAGCTGGTGAACGTGGGGCGCGGGCCCCTGGTGGTCGAGGCCGATCTGATCGCGGCGCTGGAGTCCGGCGGGATCGCGGCGGCCGCCCTCGACGTGTTCGAGACCGAGCCGCTGCCGAACGACTCTCCCCTGTGGTCGTTGCCCGGGGTGCAGGTCAGCGCTCACCTGTCCGGAGACGTGGTCGGCTGGCGGGATTCGCTGGCCGAGCAGTTCGAGCAGAACCTGCGTCGCTGGGTCGCCGGGGAGGAGTTGCCGTCGGTGGTGGACAAGCAGCGCGGCTACGCCAGCTGACGTTCCCCGAGCGAGGAGCGCAGCGCACTCCCGCACGTTCCCTGAGCGAGGAGCGCAGCGACGAGTCGAAGGGTCAGGAGTTCTCGGTGACGTGCAGCACCCGCGCCTTGCGGGCGTACCCGCCGAGCTGGGCGAGGCCGTGGGTGAGCCCGCCGACCAGGTCGCCGGCGATGAAGTTGGACTGCATGCTGGCGGCGGCCATCCGGCACTCGCCGTCGGTGAGGGTACGCCGGGCCTCGACCCCGGTGACGATCTCCAACGCCCGCTGGCCCGGGTCGCAGAGCACCAGAACGGAGTCGGCGGGGTCCTCCAGCCGGGCGTGCAACTGCTGGGCGTGCCGACGCGGATCCCCCTCCGCGTCACCGAGGAAGAGCGAGAACTTCAACCCGGACAGGGTTTCGGCGCGATGCACCGCCTCCTTGAGGCGGGCGGAGTCGGTGCCGCTGAGCTCACCACCGGACACTGGTGCCTCCCAGGTTCTTGTCGTTGGAGTTGTCGTCGCCCTTCGGCTGCCCGCCGCCGTCGGTCAACTCGCCCTGCCCGTTGCCCGAGGCGACCGCGGACTGGCCGTACCAGACCGGCTGGTTGAGCTGCCGCTCACCGCGGCCCCGGCGGGCCAGCGCGCCGGCGCCGACCACGACGGCGATCACGACCGCGACCAGCACCGGGATGCCGAGCACGACGAAGAGCCACAGGGCCACCGACGGCTGCTCGGCCGTGGGCCAACCGGGAAACGTGCCGGTCAGGGGGATTAGCATGCAGGACAGTTCGCTCACCTGCCCTACGGTAGTGGAGATGGCTCGCGGCAGCACGCCGGCAAGGAGTATTGATGGCACAGCAGGGACCCCGGAGCAGGGTCGTTCTGGACTCCGGTGAGGTGGCCCGGGCGATCACCCGGATGGCACACGAGGTCATCGAGGCGAACCACGGCGCCAACGGGCTGATGCTGTTGGGGATCCCCACCCGCGGGGTTCCGCTGGCCGAACGGCTGGCCACGGCGATCCAACGCGCCGGCGAGGGGCCGGTGTCGGTGGGACGACTCGACATCACCATGTATCGCGACGACCTGCGCCAACAGCCCACCCGCCAGGTCGGCCGGACCAGCCTGCCTGGCTCGGTCGACGAGGCGACCGTGGTGCTGGTCGACGACGTGCTGTTCTCCGGGCGCAGCGTGGCGGCGGCCCTGGACGCGCTGAAGGAGCTCGGCCGGCCGCACGCGGTACGCCTGGCGGTGCTGGTCGATCGCGGACACCGCCAGCTGCCCATCCGGGCCGACCACGTCGGCAAGAACCTGCCCACCGCCGCGAACGAGCGGGTCGGCGTACGCCTGGACGAGGTGGACGGGGTCACCGAGGTGACCATCAGCAGCGCCCCCGGTGCCGAGGATTCCGAGCAGGGAGACGGTGAATGAAGCACCTGTTGTCGGCCGCCGACCTGAGCCGGTCGGAGATCGACTCGATCTGCGACCTGGCCGAGGAGATGTCGGAGGTGCAGCGGCGCGAGGTGAAGAAACTGCCCACGCTGCGCGGCCGCACGGTGGTGAACCTGTTCTTCGAGGACTCCACCCGGACCCGCTCCTCCTTCGAGATCGCCGGCAAGTGGTTGAGCGCCGACGTGATCAACGTGTCGGCCAAGGGATCCTCGGTGAGCAAGGGGGAATCGTTGCGCGACACGGTGCAGGTGATCGCGGCGATGGGGGTGGACGCCCTGGTCATCCGGCACAGCTCCTCGGGCGCCCCCGCGCAGGCCGCCAACTGGGTGGACGCGTCGGTGGTGAACGCCGGCGACGGCACCCACGAGCACCCCACCCAGGCGCTGCTGGACGCGTTCACGATGCGCCGGCACTTCCGCCTCGTGGATCCGGGCTTTGCCGACTGGTCGGGGAAGACGGTGGCGATCACCGGCGACCTGACCCACTCGCGGGTGGTGCGCAGCAACGTGCTGCTGCTGCACACCCTCGGCGCCCGGGTGCTGCTGGTCGCGCCACCGACCCTGCTGCCGTCGGGGGTGGACAGCTGGCCGGCCGAGGTGCACACCGACTTCGACGAGGTGATCGACCAGGTGGACATCGCGATGATGCTGCGGGTGCAGCGGGAGCGGATGAGCGGGGGTTACTTCCCCACGGCGCGGGAATACACCATCGGCTATGGGCTGACCCCGGAGCGGCTCGCGCGGATGCGGCCCGAGGCCGCGGTGATGCACCCGGGACCGATGAACCGCGGACTGGAGATCTCCGCGGCGGCCGCCGACGCCGCGGCCTCCCGGGTGCTGGACCAGGTGGCGGCCGGGGTGGCGGTGCGGATGAGTGTGCTCTATCACCTGCTGGGTGGGGCGAACGAGACGGGAGCGACGGCGTGAGCGAGATCCTGATCACCGGGGCACGGATCCTGGGCGGGGAGCCGCAGGACCTGTTGATCCGCGACGGGCGGTTCGCCGATCCCGCCGGGGCTGACGATCCGGAGCGGGTCGACGCCGACGGGTTGATCGCGCTGCCGGGGCTGGTGGACACCCACTGCCACCTGCGCGAACCGGGCCGTGAGGACGCCGAGACGATCGCCACCGGCACCCGCGCGGCGGCCCGCGGCGGGTTCACCGCGGTGCTGGCGATGGCGAACACCAACCCGGTCACCGACACCGCCGAGGCGGCGCGGCACATCCGCGAGGTCGCGGCGGAGACCGCCAGCGCCGAGGTGTTCCCGGTCGGGGCGGTGACCCGATCGCTGGCCGGCCAGGAGCTGGCCGAGCTGGGGTTGATGGCGCGGGCCGGGGTGCGGGTGTTCTCCGACGACGGGCACTGCGTCGCGGACCCGTTGCTGATGCGGCGGGCGCTGGAATATGTGCGGGCGTTCGACGGGGTGATCGCCCAGCACGCCCAGGACCCGCGGCTGGCCGGCTCCGGAGCCTGCTGCCACGAGGGCGAGATCTCCGGGCGGCTGGGCCTGGGCGGATGGCCGGCGGCCGCGGAGTCGGTGATCGTCGCCCGGGACGTGGAGCTGGCCCGGTTGACCCGGTCGCGGGTGCACGTGTGCCACGTGTCCACCGCCGAATCGGTGGACATCATCCGCTGGGCGAAGCAGCGCGGGGTGCGGGTCACCGCGGAGGTGACACCGCACCACCTGCTGCTGACCACCGACGAGGTGGTCGGCTATGACCCCACCTTCAAGGTGAATCCACCGTTGCGGCCCGATGAGCATGTGACGGCCCTGCGCGAAGGTCTCGCCGACGGCACGATCGACTGCGTCGGTACCGACCATGCGCCGCACGCGGCCCAGGACAAGGACCACGCCTTCGGTGACGCGGCCTTCGGGATGCTCGGCCTGGAGGCCGCGCTCGGCGTGGTGCTGGAGACGATGGTCAGCACCGGACGGCTGGACTGGGCGCAGCTGGTCGAGCGGATGGCGTACGCCCCGGCCCGGATCGCCGGGCTGACCGCGCAGGGTCGCCCGCTGGAGGTCGGCGGGCCGGCCAACCTGGTGCTGGTCGACCCGGATCGGCGAAGGGTGGTGGATCGCGCCGACTCGGCCTCACTGTCGCGCAACAATCCCTATCACGGCAGGGATCTGCCGGATCCGGTGGAGTTGACGATGTGGCGCGGCCAGGTGACCTGGAGCCGCCGATGAAGGGGAGCTGGGAATTTCCGCGCACCTTCGAGGCGGTGATGACCTGGGCTCCGGTCCGGATCGTCTTCCTGCTGCTGATGGCGGTGATCCTGCGCGCCGTGGCGCACAAGTTGATCGACCTGGGCGTACGCCGACTGGTGCAGGGAAAGGCGAACCGTCGGGCGTCGACCCCGGCCGTCGGCGTGCAGCGCCGCGAGCAGCGGATCACCGCCCTGGGGTCGATGGCCCGCGGTTTCGCCACCGCGATCATCTGTTTCGTGATCCTTATGATGATCTTCGACGAACTGGGCTTCAACATCACCACCATCGTCGCCGGCACCTCGGTGATCGGCGTGGCGGTCGCCTTCGGCGTGCAGTCGATCATCAAGGATCTGCTGTCCGGAATCTTCATGCTGGTTGAGGATCAGCTCGGTGTCGGTGACTACGTGGACATGGACAAGGCGTCGGGGACCGTGGAGTCGGTGGGTCTGCGGGTGACGGTCCTGCGCGACGACAACGGCAACACCTGGTATGTCCGCAACGGCGAGGTGATGCGGGTCGGCAACTTCTCCCAGGGCGGTTCGGATCGACCGGTGGTGCCGGAGGCCGGTGCCTGGACGCTGTCCTGGTCACCGGGCAAGGCGAAGCCGGACACCACCGTGGTGAAGCCGCCCGAGCCGGCCGACGGCGCGCGTGAGGTGGACGACAAGCCCGGCCGGCGTCCGGTTGACGGTGACGCCTGACCTGCAGTCTCCGTCGCAAGGCGCCGTGAAACCCAGTCCCACTGCGTTTGATCATGGACCGTTTCGGAGACTGCAGGTCAGGCGTCACGGCGTAGGATGCCCGGGTGAGTGCCGAGCCCCCTGACCCGCAGCAGACGTTCTATCAGCGCGTCGGAGGCCATGACACCTTCGACCGGCTGACCCGCGGCTTCTATGACCGCGTGGCCGAGGACGCCACCTTCCGCGCGATGTATCCGGAGCAGGACCTCGAACCGGCGCGCGTGCGGTTGATGATGTTCCTCGAGCAGTACTGGGGTGGGCCCACCACCTATTCCGAGCAGCGGGGGCACCCGCGGCTGCGGATGCGGCACTTCCCCTTCCAGATCTCCTCGGTCGAACGGGACACCTGGCTGCGGCACATGCGCGGCGCCCTGGACGACGTGGGGCTGTCCGCCGAGGACGACGCGATCCTGTGGGACTATCTGACCCGCGCGGCCGACTCCCTGCGCAACACCCCGGACGCTCCCTGAGCGAGCTCCGCGGCCAACGCCCGGGTGGTACTGACATGGTGGTCAGGAGTTCTGGCAGGATGGGTGAAACCCGTCCAGAGTTCTGAGGAAGAGGCGTGACCGAGCAGCCGCAGACCAGCACGACGCAGTCCACCGACTGGTGGCGCAGCGCGGTGGTGTATCAGATCTATCCGCGTTCCTTCGCCGACGCCAACGGCGACGGCACGGGCGACCTCCGCGGGATCATCGACCGGCTGCCGCACCTGGCCGAGCTCGGGGTCGACGCCATCTGGGTGTCCCCGTGGTATCCCTCCCCGCTCGCCGACGGCGGCTATGACGTGTCCGACTATCGCGACATCCACCCCGACTTCGGCACCCTCGCCGATGCCGACGAGTTCATCGCCGCCGCGCACGCCCTGGGGATGCGGGTGTTGATCGACCTGGTCCCCAACCACTGCTCCGACCAGCACCCGTGGTTCCAGCAGGCGGTCGCCGCCGGCCGCGGGTCGGCCGAGCGGGACCTGTTCTGGTTCCGCGACGGCCGTGGCCCGAACGGTGACGAGCCACCCAACAACTACGAGGCGATGTTCGGCGGTTCCGCCTGGCAGCGGGTCACCGAGCCGGACGGCAGCCCCGGGCAGTGGTACCTGCACATGTTCGCCCCCGAGCAGCCGGACTGGAACTGGGACAACCCCAAGGTGGTCGAGGAGTTCGACGACATCCTGCGCTTCTGGTTCGACCGTGGCGTCGACGGATTCCGGGTGGACGTCGCCGACTCGATGGCCAAGGACGCCACCCTGCCCGACCTGCCGGTCGACCCGGAGACCGGCTACGGAGCCAGCAAGGAGAAGCACCCCGGCTCCCCGCTGTGGGACGTGCAACCGCAGCTGGAGGAGATCCACCGCCGCTGGCGTACCGTGGCCGACGAATATGCCGACACCCCGCAGGGACCACGGGTGTTCGTCTCCGAGGCCTATCTCGACCCGTTGCCGCGGCTGGTGGCCTACGTGCAGCCGGACCGGTTGCACACCACCTTCAACTTCGATCACCTGCTGTGCGAGTGGACGATCGACTCGCAGCGCCACGTGATCGACGCCTCGCGCCGCGAGCACGCCGCGGCCGGCGCGCCCTGCACCTGGGTGCTGTCCAACCACGACACCCCGCGGGTGGCCACCCGTTATGGCAAGCCGGAGACCGGGGTGCGGTTCTCCTCGGCCGGGATGGTCCCCGAGCACGGGGGCCGCGAATGGCACCACTACGCGGGCATGCCGGTCGACCTGGAGCTGGGTCGGCGCCGCGCCCGCGCCGCCGCCCTGCTGGAGTTTGCCCTGCCCGGTGGCTGCTACGTCTATCAAGGTGACGAACTCGGGCTCGAGGAGGTGGAGGATCTGCCGGAGGAGGCGCTGCAGGACCCCACCTGGTTCCGTTCCGGTCGCACCATCCGCGGACGCGACGGCTGCCGCGTACCACTCCCGTGGTCGGGATCTCGATCACCGTTCGGTTTCGGACCGTCCGGCGTGCCGTGGCTACCGCAACCGGCGCGCTGGGCCGGGCAGACCGTGGCCGACCAGGCGAACGACCCGACCAGCCACCTGAGCCTCTATCGCGCGGCGCTGGCCGAGCGTCGCCGCAACCCGGCGCTGGGGGATGGCGACCTGAGCTGGGTGGAAGGGCCGCACGATGAGGTGCTGGCGTTCGACCGCGAGCCCGGATTCCGTTGTGTGGTGAACTTCGGGGACCCGATCGAGCTGCCGGCCGACGCCCGCGTGCTGGTGCACAGCGGCGATGCGACGACCGGGCGACTGGGCACCGACGAAGCGGTCTGGCTCGCCCGCTGACCCGCTCATTCCAGGCAGGCCGGTGAATCAGAGCACGTAGGGCGCCATGGCGTGCCGGATCCGGTCGTCGATCGGCAACGGTCGACCGTCGGGTCCGGTGTGGACCAACACCGTGCGCGCGGTGGCAAACTGCTCGCCGGTCTCCTCGTCGAGCAGCCGCAGCCGCAGCATCATCGAGGAACCACCGAGCCGCTCCAGCACGGTCAGCACGCTGTAGGGCTCGCGGCGGAACCGCACCTGACCCAGGTAGTCGACGTCCTGGCGGACCACCAGCCACATGTTCTCGGACGGTTCGGTGCTCTCGAACGCCGCGCGCGCGGTGCTCATCATGGTGATCCGGGCTTCCTGCGCATAGTCATAGAAGCGGACGTTGTTCACGTGGCGGTACTGGTCGATGTCGGACCAGCGCACCTTCAACGGACCGCGGAATGCCTTCTGCACCTCGAAATCCGGCGGCTTCGGCAATTCTCGTAGCGGCTCGACCGACTCGATCCGCTCGCTGAACCAGGCGCGTTCCTCTGGCGTGAAACGGCGGATCCGCTGCGCCCGGCGATCGAAGACGCAGAGCACGGTCCGGGCGCGCGCGGCGACCTCACCGTCGGCGGTGACGTTGTACGCCACCTCGAACCGGGCCGCCCCGACCGACACCACCGACAGTTCGACCTGCACCCGCTGTCCGTGCACCACCGGGCGCCGGTACTCCACCTGGTGGCTGACCACCAGGATGGCGTCGTGCGCGTGCTCGGGATCGTCCTCCTCACCGAGCAGATAGCCGAACGGCCCCGAGTGCAGGAAGTCGACGCGGGCTTCCTGCAGGAAGTCGACGAACACGCCGTTGTTCAGATGGGCCTGAGCGTCCATGTCGCCCCACCGGGTGGGGACGTCGACGACATGGGGCAACGCTCAGTCCTCCTTGTCGTACAGGGAATCCAGGTCTGCGGCGTACCGCTTCTCCACCGCCACGCGGCGGATCTTCAGGCTGGGCGTGACCGACCCCTCATCGACGGTCAACTCGTGCTCGAGCAGCTTGAACCGCTTCACCGTCTCCCACCGCTCGAGCCGCTCGTTGCCGGTCTGCACGTAGTGATCGACCATCGCCTCGACCTCGGGATGCTTGACCAGGGCGGTGTAGTCGAGGCCCTTGAGGCTGCCGTCCCCGTGATTCTCGGCCCAGCCCTGCAACGATTCGGGGTCGAGTGCGATCAGCGCCGTGATGTACTTGCGTCCCTCGCCGTGCACCACGACCTGGGAGATGTAGGGGCAGTTCGCGACCAGCGCACCCTCGACCTTCTGCGGGGCAACGTATTTTCCGCCGGAGGTCTTGATCAGATCCTTCTTGCGGTCGGTGATCCTGAGGTTGTCCTCCTCGTCCAGCTCACCGATGTCACCGGTGTGCAACCAGCCGTCCTCGGTCAGCGACTCGGCCGTCTGCTCCGGCAGGTTGTGATAGCCGAGCATCACCGCCGGTCCCTTGATCAGCACCTCACCGTCCTCGGCGATCTTCAACCGGGTCCCGGGAAGCGGCGCACCCACGGTGCCCAGCCGCGGCGTACGCGGGTCGTTGACGCAGGTGACCGCGGAGGACTCGGTCATCCCATATCCCTCGATGACGAGGATTCCGGCGGCATAGAACCACTGCTGGACCTGGGCGTTGAGCTTGGCGGATCCCGAGATCATGAACCGAAGGTTGCCGCCGAGCCGCTCCTTGAGCTTGCTGAACACCAGCTTGTCGGCGACCTTGTACTGGGCGGCCAGACCGGCGGGCAGCTTGCGATTCTCAAGCCGGTAAGGGATCGACTGCTGACCGACGCTGAACGCCCAGCGGGCGATCTTGGACTTCAGGCCGGAGGCGGCGCCCATCATCACCTTGGCGCGCACCTTCTCGAAGATCCGCGGGGCGCCGCACATGAAGGTGGGCTTGACCGCACCGAGGCCGTCCACGATCTTGTCGATCCGTCCGTCCACCGCGGTCGGGAAACCGATCTGCACCTGCAGCGTGAGCAGCGCCTTGCCGAAGACGTGCGAGAGCGGCAGCCACAGATAGTGCAGGTCGTCGTAGTTGAGCAGGTCGAGCTGCTCGACACCGGCGCCCAGATAGCACCAGCAGTCGTGGGTCAGGCGTACGCCCTTGGGGCGGCCGGTGGTTCCGGAGGTGTAGATCAGCGTCGACAGGCTGTCCGGACCGGTCCGCGCGATCGCCTGATCGATCGCCTGCGGGTGGTCGTTGCGGTACGCCCGGCCGAGCTCGCTGAACTCCTTCCAGGAGTGCACCTTTTCCTGGGTGGACTCCCCGTCGATCAGCACCACGGCGAGCAGGTTGTCGAAGATGTCCTGGTGCTGGGCCACCTTGGCGAGCTGCTCGGCGTCCTCGACGATGGCGACCCGCGAACCCGAGTCGTCGAGGATGTAGCCCACATCGGAGTCCTGGGTCGTCGGATAGATCGTGGTGGTCGCGCCGCCGGCGCACATCACCGCCAGATCGGCCAGGATCCACTCCACCCGGGTGGTGGAGGCGAGCGCGACCCGGCCCTCCGGCTCGAGCCCGACGGCCAGCAGACCGCCGGCCAGATCGTGGATGATCTCCGCCGACTCCTGCCAGGTCAGGTCCTGCCAGTTCTCGTCCTTGTCCGGGTATTTGAAGGCGGTCCGCTGGGGGTCCTTGGCGATCCGTCGCTTCAGCATCTCGCCCACCGAGGGGGCGCGGTCGGCCAACTTCGCCTCGAGCTCGGGGGTGATCTCGGCGGTCTCTAGCCGGGTGCTGGTCATGGGTCCTCCCCTTCGTTCCGCCGAGGAGACTCCCCCGGCCGCCGTGGCCGTTGATCCTACCTGCCTGTGTGAACCCGATCTCATCCGGGCTGGCAACTCGCAGTAGGTTACTGGCAGGTATGCGCCGTGCCTAGAGGGCAATCAAGTGGTTCAAAGTGGGAAGATCAAGCATTGAACAACGGGGTATCATCTTCCCATGACCCAGGTGGCCGCCGCACCCCGATGGCTGGACGAGAACCAGCAGCAGATCTGGCGCGCCTATCTGCTCGGCTCCGCGCGGATCAACGAGCGGATGGACGCCGACCTGCGCCCGTTCGGCATCGACATCGGGGAGTACGAGATCCTCGTCGGCCTCGAGGAGTCGAAGGACCGCCAGCTGCGGATGAGTGACCTGGCCGCCCTGGTCCACCAGTCCCGTTCCCGGTTGACGCACACCATCTCGCGGATGGAGCAGGCGGGGCTGGTCACCCGCGAGGCCTGTCCCGAGGATCGCCGCGGGGTGCTGGCGAGACTGACCGACCGCGGACTGGCTCTGCTCGCCGAGGCCGCGCCCACCCACGTCGAGTCCGTGCGGCAGGCGTTCATCGACCTGATCGAACCCGACGACCTGGAGGCGCTGGGCAGGGTGTTCCGCGCCGTCGTCGTCGCGACCAGTTGAGCCCCGGGCGTACGCCTCCGCCGCAACGGCTGATCGTCCCTGATCGCGGTCACCGAGGGTCCACCGAGGCCTGAGTTGGCAGGATGGGCCCCATGTCCACCACGCTGACCCTTCCGTTCGCCGCGTCCCCGTTGTACGCCGAGCTGACCAGTCGCGGGTTGGCCGAGCTGGTCGACAGCAGCACCCTGGCGCGGGCCCTCTATTCCTCCGATGCCAGCCTCTATCGCCTGGTCCCGGAGGCGGTGGCCTACCCGCGCACGGTCGACGAACTGGTGGCGGTGGTGGACGCCGCCCGGGCATCGGGTACGCCGCTGACCAGCCGCGGGGCGGGAACCAGCTGCGCCGGCAACGCGGTGGGCCCGGGTCTGGTGGTGGACACCCGGCGCCACCTGCACCGGGTGCTGTCCATCGACGCCGCGGCCCGCACGGCGACGGTACAACCCGGCACCGTGCACGCGATGCTGCAGCTGGCCGCCACCGCACAGGGGCTGCGGTTCGGGCCGGACCCGTCCACCCACACCCGCTGCACCGTCGGCGGGATGGTCGGCAACAACGCGTGCGGGCCCCGGGCGATGGGCTATGGGCGGACCGCCGACAACGTGGTGGCCGCGGAAATCGTGTGTGGCAATGGAGAGCGGCTGCGCGTGGTCTCCGGGGAGTCGACGCCGGCATCCCCCACGCTGGACCGGCTGCGCGAGCTGGTCGCAGACAACCTGGCGTTGATCCGCACCGAGTTCGGTCGCTTCGGCCGGCAGGTGTCGGGCTATTCGCTGGAGCACCTGCTGCCCGAGCGCGGCTTCGACGTGGCACGCTTCCTGGCCGGCACGGAGGGAACGCTGGCGGTGTTCACCGAGCTGACGATGCGGCTGGTGGCGGACGCGCCGCACAAGGCGATGGTCGCCCTGGGGTACGCCAGCATGGCCGACGCCGGTGACGACGCGGTCGTGCTCGCTCGCCACTCCCCGACCGCCGCCGAGGGGTTGGACCGGCGCATCGTCAACGTGGTGGAGCGGGCCAAGGGCGCGGGTTCAGTGCCGCGGTTGCCGAATGGCGACGGGTGGATGCTGGTCGAGTTGGTCGACGACGACCCGGTACGCCTGCGCGAGCGCGCCGACGCGCTGCTCGCCGACGCGAACCCGATCGACGGCTGGGTGGTCGCCGATCCCGCGGAGGCCCTTGCCCTGTGGAAGATCCGCGAGGACGGTGCCGGGCTGGCCGGGGTGTCACTGGAGCGGCCCGCCTATGGCGGCTGGGAGGACGCCGCCGTGCCGCCGGAGAAGCTGGGCGCCTATCTGCGCGACTTCGACGCGCTGCTGAAGCGCCACGGGTTGCACGGGCTGCCCTATGGCCACTTCGGCGACGGGTGTGTGCACTGCCGGATCGACTTCCCGCTGGAGGCCGACGGCGGTGCCGAGGCGTATCGGGCCTTCGTCGAGGAGGCCGCCGATCTGGTCGCCTCCTTTGGCGGGTCGATGTCGGGCGAACACGGGGACGGGCGCGCCCGCTCGGCGCTGCTGCCGCGGATGTATTCGGCCGAGGCGATCGCGCTGATGGGAAAGGTGAAGACGATCTTCGACCCGGAGAACCTGCTGAATCCCGGCGTGCTGGTCGATCCGCGGCCGGTCGAGGGTGACCTGCGCGTGCCGCAGATCCGGCAGAAGTCGTTGTTCCGCAGCGATCCGCACCTGGTGGAGCAGGTGCACCAGTGTTCCGGGGTGGGCAAGTGCCTGGCCGATTCGACCGCGGGCGGGCAGGTGATGTGCCCCTCCTATCTGGCCACCGGTGAGGAGAAGGATTCCACCCGCGGCCGCGCCAGGGTGCTGCAGGAGCTGGTGAACGGCGAGCTGGTCACCGGGTGGGAATCCCCCGAGGTGCACCAGGCGCTGGATCTCTGCCTTTCCTGCAAAGGGTGTTATCGCGACTGCCCGACCGGGATCGACATGGCCACCTACAAGTCGATCGCCACCGATCGGGCCTTTGCCGGGAAGCTGCGGCCCCGGGCGCACTATGCGCTGGGCTGGCTGCCCCGCTGGGGTCGGCTGATCGGGGCAACCCGGGTCGGGCCACTGGTCAACCTGGCCGGTCGGCTGCCGGGAATCTCCGCGGTGCTGAAGAAGACGGCCGGGGTGGACCGTCGCCGGGCCCTCCCCCGATTCGCCGCCGGGTCGAATCGGGCGCGCGCCGAGGCGCCGGCCACCTCGGGCCGTCCGGTCGCGGTCTGGGTGGACTCGTTCTCGGACTGCTTCGACGGCGGTGACCTGGAGGCGCTGCTGGAGGTCCTCGTTTCGGCCGGTTGGGCCCCGCAGGTGGTGCAGCGCAACGCCTGCTGCGGACTCACCTGGATCAGCACTGGACAGCGGGAGGGAGCCAGGCGCCAACTGCGGGATGCCGTCGAGGTGCTGCACCCGCTCGTCGCCGCGGGTGTGCCGATCGTCGGCGTGGAGCCGTCGTGCACGGCCGTGTGGCGCACCGACGCCCTCGAGCTGCTGCCGGACGACCCGCGGGTGGCGGAGCTGGCGTCGGGGATCCTCACCCTGGCTGAGCTTCTGACCCGCTCACCCGAGTGGCAGGTACCGGACCTCAGGGGCGTACACGTGGTGGCGCAGCCGCACTGTCATCACGCCTCGGTGCTGGGGTGGAAGACCGACGCCGCGTTGCTGGCCCGGACCGGCGCCGAGGTGACGACGGTCGGCGGATGCTGTGGCCTGGCAGGGAACTTCGGGGTCGAAGAGGGGCACTACGAGGTGTCGGTGGCAGTCGCCGAGCACGACCTGCTGCCCGCGGTCCGGGGCGCCGGAGCGGGCGCGGTGGTGCTCGCCGACGGGTTCAGCTGCCGATTGCAGCTCGACGAGCTCGAGGGCCGCAGTGCGGTGACGTTGGCCGAGTTGCTCAGCTCGGCGGCCCGGCGTCCCTGAGCAGCATCGTTCAGCCTCCGCTGGAGATCCGCCGGGCCTCGGCGTCGAGCTGCTGGTGGTTCAGCGACAGCCCGGCCTCGGGATAGGCGACGTCCACCCCCGGACCGGTGCAGCGTACGCCCGGACGGCCCGCCACCTGCGTGCGTTCGAAGCGCACCTGGTGCCACGGAATCCTTGCCTCGCGGCCGGGCAGCGGGACGAGCACACCCGGTGGTTGCAGCACCCAGGCGATGCCGTTCGCGGCGGTGATCCCCCGGCCCTGGCCGCCCGGCTTTCGCACCAGCAGAAGGATTCCGCTCACCAGCAGGGCCAGCCCGACCAGCCCGGGCAGGAGGTACGCGATGGTGTATCCGAGCACCATGTGCAGGTAGTCCGAGATCGGCAGCACGAACCCGAGCAACATGGAAGCTCCGTCGATCACCAGATAGAGCCCGAGCAGCGCGAGGACGGCACCCACGATGCGAGCGCCGGATCCGCCTCCCCCGGTCTGCTGCTGATAGCGCACCACGACGTCCATGCGCTGACTCTACCGGTGATCACCGCTGATTCGCCGGGCCTCGGCGTCGAGCTGCTGGTGGTTCAGCGACAGCCCGGCCTCGGGATAGGCGACGTCCACCCCCGGACCGGTGCAGCGTACGCCCGGACGGCCCGCCACCTGCGTGCGCTGGAAACGCACCTGGTGCCACGGAATCCTTGCCTCGCGGCCGGGCAGCGGCACCACCACGCCCAGCGGCTCGAGCACCCACGCGACCCCGTTCGGGGCGCTGATCCGGGCCAGCGGAGAGCGAAGCGTCGAGGCCAGGACACCGCCGGCGATCAGCAGCAGACCCAGCAGGGTCGGCAGGATCAGGTCGAGCGGTGGCTTCAGCACCTGACCCGGGAGCGCCGCCAACCCACCATGGATCCGCAGCAGCGGATGAGCGATCCCCAACCAGAACAGGAAGAGTCCGGGCACCAGCAGCGCGACACCGATGATCCGCCGGGCGATACCTGAAGCCTGTTTGCGATAGCGCACCACGACGTTCATGGCACCGACCCGATGGGTGGGACGCTCAGTCGCGGGTCAGGCGGCGGTGGGTGGTGGCGTGCGGACGAGCCGCCTCGGCACCGAGCCGCTCGATCTTGTTCTTCTCGTAGTCGGCGAAGTTGCCCTCGAACCAGTACCACTTGGCCTGGCTCTCCGCATCGCCCTCCCAGGCCATGATGTGGGTGGCGACGCGGTCGAGGAACCAGCGATCGTGGGAGATGACCACCGCACAGCCGGGGAACTCCAGCAGCGCGTCCTCCAACGACTGCAGGGTTTCCACGTCGAGGTCGTTGGTCGGCTCGTCGAGCAGCAGCAGGTTGCCGCCCATCTTCAGCGTCAGCGCGAGATTCAGCCGGTTGCGCTCACCGCCGGACAGCACCCCGGTCGGCTTCTGCTGGTCCGGGCCCTTGAAGCCGAAGGAGGCGACGTAGGCGCGGGAGGGCATCTCGAAGTTGGCCACCTTGATGAAGTCGAGCCCGTCGGAGACCACCTCCCAGACGTTCTTCTTCGGGTCCAGTCCGCCGCGCCCCTGGTCCACATAGGAGATGGAGACGGTCTTGCCGAGCTCGAGGGAGCCGTCGTCCGGCTGCTGCTCGCCGACGATCATCTTGAACAGCGTCGACTTGCCGACGCCGTTGGGGCCGATGATGCCGACGATGCCCGAGCGCGGCAGGGTGAAGCTGAGGTCCTCGATCAGCGTACGGTCACCGAACCCCTTCTTCAGGTCCTTCACGTCGAGCACGTCGGTGCCCAGGCGCGGACCGGGCGGGATGTTGATCTCGCTGGTGTCGATCTTGCGGTTGCGCTCGGCCTCGGCGGCCATCTCCTCATAGCGGGCGAGTCGGGCCTTGTTCTTGGCCTGGCGGGCCTTGGGGCTGGAGCGGACCCACTCGAGCTCCTTCTCCAGGATCTTCGCGCGCTTGGCGTCCTTCTGCCCCTCGATCTGCAGCCGGTTGCGCTTGGTGTCGAGATAGGTGGAATAGTTGCCCTCATAGGGGTGCAGCCGTCCGCGGTCGATCTCGCAGATCCACTGGGCGACGTTGTCCAGGAAGTACCGGTCGTGGGTCACGGCGAGGACGGCACCGGGGTAGTCCTTCAGGTGGCCCTCGAGCCAGTTCACACTCTCGGCGTCCAGGTGGTTGGTGGGCTCGTCGAGCAGCAGCAGGTCGGGCTGCTGCAGCAGCAGCTTGCAGAGCGCGACGCGTCGTCGCTCACCGCCGGAGAGGTGGTCGACCAGCTCGTCACCCGGCGGGCACCGCAGCGCGTCCATCGCCTGCTCCAGCTGGGAATCCAGGTCCCACGCGTTGGCGGCGTCGAGCTCGGTCTGCAGGTCGCCCATCTCGGCCATCAACGCGTCGAAGTCGGCGTCCGGGTCGGCCATCAGCTCACCGATCTCGTTGAACCGGTCGAGCTTCTTCTTGATCTCGCCGGCCGCCTCCTCGACGTTCTCCAGGACGGTCTTTCCCTCGGTCAGCGGCGGCTCCTGGAGCAGGATGCCGACCGTCTTTCCCTTGCCCAGCTGGGCATCGCCGTTGCCGGGCTGCTCCAGACCGGCCATCACCTTCAGCATGGTGGACTTGCCCGCACCGTTGGGGCCGACGACGCCGATCTTGGCGCCCTCATAGAAGGACAACGTGACGTTGTCGAGGATCACCTTGTCGCCGACCGTCTTGCGGACGTTGTGCATGGTGTAGACGAACTCTGGCATCGGCTTGATCAACCTTCGGTGTCGGGATCTGGACCGCGTCACAGTATGCCAGCCCGGCGAAGGACGGGCCGACCGCGTCCCCATCCCCTGGACCGCGGGCGGCGGGCATACCCTCGGTGGAATGGACGTGCGGATCGGAACCTCGGGCTGGACCTACCGGCACTGGCGGGGCACGTTCTATCCCGACGGCGTACGCGTAAGGACCAGCTCGACCACTACGCCGAGCGCTTCGACACCGTGGAGTTGAATGGCTCGCACTACCGCTGGCCCGCCGACTCCACCGTTTAGGGGTGGCGCGACCGGCTGCCGGAGGGGTTCGAGATGGCGCTCAAGGCGTCGCGGTATCTCACCCACTTCCGCAAGCTTGCCGACCCGGGCGACTGGATCGAGCGCATCACCCACACCCACGAGCTGCTCGGTGACCGGGCGGGCCCGTTGCTGGTCCAGCTGCCGGCGGACCTGGGGCGCGACGACCAGCGGCTCGACTCCTTTCTGGCGCGGCTGTCCGAGCGGGTGCGCGTCGCGGTCGAGTTCCAGCGCGCGAGCTGGCTGGCCGGGCTGGACGATGGGGTGCTCGACCTGCTGGACCGCCGCGGCGCCGGGTTCGTCGTCTCGGTCATCGCGGGGAAGGAGCCGATTCTGCGGGCGACCGGGCGGCTGGCGTACGTCCGCTTGCACAACGCCGATCCCAACTGGCGCTACGGCGGCAGCTTCGATGACGCGGCACTCGCCGAGTGGGTCCCGCGGCTGCGCCGGCTCACCGCCGACAACCGGCCCGGATACGCCTACTTCAACAACGACAACCACGGTCACGCCGCGTTCAACGGGTTGATGCTGAAGCGGTTGGTGGCCGACGCCGGATAGCCCACGACGTCGGCCGGCCGCCGCGCTCAGGCGACCAGTCCCCACCCCACCAGGACCACCAGCAGCAGGCAGATCGCGGAGCTGATCCCGAGACCGAGCCAACCGAGCACCGGGTTCCGGCCGGTCCACGGGGCACCCCGGGTACGCCGCAGGGCGAGCAGCCCCGCCGCCACCGCGGCGCCGGTGAGCAGCCCGAACACCGCTCCCGGCAGCAGCTGCCAGGGGCCGAGTCGCCAGGCGAGCAGGGCCATGCTGAGCGCGTCCAGACTGGCGGAGAGCACGCTCATCCGCGAGCTGGGACGGATCGCCCGGAAGGCCAGCTGGCCGACCGCTGCGGCGTACAGGACGAGCACCAGCAGGTTCATCCAGGGGATGCCGTGCCCGGCCGGGGGGTTGCCCCGCAGCAGGTCGGTGCCGATCCCGGTCACGTCGGTGGTGGAGTCGTTCAGGATCAGCACCGCACGGCCCTGCTGGCGGTCGAGACCGAGGTAGCTGGTTCCGCCGCCGGTGCCCCCGTTGTGCCAGACCACCGCGGCTCCGTCCCGACTGGTGGTGAACCAGTGCAGCCCGATCCGGCGCGACTCCGATCCCGCCGGCCAGCGGGGGTCGAGGGCCTCCATGCCGGGGACGGTGCCGTTCAGCAGCGCCTGGGCGTACCGCGTCAGGTCCTCGGTCGTGGTCCAGGTCGAGGACCCCGCCGGCGCCGTGCCCTCGGCCGTCCACGGTTCGGGAGTGCCCCCGTTGTCGGTCCGCCCGACGGTGCGGCTGGCGGGCACCTGCTCGGGCCGGGTGGCGATGACGGTGTCGCGCATGCCGAGCGGCTCGAAGATCCGGACCCGGACCAGCGTCGGCCAGTCCGGCTGGTGCGCGGCCCGGGCCAGCGCGTGGCCCAGCAGCGAGGCGCCGACGTTGGAGTAGGTCACCTTCCCGCGGCCGTTCAACGGGGTTCGACCCACCTCCGCGATCAGCCCGGCGGCGGTGGAGTGGTAGGGGCTCTGCATGGTCAGCGGGTGCAGCAGTCCGCCGAACGCCTCGCTGAGCAGCATCCGCGGGAGGCCGCCGCGGTGGCTGGCCAACTGGGCCAGGCTCACCTCACCGGCCGGCGTACCGGCGAGCTCGGGCAGGTGCTTGGCAACCGGGTCGTCGAGCGCGACCTCGCCGCGCTTGACCGCATCCGCGAGCAGGTGCCCGTTGAACGTCTTGGTGACGGAACCGAGCTCGTGGTGCCTGCCCACCGGACCCAGGTCGGCCCGGCGTACACCGCCCCGCTCGAGCTCGACCACGCTGAGCGAACCGAACCCGCGGGAGCCGGCCAGGTGCTGCTGCACCCTGCTGGTCAGCCCGGGGTCGCCCGTGCTGGTGGTGGGTGGGCTGAGACCGGGGCCGAGGAAGACGCCGAGCAGCGCGCCCACGAGGGCGCCGATCAGCAGGCCGGGCCAGGTCCGGGCGCGTCGTGGTGTGGGAGCCATCGGCTGGGCGGCGGGGTCGTCCGGGGCGGGAGGTGCGGTGGCGGTGGACATCGTTCTCCTCGGATCAGGTCGGGCGGGCGGCCAGCAGGATCGCCAGCAGCGGTACCACGCGGGAGGCCGGGATCTCGTAGTGGCCGCGGCTGGTCGACGACAGCCAGCCGGCACCGAGCAGCACCCGCAGGTGGTGGTGCAACTGGCCGGTGGTGCCGAGCTCGTCGCGGGCGGCCAGGGCGGCGGTGGAGCGTACGCCGGAGAGCACCAGCTGCAGCAGGGTGAGGCGTACCGGATGGCCGAGGGCATCCAGCGCGGCGGCCAGCTCGGCCCAGTCGAGGTCGAGCAGGCTCGCCTGGGCGAGTCCGTACTGCCAGCGCACCGGCCCGGCTTCGGGCACCTCCACCGAGCCGGCGAGCAGCACCGCACCCTCGGGGTGTCGCTGCTCCAGTCCTTCCAGCGCCCAGAACTCCCCCGCCTGGGCGGGGGGCAGTGGGGTGCCGGAGTGGTTCGATCCCAGGCCTGCCTCGAGGCGGGCCATGGCGGCCTCCAGTGCCGCCACGCGGTCGGTCAGATCGTCGGACATGAGTCGATTATACGTTCTTACGTATTTTCGATCAATCAGGTTTGTCCACAGTCGGATCGGCACCACGAGCTCTGTCCACAGGTGGAGCCTGGCCGGTGCACGATTCCGGCGCAGAGCCGCACTGTATCGGTATCGAGCCCTAGGAGAGGACACACCAATGGAGCCCATCGTCAGCATGACCGGTCGCCTCGGCACCCCCGTCGACGAGCGGACCACCCGCAACGGCACCCCCTATGCCACCTTCCGGATGGCCAGCACCACCCGATTCCGGCGCGAGGGCGTCTGGGTCGACGGACCCACCACCTGGGTCAGCGTGCGCTGCTATCGCGGCCTGGCCGAGCACGTGCAGTTCAGCCTGCAGAAGGGCCAGCCGGTGCTGGTGATCGGCCGGTTGCGCACCGAGAGCTGGCAGGACCAGTCCGGCGCCCAGCGGGAGCGGACGGTGCTGGAGGCGCAGAGCGTCGGCCACGACCTCAACTGGGGGGCCAGCAGCTTCCGGCGACTGGTCAAGGAGCAGCCGCCCGCCGAGCGGGATGACGAGGACGTACGCCCCGAGCCCGACCAGTCCGGTGAGTTCATCGGGGAGGAGGCGGAGCGGGTCAACCAGGCCGAGCGGGTCGAGCAGGCCGCCTGAGTCAGCGGCGGGCGCGTTCGAGCCCCGAGCGGACCCCCTCGTAGCGGTCCAGCTCCTCGTTCACCGGATCGATCACAAGTCGCCGGGTGACGCCGGAGATGGAAGCCAGCAGGGCGGCCCGCGCCCGCCGTTGCTTGCGTCTGGCACCGACCTCGACCCCGATCCGGGCCAGGGCCGCCACGAGCAGGCCGAGCCCGACGCCGCCGACCAGCAGCACGGTCGGGGCGGGGATCCCCCACCAGCGCACCTCGGGGAGCGGGGGCAGTTGCAGATAGAGCATCAGGAAGGCGACCCCGAGCCAGGCCAATCCGGCGACCACGGCGGCCACCAGGATCCACTGGAGGACGGTCACCACCTTCCACCAGCCGCGGTTGCGGTCCAGCTCCAGGTCGGTGGTGGCCACCGCCCGATCGAGCTGATCGCTGACCCGCTCCTGCTGCCCTCGCGCGGCCGCCCGAACGGCCGCCACCCAGCCCCGGGACAGGCCGTCGGCTGCAGCGTCGGCCAGGTCGCGCACGGCGGAGTCGACTCGGGCCTGTTGCACCGAGGTCGTCGCAGGCAGTGAGGTCCGCGACACCCGGGCCGGGTCGATCTCCTCGCCCCGCTTGCCCGCCCCCCAACGGTCGAGGTGGAGCCGGCGCAACGGGTCCGGCCGGAATCGGGCGAGCCAGGCCAGCACCGGCCAGCCGGTGGCGAGCCCGCCCCGATGCCGCCAGGCACCGCCGACCGCCTCGGCCACCACCTCGACCCCGGCGGCGGCGGCCATGGCCTGGTCCAGGCGCCGGGCCGCACCCTTGGTGACGTGGCCGACGGGCGCGGTCCCCGACTCGGCGGCCAGCGCCTCGGCGGCGCCGTCGACGTCGGCCGAGATCCGCCCGGTGGACGCCTGCTTGTCGGCGACCCGGCTGCGGATCAGCTGTTGCAGCTCGGCCACGCCTTCGCCGGTGCTGGCGCTGATCGCGGCGATCTGGGTCTGCTGGAGGCCCTCGGAGTCGAGCAGGCGGCGCAGGTCGCTCACGCACCGCTTGCGTTCGGCCTCGTCCAGCCGGTCGATCTGGTTCAGCACCACCAGCATCACCGGTGCGTAGCGGGCCAGCGGTTTGAGATAGCCGTCGTGCAGGGCAGCGTCGGCATACTTCTGCGGGTCGACGACCCAGATCAGCATGTCGACGAGCTCGACGAGGCGGTCCACCTCCTGGCGGTGCGCCACCTCGGTCGAGTCGTGATCGGGCAGGTCGATCAGCACCAGGCCGTCGAAGTTGGCCGGCCCGGCCTCGCGGCGCCGCAGCGTCGGCAGCTTCGGCAGGTGCTGGGTCACGCTGGGCATTCGGGTACGTGACCGGTCGGGTTCGAGCTGGGCCGCCCCCGCGGCTTCGATGTCCGCGGCCGCCGCCGTGGGGTTCGGCACGTGGTGGCGGGTGCGGATGTCCAGCCAGTCGAGGAGGTCCTCGGCGGCGGTGTCTCCGAAGGTGGCCGCCATCGCCTTGGAGGTGGTGGGTCGGCGTACGCCGGCCACGGCCAACTCGGTCCCGGACAGCGCGTTGAACGTGGACGACTTGCCGGATCCGGTGGCCCCACCCAGGGCGATCACCGTGCTGTCCCCGGCCAGCTCCAGCCGGCGTCCGGCCCGGTTGACGACGGTCTCGGCCCGCTCAACCACGGCGTCGTCGACGCGTCCGCGCGCCCCCTCGGCGGCTTCACGCAACGCGCGGAGTCGACCGCCGAGATCCTCAGCGCGGGCCATCGGGACGCTCCTCGACGATCTCGGCGTCCACCACGTCCGCGGCGGGATCGGCATACCGGGTGTCGATCGCACGGGCGGCGACCTCCCCACCGTCCTCGAGCTCCAGGCGGCGAGCCCCCGGCAGCTCGGTGTTCGTGTCCGATCGCCCGGGTTCGCCGGTGGTCAGCTCCGCGGTCTCGGCGGCGGTGATCGCCTCGGCGGGCAGCGGTGCGCCGTCGCGGGCCGCCCGGACGTCCGCAAGGGCGCTACGGAGCCGGGCCGCCGAGTCCTCGCTGGAGCTGATGCCATCGAGCAGGTGGTGGTACCGCTCCAGCTCGTGCGCGAGCAGGGCGGACACGCGGGCGTCCAAATCCTCCTTGGCCCGCTCGGCCAGGCGGCGTACCGCGTCGTCACCGAAGACCGCCTCGAGCACCCGCTGGGCCAGCGCCGCAGTGCCGCCGGCCACGCCGATCTCCGCTCCGGTCAACCCACCGGTGTGCGCGAAGACGACGATCATCAGCGCGAGACCGATGGTGTTCACCCCGAAGGCCAGGAACCGTGCCTGGGAACGTTTTCCCATCCCCTCATCGGCCACCAGGTCGAGCACCGCACCCTGCCAGTCGCGGACGGTGCGGGCCGCGTCGCCGGCGTAGTCGCGGGAGGATCGCGACAGGTCCTCGCGGCTGGCCTTGAGCAGCGTCCGTCCCGCCGGGTTGGCGGCCCAGGCGGCCTCGGCCCGTTCGGCCGCCGCGTCCCCCTCCTCGCGCAACAGCGCCTCGAGGCCGGACTCGACGGCGACCTGCACCTTGTCGGAGGCGGCCGGGCGGCCGCGGAGCGCGTTGACGACCTTGTCCCGTAGCCAGCCGACCTTCTGATCGAGGGCTCGGAACAGTTCCCCGGTGCCGATGAAGTCGTGCCAGCGGGTGAGCACCTCACCGCGCAGCAGGGTGCCGTCGGCGGTCTGCACCGACACGGCCCGGACCCCTTCGGCGTACGCCTTGTCCGCGTCCTCGCGCAGCTGGGCCAGCACCCGGTCCTGGTCCTCCAGCGCCGAGACCAGGTCCGGCCCGCGGGCCAGCAGCGACCCGATCGCGCCGTCCAGGGTCTGGTGGACGACCTCCTGCCGGCTGGTCGCATCGTGCGCCAGGGTCGCCAGCCAGCTGCGGATCGGCGAGACCGCGGAGTCCGGCAGCAGACCTTCGGCATCGGTGCGGGTCTCGGGAACCGCGAACAACGGTGAGTCGCCGAGACCGCGCTGGGTCATCATGGTGCCGAGGTGGGTCGGGATGTCGTCCATCGCGGCCGGGGGCACCCGGTCCAGTACCACGGCCACGGCGGCCGAGCGCTCCGCGGCCTGCAGCAGGAACTCCCAGGGCACCGCATCGGCGTACCGGGCGGCGGAGGTGACGAAGAGCCACAGGTCGGCCGCCGCCAGCAACTGGGCGGCCAGTCGCCGGTTCTCCTCGACCACCGAGTCGACATCGGGCGCGTCCAGGATCGCCAGACCCGGTGGGATCGTGTCATCGGCGACCAACTGCAGCTCACGCTGATCGTCGGACTGGGCGGTGGTCCGTGCCAGCCCGGGCAGGATCCGGTCGTCGTCGAACCAGTGCGCATCCCGCGGATGGTGGATCAGCACCGGCGCCTTGGTGGTCGGCCGGATCACCCCCGGACGGGTCACCACGCGGCCGATCAGGGAGTTGACCAGGGTCGATTTGCCCGCCCCGGTGGACCCGCCGACCACCGCCAACAACGGCGCGTCCAAGGTGGCCAGACGCGGCAGGATGTAGTCGTCGAGCTGGTCGGCCATCTCGCGGGCCGTCCGCTGCTGGGCTCCCGATGAGGGCAGGCCCAGCGGCAGCTCCACCCCAGCGACCACGTCGCGCAACCGGTTCAGGGATTCCTGCAGCCGGTCGCTCGCCATCGGGCCTCCTAGGGGGCCGGCGGCTTCCAGCGTGGATCAACCGCCGAATACTGGGTCGCTCGCGATCCTAGCGGTACACCGCCAGGGGCGGCCGGTACCGACGCCGGGTAATTGCCGCCGAGGCCGGCCGGTCCGGGATAGCTGGGCGCCGACCACAGCTGGGCCTTCCGGCGCCGGCGCTGCCACGGGTAGACGGTGCGCGGCAGCGGCGCCACGATCGCGCGCTCCCGCAACCCCCGGATCCGAAAGAGCAGTTGCTTCTCGCGGACCAGACCCGCGTCGTCGACCAGTCCCCGGGCGATGGAGTCGCGCAGGTACGCCAGCTCGGTCAGCGCCCGTTGCATCATCCACGTGCTCAGCAACCGTCCGCCCCACAGGGCCTGCCACAGCACGCGGATCCGGGTCAGCGGGCGGGGGGCGTACTCGACGTCAGTGTCGTTGAGCCAGCCCATCCGCTCGTAGTCGGCCAGCCGCGCGCCGATCAGTCGGCGCTGGGCGAGGAACTGGCGCACGGTGAAGACGATCAGCGTGATCACCATCGGGTACGCCACGAACAACAGCGGGATCAACAGGGCCTGCTCCGGCAGTCCCGCCGAGGCGACCCCGTTGAACAGCATGTGCAGCAGGGCGGCGGCCAGGAAGCCGGTCACCGGTGCCAGCACCCGGACCAGCTTGCTCCGGGTGCGCAGCGCGATCGCCAGCCCGATCCCGGTCATGGCGGTGAACAACGGGTGACCGAAGAAGGTGAGCACACCCCGCTGGAAGAAGGTGGACTGCAACAGCAGGGACTCGTCCACCCCGTACTTGTAGGCGAGCCGGACCGACCTGGTGTAGTAGATGATGTTCTCGGTGAAGGCGAAGGCCGAGGCGGAGAGCCCGGCCAGGGTGATCCCGGACAGGGTGCTCACCCAGCGATAGCGCATGGCGATGGCGAGGAAGAACAGGATCGTCGCCTTGGTCGCCTCCTCCACGAAGGGTGCCACGAACACAGCGGCCCGGGGCGCGGTGGCCGGATCCCCGTCCCCGGCGACCGAGAGGTGGGCGGCGGCCCAGGTGTTCACGTGCAGGGAGAGGTAGGTGGCGACGCAGGCGCCCCAGCCGAAGGTGACCAACCAGACCCAGAATCGCTGCGGGCGGAAACGATCCGCCCACAGGAAGAGCAGCGTCAGCGGAATCACCGTGATCAGGGCATACGGCAGCGTGAGCCAAACCGTGTCCTCGCCGATCCCGACCACCGACCCACCCGGCACCTTCTTGTCGGGGACCAGCTCGAACCACATCCGGACGATGCAGATCGCCTCGATCACCAGCGCTGCGAAGATCAGCCAGGTCATCGGTGAGGTGAGGAACCGCTTGATCCAGGGATCCTCCGGCCGACCCGGAACGGGCAACCCGTTGCGCCGCAGCCCCGAGCGGAGCCGCGGGTCGCTCAGGTCAGGCTCGTTGGCGGCGGCGAGATGCATGGCGCCCAGCGTACCGGGGTGACGGGCTGGGTCTGGCGCCCCGAGTAGGAATCGAACCTACGACCGTCAGATTAGAAGGCTGCTGCTCTATCCGCTGAGCTATCGGGGCCGGGCAGCGAACAGTCTAACGGTCGGTACGTGGTCAGCCGGTTGCCCGCGTCATCGGTGGGGATAGCGTGGGAGGGTGGCGGAGACGATCGAGTGGCGGAAGGTGGCGCTGGCGGCGTACGCCCCCACCCTGCTGGTCTCGATCGGCTGGGGAGCGATGCTCCCGCTGGTCGCACTGTCGGCCCGGGAGATGGGCGCCAGCGTCGGGATGGCCGCGCTGGTGGTCGGACTGCACGGATTCGGCCAACTCGTCGGGGACCTGCCAGCCGGCTCGATCGCGGCGCGGATCGGCGAGAAGCGGGCCCTGGTCGGCGCGGCCGTCCTCGAGGCCGCCGCCATGCTGGCCGCCTGGCGGGCCGGTCATCTGATCGTCCTCGCCGCGGCGGTGTTCGTGGCCGGGCTGGCGGGAGCGGTGTTCGGGCTGGCCCGGCAGGCGTACCTGACCGAGGTCGTGCCGTTCCGCCAGCGCGCCCGGGCGCTGTCCACCCTGGGCGGGACGCTGCGGGTCGGGATGTTCGTCGGTCCCCTGGTCGGGGCCCTGGTGGTCGGCCGGTTCGGCCTCTCTTCGGCGTACGCCGCAGCGGCGGCGATGTCCCTGGCGGCGGGGTTGCTCACCCTGGCGCTGCCCGACGTGCCCCGCCCGACCGTGCGGGGGCCGGCCCCGCCCCGGCCGCGCACGATCGAGGTGATCCGGGAGCACCGCAAGGTGCTGGCCACGCTCGGCCTGGGCGCCCTACTGATCATGCTGGGCCGGGCGGGGCGGCTCAGCCTGCTGCCGCTGTGGGCCGAGGCCGCGGGGCTGAGCGCCCAGGCGACCAGCCTGATCTTCGCGGTGGCCGCGTTCGCCGACATGGCGATGTTTTATCCCTCGGGACTGATCATGGACCGGTTCGGCCGCTTCTGGTCCACCGCCCCCACGCTGGTGCTGCTGGGCCTGGGGTTCGCGTTGCTCCCGCTCAGCCACGGCCCGTGGACGATCGGCCTGGTCGCGGTGCTGCTCGGGATCGGCAACGGCTTCTCCGCCGGGATCGTGATGACCCTCGGCTCCGACGCCTCCCCGGCGGCCGGGCGACCCCAGTTCCTGGGTGCGTGGCGGCTGCTCTCCGACGCCGGGAATGCGGTCGGCCCGTTCCTGGTCGGAGCGGTGGTGGCGGTGGCACCGCTGTGGGCGGCGGCCCTGGTCACGGCGGCCACCTGCTGGTTCGGGGCGGGGTGGTTCGTGAAGTGGCTCCCCCGCGGCCGGCAACCGCTGGAAACGGTGCGCCGGGCACCCGAGCGGTAGGGTGGGGGCCCGTGAATGAGCTGTTGGTATGGATCGACTGCGAGATGACGGGCCTGGACCTGGCCGGGGGCGACGCCCTGGTCGAGGTGGCGGCGTTGGTCACCGACCCCGAGTTGAACGTGCTCGGCGAGGGTGTCGACGTGCTGATCAAGCCCTCTGCCGAGGCGTTGGAACGGATGGGTGATTTCGTCCGGCAGATGCACACCAGTTCGGGTCTGCTGGCGGAGCTGGATGGGGGGCTCACCCTGGCCGACGCCGAGGAGCGCGTGCTGGCGTACCTGCGGGAGTTCGTGCCCGAACCGCGGAAGGCGCCGCTGGCGGGCAACACGATCGGCACCGACCGGGCCTTCCTGGCCCGGGACATGCCCACCCTGGAGCAGCACGTGCACTACCGCAACGTGGACGTCTCCAGCCTCAAGGAGTTGGCCCGCCGGTGGTTCCCCCGGGTGTACTACAACACCCCTGCCAAGTCGGGCAACCACCGCGCCCTGGCCGACATCCAGGAGTCGATCGAGGAACTGCGCTACTACCGGGAGGCCCTCTTCGTCGCCCCTCCGGGTCCGGGCACCGATCAGTTGAAGGAGATCGCCACCCGGCACCAGGGGGCGCTCACCGGGGCCACGCCAGGGCCCGACGGCTCCGACCTCACCGAGGACCCCTGCTGAGCCTGCCGCGAAACGATTTCCCACCGGCCCTGGTTACCGGTAGCATGAACACTCGCCCGAACAGGGCACATGGTGGGTATAGCTCAGCTGGCAGAGCGCCTGGTTGTGGTCCAGGAGGCCGCGGGTTCAAGTCCCGTTACTCACCCCAAACGGGTCAGGTGTGAACTTGCGACCAAGGGGCCACCCTTGGTCGCGGTTCCCGCCTGGCCCATTTTCTTCGCCTCGGCGGCCCAGCTCAGGGCGTCGGCGTGGAGGCCGGGGACACTCAGCCCGTCGTACGGGTTCCGGTAGCCGACGCGCACGTCGTTGTCCTCATCTATGTAGATCGCCTTGAACAGGGCTTGGTTGCACAGCCTGCGGTTCGCGTCGTCGGCGTGCTCGTAGAGGTCGGCGGCGTTCGACAGCAGTTTCAGCGAGTCGTCGAGGTTCGCACGCGCGTCAGCGTAGTGGCCGTGGTGAGCGGTGATCCGGTGCTCGATGGTCTCCAGCGACGCAGTGATCCGGTCCTGCTCCTTCTTGAGCAGATCGAGCGGGATGGCTCCGGCGTAGTGGGCTTGGAGCAGCTTGTGCTGCTCGCCTTCGAGTTGGGTTCTTCGTGTCGCCAGGTCAGTGAGTTCGGCGGCTCCTTCCGCCATCATCTCGTCGAACCTGGCATGGAGCATCGCCGAGACCGCCTGCGTCGTTTCGGGGTCGAGCTGGACCTTGGCGTAGAAGCGTTCGACGAGGCGTTCGACCTGCTCGATCAGCATCGCCTGCCGGGTGCAGTCGCCTCTGCCACCATGCCGGCTGGCGCACACGAAGTACGGGTAGATCGTGCCCTGACTGCTCTTGGCGTTGCACACCAGCAGCCGCGAACCGCACTGCCCGCAGAACACCGTCCCCTTCAAGTAGTGCTCGTGCACTTGCGTCGCGTCGGCGGCCGAGCGGTGCGTGCCGAGCACGGTCTGCACCTGATCCCACACCTCGTTCGGGACGATGGCCTCGTGCGCTCCGGCGTAGGTGACGCCCTGGTAGCGGACGCTGCCCTTGTAGTACGGATTCGTCAGCATCCGATGCACGGACGACTTCCCGATGGGTCGAGATGGCCGTCGCGGCGACGCCGCTGTCGTGAGCCCGCGCGCCACTAGTTCTTGGTGGAGTTGGCTGGTCGTCCAGTCACCGGAGGCGAACACCTGGAACGCCCACCGGACCAGTCGCGCCCGCTCCTCGTCGATCTCGACGGTGCGTACCTCCCGCCCGAACTCGTCGCGCACACCGACATTGAGGTAGCCGATGGGTGCCTTCGTCACCGTGCCGCCCTGCGCGGCCTTCTGCGACAGGCCCTTGACGACCTCGGTCGCGAGGTTGCGGGAGTAGAACTCCGCGATCGAGGACATGATGCCGTGCAGCAGCATCCCTGATGGGGTCTCGTCGATGTTCTCCGTGGCCGACACCAGCGTGACGCCAGCGTCCTTGAGCGCGAGATGGATGGTCACGTCGTCGGCTCGGTTGCGGGCCAGCCGGTCGACCTTGTGGACGATGCAGTAGTTCGTCTTGTGCTTCGCGACGTACTGGATCATCCGCATCAGCTCGGGCCGGTCGGCCTTGCGCGCCGACTCGCCCGCATCGACGAACTCCTCGATGATCGTCGCTCCGAGCTGGTCGGCCTTGCGCTGGTTCGCCTCACGCTGCGCCGGGATCGAGAATCCCTCCGCCTGGCCGCCCTTCTCCGCCTGCTCCTTCGTGGAGACCCGCAGGTAAGAGACGGCGAACGATCCGGGGAACGGTGTTGGTGATACGAGGCTGTCTATCGCGGTTCGGTCCGCGTCGATGATCGTCATGGCTCTTCTCCACAGTCACTGGTCCTGCCGACGCGGACGGTGTGACGGCGGATGTTGATCGTGAGAAGAGCCCGAAGGCTGTAGGACTAGGCCGAGTCGGCCACGTTTACTTTGCCTCGCCGGGGTGGCGAAGCGCTAGGACCACAACATCCGCCATCCGCGACGGATGCCTACATTTTACGACGACGTGCTCGCCGTGGCACGAGGGCGCTTCGGGCGCGTCGTGCCCTCTGAGCGGCACGAGCCCGATTGCTGGAGCGCCAGGCGGATCAGCAGCTCGCAGAGCTTGTCCAGGTCCGGCGGTTCGTGGAACTCGGCCCGGATCGTCAGCTCGCGTTCGCTCTGCTGGCGCTGCCCGGTCTTCCGTTCATAGCGGCGAGCCACGACTCACACCTCGCCGGTCTCCGGGTCGACGCCCGCGAAGAAGGCATCCTCTGCCTCCTGACGCGCGTTCACCATGTCGATGACGAACCGGACGAAATCCTCATCGCGATCCGTGATCGGTGAGTCCTCGATGGACGGGGCAGGGTCTTCGCCGGGCCAGCTCGTCTGGCGAGTCGGGCGGTCTCGGTCGAGCCGAGTGCCGCACGCCGCAACCCAATCGCGAAGTCGGGCGCGGGCGTCCGCGAAGTCGCGGTGCCAGCCGAGGGGTGCCGAGCCGTTCTGCTCCGGGTCGTACGCGCACAGCCAGTGCAGGTGCAGCGCCGACAACTCCCAGAGGAGTTCGGGGTGACGGTGCCAGAAGGGCGGGACGACGCTGGCGGGGAGTCCATAGGTGTGGCGAAGCCAGTCCACCCAGCGGTTCAGTTCGAGCAACTCGGCTTCGAGATCATTAGCGGTCAGCAAGTTCCAGTTGACCGGATGCGGAGGCTCAGGCGCGTCAAATCGTGGGGACGCGAGACCTGCCTCGGGTGGCATGTCGTCGTGCTCAGGGAAGAACTGATCGGTCATGGCTGACCGCTCACATTCCGATGGCGGTCGCGTTGGACGGCGCAGCCTGCTGCGGAGCGGCGAAAGCCGTTGCGTCCCGGCCGGAAGTGCGTTCGCTGCGGTCCACTTCATAGCGGGTGCGGGCGAGGTCGTGTCCGATGCGCGTCGCGATGAACTCCTCACCCTCGTACCGCTGGCCGTTACGCTCGTAGGAGTAGTCGCGCACCCGTCCGTCGGCGATGATGTTGTCGCCCTTGGCGAGCCGCTCGGCTCCCTGCTCTGCGGCACCGCGATACGCGATGAGGTCGTGGAAGGTCGTCTCCAGTTGCGTGAAGGTGTTGTCGGGCTCCTTGCGGTAGTGCTCGATGCCGACCTTCATGTAGAGCCGTGCGTCGCCGCGGTCGGTGTAGCTGAGCTGCGGGTCCGAGGCGACGAAGCCGGAGATGGACTGGTGCGTACGAATGGCCATGATGGCGTCCTCCTGAACTCGGGCGACCAGCCGTGTGTGGCCGCTGTGTCAGGCAGGTGCGCTCCCGCCGCCAGGTCTGCGCTCAGGTGTTACCGATCACGCTTGTTGACGATGGCGGCGTCGCGGTCGATGACGAGGTGCAGAGAGGCATTGGTCGTCGTGGTGACGGCGCGGTCGTCATCGGTGACGGGAACGACTTCTCCTCGGGCGAGGCGGTGATGGGCGATTTTGGGCAGGGCTGCGCCCGGTGATGGCCCGGGTCTTACGTGCGCAGCACCGGCAGCAGGCGCCCGCCGGCCAAGAACGCGATCAGGGTCCAGGGCGGGTCGCTCAGCCCGAGCCGGGCCCGCAGGGCCAGCGCGGCACCGGCGAGCAGGTTCAACGCGTCACCGAGCCGGGTGGGCTGGCTTGCGGGCATCAGCTGCGCGTCGATCACCGCTGCGGCCGCCATGCCCTGCTGGTGGAGCCGGTCGGCGTGCCCGGCGTCAGCGCCGCGCAGCCACGCCTTGACGGTGCTGACCGGTCGGCCGAGCGCGGCGGCGATGCGCCGCGCACCGGAGCCACGGGCCCGGGCGGCCAGCGCGATCCCGATCACCTCGCTGGTGTCCGCGCGGCGAGGCTGCAACGCGGCCGGCAGCAGCACGTGGGTGCGCCCGCAGCCGGGGCAGCGGGCCCGCCGCGGGGTCACCGTCAGGCTCGACTCGCCGGGGCCGCGCACGGTCCGGACCCGGCCGTGTCCGTACGCGCGCAGCGGGCGGTCACAGTCCGGGCAGGGCAGCCGCCGCTCGGACAGCACCTGCTCGCCGTGCTCGACAGAGCGGACCGCGATCACGAAACTGTACTCCCGTCAACGTTGTTCAGGCTTTCTACCACACCGTGCGCGCTGGGTGGGTCCGGTTCGTGTTGCGCCCAGGGAGAGCTCGTCGGCCGGGATCAGCGGGGCGGGCGTGTCCGGGTGGCGTCAGCGTGACGACCCGATCCGGGCAGAGTGCACGCTGCCGATCCGGGTACCGGGGGTTGATCGTCACGCTGACGCCGCCGACCACCGCTCCTTCATCGGAACCCGCAATGACGGACACACCGTCATACGAGGCGCCGCCTAACATCAGGGCGTCGGACGACGCAGCAGTGCTTCGAGTTCGTTGCGGTCGCTGCGTAGCTGCGCAGCGTCGGCGCGGGTCGGCCAGGCGCGGAGGTCGGTGACGATGGGCGGTGCGGAGCGCAGCATCGTGATACCGGTGCCGAATGGCAGGGTGCGGATGCGGTCTGGCGGCAGGATCGGGACGCGGCGGATGGACCGTTGGTTGGAGCGGGTGCCGTGGTCACCGAGGGTCACGCTGTCGGTGTACTCGTCACGCTCTCCGATGAGCGTGGAGAGGTCTTGAAGGTCACGGCTGTTGGATGCGCCGCCGAGGATGATCTTGACTATGCTGGCGTCCCAGATCGCTCCGGCCTGGTGTTCACTCCACCGGTCGCGGGCTTGGGCGAGGGACTGCAAGACCGGCATGGTCGTGATTCCGGTGCCGCCGCCTTCGGCCATGAGCGTCGGAAGGGAGGGCAGCGGCGCGAGGTTGCCGATCTCGTCGAGCGCGAGGAGCAGTGGCGGGTCGAGCCGGGCTCCGGGTGAGCGGGCGGCAAGTCGTCGGGCGGTTTCGATGAGGTCTTCGACGAATGCCGCGACAAGGGACGCGGAGGCTCCTGCTCCGGCCCCTGTTGCGAGCAGGTAGAGAGTGCCTTGCTCGGTGAGGAAGGTCTCGGGGTCGAAGTGTTCGTGCGGGCCTGGTGTGACGGCATCGAGCACGCGCGGGTCGGCCAGTGCGGCGAGTGCGAGGGAGACGCCTTGCCAGATGCTGTCGCGGGTCTTGGGGTCGGCGTCGATCATCGCGCCCAGTGAGTCGTCCCAGCCCATCGCGGCGTTCGGGTGGGAGTTGAGGATGGCGACGGCCTCGGACGCGGCGCTGGGGTCAAGGGTCCACCGGAACAGCTCGGCCGGCTGGCGGCCGTCGAGCGCGGCAGCGTGCAGCAGGCTCTGGAGTGCGGTGCGGGTCTTGCCCTCCCAGAACCCGCCAGACTCGACCCCGCCTGCACTGAGGCCGGTGGCGGCAGCGAGCCCGTTAGCGCGGATCATCGCAGTCAGCGGATCGTCGCACCCGCGAATGGGCGACCAGCGCAGCCCGGCGGGTATGCCCTCGGCGAGGTGTTGCGGGTCGAACACGGCGACCGGCCCACCCTTGCGGCGTCGAGCACGGAGGGTCGCGGTGAGATTGTCGGGCCTCGTGCTGGTGGTCACGACCGCGCCGGGTGCGTCGAGGATCGCGTTGATGACGACGTGCAGGCCCTTGCCGGAGCGAGGCGGGCCGATCAGCAGGATCGAGTCTTCGACCGATGCCCAGACCTTCGTCCCACGACTGGCACCCAGGAGGTAGCCGACATCCTGTGGTGCTGGCGACTCCAAGGAGGGCCGCAGCGTGGCCGCGCGGTGAAGCAGTGCCTTCGCAGATGCTGCGGTCTTGACCTCGTGACTGGTCGCGATCCCCGCCAGTCGGTGCGGGTCGGTCTCGGTCTTCCGCGTGTGGCGGCGCAACACGATCCACACCCAGACGATCCCGGCGGCGAGTCCGCCGAGCAGCGCCGCGCTGACGAGCCAGTACACGACGGGATTGAGCTTGTCGGCACCGAGCGCGGTCGCAGGGTCCCCGGGGTTGAAAAACACGGCGAGCCCCGCCGCCACGCCGGCTTCGGGCAGCGGTGTGCCGGTGAGGAACGCGGCGACGCTGCCAGCGGCGCGGAGCACGAGAGCGATCCCAAACATACCGATCAGGCCAATGAGGGCGGCGTTGGTGAGTTCGTCGCCCATGCCCCCGGCTTGCCGCTGGTTCATGTCAGTCGCCGCATCGCGAGGGTGCCCGAGATGCGCCCGAGCAAGATCACCTCGTGTGTGCCGTCGGGTAGGTCGTCGAGGTCGATGAGTGCGCGGGCCTCGCCGGTTCCGGTGGCGTCGGTGTGGGAGATGATCGTCGCGACCGCGACATCCTCGCCGGGCACGAATCCCTCCGTTATGACCTCAGCCAAGCGAGGCACCCGGCGGGCGTGACGACTCCGACGAGTTTCCGGCACGGAGGTCTCGGACGCGGAGGTCTCGGACGGTGCCGCTGTGCGTCGGGGCTTGCGGGTGCGGAGGATGTCGGTGAAGACGGTCCCGTCGTTCTCGCGGACCTCGACTCGGACCGCGATGGTGCGGTCCTTGGTGATGGCATCCATGAGCGGCCCGAAGGTCGCCCGCGCCCAGGCGCCCGCGTCCGGTGACGGGAATGGTGTTCCATCGACCGTGGCGGTGAGGGTGCCGTCGTTGGCGACGGTGACGAGGACGTGTGGCAGCTCGACGGGTCCGGTCGTGTCGTCCTCGTTCGGCAATGTTCGACGTGGGCTGGTGAGGTTCATCGGTGGCCTCCGGCTGCGCGGCTGCTGGTGTCGAACAGGGCGAGTTCGTCTGGGTGGAGTTGGTGTTGGCAGACGAAGCTCCTGGCCTTGATCCGCCACAGGCCTTGGCCGACGCCGAGGTTCGGCAAGAGCTGCTGCTCGGTGCCGGTCAGGCCGAGGGCGGTAGCGGTCGGCCCGAGCTGGTCGGACTCTTGCCGGTACACGATCCGCGTCTCGGCGTTCGCGAGCAGTGAGTTGGCCAGGGAGCGCATCGCAGAGCCCTGATCGCCCACGTTGTCGAGGTCGGTGAGCTTATGGAAGATCAGCATGTTCGCGATCCCGTAGTGCCGTGCGAGTCGCCAGTGCGCATCCATCCGCCGCAACAGCGCGGGATGGGACATGAGCCGCCAGGCTTCGTCGTAGATCACCCACCGCTGCCCGCCGTTCGGGTCGAGCAGCGCAGACTCCATCCATGCCGACGAGCACGTCATCAACACCGAGATCAGGGTCGAGTTCTCGGTGACCCGCGAGAGGTCGAGCGAGATCATCGGCAACGACGGATCGAACGCGACCGTCGAAGGCCCGTCGAACAGCCCGGCCAGGTCGCCGGCGACGAGACGGCGCAATGCGTGGCCGACGAGCCGACCGTCCTCGGCCAACCGGCCGTCCGCATCCGCGCTCGGGGCGAGGATGCGGTCAACGACCATCGGCAGGATCGGCACGTCGTTCTCCCGCACTGTCTGGGTCAGGGCGATGTCGATCGCGGTGTGCTCCAACGGCGACAAGCCCCGCGCGAGCACGGTCTCCGCAAGCGCGCCGATCAGGTCACGCCGCCGGGCCGCAACGGTCGAGGCCCACTGCTCATCCGACAGGCCACTTGGCCGGTGGCCTTCGTCGAGCGGGTTCAGGCGCGTGTTGAGGCCGTGGCCGAGGACGATGGCGCGTCCGCCGACGGCGTTGGCGACCGCGGTGTGTTCGCCCTTCGGGTCGCCGGGCACGTACACGCGCCGCCCGAACGGCAGCGACCGCGTGTAGAGGGACTTGGCCAGCGAGGACTTGCCGGAGCCGACGATTCCGGCCAGCACCACGTTGGGGGCGGTGATGATGCCGCGCGCGTAGAGCACCCACGGGTCGTAGACGAAACTCCCGCCCGAGTAGAGGTCCTGGCCGACGAACACGCCATCGGCACCGAGCCCGCCCTCAGCGACGAACGGGTACGCGCCCGCCAGCGTCGCCGACGTGTCCTGATGCCGCGTCAAATGGAACCGACCCGGAGTCCGCAGCCGCGCAGCGCCAGCCTCGCCCGACTTCGGCAAGTAGACGGTGGCGCGCCGCTCGGCACGCTCCTCCTCCGCCTTCGCCTTCGCAGCGGCGAGCGCGGTCCGACGCTGCTCGGCATGGAGGCGGGCCTCGGCCTTGCGGCGCTGCTTGCGGAGCTTCCGCCGCTCCTTCGACGGTGCCACCAGAACGGCGGTGTGCAGCCGCGCGCGATCCTCGATCACCGCACCAGCCCCCGCGCCTGCTTGACCGCCGTGATCTTCGCCGGCTCGAACCACGAGCCATCCCGCTTCACCGTCGGCACATCGGGCCGCTCGGGGGCACCCGGCGACGAGTACGACACCAGCAACTCCGGCCCACCCTGCACCGGCTCAGGCTCGATCTGTTCGGCGTCCTGGGTCTCTGCCTCCGGTACGGTGTAGCGGCGCAGCAACGAGACGTAGCCGACGTGCGGATTGACGACCAGCGCGTAGTCGCCCGAGAGCGCCACCCGGTCGTTCGTGCCCTCGCCGGGCTCGTCATAGACGTACCCGTTCTCCAGCGCGGCCCGCGTGGTCTCGTCGCCGTAGTCCCACTGCGCGAGGAAGTCCACCGCATCGACATGCCCCAGCTCACCGAGGATGCGCAACGGCCGGTCAGCCTCCTCGCCCTGAAGGAACACCACGCTGACCCACCGCGACGGCACGGTCTCCTCGACGGCCGGGTCCGGGTGCCAGGCGATCCGGCCCGCAGCGATGAACCCTTCCGCGAGCCGGTCGTACGCCCGGTCGACGAGGTTCGCGGCCTGACGAAGTTCCTCCGCAGTGGCGAGGGCGTCTCGCACTCCTGCCTCGTGGCTTCCGGCATCGTTGAAGGCGTGCGCGGCCTTGCGCTCGTGAACATCAGCGATCTGGTCGAGCGCCTGCCGCAACGAGCGCATCCCCGAAGACAGATCACCAATCACCCCGTACATCTCGGCGGGCTGATCGAACCCCCGGCTCGCGTGAGCCAAGCCCCGCAGCGCCTCGGACGCCTCAGCGGCGTCGGCAGTCGAATCGAAGAACGTGGGCATGGTGACCTCCTGGTGCCGTGTGACGGGGAGGTGCGCACCATCGGCCCGGAAATGTCGGTGGTCCGGCCTAGCGTTGTAGATGACACGAGGGCAAACGAGGCAGGAGCACGACAGAGTGAGCGCAAGTCAGTACCGAGGACAGCTTGACCGCAAGCGCAAGCAGCGGATCGACGCGGACAAGAAGGCGGGTGAGTACCGGTCGAAGGAGTCCTCGAAACGTGCCGATGCCGCCAAGGCACGGCAGGCTGCCGCAAAGACGACGAGCAGTTCCAGCCGCAGCAGCAAGTTGCGGGACGCCGAGCGCCGCGAGAAGGAAGCGGAGACTGCGGGCAAGGAGGCCAGCCGCTGGCAGACACGGGCAGCCGGCTACGCGAAGGACGAGGCCGCGCTACAGACCAAGCTCTCCCGCGCCGAACAGTCGGAGGCCGATGCCGTCGAGAGACGCCGAAAGAGCGAGCAGCAGCGTGCCGACCGGCGGGCGGCGGCTGAACGTGCCCAGCTTGAATCGCGGATCAGCGGTGCCGAGGTAGCCGTCAGTCACGCGCTGCGTCAGCTCCCAGCGCCCAAGCCGGAGAAGCTCCGAGTGCTCATGCTGGGTGCTTCGGCCGAAGGTGACCTCCGCGTTGGAAGGGAGCAGAAGCGCATCCGGGCAGCGGTCGAGTCGGCTTTGCACCGTGACCAGATCGAACTCGATGTGCGGCCAGCAGCAACCACGGCTGACCTACTGGACGGCATCACGAAGTTCCGCCCTCACGTAGTCCACTTCTCGGGCCACAGCAACGACGACCTGATCGTCTTTGAGGATGAAGCAGACGAACCCCACGAGGGAGTGATCGTGACGGCGCGAGCCTTCGCACGCGCGATCAGCGCAACCGACGATCCTCCACTCCTCGTCCTGCTGAACTCCTGCCGTTCCGCAGCCCAGATCGACGACCTGGTGGCCCAAGTCGTGCCGTTCGCGATCGGGATGGCCGACAGCATCGAAGACGCCGATGCGATCAACTACGCCGCACAGTTCTACGCGGCAGTCGCAAACGGGCAGTCCATCAACTCTTCCCACCTGTCGGGACAAGCTGCGCTCGAACTCGCGGGACTGGAAAGCGCTGACCTGCCGACCCTGGCCTGGGCGCCCGACGTCGATCCATCAACCACGATCCTCGTCAGCCCCGAAGGCTGAACTCAGACCCGACGGCAGAGCGGAAGCGCGGCGGCTGTGAACGCGGCTGCTTGCTGGCCGACGAGCAGCCGGGTCTCACACGACGCCTGAACCGCGGCCTGCTCAATCGCGGCGGCGGCGGCGTCGAGTTCCTCGACGGTGGGCGCGGAGACGGCGATGAGGCCGGTGTAGCGGAGGATGCCGTGTCCGGCGGTGAGGTCGGCTTCTTGTTGGAGCACGTCGTGGTACTCGGCGGTCTGGGAGGCGTCTTCGATCTGGCCGAGCTTCGCGCGCTGGGTCTGGTCGGAGATGTGCTCGACCTTCTTCTTGCGGATGTCGCGAGCAGCGGCATCGGAGCGCATGGGGGTGCAGATCAGTGAGAACGACCGCTGGATGCCGGTGGACAGCAGCATCGGCGACAGGAACCCCGGATAGACCAGCGACCGGGGCCACTCGCTCACCCAAAGCACCGCATGGTGAGCGGAGTCGGTGCGCAGCCTGCCCCAGGTCTCCGTGACCGCAACCGGCCCTGCGGTCGCGAGTGACTGGCCGAGCCTCCCGTGGCGTTCCAGCGTGGCAGCGATGGCGGGGTCGTAGGCGGAACGCAGCATCACCGCGATCTGCCCCGGTGTCAGCCATCCCGACGGCGAGAGGTCGGCGGAGCGGAGCGCCGCGACGAGCGTGTTCATCTCCTGCCGCAGCACGGCGGCAGCACCGCGCATCCCGCCGCCAGCGGTCCTGATCTGCCGCGCTGCCGTCTTCATGTCCAGTGACAGCGAGAGCGTGGTGGCGTGACGTTCGCCGGCGGGTCCGGCGCGGTCGATGAGTTCGGCGTAGGTGTCGGCCGCCCATGATCCATCCGGGGTGCCGTGGGTGGCCCACCATTCGGCCAGTCCGGTGCCGGAGTCGGGGAGGGTGCGTTCGAGGACTTGCAGCGTCGCGATCCGTCCGGAGCGGCAGACGGTGGCCAGGACGCGGCCCCACGAGCTGACGCGGCGTTCCTGCTCGCCGGGATCGAGGAGCACGAACGCGGGATGGGTGACCTCGCACACCACGGTCAACGTGGCTGCGTGGGGGTCGTGGATCATCCCAGCGTTGGTGTCGGGGTCGGTGTACTCGCGCAGTCGCGCCATGTCGCCGGGCAGGGCGAGGGTTCCGACGGGACGCGGGACCACGATCCTGCGCCGGTACAGCAGTTGTCCGCCGGTGGTGCGCCACAGCCACCAGTAGGCGATGGGCAGCCACTCTACGATCGGCCGGCCCGCCATGGGTATCCAGGTCAGCGCGGCGGCGAGTACCCAGATGGGGGCGGTGTAGGCGAGCAGCATCCCGCCTCCGGCGTAGAACGCGCCGATGAGCGTGGCTCCGCCGATGGCGAGCGTGATGAGCTGGGTCAGCGACAGGCCGAGGAGGACACCGCGGCGGGTGAGGCGGGAGAACTTCACCGGCACGAGTTCGCCCGCGGTGGGCCGGTCGTGGTTCGTGCTGCTCATCGTCTACTCCTTCGGTGGGCGTGGCGCGGGCGGTGGGGGCTGCTTCGGTGGCGGTGACGGGTCGGTGCTCGGCGGTCGTGGTGCCGGGCTCGACGGCGGTGCCGCAGGCGATGTTGCGGGCGGTGGCGGTGTCTGCGCGGCGGCGTCGGCGGCGTATCCGCCTTGGGCTCCCAGGGCGGTTCCGGCCTTCGGGCCGGCGGTCGCGGCACCCTTGGCGACACTCGCCCCGACCACGACCCCGGCGGCCACGGGACCGGCTGCGGCTGCACTGCCTCCGCTTGCTGCGGCCCCTCCACCACCGGCGGCCCCTCCGCCGCTCGCGGCGGGTGCCGGTGTCGGGGTCTTGGGCGGGGGCGGGGCGCTGGTTCCTCCGCCCGGGTTCCCGCCGCTGCTGGTTCCGTCGAGCACCTTCTTCGGGTCACCACCGCCTTGCGGCTTGGTCGGGACGGGGATCGGGCGGTTGAGTGCGCTCTTGGCGTCCTGCTCGGAGCCGATCGCGTGGTACATGTCGAACCCGACGAACGCGATGAACTTGTAGGTCAGGTATGGGGCGAACGCCGCCATAGCCATCAGCACGATCCCCGCGATGGGGTCACTGACCGAGGCCAGGTCGGCGTCGATCGGTGCGGAGA
Source organism: Enemella dayhoffiae (assembly GCF_002250625.1). GTDB lineage: Bacteria > Actinomycetota > Actinomycetes > Propionibacteriales > Propionibacteriaceae > Enemella > Enemella dayhoffiae. Next base: position 199,533 of record NZ_NMVQ01000023.1, on the reverse strand, counting down.
CCTGGGTGATCGCGACGAGGAACATCACGACGAGCACGAGCTTGGAGCAGATCAGCGCGACGACGAACATCGCCCACTTCCCGATCCACCCCCGCGAGGCGTCCCAGGATGCGCCGCTGAACGCGAGCGGCGCGAACACGACCGCCACCAGCAGGAGCGCTTTCCTGACGAGGAGGGACAGCCACACGATCGCGGCGGCCGTGATCGCGAGCCCGGCCATGAAGATCGTGATGATCGCTCCGACACCGGGGGCGGCGATGTTGATGCCGACCAGCCCTGCGGCGAGGAGGGCGATCTTGTCGCCCATTGACTCCGTGGTCTCGCCGGCGGCCTGCACGATCCCGATGCACAACTGGTCAACGACTTCCAGCAGCAGCGCAGTGAGCGTGATGACCACGAACGACCCGAGAACGGACTTCGCCAGGCCAAGAGCGGCGCGGGTGAGTGCGGTGGGGTCGCGTCGGATCAGCCCGGTGATGAGTTGGAGGCAGAAGAAGATCAGCATCACGAAGACCGCGATGCCGAACAGCAGGTTGTAGACGGCGATGTAGGCGGGCCTGGTGACATCCACCAGGGTCGTGGTGTCGAAGACCGACCAGACCGCCTCGAACAGCCACCCGGCGGCGGCACCCATCGCCTGGGCGAGCCAGTCGAACGGGGCCGCGACCAGAGACGCGGCTCCTTCGCGGACGGCATCACAGACCGAGGAGATCACGGGAACGTCGCACACGCCCATCACGAACACCAGCTCTCGACGACGGTGCGGGTCAGACGGACTGGCCGACGTTCCAGAAGAAGTTGATGAGCGTCACGCTCGCGCCGCAGATCACCGCAGCGCCGCAGGAGACGAGGACGCCGATCTTCCCGCGCGAGGCGAGGTGCGGGTTGGAAGAGTTCGCGCCGAAGCCCCACACGATCGCGGACACGATCAGCGCGAGCACGGACAGGATCAGGCCGATGGTCATCACCGCGCCGACGATGGTGCGGAGCTGGTTGATCCCCGGCAGGCCGTTGGTGTTGGGGTCGATGTTGATGTCCATCGGCACCAGCAGCGGCGCGGACATGACGTTGGCGAGCAGATCGAACACGGTAGGTCTCCTTGGCGACGGGCGGCCCGCCCACGGACTCGCAGACGGGGTACACGCGACAGGTGCACCCCGTGACCCTCGAAGTGGAGACGACGATGCCCACGCCGGTGAGGTCGTGGGCATCGAGAGGCTCTGAGGTGTCTTGGCGTCAGAGTTGTTGGCCGAGGTTGAGTAGCCAGTTCATCCAGGCGACGCCGCCTCCGGCGAGGACGGCGGCACCGACGGCGACGAGGACTCCGATTCGTCCCTTGCTAGCGGTGGCATAGTTGCCGTGGGCCGTTGCGATGGCCCAGACGATCGCCGAGACGATCAGCATGAGGACGGCGACGATCAGGACGAACGTCAGGAGCGCGCCGACCACGGCGCGGAGGTCTCCGATACCGCCGAGCCCGTCGAAGTCGGGGAAGACACCCATCGCCGATCACCCTACCGGCAGGGTCCGATGATGGAGATGACGGAATAGCCCCGGCCAGGACTGGCCGGGGCTATGTGTGAAGAGGGAGAGGTCCATGCCCGGCAGGTGCGCCGGGCGGCCCAGGGTCAGGTCAGTTCAGCGACGAGGGCGCGGACGCGGTTCTCGATGTCGTCGCGGATCGTGCGCACGGCGTCGAGTCCTTGCCCGGCAGGATCGTCGAGCTGCCAGTCCTCGTAGCGCTTGCCGGGGAAGATCGGGCAGGTATCCCCGCACCCCATCGTGATCACCACATCCGAGGTCTTCACCGCGTCGGGGGTGAGCAGCTTCGGGCGTTCGGCGGTGATGTCGATCCCGACCTCGCGCATAGCTTCGACTACGGCGGGGTTGAGCTGGTCGGCGGGTTCGGAGCCGGCGGAACGGACCTCGATGCGACCCGCCGCCATGCGATTGAGGTAGGCGGCGGCCATCTGCGATCGTCCGGCGTTGTGGACGCAGACGAACAAGACCATCGGGAGCTGCGGGGTGGTCATGATGCCTCGGTTTCTGTCTGGTAGGGGTTGGTGTGGAACCAGCTTCTGGCGGTCCAGAGGGAGACGTAGACGAGGCCGACGAGGACGGGCACCTCGATCAGCGGGCCGACGACCCCGGCGAGGGCTTGGCCGCTGGTGGCGCCGAAGGTGCCGATGGCGACGGCGATGGCGAGCTCGAAGTTGTTGCCTGCCGCGGTGAACGCCAGCGTGGTCGAGCGGGCGTAGCCGAGGCCCAGTGCCTTGCCGAGCAGGAGGCCCGCGAACCACATGAGCGCGAAGTAGACCAGCAGCGGCAGAGCGATCCGGGCGACGTCGAGCGGGTTGGAGGTGATGGCGTCGCCTTGGAGGGCGAACAGCAGCACGATCGTGAACAGCAGCCCATACAGCGCCCACGGCCCGATCTTCGGGATGAAGCGCTCTTCGTACCAGGCCCGGCCGCGGCGTTTCTCGCCGATCCATCGGGTCGCGAACCCCGCGACCAGGGGCACGCCGAGGAAGACGAGGACGTTGAGGGCGATCTGCCCGACCGAGACGTCCAGGCCTTGGGTGTCGAGGCCGAGCCAGCCGGGGAGGATGGTGAGGTAGAACCAGCCGAGCACCGAGAACATCACGACTTGGAATACGGAGTTGATCGCGACCAGCACGGCGGTGGCTTCCCGGTCGCCGCATGCGAGGTCGTTCCAGATCACGACCATCGCGATGCAGCGGGCCAGGCCGACGATGATGAGGCCCGTGCGGTATTCGGGCAGGTCCGGTAGGAAGAGCCAGGCGAGGGCGAACATGACCGCCGGGCCGAGCAGCCAATTCAGCAGCAGAGACGAGACGAGGAGGCGCTTGTCTCCGGTGACGGCGGCGATCTTGTCGTAGCGGACTTTCGCCAGCACCGGGTACATCATCACCAGCAGTCCCAGGCCGATCGGCACCGAGATCCCGCCGACCTCCATCCGAGCAAGCAGGTCCGAGAGGGCGGGCACGAACCGGCCCAGGAGGAGACCCGCGATCATGGCCAGGCCGATCCAGGCCGGCAGCCACTTGTCCAACGTGGACAGGCGCTTCGCGGCCGGGGCCTGCGTCGGGGTCGCGATGCTGGTGATGTTCTGGGGTGCGGGCATCGTGCTGCTCAGTCTCCTCGTCAGCTCGGGATCAGTTGGCAGGCTTGGTGGCGCGGACGATCGCGGCGTGCATCCCGTCGGCGGCCTCGTGGGTGAACTCCACGCTCGCATCCGCGAAACCACCCTTGGCGAGCCCGTCGAGGTACTCGGTCTTGGAGAGGGCTCCGGCGATGCAGCCGACGTAGGAGCCGCGCTCGGCCCGCTGCTCGGGGGTGAGGCGGTCTTCGGCGACGACATCGGAGACCCCGATCCGCCCACCGGGGGTGAGGACGCGGAACATCTCGGCGAGCACCGCCGGCTTGTCGGTGGACAAGTTGATGACGCAGTTGGAGATCACCACATCCACCGACCCATCGGGCAGCGGCACGTCCTCGATGGTGCCCTTGAGGAACTCGACGTTCTCCGCCCCGGCTTCGGTCTTGTTCTTCTCGGCCAACGCGAGCATCTCGTCGGTCATGTCCACGCCGTAGGCGAACCCGGTCGGGCCGACCCTGCGGGCCGACAAGAGGACGTCGATGCCGCCGCCGGAGCCGAGGTCGAGCACCCGCTCACCCTCATGCAGCTCAGCGACCGCGGTCGGGTTGCCGCAGCCGAGGCTCGCCTCGATCGCTTCGAGGGGCAGGCCGGCGGCGGTCGCCTCGTCATAGAGGCCCGCGCCGAAGCTGCGCTCGGTCGGAGCACAACACGAACCCGAATCGGCCTCCTCCACGGCGGGCGTGCTGGTGCAGCACGAGCCCGCGGGGGTCTCCTCAGCCAGCAAGTCGGCGTTGCGGGTGCCGCGGGTCACGGCGGTCGCGGCCTGCGCGTAGCGGGCGCGGACCTGCTCGCGCAGCTCGGTGTTCTCACTCATGGCGCGCTCCATTCGGTCGGGTGGACTCGTCATCTACGTATTGATGTTCGTCGATGCATCGACAGTTGTCAATGCGTGGCGTAGGATCAGGGCCATGACGACTTCGCTGCCACTGATCGCCGCCGATGCGGGTGGGTGCTGTGCTCCGGTCACGGGCGGGGTGCTCGCGGTCGAGGATGCCCAGCGGTTGGCGCGGATGTTCAAGGCGCTCGGTGACCCGACCCGGGTCCGGTTGTTGTCGATGATCGCGGCGCAGTCCGGCGGGGAGGCGTGCGTGTGCGACCTGACCGAACCGGTCGGGCTCTCCCAGCCCACGGTCTCGCATCACATGAAGCAGCTCGTCGACGCCGGCCTGGTCACCCGCGAGCAGCGCGGCAAGTGGGCCTATTACGAAATCGTGCCCGAGATCCTGTCCATGCTCAGCAGCGCCCTCGACCCGCAGGCCCTGACCGACGGTGGCCCTGCCTCGTCGTGCTGAGACGGGTTCAGCGCGGCAGGGTCGCGTAACGGTTCCAGGAGGCTCCGGCGAGACCGGCCCAGCGGGTCGCGGTGCCGATGCTGACGCCGATCAGTGAGGCGAACACCGCCGGTGGTGTGGTCGAGGCCAGATGCAGCAGGGCGGTGTTCCGGCTTGCTCTGGAAGTCACCCCGAGCTGGTGCATCCGGCGTAGGAGCGAGGCGGGATGCAAGTGGGTGCCGGCGTTCTTGCCGGTGAACAGCCACCGGGAATCAGCCAGCCTGCTCGCCGCCCCGAATGGCTTGGCGACCGGCAAGGCGGTCACCAGCGCATCCAGCGGCGGGATGAGCAACACCGGCTCGGAGCCCAGACGCAGGTAGGTTTCACCATCGCGGACCTCGATGTCACTGGTGATCAGGGCGGTGATCTTCGCGACCGGCTGGGCGTAGAGCAGGATCAGACAGGCTGCGGCACGGTCTTCGATGCTGGCGCTACCGGGCTCGTGTAGCAGCCGGCGAACCAGGGCGAGCTGTTCTTCGGGGTCGACGTCGTGGGCCGGGTCTTTCGCCGGAACCGGCTCAGGGAGCCAGACGTGCCGGAGGTAGCCGCCTCGTTTGAGCCAGCGGACGAACCCGAGGCGGCGGCTCCGGTCGGTGGTAATCCAGGCGTCAAGGTGGTCTTGCGGACAGTCATCGAGGTCGTAGCCGCTGGAGCTGAGATGGTCGAGGAACGCGCGGGCAGTGTCGATGTCGCCCCGGCAGCGGGCGGCCGCGTTCGGCGCGATCCGGTCGTGCCGGTCGGTCTTGGCGCGGCCGACGACGTGCCAGCGGGCGTAGCGGGTGAGCACGCCGCGCATCTCGGGATCGCTCACCTCGGCGACGACGTCTGCGGCGTATCGGTGCAGTCGGGCGGCGTTCTCATCACGAGGCGGCAGGGTGCCCGCGGCGACGAGCATCGCGCGCAGATAGGTCACCGAGAACATCTGTGGCCGCGCATCGAGCGCGTCGTGACTGAGGTCGACCTGGCCGCGGGCGATCGAGGTCAGCAGACGCAAGGATGCCAGATCGTGCCAGTTGGTCAGCAGCGATCGGGGTCGTTCGAGCTCGGTGAGGGCGTCGCGGACGGGTTTCAGTTCTGGCCGGATCACCCCGTCCGGGCCGGTGAGAGCGGCGTCGATCTGCTGGGCTGCTTGGCAAGCGAAACAGCGTGGTCGGCCGTGATTCGTCGTGCGTCGCCCGAGAGCCTGCTGCCCGCAGATAGAGCAGTCGATCACGGGCGCTTGGTAGCAGGTCGGGCAGACGTCCGGGCTGGTCGCGGTGGCTTTCAAGGCGACTCGTTTGAGCCTGCCGCAGACGCCGCAGACCCGGCACGGGTTCCGATAGCAGCGACCGCAGAGGTTCGCCGCGCCGGGTCGCTTCCCGCCAGCTCTGGTCGCCAGCGGGCCGATCATGCCGCACTCGTCGCAGGCATCCTCAGGGTGATGGTCGCGGGCATAGCAGGTCACGCAGACCGCGCCGCCGTCGTCGGTGCGGGCGTTGACCCTGCGCTGGCGTCCGCATCCGGTGCAGGTCTCGATCGGTGACCGGTGAGCGCGGCAGGCGCGGCACTCACCCCGATCCAGCGTGTGGTTCCAGCGCAGAGACTTCAGCCGGCCGCAGCGAAAGCAGATGCCCTGGACGATCGTGTTCGCCACCGGCGCCGGTCATTCGTCCGCAGGGGTGATGACCGCTCGGGTCGGGCGGTTCTTGCTCCCGCCCGTCGGCGGTTTGACCGCACCCGCGGTGCCGGTCTTGCGGCCCCGCCGCGACGCCGACTCGACGTAGGGCTCGATCAGGTCGGCCGGTGTGCAGCCGAATATGTCGCAGAGCGCGGCGAGGAACTGCATGTTCAGCCGCTCGGGTTGGCCGACCACGATCCGGTAGACCTGGGTGGAGGTCATCACCACGCCCCGGTCGGCCAGCAGCGGCACCAGATCGGTCGTGACCTGCATGCCGTGTTCGTTCATCACCTTGCGTAGGTGCCAGTGATAGGCGACGGTCTTCGTCATCGTGATCCTCCCTCGATCGCTGTCGGTGGGGTGAACGCGCCGTCGAGAGCGCGGCGCAGGGTGCGGTTGCGGTAGTCACCGGAGACCCCGGTGTAGAGGGCGGTGGTCGAGCCCCAGCGGTGCCCGACCTGCTGCTGGACGAACAACGGGTCGTAGCCGTCCTCGATCAGATGCGTCACATACGAGTGCCGCAAGCAGTGCGGGTGCAGCAACGGGTCCAGGCCGAGATCATCGCGCCACTCGGCGAACCGGTCGTCGATGTGCTTGAGCCGGATGCGCCCTTGTCGCTCGGTCGGCCACAGGATCGTCTTGTCGGCAAGGTCGAACCGAGGCCGAACCTCGCTCACGTACTCCTCGATCACCGGCCGGGTCCACCCGAACACGGCCAGCACCGCCCGGCGGCGCGGCTGCGAGCCGCGCATCGCTTTGCCCCAGCGGACGTTGCAGACCCCGAACCGGCCGAACTCCCAGCCCTGCGGGTTGCGGGTGAAGTCCGGCAGATCGAGCATCGCTGCCTCGCGCCGACGCAACCCGAACGCATAGATCATCTTGAACAGCGTGGCGTCGCGGAACAGCGTCAGCCATCCCTTGCGCTTGGAGGAGCGGGCCTGATCCACCAGGTCATCGGCGTAGTCGAAGAACATCTGCAGCTCATCCCGCGAGAGCGGTCGCACGTCCGGCCGTGCCTCGTGGTCGCTGGTATGGATGACCGTGTTCCACTCGTGGCAGACCTGCACCGGATGCGTGTCGAACAGATCGACGCAGCGATCGACCCAGCCGTAGCGGTGATCGACCAGGTAGTCGCAGAACAGCGCCACGGAGTTCTGATAGGCCCGCACCGTCGACACAGACAGCGGCCGCGGTCCGGAGACGAGCGAGGTTGTCCATTCCTCCACGTCAGCCGGTGACCACTCCCACGGCGGGGCGTTGCAGAAGTCCGCGAACCGGCGTACCCGCGAGGCCCTGGTCTTGATGGTTTGCACCGCGAGCATCCGCGAGGTCTGCTGTGCCGACCAGCCCGCCACCATCTCATCGAAGAACTGCTCCGCCGGCCGCAAAAGCGACACGTTGCCAGACGACAAGACCCCCGTGCCGGGTACCTGATCGTCTGAGAACACCATGCCACGACCTTACATTAAATGTAAGAATCATGCATCAGATGTAAGATGAGTAGCGAAACCCCTGGTCAGGCGGCGGTGACGCTGCTAGGTTGGAGACGGCTTTGGTTCCGCGGAACAGCGTGATTCCGGCTTACATCTAAGGTACGAATCTTACATTAGATGTAACTTCGGACCTTACACCTTGACTGTGACGTGGAGGTGGTCGTAGTGGCCTCCGGTGATGGAGGCGGGGTCGTGCATACCGCCGCCGTTGTAGGGTCGCCAGCCCTCGGTGTCGCGGGTGACGGACCAGATTTGACCTTGCCAGATCAGGTACTCGACGCCGAGCACGTCGGCGTTGTCCTTCATCCAGTTGGTGACCTTCCAGCCGGCGTCGAGCTGTGCCGGGGTGGGTCGCTGGCCGATGCGGTTGCCGAAGGTGATGTCGCACGCCCTGCCGAGGGGATGCTCTGACTTGGTGCCGGGGCGCGGTGAGTAGCAGCCCCAGCCGGTGTCGGGGAACGTGGCGAGTGTCTGCTGGTAGAGGTGCAGCATGCGGGCGGTGATCGTGCCCGAGCTGGTGGGATCGTCGACGAGCCGGTCGGGGTCTCCATCGACGCCGGTCGGCGTGCCCGCAGTGGCGTTGTTACAGGCGGCGGGTGATCCGCTGGTCGCCGTCGGCAGGTTCGCGGCCCCGTGCTCGTTGAGCCAGGCGGCGGCGTCGATGGCCTCACCGTTCGTGCCGCCTGGCCGGACCTCGAAGTGCAGATGTGCGCCGGTGCTCATGCCGGAAGAGCCGACATCGCCGATGTGCTGTCCGGCGCTCACACGGTCTCCGCGGCGGACGTGGATGCCGCTCTGCCACATGTGCGCGTACGCGGTCGCGACGGTCTTGCCGCCGATGGTGTGCTCGATGACGATGAGACCGCCGTACCCGCCCGAGAACTCCGCGACGGTGACAACGCCGGCCGCGGCCGCGAGGATCGGCGTGCCGTCGGCCGCGGCGAAGTCGGTGCCGGTGTGCAGCTTCCGTTCGCCCGTGATCGGGTGGACGCGCATCCCGAACGGCGAGGTCAGCACCCAGGTGCCCTCGGGCAGCGGGAACACCACCCGCGACGACGAGACGGCCGGGCCACCCACGCCACCAGCGGTACTGACACCGTTGGTGAGGGCGGCGAGGATGCTGTCGGCGACGGGCGCGTAGTTGCGGTAGCGGTCGGGGTAGGCGGAGACTTCGACGGCTTGGGCGGCTTCGCCGGGGTCCATCTGTTGCCAGCCGGGGATGTCGAGCAGGCCGCGCGGTGAGGGGTAGTTCGGTCCGGTCGGTCCACCGAAGAACGCCCGCGCTTGGTACTGCGGGTCCATCAACTCTGCGACCGAGCCCCAGCCCGATTGTGGGCGCATCTGGAACAGGCCGAGGGAGTCGTGGTCGCCGCCGTTGCCGTCGTGCGGATAGTTGGCCGACTCCGGGTAGGCGCCGGTGTTGGTGAGCATCCGTAGCGTGGACTCGGTGAGCGCGGCCATCAGCGCGATCTTGATGCCCGGCTTGCCTACGTCGGTGATGCTGTTGCCGACGGAGATGATCATGGCCGCGTGCGTGAGCTGCTGACGATTCAGCGTGAAGGTCTCGCCGTTCGCAGTGCTGACGGTGAGCGAGTCCGGGATCGGGCCAAGGTTCACCGTCCCGGTAGGGGTGGCGCAGTAGGCGGCAGCGGGGTTCATCAGCGCCCCGATCCCGAGGAGTGCTGCGGTGGGGGCGAAGAAGAGCAGGGCCAGGGCTGCGATGGCGGCTTTGCGGAACATGACGCCAACCCCTTCAGCGCAGCGGGTTGTCGAGTTGCGAGAGCCGCAGCAGATGGCAGGTCGGGTAGGTCGGGGCGCAGACGACGAACACGGTGAACGCGACCGGATGCTCGCTGGTGACCGGCTGGCCGTTCCAGACCCCGGCACGGTGGCGGGTGCCCTCGATCGTGACGGCGGTCGTTCCTGCTGCGAGCTGTCCTGGCTGGGCCTGCGCGACGGCGTCGGCCCAGGCGTCGGGGATGTACGCGGTGTCGATGGTGAGGTGCTGGCGGGTGGCGTACTGCCGCAGCTCGATCCAGGCGTCGCGGGTCGGCAGGTACGCGGCCACGTCGGAGGCCAGCCCGGCTTGCTCGTCTCCGCTGGGGTCACCGACTGCGAGGATCGCCGAGGTGTAGTCCAGCGGCCACAGCCCCGAAGCCGTGTCCCACGCGAACAGCGTGGATGCGACGCCCCGGGCGAAGGTCTCGGGACTGGCCGAACGCGGGACCGTTGGAACCTGCGGTGGTCGCGGCGTGCTCGGTGCCGCGGTGGGCGGTGCCGTGGTGACTGGGCCGGGCTCCGGGTCGCGATCGGTGCTGGTGCTGTTGCGGGGGCCGGTGAGGAGTCCGTAGACGCCGACACCGGCCAGGAGCAGCAGGACGATGCCGGCGGCGATGAGGGCGACGAGTCGGCGGCGGGTCCGGGTTTCAGTGGGTGGAGGGCTCATGCCGAGCAGGTGCGCACCCCGCACCTTGGCTGTGGTCAGAGCGCGCGGAGTCGTGGCCGCTCCGTCGCGCCTTCGCGGGCGGCCCGGAGTGCGTCGGCGAACCGGACGGTGCCGTCGGTGGTGGCGAGGAAGTTCTCGAACTGCTCGTCGGTCAGCTCGGCTGCGAGGGTGTCGGCGTCGTAGTGGGTCCACCAGTTGGTCAGCTCGCCCCAGGTCTGGATGAACGCGCGCAGCGGATAGCGGACGGGTTGCCCGTCGCCGCTGACGAGAGGCAGTGGTCGCGGTGGGGTGCGCTTGCCTTTCTTGATCGACTTGGCGCGGGCCACGGCGGCTTCGGCGCGGGCGTGCAGCTCGGCCTCGCGCCGCTCTCGCTCGGTGGTGTCGGCGTCGCGGATCGCTTGATAGATCGGATGCACCGGGTCACCGGCCTCGATCCGCTCCAGCCCGGCGGCGGCTTCGGCGCGCAACGTCTCGGGCTGGGTGAGGTTGTTGGCGACGTCTTCGAGGTAGCCGATCTTCTCCAACGTCGTGTGCGACGCACCGCCGGGAATCATCGCCGCCGCCTGCTCCCGGGTCTTCCCAAGCGGCCCGTTCGACGGTGGTGCAAAGTTTGCACCACCGTCGTTTCCGGGCTGGTTCTCGCTGCTGAACTGCGTGGCGGACTTCCGGCGGGCGGCGTCCTCGGCCATGACTTGCTTGATCTCGCGGTAAAGTCCGGCGGCTTCGAGCTGGGTGTAGGGCTTGTGGAGCATGTTGTCGTCCTGCTCGGCGAGGAGCTTCCCGAGTCGGTCGGACAGGCCACTGCGAACCCACACGTTGACGGTGCGCCAGCCAAGCTTCTTGATCGCGGCCAGGCGCCGTGCCCCGCACACGAGCACGCCGTCGATGGTGATCGTGAGCGGTTGCAGCAGTCCGTCGCGGTCGATGGATGCCGCGAGGGCGTCAATGTCGCCGAGGTCGGCGCGGTGCCGGGTGCCGACGAGGATCGAATCGACGGTGCGGTCGAGCTGGATGCTGCCGATCTGTGGCTCGGTCACGACGACTCACCGCCTCCGCTCTTCGGGGCGGCAAGTGCGAGCGCGAGGATCAGGTCGTCGTCGCGGAGCAGCAGGTCGAGCGTTTCGCCGAGCAGGAGCCGGAGCAGGATGCCGCGGCCACTGCTGGTGGCCACGTAGGCGGGGTGCGGGTTCCCAAGCAGTGCTTTCAGCAGCGCGGCCCAGGAGCGACGCGGCAGGTCGAGCAGTGCCCGCGCATGTCGATCGCGGCGCAACGTCTCGTAGGCGGACTGGCGGGTGCCGGCCTTCATCAACGCCCCGCAGACGTGCTCGACGGCGGCCCGCGCGGTATCGGTTGGCCAGTCGAGCAGGCACAGCATCACGATGGCGTCCTCGGCCGCCGACCCAGCGGACATGCACGCCTGCGCCGACCCGAGACTGTCGCGCGGCTCCGGTTCGAAGTCACTGGGACGAAGGTCGGTGGTGTGGAACGCGGGATGGTATTCGGCCAGCGCGGTGTCGCGTTCGGAGAACCGTTCGGGGTCGTGCAACGCCGAGACGTGCGCGCGGCGGGCCTGGTGCACCGAGCACAGCAGACCTTGGGCGCGTTCCTCGTAGACGCAGGTGATCCGCACGGCGTGGGTGATGATCGCCCACGGATCGTTGGCCTCGCGGGTCGAGCGGTACTGCATCGCGTCGAACGCCGCCGTGACCGCTTCCCAGGTGTCGAGCTTGTGCTTCCTCGCGAGAGCGCGGTACTTGTCGGCGGCGAACTCCATCAGGTCGCGGGCTACCGGGTCGTGAACCCAGGCATCCTCGCCGCCCTCGGCGAGGCGATTGAGCAGGGCGCGCAGGCCCTCGCCGGTGGTGAAGTCCTCAGCCCCGAAGGCCGTCGCCTGCTCGCTGCTGGTGCGGGTTGGTGTGGTCATGATTTCGGCACCTCCTGGCAGGCAGGTGCGCACTCGCTCCCACGAGCGCGTCCTGCATGCCGATGCCGTCGCAGCCATCAACTCTCACCACCGTCAACTCAGCGAGACCCCAGAGCGGGACACCTGCGACACCGGTGCGGTGCTGCGCCCGAACGCCGAGATCGGCGGCAACCGCCGGGCGCGATCCCCGAGACGACGAACTCCGGCACCGATCGGGGTGCGGCTGCGGCGTGCCAGCTCGGCCTGGAAGTCGAGACCACGGCCGGCTGCGTGCGCCGAGTGGCGGGCGATCAGGTCGGTGGGGCGGACCCACTCCACGCCGCGTCCGCGAACGATCGCGTGCTGCTTGTCGTCGCGAGCGACCTGCGCGGCCCGCACTGCCTCCGGCGTGCCCGTCGCCTCGACGGGCTCGGGGCGTTCCCTCGGCTCATCGGGCACCAGCCGTGCTGGATCGGGTCTCGCGGGATCGATGTGCTTCGGGTTGTCGGTGGTGTTCATGGGGTCGTCCCCTCCCGCTCGTCGGTGGTGTCAGTGAGGTGCGCGACGGCGAACCAGCGGCCCACGGTCGAGGGATGCACCCCGAGTTCGCGGGCGATCCGCTTGTTCGACCAGCCCACCTCGCGCAGCTCCCACCCCAGCGCCCGCCGATCCGCCACACCATCGTCGCGACGAACCGGTTCCGCCTCGCCGGGCGGCAGCTCTGGGACGGACGCCGCAGTGTCCGTCGGGAATGAGGCAGCGGCAGGTGCCGTGTCGGGTCCGCTGGTGCGGGTGAGGATCACGGTCAGATGAGTGATGGCCAGCAGCACGACGGGCGGCACCGCGGCGACCGAGGCCGCGAGCATCCTGGGCACATCGGCGTCTGCTGCCACGACGGCATGAATGGCGTTCGCCGTCACCGACACGAGCGCGCCGCCGACCAGCAGCGCCCACGGGTACCAGGCCGAGCGCTGCCCGGCGAGGGCGACGACGGCGACTGTCGCGACGACGATGATGCCGTCCACGATCAGCGGCCACGCCCACGCCTGCCCCGCCCCGATCCCGGAGCGTGCAGCCAGATCGGCCAGCGACGTGAACGACAGCCAGAACGCCCCGACGGCGATGAACACCGTCCCCGCGACCGCCGTCATGGCGGCCCAACGCCGCCCGTCCGATTCACGCATCACAGCCCGGCCCTCCCCACGGCTGCGGACGGTGGGCCCGCCGAGCGACCGAACCAGCGACCCGCGCTCTGGCTCCGGCCGCCTGACGTGGCCCCGGATGCGGGCTGGGTGGCTCGGTAGGCCGAGCGGACGGTCGTGGTGACCTCACGATCGCCCAGACCCGCCGACTGTGCGGCAGCACCCAGGGCATCGAGCGCTTCGGTGGGCGAGACGCCGTTCTCGGCGAGGCGGCAGGCCGCCCAGAACAGGCCCCGGTTCCGCTCGCCCTCGCCCCGCCCGGCGACCCATGTAGCCAACCGCTCAGAATCCACATCCATCGAGCCGCTGCTGGCGCGTGGCGGGGCGACGGGGCGCGGGTCGAGGAAGTCCCGCAGCCGGACCGCGTCCACCGTGCCGACCGAGTGCGCGGCGATATCGGCGACCTCGTAACGCCTCACATTGCCGTCGACGATTCGCCGGGAAGGAGGAGCGATGATGTAGCCGCCGTCACCCCGGAAATCGACACCCGCCCTGGCGGCCTGCCACGACCGCTGCTCCTTGCCCGTGGTCGCCGGGAAGTACACATGCGCGCCACCGGTGGGCGTGCGCACCAGCAGACCCGCTCCATCGACGAGCCCCGCTTCGGTGGCGCGCTTGAACGCCACGCGGCCATCGTGGGGGCCGTGGACATCGACATCGACGACCACCACGCCCGATGGAGCGCCGGTCGGGATGCCGATGTTCGCCTTCGGTGTGCGCGACCACCAGGCCGCAACCTGCTCCGGGTCGCTGCTCGCGTCGAGGAACCCACGGCGGGTCAGCGGACGCTTCCCCTCGACGACGCACGGGAACACGGGCACGCCAGCCGCCGCGAGGGTGCCCGCCGCCAGCATCAGGCTTGGTGAGCGATCCACACGGATGAGCGCCGCAAGGACATCGAATGCTTCGGGCATCACAGCCCCCGCCCTGCCAGCTCGGGCACCGGCGCACCACGCGGACGATCCGTCTCCACCGCACTCAAAGCCGCGCGGGAGGTGCGCGGACTGGGGGTGTCGCGTTCGAGGCCCGGCGGGGTGCCGTCGCCGACTTGGAGCGTGTCGAGCTGGTCGAGGATCGCCAGCGCGGCCTTCCGCACCCGCTCGCCGGTGGCCTGCACCACCTGGACGGGCCCTTGGCCGTCCACACGGGCGGCCCAAGTCGAGACGTACGGGATCGTGTACCCGGCGGTGTCCATGCCGTGCGCGACACTGATCATCAGCGCGACGGACTCGGCTTCGACCTCGCGGATGCCGCGATGCTGCCGCGCCTCCTCGTCGTCGGGATCGTGCATCACAACGTGGGCCAGCTCGTGCGCGAGCGTCTTGACCTGCGCGGCAGGGTCCATGTTCTCCCGCACCGCGACCGTGCGGGCCTCGTAGTCCGTGAGGCCGTTCGCGCCGGAGATCATCCCCTCGTGCGGCACCCGCAGCACCTCGAACCCCGCCCGGCGAATCTGCCCGGCCAACCCATCCCACAACCCCGAAGGTGCTTCGCCTTCCAGCAGCGTTGGAGTCGGCGGCACCGGCAGCGGCTCGCCGTCGGTCTGGGAGGCATCCCACACGTACGCTGGTCTTGCGCCGACCATCCGCGAGCGCACCACCTCGCCGGCCTTCGGCTTCTCCCTCGGCCCGAGCCGCCGCCACGATCCCGCATCGGCAGGGGTCGCGGTAGCGAACCGGCCCATCACCGGGGCGAAGATCATGTAACCCGGCTGACCCTTCATCACCTGCCGCCCCAGCCCCTGCCACTGCCGGTACCCGGCAACCAGAGTCGGGAAGGGCTCCGGCACGCGGCCTACCTCGAAGGCGGCCTCGTGCTGCACCCAGATCAGCATCGTGTTGTTGAACGACCGCGACCGGAACCGTGCCGCGAAGGCCAGCGCCTGCCGCCAGTCGTCACCCGAGATCAGCGACTCGACCGCGCCAGTCAGCTTCTCGTGGAGCTCATCGAGCTTCGCTTCCCTTGCCGCGCGGGCGTCCTCGTTCGATGCCATGCTCCGGCCTCCTCTTCGGCGGGCCACGCCAAGATTGCGCGCGGCGGTATACCTGGCAGGTAGGCGCGAACACCCGCGCCCAGACCGTGAGCTGGACATCGATCACCTCCTTGAGGCAGCCCAAGCCGAGACCGGCACGCGACATTGAGCATGCTCAAAATGCCCCGGAGTCCTGTTCTAACATCGACCGTTGAGCATGCGCAACCCTTGATTTGTGCATGCTCAACGAGTACGGTTGAGCATGCACAACCACCCATTGGGTGGAGTGCATCGATGCCTTGCCCGTCGAGAAGGGAAGGGGGTCACCGTCATGACCGAAGACGAGAGCCAGGCTGCGGCCGAAGACCTCGCCAAGCGTCTGCGTCTCCTGATGGACGTCGCCGTCGCCGAGTCCGGTACTGAGCCGACCTACGCGCAGATCGCCGGCTACCTCCACGAACGAGGCACCAACCTGTCGCGGTCGCGCTGGACGTACATGGTCAACGGCCACCGCTATGTCCAAGACCCCGCCGTCTTCGAGGGGCTGGCCGCGTTCTTCGACGTGGACGCCGCGTTCCTGCTCGGCGAGGACGGTGCCGCTACCCCCGAGAAGGTCTCCGCGCAGCTCGATCTGGTTCGGTCCATGCGTGCCGCGAAGGTGAAGTCCTACGCAGCGCGCACTCTCGGCGACATCTCGCCGAAAGCACTCAATGCCATCACCAAGTTCCTGGACGAGGAAATGACACATATGCCCGAGCACTGACCGGTACCGCGCGACACGGAGCCGCCACCGGTCCTGCTCCCCACAGACAAGGGGCGAACCGTGAATATCGAACAGACCGTATCGGCGGCCGTCGCGGGCCTTCAGCTCGGCAACACCTTCACCCTCGACGACCTCCGCCACACCGTCCAAGACCGGCGGCACCGGCGGCTCCGCATCGTCGAACTCGCAGACCTCGACGCCCACGACGGCCTCTGCGCGGCCTTGATCTCCACCGACGCCGAAGACTTCGTGCTCCACGCCCGCAGCGACTCCGCGCTGCACCGTCAGCAGTTCGTGCTCCACGAGCTTGCCCACATGATCCTCGGGCACTGCGACGGCGACGACTGCGCCGTCGAGGAAGTCTTGCTGCCCAACATCCCGCCGTACACCCGTGCCCGCCTGCTCAGTCGGCAAGACCTCGACAGCGAAACCGAGATCGCCGCCGAGTCCCTCGCGGACCGGCTCGCCGCAGGCATCCGAGGGGCGGTGTTCGCCGAATCGGCCTACTCGGAGGTCTTCGGATGATCCAGACGCTCGTCGCGGCGCTCATGTGGGCGCTCGTGGCGAGCCTGCTCATCTTCCGCCGCAAACGCACCGACCGAAGCGTCACCTACGCCGCACTCACCATCGCCATCGCGATGACGCTGAACGTCGATGGCATCTACTCGGTCGTCGATCCGCTCCTCGGCGGCACGAACATCGCGACGCTGATCGCGGACGCCCTGCTGATGACCGGGCTCTTCTTCCTCGGGCGCGGCGTCATGAAGTCCGGCGAGTACCGGCCCAGGCTCGTCCGCGCCGCCGTCAGCGCACCCGTCCTGCTCATCGCACTGCTCGCGATCACCTCATCGTTCCTGTCCATCGACCGCGGCACCACCACGACACGATTCATGAGCGACCTCGGCGCGCAGCCAGCAGCCGCGGTCTACTCGATCATCAACTTCAGCTACGGAACACTCGTCATCGCGACGATGCTCGTCCTCGCCGCACGGCAGTACCGGCACAGCAGCGGCACCCAGCACCTGCCGGCTGCACTGTTGAGCCTGGGATCGGCCTTCGGCGTCGCGCTCTGCCTCGCCGTGATCGTGATGGACATCGCCCATGCCACCGGCCACCTCGGCCTCATGCACGCCATCCAGGCCGCCTACGACCCGCTCTCCGTCCTCACTTTCGTGTTCCTCTGCGCCGGGTTCGCGGTCCAGCCCGCCGTCCGCCGCGCCCAGCACCACGCCAGACTGCGGCACACCATCGCCTTCACAGCGCAGCTGGAACCGCTCTGGCACCGGGCCACGCTCGCGCGGCCTGGGCTCAGCCAGGCCGACCCTCTCGCGGCCAGCAGCGAAGACCCCGAAGGGCACCTCCACCGGGTGATCGTCGAAATCCGCGATGCGATGATCGACCCCCGCATCACCTTCGACATCAACGCCGCCGAGCGCGATCTGCTCGAACGCGCCGAGAGCCACCTCGTCGGAAGCGACAGCGCTATCGCGGTGGCCTTGCCCGTTCCGCGCGCTGAGGAGCGTAGATCATGATCGGGCGCATCGTTCTCGGCAGCGGGATCGCAGCGGCGGCGGCTGCTGGGCTCGGATGGGCCATCGCGAGACGGCTCACCGCCCCCGTCGGCCCACGCACCTTCGACCTCACCATCCGAGGAGTCGAGTACGACGACGACGGCCTGATCGTGCTCGACCGCACCGAGCAGACCACAGCGCCTGGCATCTACAACCTCTGGTTCGAGCACGGCGGCTGGGCGCAGCTCTGGGCCGAGATCGTTGATCGCGGACCCGACCGCGTCGCCCGCAGGATCACAGATACTGCGCCCGGCCGTACACCGAAGGCCGGTGACCGCGCTTCGTGGAGCGGCATCTACTACGCCACGCCAGCCGACGCCGGAATCCGCGCCCGCGACATCACCATTCCGGCCCCAGCAGGACCATGCCCGACCTGGCGCATCGACGGCGAGTCTTCGACCTGGGCGATTCATATCCACGGCCTCGGCAGCACCCGCGCCGGCACCCTCCGCGGCGTCCTCGCCGCAACCGAACTCGGCTACAACTCCCTGGTCGTCAGCTACCGCAACACCGCAGAAGGGCCACGAGTCGGTACCGTCCGATCAACACTCGGCGACGCCGAGACGCCGGACGTTGACGAAGCCATCGGATACGCCGTCCGACGCGGAGCCCAACGAATCGTGATCTTCGGCTGGTCAATGGGTGCCGCGATCGCACTCCAACTCGCCGACCACCCGCGGCACCAGGGACTGATCGCCGCGCTCGTCCTTGACTCACCAGTCCTCAACTGGGCCGAAGTCGTCAAGACGAACTGCGCCCGCAGCGGACTGCCCGCAGCAGCCGGGCACCTCGCGATCCCGTGGCTCACCCTCGCCCCACTGGCACGCACTGTCGGCCTGCCGGGCCGCATCCCGCTCCGCTCCTTCGACTGGACATCCCGAGCCGCAGACCTCGCTACGCCGACCCTGATCCTCCACGGCAGCCGAGACGACTCCGTGCCGATCCGGCTCTCGCAAGCACTCCGAGAAGCACGCCCGGACCTCGTCGAGCTGGAGACCTTCGACGCCGGCCACACCCTCTGCTGGAACACCGACCCCGACCGGTGGCAGCGGACAGCGACCACCTGGCTCAATGCCTGTGTCTCGGACTGATCGGCCGAGTGGGCCCCGGTTCAGCACCCGTCTCGTTCGGCCACGCCCGGAGAAACCCAACTCAAGCCGTACCTCCGCCGGTATCATCGTGAGTGTTGGCCTGCCTGGGCCAGAGCGAGGGAGGACCAACGTGGCTGAGCCGTGGCTGTCCGCAGACGAAATCGCCGCCCACCTCGGGGTCACCAAAGACACCGTCTACACCTGGATCGCCGAGAGGGCCATGCCCGCCCACAAGGTCGGACGCCTCTGGAAGTTCCAAGCCAGCGAGATCGACGACTGGGTGCGACGAGGTGGCGCAGCCGCCGACTCCGAACCCTCCCCGCCAGGGTGAGCGCTTCGCTCGCTCCGAGCCGCCGCTGACACCTTGTCGGTGGCACCCCATATCCTGATCCACTGCCCAAAACCGGAAGGAGGCACCAGATGAGCATCACGTCTCAGGGACAGGACCGATACGCCCTGTCCTTCACCAGTGGTGCCCTCCTGACTCGGGAGGCCGTGATCGCCGCGCCGCTCTTCCTGGAAGTTCGTGACTGGGGTCTGGTTCGAGACCGGCTCCGTTCAGAGAACTTGCTCCAGGCGCGAACCGCCTCGTCCGGATTCCGGTTGGTGCGCGAGGTCGCGCAGCGCTTGGCGGTGCTCACGGACCCGGAGCTGGAGTTGCTGCGAGACGCTAGCCCCAGCGAACGCGGTCACCTGATGTGGGTCGCGGCGTGCCGTCGCTACGCGCTCATCGGCGACTTCGCGGAAGAGGTCGTGCGCGAGCGCTTCCTCCTGCTCACTCCCACCTTGGGATACGACGACTTCGACAGTTTCGTTCGTGGGAAGGCGCTGTGGCACCCCGAGCTCGTAGAGGTGAAGGACTCGACGTTGCAGAAGCTCCGGTCGACCGTGTTCCGCATGCTGACCGAGGCTGGACTGCTTGCAGGCAGCGAGATCGTCAACGCGGCCCTGTCAGAGCGTGTCCGGGACGCACTCGACGCTCAGCTACCAAGTGACCTCCGCTACCTCCCGGCCCGCGACATCAAGGAGGTCTCGTTGTGACGCCCCATGAACTTTCGCGCCAGGAGGAGCATCTGTTCGCGGTGCTCAGTGGCGAGCGCTTCCTGAAGATGGAGGGCTTGTCCAACGAGGTCCCGTTCTTCATCTACCCCTACGAGCCGGAGCACGCGCTTGATGTGGCGAAGGCCAAGAAGCGGGTCAAGAACCGCCTGGCCGGCAAGGGCATCGAGGTACGCGAGATCAACCTCTACGACCTGTCCGTCGACGTCCTCAAGCAGCGCGGCGACTGGGATGAAGTGCTTGAGGTCGAGCCCGAATTGGACAAGGCCGAGTTCACGGAGATGCTGCAGTCGATGCTCAACCCGCAGCAGCACCTGGCTCCCGCGATCCGAGAGCGGCTCGCAGACGGCGAGTTCGACATCGTGTTCCTGACCGGGATCGGCGAGGTCTTCCCCTACATCCGGTCTCACAACGTGCTCAACAACTTGCAGAGCGTTGTGGTGGGCCGGCCGATGCTCATGTTCTTCCCCGGCCGCTACGAGCAGTCCGACACGCTCGGCTCATCGCTGGTGCTGTTCGGCAGGTTGAAGGACGACCAGTACTACCGCGCCAAGAACATTCTGGAACAGGAACCGTGACAGTTATGCAGCTCACCGAGATTTTCGCCAAGGACGTCCAGCGGCCCATCGAGGGCGTCATCAAGGCCGACGACGTTGCGCACCTGGGCACCGAGGTCGACGAGTATGTCCTGACCAACGAGGCCGCCAAGGGGCTGGAGTTGCTGCTTGAGGCGTACACGGATTACACCAACGCGAACGGCGTATGGATTTCGGGCTTCTTCGGCTCCGGCAAATCGCACCTCTTGAAGATGCTCGCGCACCTCCTCGGCGACGTGGAGGGCGACGACTTCCCTCGCGAGCGTGTCTCGGAGAACTTCCGCGCCAAGGCGACGGATGCGTTCTTGCCGCCGCTGCTCCACAAAGCTGACCGCATCCCGGCGAAGAGCCTCCTGTTCAACATCGACCAGAAGGCGACCCTGATCAGCAAGGATCAGACCGACGCCCTACTACGCGTGTTCGTGAAGGTATTCGACGAGTCCCGCGGGTACTACGGCGACCAGGGTCACATCGCGCGGTTCGAGCGGCAACTCGACGACGAGGGCCAGCTCGACGCGTTCAAAGACGCCTTCCTTGAGGTGTCGGGCCGGGACTGGGTGGAGCGCCGGCCGAGCTTCGGGCTCCCCACCGTGCGACGCCAGGTCAACGAGGCATACGCACAGATCACCGGGTTGGACGCGACGACCGCGCCCGACATCCTGAAGACCTATCAGGACACCTACTCGGTGTCGATCGAGGACTTCGCCGACGAGGTGCGCGCTTGGCTGAACAAGCAGCCTGCCGGCTACCGGCTGAACTTCTTCGTCGATGAGGTCGGGCAGTTCATCGGTTCCAACACTCATCTGATGCTGAACCTTCAGACGATCGCTGAGTCGTTGAACACGAAGTGCGGCGGGCGGGCTTGGGTGTTCGTGACCTCGCAGGAGGATATGGACAAGGTGGTCGGCGACCGCACCAAGCAGCAAGGCAATGACTTCTCGAAGATTCAGGCGCGGTTCAAGACCCGTGTGAAGCTCACTTCCGCCGATGTGGAAGAGGTCATCCGCAAGCGCCTGCTGGAGAAGAACGACAAGGGCACGCAGGTGCTCGAAGCGGTCTATGCGCAGGAGTCAGCGAACTTCAAGACCCTGTTCGACTTCGTTGATGGCGCGAAGACCTACCGAAACTTCACTGACGAGGCCCACTTCGTCGGCACCTACCCGTTCGTCAGCTATCAGTTCCCGCTGTTCCAGGCCGCGATCGAGGGCATCTCCGACCACAACGTGTTCGAGGGCCGCAACAGCTCCGTCGGAGAACGCTCCATGCTCGGCGTCGTCCAGCAAGTCGCCAAGGACATCGGCGACGTCGAGATCGGGTCGCTGGCAACCTTCGACGCCATGTTCGCCGGCATCCGCGCGTCGTTGAAGTCCGCAGCACAGCGCTCGATCGACCGCGCCGAACGTGACCTCCCCGACAGCGGCTCACCGGTCACCAAGCTCGCGGTGCGGATACTCAAGGCGCTCTTCCTGGTCAAGTACGTCGAGAGCTTCCAGGCCACCCCGCGCAACCTGACCGTGCTGGTCTACGACCGGTTCGGGCGCGATCTGCCAGCGCTGTCCAAGCAGGTCCAGGAAGCGCTGACGCTGCTGGAGACGCAGACCTACGTGCAGCGTAACGGCAACGTCTACGAGTACCTGACCAACGAAGAGCAGGTGATCGAGGAAGAGATCAAGAACGTCGAGATCGACTCCTCCGAGGTCTCTACCCGGCTGAACAAGATTCTGTCCGGCGATGTCGTCAAGACCTCCAAGCTCCGCTACGCCAAGAACGGGCAGGACTTCCCCTTCGGGTACAAGCTCGACGACCAGGCATTCGGCCAGCAACGCGAACTCTCCCTGCACTTCATTACTCCCGAGTACCCCTACGGTCCGGAAGAGATTCGGATGCACTCGGCAGGCAAGGACGAGCTCCGTGTCATCCTCGCGCCTGATGACCGGGTGCTGGCCGACCTACGGCTGCTCATCAAGACCGAAAAGTACACCAAACGCAAGCAGACCAGCTCGCTGTCACCGGTCGAGGAGCAGATTCTGCGCGTCAAGGCGACTCAGAACGCGCAGCGGGAGAAGGAACTTGTCGAACGCATCCGACGGGCCGTGGGACGAGCCGACCTCGTGATCAATGCCGCCGACCTCACCGTGGCGTCGCAGGATGCGGTAACGCGAATCACCGACGGATTCCAAGACCTCATTGCCCGGACCTATACCCAACTGAGCCTCCTTGACGGGCGCACGTACTCCGAGCAGCAGGTTGCCGGGTTCGCGAACCCCGACCAGTCCGGAATGATCGACGACGCCTCGATCCATGCGCTCGCAGCGCCGGCAGACGAGATGCTGTCCTACCTGCTGCAGCGCGACCGACTCGGCGAGCAGGTCACGGTCAAGAAGATCGTCGAGCACTTCCAGGCCAAGCCCTACGGCTGGGACCTGGCCTCCATCGAGTGCGTCATAGCCTGGCTCGTCGGCACCTCGAAGATCACCCTCACTGTCGACTCGAACATCCTCAAGCGCAGCGAAGTCGCTTCCGCACTGCGCAACACGCAGAAGCACTCCCACGCCGTCGTCGCTCCGCAGAAGACCTTCGACCAGCGCAAGATTGCGGCACTGCGCGCGTTCTGCACGGACTTCTTCGACGAACCTGCCGTGCCGAAAGACCCGCTCGAACTTGCCCGGCACACCAGCGAACGCCTTCGGGCAAAGTGCGAGGAACTCAAGGCGCGAGTCAGCGGTTCGAAATACCCATTCGTGACTCAGCTCGATGCGCCGATCGCTCTACTGGAGTCCGTCGTTGGCAAGCCCGACGACTGGTACCTCACCGACTTCGCGATCGCCGACGATCTGCTCGATGCGAAGAGCGACCTCATCGACCCGATCCAGGCATTCCTCGGCGGTGCCCAGCGCAAGATTTACGACGAGGCAACCCAACTGCTCGCAAGCAACGCGAGCAACCTGAACTACCTGCCCTCCGGCAGCAGCCAGGAAGTGGCGCAGCTTCTCGCCGACCCGCAGGCCTTCCGCGGCAACCGGATGACCAAGCTCAAGGCCGCCTCCGTCGACCTCCAAGGCCGCATCGACGAGGCGCTCGCGGCAAACCGCGACGGAGCACTCCTGGAGATCGACTCCCGATGGGCACCGCTCCAGACCAGCACGCTCTACCTGGAAGCGACCGACGAAGCGCAGCACGGCGTGGCCCAGAAGGTCAGGTCCATCCTGGACAGGATCGGCGGAGAAAGCCAGATCGCTGTTGTCCGCGAGATCGCAAACACCTTCGAGGAGCGCACCTACCCCGCCATCCTCGACGAACTTGCCGCCTCTCCCCGGACCACCGACACGGACGGCGGCGATGAGCCCGCCCCGGCACCGGCCAAGAAGCAGACTGTCTCGGTCAAGAGCATCAACGCTCAAGGAGTCCACGGCGTCCTGGAGACCGAGGAAGACGTCGATCGCTACCTAGACGCGCTGCGCACGGCCTTGATCCGGGCCCTCAACGACGACAAGCGCATCGCGCTGTAGGAGACAACACGCATGGAAACTGCACCGCTGAAGAGCTTCGCCACGTGGGCCAGGCGCGAGCTCATCACTCAGGTCAGCGCCCGCCTGACCGCCGTCCTCGCGCCAGCATCGCCGGAGCGAGTCGAGAACCAGCGCGCCGTGACCATGCTTGAGCGCGACATCGCATCCGCTGGCGGCGGCGCAAAGGGCAAGGACGCTGTCGCCGACAAGGTCGCCTACATCTGGTTCAACCGCATCATCGCCCTCCGCTTCATGGACGCCAACGGCTACACGGGAGCTGGTATCGTCTCGCCCGCCCACGACCAGCAGACCGGGCAGCCAGAGGTACTCGCCGATGCCAAGCGCGGCAGCATCGACCCCGCTGTCGTCAGCAACAAGCGCACCCTCGATGCCATCACTGGACTCCTCGACGGAACCCGCCCCAGTGCAGACGCCCAGGGTGAGGCCTACACCCTGCTACTCGCCGAGTACTGCCGCTACTGGAACCGCTCGATGCCGTTCATGTTCGAGGGCGAGGGCGACTACACCGAACTCCTCATCCCCGCGAACCTTCTCGCCGCGGACTCCATCCTCGGCAAGGCCGCATCGACGCTCACAGCCGAGGTCTGCCGCGACGTCGAGGTCATCGGCTGGCTCTACCAGTTCTACATCTCCGAGCGAAAAGACGAAGTCTTCGCCGGGTTCAAGAAAGGCAAGAAGGCCGGCGCTACTGAGATTCCCGCCGCGACCCAGCTCTTCACCCCACACTGGATCGTCCGATACCTCGTCGAGAACTCCCTCGGCCGCCTCTGGATGCTCAACCATCCGTCCTCTCGGCTCATCGAGCAGATGGACTACTACGTCGCCCCACTTGATGAGGACACAGACTTCCTCACGATCAGCAGCCCCGAGGGACTGAAGATCATCGACCCAGCCTGCGGCTCCGGCCACATGCTCACCTACGCCTTCGACCTGCTCTACGCGATCTACGAGGAAGAGGGCTACGCGCCATCCGAGATTCCTGAACTGATCCTCACTCACAACCTCTATGGCGTTGAGATCGACCCGCGTGCAGGCGCCCTCGCAGCTTTCGCACTCACGATGAAGGCACGCGCCAAGCAGCGCACGTTCTTCGGTAACCAAGTCAAGCCGAGCATCTGCGTGCTCGAACCGATCTCGTTCAGCCCTGACGAGCTCGATTACCTTGTCACCGAGGATGGCGACAAGCACGAAGAGGAGCTCTTCTGGAACCAGTTCGCCGACGCAGACACCCTTGGATCGCTCATTCAGCCCGATCCTGGGTTGGCCGTCCGGCTCGCGCGCCGTCTTCAGACACTTGACGCTGCTGACGACATACTGAAAGTCGACCTATTGGGGCGCGCAGCGCTCACGGTGCGGCAGGCCGAGGACCTGAGCCGTCGGTACCACGTCGTGGTTGCCAATCCTCCTTACATGGGCAACAAGAGCATGGGCGCAGCGCTCTCGGCGTTCGGCAAGCAGACCTACCCGTTCTCAAAGTCCGACCTGTACGCCATGTTCTTGGAACGGAGTGTGAGCCTTGCTCTCCCTTCGGGCTATGCCGCGCTCGTCGCCATGCAGTCCTGGATGTTTCTCTCGACTTACGCGAACCTACGAGAATCGATCCTGGCTAACGGAACCATCGCGACACTCGCGCATCTCGGAGCTAGCGCATTTGACACGATCTCTGGCGAGATCGTTCAGACGGCCGCGATCGTTCTCGAAAGGTGTGCGCGCCCACGGCAACAAGGTGTCTACCTGGACGTGACCGCTGGACGCAACGAAGCAGCAAAGTCGTCTACCCTACGATCTCTCGCCGCCGGGGAATCATCCGATGGGCGGCGCTACGAGGTTGATGCGTTCGATCTGTCGATAGTCCCAGGGATGCCCGTGGCCTATTGGTTGTCGCCGGCGGCGCGGAACCTCTTTGCTGAGCACAAGTCACTCGGAGACGAACTCCACATTACTGGCGGCATGACTACCGGCGACAACGAGCGCTTTATTAGGCGATGGTTCGAGGTCTCACAGAGCCGGGCCTGTCATAGCGCGCGATCGGTATCCGAAGCAGTTGAGAGCAGGCGCCGCTGGTTCCCCTATAACAAGGGTGGCGGCGCACGCAGTTGGTTTGGAAATAGAGACTTCTACGTCAACTGGGAAGACGATGGTCGAGAGATTCTCGCGACGGGCCGAGCTACACCGAGAAGTCGGGCGCGCTACTTTCAAGAGTCACTCACCTACTCTGCTACTGGCTCGACTTCACTCTCAATCCGATACTCGGAGCCCGGGTTTATCTTCGACGCCAAGGGGTCTTCCTGCTTCTCGGACGGCGGATCGCTCCTGTCCAGCTTGGGATACCTCGCATCGAGCTCCGCTTCGTATCTCTTGCGAGCACTGAATCCCACAATCGAGTTTCAAACCGGCGATCTTTCGAGACTTCCGAATGTGCCGGGCGGGGACGAGGGCGTTGTCAGGGGATTGATTGATATCGCAAAGGAGGACGAAGCGCGTCAGGAGACATGCTGGGACTTCGCGGGGTCGCCATTGGCGAGTTCTGGCACTGGGCTCCTCGGGGCCTTCGAAGCTGACCTTTTCAACGAGTCCAGCCTGCTCACGCAAGAGTTCAGACGGCTTGCATCTGCGAACAATGAGGTGGTCGCGGTTGCTACGGGTCTCATTGGCGAGGTCGATACGTCGGTGTCGATCAACCAAGTCACACTCGACCTGAATCCTATTTTCCGGTTCGGCAGCGGGAAGAGCGACTCGGAGTACCGGGACATGAGTCGTGCGTCTGCTATCGAAGACCTCGTCTCCTACGCAGTCGGCTGTATGTTCGGCCGGTACAGCCTCGACAAGCCGGGCTTGATCCTCGCTGACCAGGGGGCAACGGCTCAGGACTACATCGCGAAGGTGTCGGCGCCGTCGTTCGTGCCCGATGCAGACAACGTTCTCCCGATCGTCGATGGCGACTGGTTCGAGGACGACATCGTGGCGCGTCTTCGTCAGTTCCTGCGAGTGGCCTTCGGAGAGCAACACTTCGAAGACAACTTGCGTTTCGTTCAGGAGTCGCTCGGAGTCAAGTCGCTCCGGGAGTACTTCATCACCCGAGCGGGCCGGTCGAAGTTCTACGACGATCACGTCAAGCGGTACAAGAAGCGTCCGATCTACTGGCTGTTCTCCAGCCCGAAGGGATCGTTCAATGCGCTGATCTACATGCACCGCTACACGCCGTCCACGGTCTCAACCGTGCTGAACGAGTACCTGCGCGAGTTCGAGTCGAAACTGGAGGCGAACCTCCAGCACCAGGAGCGTCTCGCCGCCGGGGAGGGTACGCCTCGCGAGAAGGCAGCGGCGCTGAAGGAAGCCGAGCGGCTCCGAAAGGTGCTGGTGGAACTCAGCGAGTACGAACATGACGTGCTCTACCCACTGGCGTCTCAGCAGGTCGCCATCGACCTCGATGATGGGGTGAAGGCCAACTATCCGAAGTTCTGCCCGGCCCTCAAGAAGATCGCAGGGCTGGAGGCTACCGATGACTGAGATCGCTCGGAGCCGCGGGGAGGCAGAGCGAGACCTGCTCGTTCGCGCCTCTGAGGTGATCGAGGAGGGACAGGCTGCGGCTGCTCGTCAAGCCAACCTGGCCCTCACGCTGACCTTTTGGCGGCTCGGCCGCCTCGTTGGCGAGGAGGTGCTCGGCTCAGAGCGAGCCGCCTACGGGGAGCAGATTGTCGTCTCGCTGGGACGACAGTTGGTGGAGCAGTACGGGCGCTCGTACGAGGAGAAGAACCTCCGCCGCATGATCCAGTTTGCCCAACAGTTCCCTGACGAGCAGATTGTCGTCTCGCTGGGACGACAATTGAGCTGGACGCACTTCCGGGCGCTGCTTCCCCTGAAGACCCCCGAGGCCAGAGCCTTCTACGTGCAGGAGGCCGTGAGCCAGGGGCTGAGCGTCCGCGGCCTGCGGCAGCTGATCGCGCGGAAGGGCTACGAGCGCCGCGAGATCGCCAACGCGCAGATCGTTGGCGAGACCGCTGTCCCGCGAGATGTGTTCCGCGACCCCTACCTGCTGGACTTCCTCGGCCTGGAAGACACCTTCCTCGAACGCGACCTAGAAGCCGCGATCATCCGGGACATGGAGGCATTCCTGCTCGAAGCGGGGAACGGCTTCGCCTTCGTCGAACGACAGAAGCGAATGATCATTGACGACGATGACTACCACCTCGACCTGCTCTTCTTCAGTCGGCCTCTGCGACGCCTCGTCGCCGTCGAACTGAAGATCGGCAAGTTCAAGGCCGCTTACGAGGGCCAGATGAAGCTCTATCTGAAGTGGCTCGACCGCTACGAACGCAGGGAGGGCGAGGAATCGCCGATCGGCCTGATTCTCTGCACTGCGGCGAGCCGCGAGCAGATCGAACTACTGGAGATGCACAAGGACGGAATCGTGGTGGCGGAGTACTGGACGGCGCTGCCGCCGAAGGCTGAACTTCGGGCCCGCATCCAGCAGATTTATGAGGCAGCAGCCGAGCGGGTCGCAAGGCGCGAGCTCGAAGCTTCCTCAGAACGGGAGGACAACGAATGAGTTCGCTCAGTGCCGTCCTGCCTCACCTGGAGCAGAGGTTCGATTCACAGCGCCTGGTCTTCTGGCACGACGCCGACGGTGAGTACGCCGCCGAGATTGACGCGCTTGATCTCAGCGGCGTGACCGCCGTCCGCGTGGAGAACAACGAGTATGCCGTGAAGAACCGCGTGCTTCACGACGAGCCGGCGGGCAAGTTTCTCTTGTACCGAGGCGCTCCTGTGCCTCCGGGTACTGGGAACTGGTTGCTTGATCTTGAGCTTGCCTATGGGGTCTTCACCGCTGACCGGACCGCGCTCGTGAGCCAAGACCTCGGTCTCAGCGGTAGCGGGATCGACGAGGTGGTGCGAGAGCACGAGAAGTTCTTCCGAGCCGTCAAGCGAGTCCAGAGCCTCAAATCCCTCCTCGCGACCAACGATGACGCCGACAGGTTGCGAGCGAAGATGTCTGCCGTGGTGCTTGGTCAGCACGAGCACAGCATGCTGGAGCTCACGCGCGCGTTGCTGATCGAGAATGCGCGGGGCGCGCACACCAAGTACGCCGCGCTGGCCGAACAGGGTCTCGATGGCTTCCACTGGGCCGGTGTTGCCAAGATTTACGGCTACGAAGCAAGTGAGCCCAGCGTCGATGACTTCGTGCTGTGGATGTTCCGCCAGGCGATCAACGGGTTTGCGTCGGACACGCCCGGAGCCCTGCGCAATATCCAGCTCGACTTCGCGAGCCTGCGCAACGACCGACGCAGCGCCGATGCTCTCGCTGTATTGGCTCGGCGCGCAGCCGAAAGCCTCGACTACGCCAACACCATCGAGGATGCCGACCTAGCCGAGCTTGTAGGCAACGATCTCTTCGAGGACGTGGAGCGCACGATCATCAGCGTGCTGACGCAGGCAATCGTCGAGCGGACGATGAGCGCACGCGAGGTGTCCGAGATCATCCGTTCCCGACAGAGCAGCATCTGGGTTGATGGCTACCGGGAACTCTACGCGGCGCTCGCCGCTGCCTCCGACCTGCTGAGCGAGCTCGCGACTGCAAGATTCGAGATCGCGTCGTTCGATGACGGACTCGACCGGTACCGCAAGCACTGGTTCCGCATCGACCAGCTCTACCGGCAGTTCCACTTTGCCGCCCGTACAACCGAGTACGCAGGCCCCCTCGAAGCCCTCCGGGTCGAGGTGGAGAAGCACTACGCGAACCGATACCTCTACGAGCTCGGCAACGCCTGGCAGCAGCAGGTCGATGCCGTGACTGACTGGCGAACTGTTG
Organism: Enemella dayhoffiae; assembly: GCF_002250625.1. Taxonomy (GTDB): domain Bacteria; phylum Actinomycetota; class Actinomycetes; order Propionibacteriales; family Propionibacteriaceae; genus Enemella; species Enemella dayhoffiae. The sequence goes on along the minus strand of NZ_NMVQ01000023.1, from coordinate 169,929 downwards.
CACTGCGCTCGCAGACACGGTTCTTCACCGATCACGTCGAGCCCATCATCAGGAAGGGCAACCGGAAGGCCGTCGTCATCATCTCCGATGCGCTGCGCTACGAGGTCGCCGAAGAATTGGGTTCACGTATCCGTCAGGAAGACCGCTTCGACGCGGAACTCGACGCGATGCTGGGCGTGCTTCCGAGCTACACACAACTCGGTATGGCCGCCCTGCTTCCCCATAAGACGCTGGCCCACTCGCACGATGGCGACCCGGTGCTCGTTGACGGCCAGCGTTCCGACGGGACAGGGAACCGCAACAAGGTGCTGGCTCCGGTGGACGGGTTCGCGATCCAGGCAGAGGACGTCCTCGCGATGCCGCGCGGCGAACTGCGCGAACTCTACGGCGCGCACCAAGTGCTGTACGTGTACCACGACCGCATCGACGCGGCAGGCGACAAGGCCCGCACCGAACGTCAGGTGTTCGAGGCCGCCAACGACGCGCTGCGCGAACTGGTCGACCTCATCAAGCGACTGACGAATGCGAACGCCACGAACATCCTGGTGACTGCTGACCACGGCTTCCTCTACCAGGACACCGCGCTCGCCGACGCCTCCTACCTCTCGACCAAGCCGCAAGGCGACGAGCTCGTCGTGACGAACCGTCGATACGTCCTCGGCCGGGGACTCAAGGATGATCCCGCGTTCCGGAAGTTCGAGCCTGAACAGCTCGGGCTCTGCAGCGACCTTGAGGTGCAGCTTCCCAAGTCGATCCATCGACTCAAGCTGCCGGGCGCGGGCTCCCGGTTCGTCCACGGCGGCGCCGCACTCCAGGAGGTCGTCGTTCCGGTACTCACCGTCAACAAGAAACGCAAGAGTGACACTCGGCCCGTCAACGTCGAAGTACTACCCGAGACGGACAAGATCACCACCGGCCAGCTCGTCGTGAAGCTCTTCCAGTCCGAACCGGTCGGCGAGAAGGTCCAGGCTCGCACGCTACGGGCGGGCCTCTACGTCGGCGAGACCCTGATCTCGAATCAGCCCGAGCTGCTCTTCGACCAGCCCTCCGACGACAAGCGCGACCGCTACCAGAGTGCACGGATGCTCCTCAGCCAGGACGCCAACGAGTTCAACAACCGCACGGTCGAGTTCCGACTCGAAGAGCAGATACCCAACACCACCCAGTGGCGCGTCTACCAGCGGGCTCAGTACCTGCTCAAGCGCTCGTTCACATCGGACTTCGATTTCTAGAGGAAGCAGCAGCCATGACGGACACCGAGAGCCACTCCGGCGAGGCACCGGGCGCCGAGCCCGGCACACCGCAGCAGAGCGATCTTGACTACAAGATCAACCTGCTGTTCGGCGGCTCCGTCGTCCGCAAAGACCTCGTGAAGGCTGTCAAGGGCAACGCGATCGTCCCCTCCTACGTGCTGGAGTACCTGCTCGGCCAGTACGCCGCCTCCGACGACGAAGCAACCATCCAGGCCGGCATCGACGCGGTGCGCAAGATTCTCGCCGACCACTACGTGCACCGCAACGAGTCAGAACTAGTGAAGTCCACCATCCGCGAGAAGGGCCGCCACCGGATCATCGACAAGGTGACTGTGACCCTGAACGACAAGCAGGACGTGTACCAGGCCTCGTTCGCCAACCTCGGGCTCACCGGCGTCATCGTCGAACCTGCAACAGTGAAGGCGAACCCAAAGCTGCTGGTCGGCGGCGTATGGTGCATCTGCGACATTGAGTACTTCCACAGCGACGACGCCCGCGTCGTGCCCTGGATTCTGGGGAGCCTGAAGCCCATCCAGATGTCGAGCTTCGACTACGAGGGCTACCTCGCGTCGCGGAAGGGGTTCAACACCGAAGAGTGGATCGACCTGCTGATCCAGTCCATCGGGTTCAACCCTGAGATGTTCGGACGACGAGCCAAGCTGCTGCAACTCGTCCGTCTCATCCCGTTCGTCGAGCGGAACTACAACCTGGTCGAGCTGGGACCGAAGGGCACCGGCAAGTCACACATCTACTCCGAGTTCTCACCCCACGGCATGCTGATTTCCGGTGGCGAGGTCACCGTCCCGAAGCTCTTCGTGAACAACGCCAACGGTCGCATCGGCCTTGTCGGCTACTGGGACGTGGTGGCGTTCGACGAGTTCGCCGGCAAGAAGAAGCGCACCGACAAGGCGCTCGTCGACATCATGAAGAACTACATGGCGAACAAGTCGTTCTCCCGTGGCGTCGAGACTCTCGGGGCTGAAGCGTCGATGGTGTTCGTGGGCAACACCTCGCACAACGTGCCGTATATGCTCAAGCACTCGAACCTGTTTGACGAACTGCCGGAGGCGTACCACGACTCCGCCTACCTCGACCGGCTCCACTTCTACATCCCCGGCTGGGAGGTAGACACGATCCGCAGCGAGATGTTCTCCTCCGGCTACGGCTTCGTCGTCGATTACATCGCCGAAGTGCTGCGATCCATGCGCAACACCGACTACTCCGACCGCTACCAGCAGTACTTCGCCCTCGGCTCGGACATCTCCACACGAGACCGCGACGGCATCCACAAGACCTTCTCCGGCCTGATGAAGCTCATCTACCCCGGAGGCGAGGCCACGCAAGAAGAGATCGAAGAACTGCTGCGCTTCGCCGTCGAAGGACGCAAGCGCGTCAAAGACCAGATTCTTCGGATCGACACCACAATGGCCGCCGTCAACTTCGGCTACTCCGACAAGACCGGCACCTGGCGTGGTGTCACCACACTGGAAGAGGACGAGTACCCCGACTACTACCAGGCTCGCCGCCCCGAGGCCAAGGGCGAAGTAGAGTCGTCGGCGGAGCCTGGGTCCGCGCAAGCAGAGGTCGCAGTTGCGGCTCCAGTTGCTCCCGAGGTGGCGGCGCCACTGTTCGAAGGGCACCGCGAGTTCCAGGAGAACCAGCGTGGGGTGTCGTACGAGACGCTGCTCATGCCCTACCTGCGCGATGCCACCAGCATCACCATCGTCGACCCCTACATCCGGCTCCCGCACCAGGGGCGCAACCTCGTCGACCTGCTGGCCCTGCTGGCAGCGGCCAAGGACCCTGCCGACGAGATCGCGGTGACGCTGGTGACGAAGGAAGACCGCAGCGAGTACGCACAGCAGCACCTCCTCATGCTCAAGGACATCCAGGACAGCGCCGCCACCGTCGGTGTTCAGTTCACGGTCACCTGGGATCAAACCATCCATGACAGGTCGATCCGCACCGACGACGGTTGGAAGCTCCTCCTCGGACGTGGCCTCGACATCTTCCAGAAGGGCTCAGGAAGCCAGTTCGACCTCGGCTCCCGTCGCCAGGAGTTCCGTCAGGTCTTCGCGTTCGGCATCACCTACATCAACGAAGGCGAGGGCGGCTCATGACAGACGTCAGCATCAATGGCGTCCCGCATACGCCTGTGGCGGGCAAGTCAGTTGACGACATCAGCGCAGAACGTCTTCGTACGATCGTTCAGGACTCCCACCTGAGCTTCCTGATCGGAGCCGGAACTCCTTCGTCGTTCTTCGGTCTGCTCGGAAATGTCGAGGACGCACTCACCGAGCTCTCTGAGCTGGACGCGTCCGACGATACGAAGGCCATTGTCCGGGCCTCCATCTATGGGTACTTCTTCGACTCGGTGCTTGCACCGAACCTGAAGGTTATCAACCGCCATTCTGAAACGGAGGCCGTCTTGACTTCGTACGCAAAGTTCTTGCGCACGGTCAACCGCATCCTCCTGAAACGCCACAGCTCGATTCTCGCCAAGCAGGCCAACATCTTCACCACTAACGTCGATTTGGTCTTTGAGGTTGCGCTGGAGCAGATGGGCATTGACTTCAGTGACGGGTTCAGCGGAAAGATTCGGCCCCGATTCGACCTCGGCGACTTCAACACCATCCGTCTTCGCATGGCAAGCAGGTTCGAGCAACGTTCCGAGGTGCCGGTGTTCAACCTCGTGAAGCTCCACGGCTCGGCCGGGTGGCGCCAAGAATCACACTCGCCTGGACAGACCGAGATCATCTTCGACCATGGGTTGACCGTCATTGCTGAGGTCCAGAGAACACTGGCTGCGGCGCGTGATCAACTTATCCCGATCTCTGAGCCGCATGAGGTCAGCGCTTCCGCCCTCGCCGCGAAGGTGCCGACGGGAACTGCCTCAGCCGCGGTACACGACTTCATGACCGCCTACAGCGCGCTCGGCATCGTCAATCCTGACAAGCAGAAGTTTGCCACCACAGTCCTCAACGAGACGTACTACGAACTGATCCGCCGATTCGCAAACGAAATGGAGAAGGAGAACAGCGTCCTGTTCGTGCACGGATTCTCTTTCCGAGACGAGCACCTTCGCGATGTCGTGCTTCGGGCAGCGCGCGCAAATCCCACGCTTCAGGTGATCGTATTCTGCTACTCGCGGGCCGATCGTGCGGAGTACCAGAAGCTGATCCCAGAGGTCGACGTCAAGAACAGCAACATCATCTACATCGCTCCCGCAGCGCCCGACGAAGGCGCCGATGAGACCAGGGCGACGCTCGACGTCGTCACACGGGACTACTTCGCTCCGATCGTCGCAGACAAGTTCCCTGCACCCGACCAGCGGATCGAGCTTGGCATCCACATCTCGGCCAGCGAGAGCGCAGATGTCTGAGGGGGACGCGGTCGAGCAGGACGGCGTCTTTCGTGTAGGCCGCGTCGTCTCAGTCGAAGGGCGGCAAGTCCACGTCGCCGTCGACAAACTCAAGAACGGCTCACACTTGCTCTTCCGAGGAGGCATCGTTCGCAACGTTGCCGTCGGCGGGTATCTCAAGATCGTCAAAGGGTTCTCAGAACTGATCGCCAAGGTTGATGGCGAGGTTGTCGAGCAGGATCGCAGCGCATCACCCACCTACAGGCGCGGAGTCGACCCGATGAGCCGTCGTCTTCAGGTCAGCCTGATTGGGTACATCGAGAACGGCCGCTTCGAGCGCGGAGTTCGCGAGATGCCGCTCCTCGACAACGAGTGCTTCATCCTCACCGAGGCGGAGTTCGGCCTGCTCCACGCATTCGTAGGCGACTCGGACACTGCCATTGAGGTTGGCGTCCTGGCAATGGAACCTACTCAGCAGGTCGCGCTCGGTGTCGACGCGATCTTCGCCAGTCATGTGGGGATTTTCGGCAACACCGGAAGCGGCAAGTCATACACCCTAGCCAAGCTCTATCACGAACTGTTTGAGCGGTACGGCCCGCTGGAAGGCTTCCGCCAGAGGGCGCAGTTCGTGTTGATCGACTTCAATGGCGAGTATCTGAATCGCAACCCGTCCGACGGCGACAACCGCTCCACGGCGGTGCTGACTGGCGACGGGAACAAGCGCGAGTACGCCCTCAGCACACGTCGTGACGGCGGCCCACGCCTGCCACTTCCATCGACTGCGGTCAGTGACCTGGCGTTCTGGACGGTCCTTCTCGATGCCACGGAAAAGACGCAGGCTCCGTTCCTCGCGCGCGTCCTCAACAGTGACTACTGGGATCGGCGACTGGCGGACCCTGCTGATCTCCTAACCGTTCTTGGCGATATGGTCCTTCGCGCAACCAAGAGCAGCGACAAATCTATCGACCGACAGACTCTGCTCAACCTCCTGGCCGAGGTTCAGACATGCCTTGGCCCGTCAGCGCCCCAGGAACTGGCCGACCTGATAGACGAGTTCCAGACGAACCTCCACTACAACGCAACGATGACGAAGTTCTTCTGGGGCGAATGGAGTAACTACATTGACCCCGATCATTCAACTTGGGAGTCGCTGACCAAGGACAAAGTCGTCGCGCTGCCGATCGATTTCTCTGCGATCGAACCCGGCATCGACCTGATTCGTTTCAAGATCGTGCTCCAGTACTACAACGACATCATCAGCGGCTTCTCCAATCGAGAGCACCTGTCGCCGCTGATCAAGCGCCTCGAAACCCGGGTGCCCGACATAAAGAAGCTGATCACCGCCGACGACGTGCAGGCATACGACGAACCATTGATAGTCGTCTCACTGCGCGATGTGAACTTGTCCATGCGCAAGGTGATCCCGATGCTGCTTTGCAAGCACCTATACGACCAGAAGAAGGAGAACGACCCCACCAACGCGCGTTACCTCAACCTGATCATCGATGAGGCCCACAACATCCTGTCGTTGGAGTCGTCACGGGAGAGCGAAGCCTGGCGTGACTACCGGCTAGAGACGTTCGAGGAAATCGTCAAGGAAGGCCGCAAGTTCGGCGTGTTCTTGACTCTCGCGAGCCAACGCCCTCATGACATCTCGCCCACGATCATTTCGCAACTTCACAACTACTTCCTACACCGACTCGTAAATAACCTGGACGTGCAGGCGATTGAGAAGGCAGTCGCCTACCTGGACCGCGTCTCATTTGAGCAGTTGCCCATCTTGCCCCGAGGGGTCTGCGTCCTCGCTGGCGTCTCTGCTCAGGTTCCAGTGATCGTGAGGATCAGTCCGCTCGCGCCGGAGACAGAGCCAAACAGCCGGACCATGTCCGTAGCTACTGACTGGCTGAGGCCCTTGGACGAAGCAGCATCGTCGGGGACTGAACTCCTTGAAGCAATCGATGAAGCGGCTCAGGTTCCCGATGCGTCACCGCCCGCATCCTCCTCCTGGAGCGCTAATGAACCACCGTTCTGACGATGCGAGGTCCCAACACTCAGACTCATCGGTGAGATTCGCGTCGCGGGTGACGATCTCAAGAGCACAACACGGAAGCGTGCGCCGTGGACAGGCATGACTGGTGTCCACAAGCGCGTGATCAGCTCTTCGGCCCCGAACCGGAGCGTCATGATCCGCTGCCCGCCCGCTCAAAGGCAATCGCACTTTGCCGCTCGATCCTGCGCGAAGCCCACCACGAGAGCCTTCGCGCTCTGACAAGCAACGAGGCCACCGCGTACCTCCTGGAAGTCGTGGAAGCTGCCGCCATCACCGAGACTTCCACGGCCGGTCGACCAATGCGAGTGGTTCTCATGGGCCGCACGATGGCTGGCAAAAGCACACTACTTGCAGCACTGACGGGCGGGTCGGCGGAACGGATCGGTGTCGGTGCCCAGCGCACCTCCCGCGATGTGTTCGCAGCTCCCGCCCTCGATCTTCAGGACGTTGAGATCGTCGACACACCCGGTGTTGGAGCCAAAGATGGTGCCGAAGACGTCGCCCTCGCGATGGCAGAGGTCCCCGGTGCTGACCTTGTGCTGTGGGTAGCCAGCAACGACTCCTTCCAGGAGGAGACAGCTCAAGCGTTGCGCGCCGTGGCGTTTCGAGGCAAGCCTGTCGTGGTCGCCCTGAACTGCCGCGCAAGTCTCTTCGACGAACTCGATCGTGAGGACTTCCTGGATGATCCCACGTCCGTCTTCGATCAGCACCAAGGGCATTTCAACACGATCCGTGCCCACCTCTCGGCCGCAGGAGTCCAGCCGGTGGCGGAGGTGATGCTGCACGCCGAGGCAGCGCGCCAAGCCCGCGCCGATGAACAGTTCGGCGCTGCTCTCAAGAGGGGGAGTAGGGTCCTGCACCTTCTGGACACGCTTGAGAACGAGTCGCGAGTTCACCGGACCGCTCGCCGCGTGCTTCGAGCCACTGATGAGGTCCGCGTTCAAGCCCAGGCGCTGAGCGAGGTCTTGGCAGACAGTGAGCAACAGATACGGGAGCTCGCGCGTGTTGCGCGAGGGCTCCGAACGGACCAGCAACTCCGCGCCGGACGGCTAGTGGACGCCTGCCGCCAGCGCATGGAAGACGATGCGGTCCTCATCGTTGGCCAACGCCACGGATGGCACCAGACCATCACCGACTTCGGTCCGCAAGTGTCGGAGAAGTGGGAGGAAGAACAGAACTCCCTCATCACTGAGCTCGGCCAGACTCTGACCTCACATCTCGACGAACTCTCACGGACCATCACCGACGCGAACAGCGCCGCCCAGCAGGAGTGGTCAGCCGCAGCCCCTGCCGCTGTCAAGATCGAAGGACTACGAGACTTCCGGGGCCTCTGGAAGCGGCGCGCTGTCGGTGCGGTAGTGGGCGCCGGCGGAGCGCTCGGCGCGGCCTTAGTTGGCGCAAAGGTAGGAGCGCTCGCTGGTGGCGCATTCGGTGGGCCGATCGGCGCCGGTATCGGGGTGATCGTCGGCGGGCTCGGCACTGTCTTGGTCAGCTCTCTTCGAAAGAAGGTCCAATCGCTCTTCAAAGGCAAGGGCAGAATCCTTGAAGAGAACCGGGAGCTGCTGCGAGTAGAGATCGGCAGTGTCCTTGAAGAGCTGCAGCGACAGACTCGCATCCAGATCGACACCATCATCAGGCAGGTCAGGGCCGACCTATCCTCAACGGCAGAGCAACGAGCTGTGGCAGAGATGGCTGTGTTTGATGTAGCCGATCTCCTGGCGGCTCAGCAACAGATCATCAGCGTCGCCACGGCAGAACTCGACCACGGCACGGCCGTGTGCCTCCTCCAGGTCGATGGACGGTCGCGCCTGGCTTCCTCTGTCGAGCGGGTCACGAGGCTGGCCGGGGTGTGCATCGCAGTCGAGGTTACCGACCAATCCTTCGCGGAATCCTGGCTCTTCCCACCGTCGTCACCTGAGGTCATGACCTTCGGGCGACCTCCGTCTCCCGAGGTACCTGGCGCGCGTGCAACTTCGTATGTACTCGGTCTGACCGAGCAAGTGCCTAAGGCGTTGAGCGCTCGCCCTGACCGCACCACCGTCACGATCGAGGCGCTCGTGCCCGAACCGGTCCTCGCTGCATGGTCAGCAACACTCTCAGACCATCTGGGTACCCAGATCACAATCGCTCGCCCAACATTGCTAGGAGTTCGTCGGAATGAATGATCTGCTATTTCACGCTGCCCCCGCAGCGGTACGCCGGCTCTCCCAACGCCTGACTTCGCTGCTCGACCAACTTCCATCGGAAGTGCGATCGAGGTTCCTCGGCCTCCTCGTCGCTGACGAACATGAACGTCCGCGGATGGTCCTCACCGGGCAGTACAGCAGCGGGAAATCGACTCTGATCAAGGCGCTGACCGACGAGGCGGCAGAGGTCGTCATCGACTCTGCCGTCGCGACCGACCAAGTCCAAGTATTCGACTGGGACGGACTCGTCGACCTCGTTGATACGCCTGGCGTGCAAGCAGGCTTGTCTGATCACGACCGCTTGGCCGAGGAAGCGCTCCGCGCTGCCGACCTCGTCCTGTTTGCTGTCACAGTCGACCTCTTCGATGATGGATCGGTCGAGCACCTGCGCCACATCACTGAAGACCTGCGGAAGGCACCGCAACTGGTGGTCGTCATCACCAAGAGCCGCACGCTCCACGCGGCGGTCGGGATACGCGAAGCTGCGGTCCGCGCTGCTCTTGGCACGTTTGCAGATCAGGTGCCTTGGGTCGAGTGCGACGCCAAGACCTACCTCGACGGCCTCCACGAGACCGATCCGCTTCGCGCTACCCGCCGAATCGAGGCATCAGGCATGGCAGACGTAGCGGACACGATCAACCGAATCGCACGGGAGCGCGGGGAGCTGGCCCGCTTCCGCGTTCCTCTTCAGCAGATCGCGTTGGCCGCTGGTGAAGCGTTGGCCTCGCTAACCGATGACCCAGACGAGGAGGCCATCCTCACAGTCTTGGCCCGGCAGCGTAAGGCGCTGACGAATCGCCGTGTGCTTGTGGACTCGGCTCTCGACCGGGAGGCATCAGAGTTCCGTTCAGCATGCATCCGAGCTGTCGAGACATTGGCGGACACCGCGGAGTCCATCGAGGAGTCCGAGAACCCTGACTGGTCAAAGCTCGAAGCCGCCTCCGACGTGCTGAACGCCCAGCTATCCGTTGCCAACCAGCGGTTTACCGATGGAGTGCACGCCGTCGTGAGTTCGCAGCTCGCCGACTTCACTTCCGAGGTGCGCGAGATTGAAGCGTCACCATACGCCCACCAGCTACGAGAGCTGGAGGTTCACGGCGTCGTCGAGGCTCAGGAAATCCCGGCGGACACCGGGCTTCTGCGAGATACAGGTCGCAAGCAGCGGCGAGTACCTGCCTGGGCGCCAAAGGCAGCAGAACACCTGAAGGGCTTCCAGAAGAGCTGGGGTGCTGGCGATGGCATCAAGCAAGCCGCCGGCAGCAGCGGTCATCAGATCGTCTACAAGGTGGGCAAGCTCGCGGGGTGGAAGTTCGAACCCTGGCAGGCCGTCCGCTGGGCGAACAACATCGGAAAGTTCGCCAAAGCTGGGGCTCTTGTCCTGCCAGTCGCGCTGGAAGCGTACGCAGTTGTCAGCGACGAGCGCCAGGAAGTGCGAGTCATGAAAGAGAAGCTTCGTCGACGTAACGCCCTGGTGGGCAGGGTCTTGGCGCAGTGCGACGACATCTCACGGTCGGCGCTTGCGCAAGTGCGGATGGAACTCGACGCAGAGTTCGATGCCGCTGTTCGTGAGATCGATAGCGTGAACGAATCGGTGCGCGCCAACCAGGCTCTTCGTGGAGACCTGAATCGAGACATTGGCGCGATCCAGTCGGAAGCCATAGCGATGCTCGACCGACTTGGGGAGTCCGCAAGCGACGGGTAACTCGCCGAGCCTGGCTACGGGCCTCCGTCGATTCTGTCTACCTGCGCGAGGATCGACGAGAGAGCCGCGCAGGCTTGAAGAGGAAGGACGCCGTTGCCGAGCGCGGTGATCTGCTGGTTCTGGGTCAGGTCATCGGCGCCGGTGACCCACTCGGTGGGCAAGCCCATGAGCCACTCCACGAACGCGGGTGCTGGGCGGGGGCCGTCGGCGTCGTTCAAGCGGGCCGGTGCGGGCGCGGCTCGCCCAGTGATGTGTTCCCAGCGGGCGATGGTGTCGGCGTAGCGTCCCCAGCGCTGAACAGTCCGTCGATCAGGGACCACAGCGTTTCCGACTCGGCTCTCCTGCTCGGTGAGCCAGCCGGTCCGTGGAGTGCGAAGTCGATGATCTGGTGGGACGATGCGATCGTCCCTCGTCTCGCTCGCACTTGGTCGAGCGTTTCCCCGCCGCGCGATGAGTCCGTCGCCAGCGGGGTGCGGAACAGTGCGCCGGGCGAGGGCGAAGATGCGGAAGCGTTGGTGAGGAGCGCCGACAAGGGAAGCCGGTAGGCCGATCCATCGTGCATCCAGCCGCAGGTCGGCCAGATCGCCGAGAACGGCGCCGAGAGCCCGTAGAGGTCGAGCTGCCTTGTCTCCCAGATGCCACGAGTCGGGTTCCACGCCGCGAAGGGATGCGCCGTCGGGGGTTGCATCCCTTGGGTTGCGTCGGTCATGGTCGTCTCCTTCTGCGGCTGGCCGTGTCGCGGGTGAGGACAGCAGCCCGCGGACGTTCTCGATGACGACCCACTCGGGCTGGAGCGCGTCGATGGCTGAGGCCATGTGCGCCCAGAGCCCCGAGCGCGTACCTGGCGCGAGGCCTGCGCGCTTGCCGACGGTGGACACGTCCTGGCATGGGAATCCGCCGATGAGGATGTCCACGGGCTCGACGTGACTCCAGTCGATGGCCGTGATGGCGCCGAGATTCGGTGCATCTGGCCAGTGGTGGGAGAAGACGCGGGCGACGGGTTGGTTGAGTTCGGAGAACCACACGGTCTTGGCGTTGAAGACGTGCTCGACCGCGAGGTCGAGGCCGCCGTAGCCGCTGAACAGCGATCCGATCCTGAGTCGTGGTTCGCTGCTGACGTCGAGGTCGTGCATGAAGTCGCTCCGGTGAGGTCGTCCCCGGCATCGCCTCGTCACGAAGTTGATGCCGAGCTGGTCACCTGTCAGGTGCACGACTTCGACACGCACCTGGTGCTCAACTGAGCCATCCGAGCGGCACCGCCTGACGCCGCATCTCCCGCATCTGCTCCGACTGCCATCCGAGGTCACACGCGTCTTGCAGGTCGAGGTTGAGCCGGGCCCTACCGGCTCAGAAGTCACCGGGCGAGGGTGCTCACCTGCTCGCCAGGAGCGGAGGTGAGTATGACGGTTTCGATGCGTGTGATGTCGGCGGGTGACGGCTACAAGTACCTGCTCAAGACGGTCGTGGCCGCCGACGGCAACAGGCCGCTGTCGACACCGCTCACTCGCTACTACATGGAGGAGGGCACACCTCCTGGTCGCTGGCTCGGCGCGGGCGTAGCAGCCCTCGGCAAAGGCGAGATTCAGGTGGGCGACCGAGTATCGGAAGACCAGCTCCAGCTCCTGATGGGCACGGGCTGTGATCCGATCACCGGCGACAAGCTCGGCTTGGGCTTCCCGGCGTACAAGAGCCAGGACGAGCGGATCGAGGCACGGATCGCCGGCCTCGAACCGACGATGACGCCTGGCGCCAAGGGCGAGGCCGTCGCGCAGATCGTGGCCGAGGAGAGCGCACGGAGCACGCGACGTGCGGTGGCGGGCTTCGACTTCACGTTCTCGATCCCGAAGTCCTCGTCAGTGTTGTGGGCAGTCGCCGATGCCGGAGTGCAGGCGCTGATCGCCGAGGCGCATCATCGAGCGGTTGCGGAGGTGGTTGCGTTTATGGAGCGCGAGGTTGCAGCCAACCGCACGGGTGCAACCGCCGGGCACGGTGCGGTTGCGCAGGTCGATGTCACCGGGCTCATCGCGACCGCGTTCGATCACTTCGACTCCCGCGCCGGCGACCCCCACCTCCACACGCACGTCGTCATCAGCAACAAGGCCAAGACCGTCCTCGACGGGAGGTGGCGCTCGCTCGACGGCAGACCGATGCACGCCGCCGTCGTCGCGCTCTCCGAACTACACGAAGCCGTGTTCGCCGACCACATGACGCGCGCCTTCGGCGTCTCCTGGGAGGCACGCGAGATGGGCCGCGACCGGAACCCAGCGTGGGCGATCACCGGAGTGCCGGAGGAACTGGTCTCGGAGTTCTCCACCCGCGCCCGCCACATCGACGTCGAGAAGAACCGGCTCATCGCCGAGTACGTTGCCCAGCACGGACACCAACCATCGAACGCGACGATCCTCAAACTGCGAGCCCAGGCCACGGTGTCCACGAGGCCTGAGAAGCAGGTCCGATCCTTGGCTGACCTGACCGCCGAATGGCGAACCCGCGCAACTAGGACGCTGGGGCGGGACGCGACGACATGGGCACGCGAGACGACCGACAACGACAAACCGCTGCTGCTGCGCGTCGATGACCTGCCGCTCGATGTCATTGGCGAGATTGGGCGTTCGGTCGTCGAGGTGGTCGGTGAGAAGCGTTCGACCTGGCGACGGTGGAATCTCATGGCCGAGGCATCCCGGCAGACGATGGGCTGGCGGTTCGCCACCATGCACGACCGGGAAGCGATCGTCGCGATGGTTGCCGATGCCGCCGAGCTCGTTTCCCTTCGGCTGACGGCGCCCGAACTCCGCCTCCTCGCCCGTCGTCTTCCGTCGGCCCGACGGCAGTTCCGTGTTCCGTCCGAAGAGCTCGACCGTGTTCACCTCCGAGTCCCAGCTCGCGGCCGAGGACAGGCTCCTCGAACGAGCCGCGAACCTGGCCGGTCCGACGGTGCAGCTCGCGACAGTCGAAAAGATTACGCGCAAACCCGACGCGGATGGTCGCATGCTCGGCGGCGACCAAGCCGATGCCTTGGCCCGCATCGCGGTGCCGGGGCGGGTGCTTGACGTGCTGGTCGGTCCTGCTGGGGCGGGCAAGACCACCGCCATGAACGCGCTCCGCCGCGCCTGGGAAGCTGAGCACGGCTCCGGTTCCGTCGTCGGGCTCGCCCCGTCAGCGGTCGCTGCCCAGGTCCTCGCGGACGATCTCGGGATCGGTACTGAGAACACGGCGAAGTGGTGGCAGAACCGCCTCGTCCACGGCGCCACGTTCGAGGCGGGACAGCTCGTCATCATTGACGAAGCCTCCCTCGCCGGCACCCTGTCACTGGATCGCATCACCCACCTCGCCCAGGACGCTGGCGCGAAGGTGCTTCTGGTTGGCGACTATGCCCAACTGCAATCCGTGGACGCGGGCGGCGCGTTCGCGATGGTCGCCCGAGACCGGGCCGACACGCCGGAGCTGGTCGACGTTCACCGCTTCACCCACGCCTGGGAGAAGACCGCCTCACTCGAGCTGCGCCACGGGCGCACCCCAGCCATCGACACCTACCTCTCCCACAAGCGCATCACAGAGGGCGACGGCGAGGCGATGACCGACACGGCCTACAACGCATGGCGCGCCGACCGGGACGCCGGGCTCGTCTCTGTGCTGATCGCCGAGACCCACGAAGACGTGACCACGCTGAACGGTCGCGCCCGCGCCGACCTGATCCTCAGCAAGACGCTGAACCCCGACCGCGAAGTCGAACTGCGCGACGGAACCGCCGCCGGCGTCGGCGACACCATCATCACCCGACGCAACAACCGGAACCTCCGCACCCTGGCCGGGCGGGACTGGGTGCGCAACGGCGACATCTGGACCATCACCGCCGTCGGCGACGACGGGACCATCACCATCGCACGCGACTACGGGACCGGCACCACCGTCCGCGACGACGGGAGCATCACGGCTCGCAGGCGTGGCCGCAGGTTTGGTGGCAGCATCGTGCTTCCAGCCTCGTACGTAGGTGAGCACGTCGATCTCGGCTACGCAGTCACCGCCTACCGTGCGCAGGGCATCACTACGGACACGGCGCACGTGTTGGTCGAACCGACCTCGACGAGGGAGACCTTCTACGTCGCGATGACGCGAGGGCGGCACGCGAACCACGCCTACGTGACTCTCGACCGCGCCGACGACCACGGCCAGCCGCACCCTGGCGACGACCTGCATGCCACCGCGCGAAGCGTGCTCTACGGCGTTCTGCAGCATAGCGGGGCCGAACTCTCGGCGCACGAGACCATCGTGGCCGAGCAGGAACAGTGGGGCTCGATCGCTCAGCTCGCCGCCGAGTACGAGACCATCGCCGCAGCAGCCCAACACGACCGCTGGGCCACGCTCGTCCGTGGCTCCGGGCTCACCGACGAACAGGCCGAGAGCGCCATCGAGTCCGACGCGTTCGGCCCACTCGCGGCTGAACTTCGCCGGGCTGAAGCCAACGATCACAATGTCGATGCGCTCCTTCCGCGCCTCGTCGCAGTGCGCGGGTTCGGCGACGCCGATGACATCGCCGCCGTCCTCCACTACCGGGTCGAGCGCGCGACCGGCCGCCCCGCAGGCTCCGGCAGGACTCGCAAGCCAGCGCGACTCATCGCCGGCCTCATCCCGCAGGCGCACGGAGTCATCGACGCCGAGATGCGAGCAGCTCTCGACGAGCGGGAGGAACTGATCGAGGCACGCGCCGACGCTGTACTCGAAGCTGCGCTGACGGAGAGCGCACCGTGGACGAAGACTCTTGGAGCGCAGCCGAACGACCGACGACGAGCCGCGGCCTGGCGCAAGTCCGCACGCGTGGTCGCCGCCTACCGCGACCGCTACCGCATCACCGACGACGCGCCCATCGGTGCCCCGCCCGAGTCCGCCGCCCAGAAGATTGACGCCGCCCGAGCGCGCGCCGCACTCGACAAGGTACGTCAGCTGGTCGCCGATGAGAGCCGACACGCAGAGGCCGGTCTGCAGACCATCAGGCGCGACCAACCCGGGCCTGGGCGCAGCATCTGACCCTTCCCAATGTCAGGACTGCGGCGTAGCCTTGAAGCTGAGGCGGATTTCTCCTTACCTTTGGGCCGCTCGCGGCAGACCTTCGGGTCACTCTCCACGCACCGTCTCGACGACGACTCGCGTGTTGAGAGGAGCCCATCATGATCCGCCTACTGTGGACAGCCAGCGCCGAAGTTCGCTACTTCCTGCGTCGCTACATGCCGAGCAACATCGTGCTCGACCTGATCCGCACCAGGAAGGAACTGAAGTGGGGCATGCCAGCCATGCTGCTCGCCGGCCCACACCTGGCCATCGCCTTTTGGTGCACCAGCCTCATTGTGAACGGCGGCCCAGGATGGCTTCACCTCGTCGTGCTGGTCTGTATCTGGAACGCTCTCAAGATGGTGGCCATCGGCCCGGTGAGCGTCGTTCTCCTCGTGAAGGCTCGCGCCCGTGAGCACCGAGCGCAGCGGCAGCAATTGCGGGAAGTCTTCGAGACCGTGCCGCTCCACGAACTCACTCGAAGCTCTCGCTGAGTTCAGGTTCCGGCGTCCACCGCCGGCCGGCGCGCTAGAGCGTGCGCGTCGGAGCAGGCGCAGGCGGGCGGACGGGCACCCTGTCGAGCGGGACTCGCGGAGTCTGGTCTCGTTCCACCAAACTGGCAAGGTCCGAGGTGTCCGCCGCCAGGGATGCAATGCCATCGCGACGCAAACGATGCGGGCCCACACTCGCGGCGCTCGTGACCGGACCGGGAACGGCTCCGACACGTCGGTCGAGTTCGGCGGCTCGCTGGGTAACCAGTAATGAACCTGACTGCGCGTCCGCCTCCACGATGACCGTCGCGGAGGACAGCGCAGCGATCAGCCCGGCGCGGGCGATGGCTGATGTCGGGTTGGAACGGCACCGGGCGGAACTTCGCAAACGACGAGGCTGACGTCAGCAACGCGAGACTCTCTCATCCGTGATCCAGCCAGACGTCGACGAATGGCTCACCGGCAAGCGCTCGTCCGTTCCTGCACCACCGCCGGCAAATGGACGGGACGAGACGGGATGTCTCGACAGCTCGCAGCCCCACGCCCGCCATCAGGAACGCTGAATCCGCAAGCTCTGAGTGACGACGAACGCTGGCGGCTGTTCGCGGACGTCACCTCCGATGCCTCAATCGATCCGCACACGAAGTTCGCCGCGGGGCTGATGCTCATGTTCGGCATCCGCGCGGCGAAGATCGTCCAGCTGCGCGCCGAGGACGTCACCGTCACCGATCAGGAGGTGATCGTCCGCCTTGGGGAGGAACCTCTCGTACTCCCCGCCGAGCTCGCCCAGGCCGCTGTTGGAGCGGCCAGCAATCGCACCGCACCTCGGATGTTCGTGGAGAGCATCGAACAGGAATGGGTTTATCCCGGAGCCCGGGCGGGCCATCACATGGCCCCCGACACGCTCAACGCCCGGCTCCGCGCTGTCGGCATCCCGCCACGGCTGGCGCGCACCAGCGCTTTGATCGCACTCGCGCAAGAAGTCCCGCCCGTTGTTCTCAGCCGGTTGACGGGCCTGGACATCTCCTCGGCGATCGCCTGCTCCAATGCCATCGGCGCGAACAACAACGCCTACGCCGCGGCCGTCATCGAGCGCGCCGGCATGACCATCCCTACCTTTGACACCAGGCCATCACACCAAGCGCAACGCCGCTTCGATCTGTGATGCTGTCGGTGCTCCGGCGTACCCGCCATCCGTCGCATAGACCCGGCACGCCAATGAGCGAACTGGCGTCGTCGGGAACAGGTCGATGCCGTCGACAAGGATCGTGGGAGACCCCCCGAACCGTGAGCTCGCCGCATCGGCCTCAGTCCGGACCATCACCAGCTCGACGGACACGTCGGTGAGTCCTACCGCATCGAGCGCCGTGCGCGCGTGTACCTCTGCGACGACCGCGTTCGGGCAGTCGACGATATGCAGCAGTTCCACCTTCATGAGACTTTTTCCGTTCGTTCACTGCCAGCTGTCGTGCGAGGGTTCGGTGTGAGGAGGTTCAGGCAGAGCAGACCGACGCCGGCCACGACGAAGACGTCGGCGACGTTCCCGACGAAGAGGTTCCCGTAGGCGAGGAAGTCCGTGACGTGGCCTTGCCCCCAGGAAGGAGGGTTCACGAGCCGGTCGACGAGGTTACCGACCGCGCCGCCGAGGACCAGCCCCAGCGCGACGCCCCACCGGGCACCGCGCAGCCGCACGGCGAACACGACCACGGTCACGGCGGCAAGGAGCCCGACGATCGTGAAGATCCACGTGGCCCCAGAGCCGAGAGAGAACGCGGCTCCGGGGTTGTAGACCAGGGACAGGCCGAACAAGTCGCCGACAAGCGGGACCCGTTCGCCCAGTGTCAGCTGTGCCACTGCGAGGGCCTTCGAACCCTGGTCGAGCGCGACAGCGAACACGGCCACAACCAGGGCGACGCCGAGGGCTCTCCTTGGCTGCGGCCGCACGCCCGCATTCTCGTCGTCGATCACGGCGACGGCCTCCTGCATGGTCACGCGCCGCTCGTGCGGGTCCGGGCGGCCCGCAGGCCGTTGAGGATCACGATGACCTCGGCGATCTCGTGCACGAGCACCACCGCGGCAAGTCCCAGGACGCCGAAGAGGGCGAGCGGGAGAAGCGCGGTGATGATCAGCAGCGACAGGGCGATGTTCTGGTTGATGATGTGGCGTCCGCGACGGGCGTGGTCGAACGCTCGCGGGAGCAGGCGTAGGTCGTGGCCGGTGAAGGCGACGTCGGCGGACTCGATCGCGGCATCCGACCCGGTCGCGCCCATCGCGATGCCGATGTCCGCGGCCGCAAGGGCGGGGGCGTCGTTGATGCCGTCACCGATCATCGCCACCGAGCTGTTCTTCTTGCCGAGTTCGCTGATCGCGGCGGCCTTGTCCTCCGGGCGCAGCTCGGCACGCACGTCCTCGATCCCAGCCTGGGCTGCGAGGGCGCGAGCGGTGCGGGCGTTGTCGCCGGTGAGCATGGTGACCCCAACACCCTGTGCGGCGAGGGTGCGGACCACTTCGGGGACCTCGGGGCGCAGCTCGTCGCGGACGCCAATCGCGGCGACCGGCGTGCCGTCCCGGTGCACGATGACGACCGTCATGCCCTGTTCCTCCAGGCCCGCGACCCGGTCGCCGAGGGTCCCGGCGTCGAGCCAGCGGGGACTGCCCACGGTGATCCGGGCCCCATCGAGTTCGCCTTCGATGCCGTGCCCGGCCTGCTCGGTCACGCCCTGCGCTGCAGGAGCGTCGGGCGCGGCGGCGGTGATCGCCGCGGCGAGGGGGTGTGTGCTGTGCTGCTCCAGCGACGCGGCCCACGCCAGCGCCTGCGTCTGCGAGATGCCATCGGCGGTGAGCACGGCTGTGACGGCGGGCTCGTTGCGGGTCAGGGTGCCGGTCTTGTCGACGGCGACGTGGCGGATCACGCCGAACCGTTCGAACACGGCACCAGACTTGATGATCACACCGAACTTGCTCGCCGACCCGATCGCGGCGACCACGGTCAACGGCACCGAGATCGCCAGCGCGCACGGCGACGCCGCCACCAGCACCACCAGGGCGCGGGTGATCCACAGCTCCGGGTCACCGAACAGCGAGCCGATGATCGCGACGAGGACGGCGAGGATCAGCACACCAGGCACGAGCGGGCGGGCGATGCGGTCGGCGAGGCGGGCCCGGTCGCCCTTCTCCGCCTGCGCCTTCTCCACGAGGTCGACGATCGTGGTAAGCGAGTTGTCGGTGCCCGCCGCAGTCGTCTCGACCTCCAACGCACCGGCGGTGTTGATCGCCCCGGCCGAGACCGCATCTCCCGGCCCGACCTCGACCGGGATCGATTCGCCCGTGATCGCAGAAGTGTCCAAGCTGGAGCGTCCCGCGCGGACGATGCCGTCGGTCGCGATCCGTTCACCGGGCCGCACCAACATGAGCTGACCGATAGTGAGGTCCTTCGCCGGGACCTCGACCGAGGCCCCGGCGCGGCGGATGGTCGCGGTCTCGGGAACGAGCTTGAGCAGCGCCCGCAGCCCGCCGCGGGCACGATCCATGGCCTTGTCTTCCAGAGCCTCGGCGATCGAGTACAGGAACGCCAACGCGGCGGCCTCCTCCACGTAGCCGAGGATGACCGCACCGACGGCGCTGATCGTCATCAGCAGCCCGATGCCGAGCTTGCCCTTGAACAGCTTCCGGATCGCACCGGGCGTGAACGTCGATGCACCCAGGAGCAGACCGATCCAGAACAGCACCAGCGCCGGGACCTCCAGCCCGGACCACTCCAGCACCAGACCGGTGAGGAAAGCGACCCCGGAGAAGACCGGGACCATGATCCCGCGATCCCGCCACCAGGGCCGCTCCGCCTCCTCGGACTCCTCGTCGACGGTCGAGACCGGCTCGTGCTCGCAGCCGCACGCCGCGCTCACTCGCCCGCTCCCGTCCCGCAGCAGCCCGGCACCGTGCATGACGAGTCCACGCACGGCGCGTGCTCGTCGACGGCCAGCGTCACGTCCACCAGCGCGGTCAGCGCCGCCGCCAAGTGCGGGTCCGCGATCTCATAGCGCGTCTGCCGGCCCTCCGGCTCAGCGACGACGATCCCGCAGTCGCGCAGGCAGGTCAGGTGGTTCGACACGTTCGAGCGGGTCAACTCCAGCTCGCGCGACAGCACGGCGGGGTAGCTCGGGCCAGCGAGGAGGGTCATCAGAATGCGAGAGCGCGTCGGGTCGGCCATGGCCCGGCCGAGCCGGTTCATGACGTCGAGGCGCGAAGCAATAGTCAGCATGCACTGAACTATACAGTGATGACTGACGTGTTCATAATCGGGACCGCTGTCCTGCGCGTCCGCGGCAGCGCAAAAGCTGCCGCGGACGGCGGTGATACGACGTGTCGACGCTATCTGGCCGGGCTCAGCACCTTCGTGTCCGTGGCCGTGATCTCGACGATCCCACGATCATCGACGAGCACGACGCGGTCGTCGGTCAGGATGTTGAACGCCTGCACCGTGCCCGTGGTCGACGCACCACGGCCCCACGTTCCAGCGGCGTTCTGGGACCACAGGACACCATCCGTGCCAACCCCGACAAGGGTGCCATCGCCACGGGCGGCGAGCGTATAGAGCGCGGGTGCACCCGCAACGGCAGCGAATGTTGTTCCCTGGTCGGTGCTGAGCATGAGCCCGTTCTCGGTCGCGGCGTAAAGCCCGGCGTCCGTAGCGAGGAGATCGGCCGCGGCGATCGTGGCCTTGTTCTCCCATTCCTCCCCATCCGTGGTGCTGATCAGGAGACTGTCGCTGCCAGAGGGGATGCCGTAGAGCGTCCCGTCAGCGCCGGCGGTCAGAACATGAAAGTCGGTGCTGCCGGTGAGCGCCACCGGAGTCCACGTCTGACCGAAGTCATCGCTGCGGATGACGCCGAGATTGGGTGAGCCGAGCTCGGCCGGTGTGGAAAGACCCGGGTGCCCGGATGCGAAGAACGTCGATCCGACGACAGTGAACCCCATCGCGTCAAGATCGTCGTCACCGATCGGACCTGTGACCTTGCCGTCGCCCGTCACGGTGAACACACCGTTGTGAGTGGCGATCAGGAGATCGTCTCCCCGCGGATCCGCGGCGATCCCGTGCACATGCTCGATGGTGGGCGGAGTGGCATCGGAGACCGCGCCTGGCGCGCATCCGGCAAGAAGGAAGACCGTCGCGGCCGCGAGGGTCAATGAGACAATTCGATTCATGAATAACTCCAATAGGCGCTCGAACGGGCTCTAAGCGCGATGCAGCAAAGCCACCACTCTGGTTGCGATGACTCGCGGGGATCGAAGGTCGCGTGACGACGCGACAAGAGGCCAGAGCCGCAGACGGCAGCCCCGGGTTCAACACGTTGGGCAGCCCGGCTCAGGTGCGACTGATCGAAAGCTCAGTCAGAGAAAGACACCGTGGCCGCGCACGCGTCACCAAGAGACGCAGCGAGGAAACGAGGGCCGTCGGATCGGCATCAGCTCGCGCCCCGGCCAGTGGCGGCACGAGGAACAAGAAGCCCGCCATCAGTGCGAGCACACACGTGAGCATCATCGAATAGGCGGAACCCACCCCGGTGACACACACGCCACCACAGAGCATCGGATCATCCATGCTCGTGTCAGCAGTCACGTCCGGGTCGAGAGCGATGCTTGAAGCGGACGCGATCGACGCAGGGTGGGACGCCAAGTCATCATGTCTAACCACAAGATTCGTGGCGATGAAGTGCATACCGAGAAGGCCGATGATGACGAAACCGGCGACGCCAGCGACCAGAACGCACGCAGCCAACGACCGCCGACTCCGTGCTGCACGGCGCGTGAACTGCATCCCAGCCTCCCTCCGCCAACGGTAGCATCGCATCATCATCGGTTCCTCTCGGCGCTCGTTACCGAGGAGTGCGCCGAACGCTACTGCCGGATCCGCTACTCGGAACCGCGGTTACGATTCATCGCTCGCGTCGTCCACGATGAGTCCCGCCTCGACGAGGGCTACCCGCACAGCCTTGCGGTCCACGCCCATCCGGCGCCCGATCGCGCGCATCGAGACACCCGCGCGGGCCAGCCGTACCGCCTCTGCCTTCTCGTCGATCCCCAACCCTGGACGGCGGCTCGGCACGTTGCGACGGCGAACGTGAGAGAACACCGTGGCGCGGTGGATGCCGTACCTCTCGGCGAGCGCCTGGACGCTCATCCCGGCCAGGTAGTCGCCGACGAGCGCGTCCACCTCGGAGGCGGTGAGAAAAGTTTGAGCCGTCTCGACAGTCCTCACGACAGGGCCACGATCGTCCTTCGGAGCGCTATTCTGGGGACGTCGAGAGACCTCGTAGACCCCACGGTCTAGGCGGTTGACCAGGGTTTTCGTCTTGGGGGCAGAGTTGCCAAACGTACTACTCAGGCACCCCAACCGATGAGGCCCGAGGCCGACCAGAAACGGTCCACCTCGGGCCTCTCGCATCTTCCGCCTCGGGTATGAATGGTCCCATGCGAGCGCAGCAGCAGAGAATCATCGCCGAGTTCGGCGTCCACCCGCAGATCGACCCGACCGCGGAGGTCGAGCGCCGGGTCCAGTTCCTGGTGGACTACCTCCGGGCCACCCGCACCGCCGGCTTCGTGCTCGGGATCTCCGGTGGGCTCGACTCCACCCTGGCCGGACGGCTGGCCCAGCTGGCGGTCGAACGAGTCCGCGCGGATGGTGGCTCGGCCGTCTTCGTCGCGGTACGCCTGCCCTACCGCGTCCAGCACGACGAGGCGGACGCGGCGGCCGCCCTGGATTTCATCCGGGCCGACGAGACGCTCACCTATCAGGTGGCGCCGGCGGTGGACGGCTTCGAGTCCGAGTACCGCGCGACGACCGGCACACCGCTGACCGACTTCACCAAGGGCAACACCAAGGCGCGGTTGCGGATGGTGGCCCAGTACGCGGTGGCCGGTGATCGCAACCTGCTGGTGATCGGCACCGATCACGCCGCGGAGAGCGTCACCGGCTTCTTCACCAAGTTCGGCGACGGGGGTGCGGATCTGCTGCCGCTGTCGGGGCTGGATAAGCGCCAGAACCGCCAGTTGCTGCAGCACCTGGGCGCCCCGGACCGGCTGTGGCAGAAGGTGCCCACCGCGGACCTGCTGGACGGGAACGCCGGTCGGCCGGACGAGGACGAGCTCGGCCTCAGCTATGACCACATCGACGACTACCTCGAGGGCCGCGAGGTCCCCGACCAGGTCGCCGAGCGGATCGAGCAGGTGTGGTGGCGTACCCGACACAAGCGGACCACCCCCGTCACGGTCGACGACACGTGGTGGCGTCCGTGAGCTGATTCGGGGGCCCTGACCGGGAGAGCTGGGGCGTACGCCGCCTCAGCGACCCACGATCACCTCCCGGGTGTCGAACCGGTACTCGATCCAACCGCCCTGGAAGTTGCTGCGCCGCCCACCCGGCACGTCGTACTCACCGCTGGTGGGATAACCCAACCAGGAGGTCTCCCAACCCAGCTGCGACCACCGCTCCAGGATCGCGCCGTACACCTCGTGCGCGCCCGTCTGCGGCGACCAGTACACCGAGCCACCACGGAAGTGGTTGTAGCGACCGGTCCCGTCCGGGGTGGGCAACTCGTTGGTGGTCGGGTAGCCGAGCACCGACGTCTCCCACCCCAGCTGCGACCACCGGTTGAGGATCGCCCCGTGGATCTCGTACGCCCCGGTCTCCGGCGACCAGTAGATGGAACCACCCTCGAAGTAGTTGAATCGGCCCACACCGTCTGGCGTCGGCAACTCGTCGGTGACGGGCAGCCGCAGCAGCGACCCCTCCCGGCCGAACTGGTCCCAGCGTCGGTAGATCTCACCGTGCACCTCGTGCGCGCCGATCGCCGGCGACCAGTGCACCGACCCGTACTGGAACAGGTTGAAGCGACCACCGACCGCTGACCGTTCGCTGGTCACCGGGTAGCCGAGCGGTCCCCTCTCCAGACCAGTCGCGGCCCACTTCGTCCGGATGGCGCCATAGACCGCGCTGGCCGGGGTCTCCGGGCTCCAGTAGATCGAGGTCACACCGCCCGTGCCACCCAACAGCTCGTTGAAGCGTCCACGTCCGTCGGCGGTGGGGGTCTCGTCGGTGGCCGCCCGGCCAAACGCGGGTTCCCCTCCCTCGGCCAGGTAGGTCGCCCGGATCGCCCCGTGCAGCTCCTTCACCCCCGTCGCCGGCGTCCAGTGCAGTTCACCGGCGCTGTGCGGTCGGGTGCGGCTGGTGGCCGACCCCGTTTCCGGGCCGATGGCCGGGCCGATCAGCGCACGCAGGGCCGGGTCGCTGTTGAAGCGACGATCGATCGGGGTGAGGTACACCGCGTGGAGGGTGACGTCCGCGTCGGGCATGGTGAGCGTCCGGGCCCGGCTCCCGCCGTCGGACCACCGCTCGAAGCTGGCCACCCCATCGCTGGAGGTCGCCGCGACGGACACCGAGACAGCGGCACCGACCGTCACCGACTGGGCCGAGGTCGCCGTGCTGTTGATCGTGACCGGCGTCTGCGCCGTGCTGGTCACCGACAGGGTGCGCAACTTGGGCCGGGCCTCCCAGCTGGCGCTCACCGAGGCACCCGTCGCGTCCCGCGCGGTGGCGGTGAGCAGCAGGTAGGTGTTGTCCCCGTGGTCGACGAAGGGCTGGTCATAGGTGGCGCCACTGGTCGAGCTGCCCGGATGTCGGTGGCAGTAGCCGCCACTGCAGTGCACCAGGGTCGTCGACCAGGTGACGCCGAGCTGTCCGTCTTCGGCATCCGTCGCGGTGGCGGACAGCCGAACCCGATCCCCCACCGCGAACTGTGTGCCCGCCGGGGGCGTGCGCAGCGTGAGGGTGGGCGTGTGGTTCGCCGGGTGCACCGTCAGCACAGCCGTGCTGGCCGCTCCCAGGGAGTCCGTCGCCGTGTAGCGGACGGTGTAGGGGCCATCCCCGGCGTACTGATGGTCGGCGTGCGCAGTGCTGGCAGTGGCGCCGTCCCCAAAGTCCCAGCTGTGGGTCAGTGCGTCGCCGTCCGGGTCCGTCGTGGTGCCGGCGTCGAAGGTCGCGGTCCGGGTCGCTGGATCGGTGACCACCTCCGGCGCGGCCACCGGCGCTCGGTTGCCGCCCACCCAGCTCAGTCGCTTCATGGTGCCGGACAGGATGTCGGCCCACACGACGTCACCGTTCGGGCCGGGCCGGATCGCGACCGGGGCGCCCTCGCCGGAGATGAAGCCGTTCGGTTCCGGGCCGGTCAGCAGCTTTCCGGTGGCGTCGTGGCGCGAGGTGTACAACCGGTTGGACGCGTAGTCGCCGAAGAAGTATCGGCCCCGGTACTCCTGCGGGTAGCGGGTGCCGGTGTACACGAAGCCGCCGGTGATCGACGTCCCCATCGGGCCGTGTTGATAGTCGATCAGCGGGGCGCTGTTGGTCGCGCCCGCGCATCCGGCCATACCGGAGTAGCCCGGCGTGGGACGGTTGCCCTCGAAGCAGGGCCAGCCGAGCGACTGGCCGGGGCGGACGATGTTGATCTCCTCGCGGTCGTTCCAGCCCACGTCACCGAGGATTGGTGCGCCGGTGACCGGATCCATGCTGAACCGGAAGGGACTGCGCAGGCCGCCGGCGTACATCCGACTGCGCCACGAAGTCGGCGCGGCGGCGTCGTACAGCGGATTGTTGGCGACCCCGCGGCCGTCGGGCCACACGTGCAGCAGTTTGCCGTAACCCTGTTCCGGATCGAGGGCGTCCAGAGCGAGGGGGTCGGCCTTTCGAAAATCGGCGCTGTCACCGACGGACACCCACAGGGTGCCGTCCTGGGCGGCGAGCACCTCAGACATCATGTGCACGTTCGTGCGTGCCGGCAGTTCGAGGATGGTGGTTTCGCCGGCCAGGGCGACCGGCTGCTTCCTGTCGTCCACGGTCACCCGCCACTTGCTCAGGCGGAGCACCGTCCCGGCGGAGGTGGGCAGGGCGCGGGTGGTGTAGATGGTCGGGTCGTCGGGCCAGCCGGGGGCCACCGCCAATCCGACCAGGCCGAGATCCTCGGCGGTGACCACGTCCAGCTGGGCGATCCGGCGGGAGCCGAAGACCGGTGAGGTCCAGGTCACCAGTCCCGACTTGCCGATGGCGAACCATCCCCCGTCCGGGGTGAACTCGAACGCGGTCAGGTCGTACGCCCGCTGTCCGGTGGGCAGACTCGTGACCTGGAAACCGGCAGGCACGGCAGCGCGAGCCGGCGCCGCCGGCACCAGACAGGCGATGACCACGCTGATCCCCAGCAGCGCGCGCAAAAACTTCGAACAGATCCCCGACATCAGTACTTCTTCCCCGAAAACACCACTGATCGCCGACGGCGATCAGACCCGCCCGCGGCTGTCACCGGTCAGGCGTTCCGGGCATACTACTCATGAGTAGGGTCGGCCGCCACCGACGGGTCGCGCGGGTGTCAGTAGGAGTGGTGCGCAACAATGGCACCCATGCCCGCAGACCTCTCCGCCCCTGCCCCACCGGCGCCTCGGCGTACGCCGTTGCAGCAGGTCCGGCTGTCCGCCGGACTGCTGGCCGGTGAAGCCGCCGCCCTGGCGTCCCGGGTGGCCCGCCGCGGTTCGGGAGCCTCGATCCGCGGCCGGGTGCTCACCCGGGTGGATCCGCAGGCCCTGGCCAAACTCCTGCCCGGACGACGGATCGCCGTAGTGTCCGGCACCAACGGCAAGACGACCACCACCCACCTGTTGGCCGCGGCCGTACGCCAGGGCCTGGGCTCGAGCGCCTCTCGGATGGTGACCAACGCCGACGGCGCCAACCTGCACCACGGCATCGCCTCGGCACTGGGCCGGGCCCCCAAGGCAGACATCGCGGTGCTGGAGACCGATGAGCGGGTGGTTGCCGACGTGGTCCGCCTTGGCCACCCGGAAGTGCTGGTGCTGTTGAACTTCAGCCGTGACCAGCTGGATCGGCACCACGAGATCAAATCCCTCGGCACCGCTTGGCTGCGTGCCCTGATGACGGCCGGTGCGGACGGCCCGGTGGTGGTCGCGAACGCCACCGAACCGCTGATCGTGTGGGCCGCCCGGCACGCCAAGCAGGTCGTCTGGGTGGACACCCAGAACCTGTGGCACGCCGACTCGGTGCTCTGCCCCGAGTGCGGCAGCACGCTGGTCACCGAGGCTTCGACGGGCTCAGCCGGCGGGCGGTGGCGCTGCACCGGCTGCGACCTGGCCCAGCCGGAGGCCACCTGGCGGGTCGTCGACGGCCGGATCGTCGACCCCGCGGGCGTCAGCCACGACCCGCAGCTGCACGTCCCGGGAGCGTTCAACGTGTCCAACGCCGCCTGCGCCCTGGCCGCGGCCGCCGTGCTCGGCGTACCGGTCGAGACCGCGCTGACCGGCATGCGCACCGTCACCTCCCCCGCCGGCCGGTTCGCCACCACGAAGTTCGGTGACACCACCGCCCGGTTGCTGCTGGCGAAGAATCCCGCCGGCTGGGCCGAGGCGCTGCCGATCATGGCCACCGACACCGTGGTGCTGGCGATCGACTCCGTCGCCGCCGACGGCAAGGACGTGTCCTGGCTGTGGGACGTCGACTTCGAGCAGCTGGCCGGCAAACAGGTGGTCGCCTCCGGCCCCCGCGCGCACGACCTGGCGATCCGGCTGAAATACGCCGAGGTGGAGCACCGGGTGGAGCCCGACCTGGCCCGCGCGCTGTCCGGTCACCCGGATCCGGTGGACGTGATCGCCACCTACACCCCGTTCCAGAAACTGCGCAAGCTCGGAGGCCTGGCATGAGCCTGGAGATCGTCAACGTCTATCAGTCCCTACTGGGAATCTACGGCGACCAGGGCAACGGCAAGGTGCTGCTCAAGCGGGCCCAGTGGCGCGGCATCGACGCGACGCTGACCCAGGTCGAGCCGGGCCAGCCGCTGCCGGACACCGGTGACATCTTCCTGCTCGGCGGCGGCGAGGACGGCGCCCAGACCTCGGCGGTGAGGGCGCTCAAGGCCGACGGTGGGCTGCATCGCGCGGTCGACCGGGGGGCGGTCGTTTTCGCTGTCTGTGCGGGATATCAGGTGCTCGGGCACAGCTTCGGGGTCGGTGACGCCGACGAGCTGCGCGAGGGCCTCGGACTGCTGGACGTGACCACCACCCGCGGGCCGAAGCGGGCGGTCGGTGAGGTGCTGCACCGGTGGACGGCGCCGGGTGCCCAGGCCGGGGATGACGCCTGGCTGACCGGCTTCGAGAACCATGGCGGCTACACGCACCTGGGCGCTGACGCGACCCCGCTGGCCCGCCGCGAGATCGGCGTCGGCAACGCCGACGACGGCACCGAGGGCGCGGTCCAGGGCAAGGTGGTGGGCACCTATCCGCACGGCCCGATCCTGCCCCGCAACCCAGCCCTGGCCGACTGGCTGCTGCAACTGGCACTCGACCACGAGCTGGATCCGCTGCCCTCGCCCGAGCACGATGCGCTGCGCCGTGACCGGTTGGCGGCGGTGCGCCGCTGAGCCTGTCGTCTCACCCCGGCCCGGCGCCGACACCGTCGCGGACCGCCCGAGGGCCAGTGATCCGCACGCCGAACCGCTCCACCCGGGCGATCAGCCCCCGGTCGGCGGTGACCAGGGTGACCTCCCCGACCTCGGTCCACCGGGCGCACTGCTCGACCAGTTCGTCGTCGCCGGAACCGGGCGCGTGCACCGTGATGACCTTTCCGGTCGTCCCCTCGGATACTCCGCTGCGGGCCCTGCCCTCCAGCACCAGCACGATCCGCGCGTACTCCCCGGGGGCCGCCAGCAGCGCGGCGTGCAACCGCCGGGCCGCGCCGGGCCGGTCCCGCCACCAGCCGTCAGGCACCGAACCGATCACGTTGGCGGCGTCCACCACCAGCACCGGACCGGCGGGCTCCTCCGGTTCGAGCAGGTCGCGGGCCGCTACGGCGTACGCCTCGGCGAGCGCGTCCAGGTCCACGCGGTGGTCCGCGATCCGGCAGCCGCGGCCCGAGCGCGCGAGCAGAATGCCCTCCTCGACCCAGTGCGGGTACGCGCGCTCCAACAGCTGCGGGGGGAACTCCCCCGCGGCGTTGGTCACCCGCCACCACGGCACCGCGGAGCCGTGCAC
The DNA here is from genome assembly GCF_002250625.1 of Enemella dayhoffiae. GTDB lineage: Bacteria > Actinomycetota > Actinomycetes > Propionibacteriales > Propionibacteriaceae > Enemella > Enemella dayhoffiae. Next base: position 140,763 of record NZ_NMVQ01000023.1, on the reverse strand, counting down.
CGCCATGATCCGGCCCACTCCCCGGGCGGAGGTGCCGACCAACTCGGCCAGGTCGCCATAGCTGACCACCCGGCCCGGTGGCACCTGCTCGACCGCGGTCAGCACCAGCTCGACGGTGAGCTGCGGGTCGCGTTCGGCGGTGGTCACGCAGGCACTGTACGCCCGCGGAAACGTGAAGACCCCCGGCGACGCAGGTCGTCCGGGGGCCTTCTGTGACTGGTACACCGCCAGGGACTCGAACCCTGAACCCGCTGATTAAGAGTCAGCTGCTCTGCCAGTTGAGCTAGCGGTGCGCGCGAGGAATAACAATACTGGCTCGCCGGTCGGTGCGCAAAACGAGTTATTCCACCCCAACGAGAGGGGCCCGCCCGGAACCGGACGGACCCCTCTTCGCTGGAGCCTGGTGCTATTTCACGCCACCGGCGGTGAGGCCGGCGACGATGCGGCGCTGGAAGATCAGCACCGCGATGATCAGCGGCACGGTGACCAGCACGCCCGCGGCCATGATCGTGCCGTAGGGGGTGTCGAAGCCGGTCGCGCCGGTGAACTTGCTGATCGCCACCGCGGCCGTGTTCATGTTCTTGTCCTGACCACCGAAGGTGAGGGCGATCATGAACTCGTTCCACACCGCGATGAAGGTGATGATCGCGGTGGTGAACACACCCGGTGCCGCCAGCGGCAGGATCACCCTGAAGAACGCCTGCATCGGCCCGCAACCGTCCACCATGGCGGCGTACTCAAGCTCCACCGGCAGCTGCCGGAAGAACGCGGTCAGGTTCCACACGCACAGCGGAAGCGCGAACGACAGCGAGGGCAGGATCAGCGCCTGGTAGGTGTTCATCCAGTTGATCGGCCACCACTCGTAGGTGCCGGTGAACATCTTCAGCAGCGGGATCAGCAGGGTGATCTGCGGGAACATCGAGCAACCGATGATCAGCGCCAGCACGATCCCCTTCAGCGCGAATCGCAGCCGGGCCAGGGCGTACGCCCCGAGGATACCCAGCATCAGGGTGAGCACGGTGGTCACCGTGGACACCAGCACCGAGTTGAACAGCGCCCGCCCGAAGTTGTTGCCCGGCGCGAACACGGCCGAGAAGTTCTCCGTCGACGGCGGGTTCGGCACCAGGTCGGTGCTGCGGCCCATCGTCGGCAGGCGCAGCGAGGAGACGACCATCCAGTAGAACGGCAGGATGCAATAGAGGACGATCAGCGCCATCCCCACATAGGCGGCGATCCGTCCGAACCGCTCCTTGCCCGACGGCTTGGTACGGGCCAGGACCGCCAACTCCTCGGAGGTGGTACCGCCCTGCTGCTCCTGCTTGGCGGCGGCCGGAGTGTTGATCTCGGTGCTCATGCTGCCGACTCCCCACTGGTGATGGTCTTCTGCTGCTTGCGACGTCGCTTCTTGGCCTCGCGAACGGCCTTCACCTCCTCGTCACCGACGACGTCGGCGCCGAGGAACTTCACGAACAGGAAGGCGATCAGCATGATGTAGAGGAACAGGATGATCGAGTATGCCGAGGCCGGCCCGTAGCGGGTCTGGTTGGCCTCGTCGTAGGCGAACACCGACAGGGTTTCCACGAAATACTTGCCGGGGCCGATCATGCCGTAGGGCAGATCGAACATGCGCATCGTGTCGAGGGTGCGGAAGAGCACCGCCACCACCAACGAGGGCTTGATCATCGGCAGGGTGATCCGGGTGAACTGCTGCCAGGCGCTGGCGCCGTCCACCTTGGCCGCCTCATAGACCTCGGCCGGAATCGTCTGCAGACCCGCCAGGGTGAGCAGCCCGATGAACGGCGCGGTCTTCCAGACGTCGGCGATGATGATCGCCCAGAACGAGGACGTGTTGTCGGCCAACCACAGCACCTGCTGGCCGAGGATCTTATTGGCGATACCCGCCTCGTCGAAGATCAGCTTCCACATCAACGCCGACACGATCGTCGGAATCGCCCACGGGACAAGGATTCCGGCGCGGACGATGCCGCGGCCGCGGAATGCCTTGGACATGATGATCGCCATCGCGACACCCAGCACCGTCTCCAGGATGATGCAGATCAGGGTGATCGCCGAGGTGTTCCAAAACGCGTTCCAGAACCGGTCCATCGGCCCCCACATGCCGGTGACCGTGGCGTTGTCGGCGAAGATGCTGGCGTAGTTGCCGAGGCCGACGAACTGCTCACCCTGCTGGACCAGACCAGTGTTGGGGTCGACCCCGTCGTTCCGCTTGAAGAACGACTCGCGGATGGACAGCAAGATGGGTACGCCGACGACGGCGAGGATGACGACCATCGTGGGTGACAGCAGCAGCGCGGCAAAGCTGGACTGGCCGTCGGACAGGGCGTTCTTCTTGCCCTTGCGGCCACCGGCCGAGCTCTGCGGAGCGGACTTGGTTGTTGTGGACACAGCACACCTCCTTGTGGCGCGTCTGGCAGTGGGGCCACCACGGGCGGGTGGTGTCGGTTCCGGCACTCACCCGCCCGTGGTGTTACTTCACTTGACCAGGCCCTCCAGCTTGGTCTGGAGCTCCGCGGTCGCGGACTTCGCGTCCTTCTGGCCCTGCAGCACGCCATACGAGGCGTCCTGGATGGCCTTCGAGGCATCGCCATACTTGACGACCTTCGGCCGCGGCTGGGCGCCGGCGATCGACTGCTTCAGCGGGGTCAGGTAGGGGTACTTGGCGACCAGCTCCTGGTCGGAATAGAGCGACTCCAGGGTCGGGGCCAGCGAGGAGGTGATGGTGCGCTGCTTCTGTTGCTCCTCGGCCGCCGCGAAGGCGATGAAGTCGAGCGCGGTGCCCTTGTTCTTGGCGTGCTGGGCGACGGCGTACGAGTGGCCACCCAGCGAGGAGACGCCCGGTCCACCAACACCCGGCAGCGCGGCGACGCCGAACTTGCCGTTGACCTTCGACGAGCCGTCAGCGGCGGAGAACTTGGAGTAGACGTAGGGCCAGTTGCGCAGGAACATCAGCTTGCCGTCCTGGAACGCCTGACGGGACTCCTCCTCCTTCCAGGTGATCGCACCCTGCGGGATGGTGCCGTCCTTGAAGCCGTCGGCGATCCACTGCAGACCCTTCTGGGCCTCGGGGCTGTTGACGCTGACCTTGCCGTCCTTGACGATGTTGCCGCCGGCGGAGTTGATCGCCTCGGACACGTTCACCGTCAGGCCCTCGTACTTCTGGAACTGACCGGCGTAGCAGTCGGCATTTTTGGCCTCGGCCACCTTCTCCTTCATCTGCTTGCAGGCGGTCTTCACCTCGTCGAGGGTCTTCGGCGCGGCGGTGATGCCGGCGGCGTCCATCCAGTCCTTGCGATAGAACAGCAGCCCGCCGTCGGAGGTGACCGGCACGGCGTACAGCTTGTTGAAGTAGGTGGCACCGTCCACGGCCGGCTTCAGCATCTTGGAGGTGTCGAACTTGCCGTCCGGGAGGGCGACGACATACTGGTTGGCCGCGAACTCGGCGGTCCAGACCACGTCCATGTCGTAGATGGTCTTGTCGGCACCCTTGGTCTGATAGTTCTGGATCATCGCGTTGCGCTGCTCATCGGCCGAATCGCTCAGCTCGATGAAGGTCACCTTCTGATCGGGGTGCTGCGCGTTCCACTTGTCGATGATCTGCGGGACCGCGTTCGAGGTGTCCTTGCCGGAGACGAACTGGATCGGGCCCTTCTCGTTCCAGTTGGGGCCGGCCTGCTGCTGGCCTCCGCCGGTGGTGTTCCCGCCACTGTTTCCGCCACCACCACAGGCGGCCAGCAGCACCATCGCACCGACGGCTGCTCCGACGGTCGCCACGCGACCGGTACGGCGTACGAATGACATGTGTGCCTCACTTCGTTGTGTCTGATGCCCTCTGCAGGGGTGGACAAGGCACACAGTAGACCCGGGTTCCCGCTTCTGAAACGTTCAGCTACCCATTCCCGGACGGATCGTTATGAAGTTCTGACCATTCGGTATTCAAAACGGTCTTGACGACTGCCCAGCCCATGGAAACGCACCCGAAGTCGCGGGCCTACAGATAGAGGCCGGTGTGCCCGTCGGAGAGTCGCTCGGCGGCCACGGCGTGCAGGTCACGCTCGCGCAGCAGCACGAAGTCCTTGCCGCGCACCTCGACCTCGGCGCGATCCTCGGGGTCGAACAGCACCCGGTCGCCCACCTTGACCGAGCGTACGCTCGCGCCGGCGGCGACCACCTTGCCCCAGGTCAGGCGGCGTCCGATCGCCACGGTGGCCGGGATCACGATGCCGCCACCGCTGCGCCGCTCACCGGCCTCCCCGTCGGTGGACACGAGCACCCGGTCATGCAGCATGCGGATCGGCAGGGACTCCCCCAACTCGTCGGCGGTGCTACTCACGGATTCAGGAATCCCCAGCCTGCTTGCTCTTGCGGACGACCGCACGGAGCACGGAGACGAAGACGACGAAGCCGACCACGGCGCCGCCGACGGCGGCGATCCGATCCAGCCGCCACTCCCCGGTGCGGGTCTTGAACTGCTGCCGGGCGTTGTCGTACTCGCCCTGGGCGAACGACTTGAACTCCTGCACCTGGCGCCGCTTGATGTTCGTCGGGTGGACCTGGTCGATCATGTGCTCCAGGTTGGCCGACAGCCGGGCGCGCGCCGCGGCGAGATCGGCCTCGATCTGCGACCGGCTGCGAGAATTCTGGTCTGCCACTGGGACTCCTCGTCACGGTTGGCGTACCCCCCAGGTGCCAGGGGTTACGGGTCGGTACCGCAGCCTAGTACAACAGGGCCGCCCGCGGGGCTGACGCTAGGGTGTGGCCATGAACACGCGACTGGAAGCCGGCGACGCCGCCCCCGCCTTCACCCTGACCGACTCCAAGGGCGACAGCGTCTCCCTGGCCGACCACGCCGGACGCCGGGTCGTGGTCTATTTCTATCCCGCCGCGATGACCCCCGGTTGTACCACCCAGGCGATCGACTTCACCGCCGCGATGAAGGAGTTCGAGGGGGCCGGGGTCGACGTGCTCGGCATCTCGCCGGACAAGCCGGAGAAGCTGGCTAAGTTCGCCGACAAGGAGTCGATCGCCTTTCCGCTGCTGTCGGACCCGGACCGTTCGGTGATGGACGCCTACGGCGCCTATGGCACCAAGACGATGTATGGCAAGCAGGTGCAGGGGGTGATCCGCTCCACCTTCGTGGTGGACGTGGACGGCGACGGCAAGGGCACCATCAGTCTCGCCCAGCACAACGTCCGCGCCACCGGTCACGTGGAGCGGCTGCGCCGCGAGATCGGCGTCTGAGCCCCACTCGCCAGCCCCGTACACTTGGGGCCAGGCCGAAGTGGTGGAACTGGTAGACACGCAGGATTTAGGTTCCTGTGCTTCGCGCGTGAGGGTTCGACTCCCTTCTTCGGCACGCTCGGTCCTCGGACGGATTTGCCCGTGGACCTCCGGGGTGAGAGTTTTTCCGCGTGGGTCACGCCCCCCGTTGACCCTCGCTCGGCCTGTAAGGAGAATCCCGTGGAAACAGTCAAGACCCGAGACGCTGCTGCCGCGGAAGAAGCTGCCCAGATCTGGGCCCACGCCACCGCCAAGCGCGACGAGAACCCGGCGAGCGATGTCAACCACGACGAGGCCGTCAACCTGGTCCAGGAGTCGCTGGCCCACTCGGACCGTTCCTTCCTGCTCTGCCTGAACACCGACGAGGGGATGATGGCGTTCGCCGCGATCGAGCCCTCCCGCGGATCGGGTGAGGAGGTCGGCGAGATCCGTTATCTGGGCGTGGCCCCTGGGCACTGGGGCGAAGGCTGGGCCCGCCGCCTGCTGGTCGCGGTGCCCGGCGCGATGCGGGAGAACGATTTCAGCTCGGGCGAGTTGTGGGTCTATGCCGACAACATCCGGGCGATCTTCGTCTATGAGGCGATGGGATGGATCGGCACCGAACAGACCCGCCGGCACCCGGTCACCGACCGGGTCGAGCAGCGGTTCGTGCTCAAGCTGGGCTGACCCGCCGATAGCTCACCCAGCGGAACCCGTCGCGCTCCTCCCGGGCGGTCTCGGTCCACTCGGCTGGGTCGATCTCGGGAAACAACACGTCCCCCTCCAACGCGAGGTCGACGTGGGTGATCTCGAGGGCTTCGGTACGCGCCCACGCCTGGGCGTACACCTCTCCCCCGCCCAGGATCCACACCCGGCGCCCGGTTGCCAGCGCGGCGTCGATCGCGGCGTCCACATCGTGATGGACGTCTACGCCGTCGGCCCGCCAGTGCTGGTTGCGGGTGACCACGAACGACTCCCGGCCCGGCAGCGGCCGCCCGATCGCCTCGTGGTTCTTGCGGCCGAGCACCAGCGCCCCGCCCATGGTCAGCGCCTTGAACCGCTTGAAGTCATCAGCGTTGCGCCAGACCAGGTCGTTGTCGGCACCGATCACCCGATTGGCCGCGACCGCCGCGATCGCCGTGATCGGCTGATTCACACCGCCACCGGCGCCTTGATGCCGGGGTGCGGGTGATAGTCGAGCACCTCGATGTCATCGAAGCCGAAGTCGTCGATCTGGCGTATCTGAGGGTTGAGCCGCAGCCGCGGCAGGGGCCGGGGGTCGCGCGTCAGCTGGGTGCGCGCCTGCTCCAGGTGGTTGCTGTAGAGGTGCGCATCTCCCAACGTGTGCACGAATTCCGCCGGCCGCAGGTCGCACACCTGGGCGACCATCTCGGTGAGCAGGGCATACGAGGCGATGTTGAAGGGGACGCCGAGGAAGATGTCGGCCGAGCGCTGATAGAGCTGGCAGCTCAGGTGTCCGCGCCGGTCCGGGTCACCCTCGGCGGCCGGGGCGACATAGAACTGGAAGAAGGTGTGGCAGGGCGGCAGCGCCATCTGCTTGAGCTCGCTCACGTTCCACGCCGAGACCAGGTGCCGCCGCGAGTCGGGGTTGCTGCGCAGCCCGTCGATCAGTCGGGCGATCTGGTCGACGTGGCCGCCGTCCGGTGTCGGCCAGGAGCGCCACTGCACGCCGTAGACGGGGCCGAGCTCACCCTGCTCGTCGGCCCACTCGTCCCAGATGGTGACGCCGTTGTCGTGCAGCCACTTGATGTTGGAGTCGCCGCGCAGGAACCACAGCAGCTCGCCGATCACCGAGCGCAGGTGCACCTTCTTGGTGGTGAGCAGCGGGAAGCCGGCGGTCAGGTCGAAGCGCAGTTGCGGCCCGAACAGGCTGAGCGTGCCGGTGCCGGTGCGGTCGGACTTGGCCACGCCCTCGTCGAGCACCCGCTGCACCAGGTCGAGGTATTGCTTCATCGGTTCTCCTCCGCCTGCTGCGCTCGCTCGGCCGATCCGGCCAGCTCGGCGAGCCGGGGCAGCATCGCCCGGATCGCCTGGCCGCGGTGGCTGATCGCGTCCTTCTCCGCTGCCGTCAGCTCAGCCGTCGTCCGCTGGTCCCCCTCGGGAACGAAGATCGGGTCGTAACCGAACCCGTTCTGCCCCGCGGGCTCAGTGGCGAGCCGGCCCGGCATCACCCCGCGGGTGACGTGCTCGGTGCCGTCGGGGGTGACCAGCGCCAGGGCGCAGACGAACTGGGCGCCGCGGCGTACCCCGTCGAGATCGGTGAGCTGGCGCAGCAGCAGCCGCAGATTGGCCTCGTCCCCCTCACCGGGCCCGGCCCAGCGTGCGGAGCGTACGCCCGGCATCCCGTTCAGCGCGTCGACGGCGATCCCGGAGTCGTCGGCCAGGGCCGGCAGGCCGGTCGCGGCCACGCAGGCGCGGGCCTTGAGCAGGGCGTTGCCGTCGAAGGTGGTCTCGGTCTCGGCCGGTTCGGGATAGGACGCCACGTCGGCCAGGCCGAGCACCTCGACGCCGAGCCCCTCGCACACCCGGCGCAGCTCGATCAGCTTCTTGGCGTTGTTGGTCGCCAGGACGACCTTCACGAGCCCTGAGCCTCCCCGTCGGCCGCGAGGGCGCGCCGCTGCAGCTCGGTCAGGTCCGCGCACCCCTTGGCGCCGAGGTCGAGCAGCTGGTCCATCAGCGCCCGGTCGAACGGGGCCCCCTCGGCGGTGCCCTGCACCTCGATGAACCGGCCGTCGTCACCCATCACGATGTTCATGTCCACCTCGGCCGTGGAATCCTCGGCATAGCAGAGATCCAGCATCGGGGTGTCCCCGACGACGCCGACGCTGACCGCGGCCACCGAGCCGGTGAGCGGCTCGCCGGCCAGCAACTCACGGTCGCGCAGCCAGGACACGGCGTCGCTGAGCGCCACGTAGGCGCCGGTGATCGAGGCGGTCCGGGTGCCGCCGTCGGCCTGCAGCACGTCGCAGTCGAGCACGATGGTGTTCTCGCCGAGCGCCTGATAGTCGATCACCGCGCGCAGCGAGCGGCCGATCAACCGGGAGATCTCATGGGTACGCCCCCCGATGCGGCCCTTGACCGCCTCGCGGTCGGAGCGGTCGTGGGTGGCTCGCGGCAACATGGCGTACTCGGCGGTCACCCAGCCCAGTCCCGAACCCTTGCGCCAGCGCGGCACGCCTTCGGTGACCGAGGCGGCGACGAGCACCCGGGTGAGTCCGTATTCGACCAGCACCGACCCCTCGGCGTGGTCGAGCCAGTTGCGGGTGAACCTCACCTCCCGGAGCTGGTCGTTGGCGCGGCCGTCTCCACGGGTGTTGGTCATGGCCGCGAGTCTAGTGCTCCCCCACCGACAACACGGCCCCCGTCCTCGCCAGTTCGAGACTTCCATCGAAGTGTGGGCGCGCCTCGGCGTACGCCTCCTCGCGGCTGTACCAGGGTGGGATGTGGGTGAGCACCAGCGTGTCGGCCCCGGCGGCGCGGGCGTGCTCGGCGGCCTGCCTGGCGGACAGGTGCACGTCGGCCGGCAGGTCGTCGGCGTGCTGGAAGGCGGCCTCGGCGAGCAGCAGATCGGCCCCGCGGGCCAGCTCGATCAGCTCGGGGTTCGGTCCGGTGTCACCGGTGTAGACGAGCGATCGGCCGCCGGCCTCCAGCCGGATCGAGTACGCCTCGGTGGAGTGCCGGGCCGGGATGGTTCGCACCGTGAACGGCCCGATCCGCTGCTCGGCGGCCCAGGGCCGGAAGTCGCACCACCAGTCGGTCTCGTCGCTGCCCGAGCCTGTCGAGGGCTCGTACGCCCGGCTCATCCGCTCGGGCGCGTTCCCCGGGGCGTACACCGGGATGCGCGGCCACGGCGCGGTCGGCGAGAACGTGGCGGCCACGTTGAACGCACACAGATCGAGACAGTGGTCCGGGTGCAGGTGGGACAGCGCGATCGCGTCGACGGTGCGCGGTTCGAGGTTCCACAGCCCGCCGAACCCGCCGGGCCCGAGATCCAGCAGCAGGTCGAACCCGTCGTGTCGGACCAGGTAGCAGCTGGCCGGACCCTCGGGCCCGGACACCGATCCCGAGCAACCGATGACCCGCAGTTCCATGCCAGTCAGCGTAGGGGGTCCCAGGGCCCGTCGAATGATCCCTGAGCCAGTCGAAGGGTGGCTTCGACAGGCTCAGCCACCGGTCAGGCGTACTGCTGCACGTCGGCGACCAGGCCGCCGATCAGCCGCCGCCCGATCCCCTCGAACCGTTCCGGGTTGCCGGTGGTGAGGAAGCGGCGTACGCCTTCGCGCGGGGTGGTGCGCAACAGGTCCAGCTCGGTCAGCCGGGCGTACGCCGCCTTGGCGCACTCCTCGGCGCTGGAGACCAGGGTGACCCCGTCACCGAGGACATAGGAGAGCGGCCCGGTGAGCAGCGGATAGTGGGTGCAGCCGAGGATCAGCGTGTCGATCCGGGCCGCCTGCAGCGGCGCCAGATAGTCACGCGCCGCCCCGAGCAGCTCCTCCCCGCCGGTCACCCCCGCCTCCACGAACGGCACGAACCGCGGGCAGGCCCGGGTGTGCAGGTGGATCTGCGGGGCGGCGAAGAACGCGTCGTCGTAGGAGCGGGAGGTGGCGGTCGCCTCGGTGCAGATCACCCCGACCTGCCCGGTCCGGGTGGCCTGTACGGCGCGGCGGGCGGCCGGCAGGATCACATCGACCACCGGTACGCGGTAGCGTTCGCGGGCATCCCGCAGCACCGCCGAGGAGGCGGAGTTGCAGGCGATCACCAGCGCCTTCACCCCGAGCGAGACCAGGTGGTCGAGGCACTCGAGGGCATATTCGCGCACCTCGGCCAGCGTCTTCCCGCCGTAGGGCGCCCGGGCGGTGTCCCCGAGATAGATGATGTCTTCGGCCGGGAGCTGGTCGACCACCGCACGGAGCACGGTCAGCCCGCCGAAGCCGGAGTCGAAGATGCCGATCGGGGCGTCCCGGTCGATCTGCTGGGTCAGGGTCACGAGGGCCCATTGTGCCAGCGCGCCCCACCTGGGCCGGCGTCCTGCCCGGCCCGGAAGATCTCGTCCAGGCTACGACCGAACAGCTCGGCGATCCGGATCGCCAGGGACAGCCGGGGGTCGAAGTGCCCCTTCTCCACCGAGATCACCGTTTGTCGGGTGGCGCCGAGCCGGGCCGCGCACTCGCACTGGCTCAGGCCGGCCAGCTCGCGAAACTCCCGGACCCGATTGGGTTGCCCGGACATGGTGGCCTCACGCGTGCCGGCCGCGGAGCACGACGATCCGGACCAGCATGCTGATCAGGCCGATCGCGAGCGGGGCGTACACCGGGATGACCGCCGGCTGCCCGGCCAGGCCGAACTACCGATGTCAAAGAAACCAGACAGCCGGTCTCAACCGGGCCGGTTCGCCTCGATCACCGCGTCGAGGCCGAGGGCACCACTCAACCCCTGCTCGCGCGCGGCCGCGATCCAGCCGGCCTCGGCCTCGGCGACCTTGCGGGCAGCGGCGAGCACCTCGGCGGCGGCCTTCCGCGGGATCACCACGACCCCGGTCTCGTCGGCGCGGATGAGGTCGCCGGGCTCGATCCGCACCCCGGAGCAGTCGATCGCGGTGTTGATCGAACCGGGTCCGGCGAGGGTCTGCTTCCCGGGAATCGCACAGCGGGCGTACGCCGGGATGCCGGCCTCGGCGATTCCTGCCAGGTCACGGATCGCGCCGTCCACGACGATACCGACGGCACCGCGGGCGGCGACCACGCCGGCATAGATCTCACCGATCAGTGCGGCCTCGGTCCAGCCACCGCCGTCGATCACCACCACATCACCGGCCTCGACCAGATCGGCCGAGCGCAACGGATACAGCAAATCACCGGGGTTGGTCCACACCGTCAGCGCGGGCCCGCAGAAATCCCGATCCCCCACCAGCCGGCGGATGGCGCTCGGGAACACCTGGACCAGCGGCGAGGCGTCAGCCAGGTTGCCGGTCTCGATCTCACCGAGCGCGTCGACCAAGTGCCGGTCGGGGCGGGTGATCTCGGCGTTCAGGATCCAAGGCTGCTGGTTGCGGTTCATCGGGAATCCTCACTGCTCGGCGGGACTCCCCACGGTAGTGCCCGAGCGCCGCGCGACCGATCAGGTCTCGTCGTCGTGCGCCACGTCGTGGAGTGCCCCGTCGTCGATCAGTTCGATGATCACCGACTGCAGATAGGCCAGCCAGTCCATGATCGCCGCGAGCACCGAGCGCGGGTCCTGATCGGGCAGCAGCTGCAATTGCTCCATCGACTCCTCATCGTCGACCCCGAGCCGGCTGGCCAGCACCAGCCGCAGCGAGTTCAGCGTCTTGATCCACGCCGGCACCTGGGCCATGGGGACGATCACCGGGTTGCCGTGCAGCGCCTCCCGCACGGTGGCCGCCTGGGCGAGCTTCAGCCGGCGCTGTTCGCCCTCGCTGTAGCGACGGTGGTCGGAGGCGGCGGCCGGGTCGTGCGGATAGGGGTTGGGGAACAACCGCTGCAGCGCCGGATCGGTCAGCTCCTCCGGTTCGTCGGGGGACTCGGCCAGGTCGGCCTCCCACAGCGCGAACGGATCCTCGGGTTCGGCTTCGTCGGCCGACGGATGCTCGGGCTGATCGGCCTGCAGCAGCTCGATGAACTGCTCGGTCAGCGAGTCGAGCAGCTCGACGTCGTCGGCACTCAGGTACAACCGGACGGTCTCCCCGTCAAAGTCGAATCGGGCCACCGGGTCACTCCGCGCGATCCAGGGTCGCCCACAGGCCGAAGTCGTGCATCGCGTTGCAGTCGCGTTCCATCTCCTCGCGTGACCCGCTGGCGACCACCGCCTTGCCCTCGTGGTGCACCTGCAGCATCAGTCGCTTCGCCTTCGCCTTGGGGTAGCGGAAATAGGTGACGAACACGTGGGTCACGTAGATCTGCGTGTTCACCGGGTCGTCCCAGACGATGGTCACCCACGGCGTCTGATTGACGGCCTGCTCGGCGGGGCGCTCCGCGATGGCGGTCCCGCCCTGCGGGTCACCGACCCCGGGTGTGTTGGACATGGGTTCCATCATGGCAAACAGCGAGCACCTCGACCAAAGCGCAATCAGTCGTGGCACCCTGTACCGGTGACCAACGCCGATCGGCTGCGCCCCAGCAGCGCCCTGCTCACCGACCACTACGAGCTCACCATGGTGCGCGCCGCCCTCGGTTCGGGCACCGCGCTGCGGCGCTCGGTGTTCGAGTTGTTCCCGCGGCGACTGCCGGAGGGCCGCCGCTATGGCGTGGTGGCCGGCGTCGGGCGGGCACTCGACGCGATCGAGGACTTCCGCTTCGACCAGGCCGAGCTGGACTTCCTGCTGGAGCACAAGGTGGTCGACGACGCGACCGCCCAGTGGTGCGCGGACTATCGCTTCTCCGGCAACATCTGGGGGTACGCCGAGGGCGAGGTCTATTTCCCCGGCTCCCCGCTGCTGGTGGTGGAGGGCACCTTCGCCGAGGCCTGCGTGCTGGAGACGGTGCTGCTGTCGATCTACAACTACGACTCGGCGGTCGCCTCGGCCGCCTCCCGGATGGTGGCCATGGCCAACGGCCGGCCCTGTATCGAGATGGGCTCTCGGCGTACCAACGAGGGAGCCGCGGTCGCCGCCGCACGCGCGGCGTACGTGGCCGGTTTCGGCGCCTCCTCCAACCTGGAGGCGGGGCGCCGCTACGGCGTGCCCACCACCGGCACCGCGGCGCACTCGTTCACCCTGCTGCACGACTCGGAGACCGACGCGTTCACCGCCCAGCTGCACGCGCTGGGCGAGGGCACCACCCTGCTGGTCGACACCTATGACGTGGAGGAGGCGGTGCGGACCGGCGTACGCCTCACCGAAGGCCGGCTCGGCGCGGTCCGCCTGGACTCCGGGGATCTGCCCGAGATGTCGCGGCAGGTACGCCGGCTGCTCGACTCGCTGGGGGCGACGGACACCCGGATCATCGTCACCTCCGACCTGGACGAGTGGCAGATCGCGGCACTCGCCGGCGCCCCGGTGGACGGCTATGGCGTGGGCACCAACCTGGTCACCGGGTCCGGGCAACCGACCTGCGGATTCGTCTACAAGCTGGTGGCCCGGGCCACGGGTACCGGACTGGACGCCGAGCTGCAGCCGGTGGCGAAGAAGTCGCTGAACAAGGCGTCGGTCGGCGGGCGCAAGTTTGCGTTGCGTCGGCTGGATTCCCGCGATCGTGCCGAGGCCGAGGTGATCGGCGTCGGTACCCCGCCGCGGGGTGATCACAACGATCGGCCGCTGCTCACCGAGCTGGTGCGTGGCGGCGAGATCGTCGGGCGCAGCACCTTGGTGGCCGCGCGCCAGCGGCACCTCGATTCGTTGGCGGAGCTGCCGCTGACGGCGCGGAAGATGTCGCGCGGCGAGGCGGTGATCCCCACCCACTATCTGGAGGCGGACGGCGACGACGTGGGCAACCCGTTCGCCGCCCGCTCCTGAACTTTGTCAGTTGTTATGCCCAACCCTGGAGGACCCATGACCGACCAAGAGCCGCGGGCGCTGATCGTGGTGGACGTGCAGAACGACTTCTGTGAGGGAGGGTCGCTGGCCGTGGCCGGAGGTGCCGCGACGGCGCGGGCGATCACCGAGCTGCTGAAGGGTGAGCACGACTATTCGCTGGTGGCGGCGACCCGGGATCACCACGTCGACCCGGGGGCGCACTTCGCCGATCAGCCGGACTTCGTGGACAGCTGGCCGGCACACTGCCGCGCGGGTACCCCGGGAGCGGATTTTCATCCTGAGCTGGGTTTCCGGGAGTTCGACGAGGTGTTCTTCAAGGGCCAGCACGCGGCCGCCTACTCCGGTTTCGAGGGGGCCTCCGAGGATGGGACCCGGCTGGCCGATTGGTTGCGGGAGCGGGGCGTACGCCGGGTCGACGTGTGCGGGATCGCCACCGATCACTGTGTCCGCGCGACCGCGCTGGACGCGGCGACCGAGGGGTTCGACACCACCGTGCTGCTGCCGTTGACCGCGGCGGTGTCACCCGACCGGATCGAGGACACCCTGGCAGCCTGGGCCCGGGCCGGCGTGGCCACGGCGGGCGAGCTCCATCCCGTGCGCTGAGCGTCAGCGCACCCCGAGCGCCCGGAACTGCACGCTGACCCGGGGCCCGACCGGCTGGCTGGTCTTGGCGATGCCGTGTTCCCAGGTGCGCTGGCAGGAGCCGCCCATCACGAGCAGGTCGCCGTGCCCGAGCGCGAACCGGTGCCGGGTCGGGCCGCCCCCGCGAGGCCGCAATCCGAGCGTGCGCGCCGATCCGAGCGACAGGATGGCCACCATCGTGTCGACGGTCGCCCCGCGGCCGAGGTTGTCCCCGTGCCAGGCGACGGAGTCGGCACCGCTGCGATAGAGGCACAGCCCGGCCGAGACGAACTCCTCCCCCAGCTCGGGCAGGTAGTGCGCGCTGAGTCGTCGCCGCGCCTCGGTCAGCTCGGGATCGGGCAGGGTCTCGCCGCGTTCGTAGAACTTGGTCAGTCGGGGCACGTCGACCTCGCGGTCATACATCCGGCGACGTTCGGCGTGCCAGGGGGTGTGCTGCAGCAGCCGCTGGAACAGCGGGTCGGAGCCGGTGAGCCAGCCCGAGAGATGGTCGACCCAGGCGGTGCTGGACAGCCGGGTGCGGACGACCGAGGTGAGCGGCGCGAAGCCCCGGACCGGGTCGGGCAGTGCCTGGTCCAACAGGGATCCCTGGTATTCGATCACGTGTACGATGCTACACCTTGCCGCCGGCCACACAAGGATCGCTAGGTTCGTGTCATGACACAGCGCAGCACCAACCTGCCCACCGCCTCGGCCGAGGCCCTCGGCGTACGCCACGAGGCGCTGCAGGCGTTCGTCGACGACCTGACCGCACGCTCGGTGGAGGTGCACGGTCTGGCGGTGGTCCGCCGCGGTCACCTGGTCCAGCTGGGCGAGTGGGCGCCGTGGCGAGCGGAGCGACCGACGCTCGCCTATTCGGTGAGCAAGACGGTCACCGCCAGCTGTGTCGGGCTCGCGATCGCCGACGGGCTGTTCGCGCTCGACGATCGCGCCGCCGACCTGCTGGGCATGGCGCCGGACGCGGTCGCCGAGGGTGCGGACCGGATCACGGTGCACCACCTGCTGTCGATGGCCACCGGCCACACCGAGGACACCCTGCCGGCGCTGCGCTGGCACGGCGATGCGGTCGCTGCCTTCTTCGGTACGCCGCCGCAGGCCGAGCCGGGCAGCGTCTTCTGCTACAACAACGGCGCCACCTGGGTGCTGGGCGAGCTGGTACGCCGCCACACCGGCGAGCGGTTGGTCGACTTCGCCACCCGGCGCTTTCTCACCCCGTTGGGAATCGACGATCTCGCCTGGCAGGCCGCGGACGGGGGCGAGCTGGGCTTTTCGGGCTGTTTCCTCACCGTGGAACAGATCGCGGCGATCGCCGAGCTCTATCGCTGCGACGGAGTGTGGCAGGGCGAGCGGTTGTTGCCCGAGGGGTGGGCCCAGCTGGCGAGCGCCCACCAGGTGGCGACCGGGGAGCAGGAGAACGCGCACAGCCGACTGGGTTACGGCTATCAGCTCTGGCAGCACCCGGACGGTTATCGGCTGGACGGAGCGTTCGCCCAGTATGGAATCGTGCTGCCCACCCAGGAGGCGGTGATCGCGGTGACGAGTGGGCAGTTCCCGTCCCAGGACGTGATGGAGGCGGTGCTCGCCCACCTGCAGCCGGGACTGGCGCCACTCGAGGAGCCGGCGCGGCCCGGCGCCCCGGGGTCGTTCACGGCCGCGGTTCCGTGGCCGGGTGACGGCGAGCCGCTGGAGCCGGTCGCGGTGAGTCGGACGATCGAGCCGCGGCAGCCGCAGGAGGCGCCCGAGCAGTGGTGGTTCCCCGAGCTGAGCGAGGCCGAGCTGGCGTACGCCGACGGCTGGCAGCTGCGGATCCGGCTGACCGGGGAACCGACCACAGTCGAGTTGGGGGAGAACGAGTGGTTGATCACTGATTTCGTTGCCGAGCAGGGAACGCGGGTTCCGGTGGCGACCCGCGCCCGGCGTTCGGCAGGGCTGACCGAGGTCGGCCTGTGTTTTCTGGACACCCCACACCGGTTGACGATCACCCTGGCCGACGACGGCACCGCCGTTCAGCGGTGGAACTGTCCCCCGCTCAACGGCGCCCCGCTGGCGGGGTTGTCGGCCGAGCACGCGACGGTGCACCCTGACCCCGTGCGCCCTAGCTAGCTCATTCGCCGGCGTAGGAGCCGAGGTTCCACTCGTTGCCCTCGGGATCGCGTACGCCGGCGCTGCGACCGCCGTAGTCCATCTCGGTGGGTTCCTGGGTGCTGACGCCGCCTGCAGCCATCGCCCGGGCGTACACCTCGTCGACCTCGACGTCGCTGGCGAGCACCAGATAGCAGTTGCCGCGGCCAACCCGGTCCTCGGCGGCGTGCTGCTTCTCGGGGCGGACGGAGCCCGCCATCAGCCCGCCATTGTCGCGCCAGCGGAATTGGGAGTGCTCGACCCGCGTGGGGTCGGACTCGTTGCGGACCACGAGCACCTCGTCGAAGCCGAGTTGCTTCAGGAAGGCGGCGCCGGCGTCGAAGTCGCGGTAGATCACGGACGGGAACAGCTGTGGTTTGTTCATGGCTCCAGCCTGTCGGGTCGCTCGCGGGTCAGTCTTGAAGAATTGGGAACTCTTCGGCGAGGGTCTGGCTCGGGGTACGCCCGGCCAGCTGGACCCATTCGCGGGTCAAGTGGGACTGGTCGCTGAATCCGAACCGGTACGCCGCATCAGCCAGGGTGAGGCCGGAGCGCACCGCTTGTCGGCTGCGGTCGAACCGGGCGAGCCTAATCACCTGTTTGGGCGCCACCCCGAACTCGGCCACGCACCGGTTGGTCAGGTGCCGACGACTCCATCCGACCGATCCGGCGACCTCGTCGACGCGGGCGCCGGTACGGCGCAGCAGTCGCCAGGCCTGGGCGACCTCGTCACCGGGTTGGCTGGCACGCTCGTCGACTGCCCGCCGCAACAGTTCCTCCTCGAGCAGCGCGAGACGGCGGTCCCAGCTCGGCTCGTCGGCGAGGCGGGCGTGCAGTGCTGACGGTACGCCAAGCTCGTCGAGACCGGCCACCTCATTGGCGAGTGCGCCGATGGGTGCGTCGAGGATCAGCCGGAATCCCAACGGAGTCAGCGAAAGCTGGATCCCACACTGGGTTCCGTGGGTGTGCACGAGGGCGGGCCGGGTGTGCATCCCGGACACCATCTGCCAGTGCCTGGCGGACTCCCCCGGCGTGTCCGCCCAGCCCACGTCGATCGGTTCCTCGAACGCGAGAATCACGGTCGCGGCCGGCGCGGGCAGCCCGAAGTGCACCGCCCTCGGGTCGGTCCGCAGGTCATAGCCGACCATCGGCCCCGCCAGCAGTCCGCGCAGGGCCGGATGTACCGCCCGCACGGCCCCGGTCATGAGCTCAGTCTAGATACCCGGATGCGGGCGCAGTGGTACCCACCGACGTTCCTTGAGTAGCAGGGCATGCGGAGCAATGCCCTGCGTGTCGAAAAGAACTCGATCAAGGAACGGTCGTCAGGGTGGTGAGTTGTTGGTGGGTCCGCGGTCGCGGTGCAGCCGTTTGCGTCCGGTGTGGGCGGCGTCGAACAGGATGCACGGGTCTTCTTCGTGGTCTCAGTGGGGTCGTTGACGACGTGTTCGGGTGGTGGTTTTCGCCACGTCCCGTGGCAGCTGGTCCAGGCTTGTTGTCCGGCGGGGGTCATCCAGTGCAGGAGTCCGTTCTTGATCTGTTCGACCCGTAATCCGGCGTGGGTTTTCGCTCGGTGGGGGTGCGGGTGAACGGGGCGAGGTTGGTCTGGTGGGTGGGTCCTTCGGGCCATTCCCTGGTGTGGTGTTCACCACCTCCCCCGTGGGTGTGACCGCGGCGCCGTCTAACAGCGACGGGGGCGCGGAGGACGTCGGCAACCTTGTTCAGCGTGGCATCCAACTGCGCCGCGGCACCCGCGTCCAGGGTGCCTTCACCATGGGTGATGCCAGGGGTGCGGGGAGGGATGGAAGCTCCCTCGCCGGCCGGCGAGGGAGGCTTGACGGTGTTCTTCGGCGTCCAGCAGCAACGCGGCCCGGGTTTCGGTGACGTTGCTGATCTTCCCCGGTGTCCATCCCGGCAGCTTCGGCCCGAACTCGGAGTCGAACTGCCGCGCTTGCTGGAAGGACAGGTGCCGACAGGTGTGCTGCCACGGCACCGGATGCCGATGCCGCAGGTTCAACACATCCGCGACCCCTCCAGCCTGATGATCGTCCCTGAGGGCGGGTTCCGCTCGACCCGTCCGGCATTGCTCCGCAGGCTCCGCATTGCCGGCCTGCTCGGGGAACGTAGGAGGCTTCGACTCGCAAGCTCGCTCAGCCAACGGAGGGCTGGGAACTGGAGGTTGGGCGCTGAGGTGGTGGAGGCGGAAAGGGCGTCGGGGCGTGGTCGGGCGTACCGAGCTGAAGACCCAATCGCGGCAGCGCAAACCCAGACCGCCAGCGAGGTGGGCGGGACGCCCTTTCCGCCGCAACCACCGGACGCAACCACAACCAGCAGGCTTCGACAGGCTCAGCCAGCGCGGGGGGCTAGAGGCCTTCGGCCAGGAGGTGGCAGGCGGCGGCGGCTCGGTCGCTGGTGAACACCTGTTCCAGCGTCATCGGCTCGCCGTTCGGGCCGGTCAGCGGGACCCGCCAGTTCGGGTACTCGTTGCTGGTGCCTGGCTGGTTCTGCGTCCGCCGGTCCCCCACGGCGTCGGTCAGCGCCAGGTTCAGCATCCGCGAGCGGGTGCGGACCAGGAACCGGTGCAGGGCGCGGACCACCTCGGCGGACCCTTCCTCGGTGTCGACGTCAACCCCCTCGGCCAGCACCCCGTGCTCGCGCAGCACCGCCAGCCACTCGTCACGCTCCGACCGGTCGCGCGCCAGCTCCTCCTCGAGCCCGTCGGTGAGCAGGCCGAGCCTGTGCCGCAGGCGTACGTGATCCCCGGCCAGATAGCCGGTGGTGGGCGGCAGGTCGTGGGTGGTGACCGAGGCCAGGCAGTATTCCCGCCACTCCTCTGGCGGGAGCGGGCGCCCGCCGGGCACGGTCCAGTCCTGCTCGAACCAGAGGATCGAGGTGCCCAGGATCCCCCGCCGCAAGAGATAGTCGCGCACCCACGGCTCCACCGTGCCCAGGTCCTCACCGACGACCAGCGCACCGGCCCGATGCGCTTCCAGGGCGAGGATTCCGATCATCGCCTCGTGGTCGTAACGCACGTAGGTGCCGCGGGTGGCCGGCATCCCGGTCGGCACCCACCACAACCGGAACAGGCCGATGATGTGGTCCACCCGGATGCCGCCGGAGTGCCGCAGGATGCTGCCGAGCATGTCCCGGAACGGCCGGTACGCCGTGTCCGCGAGCCGATCCGGACGCAGGGGCGGCTGCCCCCAGTCCTGGCCGAGCTGGGTGAACTGATCCGGCGGCGCACCCACCGACACCGAGCGGGCGAACACCGAGCCGAGCGACCAGGCGTCCGACCCGGCAGGGCTCACGCCGACGGCCAGATCGTGCACGATGCCGAGTTCCATGCCGGCCGAGGTCGCGGCCCCCTGAGCCTCCCGGAACTGCTCGTCCAGGCACCACTGCAACCAGCGGTGGAAGTCGATCTCCTCGGCGTTCTCGTCACGGAATCGCTGCACGGCTTCGGTTTGCGGGCTCTGATACTCGACCGCCCAGGTCCGCCAGTCGGCTCCGAGTGCCCGGCTCAGGGCGCACCAGGTGGCGAAGTCGAGCAGCCCCTGTCCCTCCCGCGCGCAGAAGCCGGCGAAGGCGTACGCCCGGCCCGGCCGCAGACCTGCCTCGAAGACCGCTCGCAGGGCCGGCTCCTTGGCCAACCACACCTGGTTGCGGTCGATCGCGTCCACTCCGGCGAGCCGCTCGCTCAACTGCTCGAACTGTGCCCGCACCCGCATCCGCTGTGCGGGGGTCAGCTCGGCGTACTCGTCGATCGCCTCCACCCGCAGATAGATCGGGTTGAAGAAGCGCCGGCTGGTGGGCAGGTAGGGCGATGGTTCCATCGGCACCTGCGGCTCCGCCGCGTGCATCGGGTTGACCAGCACATAACCGGCCCGGTGCTCGGCCGCCGACCACACCGCCAGGTCGGTCAGGTCACTCAGGTCACCGATCCCCCAGGACCCGCCGGACCGCACGCTGTACAACTGGGTGGCCAGTCCCCAGGTCCGTCGATTTCCCAGCTGGGCGGGAAAACCGAGATGCTCGGGGGTCACGATCAGCGCCCCCTCGGCACGTTCGGAACCCGAACGCGCCACGATCTGGTGATAGCCCAGCGGCAGGTCCGACGGCACCAGGAAACTCGCCTCGCCGACCAACCGGCCGTCGACCTCGCGGGCCGGTTCCCAGTTGTCGACCTGGCTCACCGACCTGGTACCACCGACCTCGAGTTCGATCTCGACCTCGACCGGGTCTCCGGCCGGGACGTGCACGGCGAACTCCCGACGCTCCCCGGCCGCGACGACGACGCAGGCCGGCAGCATCCGGCGCCATGGGCCGAGCCGGTGCTCGGCGAGCGCGGTCCGCGGATCGTCGATATCGACCTCCAGCGCGCCCAGCACCGCCGACAGGGTCTCGGCGCTGACGACGGTGCGCCGGCCCTTCCAGTCCACGAACTCGGTCGCCACACCGAGGGCGGTGGCGAGCTCGACGAGGGCGGGATCCAGTTCGGGATCGGGGGTGGGATCCGGGGTGGCGTCGGGGGCGGCAGGGTCGCGGGCAGGCTCAGCGGGAACTGGGGAGGAGGAGGTCACGGCTCACGTTCCGGGTTGCGGCGGCAAGGGCGTGTGCACCCTATCCGGAGCGATCCCCCCAACTCCACCCGATCCATTCGCCGAGTCGCGGCTGGCGTCCGGAAAGCCGCCCTCGGTCGACAGCGGCCGCGTGAGGGCCACCAGCAGGGCGCCCAGTAGCAACGGGGCACCGATCAGGTTCAGCCCCATCGCGGCGAAGTTGTCCAGGTCCAGGGTCGGCAGGTCGGCCCGGGACACCGCCACCACGGCCAGCGTGAGCACCGCCAACAGTGAGTTCGCGGCGTATAACAGCACGCGCGTCACCTTGGGGAAGGCGCGGGATTCGCCACGGGTGATCGAGGCGTCGGTGAACAGCCGCCAGAGCAGACCGAGCAGCAGCACGGCCATGCCGGACACCCCCGCGGCCAGCGAGGCGGGCTCGGCCAGCACCTCGCGGCGTCCCACTCCGACGGTGATCAGCAGCACGATCAGGGTGGGCCACAACGCCTCCCCCGCCCGTCCGCGCGCAGCCGCCCAGGCCAGCCGAAGCAGGGCCGCGAGCGCGCACCAGGCGGTGATCGTCTCCACGCTCCAGGCCAGGGCGAAACGACCGCCGGTCCACAGCGCCAGGGTTCCGCCACCGACCAGCACGACGAAGGCGGCGGCCGGTACCACCGTCACCCGGTCCCCGCCCCGCAGCCGACGGATCGCGAGCAGCAGCACGGCGAGCGCGACCAGGCAGCGGGTGGCCGCGACGGCCTTCTCACTGGTCATCCAGCCGGTGACCAGTTGGCCGAACTCGGTTCCGCCGGGCAGGCCGATCATGCCGATCAGGGTCCCGGCGAACAGGCCCACCGTCCCCACCACCAGGAAGCTGATCAGACCGATGGCGATCGGATAACCCAGCGAGCCGTACGCCTCGCTGACCGCCGGCGCGGCGGCCGGTCGGCGTCGGCCGAGCAGCACCGCGACGAGCGCGGCGGTGAGCGCGACCGCCAGTGCTGAGGACAGCCAGGACTCCCAGCGCCAGTCCCACTCCGCTTCCGTGATCCCCGAGACGATGTCCCAGGCGGTCACCGCCGTCGCCACCGCCAGCAGCACCCACAGCCCCGATCCCGGCCGCGGGCCGAACTCGCGGCGTACGCCCTCCCCGATCGCCTCGGCGACCCGGACCGGGATCTCGGCCAGGGAATAGCCGGCGAGCACCAGGGTCGGCAGCGCGAAGAGCATGGTGACGGTGATCAGGCCGAGCAGGGACTGGATCCGGGTGTCGATGCCGAGCACGTCCCGCTGCCCCAGCGCCATCGCCCCGAAGACCGCCGTCACCAGCAGCAGGAGCACCACCGGGAACTCGAACCAGGCGGGGCGGCGGCGGGCGCGGGCGACCGTGAAACCCACCAGGGCCAGAAAGCACGACAGCGCCACCAGGATCGGTAGTGGCCCCGGCGCGACCGAGATCAACATCAGCACCAGCCCGATCAGCAGCAGTCCCAGCACTCGGATCAGCGGATGCACGTGCAGCAGCGCGGTGGCGAGCAGTGCCAGCGTGAGCACCATCAGCCAATAGAGAGCGGTCACCGTCCAGGCGCCGATCACCAGGTTTCCGTCGGTGATCAGCCGGTCGTTGGCGCGGATCCAGCCCGAGGCCAGCACCAGTCCCCCGGCCAGGGCGTACGCCGCAGCGGCCAGCACCAGCACAGGCCGCAGCCAGCCGGGCCACTCGCCGCCGCGCGGTCGCCCCTCCCGGACCGGGTCGATCAGCACCCGCGCGCAACCGACCAGGAAGGCGTACCAGAGCACCCTCATGATCGCCGCCACAGCGTCACGCCGGTCGAGTCGACGATGACCGGGCCGAGGGCCCCGTGGGCCAGCACCGGGGTGGACACCGGGCGCGCGGGCACCGGCTGCGGCGGACCCAGGCGGCCGTCCGCGCTCACGGTTCGCGCCTCCGCAGGCCCGGCCAACCAGCCGGTGGTGCCGTCCGTCACCGAGAATTCACTGGCCAGTGCGTGGTGCCAGAGCCGCTCGCCGGTGGCCAGGCGTACGCCGTCGATGCCGTCCCCGTTGCGCACCAGCACGACGTCACCACCCAGCAGGTGCAGGTCGTCGGCCGGGTCGGTGAATCGGGTCAGCCACCGCGGATCGCCGTCGTCGGTCGAGAAGGCGTGCAGCCGACCCTCCGCGCCGGAGACGACGACCAGGTCACCGCCCACCACGACGCGCCGGACCGGGTCGGGCATTTCCCGCTCCCACAGGGATTCCCCGTCGGCAGTCAGCATCCGGAGGGTCTTGCCGGCGGCCGTGACCACCGCCGGCCCTTCGGCCGTCTGCGCGACGATCGGCTGGATCGCCGATCCGGCCTCGTCAACGCTCCAGCGCACCCGCCCGTCTCGGCAGGAGACCGCGTGCAGCTGCCCGTCCAGGGTGGCCACCAGCAGGTCCTCGCCGAGCCGACCGGGGGCGGGATGGGCCACGTCCTCCAGCTCGGTGGTCCACAGCCAGTGCCCCTCGGCGTCGTGGGCGACGAGGCG
Organism: Enemella dayhoffiae; assembly: GCF_002250625.1. Lineage (GTDB taxonomy): Bacteria > Actinomycetota > Actinomycetes > Propionibacteriales > Propionibacteriaceae > Enemella > Enemella dayhoffiae. The sequence continues at coordinate 117,130 of NZ_NMVQ01000023.1, read as the reverse complement.
ACGCTGGGCGGTGCCGGCGACCACGGCCTGGCCACACCCGGCGACCATGGTCAGGTCGCCGCCCGGGTGGACCTGGAGCTCGGAGAGATAGGCCGGACCCTGGCGTCGCAGCCGGAGCACGTTGCCGGTGTTCCGGTTGCCGACCCAGAGCCGGTCCTCGCCGACCCCGGTGACCCCGATTGGCGCCACGGCCAGGTCGGCGCCGCCGCGTTGGATGGGGATCCGGGTGGCGCGCAGCCCGTCGACGGGACCGGGGACGGCTTCGACCTCCACGCCGCCGCGGGCCGGCTGCCGATCTGCCTGCTGCCACCGGCCCTCGACGTGCACCACGCCGCGCCCCGGGCAGCGTACGGTGATCGTCTCGCGGGCGGGCGCGGAGCCGATGGTGAGTTCGTGCTGCACCCGCACGCACCCGTCACCGAATGAGCTGCCGTCCGACAGCGTGGCGCGATCGGTGTACGCCGCCTGCCCGGCCTCGCTGGTCACCGTGCCCCGGGAGTCGAACTCAGTGCCCGCCCGGGGGTCGGGCGGGAGCTCCAGCAGCGCGGGACGGAAGACCAGCCACCCCTGCGCGGACTCCTGCACCGGCCTGGGCCCGGCAATGAGATGGGTGTGCAACCCGGATTCGTCCAGCGAGCGCAGTTCCGGCGTACGCCCGCTGCCCGCGTCGTCGGTCTCGACCACCCAGAAGCGGCTGCGGACCTCCGCCAGGTCCTTGATCGCCATGAAGTATTCCTGAGGCCCGTCGGCAAAGGCGCGCGTTCCGGGCAGGTGCGCGGTCTCGCGGACCACGTCACCACCGGGGCCTGTGCCGCGTTCGTGGTGCCCGTCGGGGGCGACGAGCTCGGCGGCACCCGAGGAGGGCAGCTCGCCCGGGGGGCTGGCGGCGCCCAGGGCGGCGAGCAGGCTGAGCACGGCTGCGATCGCGAGCAGCACCAAGGCGGCGCTGCCGGGTGAACGCTCGACCCGAAAGTTCCGCGGGATCAGGTGCCCGCGGCCGGGCCTGCGCCTCATGGGTCAAGGCTAAGCGGGCCCCGGGCCAGTTCGGCCGGCGAATCAGCGGTTGCGGACAACCTGGGTCTTGACCACCTTGTCGTGCAGGGTCTGGCGGCGTCGGTCCCACAGCGGGAACAGATAGTCGATCAGGCCGAGCAGCGGCACCAGACCGAGCAGCCGGGTGACCAGCGGTCGCAGCAGGGCGGTGCCCCAGGGCAGGCGAACCGGGGCGTGCCCCTGTTCGGCCGGTACCACCCGCAGGCCACAGGCGAGTTTGCCGAGGGAGGCGCCCCGGAAGCGCAGCATCAGGCCGTGGTAGATGACGAAACAGGCCAGGGTGACCGCCTGCAGAATGTACATCTCGGGTGGGGTGATCAGCGAGATGGCATATCCGAGGTCGGGGGTGCCGCCGGTGGTGCTGATCTCGGTCAGATAGGCGAGATAGGCGCTCATGCCGCGCTGGATGGCTGCACCCAGTCCGGTCACCTGGGAGATCACCTCGGTGACGACCGAGATCAGGATCCAGTCGATCACGTACGCCAGCAGTCGCCAGCCCCAGCTCGCCAGCGGCACCCCGTCGGCGGTCTGCGGGATCGGGGGTCCGTACGCCTGATGCTGGCCGTAGGAGCCTTGGCCCCAGGGCTGCGCCGGGACGCGGGGATGGCCGTGCCCCGGACCGGGGGCGTACGCCGCGCCGCCCGGAGGACCGAACCCGGGTTCTCCGAACTGCCCGCTCGGCTCGGAGGGGCGGGTGTTGCGGGTCCATTGCCAGCCGTCCCAGTAGCGTTCCTGCCCCTGGTTGGCGGGGTCGGCGTACCACCCTCCGGGTGCCGCGTGCCGGCCTGGGGGTGCGGGCGGGCTGCCGACCGGGATCTCGTCGCTCACCCGGCCAGTGTAGGGGCGCTCGCCGGCCGCGCGACCGGATCGCTCGGCGGCACTCCCACTGGAGCGACTCGGCGCGCACCTGGCCGCCCTGACACTGCACTCCGCAGCGATGGGGTCCTGATCTCCCCCGGGCGGTGAAACCGCGCCTTGATCTCTCACAGCGATCAAGGCCCGAGCGTTCGAGACCCGTCCCACAAGGGTGTGGGGTCGGGTCCGGGGAACGCCCGGGCCGGAAGAGATCGAAGAGAACGCGATCAGAGGTTGCCGCGGATCTCCTGCTCGCGCTCGATCGCCTCGAACAGTGCCTTGAAGTTGCCCTTGCCGAAGCCGAGCGAGCCATGCCGCTCGATGATCTCGAAGAACACCGTCGGCCGATCCCCCGAGGGCTTGGTGAAGATCTGCAGCAGATAGCCGTCCTCGTCGCGGTCGACCAGGATCTTGCGGCTCTGCAGCTCCTCGATCGGCACCCGCACGTCACCGATCCGGGCGCGCAGCTCGGGGTCGGAATAGTAGGAGTCCGGGGTGTCCAGGAACTCCACACCCTGATCCCGCATGTAGTCCACGGTGGCCAGGATGTCGTTGGTGGCCAGCGCCAGGTGCTGGGCGCCCGGGCCGTCATAGAACTGCAGATACTCGTCGATCTGCGAACGCTTCTTGGCGATCGCCGGCTCGTTCAGCGGGAACTTCACCCGGTGGTTGCCGTTGGCGACGACCTTGCTCATCAGCGCCGAATAGTCGGTGGCGATGTCGTCGCCGATGAACTCGGCCATGTTGGTAAAGCCCATCACCTTGTTGTAGAACTCGACCCACTCGTCCATCCGGCCCAACTCGACGTTGCCGACGACGTGGTCCAGCGCCTGGAAGATTCGCTTCGGGGCACCCTCGGGACGCCGATAGGTGGAGCTCCGCTCCGCATAGCCCGGCAGGTACACCCCGCGATAGTTCGAGCGGTCGACCAGCGTGTGCACGGTGTCGCCGTACGCCTGGATGCTCGCCATCCGCACGGTGCCGTGCTCGTCGGACTCGTCGTGCGGCTCCACCACGATCGTCGCCCCGCAGGCACGCGCGTGCTCCACGCACTTGTCCACGTCGGGCACCGTCAGCGAGATGTCGATGACACCGTCGCCGTGGCGACGGTGGTGGTCGGCCAGCGGCGAGTCCGGCGCCACCGCGCCCTTGAGCACGAACTTGATCGCGCCAGACTTCAGCACGTACGCCTTGTGGTCGCGTACGCCCTGCTCCGGGCCGAGGTAGCCGATCAGCTCCATGCCGTACGCCGACTGGAAGTAGTGGGCCGCCTGGTTGGCGTTGCCGACCACCCAGACGATGGCGTCCCAACCGGTGACCGGGAAGGGGTCGGAGTCGGCGTCGTACTCGACCAGACCGACGAGCTGTCGAAGCTGGGCGAGGTCAAGCTCGGCGAGTCGTTCTTCATTGGTGAGCACGTCAGTCATGAAAGAAATGGTCCAAAATGCAGTCAATCTGCGCAAGGCATCAAAACGTTTGTGTACATTTTGCCCAGTTACCCGCTGTCAGGGTTGATCGCAGGGAGGCAACGTGACCAACAACACGCACCCGATCGATGAGTTGGACCGCCGGATCCTGGCATTGTTCGCCGCCGAACCGCGGCTGGGCGTGCTCGAGGCCAGCCGCCGCCTGCGGGTGGCCCGGGGCACGGTGCAGGCGCGGCTGGACCGGATGCAGACCAGCGGCGTGATCACCGACTGGGCCCCCACCGTCTCCCCGCGGGCGCTCGGCTATCGGGTCACCGCCTTCGTCACCTGCGAGATCGACCAGGGCGCCGGACGCCGCCAGGTCGCCGAGCACCTGGAGTCGATCCCCGAGGTGCTGGAGTGCTGGACGATCACCGGCGACGGCGACCTGTGGGTCCGCGTGGTGGCCCGCTCCAACGCCGACGTGCAACGGGTGATCGACCAGATGCACACCGACGCCGGCGTCCTGCGCACCTCCACCCAGATCGCCCTGGCCAAGGAGTTCGGTCACCGCACCGGACCGCTGGTCCAACAGGCCGGCACCGACTGACCGGTCACCTCCGACCTCACCGGGTAGCATTCGCTGACCACTCATGACGCATCCGGGAGGTTCGAACAATGAAGTCGTGCGCCCGTGTCGCCCTGGCCGGAGCAGCCGTGCTGCTACTGACCACCGGCGCATGCAGCAGCAAGTCCCCCGCCTCGCCCACGACCGCCCCCGTCGACTTCAACGAGCGGGGTCCGATCAACCTCGTGGCGGTCAAGGACTCCACCGGTCAGACCCAGAAGGAACTGGACACCTGGAACGCCACCCACCCCAACGAGAAGGCGACCCTCATCCAGCTGCCGGACTCCTCCGACCAGCAGCGCAACGTGATCCTGCAGGCGTTCCAGACCAAGAACGCCGACTACACGGTGATCAGCACCGACATCATCTGGACCGCCGAGTTCGCCGCCAACGGCTGGATCACCGAACTCGACCCGGCCCCGTTCCAGCTGGAGGCTATGGTCCCCGCCGCCGTGGAGGGCGGCAAGTACCGGGACAAGTTGTACGCCGTGCCCGAGATCAGCCAGGGCGCGCTCCTCTATTTCCGCAAGGACCTGCTGGACGCGGTGGGCGCGCAGCCGCCGACCACGATGGATGAGGTGAAGCAGATCTGCGCCAAGGTGAAGACGCTGCCGCAGGGCGCCGGCGTGGACTGCTATGGCGGGCAGTTCAACAAGTACGAGGGGCTCACCGTCAACTTCGCCGAGGCCGTCGGCGGCTCCGGCGGGCAGATCGTCGACGCCGCCGGCCGTCCGACCGTGAACACCCCGCAGGCCAATCAGGCGCTGCTGTGGATGGTGGGCGCGTTCAACGACGGCACCATCCCCCGGCAGGCGGTGACCTGGACCGAGGACGAGAGCCGGCAGGCGTTCCAGAACGGCAAGCTCGTGTTTCTGCGCAACTGGCCCCACGTGTACGCCCGGGCCGCGAAGACCGACGGCTCCTCCCAGGTCGCCGGCAGGTTCGACGTGACCACGCTGCCTGCGCTGCCCGGTGGCAGGACCGGGGTGTCCAGTCTCGGCGGGGCCAACCTGGCGGTCAGCAGGTTCGCCCGGAACAAGGGCACCGCGGTGGACTTCATCAAGTACATGACCTCGACCGAGACGATGCGGGAACGCACCGTGGCCACCTCGGTGGCGCCCGCCAGGACGGCGATCTACACAGATCCGGCGGCCACCTCCCAGCTCACCTACCTGCCCACGCTGTTGGAATCGCTGCAGACGGCCCGGCCCCGGCCGGTGGTGGTCAAGTACGGCGACTTCACCGTCGCCATCCAGGACCAGGTGTACGCCTCGCTGCAGGGGCAGAAGAAGCCCGACCAGGCGCTGACCGAGCTGCAGGCCAGGCTGGACGCGCTGGCGAAGTGAGCGTACGGAGTTCACCGCGCGACCCGACGTGACCCGGTGACCGGGTGCGGGAACGAATCGTGGCCCCGGCCCGTCGATGCGACACAATGATGCCCACCATGGAGAAGATCGGTCGCTACCGCCTGATCCGGCGCCTCGGCGCCGGTTCGTTCGCGACCGTCTGGCTCGGCCGCGACGATGACCTCGATGTCGATGTCGCGGTGAAGGTGCTCGCCGACAACTGGGCCAGCAACGACAACGTGCGCAACCGGTTCCTGTTCGAGGCGCGGCTGATGCGCCGCATCCGCGACCCGCGGGTGGTTCGGGTCTATGACATCGGCACCCTGCCCGACGGTCGGCCGTATTTCGTGATGGACTATTGCGACTCCGGCTCGCTCCAGGATCTGCGCCGCTCCCCGATCGACCCGGGCACCACGCTGCACCTGTGCGCCGAGGCGTGCCGGGCGCTGGACGTCGTGCACCGCGAACAGGTCGTGCACCGCGACGTCACCCCCGGCAACCTGTTGCTGGACCGCTCCTCGGGAAAGCTGCAGGTGCTGCTCGCCGATCTGGGCGTGGCCAAGGAGATGATCGAGCAGGCCGGCGCCACGATGACCGCGGGCACACCCTCCTACATGGCCCCCGAGCAGGCCAGCGGCGATGCGCTCGGGCCGCGCAGCGACCTGTACGCCATGGCGAGCGTCACCTACGCGGTGCTGACCGGCCAGCCGGCGTTCCCGGTGAAGACCGTGCAGGACCTGATGACCCGGCCACCGGACGCGCTGCCCCGCCCGCTCGCGCCGATCCTCGGCACTCCGCCGCAGCTGGATCAGCTGCTGGTCGCCGCGCTGTCGCTCAACCCGGCCCAGCGTCCACCCAGTGCGGCCGTGATGGCCGACGAGCTCGACCGGATCGCCGCGCTGCTGCCGCTGCCGGATGCCACCCAGTCCACGCAGGTACGCCCCCGGTTCACCCCGGAGCTCGGGTCGCTGCCGCCGCAGTGGCAGGCCAGCGCCAATCCGATGCCGACCCCGACCAGCCTGCCGCCGCACCCGTCCGGGATCTCGCACGTGGTCGGGCCGATCCCGCAGCCCGCCGACGACGGGCCCCCGGTGTGGCAGCACTGGACGCTGGTCACCCTGATCGCGGTCCTGGTGTTCCTGGGCGTGGTCGCGCTCACGCTGTTCATGCTCGGCTGAGGGCGTTCTGGCCCGGCTGAGGGCGTACGCCTCAGCTCTTGCGGCTGACCGCCCAGTCGCGGATCAGGTCGATCCGGTCCTGCAACTGGTCGGCATCGGCCGCCGCCGTCGGCGGTCCGCCGGTCGCCTCGCGCAGCTGGGTGTGGATCACCCCGTGCGGGAGGTTGGTGCGATGGTGCCAGGCGCCGACCAGCCCGTTCAGCTCCTTGCGCAGCTCGCGCAGCCGGCGGTGGGTGGCCTGGTCGGCCACCCGAGCGGAACGCTCGTCCGCGGTCGCCGAGGCGCGGTTGAGGTGCTCGTGCTGGCGACGGCGCAGCAGGTCCTTCACCTGGTCGGGCTCGAGCAGCCCGGGCAGGCCGAGATAGTCCTGCTCCTCGGCCGATCCGGCCATCGCCTGCAGGCCGAAGTCGTGCCCGTCGAACACCACCTTGTCGAAGTCGGCCTCGCTGGCCAGGGCGGTGAACTCCCCCGGCTCCTCGAGCAGCTCCTCGGACGCCTTCTCCTCGCGCTGCGCCTCGGCGAGTGCCAGCTCGTCCTCGTTGTCGGCGCCGCCGGGCAGCTTGAGCACGTGGTCGCGCTGCACCTCCATCTCGGCGGCGTGCCGCAGCAGGGTGGACACGCTGGGCACGAACACCGAGGCGGTCTCGCCACGGGTCCGGGCCCGGACGAAGCGGCCGACGGCCTGGGCGAAGAACAGCGGGGTCGTGGTCGTGGTGGCGTACACGCCGACGGCCAGCCGGGGCACGTCCACCCCTTCGGACACCATGCGGACCGCGACCATCCACCGCTCGTCGGAGTCGGCGAACCTGCCGATCCGCTTGCTGGCGCCCGCCTCGTCGGAGAGCACCACCGCAGGCTGTTTCCCGGTGATCCGCTTCAGGATGGTGGCGTACGCGCGGGCCTTCTCCTGGTCGCTGGCGATCACCAGCCCACCGGCGTCGGGGACGTGGCGGCGCACCTCGGTCAGCCGGGTGTCCGCCGCCTGCAGCACCGCTGGAATCCAGGCGCCGTTGGGGTCCAGCGCGGTGCGCAGGGCCTGCGACTCGTAGTCCTTGGTGAGCGGGGTGCCGAGCCGGGCGGCGACCTCCTCGCCGGCGCGCGTACGCCAGTGCATGTCACCCGAATAGGACAGGAACAGCACGGGCCGGACGATGTGATCGGTGAGCGCCTCGCCGTAACCGTAGGAATAGTCGGCGACCGAGCGCAGCCCACCGCGGTCATCCGGGGCGTACCGGACGAACGGGATCGGGTTGGTGTCGGATCGGAACGGGGTGCCGGTCAGCATCAACCGCCGCCTGGCCGGGTCGAACGCCTCACGCACCGCCTCGCCCCAGCTCAGCGCGTCGCCGGCGTGGTGCACCTCGTCGAGGATGACCAGGGTGTTGGTGCTCTCCACCCGGATCCGCAGCGCCAGCGGGTTGGCCGCCACCCCGGCGTAGGTGAGCGCGAACCCGTCGAACTCGCGCGAGCTCCTGCCCTGCTTGACGCCGAAGTCTGGGTCGATGTTGATCCCGACGCGGTGCGCGGCCTCGGCCCACTGGGTCTTCAGGTGTTCGGTCGGGGCGACGACGACGATGCGTTGCACCACCCGGCGCTGCAACAGGTCGGCGGCCAGGGTGAGCGCGAAGGAGGTCTTGCCAGCACCGGGGGTGGCGACCGCGAGGAAATCGCGGGGGTTTTCCTCGCGATACTTGGCGAGGGCGGCCGCCTGCCAGGCGCGCAGCGTCTTGACGGTTCCCCAGGCGGCCTTCTGCGGGAACGCCGGTGAGAGCCCCTTCGCCTGCAGGTCAGGGACGCTCGGGTCGCTGAACAGGTCTGGCTCACTCACTGGCCCCATGTTAGGCGTGCGGTGTGACCACGGCGAAACCCAGCGCTCCCGAGCAACGGAGTCCGGCGCCAGCTTGGTGCAGGGCTGTCGAGAGGTCCCCCACCGGCCAGGCCCCGAGCCACGGCGCCGGACGGGGTCGTCTGGTCCGGGGTGATCGGGCTGCAGCAGAACGGGCAGCCGGTGCAGTTCCCCAATCCCTCGTCCACTCCCTATGACCCGCTGCGCCCACTCCGGGTGACCGGTGCGGCAATTGGGCCGCGGACGCAACACCTGCTGGGATGGGCGGGTGCCCACTGACACCACCACCGAGTTCGACCGCAGACCGCTCGCGGTGGGACTGCTGTCAGGGGTGTTCGCGACCGCCTTCGAAGGAATCGCTGTCACCACCTCGATGCCCGCCGCGGCGACCGAACTGGGCCGGATCGAGTGGTACGCCTGGGCGTTCAGCCTCTACATGGTCGGCATGCTGATCGGCTCGGTGTCCGGGGGCCGACTCGCCGATGGGCGTGGCCCGCTGCCGGCCATGGTGATCGGCATGACGGGGTTCGCGCTTGGCCTGGCGGTGGCCGGGCTCGCCACCACGATGGAGATCCTGCTGCTCGGGCGCCTGGTCCAGGGCCTCGGAGCCGGCGTACTGGGGGTGGCGCTCTATGTCGTGATCGCCAGCGCCTTCACCGAGGACCAGCGACCCGCGATGATGACCGCCTTCTCCGCGTGCTGGATCCTGCCCGCCTTCGTCGGCCCTCCCCTGGCCGCCTGGGTGACCACCACCTGGTCCTGGCACTGGGTGTTCTGGGGGATCCTGCCGTTGGTCGTGCTGGCAGCGGTACTCGCGACTCCGCCGCTGATCAAGCTGCAGGCCCAGCGCGAACCGACCACCGACGCCACCCCGGTGCCGATCTGGGTCGGACTCGTGCTGGGCGCGGCTGCGGTCGCCGTGCAGTACGCCGGACAGCGGTTCTCCGCGCAACGGGACTGGCTGGTGCTGGTGTCGCTGCTCGCCGGGGTGGGGTTGCTGGCCGTCGCCCTGCCGCGGTTGATGCCGCGCGGTTTCCTCACCCTCGGCCGCGGACTGCCCGCGGTGATGGCCAGCCGGGCGCTGGTCGCGGGCGCCTTCTTCGGCGGCGAGGCGTTCATCCCGCTGATGCTGGTCGAGCAGCGCGGCCTGTCGCTGGGCGTCGCCGGAGCGATGCTGACGGTGGGCGCCAGCGGGTGGTTCATCGGCTCCTGGCTGCAGTCACGCCGCTGGTTCCGGCTCCCCCGGGACAGGATGATCGTGCTGGGCTCGGCCTCGGTCGCCGTGGGGCTGCTGGGGTGCGCGGTGGTGGCGTACCTGCCGGGGCTGTGGGTCGGGGTCGCCTGGCTGGTCTGGCCCTTCGCCGGATTCGGGATGGGGCTGGTGATCGCCTCGACCGGACTGGCGCAGATGACGTTCTCTCGGCTGTCTGAGCAGGGGCGCAACGCCTCGGCCCTCACCTCGGGGGAGTCGCTGGGCAACTCCGTGATCACCGGGGTTGCCGGCACGATCTTCGCCGCCCTGCACCTGGCCACCCCCGGTCCGGTCACCTTCGCCGCCGTGCTGGTGTCGATGGTGCTGATCGCCGGACTCGGCGTCTGCAACGCCACCCGGATCGGGGAGATCCGCGCACCGGAGTGACTCCCGGCTCGGGGCACGTAGGATGCGGGTGTGAGTGAGACCCAGATCGGCACCGGATCCCAGACGGTCCTCGACGAGCGCACGGAATACCGCTACGACGAGGGCGACCACGAGCGGTTCTCCCATTACGTGCCCAAGGACAAGCTGACCGAGGCGATGGTGATGGGTACGCCGGTGATCGCGCTCTGCGGCAAGGTGTGGGTGCCCTCCCGCAACCCGGATCGGTTCCCGGTCTGCCCACAGTGCAAGGAGATCTGGGAGTCGATGCAGTCCGGTGACGACGGCGGCGGCGAAGGCTGAACACCGGTGCCCCACCCCCACCCCACGCCCCACACCCTGGTCCTGATGCGGCACGCCAAGTCGAGCTGGTCGACCGACGCCGGGGACCACGAGCGGCCACTGTCCACCCGCGGCCGCCGCGACGCCCGGGCCGCGGGCGCCTGGCTCGCCGAGCAGGGCCTGCAACCCGATCTGGTGCTGTGCTCCACCTCCACCCGGACCCGGCAGACCCTGTCCGGGCTGCGGGACGGTGGTCTGGAGCCTCGCTCGGTGCGCCACGACCGACGGCTCTATGAGGCGACGATCGAGGAGCTCGTCCAGGAGTTGCACACCGTGGACGCCGCGGTCGACACGGTGCTGGTGATCGGCCACAACGGGGGCATCGAGGAGGGAGTCGGCTTTCTCGCCGCCCGCCGCGGCCACCGGGACTGGTGGGCGGCGATCGACGAGAAGTTCCCCACCGCGGCGATCGCGGTGATCGAGGTGGCGCCGGACTGGCGCGAACTGCGCCGCGGCTGCGGGACCCTTCGGGCGTACCAGGTGCCGCGCGGCTGACCGCCCCCTCCGCTCACGGGAGGGGCGATCAGTAGCGGTAGCTGTCCGGCTTGAACGGCCCTTCCACCGGTACGCCGAGATAGCCGGCCTGCTTGTCGGTCAGCTCGGTCAGGCGTACGCCGAGCGAGGCCAGGTGCAGCCGGGCGACCTCCTCGTCCAGGTGCTTGGGCAGCACATGCACACCGGTCGGATAGTCGGCCTGCTTGGTGAACAGCTCGACCTGGGCCAGCACCTGGTTGGTGAACGAGTTGCTCATCACGAAGCTGGGGTGCCCGGTGGCGTTGCCCAGGTTGAGCAGCCGGCCCTCGCTGAGCACCAGGATCGCGTGCCCGTCGGCGAAGGTCCACTGGTGCACCTGCGGCTTGATCTCCACCTTCTCGATGCCGTCGATCCGGGCCAGCCCGGCCATGTCGATCTCGTTGTCGAAGTGGCCGATGTTGCCGACGATCGCCTGGTGCTTCATCCGGCTCATCTGCTCGGCGGTGATCACGTCCAGGCAGCCGGTCGCGGTGACGAAGATGTCGGCGGTCTCGACCACGTCGTCCAGGGTGGCCACCTGATAGCCGTCCATCGCCGCCTGCAGCGCGCAGATCGGGTCGACCTCGGTGACGATCACCCGCGCTCCCTGTCCACGCAGGGATTCCGCGCACCCCTTGCCGACGTCGCCATAGCCGCAGACGACCGCCACCTTGCCGCCGATCAGCACGTCGGTGGCGCGGTTGATGCCGTCTACCAGCGAGTGCCGGCAGCCGTACTTGTTGTCGAACTTCGACTTGGTGACCGAGTCGTTGACGTTGATCGCGGGGAACAGCAGCTTCTGGTCGCGCTCCATCTCATAGAGCCGGTGCACGCCGGTGGTGGTCTCCTCGGTCACCCCGCGCACCTCGTTGGCGAGCGCCACCCAGTCGGTCTTCTGCTCGGCCAGGTTGCGGGCGATCAGCCGGCAGATGACCTGCCACTCCTCGGGGTCGTCCTCGGTGGCGGTGGGCAGCTCACCGGACTTGACCGCCTCGACCGCGCGGTGCACCAGCAGGGTGGCGTCGCCGCCGTCGTCGAGGATCATGTTCGGCAGCTGGCCGTCGGGCCAGCTGAGGATCTGCTCGGTGCAGTCCCAGTACTCCTCCAGCGTCTCGCCCTTCCAGGCGAAGACGGGTACGCCGGCCGGCGCCTCGGGCGTACCGGAGCCGACGGCGATCGCCGCGGCCGCGTGGTCCTGGGTGGAGAAGATGTTGCAGGAGGCCCAGCGGACCTCGGCGCCGAGCGCGGTCAGCGTCTCGATCAGCACGGCGGTCTGCACGGTCATGTGCAGCGAGCCGGCGATCCGCGCCCCCTGCAGCGGCTGCGAGTCGGCGTACCGCTCCCGCATCGCCATCAGCCCGGGCATCTCGTGCTCGGCGAGGGTGATCTCCTTGCGCCCGAAGTCGGCCAGGGACAGGTCTGCTACGCGATGATCCACGACCGCGCAGCCTATCCGGGGCTCGCGGAGGGTGTCGAACAGGCCGTCGGCGGAGGTGCCGGGATCACCCCCGGAACCAATCCGGAAAGTTCCCGTCCTCAGGGAACTGTCAGGGGCCGCTCGGGGTCGCATGATGGTGCCAACGGCGAGGAATCGGGGATTCATGAACGGCAAGCAGCGGGTGGTCACGGCCCTGGTGGCGACGGCGGCGATAGGAATCGGTCCGGCCGTCTGGTTCGCCGGAAACGCGGTCGCGGCGCCCAGTGCGGACTCGCGACGGCTGTGCTCTCAGCACTGCTCGATCAGCTCCCCGTTCAGCGCCGCCACCGAGGGCGTGACCGAGGGCGGCAACGTGCAGGTGCAGGTCCAGGGCAAGCCCGGCAGCTACAAGGTGCGGGTCTTCCAGGTCGTCACCAACGCCGAGGGCCGCCCCACCAAGCTGGTTCCGGTCGGCCCCGTCACCACGGTCGAGGTGGAACCGAACGGGTACGCCAAGCCCACCCCGGTGAAGATCGACCCGATCAAGGCACCGCTGACCGGCGGCTCGAAACGGTTCACCGTCCAGCCCGCCGACGCGACGGACGTGAACCAGTTGGTCGGCAGCGGCAAATCCGTCGACCAGTTCACCGTGAACTCCCACCGCGCCCGCGTCGCCCGGACCAGCCTCGGCCCCCGTGACGGCAAGGCGTACCAGAACGGTGAGGCCTCCACCTATGCGCTGGAGGCCGGTATCCCGGGGGACCGCTACGAGGTCCACGTCAAGAACAAGGCGGGCAAGTGGGTGAAGGTGTCCACCGACACCAAGGACGCCGGGATGGCCCGCCCCAACGGTGAGATCGGCCCCAAACACGACGGGCTGATCACCTTCGATCCGCGGCGCGCGCAGCTGGCCCCCGGGAAGTATCAGCTCAGAGTGGTCAACGCCAAGGATCCGGCGAACCCGATCTTCACCACCGAGGTCACCATCCTCGGCAACGGTGAGACTCCGACGACCACCCCGCCCCCGAGCACTCCCTCGGTCAGCCCCGCCCCCAGCACGGCCGCGCCCCGGACCAGCACCCTGTTCGTCGGCCCCGGCGTACGCGAACCGCTGCAGTGGAAGCGGGAGGGCGACTCGATCGTGGTCAGGGGCAGGCTCGTCAACGGCGCGGACGGCCCGGTCGGCGGTGTCGAGGTCGAGTTGGTCAGCGGAGACCAGCGGGTCAAGGTGAAGCCCGATCGGGACGGCGGCTTCACCGCGCGGATGAAGGTGGCCGACAAGGACTCCCGCTTCCGGGTCGTGTTCGCGGGCGCCAAGCAGCTCAAGCCGAGCGAGTCGGCCACCGTCGACGCGGCCGGCAAGGAGATCCAGCCGACCCCGGCGAAGGCCACGAAGTTCACCGGCTCGAACGGCTCGGGCGGACCCGCCTGGGTGCGCATCAACGCTGAGCCCAGGGTCACCGTGAACGGCGTACTGGTGGGCGAGAACGGCAAGCCGGTCCCGAACGCCGAGGTGCGCGTGGTGCGGATGAAGAGCGACCCGAAGGAGATCACCAAGCCGGAGGTGATCGTGACCGTCCGCACCGACAAGGACGGCCGGTTCTCGGCCAGTGCCGACCTGCCGAAGGGGTGGCAGGACACCGCCCAGCCGGTCGCGGTGAACTTCCCCGGTAACGGCGAGCTGAGGTCGACCACCAGCGAGGCGGTCGACCCGCGGAAGATGCAGGTCGGCGGGCCGGAGCCGAGCCCGACTCCCCCGCCCAGCTCCTCCCCGACCCCGAGCCCGACTCCGAGCCCGACCGCCACCCCGCGGGTTGACCAGCGCACCGAGACCCGACTGGTGGGCCCGGACGGCACCGGTGCGCCGAGCTATCGGATCGAGAACGGCAGGATGATCTCGACCGGCCGCCTGGTCACCGCGGACGGCAAGCCCGTCGCCGGTGCGAAGCTGACCAACAACGACGTCACCGGCGGGCAGAACGGTCCGGTGCTCGGCGAGACGACCACCGGGGCCGACGGCAGCTTCACGCTGACCGCCGCCCTGCCGGAGGGCTGGGAGACCAGGAGCAACTTCAACGTCGCGCTCCGCTTCGCCGGTGACGACACGCACCGCCCGATCGAGGTCCAGACCAGGCCCGAGGCCGGGGGCACCGGTGCCGGGGGCGGCTCCGGGTCCGGTGCGGGTTCCGGGTCCGGTTCGGGTGGCACCGACGGTGGCTCCAGCGATGGCGGCACGACCGGTGGCGGCACCTCCCCGGATGCCAAGGGCGCCCCGGAGAGCAGCGGCGGCCTGGCCAAGACCGGCGCCTGAGCCTCACCCAGCAGTCGACCTGACCGGCACCGGTTGCGGTGCCGGTCGGCCGACATACCGGGCCGAGGGTCGGAAGATCTTGCTCGACCGGTTCTGCTCCAGCACGTTGGCGCCCCAGCCGACCACCCGGGCCACCGCGAAGGTCGGGGTGAAGAGCTCGCGGGGCAGCCCGCAGCGTTCCATCACCACCCCGGCATAGAACTCGACGTTGGCGTAGAGCTCGCGGCCCGGTTTGAGTTCGGCGAGCGCGGCCACCACCTCCTGCTCGACGGCCACCGCCAGCTCGACCAGTTCGCCGCCCAGCTCGAGCGCAGTTTCCCGCAGCAGCATCGCCCGTGGGTCCGCGGTCCGATAGACGGCGTGCCCGAAGCCCATGATCCGGTCGCCGTCGGCGACCTTCTGGCGTACCCAGTCCCGGGCCCGGGAAGCCTCGCCGATCTCGTCCAGGGCATCCAGCGCACGGTCCGGCGCGCCACCGTGCAGCGGCCCGGCGAAGGCACCCAGCGCACCGCACACCGCGCTCGCCACGTCGGAGCCCGCCGAGGTGATCACCCGCGCGGTGAAGGTGGAGGCGTTGAACCCGTGATCGATGGTGCAGACCAGATAGCGCTCGATCGCCGCCACCGTCTGGGGGTCCGGCTCACTGCCGGTGAGCTGCCAGAGCCAGTCGGCGGCGGTGGACAGCTCGGGTCGCGGCGGGATCGGCTGCTCCCCGGCGCGCAGCCGGTGCATCGCCGCGAGCAGGGTCGGCGTCACCGCGGCGACCCGGATCGCCTCCCGGCGCAGCCGTTCGGGATCCGCGCCCCAGGCGGGCTCGAAGCCGTCGACGGCGCCGAGCAGGGAGAGCGCCGTGCGCAACCGCGCCAGGGCATGCCGATCGCGCCCGGCCCGGGCCACGGTCGGCAGCAGCTCGCGTACCGGCTCGGGCAGGGTGCGGGCGGCGGCGATCTCCTGCTCGAAGGCGGTCAACTCGGCCGGGTCCGGCAGGTGGCCGACGAACAGCAGGTGCCACACCTCGGTGAAGCTGCGGCTCCTGGCGAGGTCGATCGCGTCGTATTCCCGGTAGTGATAGAAGCCCTCGCCCCCGCGGACGTCACCGAGCTCGGTATCGGCGACCACGACATTCTTCAGCCCCGGTGGGGCGATCTGGATCTGTGTCATGGCACGACTGTCCGTCAACATTGATTGCGCGTCAATGTTGATTCGGTCAATATTGATCCCATGCCCGAGGACCCGAGAATGCTCTCCACGGCCCAGGTGGCCCGCCGCCTGGGCATCCGCACCGAGACGGTGTACGCCTATGTCAGCCGCGGGGTGCTGACCCGGCGCCGGCTGCCGGGACAGCGGGGCAGCTACTTCTCACTCGACGAGGTGGACGCGCTCACCCGACCGCAGGGACCACAGCGCACCCGCCGCTCCCCCGGGCTCGCCGACGACATCCGCACCGCGATCACGCTGATCGAGGGAGATCGGCTGTACTTCCGCGGGGTCGAGGCGACCGAACTGGCCAGGCGGCATCGGTTCGAGCAGGTGTGTGAGTTGCTGTGGCAGCAACCGGCCGACTTCACCCCGGACGGGCGCGCCCTGCGCCGGGTGCGGTCGGCGGCCTCGCGGCTGCCCGCCGACGCCGCGATGACCACGCGGTTGCGGGTGCTGGTCGAGCTGACCGGGCTGCAGGACCCGGCCCGCGGTGACCTGGCCCCGGCCGCAGTGGCCGCCGCCGGCGCCCGCGCGATCACCCTCGCCGTGCACGCCCTGCCGCGGGTGCAGGTCGGCGGCACGGTGGCCGACTGCCTGGCCGAGCAGCTGGCCGGGCCGAGGCCGAGCGCGCGGGTGCGTGACCTGGTACGCCGGGCGCTGGTGCTGCTCGCCGATCACGACATGGCAGTGTCCACCACCGCGGCCCGGGTGGCGGCGAGTGCCCGGGCCAACCCCTATGCGGTGCTCGCCACGGCACTCGGCCCCTTCGACAGTCCGTTGCACGGGTCGGCGCCCGCTGCGGCGTACCGGTGGTTCGCGGGCGCGGTGGCCGACCCGCAACGGGTGCTGACCGACGCCCTGGCGGCCGAACGCCCGCCGGCCGGCTTCGGACACCGCATCTATCGCGACCGCGACCCGCGCGCCGAGCACCTGCTGGCGCGCTGGCAGGGCCCGCGCCGGGTCGGCGAACCGCTGGCGATGATCCGCGGGCAACTGCTGGAGCGGCGCGGCTGGTTCCCCACCAGCGATGCCGCCCTGGCGGCGTACGCCCTGGGCTGGGGGCTGCCACCGGAGACCGGCGAGCTGATCTTCGGGGTGGCCCGGATGGCCGGCTGGATCGCGCACGCCATCGAGGAGTACGCCGCCGAGCCGCTGCGCTTCCGCCTCGGCGGGGTGTACGTGGGCCCACGCCCCAGCAGCTGACCCACCTTGTCAGTGGTTATCCCCAGTTCTGGGGCTCCGCCCAACCCTCCCCCGAGCATCCGAACCCCGCCTGGTGAGGGGATAACCACTGACAAAGTTGGGGCCGAGCGGGGCATTACCACCAAGGAGATTCAGGTGGGCGGGGCGTCGCAGGGGCGGGGATGCGGGGCGAAGTCCGCCGCGGAGGGCAGAACAACTGACAAAGTGCAGGGGGGAGACAGAATCGGTGGCCCGCAGCTCACTGCGACGGGCCACCGATCATCCAGGGTCAGCCGTTACGCCTCCCCCGGCGGACGAGCCAACCACCCAGGATCAACAGGGCCAGCGCACCGGCCGCCGGGAACGCACCCAGCGGGGAGCCGGTCGCCGGGAGCGCGGCCACCGGGACCGGCTGGACCGGAGCCGGCAGCGGCTTGGTCGGTACCGCCACCTCGGCCGGCGGGCTGGTCACCGTCGGCGGCGTGCCACCACCGGGCGGGGGCGGCAGCGTACCGGTCGCCGTGGCCACGTTGTGGATCTGACCGGCGGCCACATCGGCCGCGGTCACTGTGTACGTGCCCGAGGTGCAGGTGGTCTGCGCACCCGGTGCCAGCGTGGTGCTCTGGCAGGTCACGGTGATCCCCAACTTGCTGAGCAGCGGATCGTTGATCGCCACGTTGCCGATCGTCACCTTGCTCGGGTTGGTCACCTTGAACGTCGGGCGTCGGGGACGTCGCGGGCGCGGCCGCCGGGGCGGCGGACGTCGCCGCCGGCGCGGGAGTGGGACTCGATTTCGCGGTGGCCGTCGAGGTGGTGGGGCTCGCCGTGGGAGTCGGCGTACCGGCCTTCGCGGTGGCGGGCGCAGGTGCCACGGCGGGCGTCGGAGTCGGGGTTGGTGCGGCCTGCGCCAGACCCACCCCGGTCCACGCCACCCAGCAGGCGAGCGTTGAGACAAGGAGAACACGACGAAAGGTTGCGCTGACGCATCCCCGAAACCGTTCTATCCCCGATGCGGCCCCCTACCGGCTGAACTCGACCCTAATGCAGAGATTAGAGTTTTGGGGCGGTCCGTTATCAAAACTTTGATTTTCTTCGCTCGGGCACGAAGGGGCATTCGCTTCCGCCCGGCGGGAAGAGTCAGTCCGCTGGTGCGCCCAGTCCGATGCCGAGGTACGCCGCGGCGTACCAGCCGGTCTGCAGCAGCGCCGCATAGCGCGCCAACTCAGAACCGTCGTGACGGGTCACCATGCAGACGCGCACGTCCCGCCCGTCGGCCATCGCCAGCAACCGGTTCCGGGCCACGTGCACGGCTTCCCCGCCGAGCCCGTCATCCAGCACCAGCAGCACCGGCCGGTGGTCGGAAACCGTTTGCTCGAAGGGATCGGCGAACGGGTCCCGTTCCCGGGCAGCGTCCAGCACGATCAGCAACTCCTCCGCCTCGGCCGCCAGGGCGGGCCGCCCCGAGGATGCGCGGATGGCTTCCGCGACCCGACGCGAGGCGCGGGCGGCCAGCACCGACCCGCCCCACACCAGCGGCTGGGCGTCCGCCATCCCCAGGGCCAGGTCCTTGGCCGGGTTGGCAGCCAGGTCGACGAACGGTGAGCACTCCTCGGCCACCGCATCCAGCGCGTCAGCCACCCCCGCCAGGTCCAGGCCCGGGCCGAGCTGAAGCCGGCTCAGCGCCGTCAGCACCAGGGCGGCCGCGGCCAGCGGGTCGGCGGTGCTGGTGGGCAGCAGGGTGGTGGCCCGGGAGCCCGCATGTTCCGCGATGGCGGAGATCGGCGGACAGGCGATGACCAGGCTGCAACCTCGGCGTACCGCCTCGTGCACGGTGGCGACCAGGTCGGGGTTGCCGCCCTCGGGGGCGACCGCGACGACCAGGTCGAGCGGCCCCACCCAGCCGGGCAGCCCGTGCCGCGACCAGGCGACGAACGGCACCGGGCAGGTCGGTTCCAGCATCGCGCGGACCAGCCGGGCCTCGGTCCCGGCCGCGACCACCGCCCGCGGGCGCAGCGGTTCCAGGCTCGCCAACGGGCCGACCGAGGTCTCCTGCTCGATCCGAATCCGGGCCCCCGCCCCGGCCAGTCGTCGCAGCAGCGAATCGGAGCGCCGCAGGGCCTGGGGGTCGTCCAGCCGCGAATCGTCGAAGTCGCCGCGCTGCTCGCCGACCATGATCAGCCTCGGCGGGCGTCGTCGACCAGCAGCACGGGAATCCCCTCCACGACCGGGTACGCCAGCGCGCAGTCCGGTCCGGTGCAGACGAGCTCGCCCCGCTCGTGGTCCACGGCGAGACGGGCGTGGCAGTTCGGGCAGGCCAGCAGCTCCAGCAGTTCGGGCGCCAGGTCAACGACCCCGGTCGAATCGGTCATGGATGTGCTCCCTTTCCGGTGGTGGCGCTGGGCACGCGAACCAGCTCCAGCACCTCATCGCGCAGCGCGGCCATCAACTCCGGATCCCTGGCCTCGACGTTGAGCCGCAGCAGCGGCTCGGTGTTGGACGGCCGCAGGTTCACCCACCAGTCGTCACCGGTGATCAGCAGCCCGTCGGGGAAGTCGACCTCGCCGCGTCCGGCAAACGCCTCGGCGACCCGGTCCATGGTGGCCCGGGCGTCGGCCACGGTGGAGTTGATCTCCCCGGAGGCCGCATAGCGGTCGAAGCGCCGGACCAGTTCCGACAGCGGTTCGCTCGTACGCCCCAGCATGGACAGCACGTGCAGCCCGGCGAGCATGCCGGTGTCGGCCCGCCAGAAGTCACGGAAGTAGTAGTGCGCCGAGTGCTCCCCGCCGAAGATGGCGTCGTGCTCGGCCATCGCCGCCTTGACGTAGGTGTGCCCCACCTTGGACACCACAGTCTGGCCGCCCTCCTCGGCGACCACCTCGACCACCGTGCGGGAGGTGATGGTGTTGATCACCACGGTCCCACCGGGTTCGCGGGCCAGCTCCTGGCTGGCGATCAACGCGGTCACCGCGGACGGGTTCACCACCGTGCCGGTCTCGTCGATGATGAAGCAGCGGTCGGCGTCTCCGTCGAACACCAGGCCCAGGTCGGCCCCCTGCTCGGTCACCGCGCGCTGGGCGTCGACCAGGTTCTGCGGCTCCAACGGGTTGGGCTGGTGGTTGGGGAACGACCCGTCCAGCTCGAGGTAGAGCCCGATCATCTCGACGTCGAGACCCTTCAGCACACTCGGCACCGTGTGGCCGCCCATCCCGTTGCCGGCGTCCACGACCACCTTCAGGCGCCGCATCCCGTCGGTGGACACCAGCGAGTGCAGGTGGTCGGCGTACGCCGGCAGCAGGTCCTGGCTGCGCAGGGTCCCAGTGACCCGGACCACCGGACGGTTCTGCTTGGCCTCGAAGTCGAAGGCGCGGCGGGCGATCTCGATCAGCTGGTTGGGCGTGACCGGGCGGGCGCCGGAGAGGCAGAACTTGATCCCGTTGTAGGTGGCCGGGTTGTGCGAGGCGGTGAACTGGACGCCGGGCACCTCCAGCATGCCGCTGGCGAACCACAGCTGATCGGTGCTGGCCAGACCGATGTCGATCACGTCGGCGCCGCGGGACATCGCCCCGTGGGCGAAGGCGCGGCTGAGCTCCTCGCCGGTGACCCGCATGTCCCGCCCGAGCGCGAAAGCCCCCTCGGCCTTGGTCAGGTCGAGGGTTTCGACGAAGGCGACCCCGAGGGCGTACGCGCCCTCGGCGTCCCACTGGGCGTCCGGCCCACCGGCCAGCCCCCTGATGTCGTTGGCTTTGAAGATCTCTTCGGTCAGCATCACTGGCAGCCTACCGCTCCGTGATCGCGCCTCACCCCGAACCGCCGCAGTGGCCGGACCCCGAACGGACCCGGTGCCGAATCAGGCGTCCGGATCGGCCAGCACGGTCAGGTGTCCGCGTCGGGCGAGCTGCACCACGCCGCTGCGGGAGGCCGGCTCCGGGGCCGGCGGATCCAGCCGGAAGCCGACCTCGCGGACGGCCTCCGCCAGCGCGAGCAGGTCGTCGGTGCTCGGCTCGGCGTCGGTGTCATCGGTCTCCGGCAGCCGGATCACCTCCCAGCCGCGGGGGGCGGACAGGTTGGAGCCGTGCCGCTCGCAGAGGTCATAGCAGCCGGGCTCGGCGCGCAGCGCCAACGGGCCGAGGACTGCCGTCGAATCGGCGTACACGTAGGTCAGGGTGGCCACCGCCGTGGCCGAGCAACCCGTTCGGGAACAACCCTTGAATCTCACCCAGAGACGGTAACGCGGCCGGGCTGGGTCGTCCCCCTCGACACGCGCACGTCAGAGGTCGTCGGAGTAGCCCTCGGGGTCGATGGTCTCGACCGAGAGCCCGGTCAGGGCGGCCAGCTGCTCGACCACGGTGCGGTGCACCAGGATCTTCAACCCCGTCGGAGTGGCCGCCCGGTGCTCCAGCGGGCGGCGATAGAGCACGACCCGGGCGGGACGGTCCTCGGTCTCCTCGACGGCCAGGGCCAGTGGCACCTGCCGCCCGGTCCAGGCGACCGCCAGGTGCGGCACCTCCTCCCAGCCGATCTGCACCCGGACCAGCGCCTCCGGGCAGACCCGGGAGATCCTGGCCACCGATTCGGTGATCGCCTCGGCGAAGAAGGCGGTGCGGTTGCGGGCCCGATCCAGCGGGACGGCCGGTCCGTCGGGACGCGGCCGGGCCAGCGGTCCGCGCAGCCCGCGGCCGTGCCGATCACGGTGCCCGCTCATCGACCGACCCCCGGATCGTGCACCGGATCGACGCCGGCGGTGGTCTGCTCGGGCACCGAGAAGGGTGCCGAGGCGAGCCCGGCGACCGGCCCGGAGCCGGAGGTGAGCACCACCCCGGCGTACAACTGTGCATCCCGTGGGGTGCGGATCTGCACCGCGGCGGGCACGTCCACCTGCTTGATCTCCCACAGGTTGCTGCGGCCGGCGGCCACCGGAAGCTCCACCGACATCAACTCGCGGCCGGTGGCGTCCACCACTTTCATCGGCACGTTGGCGTCGCGGGTACCGGTGTTGGACACCACCACCGCCCCGGTCACCCCGCGGTCCACGGCGACCGCGGCCAGGCTGGTGCCGGTCAACTCGGCGGCGGCGGGCTGCACGGCCAGGTCGGATTCGGCCGAGACGTCGCTGCTGCGGGAACTGACCGCGGCGACCAGCGGCTGGTCGGCGGTGATCCGGACCGCCCCGACGTCCCCGTTCAGCCCGGTGGTGATCGGGACCCGGACGGTCGATTCGGCGTTCACGTCCACGCTGGCGGCATCGGCCGGGGCGAAGGTTCCGTCGGGTCCGATCACCTCGACCTTGGCGGTGGTCCGGCGGGCGCCCGGGTTGGTCAGCACCAGTTCCCGGCTGCCCGGACCATCGGGTACGCCGGGCACGACCTGGACCGGCGCCGGGTGCGCGGAGGCCACCTGCCAGTCGGAGCCGGCCGGCTGGACGCCGAGGCTGGCATGCTGGCGTACCGCCGACCAGATCCGGCCGCGGGCGGTGCGCACCTCCATGCCGACCCGCTCGGGCTGGGTGAACAGCGATTCCAGCGCGATCACCCGGGTGGACCGCCCCGGGACGGTGATGCCGCGGCCACCGGAGGCGGTCTGCACCCCGTTGGGTCCGAAGAACCGCAGGTCGACCTCGGCCTGTCCCTCGTCGGGGTTGACCAGCACCACCTCGCTGCGCACGGTCAGCCCGGCCTGCCCCGGGTCGGCGGCCAGCCCGGTGAACCAGGCGGTGGTGGTGGGTACGCTGCAGCGGGCCAGCGACAGGCCGCGATCGCGGCCGTTGGCCAGGTTGTCATAGGCGGAGGCGGCGGAGGCCTGGTTCTGCCGGCCTTCGGCGAGCATCAGCACCGGCTGCTCGCCGCTGGGGATGGTCCGTCCGCGACCCGGCGGGACGGCCAGTCCGGTGGCCGCGGTGAGCGGGCGGATCTCCAGTTCTCCCCAGGTGGTCGCCGAGATCGCGTTCACCGTGCCGGCCGGCGGGCAGACGCTGACGGTACGCCCCTGAGCCTCGACCGGCGGGATCGGGCGGGGTTGGCGGACCGGCAGGACGGCCCCCGACAGGGCCAACCCGGCGCCCGCCAGGGCGACGCCGAGCACGGCCACCGGACGCAGCACCGGTTTCATCGCTGTCCCTCCTCGGGCTCGGCCGTGCGCTCCGCCGAGCGGCGTCCGCCGACCCGGGTGGCTACCGATGCGGTCTCCTCGGCCCCCAGTCGCTCCAGGCGGCGCTGCCGGCTGCCGGCCAACGAGGGCGCGGCCAGCACGACCAGGGCGAGCAGACCCAGCAGCTGTGCCAGGGCCAGCCAGCCGCGCAGCGGATCGGACAGGCGTACCTCGAGCTGGCCGGGGTTGCCGGGGATGTCGAAGGTGGTCCGGTCGGTGGCGGAGCGTCCGGTGAGCTCGTTGCCGTTGAAGGTGACCCGCCAGCGGGGGTCGGTGGGTTCGCTGAGCACCAGCTGGCGGGGGCCCGTCGCCGCGGGGAGGGTCGCCTCGGCGGCGGTCCCGCGGGCGTCGAGCACGATCGGCTGGGCCCCGGTCACGGTCCAGCGGCCCCGGGTCTGGGGCACCGACCAGACGGTGACCGACTCATCACCGGAGGCCGCGCCCAGGCCGGGGGTGTTGTTGATCCGCGACTTCAGTTCCTCGCTGGCGCCGCTCACCCACACCTGGCCGACGGCGAGATCGGCCAGGTCCTGGGCCACCCGCTCGTCCCCGCTGCCGGAGACCAGCCGGGCGACGATGCCGCGGGTGCGCTCCTGCATGGTGGGCGAACCGCCGAAGGCGAGACCGCGGTCGGCATCACCGAGCCGGAGCTGGTCGTCGGCGAGCAGCGACCAGGACTGGACCGGCCCCTGTACCTCGATCGCCAGCACCCGCGTCCGCGCCGGGGAGTTCATGGCGTTGCGCAGATAGGGGGCGACCACGGTGCCCGGCTCGCGGTGGATCGGGCCGTGCGCGCCGACCAGCGCCCACCACGCCGCGCCCACGGTCACGGCGGCGACGGTGACCACGACGAGCAGCCCGGTAGCGAGGTGGGCCAGCCCGAGCGACCGCTTGGCCAGCGCGGCCGGCACCAGGTCCAGGCCGAGCGCCCCGGCGTACACCAGGGCGGCGAAGCCGAGCAGCAGCAGCGAGACCACCTCGGGTCGGACCCGGGTGCCCTGCGGCAGGGTGGTGGCGAGTTGTCGGGAGAGCAGGACCGCGAGCGCCAGCGCGGCGAGCCCGGTCCCGAGCGCGGCCCAGACGGCGGGGCTGGAGGTGCGCAGGGCCAGCCCGACCAGCGCCCACAGCCAGATGGCGCCGAAGAAGACCGCGGCCAGCCACAGCGCCGGCGCGCCCGGGCCGGGGGTCAGCCCGAGCAGCAGGTGCCAGGTCGGGCCGACCGCCTGGCCGCCCAGGCCGGCGTCGGGTCCGACGAGCAGGCGGGACCAGCCGTTGACCACGGCCGGCCACCAGGGCGCGAGCAGGATCAGCGGGATCAGCGCCACGACCCCGATTCGGAGCAGGCGGGCCGGTTCGCGGCGGGCCAGGAGCGCCGCCACCAGTCCGCCGAGCAGGGCGAGCAGGCCGAGCGCGGGGAGGAAGGCGATCAGCACGCTCAGCAGCAGTCCGCTGGCCCACACCGGGCGCCAGGAGTCGGGGCCGGTGGTGCGGCGCAGCACGAGGGCCCGCACGGAGACGGCGAGCAGCGGCAGGAACACCGCGAGCACCAGCGGCGCGATCAGTCCGCGGTTCACCGCCGCCAGCAGGACCGCGAGCAGGGCGTACAGCACGGTGGCCGCGATCCGGACCCGGGCGTCGGTGACGGTACGCCGCAGCAGCGGCTGGGCGGCCAGCGCGGCGACCGGCACCACCAGCAGGAAGCCGAGGGCGACCAGCAGCACGGGCCGGCCGGCGGTCACGGTGGAGAACAGCGCGGTCAGCCCCAGCCAGGGTGGGGCGGACAGGCCGGGTGCGCCCACGATGGGCGCCAGATAGGCGCGGTACGCCTCACCGAGGCTGCTGCGGGCCGGGAGCAGCAGGTCCGAGGCGGGGCTGCCCGGTCCGATCAGCGCCCGACCGGCGAACAGTGCGGTGACGGTGAGCAGCAGGGTGGTGACGGCCGCCGGGTTGGACCAGAACCCGCCGCGGTTCTCCTCGCCCGCTGAGGCGAAGTCGTCACCGGTGAGTTCGTCGATCGAGGTGCCGGGGGCGTCGCGGCGCGGAAGCAACCCGAGCGCCCCCTCGGCGGCGAGGCGCAGCCCGGCCCAGCGGCGGGGTCGCAGCATGGCGACCGTGGCGGACGCCTCGGCCGACACCGGCGGGGCGATGCGGGCGCGCAGGGCGCGGGTACGCCCGTTGCCGACGAAGTCGCGCAGCGCGGCGAACTCGGCGCGGGCCTGGGCGGGCGCCTTGGCGAGCAGGTAGCCGACCGACAGCAGCAGTGACCCGAGGATCAGGCGCAGGCTGGCGAAGCCGCCGCCGCGGTGGGCGGCGACGGTGCGCAGGGCGAGCTGCCGGTCGGTGGCCGTGGGGTCCGAGCCGATCAGGGCGCTGCGCCGCAGCCCGTTGCGGCCGGCCTGGCGGTGGGTGACCACGGCCTCGGGACAGGTGCGCACGCGGTGCCCGGCGGCGGTGGCCCGCCAGCCGAGGTCGACGCCGTCGCGGAAGACGGGAAGCTCGGGCGCCAGACCGCCGAGTGCGGCGTACACGCTGCGGCGGACCAGCATGGCGCAGGTCGACACGGCCAGCACCTGCCGCGCGGTGTGCTGACCCTGGTCGATCTCACCGGGCTCGAGGTCGAGTTCGCGCCGTCCGCTGTCGGAGATGGTGACGCCGACCTCGCTGAGCCGGGCCGGGCCGGTCCCGCGGTGGGGCTGCAGCAGTTTGGGGCCGAGGAGGTCGGCGCCGGGGTCGGCGAGGGTTCCGCGAAGGAGTTGCTCCAGGGTGTCGGGGGCGAGGGTGAGGTCGTCGTGCAGCAGCCAGAGCCACTCCCCGGGACGCTCTTCGGCGACGGCCAGGGCGCGGTTGACGGCGACGCCGAACCCGTCCTCGCCGCGGCCGGCGATCACCTCGTCGAACAGCCCGCTCTCCCGGAGCAGCTGCGCGGTGCGGTCGTCCGAACCGGTGTCGACGGCATAGAGCCGGTCGGGGCGACGGGTCAGGTTGCGCAGGGACTGCAGGGCTGGGCCGAGCCACGCCTCGGCGTTGTGCGCGACCAGCACCGCGGTGACCGCGATCGCGGAGGTCTCCGGCGCGGGCTCCTGGTGTTCGTCCTCGGTCCACGCCCAGGCGTCGGGGGTCACCTGCGGGGGTCCGGTGCGCGTCGGGCGCGTCTGGGCCGGGAGGATCTCGGTGGGGCGGTCCGGGCTCGAGCCAGCTGAACCGGAGTGCGGGGCCTCAGGGGTCGAGCCTGTCTCATCGGTGGGATGATCAGGCATCGATGTGGGAACCTCACTGCTCTGGCCGGGGCCGCATCCGCCGCAACCCCCGTTGAACGACGAAGGGGCCGCCGCAGCGTCCCCTCATCGTATACGTCACCTGTGGCCGGTCAGACCGCCCGCTTCTTCAGCTTGCGGCGTTCCCGCTCACTCAACCCGCCCCAGATCCCGAAGCGCTCATCGTTGCCCAGCGCATAGTCCAGGCATTCGCTGCGCACCTCGCAGGAGAGGCAGACCCGCTTGGCCTCTCGGGTCGACCCACCCTTCTCGGGAAAGAAGGCCTCGGGGTCTGTCTGAGCGCACAGGGCACGCTCCTGCCAGCCCAGTGCTCCCTCATCGTCGACAGCGCTGAGCACCGTCAGCAATTCATGCATGTCTCCTCCTCGACCCCGGCGAACCGAGTTTCATTGGTGGAATTACATCGGTGTTGTTACCGAGAGTCAAGCGGGAAATTGTCGGACGGCTGCGGTAACGTAGAAAATTCTGTCCGAAAGGGGCCGCATTCTTATTGGATCGGGATCAGTCGCGGTCGAGCGGGGTCCAGCTGGGCGGCTGGCGGCGCGGCGGAAGGCCCGGGCCGCCTTCATCGACCGGGCGCTCGGAGTCGGGCTGGAGGCGCGGGATGCGGGTCGCGTCCTCCTGCTGTTCCTCTCCCGTGCCCGCACCGGTCTGGGGGGTCCAGTCGCCCCTCTCCCCGGGGCGTCCCCAGCCGCTGGCCCGGGCTCCCGAGGCGGCCGCGCCTGCGCTACGCCAGGCGGCGCCGCTTGCCTCGTCGCGCCGCCAGGCCGGTTCGGGCCCGGCGGCATCCTCGGCGGCGATCTCGTGTCCCGGGCCCGGCAGCTGGGTGGTCGCCTCAGCCTCCTCGATCTGGCGGGCCTCCTCGCGGCGCATCCCGCCCAGGATCCTGAGCAGCCCGAGCACCGCGACCACGGGGAAGATGCTGAACCCGAGATAGCCGACGGCGTCGACCACGGCGTTCACCGCGCCGGCGCGCTGTCCGGCACGGACCAGGCCGATCACTCCGAACACCAGCTGTCCCGCGGTGCCGAGCAGCGCCACCACCAGCGCCGCAACGGTGAGGGGGCGGGCCCGCGGAGTTGCCGGTTGCACCAGGGCGCTCACGCCGACGACGAGCAGCAGCGTGATCGCGTGCACCGGGTTGAACAGCGACAACCCGTGCGCCCCGAACGCGTCCATCCCGGCCGACCCGCGGACCGCCAGGACCAGGCGTACCAGGTCCGCCACCATCAGGATCACGATCGCGAACAGCACCAGCCAGGCGGCCGGCTCACGGAATCGCTTCACTCCCTCGCTCACCCGCTCAGCGTATCCGGCTGACCCGCGCCCGGCCCGGCAGCGACCCGGCCGATGAACGGGTCGCTCACCCGTCCGACCGAGGTGCCAGACTGACCCGGTGACGAACCCGAACCGGATCGTGGTCCTGGCCGGCGGCGTCGGGGGTTCCCGCTTCGTGCGCGGAGTCCGCCGGGCCTGTCCCGAGGCGCAGCTCGACGTGGTGGTGAACACCGCCGACGACATCACCCTGCACGGGCTGCGCGTGTGCCCCGACCTGGACACGATGATGTACGCCCTGGGCGGCGGGATCGATGACGAGAAAGGGTGGGGCCGGGCGGCCGAGACGTGGTCGATCATGGACGAGCTGAAGGCGTACGCCGTCGAGCCGACCTGGTTCGCCCTCGGCGACCGCGACATCGCCACCCACCTGGTCCGCACCCAGCTGATCGCCGCCGGCGCCACCCCGACCGAGATCACCGCCGCGCTGTGCCACCGCTGGCTGGACGACGAGCGGCTGCGGCTGCTGCCGATGACCGACGACCGGGTGGAGACCCACGTCGTGGTCGAGGACCCGCAGACCGCGTCGGGGCGCCGGGCGATGCACTTCCAGGAGTTCTGGGTACGCCACCACGCGGCCCCGAAGGTGCGGCAGGTGCTGCAGGTCGGCATCGAGACCGCGACCGCCACCGCGGAGGTGCTGACCGCGATCGAGCGGGCCGACCTGGTCCTGGTCGGCCCCTCCAACCCGGTCGTGTCGATCGGTCCGGTGCTGGCGACCGGCGGGGTACGCCCCGCCCTGCGCGCCACCGGCGCGAAGGTCGTCGGCGTCTCCGGCATCCTTGGTGGCGCCCCGGTGCTCGGCATGGCCGACAAGCTGCTCCCCGCGATCGGCGTGGCCGTGGACGCCGGCGCCGTCGGCCTGCACTACGGGGCGCGCACCTCCACCGCCGAAGGGATCCTCGACGCCTGGCTCGTCCACGAGACCGACACCGCAGCCGCCGAGCGCTGCACCGCGGCAGGCCTGCCCACCCGCGCGGTACCCCTGCTGATGACCACCCCCGACCACACCGCCGAGTTCGTCCGCGCCGGCGTGGCCCTGGCCGCCGAGACCGCATGATCACCATCGACGCCCCGACCGGGATCGGCGAGATCACCCCCGGCACCGACCTGGTCGCCGAACTGCTCGCCGTCACCGAACCACGCGACGGCGACCTCTGGGTGGTCACCTCGAAGGTGATCTCCAAGGCCGAGGGCCGGATCATCGACGAGGCCGACAAGCCGGCCGCCCGCCGCGCCGAGTCCCGCCGGGTGGTGGCCCGCCGCGGCGGCACCGTGATCGTCGAGCACCGCCTCGGCCTGGTGCACGCCGCCGCCGGCATCGACTCCTCCAACGTCGAGCCCGGCCGAGCACTCCTGCTGCCGGTCGACCCCGACGCCTCGGCCCGGGCCATCCGCAGCCAGGTCCGCGACCGCACTGGCGCCCACATCGGCGTACTCGTCTCCGACACCTCCGGCCGCGCCTGGCGCACCGGGCAGACCGACCTGGCGATCGGCCTGGCCGGGGTGCTCGCGATCGACTCGCACATCGGGCGTACCGACCCGCACGGCAACGACCTGCGCGTCACCGAGATCGCCGTCGCCGACGAGCTGTGCGCGGCGGCCGACCTGGCCAAGACCAAGCTGGGCGGGCGGCCGCTGGCGGTGATCCGCGGCCTGGGCCACCTGGTCACCGACGCCGACGGTTCGTCGACCCCGCTGCTGCGTCCGGCCGAGCAGGACTTCTTCCGGCTCGGTCGCCGCGAGGCGGTGCTGGACGCGGTGCTCCGCGCGACCGGACAGAGCGGGCGCTACGACGAGCTGGTCGAGCTCGACGCCGACGAACTGGTCACCGCGGTGTGCGCTGGCGCCCCGGAAGACACCGCCTGGATCCGCCGTCTGCTGGCGTGACGGATCAGGCGTACGACTCGCCCTGCTCCTCAGCCACCCGCGCGACGAGCGCCTTGACCTGTTCGGCCTTGCCCGAGGGGCAGACCAGGGTGATGTCGTCGGTCTGCACGACGATCGTGTCGGTCATCCCGAGCACGGCGACCAGCTTGCCGTCGCTGCCCTTGTTGATCACCAGGTTGTGCGACCCGTCCATGATCACCGTACGCCCCTCGCGGGCGTTCTCGTCGGCGTCGTGCGGCAGGTGCTCGGCCAGTGCCGGGAAGCCGCCGACGTCGTGCCAGGTGATCGGCAACCGCACCGCAACCACGTGCGCACCCTCGGTACCGCGCCCCAGCGATACCGGCTCCATCACCGCATAGTCGACCGAGATCTTCGGCAGGGTGGGGAACAGTTCGGCCAGTCGCTCGGGCTCCGCGGCCAGCGTGCGCACGGTGCGGTGGCCGTCGGGTACGAGTCGCTCCAGCTGCGCCAGCAGGGTCTCGGCCCGCCAGACGAACATGCCGGCGTTCCACCAGTATTCCCCCGAGGCGACATAGCGCTCGGCGGTGAGGCGGTCGGGCTTCTCCTTGAACTCCAGCACGTGGCGCACGTTGTCGTCGCCGTTCACCGCCTCGCCCTGGTGCAGGTAGCCGTAGCCGGTGTGCGGGGTGTTCGGCACCACCCCGAAGGTGACCAACGCGCTCGGCTCGGTCTCGGCGACCTCGAAACCGGTACGCAGGGCCTTGCGGAACACCTCGACCGGCTGCATGATCTGGTCGGCGGTGACCATCGCCACCACCGCGTCGGGGTCCTGCTCGGCCAGCACCGCGGCGGGCCAGGCCACCGCGTTCAGCGAATCCCGGCCGACCGGCTCACCGAGCACGTTGTCGTGCGGCAGCTCCGGCAACTCGGCGCGGACCACCTCGGCGTACTCCCCGCCGGTGCACACCCACACCCGCTCCGCGCCGACCACGTCCACCACGCGCTCAAAGGCCA
The DNA here is from genome assembly GCF_002250625.1 of Enemella dayhoffiae. Taxonomy (GTDB): domain Bacteria; phylum Actinomycetota; class Actinomycetes; order Propionibacteriales; family Propionibacteriaceae; genus Enemella; species Enemella dayhoffiae. The sequence goes on along the minus strand of NZ_NMVQ01000023.1, from coordinate 86,598 downwards.
TCCGCAGCAGACTCCGGTCCCCGACCAGGTGCAACATCTGCTTCGGCATGCCCTGCCGCGACAGCGGCCACAGGCGTTTGCCCGACCCGCCGGCCATGATCACCACGTAACGCATGGGCCTCACCATATCCAGACCGACGAGCCGGTTCGGGTGATCACGACCGGTGTCGGGCGCCTCCTAGGATGAACCCGTGACGCTGCTGACCGACCACCTGTCCCGACGTTGCCGGGTCGATGGCTCGGCACCCTTCCTCACCCACTACTCCCCCGCCGGGCGGACCGAGCTGTCGGTACGTTCGTTCGCCAACTGGGTGGACAAGACCGCCAACCTGCTGATCGACGAGTTCGAGCTGGCCGAGGGCGATCGGGTACGCCTCACCCTCGCCGAGCAGCACCCGGGGCACTGGATGACGCTGGTCTGGGCCGCGGCCTGCTGGCGGGCCGGGGTGACCGTCACCGATGCCGAGGCCGAGCTGACCGTGGCCGGGCCCGCCGCCGACCCCGACCCCGACGGCACGCCGACCGTCTCCTGCTCGCTGCACCCGTTGGCCCTGCCGCAGCGTGATCTGCCGGCCGGCGTACGCGATTTCAGCGCCGAGGCGCTCGCCCAACCCGACGCCTGGCTCGGGGTCGACCCCGACCCGCAGACCCCGGCGGTCGCGCTGGCCGCGCACCGCGCCAGCCTGGCCGAGCTCGCGGGCCTCGACGGGATCGGCGGACGCCTGCTGCTCACCGACCCGACCGCCCTCTGGTCTGCCCTGCTGACCGGGCTGATCCAGCCGTTGATCGGCGACGGGTCCCGGGTGATCACCGAGGGCGTCTCCCACGACGAGGTGACCCGCATCGTGGCGACCGAACGGGTGGATCGTCCGTGACCACCCCGCAGCAGACCGAGCTGGACACCTGGCCCGCGGGCGAATGGCCGGCGGTGTCCTATGTGATGCCGGTGCTCAACGAGGAGAACTACCTGGCCGAGGCGGTGGCGACCGTGCTCGATCAGGACTATCCGGGCGAGACGGAGCTGGTGATCGCGCTCGGTCCGTCGCGGGACAACACCACGGCGCTGGCCGAGCGGGTCGCCGCCCGCGATCCGCGGGTGCGGATCGTGCACAATCCCGGTACCGACATCCCCAAGGGCCTCAACCTGGCCATCGCCGAGACCCGGCACCCGATCGTGATCCGGGTCGACGCCCACTCCGAGCTGCCCGCCGACTACACCCGGATCGGCGTCGACACCCTGCGTCGGACGGGCGCGGCCAACGTCGGCGGGCTGATGGCCGCGGCCGGGCGTACCCCGTTCCAGCGCGCGGTCGCCCGGGCGTACAACTCCCCGATGGGGCTGGGCGGCGGCACCTATCACCACGGGACCGAGGCCGGCCCGTGCGAATCGGCCTATCTCGGCATCTTCCGGCGCGAGGCGCTGAGCGAGGCGGGCGGTTACGACGAGTCGGTACGCCGGGGCGAGGACTGGGAGCTCAACCTGCGGATCCGCGAGCACGGGCACCTGGTCTGGTTCACCCCGGAGCTCAAGGTCACCTACTGGCCGCGCGACTCCAGGCAGAAGCTGGCCCGGCAGTTCTGGTCCACCGGGGTGTGGCGCGGCGCGCTGGTCCGGGAGGTCGCAGACAAGACCCCGCCGCGGTTCTTCGCCCCCGGCCTGCTGGTGGCCGGGTTCGCCACGAGTGCCGCGCTCGCCGCGGTGGACCTGGTACGCCCACTGCGAGGCCCGGCGAAGCTGCTGCGGCTCGCCCACCTGGCCCCTGCGGCGTACGCCACCTTCCTGGCCGGGGTGATGCTGCGCTCCGACGGCACCCTGCGCGAGCGCGCCGACCTGGCCCAGGCGCTGACGATCATGCACACCACCTGGGGTGCGGGCTTCCTCTCCGGTGTCATCCGCGGCGGCGGCGACACGGTCGACACCTCCCGCCACTGAGGAGATCGGTCAGATCTCCTGCGGCGGCCGGCTCTTTGATTGCAGAATGACTCCTTCGTACCCACGAGAAGGAGTCACGGTGGAGACAGCGCAGATCACAGCTTGGACTTTCATGGGAGAGTGCCCGATACCGCAGGACGTTGGTCCGATCCTCGCAAGGGGGGAACGACCAGTGGCCGCGTTCAGGACGATGCGCGACTCAGCCATTTTCACCACTCGCCGACTGATCGTGCGTGATGCCCAAGGTCTGACGGGCAAGAAGGTGGAAATGTACTCGCTTCCCTATTCCGCAATCAACATGTGGTCGTCAGAGAATGCGGGGACCTTGGACATGAACGCCGAGTTGGAGATGTGGACCCGCGCAGGCCACATCAAGATCAAGATCGGCAAGGGTGTCGACATCCGAAAGCTGGATCAGTTGATTGCCAACGCAGTCCTTGGCGGTCTCTGAGCTTGGGGACCAGCCCCGATACCGGCTCAGGCGGCCTGGCACACCTCGGCCAGGTCGTCGCCACCGGGCACCGGTACCGGGGTGGGCGCGGCGCTCGGGGTCGGGCTGGCCGTCGCCCTGGCGGTGGCGCGCCGGGTCGGGGTGGCCACGCCGGGCGCGTTTCCGACCGGCAGCTTGGTGGCGGCCGGAGCAGCCGGGGCGGCCGGTGCAACCGGCCCGGGGCCGCCGCCGGCCGACTGCGCGATCCTCGCCCGCACCGTCTCCCGGATCACCCTGAAGTCCGGCTTGCCGGGCTGCACCAGCGGCGGCACGAACGACACCGAGGCGATCTTGGTGGAGCGGGCGCGCATGGCCAGGTCGATCAGCTTGTCGGTCTCGCTCGCCGGTACGTTCGTCTCGACGACCTCCTTGCCGGCTGCGGCGATCCCGTTGAACTTGGTCAGCACGGTCACCGGGTCGAGCTGGTTCAGCATCGCGTGCATCACGCACTTCTGCCGGGCCATCCGCTCATAGTCGGTGGAGTCGTGCCGGCTGCGGGCGAACCAGAGCGCGTTGTTGCCGTCCATCCGCACCCCCTTGCCCGGCTGGATGTAGCGCTTCACCTCGGTCGAACCACCCCCGACCGGCACCGGCCTGTTCACGTCGATGCTGATCCCGCCGACCGCGTCGATCAGCGCCTTGAACCCGTTCAGGTCGATCAGCGCGTAGTAGTTGATGTCCAGCCCGGTCACCCACTCGATCGCCTCGATGGTCGCCTGGGCGCCGGGGTCCTTGACGCCGGGATAGAGCTCCTTGTGCTCGGTCGCCCTGGTATAGACCGCGTTCAGCAGGCATTCGTGGCCTGCGCAGCTGAACTTGTCCGGATACAGCTTCTTCATCGGCGAGTCCGCGGGGAATTCGACGTCCTCGAGATTGCGCGGCAGCGAGAACAGCACGGTACGCCCGGTGCGGGCGTCGATGCTGGCGACGGTCATCGAGTCCGGTCGCAGCCCCTCCCGCCCGTCACCGGCGTCGCCGCCGAGCAGCAGCACGTTGTATCGGCCGGCCTTGACCTGGGTGTCCCCGCCGCCGGAGAACACCGAGCCGATCAGGTCGCCCTGGGCGTTCACCACCGAGGCGGAGGCGATCATCCCTCCGCCCAGGCCGAACGCCAGCACCAGGCTCAGCAGCCCGAAGCCGAGCCGATGTCGTCGGGCCAGTTCGGGCGGGTTGGAGATCCGCCACGCGTCCAGCATGAGCACGGCCCAGCCGATCCCGGCCGCACCGATCAGCAGCGTGATCAGCACCGTCAGCGGCTTGAACGCGATGATCGCGATCGCCGCGCCCCGGTTGACCAGGAACAGCAGCAGCCAGGCGCCCAGCAGCACCAGCAGCCCGGCCCAGACCCGGACCGCCCAGCGCCCGAGTTGCCGGTTCCCGGCGGCCAGCTGCGCCGAGCCCGGGACCGCCACGGTCATCCCCAGATAGCCCAGCCCGCGCCGCAGCCGCAGCCCGTCGCTGCGTCGCTGGGCCGCTGGTCGATAGGGGGAACTCCCGCTGCGTCGCGTGGCGGGTCTGCGTCGTTCGTCCACGGTGTTGTCGTCGGACACACTGGGCCTTTCGATGCTGCTGTTGGGGAAGGAGACCCCGAGGGGTCCGCGACCAGACTGCCACCGCCGCGGTGGGGGTGGTCCGCGCCACGCCGCCAGCACCCCGATTGCCCGGCCCTCGTAGCCGGACAGGCAGTACCGAACGCCGGCCCCAGTCAGCGCCGCCTTGGAACCTCCGGCGGCGACACCATTGCCTGTCCGGTTGCGCGACACCGGCCCAACCTCGACTCCCCTTGTACCGTGGTGGCCATGCCCGGTGACGATATGGACTGGTTGTACCGGTCGGGTGACGCGCGCGGCCAGGACCCCGACCGGACGCGAGCCATTCCCGCGTCCGGAGCGGACCTCCCGACCAACCCCAAGCAGCCGGCCCAGCCGTCCGGGCAGCAGGCTTCCCCGCCGGGTCGCCGCCGCGCCTCCTTCGGCGATCCCGGTACTCCTCCGCGTTCGGCTCGCCAGGCCCCGCAGCCCGCGGAGCGGACCCGCGCGATGCCCACCGCCGACGTCGCCGCCGGGCGTACGCCGACCCCGGCAGGTTCCGGGGGCGGCCGCGGCACCCTGCCCCCGCCCGCCCCCGGGCGTACCCGCAAACCCCGACGCCCCGGCCGCACCATCGCCCGGGTGCTGATCGCGCTGCTGGTGGCGTGGATCGTGTTCCTGATCGGCACCCCGTTGTACGCCTGGAGCTCGACCAACAAGGTGGACGCCGCCCCGGCCGGCCAGCGCCCGCCGGACCAGCCGGGCACCACCTGGCTGATCGTCGGCTCGGACTCCCGCGAGGGCCTGTCCGAGGAGGAGCGAAAGAAGCTCGGCACCGGTGACATCGAGGGCCAGCGCACCGACACGATGATGCTGTTGTACGCCCCGCCCGGCGGCAAACCGGTGCTGGTATCGATCCCCCGCGACTCCTACGTCACCATCCCCGGCCGCGGCAAGAACAAGGTCAACGCGGCGTACGCGATCGGCGGGCCGAAGCTGCTCGTGCAGACGGTCGAGCAGAACACCGGCCTGCGCGTCGACCACTACGGCGAGATCGGGTTCGGCGGGTTCGTCAACGTGATCGACGCCCTCGGCGGCATCGAGATGTGCCCCAAGACCGCGATCAAGGACAAGAACTCCCATCTGGACATCCCCGGCGGCTGCCAGAACATGGACGGGGTGACCGCGCTCGGTTACGTACGGATGCGCTACGCCGACCCGACCGGCGACCTGGGCCGGATGAACCGGCAGCGCGAGATGGTCGCCGGGGTCGCCAAGAAGGCGGCCTCGCCGCTGACCGTGCTCAACCCGTTCCGCTGGTGGGGGGTGAACGTCGGCGCCGCCCAGTCGGTCAAGAACGACCGCGACACCGGCGTGGGCGCGACCGTCGGACTGATCTCGCCGATGATGCAGGTCGCCTCCGGCCAAGGGCTGACGCTGATGGTTCCGGTGTCCAACCCGAACGCCAGCACCCCCGCCGGATCGTCGATGCTGTGGGACACCGCGAGGGCCAAGGAGATGTTCGGCGAGATCGCCCGTGGCGACACCTCCAGGCTGGACCGCTTCGCCAAGCCCTGAGGCACCCGCCTGATCGCAGCGCGCGCACCCATCATCACCTGGCAGATCGCCCTGTTCAGCATGGCCGCGCTCACGCTGCTGCGGATCCTTCCGGTGCTGCTCAGCCTGCTCGGCAACCGGTTCAGCTGGGACGAGCGGTGGCTGGTCGCCGGCCTCGGCCGCGCGGGATCGCGACCATGGCGCTCGGCATGCTGGCCGCGCACGACATCGCCGATGAGCTGGCCGTCACCACCGTGCTGGGGGTGTTGGTGACCACCGCGCTGGGAAGCTTCGTGCTGCACGGGTTGGGCGGTCCGCCGATGACCCGCTGGTACGCCCGCCGCGCCGGAACCGCCTGACGCCCTACAGACAGATCGACTTTCCGGGGTCTAGAGTCCCCGCATGGGTAACTCCGGCATCATGCGCACCAAGCGCGTCGAAACCGTCCTCGAGCAGGACGAGGGCGAGGGTGAAAAGCTCAACAAGCGCCTCAAGGCGCGCGACCTGATCGGGTTCGGCGTCGGCATCGTGATCGGCACCGGAATCTTCACCCTGACCGGGATCCAGGCCAAGAAGAACGCCGGCCCCGGCATCGTGATCTCGTTCCTGATCGCCGGCATCGTGGCCCTGCTCGCGGCGCTCTGCTATGCCGAGTTGGCCGCCGCGGTGCCGACCGCCGGCAGCTCCTACACCTACGCGTACACCACGATCGGTGAGGTGTTCGCCTGGATCATCGCCTGGGACCTGGTGCTCGAGTTCGCCCTCGGTGCGGCCGTCGTCTCGCGCGGCTGGTCGGGTTATCTGCAAGAACTATTGGGCCTACCAGAGACGTTCTTCGGGGAGAACTCCGTGGTGAACCTCGGCGCGGTGGGCATCGTGGTGGTGCTGGCCGTGGTCGCCGCGCTCGGCATCCGAGAGTCGAAGTGGCTGACCAACCTGCTGGTGATCGTGAAGGTGAGCATCTGCATCTTCGTCGTGGTGGCCGGGCTGTTCTTCGTCAAGATGGCCAACCTGACCCCGTTCTTCCCGCCGTCCACCCCCAAGGAGGGCGGCGACACCTGGCACGAGCAGCCGCTGTGGCAGGCGCTCAGTGGGATCCAACCGGCGGCCTACGGGGTCGGCGGCCTGCTGGTCGCCGCGGCCGTGGTCTTCTTCGCCTACAGCGGTTTCGAGGCGGTGGCCAACCTCGGTGAGGAGTCGGAGAACCCGGGCCGGGACATGCCGCGCGGGCTGATCGGCACCCTGGTCGCCTGCGGCATCCTCTACATGGCGGTCGCGTTCGTGCTGACCGGGATGATCAAGTACACCGACATCTCCGAGGGAGCGCCGATCTCGGACGCCTTCAAGCAGGTCGGTCTGGGCTGGGCCGCGATCCTGGTCGGCGTCTCGGCGATCGCCGGGCTGAGCTCGGTGATCCTGGTCGAGATTGTCGCCCTGGGCCGGATCGGGTACGCCCTCTCCCGCGACGGACTGCTACCGGCCAGCCTCGGCAAACTCAACGAGCGCTACAAGACCCCGGTCCGGATGACCATCCTGATCGCGCTGCTGGTCAGTGCCCTGGCGGCGTTCATCCCGCTCAAGGCGTTGTCCGAGATGGTGTCCATCGGCACCCTGTTCGCATTCCTGGTGGTGTCGATCGCCGTCGTCGTGCTGCGGCGTACCCGACCGGACATGGAGCGTCCGTTCCGCACCCCGCTGGTCCCGGTGGTGCCTACCCTGTCCGCGGTGACCTGCCTGGCGCTGATGGTCAGCCTCGAGCTCGGCACCTGGCTGCGATTCCTGGTCTGGTTGGTGATCGGCATGATCATCTACTTCGCCTACGGTCGCCGCCACGCCCGGCTGCAGCAGCACCCGGAGGAGATTCAGGGCTGAGCGCTCAGCGCAGCGGCACGAACCGGTACGCCCCAGAGCGTTCGATCAGCGGGTCGGCGCTCGGGCGCCGGGTGACCCGGGCCATCGCACCGGCCACGGGCACCACCAGCATCCCCTCGTCGGTCAGCTGCTCGACCAGTTCGTCGGGCAGGGTGTCGGCCATCGCCGAGACCAGGATCCGGTCATAGGGGCCCTCCGCCGCGCGGCCCAACCGGCCCGGCTCAGCGGTCTCGATCCGCGCCCAGGGCCTGGCCACGGCCGCCAGGTTCGCCGCGCCCCACTGCGCCAGCTCGGGAAGCAGTTCCAGACCGAGCACCCAGCCCTGCGGCCCCACCAGCTCGGCCAGGATGGCGGTGGTCCACCCGGATCCGGCGCCCACGTCGAGCACCCGGGCACCGACCGGAACATCCAACAGCTCCAGCATCGCGGCGACTGTCGAGGGCTGGGAGTTGGTCTGCCCGGCCGACAGCCGCAGCGGCACGTCGCGATCGGCGTACGCCCGTTGCTCGGCCGGCAGGAAGCCGGCCCGCGGGGTCGCCCGAATCGCCTGGGCCACTCGCTGTTCGCTCACCCGCCCATTGTCGCCCAGGCGGCGCCGCGGAACGTCAGCGGTTGTCGGGCAGCCCCTGTAGCAGCTGGCGGGCCATCACGATCCGCTGCACCTGATTGGTGCCCTCATAGATCTGGGTGATCTTGGCGTCGCGCATCATCCGCTCGACCGGATAGTCGCGGGTGTAGCCATAGCCACCGAGCAGCTGTACCGCATCGGTGGTGACCTGCATCGCCACGTCGGAGGCGAAGCACTTGGCGGCCGCCCCGAAATAGGTGAGGTCGGCGTCCACCCGCTCCGAACGCGCCGCCGCGGCGTACGTCAGCTGGCGCGCCGCCTCCACCTTCATGCCCATGTCCGCGAGCATCCACTGCAGGCCCTGGAAGTCGGCGATCGGCCTGCCGAACTGCTTGCGCTCCTTGACATAGCCCAGCGCGAAGTCGAGCGCCCCCTGAGCCACGCCGACGGCCTGGGCGGCGATGGTGACGCGGGTGTGGTCAAGGGTCTTCATCGCGGTGACGAATCCGGTGCCCTCCTCGCCGACCAGTCGATCGGCCGGCACTCGGACGTTGTCCATGATCACCTGGCGGGTCGGTGAGCCCTTGATGCCGAGCTTCTTCTCCGGCGCACCGAACGACACCCCCGCGTCGTCCTTGTGCACCATCAGACACGAGATCCCCTTGGTGCGCTTCTCCGGGTCGGTCACCGCGAAGACGGTGTAGTAGTCGGACTCCCCCGCGTTCGAGATCCACGCCTTGGTGCCGTTGAGCACGAACTCGTCCCCCTCGCGCACGGCGCGGGTCTTCATGCTGGCCACGTCGGAGCCGGCGTCGGGCTCGGAGAGGCAATAGGAGAACATCGCCCCGTCGCGGGCCATCAGCGGCAGGTAGGCCCGCTTGACCTCCTCGGAGGCGGACAGCAGCAGCGGCACGGTGGCCAGCTTGTTCACCGCCGGGATCAGCGAGGAGGACACGCACACCCGCGCGATCTCCTCGATCACGATCACCGTGGCGAGCGCGTCCGCACCCACTCCGGCGTACGCCTCGGGGATGTGCGGGGCGTGGAAGTCGGCCTTGACCAGGGCTGCCAGGGAGGCCTTCGGGAAGGTCGCGGTCTCATCCGCCTCGGCAGCGTTGGGCGCGACCTTGGCCTCGGCCAGCTCGCGGACGGCGGCACGGAAAGCGTCGTGGTCCTCGGTGGGACGGTAGAGGTCATCGAAGTCGCTCACGGGCTCAGCCTACCGCGCTTGCCGGACAGAAATCTACTGACGGGTAACCATGAATGGATAGTCCAATACAGTTAGATCATTGTTCTGATACCGTGGCAGCACCGGAAGGGGGCCGCGTGGCGGAGACTCGGCGTACCTCGGCCATCATCGCCGTGATGGTTGAACACCCTGCTGCGCTCGCTCGGGACATCCTCGTTCAGCGCGTTCCTGGCGACGTTCACCGCCGCCACGGCCATCCAGCTGCCGGGTGGGGCGACCGCCCCGAGTCTCGGCGGGCTCATCGTCACCCTGGCCACCAGCGGGGCCGCGGCCGTGGTGGCGGCGGTGCTGGTGCTGCTGCTGTGGAAGCTCGCCCCCGAAGCGCGCTGAAAGCCGGCGGCTCAGCCGCGGCGTACCTTCTCTCCCTTGGCCCGGGCGGCCGCGGCGAGCGACTCCTGGAACTTCAGCACCCGCCGGGTGAGCTCGGGGTCACCGGCGGCGAGGATGCGCACCGCCAGCAGCCCGGCGTTGCGGGCGTTGCCGATGGAGACGGTGGCCACCGGTACGCCGGCCGGCATCTGCACGATCGACAGCAGCGAGTCCATCCCGTCCAGATATTTCAGCGGCACGGGTACGCCGATCACCGGCAGCGGGGTGACCGCGGCCAGCATGCCGGGCAGGTGCGCGGCCCCGCCGGCGCCGGCGATGATCACCTCCAGCCCACGCTCGTGCGCGGTACGCCCATAGTCGAGCATCTCGGTCGGCATCCGGTGGGCGGACACCACGTCCGCCTCGTGGGCCACATCGAACTCCGCGCACGCCTCGGCGGCCGCCTGCATCGTCGGCCAGTCCGAATCCGACCCCATCACAATGCCGACTCTGACCCGGCCAGGGGGACGACCACCTGGAACCCCCGCGCTCGCTCCGCTCGCCAACTGCTCGCTGCCGGTGTCAGTCATGTCCTTCAACCCCCATCAGATAGTTTGCGGCGTGCTGGGCGCGGCGGCGTACCGCGTCGAGGTCGTCGCCGAAGGTGACCACGTGCCCGACCTTGCGGCCGGGCTTCACCTCCTTGCCATAGAGCTCCACCCGCAGCCGACGGTCGCGGGCGAAGCAGTGCAGCAGGGCGCTCGGCAGGTCCTCGACGGTGCCGCCGAGCACGTTGGCCATCACCGTCCACGGGGCCCGGGCGGTCGGGTCGCCCAGCGGCAGGTCGAGCACGGCGCGCAGGTGGTTCTCGAACTGGGAGGTGTGCGCCCCGTCGATCGACCAGTGCCCGGTGTTGTGCGGGCGCATCGCCAGCTCGTTGATCACCACCGACCCGTCGCGGCGTTCCATCAGCTCCACCGCGAGCATCCCGACCACGCCGAGCTCATCGGCGACGCGCAGCGCGAGCTGCTGGGCGGCCATCGCCTGCTCCTCGCTCAGACCGGGAGCCGGGGTGATCGTCTCGGTGCAGATCCCGCCGCGCTGGATCGACTCACTGATCGGGTACGCCACCGCCTGCCCGGACGGCGAGCGCACCACCAGCGCCGACAGCTCGCGGGCGAAGTCGACCAGCTCCTCGGCGACGATGGTAGTCCCCTCACCGACCCCGGCGAAGAGTTCGCACGCCTCCTCGGGCGAGCCGAGCTTCCACACCCCCTTGCCGTCATAGCCGCCGCGGGCGATCTTGGCGATGATCGGCCAGCCCTGCTGCTCCCCGAAGGCGAGCAGGTCCTCGACGCGCTGCACGATCCGAAACGCCGGGGAGCACGCCGCCAGCCGCTCCCGCATCACGGCCTTGTCCTGGGCGTGGATGAGCGCCTCCGGCCCGGGCCGGACCTGCACCCCGGCGGCCTCCAGCTCGCGCAGCAGCCCGGTCGGCACGTGCTCGTGGTCGAAGGTGATGACGTCGCAGTCGGCGGCGAAGGCGCGCACGGTGTCGGGGTCGTCGTGGTCGCCGACGACGACGTCGCCGAACACCCTGGCGGCGCTGACGTCGGGTCCCTCGGCGAGCACGCGCAGGGTGATCCCGAGCTTGATCGAAGGGGCGTACATCATCCGGGCGAGCTGGCCGCCGCCGATCACGCCGACGACGAAGGAGCGGGATTCTGGCACCCGGTCAGCCTAATGGGCTGCGCGGCGGATGCCCTAAGCTTTGCCACGTGACGAACCTGACGATCGACCCGCATGCCGTGCTCTGGCGGGAGGGCGGCGAAGAGCTGCTGGTGCTGATGCACGGCTTCGGCTCCAACGCCGCCGATCTGTTCGCGCTGGCACCGCACCTGCCCACGTGGGCCACCGTCGCCTCGCTGGAGGCGCCTACCGAGTCGCCCGATGGCGTCCGCTCCTGGTTCGAGTTCAACCCGGCCGTGGACAGCACCGACCACAGCCGGATCGACGCCTCCGCCCAGGCCGTGCTCGGCTGGCTGGACGGGCTCGAGCAGCAGCCCCGGGCGGTGCACCTGCTCGGCTTCTCCCAGGGGGCTGCGCTGGCCGTCCAGCTGGCCCGGCTGGCGCCGCAGCGGTTCGCCTCGGTGTGCCACCTGTCCTCGTTCGTGCACGCCGGCGAACTGCCCGGGGACGCCGAGCTGGCCGCCCGCGAGCCGCGGCTGCCGCTGCTGCAGACGATCGGCACCGAGGACCAGGTGATCGCCGCCGCCAAGCGGGAGCGCAGCATCCCCTGGCTGGACGAGCACTTCGCCGTCGAGCGGCACCACTACCGCCGCGGGCACGCGATCGCCGGTGAGGAGCTGGGCGACATCGTCGCCTTTCTCGATCGGGTCAGATCAGCTTGAAGATGACCCAGCGCTGAATCACGAAGTTGCAGATCGTGGCGGCCCCCTGGGCGATCACGAACGCGATCAGCTGGGCGATCGACCACTCGAAGTGGCTCTGCAGCCACGGCCGGGTCAGGGCGTACAGGCCGACCTGCAGCGCGAAGGTGAGCAGATAGGACACCCACACCGCGACCAGTCGCCTGGTCGAGGGGGCGGCCTGGAAGGTCCAGCGCCGGTTGATGGCGTACGCCGTCGTCGTGCCGAGGATGAACGAGATCGCCTTGGCCAGGTTGTCCGGGATCCCCATCAGGTGGGTCATCAGCCACAGCGAGCCGAAGTCGACGATCGCCGAGAGCCCGCCGGTGAGGGTGAACCGGACCAGCTGCGTGAACAGACTCAGCCCCGGTTCATCGGCCGGTTCCCGGTCGCTCACCGGCAACTCGATGTTGTGGACGGCATGCGGCTCGCCGGCGGGTTGGTCCTGAGGCACCGGATCACTGTACGGCACGGATCGCCCTCATCGGGCGAGCGCGACCGAGTGCCGAGCTGTGACCTCAGCGCTGGTAGTCGAAGTGCCAGTCCTCGTGCGGGACGGTGTCGCGGAAGCCATATTTCGGTCCGTTGGCGTGCAGCCACTTGTAGGTGGCCGACTGGTGCGACCCGGCACCGCCCCGGCGCATGTTGATGTCCAGCGCCATCCCCCAACCGTGGTTGGAGGTGCCCGGCTTGGCGGCCCGTCCGGGACCGTACTTGTTGTAGAGCAGGCGCTGATCGGCGACGGTGCGATAGGCGGTCAGCGTGAGGTGGTCCACCTCGAGATCCATCCCGAACTGCTTCTTGTACGCCGCGTTCATCGCCTTGAAGTCGGGCACAGCGCGGCAGCTCATCCGCCAGGCGTCGGACCTGGCGCCGGGCACCCGGCACAGTTGGCTGCTGGGCACGTTGCCGTTGGCGTAGGTGCGCTTCGGGTTCGGATAGCGGGTGTCCGGGCCGGGGCTGCCGGTTCCCGTGCTGGGCGGGGGCGTCGGTGTGGTTGAACCGCCCTTGACGCCGAGCAGCGCCCCCCACGTGTTCGGTCCGACCACGCCGTCGGAGTCGAGGTTCTTCGCGTCCTGGAAAGAGATCACGGCCTTCTTGGTGGCCGGGCCGAAGGAACCGTCGACCTGCAGCCGGGCGCCGTTGGCGTTCAGCGTCTCCTGGATCGCCTTCACCGCGGGGCCACGGTTTCCCTCGCGGGCCACCACCAGGATGCGCGACCAGGTCTGCGGGCCGACGGTGCCGTCGACGGTGATGCCGCGGCGGGACTGGAAGGTGCGCACCGAGCGCTCGGTGCCCGGCCCGAAGGACCCGTCCACCGAGGTGGCGATCCCGTGCGCCGACAGCAGGTGCTGCAGGATCCGCACCCGCTGGCCCCCGGCGCCCTCGCGGAGCACCGGATAGGCGTCGGTGTCGGAGGCGCTGATCTGGCTCGGGGCGGCGACCGCCTGGTCGACCGCGACGCCGACGCCACCGGCGATGGTCAGGGCGAGCACTCCGGCGGCGATGGCCACGGGCCGCTTGATCCGGCGTTGGCGGGTGACTGCGGTGCTCATCGGGGCTCCAATCCCTCGGGGTTGGTCCCATCCTGCTGATCGCGCGGTCCCGAATGCCACCGTCGGGCGCCGGAACAATCCGTCCTGACCTTCGCCGGGGCGGGAGGTCAGCCGGGCCAGTTGGGGGTGCGCTTCTCGTTGAACGCGGCGATCCCCTCGCGGCGGTCGGCGGAGAACGCGGTGTCCTGCCACCCCTCGTGCTCCAGGTCGAGGCCCTGGCCCAGTGGTAGGTCGAAACCGGTGTGCAGCGCACGCTTGGCGGCCCGCGCCCCCACTGGCGACTTGCCCGCCACCACCTCGGCCAGCGCGACTGCCTCGGCGGCCGCCTCCCCGGCGGAGACCCGGCGGGCCACGAACCCCCAGTCGAGTCCCTCGTCAACGCTCACCCGGCGGCCGGTGAAGATGACGTCGGCGGCGCGAGCCAGCCCGACCCGGCGGGACAGGTTCTGCGTACCGCCGCCGCCGGGGATCACCCCGACCCCGATCTCGGGCAGCCCGAACACGGCGGTCTCGGAGGCCAGGATCAGGTCACAGCAGAGCGCCAGCTCGAACCCGCCACCGAGCGCAAACCCTTCCACGGCGGCGATCGTCGGCATCGGCAGCTGCATCAGCCCGCCGAAGCAGCGCCGGAAGATCCCGCGCTGGTCCTCCAGATCCGAGTCGGAGAACGAATTCCGCTCCTTCAGGTCGGCCCCGACGCAGAACGCCTTCGGCAGCGCCGAGGAGAGCACCACCGCGCGTACGCCGCGGTCGGCGGCCAGTTCGTCGGCGGCGGCGATCAGCTCTTTCGCCTGCTGGGTGGACAACGCGTTCATCGCCTCGGGCCGGTCCATCACCAGCTCGACGACGTGGTCGCCGTGCCGTTCGAGTCGGACGCTCATCAGTGGTCGCTCCTGTCGTCGGTGTCGAAGAGGAGTTGGTTGATCGCCCGCGCGACCTCCTCCACCCGAGGCACATCGGGCAGCACCACGGTGCCGGCCTCAGAGGCGGTGTCCAGTTTCAGCGTGCCGCAGCCGAGCACCCGGTCGCTCAGGCTGCGCTCCTGGGCGACGGCGTTCACCTTGCGCAGCTGGATGTCGTGGCCGGTGCGGTTGAGGATCCCCTGCCGGGTCATGATCCGCCGGTCGGTGATGGTGTAGGTGCGCGATCGCCATTTCAGCAACGGTGCAACGAACACGGGCACGGTGAGCAGGACAACCACGGCGACCAGCACGATCACCCCGACGGGCTGCCAGGTGGGCGGCATGAACACCAGCCCGACTACCAGCAACGCCAGCACGGTCAGCAGTCCCGCAAACGGGAGCCACAGCGCCTTGGGGTGGGTGCGCAGGTTGAGCACCACCCGCTCGCCCTCGGCCAACTCCTTCGCCGAAACGCCCATGACCGCTCCGTCCGCTGCACCTGTTCGGGAGTCTAATCAGCCGTGCGCAGGTGGGTGACGTCACCGGCGGGGAACGCCTGCACGTTGCTGCCGGTCTCGACCAGCAGGCTGCCGCTGTCGTCCACGCCGATGGCGGTGCCGACCAGCTCGCGGTCGGGGCCGAGCAGCACCCGGACGCGGCGTCCGACCGTGTCGCACTCGGCGCGGTACGCCGCCCGCACGGCGGCGAGGTCGTGCTGCCACAGCCGCCACAGCGCGGCCAGCTCTGCGAGCACATGGGCGAGTAGTTCGGTGGCGTCGGTGGGCGCGCCCTCGATCAGCAGCGAGGTGGCCGTCGGGACGGGCAGTTCCTCGGCGCTGGCGGTGACGTTGATCCCGAAGCCGAGTATCGCAGCGGCGTGGCCGCCGGTGTCCACGCGTTCGGCGAGCAGCCCAGACAGCTTTCGTTCGGCAACCAGCACGTCGTTGGGCCACTTCAGCTGCACGGCCAGGCCGCTGAAGCGGCGTACGCCTCGACTCACCGCCAACCCCAACACCGGGGACAGCCACAGCCAATGTCCCAAGGGAATCGTCGCCGGTGGTCGCACCAACACCGAGCAGGCCACGGCCACCCCCGGCGGGGTGGTCCAGCTGCGATCCAGCCGGCCGCGTCCTGCGGTCTGATTGTCGGTGATCAGCACGCTCCCGTGCACGGCCCCAGCCGCCGCCCGCAGCGCCAGCTCGCGGTTGGTCGACCCGACCTCCGGCAGCACCTCGATCGACCACCAATCTGAGGTGGCCAGCAGGTCGCGGAGGCGATTTGGATCGGGTGGTTGGTTCGCGGGCACGGGTTGAGCCTAACTGGGGCGGAGCCACGCCCGCGTGGCCCCGGTGGCAGGTCGGACTAGTGGCCGTCACCTCTTCCAGGCAGGCGCTGCCTGAATGGATCCGCTCGTGCTAGCCGAGCCTCAATCCTCCCGGGGCCGAGCAAGAGCGCGGCCAAGTCCTTTTGCGGCCACCTGCAGCGCAGGCACAAACCGGTACAGCTGGGGCGCTCCAGCCGGGTACAGGAGCGAGAGTGCCGCGACAGCGTACCCCTCGAGATTCAACACAGGCACCGCGACCGCAACCACCGGCCCGCGGTCACCCTCGGGATCCTCGGCATAGCGAAGCGCCCTGACCTGCGCCAGTTGATCCCTCGTTGGTGGTCTGTTGCGGACTCTGCCGGGTACACCGGCTCGCTGCAATACCTGGGCAATAACCGGCTCTGGTGAGAATGCGAGGATCGCCCAACCCGCCGCTGTCGATATTGCCGGCAACCGACCGC
The DNA here is from genome assembly GCF_002250625.1 of Enemella dayhoffiae. GTDB lineage: Bacteria > Actinomycetota > Actinomycetes > Propionibacteriales > Propionibacteriaceae > Enemella > Enemella dayhoffiae. Next base: position 70,419 of record NZ_NMVQ01000023.1, on the reverse strand, counting down.
CGGGCCGCGACGACAGGCCCTTGATTGGCTGCACGATCTCTAGATAGACGACCTCCTCGCCGTCGAGCACCGCCAGATGCAGTGCCCCGCCAGTGGTGTCTGCCAGATCACTGAGGAATGGCAGTGCCGCTGCCCGTAACGGTGAATGCAGTGGGAAGAGTTGGCCGATCTCGAACATCCGCATCCCGATCCGAACTCCGGCGGTGCTGCGTTCCAACACTCCCAGACTGACCATCTCCTGCACGATCCGGTGCCCGGTGGCCTTGGACAGCCCTGCTCGCCGGGCCAGCTCAGCCGGAGGTAACGTCACGTCGCCCGGCCCGAACGCGCTCAGAATATCGAGGCTGCGACTGAGGATGCCTGATCGAACCCGCCCGGAGTCCACGATATCCTCCTCTCGCCGAGAGATTACGCATGGGGAAAGCTGGACCATTAACATTACCCGGGCGTTGCTACCCGCTCAGCCCTTCTCGGCAGCTGCGACGGAGGCACCCGCTTTTGCAAGCTGGATCTGCTCGTGAATGAGCAATCGCAGCTCGGCGAACCGCTTTGCAGACCGAGTGCCGAGCTGATCGCGTTCATCGGGCAGGTCGATCGTCACGTCCATCTGCACCACTGTGGGGCTCGCGGACAGGACCAGCACCCGTTGCCCGAGATAGACGGACTCGTCAATGTCGTGGGTGACGAAAAGCACCGTCACCCCCAGCCGGTGCCACAGGTCTCGAACCAGGTCCTCCAGATCAGCCCTGGTCTGGGCATCCACCGCGGCGAACGGTTCGTCCATCAGCAGGATGTGTGGTTCGTACGCCACGGCACGAGCGATCGCGACGCGCTGTTGCATACCGCCGGACAACTGCCAGGGGTAGCGGTCTCGGGCGTGCTCCAACCCCACAGCCGACAGTGCATCATTCACCCGCCGACTAGTCTCTGCAGAAGGGACCCTCGCGTTTCTCAATGGGAGCTGCACATTGCCTCGCACTGTCAGCCACGGGAACAATGAGCGACCGTACTCCTGGAACACCACTGCCATCGTCTTGGGGGGCCCAGTCACCTGTCGGCCTTCCAACACGACTTCGCCAGAGGTAGGTGCCAAGAGCCCGGCGATGATCTTCAGCAGGGTCGTCTTTCCCGCCCCCGAGGGCCCGACGATACAGGCGAGCTCACCGCGTCGCAGATCGAAGGTAAGGTCGCGCACCGCCTCCACAGGACCTCCCGCGCTGGGATAGATCTTCTGCACCTGGCGTACCGAGAGCAGGGGCTCGTATCCGTTCCGGGATGCGGCAGCCGAAATGGGCGTGTCATTCACTGTGCTCGACCTCTTTCAGTCCGTAGTACCAACGAAGCACGCGCTTCTCCACCGCCGAGAAGAGCGCGGCCAGCAGAACGCCCATTACCCCTAACAACACGATGCCGGTCCACATCTCCGGGACCGCAAAAGAACGCTGGAAGGAGACGATGGTGAAACCCAGCCCTGAGGAGGAGGCGAACATCTCCGAGATGACCATCAGGATGAGCCCGATCGACAGCGCTTGGCGGATTCCAGCCATAAAGAACGGGCTAGCCGCTGGCAGGGTGAGTGCAATGATCCGCCAACGTCCGTGGATGCCATAGACCTTGGCAGTCTCATCAAGCACTTCATCGATCGAGCGGACCCCCTCGATGGTGTTCAGCAAGATTGGCCAGACGCTGCCGGAGACGATCACCAAAACCTTCATCCCATCGTTCACCCCGACCAGCAGGATCAGGATCGGAACCAGCACCGGCGGCGGGATGGCCCGAAACAACTCCAGCACCGGTTCGCTCGTCCGGCGCAGGATTCGGCTGGACCCAATGCCGAATCCCAGTCCGACGCCGAGCACAGTGGCCACCAGAAGCCCGACCAGCAGCCGCAACAGCGAAGGCAGCACGTCCACGACAAACCGGGGGCCGATCCAGACCTTGACGAAGGTTTCCACGAGCTCTGCGGGCCGCGGCACCCAGAAGCTATCGCTGTCCACGGTGAACAGCCACCACAGCACGATCAGTAGAAGAGGTAGCCCCAGGAAGTAGCAGATCTTCTTCAGCACACTCATCTCACACCACCATCTCGCCACGGACCGAGGAGTGCCACCCAAGCAACCTGCCCTGCAGGGTGCGGAACCCAACATTGATCAGCACACCCAGCAAACCTGTTGCCAGCACCAAGGCGTACATGTGAACGGTGGCTCCGCCCGACTGGGCCAGCGCGATCTCACGGCCAAGTCCTGGCGTCCCGATCAGAAGCTCGGCGGTCACGGCAAGGATGAGGGCCACCGAGGCGGCTAACCGAAGCCCGGTCATCAGGTACGGCAGTGTCGTAGGCCACACGACATGCCGCAGGCGGGCGCGATAGCTGCTCAGCCCAAAGCTGCGGGCGGTGTTCGCCGCGACCGGATCGACATCGGCCACTCCGTAGAGCACCTGGATCAGGATCTGCCAGAAGGACGCGTAAACGACCAACAGGAGTTTTGACTCGAGTTCCACCCCGAAGATCAGTACTGCCAGCGGGATCAGCGCCACCGAAGGGATCGGCCGCAAGAACTCGATGGTCGATGCCGTCGACCGGCGCAGAAACGTCGAGCTGCCGATCACCATGCCCAGCACGATCGCTGCAGCAGCAGCAATCGCGAGCCCGATCCCCCAACCGGTCATGGTGTCCAGCACCGCCATCCAGAAACGCGCGCCGGTGACGTCGGTGAGCAGTGCGCCGAAGACCGCGCTCGGCGGCGGAAGGTATCGGGCCGAGACAATCTCCACCCGTGGCACCATCTCCCATAGCGCTAGGAAGACCAGGGTGCCGAAGACCCCCATCACCGCAGCGGGCAGGCGTAGCAGGCTGTTCCGGAACCGGCGGATGCCCGCACCATTCGCCGCCGTCGGCGGGTGGCTTGTGACGGACTCATTCATCGGACGTCCCAAGCCCGCAACCCCCGTGCGTCCAACCGGGTGAGCGGTGCACGATCTCCCCGGCGACGGCGGTGGCGAGCACCTCCAACCCGGGCAGTTCGTCGTCCCGACAGGTAAGCGGATCTCCCTCCAGCACAACCCAGTCCGCCCGGGCCCCCGGCCGTAGGATTCCCTCCTGACCCCCAACCTGTGCGATCAGCGCCGCACCGCCGGCATACATTTCCACCGCCTGCTGGCGATCCAGGCGCTCCCCCGGCCCCAGGACGCGTCCTTTGTGGTCGCGGGTGACGGCGTCGTGGATCCCACCCAGCGGGCTGGACGTGGTCACCGGAGAGTCAGATCCACCGCCCAGTATCACCCCGGCCTCCAGCCACGAGCGCAACGGACTTGCGGCCTCCGTGGCCGACCAGCCGAAACGCTGGGCGAGGGTCTCGGCGAAGCGGGCGTACATTCCCGGCTGGGCCGCCACCGCCACCCCTCGTTCGGCCGCCAGCCCCAGGCTGGCCGTACTCGGCCACAGATACGCATGGATCAGCGAGAAGTGGCCCGGCGCCAAGTCGGTCCCGCAGGACAGCCCAGCGATGCTGGTGAGTACCGCGTCGATGGCGGCGTCCCCGACGGTGTGTGCGCCCACTGGCACGCCATGCTCTGCTGCATAGGCCAGCAGCGCATCAAGGTCCGGCTTTTCGATGAGACGCTCACCGTGGTAGCCGTTGAGGCCCGGATACTCCTTGGTGAGCCAAGCGGTGCCCAGCGAACCTCCGCCGTCGACAAACACCTTCAACCCGCAGAGCCGCAGGCGATCGTCCCAGCCGGGATCGCGGATCAGCGGCAGGAAACTGGCGGCCTCGGCCACCGCATCGGGCCCGGAAGTGACCAGGCCGAGCAGACTTGCCCGCAGCCGAAGCCGCCCGCTGTCCCGCGCGGTGAGGTAGGCGTCGACCTCCTCGTGGGTCAGGCCGGGGTCCAGGATCCTGGTGATGCCCTGCCCGAGACAAGTCTGCTGGGCTGCATCCAAGGCGTCCAACCGTTCGTTGAGCGTTGGTGGCGGCACGTGGGTGGCCACTAGGTCTCGGGCGCGTTCCAGCAGGAGCCCGGTGGCAGCCCCGGTGTGATCTCGTTCGATTATCCCACCTCGTGGATCTGGAGTATCGTCGCTGATCCCGGCCCGGGCTAGCGCCACGGAGTTGGCCACGCCCGCATGTCCGCCGCGGGGTAGGTAAACCGGGCGACCAGGACAGCAGCGGTCCAGTTCGAAACGCGTCGGGTAGCGCCGTTCGGCCAGGTCGGCCACCTCCCAACCCTCGGCGGAAACCACCCACTCACGGTGGGGATGCTGGTCCGCCCAGCCTGTTAACCGGCGGCTCAGCTCGGCGATCGAGTCGGCCGCGCCCAGGTCGACTCTGACCGCAGCCATCCCGGTCCAGAGCAGGTGGTGGTGCGAGTCGATGAATCCCGGCATGACGGCCTGCCGGCCACAGTCCAACACCGGTGTCCCCGCGGGCAAGCGGCCCGCCACCTGGCCAGGCTCTCCGACGGCAAGGATCTGGCCATCTCGCACCGCCATCGCGCGGGCGCGGGGGTTCACCGGGTCCATCGTGCGCAGGTCACCCAGGACCAGGACCCCCTTGCCTGGCGCCTGACCGACTGCGGTGTTTCCCAGTGCCGTTCGGGTCATCGGATCACGAGTCTCACTGCTTGGCGGTGAGCGACTGGACTGTGACTGGTTTATCGCCAAGTAGCCCCTGCTTCTTGCTCTGCTCGATCAGCTTGTTGAGCGATGGCTCATTGAAGTCGGTCGGGAAGGAGGGTAGTCCGATCTTCGAGGCGGTCGCGGGGTCGATGGACGTGTACTCGGGCAGCACTGCCCGCACCGCGTCCGGGTTCTGGCTGGCAAACTTCATCGACTTGTCCATCGCCCGCCGGAATCCTGCCAGCAGTTCGGGGTTCTTCTGCGCCCAGGGCTTGGCGGCGAAGTAGGAGGCTACAGACAGGTTCGGGTCGGTCTTGGCGTAGTTGTCGAGGATAGCCCGGGCGCCGTTCCCCGTCAGCTTGGTGACGAATGGTTCACAGACCCATGCGGCGTCGATGCGCTTCTGCTCGACTGCGGCGACCATGTCCGGGAAGGGCAGTTCGGTGAAGCGTACGCCGGCCGGGTTGACGCCCTCGGCCTCAAGGGCAGCCCGGATGGTTACATCGCCGATGTTGTTCAGGGTATTCACCGCCACGGTCTTTCCGGGCAGGTCCGCGGTACCCTTGATGGCGCTGTCGCCGGCGGTTACCACGCTGCAGTAGCCAGCGGCCGCGTTGCTTGACCGGTTGGCCGGGGAGATCGCGACGCCCGGAGAGACCATCTGCAGGGGCAACCCCTTGGAGACGCCGATGATCAGCGACACGTTGTTGGAGAAACCGATCTGGTAACTGTTGCTGGTCACCGCGGGCACAATTGCGGCACCGCCGGCGGCGAGCACTGGATCCAGTTCAATGCCCTCCTCCTTGAAGTATCCCTGCTTGATACCGAGATAGAGAGGGGCGACATCCACGATGGGGATCAGCCCGATGGTGAGCTTGGTCGGCTGGTCCTTACTCGGCGCTGCGCCGCCTCCACAGGCGCAAAGGGTCAGGGCCAAGATGGTGGCCGCTGCGAGGGGGATGGCGCGAAGTCTAGTCAGCATGCGATCGTCCTTGGTCGATGGGTGAGGTGGTCAGAGAAATCGTTCCGGGTTCCCGCCAAACGGCAGCCCGACGTAGATCTCAGCGAACGCGGCCATTGCGCTCTCTGAGGAGATCAGGTTCAGCACCCGGCTGCGTTGCAGTCGGGCATCGAAGATGCGACCCGGCACATGGTGGAGAAGGTCGGTCATATGCCGGGAGAACTCCTGGGCCCGCCAGATTCGGTCCAACGCCTTGGCCGAATATCCGTCTAGCAACGCGGAGTCGCCGGTGCGATAGCGATGGATCAGTGCCTCGGACAGCACCGAGATGTCGGCAACCGCGAGGTTGAGCCCCTTGGCCGCGGTCGGCGGCACGATGTGGGCGGCATCGCCTGCGAGGAAGAGTCTCCCGTACTGCAGCGGCTCAACGACGAAAGAGCGCATGGCAGTGACGCTCTTGCTGAGAATTCTCCCTTCGGCCAAGGTCCAGTCGTCGCGGGTGGCCAGACGGGTCTGGAGTTCGGACCAAATGCGTTCATCGCTAACGTTCTGCGCATCACAGTCCGGTGTGACCTGGAGATACAGCCGGCTGAGTGTGGGTGAGCGTCTGCTGTGCATGGCGAAACCGTTGTCGTGGTGGGCGTAAATCAACTCCCGGGTCGAGGGCGGGACATCGGCCAAAATGCCCAACCAGCCGAAGGGGTAGTCACGCTGATGCTCTTTCCTCAGCTTGGCCGGGATCGTCTGCCGCGCGACCCCATGGAAGCCATCGCATCCGGCGATGTAGTCCGCCTCGAGCCGCTGCTGGGCGCCGTTGGCGTCGGTCCAGGTAACCCAGGGGTGGTCGGAGTCAACTTCGTGCAGCGCCACATCACCTGCCTCGAAGACGATCGGCTCTCCCGTCTTGTCGCGTGCATCCAGCAGATCCTTGACCACCTCCTGTTGGGGGTAGAGCACCGTCTTGTGGCCACCGGTCAGGTTGGCAGTGGGTAGCCAGATCCGATCTCCCTCGAAGCGCAGCTCGAAGCCCTCGTCAAACTGGCCTTGACGATGCAATCGGTCCGCGACCCCCGCAGCCTCGAGGAGTTGCACGGTGGGATGCTCCAGCATGCCGGCCCTGATCCGGTCCTCCACGTACTGTCGGTTACGCAGTTCCAGAATGATGTTGTCGACCCCGGCCAAGCTCAGCAGCCGGCCCAGCAGAAGACCGGCGGGTCCGGCTCCGATGATGACGACCGACATTTTCATGCTCGCCCGTTTCACTCCGAGATTGCGGCGATGCAGTCGATCTCGACGAGCACACCGTCACGCGGAGGATCTGCGCGGACCGTGGTGCGGGCCGGGAAGTGACTGGCCCGGGAGAAGAACTCACGGTAGATCGGGTTGAACTTCTTGAAGTTCTCCATGTCGCGCACGTAGACGTTGCAGCGCAGGATGTCGTTGATCGTCGAGCCAGCTGCCTCGACCACCAGCAGCAGATTCTGCAGCGTAACCCTGGTCTGTTCCTCGAAGTCGTCGGAGACGATGGTGTGAGTTTCCGGATCCAGGGGTCCTTGGCCGGAGACGAATAGCAGGCCGTTGTGGGCGATCGCCATCGACAGCGGCGCCTTCGTTCCTTCAGAAAACCCGGTGGTCGGGGCCTTGTCGGTGGTGATCACTCGGGGATTGTTGGTCTTCAAGATCGGCTCCTGTTGCGTAGTGATTGACGCGTCCGTGACCCCGTGTTTGGTGGCGTGAGGGCGCGCACGACCCGCCCCAGGACGGAGCCGATCGGTGATTAGAAGGTGATGGTCGTCTTAGGGTGGCCGGCTGAGCTTGGCGCTGGCCAGCCGAGTATCAATCCGGTCGGGGCATCAGGTGCCCGCATTGGTCACAGGTCCGGGCCGCCTCTGAGTCGAAGAACCTGGCATACGCCTTGGACACCGGGTCCTTGGTGTAATCGTCGACGACGAACTCCTCCTCGTGCAGAGACTCTCCGCACTCAGGGCAGTACCAGCGGAACCGATCAACCTCCCCGACGGTCCTTCCACGCTCGAGAATTAGAGCGAACGAACTCGAGTCGAACCTGGGCGAGTGCTCGGTATTGGGCGGCATCCAGTTCGTCGCGCCCGCGGGAATCACGGTCACGCTCTCCACCCCGTCAGGCGTGCGATGGTGCAGCCGCATCGTGCCGCGGATCATGTAGGTGACCTCGTCACTGGCGTTCACATGAAACTCACTTCGATAGTCGCGGCCCTTCGCGACGAAAGCCAGTGAGCCCGGGTGTTGCCACAGGACCTTGACCTGCTTGCCCGTTTCCAGAAGCTCCTGGACGACCGCCTCCAGATCGAGAACAGGGAGATCAGATTCCATCGGTGGCCCCCTTTCAGACGAGCGCCGAACTGTCGGCTCTCCTGGTTTCCCGACTTGGTTACGGGATTCAGCTCATGAAACAGGCGGCATCCCCCACCGCCAAGGATCGGTCTCACTCAGTGAAACCACATTCTGAACTGCGACTGTGGTAGCTGAGGGCGCCACAGACCCAGCGAACGATCCGCCAGACCGCCCGCCGGGCCGCTAGGGTGCCGCCTATGGACATCGACATCCACACCACCGCGGGGAAGCTGGCCGATCTCGACCGGCGTACCGAGGAGGCCGTCAACGCGGGCTCGACAAAGGCCGTGGAGAAGCAGCACGCCAAGGGCAAGCACACCGCCCGGGAGCGGATCGAGCTGCTGCTCGACGAAGGCACGTTCACCGAACTCGACGAGTTCGCCCGGCACCGCTCGACCAGCTTCGGGATGGAGGCCAAGCGGCCCTACGGCGACGGCGTAGTCACCGGGATGGGGTCGATCAACGGCCGCCCGGTGTGCGTGTTCTCCCAGGACGTGACCGTCTTCGGCGGCTCGCTCGGACAGGTCTATGGCGAGAAGATCGTCAAGGTGATCGACCTGGCACTCAAGGTCGGCTGCCCGCTGATCGGGATCAACGAGGGCGGTGGCGCCCGGATCCAGGAGGGTGTGGTCTCACTCGGCCTCTATGGCGAGATCTTCCGCCGCAACGTCCACGCCTCCGGGGTGATCCCGCAGATCTCGCTGATCATGGGCGCGGCGGCCGGCGGGCACGTCTATTCCCCCGCGCTGACCGACTTCGTGGTGATGGTCGACCAGACCTCGCAGATGTTCATCACCGGACCCGACGTGATCAAGACCGTCACCGGTGAGGACGTGTCGATGGAGGAGCTGGGCGGCGGGCGTACCCACAACACCAAGTCGGGCAACTCCCACTTCCTGGCCGGTGACGAGCAGGAGGCGATCGACTACGTCCGCGATCTGCTGGGATTCCTGCCCCAGAACAATCTCGAGGATCCGCCGATCTTCGAGACCGAGGACGAGCTGCTCACCCCGACCGAGTCGGATCTCGCCCTGGACACGCTGATCCCGGACTCCCCCAACCAGCCCTACGACATGAAGACGGTCGTCTCCAGCGTGCTGGACGACGAGGACTTCTTCGAGACCTCGCCGCTGTTCGCGCCCAACGTGATCACCGGCTTCGGCCGGGTCGAGGGCCGCGCGGTCGGGATCGTCGCCAATCAGCCGATGCACTTCGCCGGCTGCCTGGACATCGACGCCTCCGAGAAGGCGGCCCGCTTCGTGCGGACCTGCGATGCGTTCAACATCCCGGTGCTCACCTTCGTCGACGTGCCCGGCTTCCTGCCGGGGGTCGACCAGGAGCACGCGGGCATCATCCGCCGCGGCGCAAAGCTGATCTACGCGTACGCCGAGGCGACCGTTCCGCTGGTCACGGTGATCACCCGCAAGGCCTACGGCGGGGCCTACGACGTGATGGGCTCCAAGCACCTGGGCGCCGACATCAACCTGGCCTGGCCGACCGCACAGATCGCGGTGATGGGCGCCCAGGGAGCCGTGAACATCCTGCACCGCAAGGCGCTTGCCGAGGCCGACAACGCCGACGAGCTGCGCGCACAGCTGATCCAGGAATACGACGACGAGCTGGCGAATCCCTATGTGGCAGCCGAACGCGGCTACATCGACCAGGTGATCCACCCGCACGAGACCCGTTCGGAGATCGTCCGGGTGCTGCGCCTGCTGCGCACCAAGCGGCAATCGCTGCCGCCCAAGAAGCACGGCAACATCCCCCTGTGACCGGCGAGAATTCGTGAGCGGCGAGGAGCAGCAGATGAGTGAGGCAGACAGCCCGGCCACCCCCACCTTCGAGGTGGTCTCCGGCTCGCCGTCGGCCGAGGAGTTGGCGGCGATCGTCACCGTGCTCTCGGCGGCCTCCGCCGCCAACGGCGACAGCACCCCGCCCAGCGACCGCCCGCGGGCCGGTGGCTGGAAGTCCTACTGGCGCACGGTACGCCGCGAGCACCGCCCCGGACCGGGCGCCTGGGGCGGTCACTGACCCGGCGGCCGACCGGCCAGGACGGGGTCTTCCCGACGGCGGTCGGCGCGCACTAGCGTGGTCCCGGCGCGACCTCCGGGGTCGCCCAGAAGGGGTTGCACCATGAACAAAGTGGACGAGATCCTCAGCGGCGTACCGATGGACCAGCTGGCCGACCAGGTGGGGGCCGATCCGCAGACCGTGTCCGCGCTGTCCGAACAGCTGGTCGGAGCCCTGATCACCGGCATGTCGGCCAACGCCGACGACCCGGGCGGCGTCCGTTCGCTGGCCACCGCCCTGGACAACCACTCCGGTTCGGACCTGCTGGCCGGCGGGGTCGACCTCGAGATGGTGGACACCGACGACGGTCAGGCGATCGTGCGCAACGTGTTCGGCAACAACACCGACGCGGTGACGCAGACCCTGGGCAGCCAGTTCGCCGGCGGGAATTCCTCACTGGTGAAAAATTGCTGCCGATCCTGGCCCCGATCGTGCTCGCCTACCTCGGCAAGCGGCTCTCCCAGGGCCAGTACGGCGACATCCTCGGCCCGATCCTGTCCGGCCTCGGCGGCGCGGCGGGCGGCGGCTCCGGGGGACGCCAGCAGGGGGGCCCGTCGCTGCCGGACATCCTGCTCGACATGCTCGGTGGCGGCTCCGGTCAGCGCGCACCGGAACAGCCCGCACCCGCACCGCGCCGCCAGGACCCGGCGCCGCAGCAGCGAGCCCCGCAGCAGACCCCGGCCCCGGCGCCGCCGGCCCCGCCCGCGCCCTCCCCCGGGGGCGACCCGAACGATCCGGACGCCCCGGCCGCGGACACGATCCCACTGGACGACGAACCGGCGCCGCAGGAGGATCAGGGTCGGCAGCAGTCCGGGGGTGCCTCCGGCGACGTGCTGATCGACATCCTGGGCGGGCTGCTCGGCGGCGGGCGGCGCGGCTGACGTGCGGTTCGTCCTCGCCTCCGCCTCACCCGCCCGGCTGCAGACCCTGCGCAACGCCGGCCTCGACCCCGAGGTCGTCGTCTCCGGGGTCGACGAGGAGGCGATCGACGCCGCCTCCCCCGCCGAGCTCGCCCAGCTGCTGGCCACCGCCAAGGCCGAGGCCGTGGCCGATCAGCTCGGCGACGGGGACTGGCTGCTGGTCGGCTGCGACTCGGTGCTCGAGCTGGATGGCGCCGCCCATGGCAAACCCGGTACGCCCCAAGCTGCGGTCGAGCGGTGGCGGGCGATGCGGGGCCGGACCGGGGTGCTGCACACCGGGCACCGGTTGATCCGCCACGAGGGGAATCGGCGGCTCGCGGCCGGGCGTACCGGCTCCACCGAGGTGCACTTCGCCGACCTGGACGACGCCGAGATCGAGGCCTATGTGGCCACCGGCGAGCCGTTGCAGGTGGCCGGCTCGTTCACCCTGGACGGGCTCGGCGGGGCGTACGTGCGCAGCATCAGCGGTGACCCGCACAACGTGGTCGGGATCAGCCTGCCGCTGCTGCGCGACCTGTGCGAGGAGCTCGGCGTCGCCTGGCACGCGCTCTGGGCGCGCTGAGCCTCCCGGGTCTGAGCCCTCACGGGTCCTTGCGCAGGGTGAGGGCGGAGAGACCGTCGGTGGCGGTGAACGCCCCGGACCAGCCCGAGCCGACGAACACCAGCGAGTCACCCTTGTCGGCGGTGATCCGGAAGCCCCCCTCCCCGAGGTGGCCGCGCAGCCAGCCGGCCAGTTCGGCCGGTGCCGGGCTGGTGAAGGTGGCGGTGAGCACGTTGGGCTGGTCCACCCGCTGATCGATCCGCGCGCCCCTGGGCAGCGTGACGGCGGCCGCGGGTCCGTTCTGGAAGCCGAGCTGGGCCAGGCTCACCCCGCCGGCGGGAACGCTGACCGACGTCGGAGCCGGCGGCTGGGGGCGTACGCCCTGGCCCGCGGCACAACCGGCCAGCAGCAGCGCCGCCGCCGGCAACGCCACCCTCAAATACACGTCCCGCACGCCAGTCACGATAGCCTCGTGCACGACATGACTACTGAGCCTCACTCCACGGCCGACCAGGCCGACGTCGTCGAGCGTCCCAAGACCTATCTGCCGGCGGCGATCCGCGCCATGCGTCCGCGGCAGTGGGTCAAGAACGTGCTCGTGCTGGCCGCGCCGCTGACCGCGGGTCGGATCTTCGAGCTGGACGTGCTCTGGCACGTCGCGCTGGCGTTCATCTCCTTCTCGCTGATCAGCGCCACCATCTATCTGATCAACGACGCCACCGACGTGGCCGAGGACCGGCTGCACCCGACGAAGCGGTTCCGGCCGATCGCCGCGGGTGAGCTCAGCGTCCCCGCGGCCTACGTGCTGGCGGCGATCACCTGTGCCGCGGCGCTCACCATCGGCTTCTTCACCGCGAAGATGCTCGGCGTGGTGCTGGTCATCTACTTCGTCCTCCAGCTGGCGTACACCCAGTTCCTGAAGAACCAGCCGATCCTCGACCTGGCCATGGTCGCCTCGGGCTTCCTGCTGCGGATGATCGCCGGCGGTGTCGCCACCCACATCCAGCTGTCGGCGTGGTTCCTGCTGGTCGCGGCGTTCGGGTCGCTGTTCATGGTGGCCGGCAAGCGCTACTCCGAGATGCACGCCCTCGGCGCCGACGCCGGCACGCGGAAGTCGCTGAAGGCGTACACGATCACCTATCTGCGCTTCGCCTGGCACCTGTCCGCGGCGATCACGCTGATGTCCTACTGCCTGTGGTCGATCGGCGGCCAGCTCGACCCGGGCCAGCCGGCTCCGGCGAAGGGCCTGTTCGGGCTGCCCTGGCTGGTCATCTCGATCATCCCGCTGACCATCGGCCTGCTGCAGTATGCCCTCGAGGTGGACAGGGGCGACGCCGGCGAGCCCGAGGACGTGGTGCTGAAACACCGCGCCCTGCAGGTGTCCGGTCTGCTCTGGATGGTCTGCCTGGTGCTCGGCATCTTCTTCTGATTCAGTTTTGACCCAACGCAGGGAGGCCTCATGACCGCACGCCCCATCGCCCTGATCACCGGCGCCAGCCGCGGCATCGGTCGCGCGATCGCGTTCGACCTGGGCCGCGACCACCACGTGCTGGTCGGCGGCACCCACGCGGAAGCGGTGGACGCGCTGGTCGCCGAGCTGCCCTCGGCCGCCCCCTTCACCGCCGACCTGACCGACCCGGCCCGCATCGCCGAGCTCGCCGCGGACATCCCCAGCCTGGACGTGCTCGTCCACTCGGCCGGGATCTCGGTCCACGGCCCGATCGCCGAGGTCGACCACGACGAGTGGACCCGGGTGCTGGCGGTGAACGTGGTCGCCGTGGCCGACCTGACCCGGCTGCTGCTGCCGGCCCTGCGCACCGCCGGCGGCCAGCTGATCAGCATCAACTCCGGTGCCGGCTACACCGCCCGGCCGGGCACCGGCCCGTACGCCGCCTCGAAGTTCGCGCTGCGCGCGCTCACCGACGCGCTGCGCGAGGAGGAGCGTGGCCGGGTGCGGGTGTCCTCGATCCACCCCGGGCGGGTGGACACCGACATGCAGCGGGAGATCCAGGCCCGGCGCGGCAACGACGACTATCGCGGCGAGATCTATCTGACGCCGGAGTCGGTGGCCGCGGCGGTCCGGCTGGCGGTCGATGCCACCGACGAGGCGATGGTCGAGAGCATCTTGGTACGCCCGGTGGTGACGTGACGCTGCACCCCGCGGACCTGTCACTGGCGCGGATCGTCGCCCAGCGGCTGGCCGGGCCGCCGCTGGCCGACCCAGCGACCGTGGTCGCGCACCTGGGCTGCGTCCAGGGACAGGACCTTCCCGGAGCGCTAACCTCGGTGGCCCTGCGCACCGCGGAACGCAGCCTGGCCGGCGTACGCCGTGCCCTCGACGAGGCGAAGGTGGTGCGCACGTGGCCGATGCGCGGCACCCTGCACCTGGTCCCGGCCCGGGACGCCGCGTGGATGTGCGGGCTGACCGCGCCGCGGATGGACGCCCACGCCGCGCGGCGGCGCGCGGAACTCGGGCTGACCGAGCAGATGTCGTCTGCGGCGGGTGAGATCGCGGTCGCCGCGATCCGCGCGGACGGTCCGCAGACCCGGGCCGAGCTGCTCGCCCGCTGGGAGCCCGAAGGGTTCACCGAGGTGTCGGGGCGTGGCTATCATCTGCTGTCCCAGTTGAGTTATCGGGGGATTCTGACGCAGGGGCCGATGACCGCCGACGGGCGCACCGAGCAGCGTTTCGTGGTGCTGGAGGACTGGGTGCCCGAGCTCGAGCGACCGGAACGCGAGCAGGCGCTGGCCCGCTGGGCCGAGCTGTACTTCGGCTCCCACGGCCCGGCGACGCGGGCTGACTTCGCGCGCTGGACCGGGCTGACGATGACCGACGTACGCCTCGGTATCGCCGGGGCGACCGGGCTCACCCGTCAGGAGATCGACGGCGTCGAGCACTGGTTTGCCGAGGAGCTTCCGGACCTGCTCGCCGATCACCGTCGCGCGGCCGGCGCTCCCCTGCTGCTGCCGGGATTCGACGAGCTGATCCTCGGCTACGCCGACCGCTCCTGCACGCTGGACCGCGACCACGAACAGCTGGTCGTCCCGGGCCGCAACGGCGTGTTCAAGCCCACCGTCATCCATCGGGGCAAGGCGGTCGGCACCTGGAAACGGGTACGCCGCAGTGCCGGCGACCGGCTGGAGACCCGGGCCCTCGGCGAGCTGAAACTCCCCTCCGACCGCCAACTGGACCGGGCCTTCGAACAGCTCCCCCGCTGACACCACGTTCCCCGAGCGGTCGGGCATGCAGCGAAGCGGAGCAGTGACCGAGGTGTCGAGGGGAGCGACCGGAACTCCAGTGTGACCTGCCCATCACTCTCGTGAAGTGCATTGCCAAGGCGGGACCACCGTGATAGACCTCTTCTCAGGTAAGGCTTGCCTAATCCGGGAGGTGTGATGCTGGCGAACTTTCTGATCGGCCTGCGTGAGGGCCTCGAGGCGGCCCTGGTGGTCAGCATCCTGGTCGCCTATCTGGTGAAGTCCGACCGCCGTCACCTGCTCCCCCGGATCTGGGCTGGCGTCGGCGCAGCGGTGCTGGTCTCGCTCGCGTTCGGGGCACTGCTCACCTTCGGCCCGAAGGGGTTGACCTTCGAGGCCCAGGAACTGATCGGCGGCGGGCTGTCCATCGCCGCCGTCGGATTCGTCACCTGGATGATCTTCTGGATGGCCAGAGCCGCGAAGAACCTGTCCGGAGAGCTGCGCAGCCGGGTGGACGCCGCGGCCGAGGGCGGCCGGGCATCGCTCGTGGTCGTCGCCATGCTCGCCGTCGGCCGCGAGGGGCTGGAGACCGCACTGTTCCTGTGGGCGGCCACCCAGGCGGCGTCCGGGTCGGGGGGTTCGAGCCTCACCCCGCTGATCGGCGCCCTGCTCGGTCTGCTGGTGGCGGTGGCACTCGGTTGGGCCCTCTACAAGGGCGCACTGAAGATCAACCTGACCAGGTTCTTCACCGTCACCGGCGCGTTCCTGATCCTGGTCGCAGCCGGGGTTCTCGCCTACGGGGTGCACGACCTGCAGGAGGCGCGTTTCCTGCCCGGCTTGCACAATCTGGCCTTCGACGTCTCCCACCTGGTGCCGCCGACGTCGGTGCACGGCACCCTGCTCAAGGGGATCTTCAACTTCTCACCGGCCACCACCTGGCTCGAGCTGATCGCCTGGTGGGCGTACGCCCTGCCCACCTCCCTGCTCTTCTGGCGCACCATGCGCCGTCGCACGACCACCCCTGCCATCCGTGAACCCGTACCCGCTGGAGATCTTCGATGATCCGTCTGACCCGCACCCTCGCCGCCGCCGGAATCGGCGCCCTGCTGCTCGGCGGCCTGGCCGGCTGCACCGACAACACCAACCGGGCCGGCGCCGCTGGCGATCCGCGCCACCTGTCGGTGAACGCCACCGACACGTCCTGTCAGGTGTCGGCCGCCGAGGCCCCCGCCGGCAAGCTCACCTTCTCGGTGCGCAACTCCGGCGCCAAGGTGACCGAATTCTATCTGTTGGGTGAGGACGGCCTGCGGATCCTCGGTGAGGTGGAGAACATCGGCCCCGGCCTGACCCGCGACCTGGTGCTCTCGGCACCGGCCGGAAAGTTCTTCACCGCCTGCAAACCCGGCATGGTCGGCGACGGCATCCGCAGCGCGTTCACCGTCCATCCCTCCGCGGAGCAGGCGCCGGTCAGCGAGGACGACAAGGCGATGGTCGAGCAGGCCAATCAGCAGTATCAGCTCTACGTCAAGGACCAGACCGAGCAGCTGCTCAGCAAGACCGAGGCGTTCGCCGCGGCCTACAAGGGCGGTCAGGACGACGCCGCGCGCCGGCTCTATCCGCAGGCTCGGGTGCACTGGGAGCGGATCGAGACCGTCGCCGAGTCGTTCGGCGACCTGGACCCGAAGATGGACGCCCGCGAGGCGGATCTGAAGCAGGGCGAGGAATGGAGCGGCTGGCACCTGATGGAGAAGGACCTGTGGCCCCAGCGGGCACAGAACTACCAGCCGCTGAACCAGACCGATCGGGCAAAGTACGCCGACCAACTGGTGGCCGACACCAAGGAGCTGTACGAACGGACCCGCTCACTCACCTTCACCGCCGACATGATCGCCAACGGCGCCAAGGGCCTGCTCGACGAGGTCGCCACCGGAAAGGTGACCGGCGAGGAGGAGTACTGGTCGCGCACCGACCTGTGGGACTTCCAGGCCAACGTCGACGGCGCCCGGGTGGCGTGGCAGGGACTGCAACCGCTGTTGAAGAAGAAGGATGCTCAGCTGGACGGCCAGCTGACCACCGACTTCGCCGAGCTGCAGAAGCTGCTCGACAAACACAAGGTCGGCGACGGGTTCAAGACCTACGACAAGCTCTCCGAGGCTGAGGTGCGGGAACTCTCCGACGCCGTGAACGGGCTGTCCGAACCGTTGTCCAAGCTCACCGCCGCGGTGATCTGAGCCAGAGGATCCCTACGATGGCGGACATCTCGCGCCGTGGCCTGCTCGGGGCCGGCGGACTCGGCCTGGCCGCAGCCGGTGCGGCCTTCGCCGGTGGGTACGCCGCAGCGGCCCCGGACGCGGCCGATGCCGCCGCGGGAGCGGCGCCGGCCGAGCGGCGCTATCCGTTCCGCGGTCCACATCAGGCCGGAATCACCACCCCGGCACAGGATCGGCTGCACTTCGCCGCCTTTGACGTCACCACCGACTCCCGGGACAAGCTGATCCGGCTGCTGCAACGCTGGACCGAGGCCGCGGAGCGGATGACCCGCGGTGAGGCCGCCGGTGCCGGTGGACAGTCCTATGACTCACCCCCCGACGACACCGGCGAGGCGATGGGGCTGCCGCCCTCGGGGTTGACCATCACCTTCGGCTTCGGCCCGACACTGTTCACCGACGCCCAGGGGCGCGACCGGTTCGGGTTGGCGGCGCGAAAACCTCAGTCCCTGCAGCGATTGCCGCACTTCCCCGGAGACCGGCTGGACCCGGCGCGCAGCGACGGTGACCTGTGTGTGCAGGCCTGCGGAGACGACCCGCAGGTGGCGGTGCACGCGATTCGCAACCTCGCGCGGATCGGTTTCGGCACGGTGGCGGTACGCTGGTCGCAGCTCGGGTTCGGACGTACCTCGTCGACCTCGACCGACCAGGCCACCCCACGCAACCTGTTCGGGTTCAAGGACGGCACCGCCAACCTCAAGGCGGAGGACCCGAAGTCGGTCGAGGAACACGTCTGGGTACCCCGCGGCCGGGAGACCGCCGCCGACTGGCTGGCCGGTGGCTCCTTCCTGGTGGCCCGGCGGATCAGCATGCACATCGAGACCTGGGACCGCGCTCCGCTGCGGGAACAGGAGACCATCATCGGGCGGAGCAAGGCCGAGGGGGCACCGATGTCCGGTGGTCAGGAGTTCACCGGACCCGACTTCACACTGGCCGGACGCGGCCAGAAGCCGCTGATCGACGTCAACTCACACGTCCGCCTTTCCCACCACAGCAGCAACTCCGGGCGCCGGATGCTCCGTCGCGGCTACAACTTCGTGGACGGGTCCACCGCACTCGGCCGGCTCGACGCGGGTCTGTTCTTCCTCGCCTACGTGACGGATCCGGCCACCCACTTCATCCCGCTGCAGACCAACCTGGCCCGCAATGACCTGCTCAGCGAATACCTGCTGCACACCGGCTCAGGGCTCTGGGCGATCCCGCCCGGTGTCGCCGACCGCGAGTTCGTCGGCCAGGCCCTCTTCACCTGACGTTGAACCCCACGATCCCCGAGTAGCAGAGGATGGCAATCCTCTGCGTGTCGAGGGGAGCGACCTCACTCGATCTTGTTGCAGCTCACGGTGATCTTGAACTCCTCGGTACCACCCGCGGGTTTGCCCTCAGCCACCCGGACCAGAGTGCCGCTGACCAGGAACGTGTTCGCGCTGCGGCTCACCACCGCCCGACCGGTGTTGTCCTGAGCCCGCATCATCATCGTCGGTTGACCCTTGGCACCCATCACCACACCCACCACCTTGGGCTGCTGATCCTCGGTCACTCCAACCTGTGTCTGTGCCGGGCCGGAGTCCATGGTGATCAGGATCCCACCCTCCTTGCGTTCGCACTTGATCGAGCTGGCCTGGTAGGTCTCGCCCTCGACCTCGAACTGGCCGCTGCCACCGTTGATCAGGGAGCATCCGGACAACAGCCCGAATGCCAGCACCGATACGGGAAGGGCTCGGCCGAGTCGCCGGAACAAGGGGGTGGTCACGCGTCCAGCCTAGCCGCAACGGGCTCGATCAGACCGGAGGAATGCCGTGCCGACGGGCAACCAGGTGTCGGTCCTTCCCGGCGGCGGCGGCGAATCGCGCGATCAGTTCCCCGCGCACCTCACCGGGGTTGATGATCCCGTCGATCACCAGGTCGCTGGCCAACCGCAGGATGTCGATGTCGACCTCATATTCCTCCCGCAGCTTCGCCACGTAGGCCTCGCGCTCGGCCGGATCCTCGATCGCGGCGATCTTGTTGGCGTACACGGCGTTGATCGCCGCCTCTGGCCCCATCACGGCGATCTTGGCGGTGGGCAGGGCGAGACAGGCGTCCGGCCCGAAACCGGGTCCGCACATGGCGTACAAGCCGGCCCCGTAGGCCTTGCGGACGATCAGCGAGATGGACGGCACGGTCGCCTCGGACATCGCGGTGATCATCTTCGCCCCGTGCCGGATGATGCCCTGCTTCTCCACCGCCGAGCCGATCATGAACCCGGGCACGTCGGCCAGATAGAGCAGCGGGAGGTTGAACGCGTCGCACAACCAGATGAAGCGGGCGGCCTTGTCGGCGGAGTCGACGAAGAGTACGCCCCCCTTCACCGCCGGCTGGTTGGCCACGACTCCGACCGGTTTTCCTTCCAGCAGGCCGATTCCGGTGACCAGCTCAGGGGCGAACAGCGGCTTGGTCTCAAAGAACGAGTCCTCGTCACAGATCGCCTCGATCACGGTGTGGATGTCATAGCCTACCGATTCCGAGGAGGGGACCAGGTCGTCGGTGAACTTCCGCGCGGCCGGCGCCGACTCCTGCACCGGCGGCTGGTCGCGCCAGTTCAGCGGCAGATAGGAGAACCAGTGCTTGGCCTGTTCGATCGCGTCCGCGTCGTCGTGGGCGAGTTGGTCGCCGCACCCGGAGACGGTGGCGTGCATCCGCGCGCCGCCCATCTCCTCCAGGCTGACCTTCTCCCCCACCACCATCTCCGCCATCCGCGGCGAACCGAGATACATCGACGCGTTCTGCTCGACCATGATCACCAGGTCGGTGAACGCGGGGATGTACGCCCCGCCCGCGGCCGAGGGGCCGAACAGGCAGCAGATCTGCGGCACCTTGCCCGACAGCAGCACCTGGTTCTTGAAGATTCGGCCGGCGCCGCGGCGTCCCGGAAAAAGCTCAACCTGGTCGGTGATCCGGGCCCCGGCGGAGTCGATGAACCAGAAGATCGGCAGCTCGTCGCGCAGCGCGGTCTCGGTGACCCGGACGATCTTCTCCACGGTGCGCGCACCCCAGGATCCGGCCTTGACCGACGGGTCGTTGGCCACCACCAGTGCGGGGCGCCCCTCGACCAGTCCGCGGCCGGTGACCACCCCGTCGGCGGGCAGGTTTCCGGCCAGGGCGTTGGCGAGCTGTCCGTCCTCGATGAAGGTCTCCTCGTCGAACAGCAGCGAGATCCGGTCGCGGACGAACAGCTTGTTCTGCGAGTCGAGCTTGGCCCGCGCCCTGTCCGCCAGGGAACCGCTGGCATCCCGGGCGGCCTGGATGTCGGCCGCACTGCTCACCCCGTCGACCATCGGTCCTCCCTCGCTCGTGCTCTCCCGCCGTCCCACGCCGTCGGCGCTCACTCGACCGGCAGGCCGAGTCCGCGGGCGATCAGCATCCGCTGCACCTCGGAGGTGCCCTCGCCGATCTCCAGAATCTTTGCGTCGCGATAGAAACGGGCCACCGGGTATTCCTCGATGAAACCGTAGCCGCCGAACACCTGGGTCGCGATCCGGGTCGCGGCAACCGCGTTCTCGGAGGTGTAGAGCTTGGCGATCGCGGCGGCCCGCTTGAACTCGGCGAGCTGCTTCTTCGACGGCTGAGCGGGCAGGGCGTCCTTGAGCGCTGCCGCCGAATAGGTGAGCAGGTGCGCGGTGTGCGCCATCAGGTCGAGGTCGGCGATCTGGAAGGCGACCGCCTGCTTGCGCCCGATCGGGCCGCCGAAGGAGGTGCGCTGCTGCGCGTACTCGACGCACAGGTCGCGGCAGGCGCGGATGCACCCGAGCGACAGGGCCGAGATGGCGACCCGGCCGTCGTCCAACGTGGACAGGAATTGCGCGTACCCCTTGCCGCGCGCGCCCAGCAGGTTCTCCTCCGGGACCCGGCAGTCCTCGAACGCCAGCGGGTGGGTGTCCGAGGCATGCCAACCGAGCTTGTGGTACGCCGGTTCGACGGTGAAGCCGGGGGTGCCGTTCGGCACCATGATCGCCGACAGCTCGGGGCGTCCGTCGTCCTTGGTGCCGGTGCGGGCGGTGACGGTGACCAGGGCGGTGAGGTCGGTGCCGGAGTTGGTGATGAACTGCTTGGCACCGTTGACGGTCCACTCACCGTCGGCGAGCTCGGCCCGGGTGCGGGTGGCGCCGGCGTCCGAGCCGGCCTCCGGTTCGGTGAGCCCGAAGCCGGCGAGGGTACGCCCGGCGACCAGGTCGGGCAGCCAGCGTTCTTTTTGTTCCTGGGTGCCGAAGTTGAGGATCGGGTTGATGCCCAGTCCGACCCCCGCCTCCAGGGTGATCCCGATCGACTGGTCCACGACGCCGAGCTCTTCGATCGCCACGCACAGGCTGGTGAAGTCGCCCGAGCCACCGAACTCCTCCGGCGAGTGCAGCCCGAACAGTCCCAGCTCCCCCATGGCGCGCACGGTGTCCACCGGGAAGCGGTGTTCGCGGTCCCACTCGGCGCAGTGCGGTGCCACCTCCTTGCGGGCGAAGTCGGCGACCACGGCACGCAGGTCCTGGTGCTCCTCGGACAGTTCGAAACTGGTCATCACATCTCCTTGAGCTTCGATGGAGCAGATACTAGGACGCCCTAGTATTTTCCGCCACCGCCGCAGTCGGTCCATGGATCACACCGACCATCGACAAGGGGCCATACTGGCCGGGTGAGCCAGAACAGGGCCGCAGCGCCCAGCACACCCGGGGCGCCCGCCGAGGAGAACGGCCGACCGCACGGGCCCGTGCCGCTGGTCGGGTTGACCGCACTGGGAGTGGTCTTCGGCGACATCGGCACCAGCCCGTTGTACTCCCTGCAGACCGTGTTCAGCATCGAGCACAACACCGTGGCCCCGAATCCCCTCGACGTCTACGGGGTGATCTCGCAGGTGTTCTGGGCCATCGTGCTCGTGGTGACGGTCAAGTACGTGGCGCTGGTGCTGCGCGCCGACAACGACGGCGAGGGCGGCATTCTGGCCCTGGTGCACCTGCTGCGGCAGCGGCTCCGTGGTCATCCGCGGTTGGCCGTGTCGGCACTCATGCTGGGGATTCTCGGGGCCGCCCTGTTCTATGGCGACAGCCTGATCACCCCGGCGATCTCGGTTATGTCAGCGGTGGAGGGGCTGACGGTGTCCCAGCCGCAGCTCGAAGAGTGGGTGCTTCCTGTGTCGGTGGTCATCCTGACCGCGCTCTTCGCGATCCAGCGCTGGGGCACCGAAAAGGTGGGGCGCGCCTTCGGGCCGGTGATGCTGGTCTGGTTCGTCTGTCTGGCGGCCCTCGGCATACCGCACATCGTCGAGCACCCCGAGATCGTGGGCGCGCTGCTGCCGCACCACGCCTGGCTGTTCATGCTGGAACGCCCCTGGGTTGCCTTCATCGCGATGGGCGCGGTGGTGCTGACGATCACCGGTGCGGAGGCCCTGTACGCCGACATGGGCCACTTCGGCGCCCGGCCGATCCGCCTGGCGTGGTTCGCGGTGGTGCTTCCAGCGCTGGTGCTCAACTACCTCGGCCAAGGTGCGATGATCCTGCACTCGCCGGAGACCTCGGACAACCCGTTCTTCCGGATGGCACCGGCCTGGGCCCAGCTGCCGCTGGTGGTGCTGGCCACGGTGGCCACCGTGATCGCATCCCAGGCGGTCATCTCCGGGGCCTTCTCGGTGTCGCGCCAGGCGACGCGGCTCTACCTGCTGCCACGGTTGACGATCCGGCACACCTCGAAGCACGAGGGCGGTCAGATCTATGTGCCCGTGGTGAACTGGATCCTGTTCGGCGGGGTGCTGGTGCTGATCGCGGTCTTCCAGTCCTCGGCACGGTTGGCCACCGCGTACGGCCTGGCGGTGACCGGCACACTGCTCTTGACGATGCTGCTGTTCCTGTTCCTCGCCCATCACGTGTGGCACTGGCGGTGGTGGCAGCTGGGGCTGGTCGCGGTGTTCATCGGCGGCATGGAGGCGGTGTTCTTCGCCGCGAACCTGATGAAGCTGCCCTCGGGTGGCTGGATCCCGTTGCTGATCGCGGCGGCGGTGATCACGGTGATGTCGACCTGGCACCGTGGTTATCAGCTGGTCGCCCAGCGTCGTGCGGAACTCGAGGGGCCGTTGGACGACTTCGTGGAGGAGGTCCGCGACTCCGGACTGGTGCGGATTCCCGGGGTGGCGGTGGTCCCCCACCCGGACCGGGCGACCGTCCCGCTGGCGCTGCGATTCAACGTCGGGTTCAACCGGGTGCTGCACGGTCGGGTGGTGATCGTCAGCGTCGTTTACGAGAACGTGCCCCACATCCGGCACGTGGACCGGGTCCAGATCAACGATCTCGGGTACACCGACGACGGCATCGTCTACCTCGCCTACCACATCGGCTTCAACGACACCGCCAACATCCCGGCAGCGCTGGAGCTGGCCCGGGGGCGTACGCCCGAACTCGACTTCGAACAGGCCGAGGTCACCTACCTGCTCTCCACCGCCGAGGTACGCCGGGGTGACAACCCGGGCCTGTCGCGGTGGCGCAAGCAGCTCTACATGGCCCTGACCCGCAACGCCGCGAGCCGGTCCTCGGTGTTCTGCCTGCCGCCGGAGCGAACCGTCGTGATGGGTTCGCAGATCACGCTCTGAGCCTGTCGACCCCTGAGCCTGTCGAAGGGTCAGATCCAGTCGCGCCGCCGCAGCAGGAGGAACACCGTCGCCGTGATCAGCAGAATCAGCGCCACGCTGAGGATCAGTCCGAGCGGTTCCCCGTTGCCCCAGAACGGCACGTTCTGCCCGAACCAGCCGGTGATCGCGGTGGGCACGGCGATCACCGCGGCCCAGCCGGCCAGCTTCTTCATCACCTGGTTGAGCTGGGCGTCCTGCAGCGACAGGTTGGTCTCGAAGATCGACCCAACGACGTCGCGCAGCGACTCGGTCCACTCGGCCGCCCGCATCACGTGGTCATAGAGGTCCTGGTAGTAGCCGTCCAGACCGTGATCGGCCACCTGCAGGTCGGATCGGTAGTGGATCAGCGTGTTCACCACCTCCCGCATCGGCAGGACCACCCGGCGCAGCGCCACCAGCTCCTTGCGCAGCCGGTACACCTGCTGCTGGATCACGGTGCGTGAGATGCGGTGCTCGAACAGTTCGTCCTCGGTCGCCTCGGCGGCGTCGTCGAGCTGCTGGATGGTGTCGAAATGGCCGTCCACGATCACGTCGAGCAGTCCGTGGGCCAACGCCCCGACGCCGAGTCGCATCAGCGCCGCCTCGGTCTCCCAGCGTTCCACCACCTGGTCCATTTCAAAGTGGTCGTCGGCCCGGACGGTGATGAGCCCGAACGGCAGCACGAAGCAGTTGATCCGCGAGGTGACCAGTCGGGAGTCGTGCAGCTCCTCCCCCGCGTCCTGGCCGAGCCAGGCGGCGTACACGGCCAGGAAGGTGTGGCTGGCGTGCCGCATCGCCTTGGGCCGTTCGGCCGGCGCGATGGCGTCCTCGACGGAGTGCGGATCGAGCCCGACCTCACGGGCGAGCAGGGCCAACTCGCTCGCGTCCGGGTCGACCAGGTCGACCCAGACCAACGAGTCCGGGTCGACGATCAGCTCCTCGACCGTGGTCAGTTCTTGCGCCGCGGGCGTACGCCGCCCGTCGCGCCACTGCAGCACTCGTACGCCTCGGTTCACCCGCTCAGTCTGCCGCAGCCGGCGGCGCTTTCGCGGGACGCACCATTGCCATTTCCGGTCGCAGGGCGAGATGATCAGCGCGCCTCCAGAAGACAGGACCCCCATGATCCGCACTCCGCTGCTCGCCGGTGTCGCCTCCGCCGCGCTGCTCGCACTCCCCGGCGCCGCCTGGGCCGAGCCGACCCCAACCGCCACGGTCGCACCCTCGGGCGGTCCGAGCGCGACTCCCAACACCAGCGCGACGCCCACTCCGACGCGAACTCCCGCCGCGCCCCTGGCGCCACCGCCGTGCGCACCGTTGCCCGCTGGGACGTACACGATGGGGGCGCGCTGGAGTGCCGTCGGCAGCTGGGCCCGGTACCACACCGGCCAAGACTTCCCGGCGCGCGTGGGTACGCCGGTTCTGGCCGTCGCCGACGGGATCGTGGAGGGACCTGCAGCAGGCGCCGCCTGGGCCGGGACCCATGTGGTGATCCGCCATGCGAACGGCGGGGCCACGATGTACACCTTCCTCTCCACGCTCCTCGTCCGCCCCGGTGACCGGGTCGCGGCCGGCCAACAGATCGGCGCGGTCGGCATGACCGGACGCACCTTCGGTCCGCACCTGCATCTGGAGTACTACCCGCCCGGCACCCGACCGGGTGAGGTCTACACATCGGCAGATCCCTACGCCTGGCTGCTCACCCGGCCGTGCGAGAAGAGGGTTGCTCCCGCCGGCCCCGAGCACACCGGCGGGTTGGCGAAGACGGGCAGTTGATCCTGCTCAATATTCGTCGAGGCGACGGTTCCGTTCGAACGCCTCCTGCTGCGGCCAGCCCTCGGGTGAGTCCTCCCAGGTCTCCTGGCGGCCAGAGACGCAGCGGTCCAGATAGCCCGCCTGGGAGCTGAGCGGCTCGACCCCGCGACCGGACGTGCGATAGGTGAGATAGGGCCGGTCGTCCACCTTGAGCAGCCAGCTGACGCCGGACAGCTCGTTGCCCTCGACCGTCCAACCCCAGTCCTGGTTGAACTTGTTGCCGTGCGAGGACACCCACGGCTCGGTCCACCCCATCCGCTTCGAATAGGCGGTCAGCTTCTCGCCGCGGATCAAGCCCACAACGTCAAGTTCATCGCATACCAATGAGGCCGTAGCCTGCTTCGGGAGGAGGCATGCCCATGCGCGCAGTGGCGATAGCGGCTGGTCGACGACACTCGCTGGCCTGCCTTGGCGACGGAACGGTTCTGGCGAGTGGCAACGGCACCTCGGGTGAGCTCATGGTGGACGCCTGGCGGGACGTGGTCTCCGTGGCGGCGGGAAACGTGCACACGGCCAACAACACCGGCCGGTCCCACAGCGTCGGGCTTCGGGCCGACGGCTCGGTGGTGGCAACGGGGTGGCAGGCGGACGGGCAGTGTCAGGTCTCCGGCTGGCGGGGTGTGGTGGCGGTGGCCGCGGGATGGCGGCGTACGCTCGGCCTGCTCGCCGACGGCCGAGTGCTCGCGGTCGGCCGCTCTGACGAGGGCCAGTGCGCGGCTGGCGGTTGGCGTGAGGTGGTCACCGTTTCCTGTGGTGACTGGCATTCCGTAGGCATCCGCGCCGACGGGAGCGCTCACGCGGTTGGCGCGGACAGGCGCGGTCAGTGTGCGGTGACCGACTGGCGCGGCCTGGTCGGGATCGCGGCCGGCTATCTGCACACGGTGGCGGTGGGGCGGGATGGCCGCGTGCTGGCAACCGGTGACCGCTCCACCGGGGCGTGTGCGGTGGACGAGTGGACAGACGTCGTCGCCGTCGCCGCGGGCAGCTATCACACCCTCGGGCTGACCTCTTCCGGCCGAGTGCTCGCGACCGGGCTCGACCAGCACGAACAGTGCCGCGTCACCGGTTGGCGCGATGTCGTCGCGATCGCCGCCGGCTCCACCCACTCACTCGCCCTCCGCTCTGACGGAACCATCCTCGCCACCGGCAACAACGCCGACGGCCAGTGCGACTTCGCCCAGCACGTCTGCTGAGCGAGCTTGCGAGTCGAAGCCCTGTTGAGTTCCCTTCGACTCCCTCGCCCCCTGCGCGCTCAGGGGGCGTTGGGGTCACAGGGTCTGGGGATTCGGAAACGGGCATGGCGGGTGTGCTTCCGGTCAGTGTTGAAGTACTTCGGTGGGATCACGAACGGCAACCCGTCGGGGTCGAGGCGGATGGCCCAGCGTTCGGGGTTGTCGGCATTCCAGGGTCGGTCGCGGGCGGGTTCGACCTGGCGGTGGTGGTGGGGGCACAGCAGCACCAGGTTCCACAGTTTCGTCGGGCCGTACGCCCACCACGGTTGGACGTGGTGGGCCTCGCAGTCCTCCGGCGGATGCGTACAGCCCGGGAACACACACCCCTTGTCCCGGGCCATGAGAGCGGCCCGGATCTCCGAGGTGACCAGCCGCTGCGGCGTGCCAACCTCCATCGGAACCCCTTTGCCGTTCATCACGACCGGCAGGATGTCGGCATCACACGCCAGCCGGCGCACCTCGGTCGCCGACAGATGCTCCCCGCACGACACCTGCACCGTACCCAGACCCGTGCGCAACGTCTCCAACGACACCAGCACAGAGATCCGCGGACGATCGCCACCATTCTTGGGTGCATCACCGACCTTCGCGGCCCGGCGGATGAGGATCATCAACGCATCCGCCCGCATTTGCGCCCGGGTCGGCGGGACCGCGTCGGTTTCCGTGACCACTCGCCACAGCGCCGACTCGTGGGCCTTCAACAACGCGGCGAGTTCTTCACCATCGGCCAGCGGGAGTTTGCCGGCCAGGAGGTAGGAACCGTGATGATCCGGCGCCAACGACAGCCGCCGGTTCTTCTCGGCCTGCAGCCGTTCGGCTTCCAACCGGGCGGCCTCGACGGCGTCGGTGCCGTCGGGGTCAATCGTCTGCCGTACGTGCAGCGACAGTTTGCGCAGGTCATCGGGGGCGAAGTCGGCGGCGAACCCGACCATCAACTCCTGCGCCCGATCCAACTCCGCGGTGGCAAGGGTGTCGGGCAGCTCCTGAAGCCCGTTGAGGATTCCGCGGACCTGGCTGTCCGACAGCAGCCCAGCACACGCGGCCTCGGCGATCAGGTTGAACCGGCCGAACAGAATCGTTGCCTGCTTCACGATCCGGCGTGCCTCCCGGCCGCTGTGCCGATGCTGCCGAGTCAGGAACGTGGCGGTCGAGCACAGGTGCAGTCGTTCGGCCGCTTCGCGCTGCTGCGCCTCGGCGACCAGCTGCGCGCGAGCGGCCTGGGCCGCGGCAACCTGCGCATCGGCCTTGTCGATCAGGGCCAGGACTTCTTCGTCGGTGAGCAGTGCGAGGTTGTCGAGTTCGGGCAGCATGGACACCGCGGTGATCACCGTGGGGGTGTCGGCTGTTGTGCTCATGGTTCAAGTACATCAGTCGGGTCTGACAGTCCGACCCCGAGAACGGCCCGAAATGACTGTGTGGGCAGAAAAATTGTAAGAATCTTTGGGCCACTCCAGTCACAGCGCTCCCCGAGATGCTTCCACTCGCAAGCTCGCTCAGCCACCGTAACGGCGGGTGGCTTCGACAAGCTCAGCCACCGTGGGCCTGGAAACTGGACGTTGGGCGCTGAGGTGGTGGAGGCGGAAAGGGCGTCGGGGCGTGGTCGGGCGTACCGAGCTGAAGACCAGACCGGCGGCAGCACAAACCCAACCACCAGCGAGGTGGGCGGGACGCCCTTTCCGCCGCAACCACCGGACGCAACCACCGGAGGTGACCACAACCAGCAGGCTTCGACAGTCTCAACCACCGACAGGTTCAGCGGCCGAGAAGGGCGACGAGTTCCATCCAGGCACCGGGATCGACGGACCCGTCGCCCGTTTCCAACGAGGACACCATCAGCGCCATCGTGTCGGCCGCCGCGACCAACTGGTTGCGATCATCAGCGCCCACGATCCGCGCCACGGAAAGGAATCCGGTGCTCGCGGCCGACAGCGCCAGGGCCACCGCGCCGGGGTCCACATCCGCCCGCAACGCGCCACCCTCCTGCAGCGCGGCGACGTAGGCGACCAGGGCCACATGCCGGGCGCGATAGCGGTTGTCCTCGACCTGAGCCACATAGGACCCGAGCACCCCACGGTCGTCCAACAGCGCCGCGGTCATCAGCGGATCACCGAGCATCCCGAGCAGCACCCGGCGGAACCCCTCCCCCAGCCCGGGCGGCGGGCCGCTCCGGCGTACCCGCGCCGCCAGTCTGCGCATCGAACGTCGCAGAAGTTCATCCAGCAACGAATCCTTGGATTCGAACTCGAGATAGACCGCCCCCTTGCCGATCCCGACCCGCTCCGCCACCGCGGCCACAGTCATCGCGTTGAACCCACGCTCCAGCACCATTTCCTCGGCCACGTCGAGAATGCGTCGCCGTCGTTCGGGAATCAGCGGCCGGGGCATACCCGCTCCAAGAAGCTGAGCATCGCCTGCACCGTCTGCTCCGGCGCATCCCGTTGCACCCAGTGCTTTCCGCCCGGCACCACGACCAGCTCGGCATCGTCGACCACGGCGGCCGCCTCGCGCACCCAGCGCAACGTCACCCCCGGGTCGGCCGCGCCGTGCACGAACAGCACCGGGCAGTCGAGATCGCCCACCCGTTCCCGATAGTCCGTACGCAGCCCAGAGCATCCGATTTCACTGCGTTGCCATTGCTCAAAGGTCGCCGGTCCCGGCCCTCCCAGCGCGGCACGGATCTCAGCGCCGAAGTCAGCGGGCAGCACCGACCGGTCCCGCACCAGGGAGCCCAGCGACGCCTCGACCAGCCGCGGCGAGCGTCCCATCGCCCGGCTCACCCGCGGCCCCGCCCCAGAGTGCACCCACAGCCACGACGCCAGATGTGTGAGTCGCCCACCCATGGCCGGCATCAGCCCATAGCTGCCCAACAGCATCAGCCCGCGCACCCGGTGCTCCAGCGCATGCCCGAGTGCCATCCCGCCGCCCATGGACAGCCCGCCCAGCACGGCGTCGGTCAGGTCGAGCGCCTCGATCAGCTCCGCCAGATAGGTCAACAGCTCCGACTGCCCCTGCGGGCTGGCGGGGCGGTCGCGGTGCCCATATCCCGGATGATCGGGCGCGCACACGCCATATCCGGCCTCGGCCAACCGCGGAATCACCCCACCCCACGACAGCTCGGCCGAGTCGGCTCCCCCACCGTGCAAGAGCACTACCGAACCGCGTTCCCCGCGCCCGGCAGTCAGATAGCTCACGACACCACCCGACAGCCGCACACTCCGCCGTTCCATCCCACACCCACTTAGTGACCACATCCTGATTCTGGTCACCAAAGCTACCAGCCCGGGGTACGCCTCCCCTAGACTCCGACGCGGTCGCGGCATCGAGGCCGGGCCAGTGAAGGAGAAGTCATGGCCATCAGCAAGGTGCTCGTCGCCAACCGCGGTGAGATCGCCGTCCGTGTCATCCGCGCCGCCCGTGACGCCGGGCTCGGCAGCGTGGCGATGTATGCCGATCCCGACGCCGACGCCCTGTTCGTCAAGCTGGCCGACGAGGCGTACGCCCTGAACGGCGCGACCCCGGCCGACAGCTATCTCGACGTGGCCAAGATCCTCGACGTGGCCGAGCGCTCCGGCGCCGACGCCGTCCACCCCGGCTATGGCTTCCTGGCCGAGAACGCCGACTTCGCCCAGGCCGTGATCGACGCCGGGCTGACCTGGATCGGCCCGCCCCCGCAGGCGATCGACTCCCTCGGCGACAAGGTGAAGGCCCGCCACATCGCCGACAAGGTGGGCGCCCCGCTCGTCCCCGGCACCAAGGAACCGGTCAAGGACGCCGACGAGGTCGTCGCCTTCGCCGAGGAGCACGGCCTGCCGATCGCCATCAAGGCCGCCTACGGCGGCGGCGGCCGCGGCCTCAAGGTGGTCCGCGACGCCAAGGAGATCCGCGACGCCTTCGACTCGGCGGTCCGCGAGGCCGTCGGCGCCTTCGGCCGCGGCGAGTGCTTCGTCGAACGCTTCCTCGACCACCCGCGCCACGTCGAGACCCAGTGCCTGGCCGACCAGCACGGCAACGTGGTCGTCGTCTCCACCCGCGACTGCTCGTTGCAGCGCCGCAACCAGAAGCTGGTCGAGGAGGCACCGGCCCCCTTCCTCAGCGACGCGCAGCTCAGGCAGCTCTACGAATCGTCCAAGGCGATCCTCAAAGAGGCCGGGTATGTCGGCGCCGGAACCTGTGAATTTCTGGTCGGCACCGACGGCACCATCTCCTTCCTCGAGGTGAACACCCGGCTGCAGGTCGAGCACCCGGTGTCGGAGGAGGTGACCGGCCTCGACCTGGTCCGGGAGATGTTCCGGGTCGCCGACGGCGAGGAGCTCGGTTTCGGCGATCCGGAGATCCGCGGGCACTCGATCGAGTTCCGGATCAACGCCGAGGACGCGGGCCGCAACTTCATGCCGGCGCCGGGCACGCTGACCGACTGGCACGCCCCTTCCGGGCCGGGCGTACGCGTCGACGAGGGCTATCTGAAGGGGATGACCGTCCCGGGCTCCTTCGACTCCCTGGTCGCCAAGCTCATCGTCACCGGCGCCACCCGCGAGCAGGCCATCGAGCGCGGCCGCCGCGCCCTGGCCGAGACCGTGATCGAGGGCATGCCCACCGTCGTGCCGTTCCACCGCGCCGTGCTGGACGACCCGGCCTACATCGGCGACGGCGACACGTTCAACGTGCACACCCGCTGGATCGAGACCGAGTTCGACAACCAGATCAGCCCGTACGCCGGCGAGGCCGGCGAGGCGCCCGAGGCGGTCGAGAAGACCTCGGTGGTGGTCGAGGTCAACGGCAAGCGGGTCGAGGTGAAACTGCCGGCCGGACTGGGCAGCATCAACTCCGGTGGCGGCGCCAGGAAGAAGCCGTCGCGACGTCGCTCCGGCGGCAGCCAGGCCAAGGCCGCCTCCTCCACCTCGCTGACCTCCCCGATGCAGGGCACCATCGTCAAGGTGGCCGTCAGCGAGGGCGACGAGGTCAACGAGGGCGACCAGATCGTCGTGCTCGAGGCGATGAAGATGGAACAACCGCTCACCGCGCACCGCAGCGGCACGGTCACCTCGCTGAACGCCGAGGTCGGCGCCACCGTGTCCAGCGGTGCGGTGATCTGCGAGATCGTCGACCCCGCCTGAGCCGTGACCAGAGGGCCCTGAGAGCCCGGCGAACCGGCCGGGCTCTCAGGAAACTCACGGGTTCTGAGGCGACTTCTTTTCCCATCTCAGGGCACACTGGGACCCATGTGGTTCATCATCCTGCTCGTTGTCGTCGCCCTGGTGGTCGGTGGCGGCATCTACGTCAGCCGTCGCAGTGCCCTGCAGCGCGAGCAGCAGCAGAAGGCCGAGCTCGAATCGCAGTTGACCGCCTCCCGCAAGGTCGCCGAGGAGGACGTCACCAAGTTCGGCGAGGAACTCCAGTCGCTGGACTCCGACGTCGCCGGTCACGCCCTCGACGAGGCGATGCAGCAGGACTACACCCGCGCCCTCGACGCCTATGACGACGCCAAGAAGTCCCTCGACGCGGTCACCAGGCCCGACGAGATCAAGCACGTCACCGAGATCCTCGAGGACGGCCGGTACGCCGTCGCGTGCGTCAAGGCGCGACTGGCCAACAAGCCGCTGCCGCAGAAGCGTCCGCCGTGCTTCTTCAACCCCGCGCACGGCCCCTCCACCGAGAACGTGTCCTGGGCCCCGCCCGGCGGCGAAGCCCGCGACATCCCCGCCTGCGCCGCCGACGCCGAGCGGGTCAAGGCCGGCGCCGACCCCTACATCCGCACCGTCCAGGTCGGCGCCCAGCGCGTTCCCTACTGGGAGGGCGGCCCCGCCTACCAGCCGTACGCCCAGGGCTACTACAACTCCTGGCGCGGCTCGGACATGCTGACCGGCATGATGGTCGGCGGTCTGCTGTTCGGCGGTGGCGACATCTTCCACGGCATCGGCTCGGGGATCGGCGCGATCGGCGAGGGTGTCGGCGACATGTTCGAGGGCATCGGTGAAGGCTTCGGCGACATCGGTGAGGGCATCGGCGACATGTTCGACGGGTTCTTTGATTGACTGGGACCATGTCCACTGAACCGCTGGTGCGTACCGACCGTTTCGACCGGCTGACGCTCGCCCATGACGCCTCGCACTATCTGCTGATCCCCGAGGCGGTGGCGACTCCGCGAAACGTCGACGAGCTCTCCGCGCTGATCCGCCGCGCCCGCCGAGACGGGACCGGGCTGACCTTCCGCTCCGGTGGCACCAGCCTCAGCGGGCAGGCCGTCACCTCCGGCCTGCTCGCCGACACCCGACGTCACTTCGGGGCGATCGAGGTGCTCGACGACGGCGCCCGCGTCCGCGTCCAACCCGGTGCCGTGGTCCGACAGGTCAACGCCCGGCTCGCCCCGCACCACACCAAGCTCGGACCCGACCCGGCCAGTGACGGCGCCTGCACCCTCGGCGGGGTTCTCGCCAACAACTCCTCCGGGATGCTCTGCGGCACCGAATACAACAGCTACCAGACCCTGGAGAGCCTGGTCCTGGTGCTGCCCAGCG
Organism: Enemella dayhoffiae; assembly: GCF_002250625.1. Lineage (GTDB taxonomy): Bacteria > Actinomycetota > Actinomycetes > Propionibacteriales > Propionibacteriaceae > Enemella > Enemella dayhoffiae. The sequence continues at coordinate 37,290 of NZ_NMVQ01000023.1, read as the reverse complement.
GCACCGTGATCGACACCGGCACAGCGGACGCCGACGAGAAGCTCCGCCTCACCGAACCCGACCTGTACGCCGGCCTGGTCACCCTGCGCGACCGCATCCGCGGCAACCCCGACTCGGTCGCCACGATCCGCCGCCAGTTCTCGATGAAGAACACCATGGGCTATGGCCTGAACTCCTTCCTGGACCACGATTCCGCAACCGAGATCCTGGCCCACCTGATGATCGGATCCGAAGGCACGCTGGGGTTCATCGCCGAAGCGACCCTGCGCACCGTCCCGGTCCACCCGCACGTCGGCACCGGGCTGCTGGTGTTCGACTCGCTGTCCGCGGCGATGGCCGCCCTGCCCGACCTGGTGGACACCGGGTTGGCCACCGTCGAACTGCTCGACGCCCAGTCGCTTCGGGTGGCGCAGGCGCTGCGCAACTCCCCCGAGGCGATCCGGCGCCTGGAGGTGCAGCGGCACGCGGCGCTGCTGGTGGAGCACCACGCGCCGAGCAGCGACGAGCTCACCGAGCGGCTGCGCACCACCGAACGGGTGACCGCCGAGCTGCCGCTGTTCGGCCCGGCGGCGATGAGCACCGAGGCCAGCACCCGCGGGTCGCTGTGGACCGTCCGCAAGGGGTTGTACGCCGCAGTGGCCGAGGCGCGACCCCAGGGCACCACCGCCATGCTGGAGGACGTCGTCGTGCCCGTCGGCGCCCTGCTGGAGGCGTGCGAGTCGCTGACCGAACTGTTCGACCGGTACGCCTATCCCGAGTCGGTGATCTTCGGTCACGCCAAGGACGGCAATGTGCACTTCCTGCTGAACGAGGAGTTCGGCTCCGACGTGCAGCGTTACACCGACTTCACCGAGGACATGGTCCAGTTGATCCTCGGCCTCGGCGGGTCGCTGAAGGCCGAGCACGGCACGGGCCGGATCATGGCCCCGTTCGTCCGCCGGCAGTACGGCGACGAGCTCACCGAGGTGATGATCGCGGTGAAGCGGCTGTGCGACCCCGACGGCGTGCTCAACCCCGGCGTGCTGCTGAACGACGACGAGTCCGCCCACATCAGTAACCTGAAGACCACCCTCCCGGTCGAGGATGAGGTGGACCGCTGCGTCGAGTGCGGGTTCTGCGAACCGGTCTGCCCCAGCCGCACGCTCACCCTCACCCCGCGGCAGCGGATCGTCGCCCGGCGCGAACTGGCGGCCGCCCGGCAACGCGGGGATTCCGAGCTGGTCAACGAAATCACCGAGCGCTACGAGTACGCCGGCAACCAGACCTGTGCCGCCGACGGCATGTGCAGCACGGCCTGCCCGGTCGGCATCGACACCGGCGATCTGGCGCGGCGGCTGCGCGGCACGCAGACCGGTACCGCCGAACAGGGCGTGTGGGACGCCGCCGCCCGCGCCTGGGGGCCGTTCACCGCCGCCGGGTCATTGGCCCTGACCGCGGCCGCCGCCGTGCCCGGTGCCACCGCGGCGAGCGAGCTGGGACGTGCGCTGCTCGGCACCGAGGTCGTGCCGCGCTATGACCATGGGCTTCCCGCCGGCGGCCCGCCCCGGCAGGGTTGGCGCTCCGAGCAGGCCGAGGTGGTCTGGTTCGACGCGTGCATCCAGACCATGTTCGGCCCCGAACCAGGCCAGCAGCCACTCGCCCGGGCGGTCGAGGAACTGTTCCGCCGCGCCGGGGTGGTGGTGCGTACGCCGGCGGGCCTGCAGGGGTTGTGCTGCGGCACCCCGTGGTCGTCGAAGGGCAAGCACACCGGGCACGCGACGATGGCCGAGCGCACGGTGCCGGCACTGGTCGAGGCGTCCGAACAGGGCCGGTTGCCGATCGTCTGCGATGCCGCCTCCTGCACCGAGGGGCTGCTCAAGTCGGCCAAGGATTCCCAACCCACGTTGCAGATCCTCGACCTGGTGGCATATGCCCGGGCCGAGCTGCTGCCCCGACTGACGGTACGCCGGAAGGTCGAGTCGGTGGTGCTGCACCCCACCTGCTCCTCCCGCCAGCTCGGCCTGGACGCCGACCTGCAGGCGATCGCCGGGGCCGTCGCCGAGGAGGTGGTGGTGCCGACCAGCTGGGGGTGCTGCGGCTTCGCCGGCGACCGTGGACTGCTGCACCCCGAGCTGACCGCCGCCGCCACCGAGGCCGAGGCGGCCGAGGTCGCCCAGCGGGAGTTCTCGGCGTACGCCTCGCTCAACCGCACCTGCGAGATCGGGATGACCCGCGCCACCGGCCGCCCCTATCAGCACATCCTGCAGCTGCTGGCTGAGTGCACCCGCTGAGCCCGTTCAGCCAACCGGAAGGCGACGCAATTCCCACTGCCGCAGGAAATCGGCCACCCCCTGGTCGAGTTTGACCGTGGCCAGGCCGTCGCCGCGGGTGCGGCCGCGGTTCACGATCAGCACCGGCATCCGGTTGCGTTCGGCGAACCGGACGAAGCGCAGCCCGGACATCACCGTGAGCGAGGATCCCAGCACCAGCAGCGAATCCGCCGCCTCGACCAGGTCGAAGCACTCCTGCACCCGCGGTTTGGGAACCGACTCACCGAAGAACACCACGTCGGGCTTGAGCACCCCGCCGCAGGCCAGGCACTCCGGCACCACGAACTGCTGCCAGTGCTCCACCACGGCGTCGCCGTCGGGTCGCAGCTCCGCCTGGCCGGCGGCGAGCTCATTGTCCGCGCTCACCTCGAAATCCGGGTTCAGCGCGGAAAGCCTGTGCTGCAACGCCTCCCGGTCGCTCACGGTGCCGCAGTCCAGGCACACCACCCGGGACAACCGGCCGTGCAGGGCGATCAGCCGCCGACTGCCGGCGGACTCGTGCAACCCGTCCACGTTCTGGGTGATCACCCCCGACACGGCGCCGGCGGCCTCGAGCCGAGCCAGCGCCAGGTGTCCCCGGTTCGGCTCTGCGTGACCCATCCGCGCCCAGCCCCGATAGGAACGCGACCAGTAGCGCCGCCGGTTCTCCGCCGAACCGACGAACTCGGCGTACAACATCGGATTCGCCTTCGGCGCGGTCGGTCCGCGATAGTCGGGAATCCCAGAATCGGTGGACATTCCGGCCCCGGTGAGCACCGCGACCGAGCGTCCCCGGAGCAGCTCCAGCGGCTGCGGCAGGCGATCCGGCGTCTCCTCGGCGTGGGCCATCAGATGTCGATCTGCCGCTCCAGCTTGTCGGTCGAGTGACCGTGCAGCCGGCGGGCGGCCTCGGCGATCGAACCGGACAGCGACGGATAGACGGTGAAGTCGTGGGCGAAGTTGTCCACGGTGATCTTCTCCGACACCGCCAGCGAGATCGTGTGGATCAGCTCGCTGGCCCGGGGCGCGACCACCACCCCACCGATGATGATGCCGGTGGTCGGCAGACAGAACAGCTTCACGAAGCCGTCGTGGATGCCCTGCATCTTGGCGCGCGGATTTCCCGACAGCGGCAGGTTGATCGCCAGCGCCCGCACCTCGCCGGAGTCCACCTGCTTCTGGGTCGTCCCCACCGTCGCGATCTCAGGGGAGGTGAACACATTGGAGGACACCACGTTCAGGTCCAGCGGCGCGACGGCGTCACCGAGGGCATGCCACATTGCGATCCGGCCCTGCATGGCCGCGACCGAGGCGAGCGCGTGCACGCCGGTGCAGTCCCCCGCCGCGTACACCCCGCGTACGCCGGCCCGGGACACCTTGTCGACCTGGATGTAGCCGCCGTCGTTGAGGGTGATGCCGGCCTCCTCGAGGCCCATGTCGGCGGTGTTCGGGATCGACCCGACCGCCATCAGGCAGTGCGACCCGGTGACGGTGCGGCCGTCGGTCAGGTGCACGGTCACCTGGTCGCCCTCGCGGGTCACCGATTCGGCCCGCGACTCCGACAGCACCGTCATGCCGCGTCGGGTGAACACGTCCTGCAGCACCTGGGCGGCGTCGGCGTCCTCGCCGGGCAGGACGGTCGTGCGGGAGGACACGAGGGTGACGTCGACGCCCAGCGCGTCGTAGGCGTTGGCGAACTCGGCCCCGGTGACACCGGAGCCGATCACGATCAGGTGCTCGGGCATCTCGGTGAGGTCATAGACCTGGGTCCAGGTGAGGATCCGTTCGCCGTCGGGTCGGGCGGTCGGGAGCTCACGCGGGTGCGCCCCGGTGGCCACCAGGATCACGTCGGCCGGGAACCGCTGCTCCCCCTCGTCGGTGTCGGCAATGACGGTGTCGGTCCCCTGCAACCGGGCCCGCCCGGGCACCACCGTGACCCCCTCGGCGATCAGCTTGTCGTAGATGTCGGCGGACTGCCGTTCGGCCAGCGCGAGCACGCGGCGGTTCACCTTGGCGAGGTCGACCGAGACCCCGTTGGCGTCGTCGGTGGCGTCGTCCACGTCTATCCGCAGGCCGAGCTCCTCCGAACCCTTCACCGTCATCATCACCTCGGCGGTGGCGATCAGCGTCTTGGAGGGCACGCAGTCGGTGAGCACAGCCGAGCCGCCCATCCCGTCCCTGTCGATCAGCGTCACGTCGCCACCCAGCTGGCTGCCCACCAGGGCCGCTTCGTATCCGCCGGGTCCGCCACCAATGATCACCACTCGAGTCACGAGCAGCATTGTTCCATCTCCGGTGCCGGTGACCTACCCGGCGGGGGTTGCGCCGGGCACCGCGGTCGCTGCCTACACTGACGCGGGTGAGTGACAGCATGCAGACCCCACCCCACCCGACCGACCCGGCAGACCTGGCGGCCCGGGCAGCGACCGCGCTCAGGCAGCGTTTCGACGTCGAGAGTCTCGACCTGGCCCTGGTGCTCGGCTCTGGCTGGTCGGCCGCCGCCGACGACCTCGGTGAGCCGATCGGTCAGGTCGAGCTGGCCGAGCTGCCCGGGTTCTCCGCGCCGGTGGTGGCCGGTCACGGTGGGCAGCTGCGCTGCGTGCGTACGCCGAACCAGAAGGTCGCCGCGATCCTCACCGGGCGTACCCACTTCTATGAGGGGCGCGGTGTCGACGCGGTCGCCCACGGGGTGCGCACGATGGCCGCCGCGGGCGCGTCCACCCTGGTGCTCACCAACGGCTGCGGTTCGCTGCGGCGCGAGTGGGGTCCGGGTACGCCGGTGCTGATCTCCGACCACATCAACCTGACCGGCTCCACCCCGCTGCGCGGAGCCACCTTCATCGACCTGTCAGAGGCCTACAGCAAGCGGCTGCGCGACCTCGCCCGACAGGTCGATCCGAGCCTGCCCGAGGGGGTCTATGTGCAGTTCCGAGGGCCGCAGTACGAGACCCCGGCCGAGGTGCGGATGGCAGGGGTGCTCGGTGGCGACCTGGTCGGCATGTCCACCACCTTGGAGACGATCGCCGCCCGCGCGGTCGGGCTCGAGGTTCTCGGCATCTCGCTGGCCACCAACCTGGCCGCCGGGATCAGCCCCGAACCGCTCGACCACGCCGAGGTGATCGCCGCCGGCAAGGAGGCGGCCCCGCGCCTGGCCGCGCTGCTGCGCGGCCTGGTCGAGGCGTTGTGATGCTGCCGCCGGAGTTGGTCGAGCGGATCGACGCGTGGATCGCCGCCGACCCCGACCCGGTCACCGCGGCCGCCGCCCAGGACCTGCTGGAAAAGGCGGCGGCCGATGACCTCACCGCAGTCGCCGAGCTGACCGACGCCTTTTCCGGCCCGCTCGAGTTCGGCACCGCCGGTCTCCGGGGCCCCCTCGGCGCCGGCCCCGCCCGGATGAACCGCGTCGTCGTCAGCCGCGCCGCAGCCGGCCTCGCCGCCCACCTCCTCCGTTCCCCGAGCAGCGGAACCGGGCGAAGCCCGGTGCGGCGTGTCGAGGGGAACCCCCACCCGCCGAAGGGCCGCGTCCTGATCGGTTACGACGCCCGCTACAACTCCGAGGTGTTCGCCACCGACACCGCAGAAATCCTTGCCGCACAGGGGTTCGAGGCGATCCTCACCAGCCACCCGGTGCCGACCCCGGTCGTCGCGTTCGGCATCCGCTGGCTCGGCTGTGTGGCCGCCGTGGTTGTCACCGCTTCACACAACCCGCCGCAGGACAACGGTTACAAGGTCTACCTCGGCGACGGCAGCCAGATCGTGCCGCCGGCCGACGCCGACATCGCCGCCGAGATCCGTGCCGTGGAGCGCATTCCGGTGACCGAGCTGCCCCGCTCGCAGAACTTCCGCCGGATCGCCAGCGAGCTGCTGGAGGCGTACGCCGAACGCGTCGCCCAGCTGGTGTCGGCGGACGCCCCGCGGGAGGTGTCCTGGGTATACACCCCGCTGCACGGAGTGGGCGGCGCGGTGATGCACGACGTGATCGCGCGGGCCGGATTTCCTGCCCCCGTTGAGGTGAACGAGCAGGCCCAGCCCGATCCGGCGTTCCCGACGGTCAGCTTCCCCAACCCCGAGGAGCCCGGGGCGATCGACCTGGCGCTGGCGGCCGCGGCCGCCAACCAGGTCGACCTGGTGATCGCCAACGATCCCGACGCCGACCGTTGCGCGGTGGCAATCCCGGCCCCGGACGCACCGACCGGGTTCCGGATGCTGCACGGTGACGAGCTCGGTGCGCTGCTGGCCGACGACTTCTGCCGCCGCGGCGTCCACGGCGTCTACGCCAACTCCGTCGTCTCGGGATCCCTGCTGCACAAGGTGGCGGCGGCGTACGGGCAGCCGAGCGCGGTCACGCTGACCGGGTTCAAGTGGATCGGCCGGGTGCCCGGGTTGGCGTTCGGTTATGAGGAGGCGATCGGTTACTGCTGCGACCCCGAGGCGGTCGCCGACAAGGACGGCATCTCCACCCTGGTCACGGTGCTGGCTCTGGCCGCCCGGCTGCGCGCCGACGGGTCGTCGATCGGTGAGCGGCTCGATGAGCTGGCCCGCACCCACGGCGTACACCTGAACAGCCAGTGGTCAGTCCGCGTGCAGGACCTGTCGCTGATCACCGACGCGATGGCGCGGCTGCGCTCGGCGCCGCCGCGCGAGCTGTGCGGCGCCCCGGTCGAGGTGGTCGACCTGGCCGAGGGGTGGGCCCCTTCGACAGGCTCAGGGACCACTTCGACAGGCTCGGGGAACGCGTTGCCGCCGACCGACGGCGTACGCCTGGCCGGTCCCGCGGTGACCGCCACCGTGCGGCCCTCGGGCACCGAACCGAAGCTCAAGTGCTATCTCGAGGTGCGCCTCGATCCCACCCCGGACCTGGCACGAGCCAGGGCCGAGGCCCGGGCGCTGCAGGAACGGCTGTTGACCGAGCTGCGCGCTAGCTTGCAGTTGTGAGCTACACCCCCACCCGGACCAACCCAAAAACCCTGAACCCGATCAACCCGCAGACCACCCCGAGCAGCCTCTCGGCCGGTCCGATCACCCGCTTCGACGGACTCGCCGCCGACGCACCACCGCGTTCGCTGCGCGCGCGGATCCCGGTGCTGTTCAACCCTTTCCTGCGCCTGTTGCTGTTCCTGGTCATCACGGTACTGATGGCGGTGCTGGTCGTGCTGCCGTTGATTCTGCTGGCGCCGCCGGCGATCTCCGGCAACCGCAGCGTGATGGCCGGGGTCCAGATCGTCGTGACGCTGCTCGCCTATCTGGTCTGGGTGCTGCTGATCGAGCGCCGCCGACCGCCGGTCGAGCTCGCTCCCCGACGGGCGCTCGGACTGCTCTGGGGGCTGCTCGCCGGCGCCGTCGTCTTCGCGGTCGTCTTCGCGGTGATCGTGGCGCTGGGCGCCTACCAGATCGAGGGGACAAACAGCCCCGATTGGGGCGAGTGGTGGCGGATGGTGCTCGCCGTGGGGGCGGGGGCCGGGATCGCCGAGGAGTTGCTGTTCCGCGGCGTGCTCTATCGGATCACCGAGGAGCTGCTCGGCACCTGGGGTGCGGTCGTCGTCTCCGGACTGGTGTTCGGCATCGTGCACATCTCCAACCCCGACGCCACCTGGTGGGGGGCGATCGCGATCGGCCTGGAGGCCGGGCTGCTGCTCGGAGTGTTGTACGCCTGGAGCCGCTCGCTGTGGCTAATGATCGGTTTCCACGCGGCGTGGAACATCACCCAGGGACCGCTTCTCGGGGTGATCGTCTCCGGCACCGGTGAGGTGGACGGCCTGGTGAAGGTCACCCCGCAGGGGTCCGATCTGATCTCGGGTGGGCGGTTCGGGGCCGAGGCGAGCGTCGTGGCGGTGCTGCTGCTGGTCGCGCTGGCCGTTGCCCTGGGCGTACGCCTGGCCCGCACCGGCGGCGTCGTGCAGCCGATGTGGGTACGCCGATCCCGGCAGAAGCGAGCGATCGCCTCAGGTAGCGCCGGGGGTGGCTCAGGAGTCGCCGAAGGCGTCGGGAAAGGCGTTGGTGAGCAGGATTCCGCCCTCGACGGGCAGCACCGCCCCGGTGATCCAGGAGGCCTGGTCGCTGGCCAGGAACAGCAGCGCATCCGCGACGTCTGAGGCCTGCCCCACCCGGCCGAGCGGATAGTGCTGGCCGAGCTGCTGCATGATCTGCGGGTTCTCCGCCTTGGCGTCGGCCCACGCCGGGGTGTCGATCGTCCCCGGCGCGACCGCGTTGGCGCGGATGCCGCGATCGGCGAAGTCGGCGGCCAGGTTGCGGGTGAAGTGCAGCAGGCCGGCCTTGGCGGCCGAATAGCCGTGCCCGCCATACCAGCCGATCCCGTTCACCGAACCGATCGCCAGCACCACCCCGCCGCCGGAGTCGACCATGATCGGCAGCAGCGCCCGGCTGACCAGCATCGGCCCCAGCAGGGTGACCTCGAGGTCGAGGCGCAGGTCCTCCACGCTCGTCGAGCACAGGTCCTCGGCGCTCGCGTGGTGGGCCCCGTGCAGCAGCACGTCGAGCCGGCCGATGCGTTCGCGGACGAACGTGGCCAATTCCTGCACCGACTGGGGATCGGCGACATCCACCGGGCACGCCAGCGCCCCGTCCAGGCTGGTGGCGACCTGCTCGGCGGCCGCCAGGTTGCGGTCGGCGATGACCACCCGCGCGCCCTCGCCGGCGAACCGGCGGGCGGTTGCGGCGCCGATCCCGGAGCCGGCTCCGGTGATCAGCACCACCTTGTCGGTGAACCGCTGTTCCAGCTGTGCCTCGCTCCTCATCCGATCGGTGCCCACTGGGGGCCGGTCTCGCCCAGTTCTTCGTCCAGCTTGGTGAACAGCGGGGTGGGCTTCTGCAGCGGGGTGCCCACGGCGATCGGCCGGGACTCCCACCGGGCCTGCTCCGAGGCGTACTCCCCCATGATCACCGGGTAGTCCTCGTTGCCCTCCTCGCTGACCATCCGGATCTCCGGCAGTGCGGCCCAGACGCCCTCACCGCCGAGCGCCTCGAACACCTTCTGGGAGGCGTGCGGCAGAAACGGGGTGAGCAGGGTGTTCACGTCGCTGACCACCTGAAGGGCCACGTGCAGCACGGTGTCGCGGCGGGTCGGATCGTCCTTGAGCTTCCAGGGTTCGGTTTCCGAGAGATACCGGTTGGCGGCACCGGCGATCCGCATCGCCTCGGTGATCGCGTTCTTGAACTTGTTGTGCCCGAGCAGGTCACCGACGGTGTCGAACCCGGCGCGGGCGGTGGCGAGCAGCTGCTCGTCGATCGGCTGCAGGTCGGTGGCCGCCGGGATCTCGCCGTGGTTCTTGTGGGCCATGGAGATCGACCGGTTGACCAGGTTGCCCCACTCGTTGGCGAGCTCGGAGTTGGTCCGCCGGACGAACTCGTCCCAGGTGAAGTCGGTGTCGTTGTTCTCGGGGCCGGCGACGGCGATGAAGTAGCGCAGCGCGTCGGGCCCGAACTCGCGCAGGAAGTCGGTGACGTAGATGACCTTGCCGCGGGAGGTGGAGAACTTGGATCCGGACATGGTCAGGTATTCCGAGGACACGACCTCGGTCGGCAGGTTGAGCTGGCCGCCGAACACGTGGTCGTCACCGCCGCGGTCTCCCTCACCATTGGCGCCGAGCAGGATCGCCGGCCAGATCACCGAGTGGAAGACGATGTTGTCCTTGCCCATGAAGTAGTAGGACTTCGCCTCCGGGTCGGTCCACCACTGCTTCCACGCGTCGGGGTCTCCGGTTCGCCGGGCCCACTCGATGGAGGCGGACAGGTAGCCGATCACCGCGTCGAACCAGACGTAGAGTCGCTTCATCGGCTGGTCCCGCCACCCGTCCAGCGGGATCGGTACGCCCCAGTCGAGGTCGCGGGTGATCGCCCGCGGGCGCAACTCGGAGATCAGGTTGTGGCTGAACTTGAGCACGTTGGGGCGCCAGTCGGTGCGTTGGTCGAGCCAGCGGGAGAGCTCCTCGGCCAGGGCGGGCAGGTCGAGGAAGAAGTGTTCGGTCTCGACGAACTCGGGGGTCTCACCGTTGATCCGCGAGCGCGGGTTGACCAGGTCGACCGGGTCGAGCTGGTTGCCGCAGTTGTCGCACTGGTCGCCGCGGGCGCCGTCATAACCGCAGATCGGGCAGGTGCCCTCGATGTAGCGGTCCGGCAGGGTCCGCCCGGTCGACGGGCTGATCGCCCCCTTGGTGGCGCGGGCGACGGCGTACCCGTTGTCGAACAGGGCGGTGAACATCTCCTGCACGACGCGATAGTGGTTGCGGGTGGTGGTGCGGGTGAACAGGTCATAGCTGAGCCCGAGGCCCTGCAGGTCCTCGACGATGACGCGGTTGTACTTGTCGGCGAGCTGGCGGGTGGTGACCCCCTCCTTCTCGGCCTGCACCGAGATCGGGGTGCCGTGCTCGTCGGTGCCGGAGACCATCAGCACCTGGTGTCCCGACATTCGCATGAAGCGGGCGAAGACGTCGGAGGGGACACCGAAACCGGAGACGTGTCCGATGTGGCGCGGGCCGTTCGCATACGGCCACGCGACGGAGGTCAGCACGTGAGCACACATGGGTCCAACCCTAGTGCCTCAGCGCCGGACCTCCCGGTGTCCGCCATCCAGCCGCCTCGTCCAGCCACGGGCGTCCAGGTGCTCGAGCAGCGGAATCACCACCCGGCGGGTGCTGCCGAGGGCCTGGCGCGCCTGGGAGGTGGTGAACGGCTGCGGCAGCCTGGCCAGCTCGCGCATCGCCAACGCGGGCGCGGCCGGGGCGAGCACCACCAGCTCGCCGAGGTCGATCAGCCGGCCCAGGCGTACCGCCGTGGCGATCTCCCGCGATCCCAGGCCGAGTCGGGTCAACTCGTCGCGCTCGGGGGCGGCGAACGGACGCTCCGCCAGCGACCGCTCGACCTCCCGGAGGGCATCCTCGGCCGGCCCAAGGTCGGCGCGGGCACCGGGTTCGGCGAGCTGTCCGTCCGCGGTGATGAGCCCGCACTGGTCGGCCAGCGGCGCCAGCAGCTCCGCGCTGGGCAGCCCGAGCGCGGTCGCGGCCGTTCCGGCCGGCATCCGTGCCTGCATTGGATTCTTTGCGGCGTACGCCCGGACGAGACCGGGCAGCCGGTCGACCCAGGCGGCCCACCGGACGGGGTCGATCAGCCAGCGGCCGGCCCGCACCACCGCCGCATCCAGCCGGTCCGGGTCGGCCCCGAGCGCGCGCAGGGTGGCCCCGTCGGTCACCCCACGCCGGGCCAGCTCCCGATCGGCGTCGATCGTCGTCGGCGCCGTGGAGAGCGACTCGGCCCGCTCACGGGCAGCACCGCGGCGGCGCAGCGGCGGCGGATCCAGGTCGAGCACCGTGGCCCCGGCCAGCACCTGTTGGCGGCCGGGATCGCGCAGCACCATCCGGTCCCCGACCTGCAACGGCAGTTCCCCCGACCAGGTGAGGCGTACCGCTCCGTGGCCGAGTCGGCGTACCCGCACGGGGCCGGAAAACGTGCCCACGTGCAACATCAGCCGTTCGGGCAGATCGTCCGCCCCGACTCGGCCGTCGACCGTGTCGGTCGTCCACCAGTCGCCCGTGGTGAGCGCGTCCCCGCGGCCCACCCGGTCAGCGTCGAGACCGCGCAGGTTGACCGCCACCCGCGCGACAGCCGCCGCGCGCTCGACAGGCTCCCCCAGGCTCTGCAGCCCCCTGATCCGCACCGGCCGACCCGCGAGCCGCACCCGGTCCTCGATCGCCAGGGTGCCGGACCCCAGGGTTCCGGTGACGACCGTGCCCGCTCCGCGGATGGTGAAGCTGCGGTCCACCCACAACCGCCCCCGACCGCTCACCTCGGGGGCCGGCACGGTGGCCAGCAACGCGTCGAGCGCGGCCCGCAGCTGCGACAGACCGTCACCGCTGCGCGCGGAGACGGCCACGTCGGCCCAGTCACCGAACCCGGCCTCGGACAGCCGTGCCCGGGCCTGTTCGCGTGCGGGCTCGGGGTCGGCGAGGTCGTTCCGGGTGAGCACCAGCAGGCCGTGTCGGATGCCGAGCGCCGCGATGGCGGCCAGATGTTCGCTGCTCTGTGCCCGCCAGCCCTCGTCGGCCGCGACCACGAACAGCACGATCGGCACGGGCCCGATCCCGGCGAGCATGTTGGCGATGAACCGCTGGTGCCCCGGCACGTCGACGAAAGCCACGGTCTCACCGCTCGGCAGGGTGGTGTGGGCGTACCCGAGGTCGATGGTGAGGCCACGCTCATGCTCGGCCGCCCAGCGGTCCGGGTCGGTGCCGGTGAGCGCCCGGACCAGGGTGGACTTGCCGTGGTCGACGTGACCGGCGGTGGCGATCACCCGCACCCGGCGATCCCCGCTTTCCGTGCGGCACAGGTGATTGCGGCGATCAGGTCGTCGTCGCGGCCGGCGGGGATGCAGCGCGGGTCGACCAGACAGCGGCCGTGTTCGGTGCGGGCGAGCACCGCCGGGTCGCCGAGACGCAGCGCTTCGGCCAGCGGCTCTGGCACGGCGACCGCCCAGCCGGGCAGCGGGACGCCGGGAGCGCCGCCGCCGCCGACGTGACCGGTGCTCGGGACCACGTCGGCCGGGAACTCCAGTCGGTCGGCCAAGCGTTGGCAGCGCTCCTTCAGCCGAGCGGGATCGGCGCGGCGATGGTCGCTCACCGGCGGCACGGGTCCGGTCAGGGTGGCGTGCAGCGCGGCCAGGGTGAGCTTGTCCACGCGCAGCGCGCGTTGCAGGGGGTGCCGGCGTAGGCGCTGCACGAGTTCTGCCTCGCCCAGCAACAATCCCGCCTGCGGGCCGCCGAGCAGCTTGTCCCCGCTGGCGGTGACCAGGTCGGCGCCAGCGGCGAGTGCGGTGGCGGCGTCGGGCTCGTCGGGCAACGCCGGGTCGGGGGCCAACAGGCCGGAGCCGAGGTCGGCCACGACCGGGACCCCGAGCCCAGCGAGCTCCGCGATCCCAACGCTGGCCGTGAATCCGGTGACCGCGAAGTTGCTCGGGTGCACCTTGAGGATGCAGCCGGTGTCCGGTCCGACGGCCTCGGCATAGTCGGCCGGGTGGGTGCGATTGGTGGTGCCCACCTCGCGGATTCGTGCCCCGGCGGAGGCGATCAACTCCGGCAACCGGAAGCCGTCGCCGATCTCGACCAGTTCGCCGCGGGAGACGATCACCTCACGCCCGGCGGCCAGGGCGGTGGTGGCGAGCACCAACGCGGCGGCCCCGTTGTTCACCACCAACGCGTCCTCGGCGCCCGGGCAGGCGGTGCGCAGCGCGGTCAGCGCGGCGGCGCCGCGTCGGGCGCGGCGGCCGGTGGCGAGGTCGAGCTCGACGTCGGCGTACCCGCTGGCCTCGACGATGGCCCGCACCGCGGCCTCCGACAACGGGGCCCGGCCGAGGTTGGTGTGCACCACGATCCCGGTGGCGTTGAGCACGGCGCGCAGTGGGGTCGGTCCGCTCAGGTCTCGTTCGGCACACCCGGCGACCTGCTCGGGGGTGATCCGGCCGGCCCGTGCCTGGTCCTGGGCACGGCGTACCACCGCCCGCACGGCCTCGCTCCCGAGCCGTTCGCTGGCCGCGAGCATGGCGGGCCGGGCCAGCAGCGCGTCGGTGCGCGGGATGTCGCGCCGCGGATCGCTCACGCCTCCTCCTGCCCGTCGAGCTGGCGGAGGCGGACGGGAATCGAACCCGCCAGACCGAGGTACTCGATCTCACCGGTTTTGAAGACCGGGGGGCCCACCAGGTACCCAGACGCCTCCTCTGCCCGCCGACTGTAGCGCGCGGCCTAGAGTGGGCCCATGAAACGCCTCACCTCGTATGCCCACGGCGGCGGCTGTGCCTGCAAGATCCCACCCGGCGAACTGGAGCAGATGGTGTCCGGGCTCGTCGGCGTGGACTCCCCCGAACTGGTGGTCGGGCTGGAGCACGGTGACGACGCCGCGGCGGTGCTGCTCGACCCGGCCGGCGATGGCACGGTGATCATCTCCACCACCGATTTCTTCACCCCGGTGGTCGACGACCCGTTCGACTGGGGGCGGATCGCCGCGGCCAATGCGCTGAGCGACATCTATGCGATGGGGGGTACGCCGATGCTGGCGATCAACCTGCTGGGGTGGCCGCGCGGGGTGCTGCCGACCGAACTCGCCACCGAGGTGCTGCGCGGCGGGCTGGCGGTCTGCCGGCAGGCCGCGACGCCGCTGGCCGGTGGGCACAGCATCGACAACCCCGAACCGATCTACGGCCTCGCGGTCACCGGGCGGGGGAAGGCCGACCGGCTGCTGCGCAACGACGCGGGACAGCCGGGATTGCCGCTGTCGCTGACAAAGCCGCTGGGGGTCGGCGTACTCAACAACCGGCACAAGGCCACCGGTGAGCGGTTCGAGGAGGCAGTCGCGTCGATGACCGCGCTGAATGCGGACGCCTCGGCAGCGGCTCTGGCGGCGGGCATCCGGGCGGCCACCGATGTCACCGGTTTCGGCCTGCTCGGCCACCTCTACAAGCTGTGCCGCGCCTCGGGGGTGGCGGCGGTCATCGACCACCGGGCGGTACCGATGCTGGCCGCGGCCAGGCAGTCGCTGGCCGAGGGGTTCGTGCCCGGCGGCAGCCGGCGCAACCTGGACTGGGTGGCCCCGCACCTGTCGGCAGAAGTTGCCGAGGACGAACTGTTGCTGCTCGCCGACGCCCAAACCTCCGGAGGGCTGCTGCTCGCCGGTGAGATCGCTGGCGCCCCGGTGATCGGTGAGCTGGTCCCGGCCGGGGATGGCCCGGTGATCACGGTCCGCTGACCATCCAGCGCCCCTCCAATGGCGATCCAGCGAACCCTGGTGCCATTCGCCTGACCCCGTGGGGTTCGCCGGGCGGCAAGGCGGTTCGCTGAATGGCCATTGGGGATCAGCGGGGCCACTCACCGCCGGGTTGGGTGACGCCACGCCCCTCGGCCGCGGCAGCGGCAGCGCGGGCGCGCTGGGGGCGTACCGTGTAGCGCGGGTCCTTCGCGGACGTGATGCCGGCGTGGAACACCGCGAACCGGGTGGCCAGCGAGCCGCCGATCAGCGCCGCACCGGACAGCGCCGCACCAACCCGCGTCCCCCCGACCACGGCGGCACCGACCGCGCCGACGACCGTGAGCACCCGGGCCACCTGGTGCCACCGCTTCGCCGGGGGTTCCTCGAACGGCTCGGCCAACTCCCCCAGGCGACGGGTCATCAGTTCCCCGATCCCCAACTCGCAGGCCGCGCCCAGCACGGCCAACTGTCGCACCGGGCCCCTGGTTTCGGCGGTCGGGGTGGTGATCATGGACAGCCCGGTCCCGGCGGCCAGCGCGGAGCTGACGAACACGAACGGCAGCTCCCGATAGGACTCGTGCCAGGTGGGTGCGGCCGTGTCGGCGAGCAGCACGGCGGTGTACGCCGCCAGCGGTGGCGCGAAGAACGCCGAACCGGCACTGGCCAGTCCGTCGACCACGCCGGCCGCCCCGGCCAGTCCGCTCCCCGACCGCAGCCGCGGCCGGAGCAGCTCCAGCCCGACGGCCGCGCCGGTGCAGGCGCCGAACCCGGTGAGGATCCAGGTACCGACCGACATCGGCGAGGTGAGCTTGACGGTGCGGAACATGTTCAGCACCCGCTCGGGTCGGCCCAGGTCCTTGGCCAGCGCCGCGCCGCCGAGGGCCGCCGCGCCGATCGCGGCGTACCGGCCGCGGCGACGCAGCCGCGGTCGCCCGGTGAAGTGTCCGCCGGCGGCGACCAGGCCGGAGCCGGCGGCGAGCCCACCGAGGAACAGGTACGCCGGGATCGGCCACTCCCACGGCGGCGGTTGGACCACGTTGTGCCCGTAGTAGCTGATGAACTCGGCCTCCGGCACGGTGGCGTTCGGATCGCTGCGTCGCCTGGAACCGTCACCGTCACGGCGTTTCCGGGGTCCGAGCAGCGGCGGCCGGTCATCGTCGAAGGGTCTGGTCGTCATCGTCGGACCACGCCCCCGGCAAAGGCGGCCAGCACCGCGCCGATCAGCGCGGTGCCCGCGATCCCTGCCATGGTGAACATCTTCGGCAGCACGGCGGTGGTCACGATCGGATCGGGCGGCAGCCCGTACGCCTCCGGCTCGTCCATCAGCAGGAACACCGATCCCGTCCCCCCGACCCCGTCGTCGGGGTTGGTGCCGTAGAGCCGGGCCTCGGGATGTCCCTGTGCGTGCAGCACTTCCAGCCGTTCCCGGGCCAACCGCACCATTTCGTCGTGGTCGCCGAACTTGATGCTGGTGGTGGGACAGGTCTGGGCGCACGCGGGCGTCTGGTCCTCCCGGATCCGGTCATAGCACAGCGTGCACTTCTGGGCCACGCCGGCGTTCGGGGGCTTGGCGCTGCTGCCGTCGGCCAGCTCGACCAGGCCGTTCTCCCGCCGTCCGATCACCCCGAACGGGCAGGAGCCGACGCAGTATCCGCAGCCGTTGCAGACGTCGGGTTGGACCACCACGGTGCCGTATTCGGTCCGAAACAGCGCCCCGGTCGGGCACACGTCCAGGCAGCCCGCGTGGGTGCAGTGCTTGCACACGTCAGAGCTCATCAGCCAGCGCACCGGAGGCAGGGTGTCGTCGGGTTCGGCGAACCCGACCCCTGAACCTGGTCCTGCAACGTCCCCTGAGCCTGGTCCTGCAACGTCCCCTGAGCCCGTCGAAGGGGTGGCTTCGACAGGCTCAGCCACCGTCCCGACAGGCTCAGCCACCGTCGGGCGTACGCGCGGCATGCCCAGGTCCACCGATCCGGTACGCCGGGCGCGCGCCAACTGCTCAGGTCCCTGCTCGATGAACGCCACGTGCCGCCACGTGTCGGCGCCCAGGTGCCCAGTGTTGTCGTAGGACTCGGTGCTCAGGCCGAGCACTCCCCCGTGCCGCTCCCGACCGTGGCTGCGGGTCGGCACGTGGTTCCACTCCTTGCAGGCGACCTCGCACGCCTTGCAGCCGATGCAGATGGAGGTGTCGGTGAAGAAACCCTTGCGGGGCTTGACTTCCTGCCACGCGGCATCACGCGCGGGGTTGGTCGCCCCGATGAGTTGCTGGCGCCAGAACCCCATCAGCGCTTCCCCTTCCTCGGGCTGGTTTCGGGCTGCAGGCCGGCCCGCCGCTGATAGTCGGCGACGAGCGCGGACAACGCTGGTCCGCGCGGGCGGCGGCCCGGCCGGATGTCGCACATGCCGACCTTCGACTCCTGGATCTGCACGTTCGGGTCGAGCACGATGCCCAGCAGATCGTTGGCGGCGTCACCCTCGACCACGGCGCGGGCACCCACACCCCAGTGGTAGGGCAGCCCGATCTGGTGCATGGTCCGTCCGGCGACCTGCAGCGAGGACACCCGCTCGGTCACCAGCACCCGGGTCTCGATCGCGGCGCGCGGGCTGACCAGGGTGGCCCAGCCGCCGTTCTCCAGCCCGCGCTCGGCGGCCAGTTCCGGGGAGATCTCGCAGAACATCTCCGGCTGCAGCTCCGACAGGTAGGGCAGGAACCGGCTCATCCCGCCGGCGGTGTGGTGCTCGGTCAACCGGTAGGTGGTGAACTGATAGGGGTACACCGCGACCGCGTCGGCGCCGACCACGAACTGGTTGTCGGGGCGCGGGAACGTCTTCTTCGCCGGGTTTGTCTGCTGACCGTAGAGCGGGTTCGGCACCGGCGACTCCGCCCCCTCGTAATGGGTGGGCATCGGGCCGTCCACCATGCCCTTGGGCGCGTACAGCCAGCCCTTTCCGTCGGCCTGCATGATGAACGGGTCGTCACCGTCCAACGCCTCCGGGCCACCCTCGACCCCGCTGCCGCGGTGGTCGGGGGCCATGTCGACCGGGAAGTCCGGCACGTCGCGACCGACCCAGCGCCGCTGCTCCTCATCCCACCAGATCAGCTTCTTGCGCTCGCTCCATGGTTTGCCGTCGAGGTCTGCCGAGGCGCGGTTGTAGAGGATCCGCCGGTTCGCCGGCCACGACCAACCCCACTCGGGCGCGATCGGGTCCTGCTCCCGCCCCGGTCGGCGCCGGTTGGCCTGGTTGACGCCGTCGGCGTACACCCCGGTGTAGATCCAGCACCCACCCGAGGTGGAGCCGTCGGCGGTCATCTCCAGATAGCTGGAGAGCGGTTGGCCAGCCTTCTCGCCGGTGAGGTGGCGGCCATTGATCTCCGCCAGCACCGACTCCGCGTCGATCTCGCCCTGCTCGTCGAGTCGGTAGTCCCAGGTGAGCTCCTGCAGCCCGCGGTCACGGGGGTCGGTGGAGCCGGCTACGCGCTCCCGGATCCGCTGCCCGAGCAGGTACGCGAACTGCAGATCGCTCATCGCCTCACCCGGCGGATCGAGCGCCTTTTCCCGCCACTGCAGCAGCCGCTGCGTCTGGGTGAAGCTGCCCGCCTTCTCCACGTGGGTGGCCGCCGGCAGGAAGAACACCTCGGTCCCGATGTCGGCGGGTGCCACCTCCCCGTTCTCCACCTCGGGACCGTCGGACCAGAAGGTGGCGGTCTCGATCAGCCGCAGGTCGCGTACCACCAGCCACTTGAGCGCGGCCAGCGCGCGCCGCTGCAGCCGGGCGTTGGCGGATCCCACCGCCGGGTTCTGCCCGATCACCAGATAGCCGTCGACCTGGCCGTCCAGCATCCCCAGCGTGGTCTGGTAGGTGCCGTGCGCGCCGGTGAGCCGGGGCAGGAACTGGTAGCCGTACTCGTTCTCCTCGGTCGCCGCGTCCCCCCACCACGCCTTCAGCAGGTTGACCGCGTAGGCGTCAGCGTTCGCCCAGAATCCCTTCTCCTGCTTGGATCCGGCGGTCTGCAGATAGGCCGCGAAGTCCTCCTGACCGGCCCGTGGCATGGGCAGGTAGCCCGGCAGCAGGTTGTAGAGCGTGGGGATGTCGGTGGACCCCTGGATCGAGGCGTGACCGCGCAACGCCATCACTCCGCCACCGGGGCGGCCCACGTTGCCGAGCAGCAGCTGCAGGATCGAGGCGGTGCGGATGATCTGCGCACCGTCGGTGTGCTGGGTCCAGCCGACCGCGTAGCAGAAGGCGGTGGTCCGGTCCCGGCCCGAGTTGCTGGTCACCGACTCGGCCAGATACTGGAAGTCGGCCACGCTGATGCCGCAGACCTGGGCCACCATCTCGGGGGTGTAGCGCCGGTAGTGGCGCTTGAGCAGCTGCAGCACGCAGCGCGGGTCGGTCATCGAATCGTCACGGAGCACGCTGGCGTGGTCCAACGCCGGACCACCGGAGCCGTGCGACTCGCCGTGGGAGGCCTCGCCCAGCTCGGCGCCATGAGTGTCCCCTCCGGCCGGGCCCTGGATCCGGTCGGTGTCGTCACCGGATTCGGTCTCCGGGCCCTCGGCGTACGCCCAGCTCGCCGGGTCGTAGGCGTTCAACTCCGGGTCGAACCCGCTGAACAACCCGTCCAGGTCCTCGGTGTCGACGAACCCCTCCCCGACCAGGGTGGGGCCGTTGGTGTAGTGCTGCACGTATTCGTGGAAGTACAGCTCGTTGCTCAGGACGTGGTTGATCAGCCCACCCAGCAGCGCGATGTCGGAGCCCACCCGGATCGGGATGTGCCGGTCGGAGACCGCCGAGGTGCGGGTGAAGCGCGGGTCGACATGGATCACCCGGGCGCCGCGCGCCTTCGCCTCGGTCACCCACTGGAAGCCCACCGGGTGGCACTCGGCCATGTTGGAGCCCTGGATGACGATGCAGTCAGACTCGGCCAGATCCTGCAGTGTCTGCGTGGCGCCCCCGCGCCCGAACGAGGTCCCCAGACCGGGAACCGTGGCGGAGTGTCATATCCGGGCCTGGTTCTCGATCTGGATCGCTCC
Source organism: Enemella dayhoffiae (assembly GCF_002250625.1). Classification (GTDB taxonomy): domain Bacteria; phylum Actinomycetota; class Actinomycetes; order Propionibacteriales; family Propionibacteriaceae; genus Enemella; species Enemella dayhoffiae. The sequence goes on along the minus strand of NZ_NMVQ01000023.1, from coordinate 17,219 downwards.
GGCGGCGGTGAACAACTTCTTGATCAGGTAGTTCTCCTCGTTGTCCAGCGTCGCCCCGCCCAGGGCGGCCACGCCCATGGTGCGGTTGACCCGGCGGCCCTGGTCGTCGTGATCCTGCCAATGGGCGCGACGGGCCTCGAGGAAACGGTTGGCGATCATGTCGAGCGCGGTGTCGAGGTCGAGGCGCTCCCACTCGGTGCCGTGCGGTCGACGGTAGAGGACCTTCGTCTGCCGGTTCGGGGCGTTCACCAGCTGTTCGCTGGCCGCGCCCTTGGGGCACAGCCGACCGCGGCTGATCGGCGAGTCCGGGTCCCCCTCGATCTGGGTGACCCGGCCGTCCTGCACGAACACCCGCTGGCCGCACCCGACGGCGCAATAGGGGCAGATGCTGCGGGCCACGTGGTCGGCGGTGTTGGTGCGTGGGGTCAGCTCCCGGGTGCGCTCACTGGTGACCGCCGGTCCCCGGCCCAGGAGGTCCCCGGAACGGAACTGGCGGATCACCGGCCAGTCGAGCATCACCTTGCCCAGTCCCATGCCCACTCCTCTCCGGCCCCTGGAGGTCCGACCCTACCGGTTCGGGCGAAACCAGGGGAGGGGCTGGTACGCCCGGCGCGCCACCAGCGCGGCGACCACCAGCAGCGGGATGAACCACCCTGACCAGCCGAGCACCGTGCCATGCAGGGTATCGACCTGACTGTCGGCGGACTGGAAGACCAACATCGCGCTACCGGCGAGGGCGTTGAACAGTCCGTGCCCGTAGGCCGCCGGCCACACCGAGCCGGAGCGCTGGCGTACCCAGGCGAACAGACCGGTGAGCAGGGTGCACAGCACGCAGAACGCGAACAGACCCAGCACCGGATGCAGCGGATAGTTGTAGCCCAGCAACAGCAGGGGCGAATGCCACGAACCAGCGACCCCGCATCAGCCGGCGTAGCCGGGCACGATCTGCTCGGCGAAGATCTGTTCGGCGACCGTGTGGGGCAGGAAGGCCGCCCGGATCGAGTTGCGCGCGAAGCGGGCGAGCTGGACCCGGTCGAACCCGAACGCCTGCACGAGCTGGTGGAGCTCGTTGCTGAGCGTGGTGCGGCTCATCAGTCGGTTGTCGCAGGAGATGGTCACGTTGAACCCGAGCTCGACCAGCGTGCCGACCGGGTGTTCGGCGTACGTTTGGGCGATTCCGGTCTGCAGGTTGGAGGTGGGGCACACCTCGAGCGGGATCTGGCGGTCCAGCACGTACGCCGCCACCGGGCCCAGGCTGGGCAGGTCCCCGGAGTCGTCGATGTCCTCGATGAGGCGTACGCCGTGACCGAGCCGCTGCCCGCCCTGCACCAGCGCGTCGCGGATCGAGTCCACCCCGGCGGCCTCACCGGCATGGATGGTGAACCGGCCGAGATTCTCACGCAGCAAGGAGAACGCGGCGGCGTGGTTGCTCGGCGGGAAGCCGTCCTCGGGGCCGGCGATGTCGAAGCCGGCGACCAGGTCACCGGCGTGGTCCAGCCCGAGCTCGGCCACGTCGCGGGAGGTGTCGGTGTGCCGCATCCCGGTCACCAGCTGGCGCACGGTGATGTACTGCTCCTGATCGGCGGCGGTGCGTACGCCCTCGCGCAACCCCTCGCCCACCGCACGGATCGCCTCGGCCATGCTCAGCCCGGCACGGGTGTGCTGCTCCGGCGCCCAGCGCGCCTCGGCGTACACCACCGAGTCGGCGGCCTGATCGAGCACGAACTCGCGCGCGATCCGGCGCAGGTCCTCGGCGCGCTGCATCACCGCGATCGTGTGGTCGAAGGTCTCCAGATAGCGGACCAGCGAACCCGAGTCGGCGGCCTCGAAGAACCAGGTGGCCAGCGAATCCGCGTCACCGGCCGGCAGTTGGTGACCGACCTCGGCGGCGATGTCGAGCATCGTCTGCGGGCGTACGCCCCCGTCCAGATGGTCGTGCAGCGCCACCTTCGGCAGCGCGCGGATCGTCTCGAGATCCAGGACCTCGGTGGGGGTGTCTTCGTCAGCCATGCCGCCATTGTTCCGCGCTGTCCGGCCGGGCGCGAGTCAGCCTGAGGTAACCGGACAGGCAATGGCAACAGGGGCAGGCCCGGCAAACCCAGTCCGACTGGGTTTGATCATGGAGTCACGCGGGCACTGCCGGCCCGGTTACGTGGTCCCGGAGACGACCCGATCGAGATCGTGGGCGCCGAATGCCTGCGGCAGCACCTCGGTCATCGGGAGCACCCCCTTCGGGGTGTCCACCAGCAGCTCCGCTCCCCCGTGCTCCCACAGCAGCTGGCGGCAGCGCCCGCACGGCATCAGCGCCGAGCCGGTGGCGTCGACGCAGGCGAACGCGACCAGGCGTCCGCCGCCGCTGGCGTGCAGGGCCGACACCAGCCCGCACTCGGCGCACAGCCCGACCCCATAGGACGCGTTCTCCACGTTGCAGCCGACCACGAGCCGGCCGTCGTCGACCAGGGCGGCCGCGCCGACCGGAAACTTCGAATAGGGCGCGTACGCCCGCTCCGCGGCCTCGACCGCGCGCCGACGGAGTGCGGCCCAGTCGATGTCACTTGTCATAGGGCACCCCGTCGGCGGCCGGCGCGCGGACCCGGCCGATCAGCCCGGCCACGGCGATCACGGTGGCGACGTAGGGCAGCAGCTCCAGGAACTGGCTCGGCACCGGGGTGGACAGCGCCTGCATCTGCGAGGACATCTGGGTGACGAAGCCGAAGAACAGCGCCATCACCGCCGCCCAGACCGGGTGCCAGCGGCCCATGATCAGCGCGGCCAGGGCGATGAACCCCTTGCCCACCGTGAGTTCCTTGGCGAACGAGCCGGTCGAGCCGATGGTGAAGAAGGCGCCACCGAGGCCGGCGAAGATGCCACCGACCAGCACCGCCTGATAACGCATCGCGCGTACCTTGATGCCGACGGTGTCCGCGGACTCCGGGTGCTCACCGACGGCGCGCACGCGCAGGCCCCAGGCGGTGCGATAGAGCAGGAACCAGACCAGCACCACCGACACGATGGCCAGATAGGCCAGCACGGTCTGCCGGAACAGGATCGGCCCGAAGAACGGGATCGACGACAGCAGCGGGATCTCCACGGCCTCGAGCAGCGGGGCGCTGTTCAGCTGGCTGGCGGCCGGCGCGACCAGCTGGTCGAACAGGAAGCCGGTCAGTCCGACCGCGAGCAGGTTGATCACCACACCGAGCACCACCTGGTCGACCAGGTATTTGATCGAGAAGACCGCCAGCAGCGCGGCCATCAGCACCCCGGCCAGCACCGCCGCCAGCATCGCGGCGGGGATCGACTTGGTCATCGACCCGACGATCCCGGCGGCGAAGGCGGCGGTCAGGAACTGTCCCTCGATGGCGACGTTCACCACGCCGGCCCGCTCACAGAGCACACCGGCCAGCGCGCCAAGGATCAGCGGCGTGGCCAGGTTGAGGGTGCCGTTGAACTGGTTGCTCATCGGGAACGGCAGGTCGCGCCCGGAGGCGGCCCAGGTGAGGAAGCCGAGCACCACGGCGACCCCGGCCACCGCGCCGAGGATGCGGCGTACCCGAACGGGAAGCCGGCCGCGGAACAGCAGACCGCCGCAGACCAGGCAGGCCAGCGCGCAGACCAGCACCACCGGCATGCCGGGCAGGGTGATCTCGGGCAGCTGCACCTCGTCGAAGGCGTCGCTGAGCGCGAACCGGGCGGCCCCCTTGGCGTTGAACGCCAGCCCGAGCAGCAGCAGCCCGACCACCGCGATCAGCACGCTGGTGGAGATCCGCTGCGAGCGGGCCTGCCGGGACTCGACGAAGGCGGGCAGCTCCGGGGTCGTCACGGTGGTGCTCACTGCAGGCCTCCTGCCTGGGCGGCCCCGGCGAGGGGACGGGTACGCCGCCCCTTCAACCAGGGGAAGACGGTGCGGACCAGGCCGGGTGCGGCGACGAACAGCACGATCAGCGCCTGCAGCAGGGTGGTCAGCGTGAGCGGGGTCTGCGCCATCGACTGCATCGCCAGCCCGCCGGCGTGCAGGCCGCCGAACAGCAGCCCGGCCAGCACGATGCCGAACGGGCGGGAGCGGCCGAGCAGGGCGACGGTGATCGCGTCGAAGCCGACCGTGCCGACGAGCCCGCCGGACAGCGGCACGGGGGTGCCGAGCACGCCGGGTCCGAGCGCGTACTGCACACCGGCCAGGCCGGCCAGCCCGCCGGCGATGACCATGGTGATCACGGTGGTGCGGGCGACGCTCATCCCGGCGGTGGCCGCCGCGTGCGGGTTCTGCCCGACCGCGCGGATCGCGAAGCCGGTGGTGGAGCGGTCGAGCAGCCACCAGACGCCTCCGGCGGCGAGCAGGGCGATCAGGAAGCCGAGGTGCAGCTGGGTGCCCTCGATCCGCGGCATTGTCGCGTTCCAGTCGACCACCGGCGAGATCGGGTCGGTGCGGCCGGGGCGCTGGAACGCCTTGGTGGTCAGCAGCCACTCGAGCAGCTTGGAGGCGATGTAGTTCATCATGATCGTCACGATCACCTCGTGCGCCCCGGCACGGGCCTTGAGCAGGCCGACGATGCCGCCCCAGATCGCACCGCCGAGCACGCCGAAGGCGATCGCCACGAGCAGGTGGATGACCGGCGGCAGGTGCCAGCCGAAGCCGGCGTACGCCCCCAGGATCGCTCCCCAGATCGCCTGGCCCTGGGCGCCGATGTTGAACAGCCCGGCGCGGAAGGCGAGACCGACGCCGAGGCCGGCGCAGATCAGCGGCGCGGCCTGGGCGGTGGTCTCGGTGATCGGGCCCAGCCCGCCGAGCGAGCCGAGGAAGAGCGCGCCGTAGGCGCCGGACACCTTCTCCCAGGAGGCGGTCAGCGCGTCACCGGGTCGGTACGCCAGATAGCTCCACTTGGCCATCACCTCGGCGTCGGAGACGATCATCACGATCGCGCCGACGACGAACGCCATCACGAAGGCGACCGCGGTGGTGATCACCTCGGTCCAGGCCTGGCGGGATCGGGTGCTCATCGCAACTCCTCGGGCCGGGTGTCGGCCTGCTCGTCGGGATCGGCCGGCGCCGGGGAATGGGCGCCGGCCTCCTCGGCCGTGGCCCCGGCCATCATCAGGCCGAGCACCTCGCGGGAGGTGTCGGCGGGGACGACTCCGACGATCCGGCCGCGATACATCACCGCGATCCGGTCGGCCAGCGCGGCGACCTCGTCGAGCTCGGTGGAGACGATGATCACGGCGGTGCCGTTGTCGCGCTCGGCGACGATCCGCTGGTGCAGGAACTCGATCGCGCCGACATCGACGCCGCGGGTGGGCTGGGAGGCGATCAGCAGCGACAGCGGCCGGGACAGCTCACGGGCCAGCACCACCTTCTGCTGGTTGCCGCCGGACAGCGAGCCGACCGGGGTGTCGATCGACTGGGTTCGGATGTCGAACTCCTCCACCCGGTCGGTGGCGTTGCGGCGGATCCTCTTCAGGTCCAGCGAGAGCCCCCGGGCGAACGGTTTCTCGTCGAAACTGTTCAGCACAAGGTTTTCCGCGACGCTGAAGCTGGAGACGAAACCGTCGTGCTTGCGGTCCTCAGGGACGAAGCCGAGTCCGGCGTCGATGGTCTGCTTGGGCGTACTGCGGGTGATCTCACGGCCGTCGAGGCGGACCCGGCCGCCGGAGACCGGGGTGGTACCGATCAGCGCCTCGGCCAGCTCGGTCTGCCCGTTGCCCTGGACGCCGGCGATGCAGAGGATCTCGCCGCCGCGCACGTCGAAGGAGACGTCGTTGACCACGACCTGGCCGGCGGGGCTGAGCACCCGCAGATCCTGCACGGACAGGCGTACCTCGCCGTCGGCGGCGGGCGGTGCCTTGTCCACGGTCAGCTGCACCGCGCGGCCGACCATCAGCTCTGCCAGCTCGGACTCGGTCGCCCCCGGACTGGCCTCGCCGACCACCTTGCCGCGGCGGATCACGGTGATCCGGTCGGCGACGGCGCGCACCTCGCGCAGCTTGTGGGTGATGAACACGATGGCGCGACCCTCGTCCTTGAGCCGCTGCATCACCGCCATCAGCTCGTCGATCTCCTGCGGGGTGAGCACCGCCGTCGGCTCGTCGAACACCAGATATTTGGCGTCGTTGGCGAGGGCCTTGAGGATCTCGACCCGCTGTTGTACGCCGACCGGCAGGTCTTCCACCACGGCGTCGGGGTCGACCTCGAACTTGTACTGGTCGGCGAGCCGGCGGACCAGGCCGCGGGCACCCTTCATGTCCAGGGTGCCGAAACCGGCCGCCTGTCGGCCGAGGGCGAGGTTCTCGGCGACGGTGAACACGTCGACCAGCATGAAGTGCTGGTGCACCATGCCGATGCCGGCGGCCATCGCCTCGCGCGGGTTGCTGAACTTCCGGGCCGCCCCGTCGACGACGATCTCGCCCTCGTCGGGCTGCAGCAGCCCGTAGAGCACGTTCATCAGGGTGGACTTGCCGGCCCCGTTCTCACCGAGCAGGCAGTGGATCTCACCGGGCCTGATCGCCAGGTCGACGGAGTCGTTGGCGACCAGTTCACCGAACCGCTTCGTGATGCCGCGCAGCTGCAACATCTCGGAGCGGCCGGCTGCGGTCTGCTCGGCGAGGGGCTCGTCGGTCTGTGGCACGGGGGCATCCTTGCAGCAGAGCCGTCGCAGGTCGAGCGTGACGGCGGGACGTGCGTGACGGCGGGGTGGCGTGACGGCGGGACGTGCGTGACGGCGGGGTGGCGTGACGGCGGGACGTGCGTGACGGCGGGGTGGCGTGACGGCGGGGCGTGCTGCGGGGGAAGGGGCAGACCGCCCCCTCCCCCGCAGTGCGTCACTTGGGCTGAGCGCTGGACTCGATCTTGACGGTCCCGGCCTGGATGTCGGTGGCGAGCTTCTCCACCTCGGCCTTGGTCTCGGCGGTCACCTTAGAGTCGAACTCGTGGTAGGGCGACAGCTTGGTGCCCTTGTTCTTCAGGTTGCCGACGTAGGCCTCGCTGTTGAACTTGCCCTCCTTGCCGGCCTTGATCGCCTCGAAGACAGCGACGTCCATCGCCTTCTCGACCGAGGTGATCAGGTTCTTGCAGTAGTTCTGCGCGGACACGCACCCGTCGGTGTCGACCCAGATCGCGTTCACCTTGCCGCCGGACGCCTGAGCGGCCTGCAGGCCACCCTCACCGGCCGGGCCGGCGACCGGGAAGATCACGTCGGCGCCCTGGGCGACCAGGCCGTTGGCGGTGTTCTTGCCACCGTTGACGTCCTCGAAGGAGCGCTCACCCGGGACGAACTGGCCGTCCTGCTTGGCGGAGTCCCAGCCGAGCACCTGGACGTTCTTGCTCTTGGCCTTGTTGTAGTGCGCCACACCCTGGGCGAAGCCGTCCATGAAGATGGTCACGGTGGGGATCTTCTTGCCACCGAAGGTGCCCACCTTGCCGGTCTTGGACTGCGAGGCGGCGACATAACCGGCCAGGAAGGAGCTCTCGGCGGTGTTGAACGCCAGCGGCTTCAGGTTGGGCAGCTTGGTGTCGGGCTGGGAGTCGACGATGGCGAAGTTGACGTTCGGGTTCGCCTTGGCCGCGGCCACGGTGTCGTCGGCGAGCAGGAAGCCGACGGTGATGATCACGTTGCACTTGGCGTCGACCATCGACTTGATGTTCTTGGCGAAGTCGGCGGTGGTGGTCGACTCGACCTCGCCGGTCTGTACGCCGAGCTGCGACTTCGCGTCGGTCAGGCCCTTGTGCGAGGTCTGGTTGAACGACTTGTCGTCGAAACCGCCGGAGTCGGACACCATGCACGCCTTGTAGCCCGAACCGCCACCAGAAGAGGTCTGGGTGGCGCCCGCGCCGGGGCTGGTCCCCTCACCCGGGGGCTTGGCACAGCCGCCGAGGGCCAGGGTGGTGGCACCCAGCAGGGCTGGTACGGCCAGGAGATTCTTGCGCTTCACTTGTTGCCTCCTCGGGGCGTTGCGGGGGTCTCGCCATCGGCGACCCACCTGACTGTAACCCCGTGGTCACCGTTGGTTCTCCATCGCGGGCGTACGACCCGCGAGGCGGTTACCGAAGCGTAATCGTTGGGGTGGGTCCGGTTTCACTGTGGTCGCACCCACCACACGGGTGTCAGGAGTGGCTGGCGTCGAGCCGTTGTTCGAGTTCTGCGCGGGCGGTGATCAGCGAGGGGCCGTACCAGGTCAGCGCCCGCCCGGACAGGCACACCGTGGGCTGCGGAAAGTCCTCCGGCCCGTCGGCGGGGCCGAAGGCGTACGGTTCGTCGGGCAGCAGCACCCGGTCGGGGCGCAGCGCGTGCAGGTCGCTCAGCTCGGCGGCCGGATAGCGACCGGGTCCGGGGACGAGCAGGCGTACGCCGAGTCGGGTCAGCAGGTCGGCGGTGAAGGTGGCCTCCCCCACCACCATCCACGGGTTCTTCCAGATCGGCACGACGGCGGTGCCGCGGTCCGGCGACGGCGCGGCCCAGGCCTGTTCCGCGGCGCGCAACCAGTCGGGTATGCCGACGCCGAGCCCCTCGGTGCACAGTCGACCGATGGAGTGGAACGCGTCCGCCAACGACTCGATCCGGGTCACCCAGACCGCGATTCCCGAGTCGCGCAGCCGCTGCACGTCGAGCTCGCGGTTCTCCTCCTGATTGGCCACCACCAGGTCGGGTCGCAGCGCGCGAATGCTGTCCAGGTTGGGATTCTTGGTGCCGCGGACCCGGCGTACGCCCCGGACGTCCAGGTCGGCGGGGTGGGTGCACCAGTCGGTGGCGCCGACGAGCCGTTCGGGGGTGGTGGCGGCGAGCGCCTCGGTCAGCGAGGGCACCAGCGAGCAGATCCGCTGGGGTGGCTGCGGCAGCGGCACCGGATGGCCCAGGTCGTCAATCGGCACTTGCCCAGTCAATCAGGCGGGCCGGGGCTCAGTCGGAGAGGCCGGGCAGCCACCCGTTGTCGACCGCCACCCGGACCGCCTCGCCCCGGTTGGCCACGCCCAGCTTGCCGATCGCGGCGGACAGGTGGTTGCGCACGGTGCCCTCGGACAGGAACACCCGGCGCGCGATCTCGGCGGTGGTACGCGCGTCGGCTGCTGCGGCAAGCACCTCCTGCTCGCGCTCGGACAGCGGGTTGGGGCCGGCGGACAGGCTGGCCGCGGCCAGGTCGGGGTCGACCGCACGCAGCCCCTGGTGCACCCGCCGGATCGCCTCGACCAATTGTTCCACCGGGGCGTCCTTGACGAGATAACCGACCGCCCCGGCCTCCATCGCCCGGCGCAGCCAGCCGGCCCGGCCAAAGGTGGTCACCACGATCACGCGGGTCTGCGGCAGCTCGGCGAGCAGTGCGGCGGTGGTGGCGATTCCGTCAACCAGGGCCGCGTTTCCGGGCATCTGCACATCCATCAGCACGACATCGGGTTGCAGCGCGCGAGCCTGTTCGAGCACCCCCGCACAACTGCCCGCCTGACCCACCACCGTGAGGTCCGGTTCGAGGTCGAGCATGGTGGCCAACGCGTTGCGGACCAGGGTCTGGTCGTCGGCGAGCAGCAGGCGGATCATCGGGATCCTCCGATTCGCGCCTCGACGGTGGTGCCGTGCTCGTTGTTGCGCACCGACAGGGTGCCCCCGGCCTGCTCGACGCGTTGCCGCAGACCGCGCAATCCGTTGCCGGCCGGGGCGTGCAGTCCTCGGCCGTTGTCGGTGATGCGCACGCCACGCTCGGCCAGGGCGATCTCGCACCGGTCGGCGCCGGAGTGTCGGATCACGTTGGTGACGGCCTCGCGCACCACGAAACCGAGCAGTTCGCTGGCACGTTCGTCGGGTTGGGCCGCGGCGGTGCTGACCCGGCACTCGACCCCGGCGGCCTGGAGCACCGAGCGGGCGCTGGCGGTCTCGCTGGCCAGGCGTACCTGCTGCATGCCCGAAGCGGTGGCGCGGACCTCGGCGAGGGCCTGCCGGGCCAGCCGTTCCACCTCGGCCATCTCGGTCGCGGCGGCGGCCGGATCGCGGTCGGCGAGTCGGCGGGCCAGTTGCGCCTTGACCGCGACGGCGGTCAGCGAGTGGCCCAGGATGTCGTGCAGGTCGCGCCCGATCCGCTCCCGCTCGGCGGCCACCGCGAGCACCGCGTTGCGCTCCTCCGCGGCGATCAGCCGCTGTCGCAAGTCCTCCTGGCGGATCGCGAAGGCGATCCAGATGCCCACCGACCCACCCACCATGGCCAGCGAGATCGCCAACCAGTCGTCGGCCAGCAGTCCGACACCGACCAGGGTGAGCGTGGTCACCGGAATGACCAGGCGAGAGTGCCTCCACGGCGTGAGCGAGGCGAGTGCGATGCAGACGAAGGCGCTGAAGTAGATGGCAGCGACCCCGAGAAACGGGACGAGCAGGGCTACGGCCGCGGTCACGGCGAGGACGCCCAACCAGCGAGCGCGCAGCGAGAGTTCGACCACCAGGGGAATTGCCAGATAGGCGATGGCGATCAGCAGGCAGACGCCGGTGACACCCAGGCGTACGCCGAGCGAGACGGGGCGGGTCCAGGCGGGAACGAGCGCGAACCCGAGGAAGGCCAGACCGCCGGCGTACATCGGCAACCCGTTCCGGACGCCGCGGTGCCACACCTGCGCCACCCGAGAGACACCGGGGTGCACCGTTCGGTTCATCGTCGCGAGCTCCGCACGGCCCGACGGTATCCGACGGCGCCCAGCAGGGTGAGCCCAGCGAGCCAGGCCACAAGGACGAGGGGGCCGCGGGCCTCGAGCTCACCGCCGAAGATCGGCCACACGGCCAGGTCGTTCATCCAGTAGGTGGGCAGCAGCTTGGCGATCCCCTGCATCGCCGTCGGCATCTGGGCCACCGGCACCCACAGTCCGCCGAGCATGGACAGCGCCAGCAGCAAGATGGTGGACAGGGCCCCCACGGTGCTCGGCTGGAACCAGAGCGCGATCACCACACCCAGGATCACCATCGGCAGCAGGCAGATCCACACCAGCACCCCGACCGCCAGCCAGGTGGCCGGTTGCAGGCGTACACCGTTGAGCAGACCGCAGACGAACACGGCAAGGATGGCCGGCAGCACCTGCACCATCGCGCCGATGATTTTGGCGCTGAGAAATCCGGCCGGGGTGAGCCCGCTGAGCATCAACTGTCGGAACCAGCCGGTGCGGCGTTCCACCTGCAGCTGGGCACCGGCGGAGATGGCGGCGCCGAGCGCGCCGTAGATGGCCATCGACACCATCATCAGGGTGTTCACGTCGGTGGGCCCGACCTGGAAGGAGCCGAAGATCTTGGAGAACATCAGGTACATCCCCACGGGCAGGGCGATCGTGAACACCAGGAAGCCCGCCTGGCGCATCGAGATGGCGAGGTTGGCTCCGACGTAGTGGCCGGTCGTGCTGAGGGCGCTCATCGCGGTTTTCTCCTTCTGGTGCGTCGGTTCAGGCGGCCTGGTGGGTGAGTTCGATGAACGCGTCCTCCAGGCTGACCGCGCTCACCTCGATCTCGTTGACCCGCTCGGGGAGCTCGAGCAGGGCGTACAGGGTGGCGTCGGAATCGGTGGTGCGCAGCTGAATCCGATCGCCGACCCGGGTTGCACCGGTGACCCCGGCGAGTGACTCGAGCGCAACCTGGTCGCTGGAATCCTCGCTGCGGAAGGAAACCACGCGTCCGGCGACCCGGCGCTTGATCTGCGCACCGGTGCCGTCGGCGACCACCCGACCCCGGGTCATCACGATGACCCGTTGGGCGAACTCGTCGGCCTCGTCGAGATAGTGCGTGGCGAACACGATGGTGCGACCCTGATCGGCGATCCCGCGCATCTGGGACCAGAACTCGCGACGGGTGCTCACGTCCATCGCCACGGTGGGTTCGTCGAGCAGCAGCAGTCGTGGGTCGGCGAGGATGGCGAGCGCGAACCGGACGCGCTGGGCCTGACCGCCCGACAGCTTCGTGGTGGGGGTGTGCAGCACCTCGGTCAGGTCGGCCCGCTCGATCACCTCGGCCAGCGGCAACGGGTGGCGGTGCAGGCCGGCCATCAGCCGCAGCAGCCCACGGACGCTGACCCCGTCGAGCAGCGGTCCGCCCTGCAGCATCGCGCCCACACCGCCGGCGCGCATGGCAGTGATCGGGTCGGTGCCGAGCACCTTGACGGCCCCCTCATCGGGGCGGTTGAGGCCGAGGATCATCTCGGTGGTGGTGGATTTCCCTGCCCCGTTGGGGCCGAGCAGGGCGACGACCTCGCCGGTGCGGACGGTCAGGTCGAGGTGGTCAACGGCGGTGAGCTGGCCAAACCGCTTGGTCAGCCCGGTGGTGCGGATCGCTTCGCTGGTCATGCATCCAGAGTGGCGGGCCCGGGGTGGGTCGACCATCGGTCGCCGTCACGACTGGGTCGTGACAATTGTCAGCGGCTCGGGCCCAGGTGTGCTGGGCAGGAACCGCACAACTCCGGTGTCACGCGCCAGCCGGAACAGCACCATGCGAGGTTGCGGGTCGCCGGGGAAAATGATCAAGGAATTGTGCGGGATTCGGCCAGCGCCGAAAATGAAGCACGGGCAGGCCCACGTGGGGTCTGCCCGTGCTCACGCCGGGTGGGCGTCACTTCTTCTTGGCAGCCTTCTTGGCCGGCTTGGCGTTGGCGACCGTGGTCTTGAACTGCGCGGCCGGCTTGAAGCCGGGCACCGAGGTGGCGGCGATCTTGATCTCCGCGCCGGTCTGCGGGTTGCGGCCGGTGCGGGCGGAACGCTCGCGCTTCTCGAAGGTGCCGAGGCCGGGGATGGCCACGCGATCGCCCTTGGCCACCGAGCTCGCGATGGCGTCGATCAGCGCGCCGAGCGCCTTGTCGGCAGCGGCCTGGCTGATCTCGGCCTGGGCGGCCATGGCCTCCAGGAGTTCCTTCTTGGTCATGAGTGTCCTTCTCTCGGGAGCTTCCGTTGCGGTTCAGCGTAGGGACAACACGCCGGGCGTACGCGCGACACGCCGCCCAAAGCGCGCTCCTACGGCCAGTGAACGGCCTGTGGGGCCCGAATCACGGGGAGAAGGGCACCCTGCGACCCTGGTGCCGCGAACCCCAGCCGCCGTTGATCGGGATGCGATCCCGCAAACAGATGGACCGCCGGGAACCTCATTGTCCCCAAGCGGTTGGTGGCCAACCGTAGGCAGGAGCGATTCACCATGTCAACCGCACCGATCGAAGCCGTCATTGATTCTGGTGCACGGGAAAGTCGTAGCGTCGGCTCGGATTGAGTCCGGTCACGACCTGACGTTGCCCCTCCTCCGGAAGCCAGCGGTGCAGTCGGCCGAGCAGGGTGTCCGGACCGGGATGCGGCAGGGTGAGTCCGACATGTGGCCAGTCGCTGCCCCACAGCACTCGCTCGATCCCGGCGTCGACCAGGGCGGCCACCCGTTCGTCGACGCGCTCCTCGTGTGCGCGCCAGCGGCTGGCGAAGTCGGGGTCCGCCTGGCCGGGTTCCCCCGCCGGCAGCAGCCGATCGAGCCCGGAGAGGGTGACCCAGACCTGGCCGTCGCGGACCAGGTCGAGCAGCATGCGCACCGCGGGGGTGTCCAGTCCCTGGTCGGAGGGGAGGTGACCCAGGTGGTCCACGACGACCTCGGCACCGCAGCGGCGTACCCGGTCGGCGAACCAGTCGACGTGCCGGCGCAGATCGCTCCACACCTCGATGTGCCAACCGAACGGGGCGACCATGGCGGCCACCTCGCCGATCGCCTCGACCGGCACACCGCCCGGATAGCCGTCCTGCACCCTGGTCGCGCGCACCCCTGCCTGGTGCATCGCCTCCAGCACCCCGGGCGGCGTACCCACCGGCACGCAGGCCACCCCGCGCAACTGCTCGGGTCGCTGGCGCAGTGCGGCGAGCAGGATGTCGTGGTCGTCGGTGCCGTAGGCGGATGGTTGCACCAGCACGCCGCGGTCGCAGCCCAGGGCGGCGAGGTGGTCGGCGTGGTCGTGCACGCCGACCTGGGGTGGTTCGTACGCCGCCCCGCCGACCGGCACCGGCGGACGGATGCCGGCGTGGGTGAACACGTGGCAGTGGTTGTCGATCACGCGAAATCCGTTGCCTGGTGCAGCTCTCGGCCGCGGGTCTCCGGCAGCAGCAGCGCGGCGATGGCGAGTACGCCGTAGGCGACGCAGGCGAAGAGGGCGATGGCCGGGCCGATGGAGATCCGGGCCGCCAACGATCCGACCAGGAACGGGAACAGTGCCCCGATGCCGCGGCCGAAGTTGTAGGCAAATCCCTGACCGGATCCGCGGAACTCGGTGGGGAACTGTTCGGTGAAGAAGGCGCCCATGCCGGAGAAGTAGGCCGAGGAGAAGAATCCGAGCGGGAAGCAGAGCACGACGAAGACGATGTTGGGCAGGGAGAGCAGGGTGAACGGGAGCACCATCACGATGGCGCCGACCGAGCAGAGGATGAGCGCCCAGCGGCGTCCCACCTTGTCGGTGAACCAGGCGCCGAACAGATAGCCGGCGAAGGCGCCGGCGATGATGATGATCAGCGTGCCGCCGAGCGCCATCACCTTCAGCCCTCGCGTGGCGGAGAGGAACTGTGGGAGCCAGGTGGTGAGCGCGTAGTAGCCGCCCTGGGCGCCGACGGCGAGCAGGGAGCAGAGGACCGTGGTCTTCAACATCCGGGGGGAGAAGATGGCCAGCAACGGGCTGTGCGTCCTCGCCTGCTCGGATCGGCGGGCGATGTCGGAGATCTCGGGATCCTTGACGTGCTTGCGGAGATAGAGCACGAGCAGAGCTGGCAGGATGCCCAGGAAGAACAGGATCCGCCAGGACCACTCGGTCGGTGCCAGAGCGGTGACCAGGGTGAACGCGAGCACCGCGATCCCCCAGCCGATGGCCCAGCCGGACTGCACCGTGCCGACCGCGCGGCCGCGGTAGGCCGGGCGTACGGTCTCACCGATCAGGACCGCGCCGGCGGCCCACTCGCCGCCGAACCCGAAGCCCATCAGGCCGCGGGCGAGCATCAGTTGGTTGGCGTCCTGGGCGAGGCCGGACAGCGCGGTGAACACCGAGAACCAGAGCACCGTCAGTTGCAGGGTGCGGACGCGACCGATCCGGTCGGAGAGCACGCCGGCGAGCCACCCGCCCACCGCCGACGAGAGCAGCGCAACGGTGGCGATCAGTCCCGCCTGGGCGGTGTCACGGATGAAGTGCAGGCTGAGCAGCAGCGGGATGACCAGGCTGTAGAGCTGGACGTCGAACGCGTCGAGCGCCCACCCGGTGAAGCAACCCCAGAAGGTTTTTCGCTCCTGCGGCTGCATCTGGCTGAACCAGGTGCCCTGTGAATCGGTGGTTGTGGACATCGGTGCTCCCTCACTGGCAACGCTGCTGGTGAAACTGCCATACCAATCTGATTTTGGATACGATACTCGCGCTGGGTGGGTCCGGAGGAGCCTTTCAGGAGACCCACTGGGTCGGCGGCCCCAGGCGGAGCAGGAGGGCGAACTGAACCGCACTGGGTTGGTTGGAGTCTCCTCCGTCCTCGACCGGCAGCCTTGGGCCACCCGTGAACAGCTGCGGATCGCGATGGTGTCCTGGATCGAACGCACCTACCACCGCCGACGACGACAGTCCCGCCTCGGCCGCTTGACCCCAGTCGAATTCGAGACAATCATGACCACACCAGCCGACCTGGCTGCGTGACTAGGAACTGTCACCTATCCCTGCAGCAGACCCCTCGGCCCTGTACCCTGCTCGGAGGCAGCCACTGGACGGTTGAGGGCGCTGACGATGCCGGTGGTCACAGTCCCTGCCAGTCCCAGCGGGTTGCCCACGGCCATCACCGGCTGCCCGGTGCGCACTTCGGCCGAAGTGGCAATCGGGATCGGGGTGAGCTTGGTGTCCTGCACCGTGAGCACGGCCAGATCAGTGATCGGATCACGACCGGCGATGGTGACGGGCTGGACGCTGTTGTCGGACAGGGTGACCGACACGTCGCTATCAGTGGCATCACCCACCACATGGGCATTCGTGACGATGTGGTGCTCGTCAACTGCCACCCCCGAGCCCTCGCCCACCGGGTGGCCGCCGCTGGAGACCTCCACGGACACCACGGACGGGCTCACCTTCTCAGCAAGTGTCGTCCAGGACGGATCGTCGATGCTGCACGAGGTAACAGAGCTGTTCCCCGAGGTCGGACTTGTGAGGGGGCTGTTGGACGCCACTGGTGCTGGCGTCTTCACGTCTTCGGGGTTCATCGGCGCGGTGGCACTACAGGAAGTGAGCGGAATCAGTGCGGTCATCGCAATGGCTGCTGCCACAGTGCGCGCGGGAAGGCTAGAAGAGACCGAGTTGTGGTTGGAAGGGTCGTAGGCGTTTGCCTGGTCGGTCAGCTGTTCTTGGCCGCACGCCACACGGCGATGGCCGCTGCAACTTGGGACATGCCGAGGACCAGCAGCGACATGCCGGCCCAGAGCCCGATGGTGATGATCGCAGCGGCGTGGTTGAAGATGAACCAGATGCCTGCCAAGACCAGCAGCACGCCAGCCAGGACGTACAGCCAGCGACGCCGAGCAGTTTTCTCGGTCATCAGGCCCAAGCCACACATGATGGTCCATAGGCCAACGGCGGCAGCGATGAACGACAAGGTGAGATCAGGCAGGAGGACGATGAATAGGGCTAGTGCGACGCCCAGGGCCCCCACTCCGCCTCGCAGCCAACGCAGGACGCCGTAACAGCGCCATGCGCCGATCATCGCCGAAATTGACTCGACGAGCAGAAAGGCGCCGCAGAACATCACCAGGGATTGCAGGGTTAGCCCTGGCCACCAGATGAGCATGAAACCGAGCAGGATCACCAGTGCTGCACCAAACAGCTCGATCAGGGCCAGTGTGCGAAAAGTCTTGGACATGGAAAACCTCCGAGGGTCACTCAGGACAGGGATCGCGACAAGAAGGCCCGCGCAAAGCAGGCCAACCGCCGATGATGGTCAGCGAGGCCCGGCACAGGGCCATGAACCCCGCACGTCCCATTCCAGCCCTGACCACGGCCGATCACCATCGATGCTAGCACCCACAACGGACTGACCACACATGCACAAGCTGGGGATAGCTGGGGACTGTCGCAGGAACGGTGTAAGTGGCTCTACCGCCCGGATGGGCGAGAGGAGTCATGATGACCGACACACTGGTGGGCATGAGCCCACCGAGCCCGGCTGCGGCCGGCGATGCCGAGGACCGCGCTTCAGGCGCAGGTCGTGCTGAGGACCGGGATCTGAGCCCGGCGGAGCTGGCGGCGGT
>NZ_NMVQ01000022.1 GCF_002250625.1 Enemella dayhoffiae | reverse complement strand
CAATCGGGCACTACCGTGGGACATGAGAACCTCCGGGTTGGCGTGGGCCTTCGACAAGCCACATCCCATTCGGAGGTTCTCGTTCGTTCAACCAGGCTCGCCGCTACCAACGTCCTGGCCGGGTACAGCTAGCCGCCGGCGCCTGCGGCTATCTGACCAAGGACGCAGGCGGCGCCGAGGTGGTGGCCGCGGTCCAGGCCGCCGCGGCCGGGCGTACGCCGCTGGACTCGCGGATCGCCGGACGGGTGGTCGCCGGACTGCCGGACGCCGAGCCCAGGTCGGTCCGGGAGCGCTTCCCGGAGTTGACCGCCCGCGAGGCCGAGGTGCTGCGCCTGCTCGGCGAGGGGCGGACCAATCCCGAGATCGCGGCGGAACTCGTGCTGGGCGTGTCCACCGTCAAATCCCACAGCAACGCGATCTTCACCATGCTCGGTGTGGCCGACCGGCGCGCGGCCATCGACCGGGTTCGCCAGGGGTGACGGTCTGAGGTGTACGCCAACGGGCCGCACCCCGGTTGGGATGCGGCCCGTTGGTCTCGACTCGTCCGCTGACTTCAGTCGGCGACGACGATCACTTCGCCTTCTCGCGGATGGACACCAGGCGCCAGCGCTTGGTCGCCGACAGCGGTCGGGTCTCCATGATCTGGACGCGGTCGCCGATGCCGGCCTCGTTGTTCTCGTCGTGGGCCTTCAGGCGTACCGTCTGGCGCATGACCTTGCCATAGAGGCGGTGCATCTTCCGGTCCTCGACGGCCACGACGATGGTCTTGTCCATCTTGTCGCTGACGACATAGCCGGTGCGGACCTTGCGAGCGGTGCGCTCGGTGGTCTCCTCGGCAGCAGCGGTCTCGTTCTGCGTGGACTCGGTCATCTCAGGCCTTCTTCCTGCTCGACTTGGCCGGCTTCTCCTCGGCCACGGGCTCGTCCGTGTCCGGCTCGGCCACGATGCCCAGGTTGCGCTCCTGCAGCACGGTGTAGATCCGCGCGATGTCCTTGCGAACGCTGCGCAGACGCCCGTGCGACTCCAGCTGGCCGGTGGCCGCCTGGAACCGGAGGGTGAACAGCTCTTCCTTCAGCTCGGTCACCCTGGTGTTGAGCTGGTCACGGCTCAGGCCACGCAGATCGGCGGCAACAAGTGTCTTCGCCATCAGTTCTCACCACCCTCGCGCTTGATGAAGCGCGCCTTCATCGGCAACTTGTGAATGGCCAGACGCATGGCCTCGCGGGCCACGTCCTCGGGCACACCCGACAGCTCGAACATCACGCGTCCGGGCTTGACGTTGGCGACCCACCACTCGGGGGAACCCTTGCCGGAACCCATCCGGGTCTCGGCCGGCTTCTTGGTCAGCGGACGGTCGGGGTAGATGTTGATCCACACCTTTCCGCCTCGCTTGATGTGACGGGTCATCGCGATACGCGCCGACTCAATCTGGCGGTTCGTGACGTACGCCGCCTCCAGCGCCTGGATCCCGTAGTCACCGAACGCCATGGAGGTGCCCCCCTTGGCCATCCCGGTGCGCTTCGGGTGGTGCTGCTTGCGGAACTTCACTCGACGAGGTACCAGCATGATCAGGCTCCTGCGGTCTCGGTGGCGGACGCCTCGGCCTGGGCCGGGCCCCCATCGCGAACTTGCTGAGTGTCACTGCCCTGCGGGGCGCCACCGTCGCGACGGGGGCGTCCACCGCGCTCGGGGCGATCGCCACGGTTCGGGCGGCCGCCACGGGACGGACGCTGCCGGCCGGTGGCGTTGTTGCGGGCGGCCTTCTGCGCGGCGCGCTCGGCGCGGGTGCCCGAAACGTCGCCCTTGTAGATCCACACCTTGACGCCGATCCGGCCGAACGTGGTGCGGGCCTCATAGAAGCCGTAGTCGATGTCGGCACGCAGGGTGTGCAGCGGCACCTGACCCTCGCGATAGAACTCCGAGCGGCTCATCTCGGCGCCGCCGAGACGACCGGAGCACTTGATCCGGATACCGCGGGCACCGGCGCGCATGGCGGTCTGCTGCGCCTTGCGCATCGCGCGACGGAAGGCCACGCGCTGACCGAGCTGCTCGGCGACACCCTGGGCGACCAGCTGCGCGTCGATCTCGGGGTTCTTCACCTCGAGGATGTTCAGCTGGACCTGCTTGCCGGTGAGCTTCTCCAGCTCGCCGCGCACCCGCTCCGCCTCGGCGCCGTTGCGGCCGATGACGATGCCGGGACGAGCGGCGTACAGGAAGATGGTGACGCGCTCGGAACGACGCTCGATCTCCACCGAGGAGATGCCCGCGCGCTCGAGGTTCTTGGTCAGGAAGTCGCGGATCTTGACGTCCTCACCCACCAGCTCGGAATAGTTCTTGTCGGCGAACCAGCGGGTCTTGTGGTCGGTGGTGATGCCCAGGCGGAAGCCGTTGGGATTGATCTTCTGCCCCATGCTCAGGCCTCCTTCTCGGTCTTCTCGTCGGACTTGGTCTGGGTGGCCGGCTTGGCCTTGGCGTCACGCGCCTCGCGCGGCTCGACGACCACGGTGATGTGGCTGCCCCGCTTCAGGATGCGCGACGCGGAACCCTTGGCCCGCGGCCGGATCCGGCGCATGGTGACACCCTCGTCGACGAAGGCCTGCGAGATGTACAGGTCATCGGCGCGCAGCTGGTCGGTGTTCTCGGCGTTCGCGGCGGCCGAGGCCACCACCTTCGCCACCGGCTCGGACGCGGCCTGCGGGGCGAACCGGAGGACGTCCAGGGCCTCGCTGACATCCATGCCACGGACCACGTCGACGACGCGGCGTACCTTGGTCGGGGACATCCGGACGTGGCGCGCGATGGCGTACGAACCGGGACGATCGCCGAGCAGGGCGGAGCGACGGCTGGGCCGTGCCTTCTCTTGTGTGCTCATCTGACTGCTTCCCTATCCCTCAGCGCCCGCGCTTGGACTTGCGGTCTTCCTTCACGTGACCCTTGAAGGTCCGTGTCGGGGCGAACTCGCCGAGCTTGTGACCGACCATCGAGTCGGTGACGAAGACCGGCACGTGCTTGCGACCATCGTGCACCGCGATGGTCATCCCGATCATGTCGGGGACGATCATCGAGCGACGCGACCAGGTCTTGATGACAGCGCTCTTGGCACCCTTGTCGGCCTGGGCCTCCACCTTCTTCATCAGGTGGTCGTCGACGAAGGGGCCCTTCTTCAGGCTGCGTGGCATTGTTCAGACTCCCGTTCAGCGCTTCTTGCCGGACTTGCGGCGGCGGACGATCAGGCGGTTGCTCGCCTTGTTCTTGTCGCGGGTGCGACCCTCGGGCTTGCCCCACGGGCTGACCGGGTGACGGCCGCCGGAGGTCTTGCCCTCGCCACCACCGTGCGGGTGGTCGACCGGGTTCATCACGACACCGCGGACGGTCGGGCGCTTGCCCTTCCAGCGGTTGCGGCCGGCCTTGCCCCAGTTGATGTTGGACTGCTCGGCGTTGCCGACCTCGCCAACGGTCGCGCGGCAGCGTACGTCCACCATCCGCATCTCGCCCGAGGGCATGCGCAGGGTGGCCATCTTGCCCTCACGGGCGACCAGCTGGATCGCCGCACCCGCCGAGCGGCCGAGCTTGGCGCCACCGCCGGGGCGGAGCTCCACCGCGTGCACGGTGGTACCGACCGGGATGTTGCGCAGCGCCAGGTTGTTGCCGGGCTTGATGTCGGCACCTTCACCGGCCTCGACCGTGGCACCCTGCTTCAGGTTGACCGGGGCGATGATGTAGCGCTTCTCGCCGTCGGCGTAGTGCAGCAGCGCCAGGCGGGCGGTCCGGTTCGGGTCGTACTCGATGTGCGCGACCTTGGCCGGGACGCCGTCCTTGTCGTAGCGCTTGAAGTCCACCATCCGGTAGGCCTGCTTGTGACCGCCGCCGATGTGGCGGGTGGTGATCCGGCCGGAGTTGTTCCGTCCGCCGGTCTTCTTGTTCGGGACGAGCAGCGACTTCTCCGGGGTGGACCGGGTCAGCTCGACGAAGTCGGCAACCGACGAGCCACGACGGCCCGGCGTTGTCGGCTTGTACTTACGAATACCCATTGGTTCTTCCTCTCAGCGGTATCCAGCGGCCTCAGGCCGCCGGACCTCCGAAGATGTCGATGCGCTGGCCGTCGGCGATGGTGACGATCGCGCGCTTGGTGTCCGGGCGCTTGCCGATGCCGACGCGCGTACGCCGCTTCTTGCCGATGCGGTTCACGGTGTTGACACCGGTCACGGTGACACCGAAGACCTGCTGGACCGCGATCTTGATCTCGGTCTTGTTGGCGTCGGGCGCGACCAGGAAGGTGTACTTGTTCTGGTCGAGCAGTCCGTAGCTCTTCTCGCTCACGACCGGCGCGAGCAGGATGTCGCGATGGTCACGGATCTTCAGTGCGTCACTCACTTGGATTCCTTGCCCTTCAGCACGTTCACGAAGCCGGCAGCCTCAGCGGCCGCCTCGCTGTCGAACCACACCTCGGCGACGGTGGCGTCGTACCACTGCGACTCGGGGGTGTGGAACTTCATCGAGTCCTCGTTGCCCTTGATGTCGAAACCCTTGGGCGGGTTCTCGCCGCGGTAGGAGCCCTTGCCGTAGTCCTTCTTGTCGGACTCGGCGGCCAACTGCTCGTTGGTCGGCTCGGCGGTGTCCTCGGTCTCGCTGACCAGGGTGGCCGCCTGCAACTCGGCGTTGGTCGGCTCGGCGGTCTCCTCGGAGGTGGCCACCGACTTCGCGCCCTTGCCCTTGGTCGGGCCGGCCACGAAGGCCTCGAGCGCGGCGGCGGTGAAGACGACCTCGTCGGCGACCAGCACGTCATAGGCGTTCAACTGGTCGACGGCCAGGGCGTGCACCGTGGCGGCGTTGCGCAGCGACAGCCAGGCGACGTCCTCATCGCGAGCCAGCACGACCAGCACCTTGGTGGTCTGGGCGACGGCGTTGATCGCGGCGAGCGCCTTCCTGGTGGAGGGGGTGTTCCCCTCGACCAGGTTGTTCACCACGTGTACGCGGCCCTCGGCGGCTCGGTCGGACAGGGCGCCGCGCAGGGCGGCGACGACCATCTTCTTGGGGGTGCGCTGGCTGTAGTCGCGCGGGGTCGGGCCGTGCACGATGCCGCCGCCGGTCCACTGCGGGGCGCGGCGCGAACCCTGACGGGCGCGGCCGGTGCCCTTCTGGCGCCACGGCTTGGCGCCGCCACCACGCACCTCGCCACGACCCTTGGTCTTGTGGGTGCCCTGGCGGGCGGCGGCCAGCTGGGCCACCACGACCTGGTGGATCAGCGGGATGTTGGGCTCGACGCCGAACAGCTCGGCGGGCAGCTCGGCCTGACCGGACTTCTTGCCGTTCAGGTCGGTCACATCAACGGTGAGGCTGCTCATGCTCAGGCCTCCTTCTGGGTCTTCTTGGCGGCGGTACGCAGCACGACCAGGCCGTTCTTCGGGCCGGGAATCGCACCCTTGACCAGGATCAGGCCGCGCTCGGCGTCCACCGAGTGCACGACGAGGTTCTGCACGGTGACCTTCTCCACGCCCATCCGGCCGGCCATCCGCAGTCCCTTGAACACGCGACCGGGGGTGGCGCAGCCACCGATGGAGCCCGGAGAGCGGTGCTTGCGGTGCACACCGTGCGAGGCACGCAGGCCGTGGAAGCCGTGCCGCTTCATCACGCCGGCGGTGCCCTTACCGCGGCTGACGCCGGTGGCGTCAACGATGTTGCCGGCGGCGAAGGCCTCGGCGGTGATCTCCTGGCCGAGCTCATATTCCGAGGCGTCGGCGGTGCGCAGCTCGGCGAGGTGCTTGCGCGGGGTGACCCCGGCCTTGTCGAAGTGCCCGGCCGAGGGCTTGGTGACCTTCTTGGCCTTGATCGCGCCGAACCCGAGCTGGACGGCGGAGTAGCCGTCGGTGTCGGGGGTGCGGACCTGGGTGACCACGCACGGGCCGGCCTGGATCACGGTGACGGGGACGATCTTGTTGTCCCCGTCCCACAGCTGGGTCATCCCGAGCTTGGTGCCGAGGATGCCCTTGACGTTGCGTTCAGCGGTAGCAGTCACTGGTGTCACGTCCCTCAGAGCTTGATCTCGATGTCCACGCCCGCCGGCAGGTCGAGCCGCATCAGCGAGTCGACCGTCTTCGGGGTGGGATCGATGATGTCGATCAGCCGCTTGTGGGTGCGCATCTCGAAGTGCTCACGGCTGTCCTTGTACTTGTGCGGCGAACGGATCACGCAGAACACGTTCTTCTCGGTCGGCAGCGGCACCGGGCCGGCGACCTTGGCACCCGTACGCGTCACCGTGTCGACGATCTTGCGCGCCGAGCTGTCGATGACCTCGTGGTCATAGGCCTTGAGCCTGATGCGGATCTTTTGTCCCGCCACAGTTCGTCCTTCTCCTCGTACCGACTGGTCCGGTTGTTGCCAACCGCGAGAGCTCTGCTGAGCACCTCGTTCGTCCTGCTGCTCCGACCCCCGCGGTCGGGTGTGTCGCACGTTCCGAGCACACCACCGCAGGAAATCCCTGCTGTATGGAGTGCCCGGCGGCGTACGCCCGGCCTGACGGAAGATCTCCTGGTGCGGCGTACCCGGCTCGCGAGGATCCGGAAAAACCGGACCCCTGGGCCATGACACGCCCCGTCGGAGCAACCCGACAATCTTGGCAGATCCCGGCCGAGGATCCAAATCGGCGGCGAGACTCACACATAGTCCCCGGGAACGAGGGGGCCGTGCCTCACATACTTTCCCCCGCGAAGCAGTGGCCGGCCACGATGGGGTGTGAACGCGAAGGTTTTGTCGATGGCGGCCAGGTTCGAG
>NZ_NMVQ01000021.1 GCF_002250625.1 Enemella dayhoffiae | reverse complement strand
CGCGGTCCTCGGCATCGCCGGCCGCAGCCGGGCTCGGTGGGCTCATGCCCACCAGTGTGTCGGTCATCATGACTCCTCTCGCCCATCCGGGCGGTAGAGCCACTTACACCGTTCCTGCGACAGTCCCATCGGCGTGGCCATGAGCCCGCTGGTCGATAGTCCGTAGCGGGAGATGCCGCTGGAGTTGTTCGTGAAGTGGTCCAACACGGGGCGGGTACGGGTTGCCCAAGTCAGGTACCGGGGATGAGTGCCAGCTCGGGGGCGAGCAATGGCTAGGTGGTAGCCGCAGACCAGGTTGTCAGCGGTTTCTGCGACATGCGCCGAGATGCCGATGTCGGTCGGGTCTTCCGAGTCCTTGGTCAGCAACGTGTCGCCGACTTCCAAGTGGAAGCGGTGGACCTCGTCGATTCGCGCTGTTGCGCGCATGAGTGAGTCGCTGGGGCGAATCAGATCGTTCTTGTAGACATCAACGTAGTTGCAGAGCTGAACGGGGATCTCCCCTTCAGTTGAGAGCTTGTCCACGTTGCTGACCCATACGTGTGCAGCGTGGCGAAGTGGCATCGTCGTCACAGCTCAAGTCCTGTCATCCACTGCTGGATCTGCGCTTCGAGATCTTTGATCTCAGCGGCGATTTTGGCGACAGGCCGAGGCGGTGCGTACACGTAGAACTGACGGGTGAAGGGGATCTCGAAGCCGAGCTTGGTCTTGGTGTGGTCGATCCAAGCGTCGGGCACGTAGGGGTGGATCTCTTGGCGGAGGTGCTCGTCGGCTGCGTCCAGCAGCGCCTGAGCCCGCGCGTCGGTATCGAGGGCAAGCCACCCATCAGGCAGCGGGATGTTCTCCTGGTCCCGTAGGTCGGGATCGGGCTCGGGCTGACCCTTCTTCATCACGACCGGTGCGTCGGGATCGGTGATCGCGCAGGCGGCGGCGTACTTCTTCTTCTGGGCGGGTGTGAGCCCCGTGGTGTCCGCGAGCAGCGCCTTCTCGGAGTCGTACTTCCGGCCGACGGGAGCGTCGGCGTACACCCCCACCGCCTCCGGCGGGACCTCCCAGCGGCGGTGCAGCGGGCGCTCGACGGTGACGCGCTGGAATCCGAAGGTCTCCCGGGGCAGCACCTTCACGCGCGCGTCATCGGCGAACTCGTCGAGAGCGCCGCCGAAGAGCTGCACGATCTCTTCGATGGCGGGGTCGGTGAGTTCCTTGCGCTTGTCTCCCAAGGACTTGCGCATCTTGGTGCCCATGTCGCGGGCGTCAATGAGTTTCACGAGGCCGCGTTCGGCGTCGGACTTCGCGTTGGTGAGGACCCACACGTAGGTGGAGATGCCAGTGTTGTAGAACATCTGGTCGGGCAGTGCGACGATGCCCTCCAGCCAGTCGTTCTCCAGGATCCAGCGGCGGGTCTCCGACTCGCCCGACCCGGCCTGGCCACTGAACAGGGGAGAGCCGGACAGCACGATCCCGACCCGGGAGCCAGTCGGGTTGGCCTCGGTGACGGGCTTCATGTGGCTGAGCATGTGTTGCAGGAACAGCAGGGAGCCGTCGGAGACGCGGGGGAGTCCGGCGCCGAAGCGGCCGTTGAAGCCCTGCTTATGGTACTCGTCCTTGATGGGTTGGGCGTAGCCCTTCCAGTCGACGCCGTAGGGCGGGTTGGCGAGGATGAAGTCGAACTTCTCGGTGGGGAAGGCGTCGGCGGTGAGCGTGTTGCCGTTGTGCATCTGCTCGGGGGCGATGTCCTGCATCATCAGGTCGGACTGGGCGATGGCCCAGGTCTCGTCGTTGAGTTCCTGGCCGTAGACCTTGACGATGGCGTTCGGGTTGAGCTCCTTGATGCGGTCCATGGTGACCATGAGCATGCCGCCGGTGCCGGCCGCCGGGTCGTAGATGGTGCGCACCGGCATCTGGTTCTCGGTCAGGTCGCGGGCGGCCTGGCCCTTCACCAGCAGGTCGGCGACCAGGCGGATCACCTCGCGGGGCGTGTAGTGCTCACCAGCGGTCTCGTTGCTCATTTCGGAGAACTTCCGCAGCAGCTCCTCGAAGATGTAGCCCATCGCCTCGTTGGAGACGACTGATGGGCGCAGGTCGAGGTCGGCGAAGTCGGCCATGACGCCGTACAGGATGCCGGCACGGTCCATCCGGACGACCTTGTCGTCCAGGTTGTAGGCATCCATCACCGTGGCCGCGTGAGGCGACAGGCGGGAGATGTACTGGGTGAGGTTGTCGGCCAGGTTCTTGTCATCGTTGAGCAGCGTGGTGAAGGTGTGCTGCGAGGTGTTGTAGAACCGCTGCCCGGAGATCTTCTTCAGCATCCGGTCCTGGCCCGGGCCGATCTCCACCAGCCCGGTGGCGTACTTCAGGACTTCGGGCTTGGTCTCGGCGAGCACGGCGTCCATGCGGCGCAGCACCAGCAGGGGCAGCATCACCGAGCCGTACTCGTGCTGCTTGAACGTGCCCCGCAGCTTGTCGGCCACCCGCCAGACGAACGCGACCTTGTCCTGAAAACCCTGCGGAGCCATGAGATCCCTTCACTGCGAACTTTCCTCGCAGCCTAGTGTCTCGATGCCCTGTTCAAGGGCGAAGCCGGGTGACCCTATCTAGGTGTCGAGGAGCGGCGGGCCTCCGATGCGGTGTCGCTGACCTCGTACCTCGTCGACGCCAGCTGCACGGAGGACGGGGAGCGGCATCAGGGCCAGTTGACACCTGGGATGTGAATTGGACGCGCAGCTTGCGGCGTGACTGCGGTGGCGGTCGGCGGGCCTGATGTGCCCAAGACCTTCCAGAGCTGGCTGTCAGGGCGTTGCCTAAAGGCTCGGTCTGACAGGCTCTGGAAGTCAGATGGTGACGGTCGGCATGAACGAGTCGCGGACCCAAGCCCACACCGCTTGGTAGTCGTCCAGCATGGGATGGCGCCGGATCAGCTCGATCTGCGGACGCTCCTCGTAGAGAAGCGGCTCAATGACAACGCTCTTCCTGATGCTCGTGAGCGGGTATCGCATTGCGGGCTCGCGTCGCAGTTCCTCGATGGCACGTCGGGCATGCGTGCCGTGCGTTCCGTTCGGCAAGGCGTTTACCAACACCAGAGTCGGAACATCTGGCGTCTTCCTGAGCCAGGCTGCCGTTGCCTGTGCACCCCGCCCAGAGGCCTCCATGACGAGGATCCTCGCGGTGGACTGCGCCTCGAATTCACGGCGTAGACCTTGGTCCGATAAGCGACATTATGTCATTACCTGGTTTGCCTGTGCCCGGCCCCCTTGCCGATGGATGTCCTGTCTCAGTAAACCTGTCCTCTTTCGCACTGGACTTATCCTCCTACGGATCTTAGAGTCAGTCTGACTTTATGTTTCCAGTGGGAGGGGTTCATGGGTGGCTCCCAAACTCCGGTCGCTTCCAGCGAACGTCACCGACCGAACGTTGGCGCTCTGGTCGTGCGACGACGACGGCTGGCATACCGAACCTCTGACAGGTTCGCTCCGTAACGCTCGCCTCGAAGACGCTCGCCCTGCCCGCGAGTTCGCGGCTTGGCCCGGTAAACGGAACTACGAAGGCTTGTGGTGGTCCTCCACCAACAGGGCGCACGTTGCCTTTGAGAGCCTGCTTGAACGTGACGCGCTCCTGTGGTTCGACTGGGACCAAGACGTGACTGCGATCAGCAGCCAGCCCGTCGCGTTTCTCTGGCCGAAAGGCACCCCCTCCCAGCGATCGCACGTGCCGGACTACTTCGTCCGGCTCGCCAACGGCGACGGGAAACTCATCGACGTTCGAGGAACCCAAGGACACACGGACAAGGCACTCGCCCAGTTCGACCTGACTCGCGCCTCCTGCGCGGAGCTCGGCTGGCAGTACGAAGTGTGGACTGGACTCCCCGCCGAGCTCGCTACCTCGTTGCGGTGGCTCGCTGGCTACCGCCAGGACAGGTGTGCGCCCTCCCCCACGGTCACTGACCGGCTCACAGCCGCGTTCAAGAACGGTGCGGCCTTGGGTGACGGGATCGAACAGGTAGCCGTGTTTGCGTCGGTAAGCCGCGAGATTGTCACAGCGAACGTGTACCACCTGTTGTGGACGCATGAACTGACGGCGGACCTGACCCGTCCGCTGTCATGGGAGACGGAAGTGGTGTCAGCGTGAAGTCCGTACGCCTCTGGGACATGATCCAGTTCGACGGTGACTCATGGCAGGTAGTCGCCCACGACGGGCCAACGCTGGCGTTGAAGTCGCTGACCACGAACAGGATCCGCAAGGTCGCCGTGTCGGTACTCCTTGGCGACGACTCCTATCTGCCTGCGACGCCGGATGCCCTACCGGACATGACCGGCCTCGACGTGTACGCCACGCTCGACCCATCGGCGGCAAGCCGCGTTCGGTTCCTCCACCGACACGTCCACGAGGTACTCCACGGGGTCCCCCCTGCAGCCCTCAGCCCCGACGACACCGACGACGCCGAGGTGCTGGAGGGCCGTCCTGAGTACGATCCTGCGCGGCCGTTCATGGACCGCATCGCCTCGAAGGTCATCGAGCTCGCCGCCGCTGGCACGCCCATGACCGAACGGACGCTCCGTCGCCACGTGTACGCGTACCGGGACCAGGGCGTGGCTGGACTCATCGACCGGCGCACCACCCGCCCGACCGGCACAACCGGACGCGTGGACCCGCGCATCGTGTCTCTCATCGAGAACGAACTCGCCCAACTCGTTGACAAGTCCACGGGAACGCGTGGCCGGGTCATCCACAACGTGACCATGCAAGCGCAGCGCGACGGCCTGCCCCTCCCCTCACGCGCGACCCTGTACCGCGCGATCAGCGCACTCGAAGGGAACAAACACCCGTTCGGGGACGCCACCACGCGCAGGTCGCTGGCGAACCGACCAGATCGGACGTTCGGCGGTCGCACCCCCACGCGTCCGGGTGAACTCATGGAGATTGACTCCACACCACTTGACCTGATGGTGATCTACCCGGACGGGACAACAGGGCGACCCGACCTGACCATCCTGTTCGACATCGCCACCCGCACTCTCTCCGCGACCATGCTCCGGGCGGTCGCCACGAAGAGCGTTGACGTGGCAGCGTTCCTGCTCGCGAAGGCACTCACTCCCCTGCCCATGCAGCCCGGCTGGGACGAGTCCATGTCGTTCTCGCGCAGCATCCTCCCGCCTGGCGTGCTCATGGACGCCGACGAGCTCGCCCCGAAGATCGCCGCCCGGCCCATCATCCAACCCGAGTCCATCACCCTTGACCGCGGGAAGGTGTACGTCGGACGCACGTTCATGGCCGCGTGCGAACGCCTGCAAATCTCCGTGATCAAGTCCGCTCCCCGGACCCCCACCGACAAACCCCACATCGAACGGCTGTTCTCCGCGGTCAACACCCTGTTCGTGCAACACCTCGCCGGTTACACGGGCCGCTCCGTCACCCGGCGCGGCAAGAACCCCCAAACCGAAGCCGTTTGGACACTCCAAGAAGTGCAGAACCTCCTCGACCAGTGGGTTGTCGCTGAATGGCAGAACCGCCCCCATCCGGGGCTACGCCACCCCGCCATGCCGCACAAGGACCTGACCCCGAACGAGATGTACTCCGCGCTCGCCGGCGTCGCTCCCCCGGTGCACGTCACCTTCGAACCCGCCGACTACCTCGAACTGCTCCCCGTGACCTACCGGGCCGTGCAGCCGTACGGAATCAACTTCGAAGGGCTGCGCTACGACTCCCCCGACCTGCATCATCTGCGGGGCCGCAAATCCGGCCTGCAAGGCGCCGCTGGCGACAAGTGGGAAGTCCGGTACGACCCCGGCCGCCTGAACACCATCTGGCTGCGCGATCACGTTGCTGAAACGTGGATCGAAGCGCAATGGACTCTCGCGAAACAAGCTCCCCCATTCTCCTACGACGTGCTCAAAGCCGCGCAAGCCGCGTTGGACCGTCGCGACGAAACGAACCCCCAGAAGGTGCTGGAAGGGATCTACCGGATCCAGACCGACGGTGCAGCCACGGAGAAGGAACGCCGCGCGGCACGCCGCTCTGCCCTCGCAACCCCGCTCATCCCCGAGGACGCATTCCCAACCGACGACCTCACTCCCGACGACGACAGCGACGACTCGGCGGAGACGACTCCTGCGCCGTCCGACCCTTCGGTTCCGCCACGCCCACGCCGGACACGACGCCTCAACTAGGAGCAGCACATGGCTATCCCCGACACCCTCCAAGCATGGCGCGACTACGTGGCGGACGAACCCACCGAACCGCCACGGCTCACCCCCACCGAGCTGGCTGCCCTCTCCCCCACCGAGAAGGCGCAGTACGACGACGACCGCGTTGCGTTCCTCGACGGGAACATCATCCTGTCCACACCGGACACCGACTCGATCGACCTGAACGCACGCCTGCTCGTCGGCTCGCTGGCGTCCAAGAAGTTCACCGCCCGCCCCGGACTTGCCGTGTCCGGCCAGTCCACGCTCGGCAAGTCCACCGCCACCATGTGGGTCGCGAAGAAGCATGAGCAACGGATGCGGGAAAGGACCGGACGCGACAAGGACCCGGCGTTCGCGCCCGTGGTCTACATCCCCACACCTGCGGGCACCACCCCCAAGGGCATGATGGCCGCGTTCTGCCACTGGCTGGGCCTGCCCATGCACCGCACGTCCACCGCCCAGGAGCTCACCGAGCAGGTCATCACGGTGCTCCGCGAGTTGGGCACCAGCATGGTTCTCGTCGATGAGATCCATAACCTGAAAACCCGGTCGTCCACCGGGGCTGACGCCGCGTCGGCACTCAAAGGGTTCGCTGAACGTCTCGACGCGGTGTTCGTGGTCACGTCGGTCAGATCCGACACCACTTGTCGGTCAGATCCGACACCGCTTGGGCCTGATCTCGGTCGTCTCTGTCGATGAGCTTCGACACCGCTTCTGGGGCTCAGCCGCGCTGGACTGCCTGC
>NZ_NMVQ01000020.1 GCF_002250625.1 Enemella dayhoffiae | reverse complement strand
CACCAGCAACACCGAACGTGCCGCCGCACTTGCCCCTTGGCTCGAGCACTACAACACTGAACGATGCCACAGCGCACTCGGAGGCAAACCACCGATCAGCCGGCTACCAACCTGATGGCCGGGTACACCTAGTTGCGGTGGTGGATAAGAGCGCAGGTGCGCTCATCCCACGGTCAAGGGCACAAGTCCTCCACTCGGTCTGCACCATATTCGCGCGGTTGTCGCGACGCAGCGAAGATTGCACACCCAGGGCGGTCAGTGCGGGGCGCCTACGGGCTGAGTCCGTAGGCGGTTCACCGGCGAGCGAGAACCTGCTCCCGCAGGATGTCTGCATGGCCACAGTGCTGAGCGTGCTCCCTGAGCACATGGAGCTGGATCCACCGCAGGCCCAGCGGCATCGAGACTACTGAGCCACGGATATCTTGGGGCGACCCAATGGACTGAACTTCTCGACGTTCGGCAATAGGCGGGGAGGTAATCATGTCCATTGACAGCTTGCTTCGCCAGCCGACCCCCTCTGAACGCACGACGATGAATCCAGCGATGAAATTCTGCTCGCCGAAGATTTCGTCACAAAGGATCTTAAGGTTGGCCTGCTCGTTATCATCGATACTTACGAAGATGACGCCATCCTCCGCAAGTAGTTCCTTCGCGAGCTCCAGTCGTGGATACATAAGTGTGAGCCAGGCTGAGTGCGATGACCTGCCTTGGAGCCCTAGCTGTTGCTGGCCAGGGGGTTGTTGACGTCCTGGAGTTGGTCAGGGCCGAGCGACGCGCTCGAGAAGGGCGAGGAGCGTGGCGCATTCCTTCCGGGTCAGGTTGCCGAACACGGCATCTTGGACCTCGACGATGGTGTCAGCCAAACGTTTGGCCGTCCGCTGGCCATCGCTGGTAAGCGAAACCAGTTGACGGCGCCCATGGCTGGGATCTTTGGCCCGGGAGACCAAGCCGCGGTCTTCGAGTGCTCGGACAGTGTGAGTGACGTCTCGGGGGTCCAGGGCCGCAGCTGCACCGAGATCCGTCTGGCTCAGCTGGTCAGCAGGGGCAAGCGCCGACAGACACCGATACTCGTACCCGTTGACGCCCTCTTGTGCAAGCAGTGCCTGAAGCACTTGGTGCGACCTGGTCGCAGCCGAGCTCAAAACCCAAGTGGGCAGGGAGTTGAGATCTGGCGGCATGGCGTTGCCTCCTGTTGGTGATACCAATACAGTGTTGGTTACACCAACATCCTAGGAGAACTGATGTCATCTGCGCGCCCCTTGCCCACCGTGATCGGACCTACCGAGAACGCCTTGCGTGCGCTTCTGGCCCGGGCCTTGTCGTCAACCCTGATCCCCGGCTATTCGGCTTGGGTTGTCATCAATGCCGTGAGTGCTGCGGGGCCGGGCAACACCTGGCGGGAGCGGACGGCAGACGGACTCAAGGCAAACCCGGACGACCTTGAGGCCGTGCTCGACGAACTTCGCTCCGCAGGACTGGTCGACGGCGAGGTGCTGACCGCGAGGGGGGCCGACGAGCTCACCGCCGCGCGAGCGGCGGTAACTGAAGCAACCCGCGGCCTTCTCGAGGGAATCGACGAGGCCCAGCAAGAGACGACGCGCCAGGTACTCGACGCAATCCGACGAAAGGCGGAGGAGCTGCTGAGCGCGTGAACCGGATGAACGACCTGACGCGGGCGTCCCGTGGCCACCAGGAGGGTACGGGAGTGGGGCTCGTGCTGTTCGGTGCCGTTGAGGTATCCGATTGACCGTCACGCATCGCAACGCCCCGCTGACGCCTGAAGGTCGTCGACGACTCATTGAACGGACTCGCACCAGGCCGATCGCGCACGTCGCTGCCGAGATGGGGATCTCCCGTGCGACGGCCTCGAAGTGGGTCAACCGGTACCGGCGCTTTGGAGAGCTCGGCCTGGTCGACCGCGCGTCTACTCCTCACCATCAGCCCACGGCCACTGACCCCGAGGTCGTGACTCGAATCGAGGACATGCGGCGCGCCCACAAATGGTCCGCATCTCGAATCACCTTCGAGCTCCAAATGGACGGGTTGACGATCAGTCGCCGTACGGTGACCCGCCACCTCGCGGCGCTCGGCCTCAACCATCGCCGGTTCATCGACCCCAACGGCGAGAACAACCGCGAGCCACAGAAGATCGTCGCCAGACGGCCCGGGCACATGGTCCACATCGACGTGAAGAAGGTCGGACGCATCCCCGACGGCGGAGGCTGGCGCACCCACGGCAAGAACAGCGACCACGCCCGACAGGTTACGCGCCGCAAAGGCAAGTCGGAGCGCGGCGGCTACGTCTACCTGCACTCCGCCATCGACGGGTACTCCCGCCTCGCCTACACCGAGGCCCTGGAGGACGAGAAGGCCGTCACAGCGGTCGCGTTCATGCGCCGCGCTCGGGTCTGGTTCGCCGCCCACGGCATCACCCACATCGAACGGATCGTCACCGACAACGGAGCCTGCTATCGAGCTGAAGCCTTCGCCCGAGCCCTGTTCGGGTCCCGGCATCAACGGATCACGCCCTACACGCCACGCCACAACGGGAAAGTAGAGCGCTACAACCGGATCATCTCCGAGGAGTTCCTCTACGCCCGTACCTGGGTCTCCGAAGACCAACGCCGAGAAGCCCTTGGCGTGTGGAACATCCACTACAACTACCATCGGCCACACAGCGCCGCCGACGGAGAACCACCAGCGTCACTGCTGCCGACCGGCGTAAGTAACGTGCTTGCCTCCTACACCTAGCACCCTCTCGGCTTCATCCTCGCCAAGACCCACCTTCTCGACCAGGTCCTTTGGCGTGAAGCCGAAGTCGTCGGCATAGACGAAGCCATCGGACCCCGTGTTGTACGACGGATCGATGTGGATGCACTTAACCTTGCCCGCGTACGACCGCACCAGATGCTTGAGTGCATCGAGGTTATCCCCGACGATGTACAGGTTCTCGGAATCCGCGTTTACGGCCGAAGCACTGTGTTCGACATCGGGAACCACCACCGTCTCGGTCCTAGTCGAGGTCAGGTACTTGGCGTACGACTTCCCCAAGAACTTGAGCTCGTAGCCTTCGCGCGTCATCGACACGTCCGCGGAACTCAGCGCCTCTTGAAGGCGATCGAGCCTGAACTCGCCGTCCTTGTCGAAGTACTCCGGCAACGCCGCGCGGAGGCGTTCTAGCTCGAAATCGTTCGGTTTCGTCGTCTCGTTCGCGTCGTGCGCGTCCCTGATCACTTCTTGCTCCCAGACGTAAGCCCTGTCCTGAACTCAACCACGTCACCGTCCTGCATCACGTAGTCCTTACCCTCGAGGCGCATCTTGCCGGCGGCCTTGGCCGCCTGCTCGGAGCCGGCGGCGACCAGGTCCTCGAAGTCCACGACCTCGGCCTTGATGAACCCCTTCTGGAAGTCGGTGTGGATCACTCCGGCGGCCTCGGGAGCGGTCGCGCCCTTGCGGATCGTCCAGGCGCGAGCCTCCTTGGGACCCGCGGTCAGGTAGCTCTGCAGCCCCAGCGTCTCGTAACCGACCCGGGCCAGCACGTCCAGTCCCGGCTCGTCGATTCCCATGTCGGCGAGGAAGTCCTTCGCCTCGTCGGGTTCCATCTCGGCCAGCTCGGACTCGATCTTGGCGTCCAGGAAGATCGCCTCTGCCGGTGCGACGAGCGTACGCATCCGCTCCTTCAGGCCTTCATCGGCCAGTTCGTCCTGGTCGCAGTTGAAGACGTACAGGAACGGCTTTGCGGTGAGCAGGAACAGCTCGCGCAACGGCTCAAGGTCCAAACCCGCCTGATAGATCCCGCGACCGGAGTTGAGCACCTCCAGCGCCTCCTGCCATACCTGGAGCTTGGGCTGGGAATCCTTCTTGATCCGAGCCTCCTTCTCCAACCTGGGCAAGGCCTTCTCGAGGGTCTGCAGGTCCGCCAGGATCAGCTCGGTGGTGATCGTGTCGATGTCGTTGCCCGGATCGACCTTGCCGTCCACGTGCGTCACGTCGGCGTCGGTGAACACCCGGGTGACCTGGCAGATCGCGTCGGCCTCGCGGATGTTGGCGAGGAACGCGTTGCCCATCCCCTCGCCCTGGGAGGCGCCCTTGACAATGCCGGCGATGTCGACGAACGACACCGTCGCCGGGATGATCGCCTTGGAGCCGAAGATCTCCGCGAGCTTGTGCAGCCGCGGCTCCGGAACGCCGACCACACCGACGTTCGGCTCGATCGTCGCGAACGGATAATTCGCCGCGAGCACGTCGTTGCGCGTGAGCGCGTTGAACAGGGTCGACTTGCCGGCATTGGGGAGTCCGACGATTCCGATGGTGAGTGCCACGGCGAGCCAGCCTACTCGGCGTACGCCGACCCGGGGAAACTCACGCCCGCCACACCCACAACCCCTCGACCGCGTCGGGGCGGAAACCGAGCGCGTCGTTGATCGCCAGCATGGGCGCGTTCTCGTCGGCGTTCCAGGTCCACACCCGGCGTACTGCTGGATGCCCGGCCCGTAGTTGGAGGAGGTTCGCCGCCTTGATCCGCATCCCCAACCGGTGCCCGCGGTGATCTGGCCGGACCAGGGTGTCCTCCTGCCATGCCACCTCGGGCTTTTCCTGCGGCATTCCGAGATACGTGTGTGCCACGGGCTCACCCGTGTCGGTGTGCACAGCGACGGTCCACAGGTCGGTCTGCCCACCGTCGGCATGGCGAGAATCCAACGCCAGCACGCGTTCGGCATCCCAGCGCTCGGCCTCCATCGGCAGGTCACCCTTCGGTACGTCGGTGGACATCCGTCCGCGCAGCATCGCCATCGGCTCGCGCAACGGTTCCGGAGTGATTCCCTTCCACTGCACCAGGTGGTACGCCGCAGAGTGCGGCTCGGCGTCGCTCAACTGGGCCCCGAGATCCGGGGAACCGTCGAGCCGGAGCAACCCGGCCCGCTCGACCTGATCGAGCAGGAATCCGTTGTCCAACAGCCAATTCGCGGTCGCGTCGCGCTGCACCCGACCCGATCCGGTCACCGGGATCACCGGGTCCGGCCCGGTCTCCAGCGATGAGGTCGTCCACACCGACACCGCGGTCCGCCCCTCGGCGGACAGCACCGGCTGCAGTTCCGACCAGAGGGTGCCGAGCACCGCCGCCGGGTCGGCGTCGGGGTCCACACACGGCTCGAGGTCGGCCAGGTGCAGGTTGTCGGCGAGCGAGAGCCCGAGCTGGACCGAGCCGACGACCCGATCACCGTCGCGCGCGAGGAACAGGCGTTGGCGTACGCTCGGCAACTCGCGCAGCTGATGCGCCAACCCGAGCGGTCCGTGCTGGAAGTCGTCGTGCCCGAACTGGGCCTCACCCCACCGCCGCCACAGCTCGACCACCTCGACCAGGCCGGGATGCGGGCGGCCGTCGATCAGGTGGGGGGTGATCTCCTCGATCTGCATGCAGCCAGCCTGCTCACCGTCGGCCAGCCGGGCAACCGGTTTTCGTCCGGCCCGACGTACCCCCACCTCCGGGGCCGCTTACCCCGGCGCACGGTCAGTGGCGTTTCGCCTACCGTGGAGGGATTCAGTCCCGACGAAGGAGCGCACCATGAGCGAGCACACCTACCAGACCGTCGAGCTGGTCGGCTCCTCCCCCGAGGGTGTCGACACGGCGATCGAGAACGCGATCGAGGTCGCCAACCAGAAGTTCGGCGACCCCAGCTGGTTCGAGGTCGTCTCCACCCGTGGCCACATCGAGAACGGAAAGGTGGGGCACTACCAGGTCACCCTCAGGGTCGGGTTCCGCCTGGCCGAGTGAAGCGGGCGGCGGCGCCTCAGGCACCCGCCCAGAACGCCTGCAGCGCGCGGGTGAGGAAGTAGAGGTCGTCCACGCCGGCCATCTCGCGGATCGAGTGCATGCTGAGCAGCGGAATGCCGACGTCGACGGTGGTGATGCCCAGCCGGGTCGCGGTCAGCGGCCCGATCGTCGAGCCACACGGCAGCTGGTTGTTGGACACGAACTGCTGCAGTGGTACGCCCGCCACCGCGCACGCGCGCCGCCACAGCATTTCCCCCACCGCATCCGAGGCGTACCGCTGGTTGGCGTTGATCTTCAGCAGCGGCCCCTCGTTGAGCAGCGGCCGGTGCACCGGATCGTGGTGGCCGACATAGTTGGGGTGCACCGCGTGGCCGGCGTCGGCGGAGATGCAACTCGAGCGCTGCAGCATCTGCCGATATTCCTCCGGTCCGGCGCCGAGCGCGGTGGCGGTGCGCAGCAGGACGTCCTCGAGCAGTGGTCCGCAGGCACCGGAGCGGGTTCCGGAGCCGACCTCCTCGTGGTCGAAGGCGGCCAGCACGGCGATGTCGTCGGCGCTGTCGTCGGTGTTCAGCAGGGCGATCATCGAGGCGTGCACGCTGGACAGGTTGTCCAGTCTTCCGCAAGCCAGGAAGGAATCGTCGGCACCGAACAGCTTCGGCTTGGCGGTGTCGAAGGCGACGAGATCGTGTCCGGCGACCTGGTCGCCGGTCAGCCCGTCGGGGAAGCGACCGTCCTCCACGAAGTCGGTCACCAGGTCCAGCACCTGCAGGTCGGGCCGGCGGACGCTGAAGATCGGCTGGGTGTGCACCTGCTTGTCGAGCCGCAGCCCCTCGTCGTTGACCGAACGGTTCAGGTGGATCGCCAGCTGTGGGATCCGCATCACCGCGTCGGTCCTCGCCAGCACCTGCTCCCCGCGCCGGGTCACCACCCGCCCGGCGATGCCCAGTTCGCGGTCGGTCCAGGAGGCGATCAGCGGACTGCCGTAGACCTCCACCCCGACCTGCTGCCATCCGGCCGCACCATAGGTGGGGTCGGGCTTCAGCTTGAAGGTGGGCGAGTCGGTGTGCGTGCCGACGATGCGGAAGCCGGAGCGTACGCCGCCGCCCTGCGGCACCCGCCACGCCACCACCGCTCCGTCGCGGACCAGATAGTGCCCGCCGGGGCTGGCGTCCCACTCCTCGCTCTCCACCTGCTCGGTGAAACCGGCCTCGGAGAGGACCCGGGCCACCTCGGCGGCGGCGTGGTAGGAGCTCGGCGAGGCCACCACGAAGGCGGCCAGGTCGGCGACGTGCTTGTGCGAGTCGGCGTGCGGCATGCCCTCATCAAACCACTGGCTGTGACTCGGGCACAGGGCGTTTGCGCCGCCGATCGGTCAGCCAGGTGATCAGCAGCGCCACCGGGCAGAGCAGGAAGGCGATGGCGAAGACCGGGTACGCCCAGTCCAGGTCACCAGCGACCCCCATCCCTTCGGCGGCCTGAACTGCCGCCAGGTGCTCGGCTCTGTCTGAGGTGAAGGTGACCCCGAGCGCCAGAATCGCTGCCCAGATCACCAGCGAGACCACGAACCACCACCAGGTGGGCCGGATCAGGATGCCCAGCGCCCACCACAGCAGGAGCGCCAGCACCACCACGAGACCGAGCAGCTGAGTGGGTGGCCAGGACCACACCTCATTGACCCCTTGCGGGCTGACCGAGTGCCCGGCGACGTGCGGGCCGAAGCTGAGCACGGTGAGCACCAGCGCACCGCCGAGCAGTGCGATCGACCAGCGGACGCAGGCGTGGAGCACGGTGCAGACGATCAGGGCCACACCGGCCCGGGCGATCGCCGCGCCGTCCCCGATCACATAACCCGGGCACCCCTGCTCGCCGGCAGAACACCCGGGCAACTGCGGCAGACCGCTCAACCGACTCCGCACCAAGCCGAGTTGCGCCCCGTAGGCCAGCCCCCAGGCCAAGAGCGCGGCCACCCCTGCGGCCAGCGTGATGATCCGCACCAGTCGGTGCCGTGGCCTTCCACTGGTCGCCACACATGCCTCGGCCAGGATCGCCGCGGTCGCCACGCTCACCACGAACAGCGTGGCGCGGATCGGGGCGAAGGAGAACAACGGCACCGCCAACTTCCCGCCCGGCGCGGCGGGGGTGGAGATCGCGACAGTCCACAGGCGCAGGGCGAGGAACGCGGCCGCCGTCGACAACCCGCCCAACAGCACGGCCCAGAGGTGTTTCACCCGGCCGATGGTAGTGAGAACCGGTGTCGCCGGAGCGGCGGTCGGACATTGTCAGACCCCTGCTGCAAGATCAAGGACATGGATGCCACCGCACTCGTTCTGCTCGTGATCGGCCTCGCCCTCGGTGCCGCCGGGGCGTGGTTCGCGCTGCGCTCGCGCGGTGTGGCCGGCGCCGCCGACCAACGGGCCGACGCGGCGGCGGCGCGGGCCGAGGCCGCCGATGC
>NZ_NMVQ01000019.1 GCF_002250625.1 Enemella dayhoffiae | reverse complement strand
TACCCAAGTCCCGCGCGACCCGACGCTGCGGAACACCGTCCGCCACCAGCCGCCGGATCAAAGCCCAATCCTCCATAGAGATCACCCATCCAATCTGTCTGGGTGGCCTCGTTTTCGACCGTCGCTACGGCCTCGTTTTCAAGCGTCGTCGACACGGAGGATGGTCAGGCACTCAGGGAAGGCCGTCGGCGATTTCCGCGCGAAGAGCGGCCAAGGCCGGCTCCATTACGTCCCGCACCGGCTTCGTCACAGACTTGCGCCCGTAGAGACCGAGCGAGCTACCTCACGCGGCGCATCAACCCGTTCTGGGCGCTCAATGCTGAGCAACTCTGTGCCCTCGCTGGCTAGCCGGATCTCTTCGCCCTGGGGGAGATCGTGAAGCCACACGACTTCCCCATCACGCTCGTAGCTCTTGACCTCCGTGACTGCCTTCTCACGCAGCTGCTGCGTCTTCGCCAAGTACGTGAACAGGGGTACGCCCTTGTCCACCAGCGGGTCTACCTGGGGGCTCATGACTCCTAGCTCTTCGTCGATGCGACCCCTACCTTAGGGGGCGGCTACGACCACCTGTTGACCGGGTCAGCGCCGCCGCCGACCCCCGGAGACCCTGATGAATGAACCGGGCCGCCACCCGAAGGTGGCGGCCCGGCGTACAGGAGCTTCGACATGCTCAGCCAACGTTGAGGCTCAGCCGGCTTCGACTCGCTCGTACCTCGCTTGCTCAGCCAGCGTTGAGGCTCAGCTGTCGGACATCTCGTCGGCGCGGTTGGTGTCGGAGGTGGCGGCGCGAGCGCCGTCGCCGGAGGATTCCCCGACGATGACGAGCCCGTCACCGTCACCGGCCTCGCGGTCGAACGTGACCGTGTCGCCCTCGAGGATCTCGCCGGCGAGCACCTTGCGGGCCAGGGCATCCTCGATGGTGTTCTGGATCAGCCGACGCAGCGGACGGGCGCCATAGACCGGGTCGAAACCGGTCATCGCCAGCCACTCCTTGCCGGCGTCGGTGACCTCGACCTTGATCCGACGATCCGCCATCCGCTCGTTGAGCCGCTTCAGGTTGATGTCGACGATGCTGGTCAGGTCCTCGATGCCGAGCGGGTCGAACATGACGACCTCGTCCAGCCGGTTCAGGAACTCCGGCTTGAACGACTTGCGCACGACCTCCATCACCGCGTCGCTCTTGGTCTTCGCGTCCAGCTTCGGGTCGGCCAGGAATTGTGAACCCAGGTTGGAGGTGAGGATCAGAATCGTGTTGCGGAAGTCGACCGTCCGGCCCTGGCCGTCGGTCAGTCGACCGTCGTCCAGCACCTGCAGCAGGATGTCGAACACCTCCGGGTTCGCCTTCTCCACCTCGTCCAGCAGCACCACGGTGTAGGGGCGACGCCGCACCGCCTCGGTCAGCTGACCGCCCTGCTCATACCCGACATAACCGGGAGGGGCACCGACCAGCCGCGAGACCGAGTGCTTCTCGGAATATTCGCTCATGTCGATGCGCACCATCGCCTGCTCGTCGTCAAACAAGAACTCCGCCAGCGACTTGGCCAGCTCGGTCTTGCCGACACCGGTCGGGCCGAGGAACAGGAACGAACCGGTGGGCCGGTTCGGGTCCGAGATACCGGCCCGGGATCGGCGTACCGCGTCCGAAACCGCTGCCACCGCAGCCTTCTGGCCGATCAGCCGCTGCCCCAGGTGCGATTCCATCGACAGCAGCTTCTCCGACTCGCCCTGCATCAACCGCCCGACCGGCACGCCGGTCCAGGCCGACACCACCTCGGCGATATCCGACGCGGTGACCTCCTCGGACACCATCGGCTTGGCCTCGGCCTCCTCGGCGTCGGCCTTCTCCAGCTGCTTCTGCAGCGCCGGGATCTGCCCATAGAGCAGCTCCGAGGCCCGCTGCAGGTCGCCCTCGCGCTGGGCCCGCTCGGCTTCCGAGCGCAGCTCGTCGATCTGCTGCTTCAGCTCACCGACCTTGTTCAGGCCGGTCTTCTCCGCCTCCCAGCGGGCCTCCAGCGCGCGCAGCTCCTCCTGGGCGTTGGCGAGCTCCTCCTCCAACCGGGCAAGGCGTTCCTTCGATGCCGGGTCGTCCTCCTTGGCCAGCGCGAGCTGCTGCATCGTCATCCGGTCCACGTTGCGGCGCAGCTGGTCGATCTCCTCCGGCGAGGAGTCGATCTCCATCCGCAGCCGCGACGCGGCCTCGTCGATCAGGTCGATCGCCTTGTCCGGCAGCTGCCGGGAAGTGATGTACCGGTTGGAAAGGCTGGCCGCCGCCACCAGCGCGCCGTCGGTGATCGCCACCTTGTGGTGCGCCTCATAACGCTCGCGCAGACCGCGCAGGATCGCGATCGTGTCCTCCACGCTCGGCTCACCGACATAGACCTGCTGGAACCGCCGCTCGAACGCCGGATCCTTCTCGATGTTCTCGCGATATTCGTCCAGCGTGGTCGCGCCGATCATCCGCAGCTCGCCGCGCGCCAGCATCGGTTTCAGCATGTTGCCGGCGTCCATCGACCCCTCGGCCTTGCCCGCACCGATCACGGTGTGCAGCTCGTCGATGAAGGTGATGATCTGCCCCTCGGCCTCCTTGATCTCTGTCAGGACGGCCTTCAGGCGCTCCTCGAACTCGCCGCGATACTTCGCGCCGGCGATCATCGCGCCCAGGTCGAGCGAGACCAGCTTGCGCCCCTTCAGCGAATCGGGAACGTCTCCGGCGACGATGCGCTGCGCCAGACCTTCAACCACGGCGGTCTTTCCGACGCCCGGCTCCCCGATGAGCACCGGGTTGTTCTTGGTACGCCGGCTGAGCACCTGCACCACCCGACGGATCTCGGAGTCGCGGCCGATCACCGGGTCGAGCTTGCCCGAGCGCGCCACCTCGGTGAGGTCGATCGAATACTGATCCAGCGCACCCGAGGACCCCTCGGCCTCCGGGGAGGTGATCCGCTTGTCACCGCGCGCGTCGTTGAACGCCTTGGTCAGCTTGTCGGCGGTGACGCCGAGCTGGTTGAGGATCGTCTGCGCGTTGGACTTCACCTTCGCCAGCGCGATCAGCAGGTGCTCGGTCGACACGAACTTGTCGCCCAGCTTCTGGGCCAGGTTTTCCGCCTCGGCGTGCACCCGGGCGAGCGCACCCGACATGGTCGGGTTCGACACCGACGAGCCCTGGCTCGACGGCAGTTTCTTGATGGCTCCCTGGGCGGCCGACTCGACGACCTTGGGATCGGCACCGACCTGGCTGAGCAGGGCGGCGCTGGGGTTGCCGGGGATGCTCAACAGCGCCAGCAGCAGGTGCTCCGGCTCGGCCTGGGGGTTGCCCTCGGTCAGCGCCGTGCGCACCGCCGCCGAGACCGCGTCCCGGCTCATGGTGGTCAGTTTGCTCGTATCCATGTGTCCTCGCGGGTGAGAAGTTGTAGTCGACTCGGATTGAGTCTCACGGACTCAACTATGCCGGACCCACAGCGGGCACTGCAAGCAAAGTTGAGCCACATAGACTCAACTCCGGGAAGGCTCCGGGTATTCCCGGTCCGCGCGAACAAACGCGACCGCTCTTCGGACCACCTTGACCACGCGCCGGACCGACCAGTTGAGTGGTCTGAGCGCCCGAACACCGGACGCCACCTCAATTCATCGACAGCAGGGAGCAGACCATGAGCATCGCCCAGATCCCCGCCCGCCTGGCCGCCGGCGCCTTCGTGCTGAACGCCGGGCTCGGCAAGCTCGATCTGCCGGAGGAGGGGGCCCAGCAACTGCAGTCGATGGGGTCGGCCGGCGTACCGCAGCTGCAGCAGCTCAGCCCGCAGCAGTTCAAAACGTTCATCAGCGCCACCGAGATCGGCGTGGGCGCCCTGCTGCTCGCCCCGTTCGTGCCCGGCTGGCTCGCCGGCGCCGCGCTCGCCGCGTTCAGCGGTGGCCTGCTGAACATGTACCGCAACACCCCGGGGATGACCGTCGACGGCATCCGGCCGACCCAGGAGGGCACGGCCGTTGCCAAGGATGTGTTCATGCTCGGCATCGCCGGCTCGCTGATCGCGGACTCGGTCATCTCCAAGGGCCGCAAGAAGGTGCGCAAGGCGTTCACGTCCTGAGCTGACGCTGCGTCACGCTAGAGGAACAGGCACGAGTCGCCGAACTCGTGCCAGGCGTACGCCCCCGCCAGCGCGGCGTCGTAGGCCCGTTGGGTGCGTTCGGCGCCGGCGATCGCCTCGACCAGCAGCAGGTGCGAGGCGCCGGCGTCGTGCCAGCCGGTGATCAGCCCGTCCACCACCTGCGGCGGATCGTCGGGGGTGATCACCCGCTCGGTCCAGCCACTGCGCGCGACCAAGCGTCCACCCTCGACCGCCGACTCCAGCGCCCGGGTCGCGGTGGTGCCGACGGCGATCACCCGATCGCCGCGATCCTTCATGTGGTTGAGAAGTTGCGCGGTCGCCGCGGGCACCTCGAACCGCTCCGGCTGCGGCGCCTCCCCCGCCTCCTGGGAGGAGAAGCCGGTGTGCAGCATCACCGGCGCGAACACCACCCCGGTACCAGCGACAGCGGCGGCGGCGTCCAGCACCGGACTGCCGGCGTCGGGGGCGGCGCGCAGCTCGACCACCCAGCCGCCGGGCCCTTCGACGGCGTGCAGCACCACAGGTTGCTCGCCGTCATCGTGCCGCCAGATCGCGTCGAGCTCGCCGTTGACGGTGGCCGAGGTATTCACCACCAACGTGTCACCAGGCCGCAATTCCTCAACCAGGTCGGGGAATCGGCGGTGTCGGATGCCGTCGTCGGCGGCGACCAGCAGGCGTACGCCGGATCGGTCACCGGTCCGCGCCTCGGCCGGGGAGTCGGCGAAGCCGGGGGTGGCACCGGCGAAGGTGGTGGTCGGTTTCAGGGCGAGTTTCGCGGTCATGCGGCACCTCCGGCTTCGGCAGTCAGGGCGGGCGCGAAGTCCGAAGCGCGATAGCGGCCGCTGGGCGTACCGGAATCCAACAGGGCAAGGATTCCCGGGACGGCGACCTCGTCGGGGCGGGGACGGTCGGAGA
This sequence comes from Enemella dayhoffiae, assembly GCF_002250625.1. GTDB lineage: Bacteria > Actinomycetota > Actinomycetes > Propionibacteriales > Propionibacteriaceae > Enemella > Enemella dayhoffiae. The sequence goes on along the minus strand of NZ_NMVQ01000019.1, from coordinate 3,689 downwards.
TGTCCTCCCGGGGAAGGCGGCCTGGTGCATGGCGGTGCGCATGTCACCCGGGTCGACCGCGTAGGCGCGGATCCCGGCCTCTTCGGCGGCCCAGGTGCCGGCCAGGTGGTCCAGCGCGGCCTTGCTGGCGGCGTACGCCCCCCACCCCTCGTAGTGCTCGACCGCGGCATCAGACGACACCGTCACGATGGTTCCGCCGGCCCGGCGCAGGGCCGCCAGCACTGCGGATCACCGCACTCACCCAGCTCCGCGACGGACTCACCGGGTGCATCGGCTGCGGCTGCCCGAGCCAGGAGAAGTGCCCGCTGTGGAACCCCGACGACCGACTCGCCACCGAGGGCCCCGGCCCCCGCAAGCTGCGCGCCGTCGTCGCCCTCGAGGAGTCCCAGGCCGAGCGCTGAGGATCACCCGTTCCAGTCTTTTCAGTCCAGCGCGTTCTTCGCCATGGCAGAGATCGCCTGCCCCTCGCGTTTCAGGTGCTCGAGCATCCTCGCCCCCGCGGGAGACAGCTCCAGACCGCGATTGAGCGTCAGGCCCACGAACCGACGGGTGAACCGCAGGCTGGTCGGCACAGCCGCAGCGCGTCGTCCTGGGTCGCGATGAACATGGGCAGCGCGGCGATCACGTCGGTGCTGATCAGCAGGTGCCGCAGGGTCAACATCGAGGTGCACTCGACGCGGTTGGCGGGCAGTGGTACGTCCTCGGCCAGAAAGACCTGCTCCAGTTCCGACCGCAGGGCCGTCTCCGCCACGGGAAAGATCCACGGATAGTCCGTCAGGTCGGCCAGCGACGGTTCGGCCAGCTCGTGCGCCGGGTGAGCGGGGCGAGCCACCAGGCGGATCGGTTCGTCATAGAGGCGGATCTGCTGGAGTTGATCGTTGGTGGTGGGCGTGAGCCGCCCCACGACCACGTCCAGCTCCCCGGCGATCAGCTGCTGGTGCAGGGTGTCCGGGGTTGCTTCCCTGACCGTCACGGTCAGCAGCGGGTGCTGCCGTTTGAGTGCCGCGATCGCCCTCGGCAACAGCAGATTCGACCCGGCGAGGTGCGTACCGACGAATGCCTGCCCGAGTTCGCCGCTGGAGAGGACCGCCAGGTGTTCCTCGGCCGCGCGCAGTTGGGCCAGCACCGCTCTGGCATAGGAGAGGAAGGTGAGTCCGTACGCCGTGGGGCGGACCCCCCGGGGCAGCCGGTCGAACAGCGGGGAGCCAACGATCTCCTCGGCCTCCCTCAGCCCCCGGGTGACCACCGGTTGGCTGATGTGCATCGCCTCCGCCGCCCGGATCACGCTCCCCTGGTCGGCGATGGTGGTGACCAGGACCAGGTGCCTGATCTTGAGTCTGCCGTCCAGCAGGCGCGACCGGTTCATGAACCCATCTTGGCCCTCCGGGCCGTTTCACCGACGTCGAGACCGAGGAAGCGTGCGGCGTTGCCGCCCAGCAGGGCCGATCGCACCTCGTCGGTGAGGTAGTCCGCCTTGTGCACCACCGCGCCGACCGGGCGCTCACCCAGTGGGTAGGGGTAATCACTGCCGACCATCACCTGGGTGGGGCCGAGGGTGTCCACCAGGGTGCGCAGTGCGATGGGGTCGAAGACGACCGAATCGACGCTGAACCGACCAACGTAGTGGGAGGGTGGCTGCTCCGAGGTGGCGATCACGTCACCGCGACCGAACCACGCGTTCTCCAGCCTGCCGAGCCAGAACGCGAACGACCCGCCACCGTGGGCGAAGCAGATCTTCAACGTGTCCGGGATCCGGTCGAACACCCCGCCCAGGATCATGGCCACGATGGACAGGTGGGTCTCCGCCGGCATTCCGGTGGTCCAGCGGGCCATCCACCGATCGAGTCTGGGGCTGCTCGCCATGTCCCACGGGTGCACGAACACGGGAATGGAGTTCTCGGCACAGTGCTGCAGGAAGGTGACGATCCCCTCGTCGTCGAGGTCACGATCCCCCACATGGTTGCCGATCTCGACACCCACGTGCCCGTTCGCCATGCACCGATCCGCCTCGACACAGGCGGCGTCCGGGTCCTGCAGCGGCACCTGGGCAAAGGGCAACAGCCGATCCGCAGCCGGGGCACACACCTCGAGGCCGAGGTCGTTGAAGATCCGCGACACCTTGACGGCCTCACGGCCCGGCAGGTCGTAGCCGAAGAAGACCGGCGTCGGAGAGACCACCTGGACGTCCACACCGTCGGCGTCCATGTCCGCCAGTCGGGTCTCGGCGTCCCAGCTGTTCGACCCGATCGCCCGGAACTCCTTCGACCCCACCAGAATCATCGCCTCCTTCTCGGAGTCGATGCGCAGGCTGGGCCAGTCCCGACAGGTCCCGACCTCGGCGGCCAGGTCGGGCCAGCCGCGGGGAACGTAGTGGCTGTGCACGTCGATCGCCAGCCCTCGCCCGGTGCGCGGTCTCACCGTCGGCTCCACGGTGCTCACCCCTTCCCGGGGTGGACCGTCCCGCATTGCGGGCAGACCCGGTTGTCCGGGTCGTTGTAGAAGTGCTCGAAGACCGGGGGCAGGTCTGCCACGATGTCGCGCACCTGCAACTCCACCTCGTGCACCTTGGCGTGGCAGCTCGGGCAGTACCACTGGAACTTCTCCAGGGTCCCTTCCTCACGGATCCGCTCGATCACGATGCCGATCGACCCGGGCTCGGGACGTTGCGGGGAGTGCGGCAGATTGCGGGGCAGCATCCACATGTGTCCCTCGGCGATGTCGACCCGTTGCGGACCGTCGTCGGTCATCACGTCCACGTGCATCGAGCCGCGGACCTGATAGAACCACTCCTCGTAGGGCTCCTGGTGGAAGTCGGTACGCCGATTCGGTCCACCGACGACCTGCACGATGAAGTCGCCCATCGGGTGCCAGACCTGCTTGTTGTTCACCGGCGGCTTGAGCAGGTGTTCGTGCTCGGCGATCCATTCGGGAAAGTTGATGGCGGGCGGGATTGTGGTCATGACTGGCTCTCCCTCGATCGGGGACGGTGGGCGATGGCCTGGATCTCGATCAACAGGTGCGGGTGCGGCAGTTGGTGGACGGCGACGGTGGTGCGGGTGGGACCGCTCTCGTCGAACAACTCGGCCCACACCTGGTTGTAGCCGGCGAAGTCGTTCATGTTCACCAGATAGGCGGTGGCCTGGACGAGGTCGGACAGCTGGGCACCGGCGGCGGCCAGCACGTCGGCTATGTTGTGGATCACCGCGCGGGTCTGCGCCCGGATGTCGAGTGTGGTGGTGCCGAACTCGTCGACGGAGGCACCTTCGATCGTGTTGTCGGGACGACGGCTGCTCGTGCCGGACACGAAGATGAGGTCCCCCACGACCTTCACGTGCGGGAACCGCCCCCGCGGGGTGGCCTTGCCCTTGACGGTGAGCGCCGAGCCCTCGGCCCGATCCTCGCCGCCGTTGCTGCCGCCCGGCGAACCGGCTGACTCGTCCTGTGTGGTCACGACTTCAGGCTAAGCAGCAGCCGGCATGCCTGACCAATACCAATTCCTTGATTCGATATGCCTTTTCAGGCATGCCTCGCGGTGGCGTACGGTTGGTGCGAGAAGAGGGGATGGCTCTGTCGGTCAGATCCGACACCACTTGTCGGTCAGCTCTGACACCACGAGCAATCGATGAGATGGCATGTCGATTGGTTTCGACACCGGGGTCGCCGACGTGGGTTGGTCAGGCGCGGAGGCT
>NZ_NMVQ01000018.1 GCF_002250625.1 Enemella dayhoffiae | reverse complement strand
GCCATCACGCAACCCGCAATACTCCCGCGAGATCGGCGCACCCAGCGGAGAGGAAACCCCACCCAACGCGTAATACCGGATCCCGATCGCCGAACCCGCCAACGGCAGCAACGAGTTCGCCGACGCCTGCGGGGTCGCGGCCCGGGTGGGCGGGGCCGGGGTGGTGGGGGCGGTGGTCGGCGCCGGGGTCGTCGCGCGGGGCGTGGCGGACGGGGTGGCCGACGGGCTCGGGGAGGCGGTCCGCGCGGGGGTTGCCGTCGGCGTCGGGGAGGGCGTGGGCGCCGCCCAGGCCGGAGCCACCTGCAGCGCGCACACGGCCACCAGGCCGGTGAGCGCGGCGCCAATCCGCTGGAACTTCATCTTTCGCCTCCCCGTACGACAATTGGTCGGGGGACAGTGTGCCATCCTGAGAGCCGTCTGAGGAAATCCTCACGATTTCACAGCGCTTATCGGATCTCTCGGGGTGTCGGGTTGACACTCAGCGCACGAATCGGCCCAGACCGGTCAGCACCGGATCGCGCAGCGGTCCACCACCCAGGCTGATCCGACGGACCAGGGCCGCGGCGCGGCGGATCCGTTGGGTAGGCCGACAGCGCGCCCGGTCGTAGCGAGCCAGCGCCTCCGCCGGCGGATGCCGATCCAGCGACTCGGCCAGCACGGCCGCGTCCACCAGGGACTCGCAGGCGCCCCGGCCCAGGTTGGGTGACATCGCATGGGCGGCATCGCCGATCAGCACGGTCCGCCCGGAGACGAAGCTGCGCAGCGCGGGCGCCTCGAGCACCCGGTTGACCAGGGTTCGCTCCGCCGTGGCGGCGTCGAGCACGCGCCGAACCGGCTCGGGAAAGCCCCGGTAAGCCGCGCGGGCGCGTACCAGCGCTTGCGCCGGCTCGGCGCGGAATTCGGGCAGGGTGGCGAACCAGTTGACCAGCCCGTCGGGGTGCGGGGTGCTGCCGAAGAGGGCGCCCCGGCCCCAGTATTCCCCCGGCTCGACCACACCCTCCACGAGCCCGCGCAGGGCCACGATCCCGGTCGGCCGGGCGTCGCACCCGAACACCCGGCGGCGCGTGGCGCTGTGCACCCCGTCGGCGCCGACCACCACGTCGGCCCCGAGCAGTTCGGGGTCGTCGATTCGCTCAGGGATCCGCCGCACCGTCGACGGCACCGTCGCGTCCAGCCAGTCCAGCAGCTGGAGCCGGGTGATCAGGTGCACCTCCGGCACCCGTTCGCTGTGCAGCAGGGTGCGCCCGGCGGAGTTCCAGATCGACCCGGACCTCGGCCGCACTCCCCGGGCGCGCACCCGGTCGGCGAGGCCGAGTCGCTCCAGCGCGGGCAGGGCGAACGGCCAGATCCCGAAGCAGGTGCCCACCTCGCGCCGATCCGTGGCGTCGTCGATCAGGCGGACCCGCCACCGGCCCGGGTCCAGTTGCGCAGCGAGCGCCAGGCCGGCCACCCCGCCGCCCACGATGTCGATACTCAGCACGAACACATCATACTACATTTGTAGTGTCCTAGGCTCGGCCCATGCAGGATCGCCCCACCTTCGAACGACGCGACCAGGTCGCCGACGCGGCGGTGAGCGTGCTCGCCGAGCGCGGGGCACGAGCGCTCACCCATCGGGCCGTCGACGCGGCGGCGGGCGTACCGGCCGGCAGCACCTCCAACTACTTCCGCACCCGGGAGGCGCTGATCCAGGCGGTGGTCGATCGGCTGGAGCAGCGGGACCGTGAGTTGGGCGAGGAGCTCAGCGCGCACCGGGCCCCGGCCACCCTCGAGGAGGTCGCCGTGCTGGTGGCCCGTTTCGCCGAACTGCTGACCTCGGGCCAGCGCGCCGCCTGCACCAGGGCACGATTCGAGCTGGCCACCGTCGTCGACCTCGGGCCCGCCCACCACCGGCTGGTCGGCCAGCTCGCCGCCATCCTGAGCCAGGTCGACGCCGCCGATCCACACCGTTCGGCGCGCGCCGTGGCCGACTATCTCGACGGGCTGACGCTGCACGTGTTGACCATCCCCGGCCGCGCCGTGCACCCCGACGAGGTGTCGGCCGCGGCGTACGCCCTGATCAGTGCACCGGGGACGACCTGATGGGCCGAGACTTCGACCTGGCCCGGATCGGTCGCGGACTCCCCTTCTCCGCAGCGATTCCCGAGTTGCGGCGACAGGTCGCCGAGCGCCGGGTGGCCGTCGTGCAGGCCCCGCCGGGGACGGGCAAGACCACCCTGGTCCCGCCGGCGCTGAGCGGGCTGACCGGCGAGCGGGTGGTGGTCACCCAGCCCCGCCGGATGGCGGCCCGGGCAGCGGCGCGACGGCTCGCCAGCCTGTCCGGGGTACGCCTCGGCGAGGCGGTCGGCTTCACCGTCCGGGGCGAGCGCCGCGCCAGCCCGGCCACCCAGATCGAGTTCTGCACCACCGGGGTGCTGCTGCGCCGCCTGCTCGCCGATCCGGCGCTGCCGGGTGTCGGCGCGGTGGTGCTAGACGAGGTGCACGAACGCCAGCTCGACTCGGATCTGCTGCTGGGCATGCTGCGCGAGCTGATCGAGCTGCGCGAGGACCTCACCCTGGTGGCGATGTCGGCCACCGTCGCCGCCGACCGGTTCGCCGGAATCCTCGGCACTGCTGAGAATCCGGCCCCCGTGGTCTCGGCCGGGGAGGTGCTGCACCCGGTCGCGGTGCACTGGCGACCCGCCCCCTCCGGGACCCGGATTCTCGACGACCGCGGGGTGACGCGCGAGTTCTGCGGCCACGTCGCCGGGGTGATCGCCGAGGCGTACGCCCGGCACGAGGGGGACGTCCTCGCCTTCGTGCCCGGGGTGTGGGAGGTGCAGCAGGTCTGCGCCGGCGTTGCGGATCGGTTGCCCGGGGTTCCGGTGCTGCCGCTGCACGGGCGGCTCGACGCGCGGTCCCAGGACGCGGCGCTCGCCCGCGCCGACGCGCGTCGGGTGGTGGTGGCCACCGCCGTGGCGGAGTCCTCGCTGACCGTGCCGGGGGTGCGGATCGTGGTGGACTCGGGACTCGCCCGTCGACCCCGCTATGACAGCACCCGCGACGTCTCGGGCCTGGTCACCACCTCGGCCTCCCGGGCCGCCGCCATTCAACGCGCGGGCCGGGCGGGTCGACTCGGCCCGGGTGTGGTGCTGCGATGTCTCGCCGAGGACGGCTGGGCCCGGCTGGACGATGCCGACCCTCCCGAGATCGCGACCGCCGACCTGACCTCGGCCACCCTCGACCTGGCCTGCTGGGGTACGCCCGGTGGCGCGGGTCTGGCGCTGCTCGACCCGCCTCCGGCGGCGGCTCTCGCCCGGGCCCAGGAGATATTGCGGGGGCTCGGCGCTCTCACCGCCGAGGGGGCCGTCACCGCGGCAGGTCGGCGCCTGGCGCGGATCCCGACCGATCCCCGGCTCGCCCGCGCCCTGCACGAGGGCGCCCCCACGCTCGGCGCCAGGCGCAGTGCGGAGGTGGTCGCCATGCTCGCCGCTGACGAGCGTGCCGTCGGTGGTGATCTGACCGCGCAATGGCGGGCGCTGCGGCGGGGCGAGGCGCCGGGTGCCCGGTCCTGGCGGACCGAGACCGACCGCCTGGCATCCCTGATCGATCCGACCAATTTCCACCAGGGCGGTGATTCCGGGCAGCAGATGAGCGACGACGAGTCCGTCGGCTGGGTGGTGGCGCTGGCCCACCCCGGACGGTTGGCCCGTGCTCGGGGCGGTGAGCGGGCGTACCTGATGGCCGGCGGTGGCGGGGCAGAACTGCCCCCGGGTTCCCGGCTGGTGGGTCAGCCCTGGCTGGCCGTCGCGGAGCTGGGTCGATCCGAGACCGGGGCGGTGATCCGGTCCGCGGTACCCATCGGCGAGGAGCAGGCGCTGGCGGCCGCGGCCGGGCTGGACCGCACCGACGAGGAGGTGCTGTGGCACGGTGGTCGGCTGACCGGGCGCCGGGTCCGCCGGCTCGGCGCGATCGAGTTGAGCAGCACGCCGATCCCTCCCGACCCGGGTCTCGGCGCCGCCGCGGTGACCGAGGCGATCCGGCGCCAGGGGCTGGAACTGCTTCCGTGGCAGGAATCCGCGCGATCGCTGCGCAACCGCTTGGCCGTGCTGCACCACATCCTCGGGGAGCCGTGGCCTGCCGTTGACGACGCCTCCCTGCTCGCTCGCCTGGACGAGTGGCTGGCCCCCGAACTGACGGCGGTCGCAGCCGGCGGCCGGATCGGGGAGGTGGACACCACCACGGCCCTGCGCCGGCTGCTGGACTGGGAGTCCGCGGCCCAGCTCGACGAGCTGGCACCGACCACGCTGCGCGTGCCGTCCGGGTCGGCGGTGCCGTTGCGCTATCCCGACCACGCGCAGCTCGATGGGTCCGTGGTGGCCGCCGTGAAGTTGCAGGAGTGCTTCGGCCTGGCCGAGACCCCGCGGATCCTCGGCGGCCGGCTCCCGGTGCTGTTCCACCTGCTGTCCCCGGCGCGGCGCCCACTGGCGATCACCGCGGACCTCGCCAACTTCTGGAACGAGGTCTATCCGCAGGTCCGCGCGGAGAACCGCGGCCGATACAGCAAGCACCCCTGGCCCGAGGACCCGTGGACCGCACCACCGCGCCGCGGCACCAACCGGTCGACTCGCTGAACTCCCTACTGGGTCAGGGTTTGGGAGGTTTCCTCGGGAGCAGTCGTGGCGGCGGCACGCTCGTGCAGCCGGGCCCGGATCTCCTCGGCGGAGTAGGCGCGGCGTTGCCGCTCGTTGCGGGCGACCAGTGCTCCGGTCGCGGCGACCGAGACGAGTCCGGCGACGCCGAGGAACTTCCACACCGGCGCGATCCGCCGCTTCACCCGGTCCTTGCGGTTGCTGCGATCCATGGAGCAAGGCTAACCGGCGGGCTGGGGCAGACTGGGGCCATGCCTCTTGCCCTGGATGCGGCCGTGGACGCCTGCCGGACCGGTGACCTGTGGATCTTTCGCGGTCGATCCCGCGCCGATCGGGCGATCCGCACCCTGACCAACGCCCCGGTGAACCACGTCGGGATGGCGGTCGTGCTGGAGGACCTGCCACCGCTGATGTGGCACGCCGAGCTGGGGCGCAAGCTGCCGGACGTGTGGACCGGCACCCATCACTCGGGGGTGCAGTTGCACGACCTGGGCGACGCGGTGCGCCGCTGGCGCGATGAGTATCACCAGCAGGCGTGGCTGCGACAGCTGACTCCCGAGGTGTCGACCGAGGCGGAGAACGCGCTGCTGCGGACCATCGCCCGCCTCGACGGGGTGAGCTTTCCCTCCACCGGCCGGCTGGCCTGGCGATGGCTCGGTGGCCGCTTCGCCGACCTGCGCCTGCCCCGGCGCGAACAGGGTACGCCGAGTGCCGCCTTCTGCGCCGAGGTGGTCGCGGTGACCTATCAGGAGATGGGCATCCTGCCCTCGGGGCGCCCGTCGAACTGGTATGACCCGGGCAGTTTCTGGAGCGGAGACGCCCTGGAACTCAAGCTGGGTTGGCAACTGGGCGAGGAGATCGCGGTCGGCTGAGCACCGTGCCCGCAGCGCGGGAGGCGGTTCCCTGCTCCCGGCGCGCCGCCTGCTGCAGACCGGCGACGACTCGGCGTACCTGTGGGGCGTCCTCGACCGCCTTGCGCACCCGCAGCAGCAGCGAACGGTGCGGTGTCGGGTTCACCAGGTCGCGCGCCACCACCCCCGGGACCAGGTCGAGGGTGCACAGCCGGGGCACGATGGTGATGCCCACACCGGCGCGGACGAAGGCGATCGCGGGCAGGTGGTCGTCGGCGCGAACGCCATATTCGGCAACGAATCCGGCGGCCGCGCAGGCCTGGTCCACCCGCTGCTGGCACATCGACTCGGCGGTGTCGGCGGCGATCCAGGTCTCCCCGCGCAGGGCCGAGAGCTCGATCTGCGGCTCGGCGACCAGCGGATGATCCTTCGGCAGAATGACCTGATAGGGCTCGCTCATCAGGTGCAACTCACGGATTCCCTGCGCTGGTGGCAGATCCGAGGTCTTCACCCGCACCTCGACGTCCACCTTCTCGGCCTCCACCCCGTCGGGCACCTCGCGCACGGTGAGCCCCAGCCGCAGCCCGGGAAAGTCGCGCACGACTCCGGCGATGATGTCCGGCATCCAAGCCATGCCGACCGAGGAGATGTAGGCGACCGACAGTGATCCGGTACGCCCGTCGCGCAGGTCGGCGACCCGGGACTCGACCGCGTCCAGGCTGCCCAGCACCCCGGCCGCGACGCTGGCCAGCTCGACCCCGGCCGCCGTGGGTTCGATCCCCCGACCGACGCGTTCCAGCAGGGTGAGACCGGTCTCGCGTTGCAGGGTGGAGACCTGCTGGCTGACCGCCGAGGCGGTGTAGCCGAGGTTGTTCGCGGCGGCCTGGATGGAGCCGGCCGCCACGACGGCGCGGAAGACGCGGAGTCGGTTGACGTCGATCATGAATTCATTACAGCACCGCTTAATGGTCGTTCACAAGTGTTCGCTTGTGCTGATGTTTCCGGAGGCGGAGGATTGGATGTGCCGGCAGTTCAGCAAACACCCAGAACCACACCAGTACAGGGAGAACCACCATGTCCACACAACTCATCGGCCTGGCCGTGCTGGCCCTGACCGTCGGCCTGATCGTGCTCGCCCTCCAGCTCAACCACCGCCGGGCACGCACCGTCGGCGAGAGTTCCGACCCGGACACCCGCCGCCTGCTCGTCGACTTGCGGCACGCCCGTGACCGACAGTGGCGCTCGGAGGCCGCGGCTCCCGAACGCCGCCGCGACGAGCTGGTGCAGTTCCAGCTGCAGTCGCTGCGCCAATGATCCCTCGCCCGGGGGCGGCACGCGCGGGCGTCAGTAGAGGTAGGCGTCCGCGCGTACGCTGTTGCGGATCCCGTAGCCGCCGGGGGTGGCGTAGTTGTACTCCTCCACCTTGGCGCTGCCGTCGGAGTTGACCCCGATCACGATGGCGACGTGACCGTAGCCGCTGCTGGTGCTGGAGGCGGCCCACCAGGCGACCGCGCCCACCTTCGGGGTGCTGCTGACGGTACGCCCGCGCTGGATCCACCCGTTCTTCCAGCCGCGGGCGTTGCCGTCACCAGAGCCGTTGATCTGGCTCCAGACCATGCCGCGCCGGAAGGCGGCGAAGTCGGTGCAGTTGCGATAGGCGAACCCGCGCTCGGAATAGACAGACCCGTTCTTGCACCACAGGAACCCGCAGGCCGGGGCGTTGGCGTCGGGATAGGCACCCGGTACCAGCGGGATACCGCCGCCGGTCTCCGCACCGGGACCGGTGACCCGGCCGGTCGCCTGGTCGAACACCAGGGTGCCGCCCTGGAAGGCCTGGCTGATCCGCCCGCCGCTGGGGGCACTTTCGGGCCCCTTCGGGTAACCGAGCGTCCCGGTCTCGTGGCCGAGGGCGGCGTACCGGGCCAGGATCGCTCCGCGCACGGGTTGGGGCCCGGTTCCGGTGGTGAAGTAGATCAGACCGTTTTGGAACCGCTGCGCGCAGCCGTTGTCGCGCAGGTTGCAGAACTCGGCACTGGTCGGATAGCCGAGCGGGCCGCGTTCCCAACCCTGTACGCCGTAGCCGCGCAGGATCTCACCCCAGATCGGGTGGGCGCCGGTGGCCGGGCTGAACTGGATCAGGCCGGTGGCGAAGTTCTGGGCGCAGCCCCGGTTGGCCAGGTCGCAGTATTCCTCACCGATCGGATAGCCGAGTTTGCCGTTCTCGAAGTCGAGCGCCGAATAGCTGCCGACGATGGCACCCAGCACGGCGTGGGCGCCGAAGCGGGGGGTGAAATAGATCAGGCCGCCCTGGTATCGCTGGACGCAGCCGCCGTCACGCAGTCCGCAGAACTCCGGCTCGGTGGGATATCCGAGGCGACCGGACTCCAGCCCGCTGTTGTCGTAGCGGTCGCGGATGGCACCCCAGACCTGAACCGGACCGGTGGCCCTGGTGTAGTAGACGTTTCCTCCGCTGAAGAGTTGCACGCAGCCGCCGTCACGCAGTCCGCAGATCTCGGCCGACCGGGATAGCCCAGCTGGCCGTTCTCCCAGGCCAGGCTGGCAAACCGGTCGGCGATGGCCCCCCAGACCGCGAACGTCCCGGCCTTGGAGGCATAGACGTTGCCGCCGGCGAAGCGCTGGACGCAGCCACCGTCGACCAGATCGCAGCCCTCGGCAGATGTGGGATAGCCCAGTTGCCCGCGTTCCCAAGCCACACTGGCAAAACGATCGGCTATGGCACCCCACACGGCGAACGTCCCGGCCCTGGAGAAGTACACGTTCCCTCCGGCGAACCGCTGCACACAGCCACCATCGACCAGACCGCACTGCTCGGCCGCCACCGGATAGCCCAGGGCGCTGTTCTCCCAGCCGAGGGTGGCGTACCGCTTGCCGATGGCGCCCCAGAGGGTCGCGGCCCCGGCCGTGGGTGACCAGTAGATGTCGCCGCCGCGGAAGCGCTGCATGCAGCCGCCGTCGCGGAGGCCGCAGAGCTCGTCGGAGGTCGGGTAGCCCAGCTGTCCGGTTTCCCAACCCTGGCTGGCCCACAGGTCGCCGATGGCGCCCCGGACGACGCGTGCACCGGTGGTCGGGGTCCAGTAGATCGAGCCACCGTTGAAGATCTGGAAGCAGCCGCCGTCGCGCAGACCGCAGATCTCGTTGGAGAGGGGTTCGCCGAGGTCGCTCCTGATCCCGCCCAGGGACATCCACTTCGCGCCGATCTCGCCGCGCACCACGGCGCGCGTGGTCACGGTCCGGGGATCCGCCACCCGGGGAGTCGCGGTCGGGCTCGCTGTCGGACTGGGGGTGGGCCGCGCGGTGGTGCCCGGGGTCGCCGTTGGGAGGGCACCGGGGGTGGTCAGCGGCGTGCGTGACCGGGTCGGGCTGGCGCTGGGGGTCGGGGTACGCCCGGTGGCGCCCGAGACGGTCGCGGTGGGGGTCGCCCGCGCGGTCGCGACGGGATCGACCGCTGTGGGCTCCGGGCTGGGTGCCGCATCGGCCGAGGGTCCGCCGCCGACCAGGAGCGCTGCCAGCACGCTCAGCACGGCCAGGACGCGCAGCACGACACTCATGGGGCTCACCTCGGGATAGGTCCAGCGGAACGGCCACAGTCTGACGACTCTGCAGCCCCATGTGAAACGTCAACCACACAAGGAGACGCACGCATCACGGTCGATCGTCCAGAATCGCATCGATGTGATTTCTCAGGCTCCCTTGCCAGGCGCGATTTCGACGCCCGCGTCGGGCCGGACGACCACGGTCGACAACAGGTGGAGCAGAGGTCGAGGGTTTGCGCTCGATTCTCAGCCGCGCAGCCGTGGCGCATCAGCTTGGTCGGCACCTCACCGTGGGCGAGCAGCGCGTCACGGCGGCGCTCGGGGTCGCGGTGCCCGAGGGAGTCGCCCCGTGCCCCCGGCTCAGTAGAGGTACGCCTCCGCGCGGATGCTCGGGGTGACCGAATAGCCGTTGCGGACTTCGAAGTTGTAGTGCTCGACCGCGGCCGAGCCGTCGGGGTTCACTCCGACGACGATGCCGACGTGCCCGTAGCCACCGCCGCGACTGGTGCCCCACCAGGCGATCGCCCCCACCTTGGGGACGTTGCTGACCGGACGGCCGCGCTGCACCCACCCGTCCCGCCAGGCGCGCGCGTTGCCGTCACCGCCGGAGTTGATCTGGCTCCACACCATGCCGCGGCGCCAGGCCGCGAAATCGGTGCAGTAGCGCGCGGCGAACCCGCGCGAGGTGATCGAACCGATCGAGGACTCGGGATAGTTGCCGCCGACGACCGGGATGCCCGGGGGCACGATGCGACGGGCCGCGAAGTCCCAGCGCACCTCGCCACCCTGGAAGAACTGGACGGCGTGTCCGCCGTCGGGGAACTCGTCGCCGACGGGATAGCCGAGCCTTCCGGCCTCGTAGCCCTGAGCGGCGTACTCCCCCAGAATCGCGCCCCGCACCGGGTGCGCACCCGTGCCCGGCGACCAGGCCACCGGACCATTCTGGAAGTTCTGCGCACAACCACCGTCACGCAGACCGCAGTATTCACCGCCGACCGGATAGCCGATCGGACCGGCCTCGAACCCCTGCCCCGCATAGGAGCCCAGAATCGCCCCCCGCACCGGGTGCGCGCCCGTGCCAAAGGACCAGGCCACCGGACCATTCTGGAAGTTCTGCGCACACCCACCATCACGCAGGCCGCAATACTCCGAACTGACCGGATAACCCAGATGGCCCGCCTCATAACCCTGACCGGCATACGCCCCCAGAATCGCCCCCCGCACCGGATGCGCCCCCGTGCCCAAGGACCAGGCCACCGGACCATTCTGGAAGTTCTGCGCACACCCACCATCACGCAACCCGCAATACTCCCCGCTGATCGGATAACCCAGCGCCCCTGCCTCATAACCCACCGTCCCATACGGGCCCAGAATCGCACCCCACACCGGATGCGCCCCCGTCGCCGGGGACCACGCCATCCAACCGCGCTCAAAATTCTGCGCACAACCCCCATCACGCAGACCGCAATA
>NZ_NMVQ01000017.1 GCF_002250625.1 Enemella dayhoffiae | reverse complement strand
CGCGGTCCTCGGCATCGCCGGCCGCAGCCGGGCTCGGTGGGCTCATGCCCACCAGTGTGTCGGTCATCATGACTCCTCTCGCCCATCCGGGCGGTAGAGCCACTTACACCGTTCCTGCGACAGTCCCTCTTGGCCCGGCCGATGAAGATGTTGGGGATGCCGGTGTAGATGAGCACCGGAATCATCGCCCAGCCCTGCCAGAAGGTGTACCCGAACAGGTGCAGGGTGCCGATGGTGGGGTGCTCGGCCGAGATGAGGGTGCTGGCGGAATCGCCGACGACCAGGGTGCCCATGGCCAGCAGGGCGACCGAGGCGCCCAGGTGGGCGGCGCCGATCGTGCGGTGCTGACCGTAGGGTCGCTCCCGATCCGGGCGCCTGGACACGAAGCGCGTCGCGATCAGGAAGACCAGGGGAGGTAGCAGCGAGAGCAGGTCCTCGACCCAGGCCGCTTTCATGGCCTGGGAGCTGCCCATCACCAGCACCACCAGCACCACCGCACTGGTGACGTAGGCCAGCGAGATGACTTCGAGGCGCGTCGCCCGCCGCAGGGCCCGCTCCTGATCACCGGGCAGGTCGGTGCGACCGAATCTGGGGGTGGTCATCGCAGCGCTCCACGGGACCGGTCGAGGTGGCGCTCCAGCTCGGAGAGCAGCCGGTTCTCACCGAGCCGGACCGCCATCACGTGCCGCTCGGTCTTGCCCTCGGGGTCGACGGAGCGGGCGTACGCCCGGGTGCTGCCGACCTTGTTGGACCATTTGTTGGCCGTGGTCAGACCACCCACCAGCACGTCGACCTCGCCGCGTTCCATCCGCTTGATCAGGGGTTCCTCACCCCCGACGACGGTCTCCAGGACGGCGCCCTGGACGGTGGCGAAGGAACGGACGAGATCGACCTCGGTGCCGCCCACACGGTTTCCCTCGACCGTGGTCCACGGGGGGTTGGGGGAGACCCCGAGTCGCAGCACGCGCTCGCTGCGGATCCGTTCCAGGGTGTGCTCGGGGTCGCGCGGAATGGCCGAGCATCCGGCCAGCGTCAGGGTCGCGACCAGCAGTGCGATCAGGCTCTTCATGCCAGGACCCCCTCCAGGGGCAGCCAAACAGGCCGCTGTCGCCAGTTTAGCGCTGTGTCGATATGGTGATCCGGTTGCCGACCCGGGAGGAACCATGAAGGCCGTGACGTGGCAGGGCAAGAACAAGGTCGAGGTGCGCGAGGTCCCCGACCCGCAGCTCCAAGAACCGACCGACGCGGTGGTACGCGTCACCTCGACCGCGATCTGCGGATCGGATCTCCATCTCTACGGGCCGCTCGCGGCCTATCTGGACAAGGGCGACATCCTCGGGCACGAGGCCATCGGCATCGTCGAACAGGTCGGCGCCGAGGTAACCAACCTGAAGGTCGGCGATCGGGTCGTGGTGCCGTTCAACATCTCCTGTGGGCACTGCTGGATGTGCCGACGCGGGCTGCAGTCCCAGTGCGAGACGACCCAGGTCGTCGAACAGGAGTGTGGGGCGGCGCTGTTCGGTTACACGCGGCTCTATGGGTCGGTGCCCGGCGGGCAGGCCGAGCTGTTGCGGGTGCCGCAGGCGCAGTACGGTCCGGTGGTGGTGCCGGCCGAGGGGCCCGACGAGCGCTATCTCTATCTCTCCGACATCCTGCCCACGGCCTGGCAGGGCGTGCACTATGCAGGCGGGAGGGAGTGTGCGTCGCTGGTGGTCGTCGGGCTGGGACCGGTCGGCCAGCTCGCCGCCCGGTGTGCGCGGGTACAGGGGATCGAGCGGGTGATCGGGATCGACCTGGTGCCAGAGCGGCTGGCCGCGGCCCGGGCGTACGGGGTCGAGGTGCTGGACCTGCGCGAGGTGGACGACCCGGTGACCGCGGTGCGCGACCTCACCGACGGCCGCGGTGCCGACGGGGTGGTCGACGCGGTCGGCATGGAGGCGCACGGGAGCCCTGTCGCCGAGCGGGTGATCCGGGCGGTGAGCAGCCTGCCCGGTCCGCTGGCCCGCTTCGCCAACGAGACGATGGGCATCGACCGGCTCGCGGCGTTGCACCTGGCGTTGCGGCTGCCGAGGCGCGGTGGCACGGTGTCGCTGTCGGGCGTCTATGGGGGTGCCCTTGACCCGATGCCGATGATGCAGTTGTTCGACCGGCAGCTGACGTTGCGGATGGGTCAGGCGAACGTCCGGCGGTGGACCGATGAGCTCATGGGGCTGGTCGGTGACGACCGGCTGGGGCTGGAGCAGCTGGCCACGCACCGGTTGCCGCTGGAGAGCGCGCCCGAGGCGTACGAGATGTTCCAGGAGAAGCGCGACGGGTGTCTGAAGGTGGTCCTCGACCCGACGGGCTGAGCATGGTGGGGCCTCAGCGGCGCCACGTCTCGGGATCGAGCGGGTAGGCCGGACCTCCGACCTGGGCCGCGGTGTCGGCGTAGACGCTGATCAGCTCGATGAACGGGATCACCGCCACGCTGACGCGGCCCCGGTCGCGCCCTTCGGGAGTGAAGGGTGGTGGGTGGAGGTGCACGCCCTGGTCCAGGCGTACCCGGCTGAGCGTCTGCCGCCAACCCGGCCAGCGCACGTGGGTGTAGAAGTCGTCGACTCCGTCGCTGGCCACCCATGCGGCCCACTCGGTGTGGGTGAGACCGAGGTCGCGCCAGGCGAGGGTGTCCGGGGCCCAGTGGCAGACGTGGCCCGGCGCGGCGTCGGGGATGGAGCCGCCGTTGACCGCGAAGACTCCCGCCAGGACGTCGACCGCAACCACGAACGGGGCAGTGGGGGATTCGGCTGGTGACTGGTTGGCGCGGTGCAGGCCCGGCAGACCCGGTACGCCGGCACCGAGCAGCCGGAGCCACCCGCCGTCGACCAGGACCGCGCCACAGTGCTGGGCGAAGGCACCGATCGAGCTGTCTGGGGTGATTCCCTGGCTGTGCAAGGATGCGGAGGCCGAGGTGTCAGTGGCGCCCATCACCAGAACGTCACCGCCGGCCGCCAGTGCCGCGGAGCGCCACTCGGTCCAGAAGTCAGTCAAGACTGGCGCTCAGCATCCCGCGCAGATAGGCGGCGGCGCCGAGGTGCTGGGTGACGTCGTTGACGATGGACACCAGTCGCGCCCCGTGGGTGACGGGCGGGTCCCAGTCGCGGTCGACGATCGTGGCGAGGGTCGGCTCGTCGACGGTGGCGCAGTGGGCGACCAGTTCGCTGCAGCACTCCCGCAGGTACGCCTCGAGGTCGGCCACGGGCGCACTGACCCGGGCCGCGTCGGCCGGGTCCTGGGCGTACCCGATCTCGGCCAGGCCGAGGCGGTCGTCGGGCAGCGGGATGGCCAGCCGGGGTTTCCACTGCTGCCACAGCTGGGTGCCGCCGATGAGGCCGTGCAGCTGCTGGTCTATGCAGCGGGCGCTGTGCCAGAGCAGCCAGCAGATGCTGTTGGTGCCCGGGGCGGGGACTCGTTCGGCGGTCTGCTGGTCGAGGCCGTCGGCGACACCGTCCAGGGTGTCGGTCAGGCGACCGGCCAGGTCCTTCAGGATCGTGTTCAGCACTGCGCTCATTGGGCCATCATGACAGGCGGGCGGGGGAGGTTGTGCGGAGGGGTGCGGCTGCTCGGCGACTGAAGCCGGCGGGGAAGCGTCGTGCGACGTTCACCTCGATGTTGGACTGCGCTTGCCCGGGTGTGGTTCAACGAGGAGGGTGCGGACACGAATGCTTGGGGTTTCGCTGTGGCTGGGGGGAACGCTGGGCGTGCTCCTGGTGGGACACCTGGGCGGGCGAGAGCTGCTGCGGAGACAGGCGGCCGCGGCACGTCGGCTGATCGGGGACCCCTTCGGCGAGGACGCCCCGGCGGCCGACAAGATCTACAAGAAGAAGTTTCCCGGGCGGATCGAGCTGCTGGTGGTCGGCGACTCGATCGCTGCCGGGTTGGGGGCCGACCGGCCCAAGGACACCTTCGGTGCTCGCCTGGCCAAGGAGGTTGCCAAGAAGACCGAGACCGCGGTCAGGTTACGGACGGTGGCCGTGGTCGGCGCCGAGAGCAGCATGCTCGACGAGCAACTGGACGTGCTGGAGAGTGGATATCGACCGGATGTGGCCGTGGTGATCGTGGGTGGCAACGACGTGACCCATCGGGTGCCGGTCTCGGTGTCGGTGAGGCACCTGGGGGAGGCCGTGGATCGGCTGCACGGCCTGGGAGGTCGGGTGGTGGTCGGGACCTGCCCGGATCTGGGCACCATCCGGCCGGTGCCGCAGCCGCTCCGTACGCTGGGGCGACGGCGTAGCCGCCAACTCGCCAGGGCACAACGCCGGGTGGTGTTGGAGAAGGGGGCGCGGGCGGTCTCGCTGTCCCGGGTGGTGGGCCCGTTCTTCATCAGCAACCCGGACGAGATGTTCAGCCTGGATCGCTTTCATCCCTCGTCGGCGGGGTATCGGCGTACCGCCAAGGCGATCATGCCGTCGGTGCTGGCGGCGCTCGGGGTGACCCAGGAGGTCCCACTCGGTCACTTCGAGCCGGTGCTCGCCGCAGCGGCGGCTGTCGAGGAGGCGGGTGAGGAGCTGGCAGACGCCGTGGGTCAGGCTGTGGACAAGTCGTAGTTGTGGAGAACTATCCACAGGAGGGCCGCGTGCGGTGCACGATTCAGGAAAGAGCCCGCATAGTGTCTTCGTGACCACGGTTGAGCCGCTCGACACCCAACAGGCTGCGCAGATGATCTGCGCACTGCTCGGGCGGATCGACCATGCCGGGCGGGAGGCGTACACCCCCGACGAATGGGTGGCCGTGCTGACCCGTGTGCGCGAGGTGGCGCGGCGGGTGGAAGCGCTGGACCGGATCCTGATCGCCGAGTGCGACTCGGTCGGCGCGACCCTGCGCAGCGCGGGTACGCCGACCAGCAGCTGGCTGGTGCTGACCGACCAGACACTGGTGCGCGGAGAGGCCCAGGGAAAAATCTATTCGGGACGGGACCTGCTGGCGGGCTCGGCCATCCGCGATGCGGCACTCGCCGGCGAGTTGTCGCCCAGGCAGGCGCGGCTCGTGGGCCAGGCCATGGACCAGTTGCCGCACACCCTGTCCGAGGAACAGGTGCTCGCCGCCGAACGAGACTTCGTCGAACACGCGCCGGAGCTGGAGGTGACCCAGCTCGGGCGAGCGGTCCGGGAAACCCTGGAACGGATCGCCCCCGAGCACCTGCCCAGTGATGAGAGCGAGCAGAAGCGGCTGGCCGCGCAGACACGGCGGGCTCGCGCACGTCGGCACCTTCGGTTCGTGCCTGATGGGGATGGCGGGGTGCACGTTCGGGGAAACCTGCCGGCGCTGGACATCGCTCCGCTGCGGGCGGCGATCGATGCCATCGTTGAATCGGAACGCCGGCAGAGCCGTGGCGTCACGCAGGTCGACGAGGTGCAGCTCACCCCAGACCAACGACGCGCGGACGCGCTCGTCACGCTGACGACCAGGGGATGGGGGTCGGGCGGGCAGCAGATCCCTCGTGTGGCCGCCGAGCGGCCGCGGGTGGTCGTGCTGATGAACGAGGCCGACCTGCGGAAACGCGCGGAGCCAGTTGGTGCGCTGGTCGATGGCACCGAGGTGTCCGCGGGCGATCTGCGTCGGCTGTGCTGTGACGCCGACCTGCTGCCGGTGGTGCTGGGCAGCCAGTCGGAACCGCTGGATGTCGGGTTGACGAGCCGGCTGGTCACCCCTTCCATCCGACGGGCGCTGACGTTGCGCGACAAGGGATGTGTGTTTCCGGGCTGTGATGCGCCGGATGCGCGATGCGAGGCGCACCACATCATTCCTTGGTACGCCGGGGGAGAAACCTCGATGAACAACCTGTGCCTGGTGTGCAGTCACCACCATCGGCTGGTGGAGCCCTCGCGGTTCTGGGCCACGGCGGAGTCAGACCGGTGGGGGGTCAAGATGATCCGCGGGCGACCCGTGGTCATCCCGCCTCGACGATTCTCGGTGCCACAGAAGTCGGCCTGACCTGCCGACTGCTCAGGCTTCGCGCGCTGAGGTGCGCCTGGTCGCGGTCTCAGGGGCGTGTTTCTGTTCCACAACGGCCGCGTGGTCAGGCACTTCATGCTGCAGCGTGCGCTCCATGCGCTGGTAGCCGGTCGAGGGTGGGCGCTTCGGCAACCTCAGTTCCGGCTGCTCGGTCGCGGTCCAGGGGATGCTCTCGAGCAGGTGGGCGATCATGTTGATCCGGGCGCGGCGCTTGTCCTCCGACTCGACCACGTTCCACGGCGCCTCGGGGATGTCGGTGTGCACGAGCATCTCGTCCTTGGCCCTCGAGTAGTCCTCCCAACGGGTCAGCGATTCGAGATCGGTGGGGGACAGCTTCCAGCGTCGCATCGGGTCGGTGAGCCGGGACTTGAACCGCTTCTCCTGCTCCTTGTCCGACACCGAGAACCAGTACTTCCGCAGCAGGATCCCGTCCTCCACGAGGAGGCGCTCGAAGATGGGGCACTGGTGCAGGAAGCGGCGGTATTCCTCTGCGGTGCAGTAGCCCATCACCCGCTCCACTCCAGCCCGGTTGTACCAGGAGCGGTCGAACAGCACGATCTCTCCTGCGGCGGGGAGGTTCTCGACGTACCGCTGGAAGTACCACTGGGTGCGCTGGCGCTCGGTCGGCGTGGGGAGCGCCACGATGGAGGCGATCCGCGGGTTGAGGTATTCGGTCACCCGCTTGATCGCCCCGCCCTTGCCGGCGGCGTCGCGACCCTCGAACACGATCACCACGCGCTGTCCGGTGGCCTTGACCCATTCCTGCATCTGCACGAGTTCCCCCTGCAACCGGAACAGCTCGCTCTCGTAGAGCGCCTTGTCCATCCGTTTCGAGCGGGTCTTCGTCTCCTTCTTCGCCATGGAGTCAGCCTATGCCCGGGTCCGCCCGAGCGATCCGCGACATGGTTCAGCGACAGGATCAGCGGGTATCCAAAGAGTCGGCACGCTCGCCGGAGGCGTGCGCCAGTCATGGGTCACCGGAAGGCGGTCGAATGCAGGTCTCGGAGATCGTCGTCGTGGTGCCGGCCCATGACGAGGAGGAGCTGATCGGCTACTGCCTGGCCGCGCTGCGCCGGGCCGTGGACGCGGTCGGTGTCCCGGTGCGGGTCCGGGTGGTCCTGGACGACTGCCGGGACGCCACCGCTCGGCTGCTGCCGACCTGGGTGGAGCCGGTGCTGTGCTCGGTGCGCAATGTCGGCAGGGCCCGCGCCCTCGGCTTCACCGGGCTCAGGACCCACCCGCGCGCATGGTTCGCCACCACCGACGCCGATTCCGAGGTGCCGATCGACTGGTTGCTCGCCCAGCTCGACTCCGGCCGCGACCACGACGTGTTCGTCGGAACCGTTCGGGTGACCGACTGGCACCGACGAGCGGGAGGGACGGCCGACCGGTACGCAGCGAACTACCACCCCGTCGTCGGCCACGAACACGTGCACGGGGCGAACCTCGGGATCAGCGCCCGGGCCTATCACAGGCTCGGGGGCTTCGAACCCCGGAGCCTGCGCGAGGACGTGGCACTGGTCGCAGCGGCCGAGAAGGTGGGGTTGTCGATCGACCGGTCCGCGGCGGCACCGGTGGTCACCTCCGCACGGCGCTCGGCCCGGACCCCTGGCGGATTCGCGGCCACGCTGGATCGACTCGAGGCCCAGCTCGGGGTGGGGGAGCTGCTTTGAACCAGATCGCAGAACAGGTCCGCTCCCTCCTGCCGGAGGCAAACGAGGTACCTCTGCCCGGCTCGGGGCGGACCGCCGAACGCTGGGCCTGGCTGACCCGGATGACCAAGACCGACGTGGTGCTGGGGCGAATGCTCGAGGCCCACGTCGACGCCCGGGCCATCCTCACCGAGCTGCAGAGCACTCTGGAAGGACCCGAGCAGTGGTGGGGCGTCTGGGCCGCCGAGGCGCCGACGGCGATCGTGCTCGCCGAGCCGGTCGGGGATGGTGGCTTCAGGGTGCGCGGAACCAAGGCGTGGTGTTCGGGTGCAGGCCTGTGCACCCACGCCCTGGTCACGGTGCGCGCCGCGGACAACCCGGAGCGAAGACTCCTGGTGGCGGTCGACCTGGGGCATCCGGGCGTACGCCCCCGGACGGGCTCCTGGACGAACGCTGGGATGGCACGCTCGGCCACCTCGAGTGTCGACTTCGACGCCGTCCCCGCCACCCTCGTCGGCGACGGCGACGACTATCTGGAACGCGCCGGATTCTGGCACGGCGGCGCCGGCGTGGCCGCCTGCTGGTTGGGCGGTGCCCTGGCCGTCGCGGACGCGTTCGGCAGGTCAGCCCGGCGCGATCCGCACACCCTGGCCCATCGCGGCGCGGTGGATGCCGCGCTCAGTGGGGCCGAGTGGGCCATGACCGCGGCCGCGGCGGAGCTCGAGGCAGACCCCACGGACCTCCCGGCAGCCCGGATCCGTGCGCTGCGGTTGCGCGCCATCGTCGAGTCGGCGGCGGCGCTCACCCTGGACCGGGTGGGCAGGGCGCTGGGGCCGGGGCCGTTGACCCAGGACCAGCAGCACACGACCGCCGTCGCCGACCTGACCGTCTACGTGCGTCAGAGCCACGCCGAGCGGGACCTGGCCGCGCTGGCCGGGCTGCTGCCCTGATGGAGACCGCACTCGGCGTCGTCTCCGACGACCATCCCGGTACGCCGGAATCGGTCTGGAGGCCGTGGCGCACGGCGCTTCCCGAACTGGAGCGGGCCCACTGGCGGCGGGTGGTGGCGGTGGCCCCGCACCCGGACGACGAGGTGCTGGGCATCGGTGGACTGCTGCACCGGCTGCGGCGCGGCGGCGTCTCCGTCACGGTCCTGGCGGTGACAGACGGCACCGGCGCCGGGGTGCTGGCCGACGGGCAGCGCGATCTGGCCGCGGTGCGGCGACGTGAGTCCTTTCTCGCCTGCGCCGAGCTGGGCCTGGCCGAGCCGATCCGGCTCGGGCTGGTCGACACCGCGGTCGCCAGCGAGGAATCGCGGTTGGTCGAAGAACTGGAGCGGTTCTTGACGGAGGGGGACACCTGCCTGGCCAGCTGGCGTGGTGACGGTCACGCCGATCACGAGGCCAGCGGGCGGGCCGCGGCTGCCGCCTGTGCCCGGACCGGCGCCCGGCTGGTGGAGTATCCGGTGTGGATGTGGCACTGGGCCCGCCCCGATGATCCGCGGGTCCCGGTGTCGCGCGCCCGTCGGGTGAATCTGTCCCCGGCGCTGCAGCAACGCAAGCGCCGGGCGGTGCAGCACTTCGCCAGTCAGCTGACGGTTCCGCCGGGCGGCTCCGCGGTGATCACGCAGCCCGTGCTGGCCCGACTGTTGGGCTCGGAAGAGGTGGTGTTGACGTGAGTGAGGACCAGTCCGCCCGGCTGGACGACTACTTCGCCGAGCAGTACGCCGGAGCCGAGGACCCCTGGGGTTTCACCAGCCGCTGGTACGAACGCCGCAAGTACGCGCTCACCCTCGCCGCCCTGCCCCGGGCTCGCTACCGGAGTGCCTTCGAACCGGGGTGTTCGATCGGCGTGCTCACCGCCGGTCTGGCGGAGCGGTGCGACCGATTGCTGTCGGTGGATCTGGTGCCGCAGGCGGTGGCTCGCGCCCGCGCCCGGGTGCCGGCACCCCACGTGCGGCTGGCGGTGGGTGACCTGCGCGACCCGTGGCCCGACGAGCGGTTCGATCTGGTGGTGCTCAGCGAGGTCGCCTACTACCTCCAGGAGGAGGAGGTCGAGAGGCTGGCGCAGCGAGCCCGGGCCGCGCTCACCGACGACGGTCACCTGGTCACGGTGCACTGGCGCCACCCGGTCGCGGAGCACCGGCTCAGCGGTGACCGGGCCGACGCGCTGCTTCGGCACCACCTCGGCCTGACCTTGCTGGCTGAATACCGTGACGATGACTTCGTGATGACCGTGCAGGGCCGCCAGCCCGTTTCGGTGGCCCGGGCCGAGGGCCTGGTCGCCGACGCCACGCAGCACCCGAGACCGGCCCGGACCAACCCGTCAGGCCCTGACCAGCAGCGCCACCGGGTAGTGGTGGAACACCTCCCGCACCGCCACGACCCCCTCGTGCTCGGCCCCGGTGAGCACGTCCCGCCACCGACCGTCGAGCGTGATCGTGGTGTCCCCCCACCCGTCGTGGCCGGTGCTTAGGGCGTACGGCAGTCGCGTCGCCAAGGTGATCGCTCCACCGCGGTCGAACCCCAGCAGGTGATGTCCCGCCGGCCCGTCGGCCATGACCGGTGCGTAGGAGCCGAAAAGCTCCGGGTGTGCGTGCCGCAACTGCAGCGCCTTGTGAACCACCCAGAACTTGGCCCGTCCCGACTCGTCGACCACGGGCGGCTCGGTGAGCCTGAGCAGATCCCGACGCTGCGCGAAGTCCACCCGCCGCCGGTTGTCCGGATCGACCAGCGAGTCCTCCCACAGTTCCGTGCCCTGGTAGACATCCGGCACCCCGGGCATGGTCAGCTGCACCAGCTTCTGGCCCAGCGAGTTGGACCACCCCGGCTGCTGGACCTGGCTGAGCAGGCGGTGCAGTGCGTCATTGAGGTTCTCGTCGTCGTACGCCCGGTCGACCGCCGCGTGCACGGTCGCCTCGAACTCATCGTCCGGCTCGGTCCAGGTGGTGCCGGTGGACGCCTCACGCATGGCCTTTTCGGCGTACGCGTGCATCCGGTCGCGCTCGATCAGGCCCACGCCGGCGAAGGTCTGCGCCAGCAGGGAGGCGAAGGCCCGGTCGGGTATCTCGCTCTGGTCGATGAACGACTGCACCCAACGCCGCCCCAGCTCACCGACCTCGGTCAACACCGCCATCCGGGCGCGCACATCCTCGCCCCGCTTGGTGTCGTGGGTGGACAGCGCGGTCATCGACTCCGGCTGGCGGCGCTGCCGATCGGCCATCGCCTCGTGGAAGTCCGCGACTGACAGCCCGAAGCGGGCCGGATCCCCGCCCACCTCGTTCAACGCCACAAAACGCGTGTAGCGGTAGTAGGCGGTGTCTTCCACGCCCTTGGCCATCACCGCACCCGTGAACTGCTGGAAGCGGCGGCACAGCTCGCTGTCGGGATCGGTCAGCACCGGCAGCAGGTCAGCCACAATCCCTTCCAGCGAAGGATCTGCGGCGATCGCCTCGCTGATCGCGTGGTCCAGGTGATCACGTCCCACCGGGAGGTAGGACCGGTACACGGGCAGGTGGGCGGTGATCGCGACCAGCGCGGCGCGTACCCGGTCACCCGGCAGGTCGGGCACCAGGGCCGCCAGCCGGTGCAGCTCAGCCGGCAGCAGCACGGTCGCCGCCATTTCCTTGCCCTGCAGAACATGCGCGGCCAGGTCACGCTCGTCACCGACCACGGTGCGGTAGAAGTCGGTGAACCGGCCCTCCGCCTCGGTGTCGACGAACACCTGGTTCACCTCGGTCATCGCGTCATAGCCGGTGGTGCCCTCGATCGGCCACTGCTCGGGCAGTCGTTCTCCGGGCTCCAGGATCTTCTCGGCCACGATCCACACGTCGTTGGCAGCATCCCGCAGCCGCTGCAGGTAGCCACCCGGGTCCACCAGGCCATCCGGGTGGTCGATCCGGAGCCCGTTGATCCCGTCCTCGCGGACCCAGCGCAGCACCCGCTCGTGGGTGGCGTCGAACACCGCCGGGTCCTCCACGCGTACGCCGGCCAGCGTCGTCACCGCGAAGAAGCGGCGGTAGTTCAACTCGGTGCTGCCGGTGCTCCAGTGCGCCAGCCGGTAGTGCTGACGGCCGAGCACGTCGGCAACGGAGTCCCCCTCGCGCCGGCTTCCCGGCGCCAACGGGAACCGGTGCTCGTGGTAGCGCACCTCGTCGTCCACCAGCTGCACCGCGTCCAGCCCGTCATCACCCAGCACCGGCACCAGGATCGGAGCCCGCTCCCAGTCCAGGTCGAACCAGGCGGCGTACGCCGAGTCCCGGCCGTGCTGCAGGACGTCCCACCAGGCGGGGTTCTCCGCCACGGCAGAGATTCCGAGGTGGTTCGGCACGATGTCCACGACCACCTTCAACCCCTGTCGGCGGCACCCGTCGATCAGGGCGCGCCAGCCCTCCTCGCCGCCGCGCTCGGGGTCGATGCGGGTCGGGTCGGTCGTGTCGTAGCCGTGGTCGGAGCCGCTGGTGGCGGTCAGGATCGGCGACAGATAAACGGCATCGACGCCCAGGTCGGCCAGGTAGTCGGTCAGTTCGGCCGCGTCGGCCAGGGTCAGGGAGGAACGGATCTGCAGTCGGTAGGTCGAGACCGGTGTACTCACCGGACCCACCCTAGCCCCGAGCCAGGTGCCCGGCGGAGGCCGTTCAGCCGCCGAGGACCTCGTCCAGGTAGCACCAACGCCAGGATTCCCCCGGTTCCACCGACCGCATCACCGGATGTCCGGTCTGCCGGAAATGCCGCTCCGAGTGTCGTCCCTCCGAGGAATCGCAGCAGCCGACGGTGCCGCAGCTCAGGCACATCCGCAGGTGCACCGGTTCGGTCCCCTCGATGCGGCAGTCGTGGCACTCCAGTCCGTGACCGGCCTCGCTCGGCGGGACCAGCCCGGGCGCGTGGGCCAGGTGCTCGCAGGGTGCCTCGGCCAGGGCCGGAGCCAACGGCTTCGCCGCGGAGACCTGCTGCTGCTCGCGCTCGTCGATCCTGACCAGCATCGACTCCTCCATGTCGAGCGCGGCCAGCACCCGCGCCAGCACCTCCTGGTCCGCCTGGCCCCCGGAGCGCAGCTCCAGCACCGCGGCCCGCTCGGCGCCCAGGGCGACCAGCCGCAGGCGCCGGTAGGCGTCGGAGGGCGTGGCCACCTCCTCGACCGATCGGCCGAGCCGCTCCCAGGCCGCGTTGACCCGGTTCGCGTACCCCTCCTCCAGGCGATTCAAAGCGCCCTTGTCGCTGGGCCCGGCCCCCTCATGGGCCGCGGTCAGTCCCTTCTGCATCACGGCCTGCAACACTGTTGCCTCCTGCAGCGCGTCCTCCCGCGGGTCGGGTCCGTGTACGCCGAGGCGACGGGCCAGTGCGGGCAGGGTCAGCCCCTGCAGCACCAGCGTGCCGATGGTCGTGGTCAGCGCCACCAGGATCAGCGTCGCCCGCATCGGGGTGCCGACCGGCAGGGTGAGCGCGGCCGCCAGCGTGACCACGCCGCGCATCCCGGCCCAGGCGGTGACCATGGACTCCTGCCAGCTGAAGCGGGACTCGCGGCCGCGCCGCCGGGCGGGGATCAGCCACAGCCGACTGAACCCGATCCACACCACCCGGAGCGCGATCACCGTGGCCAGCACGGCGCCGCAGATCCCGACCAGCCGGCCGGGGGAGGACTCGGTCAGGCCGTCGGTGACGATCCGGTGCACCTGCAGTCCGACCAGCAGGAACACGGAGTTCTCCAGCAGGAACTGGATCGTGGCCCAGTTCAGTCGCTGCACCAGTCGGCCCTGCGCGGTCTGGGTGCGTTGGCTGTGGTGGCCGATGAACAACCCGGCGACGACCACGGCGAGCACCCCGGAGGCGTGGAGCTCTTCCGCCGGGGCGTACGCCAGGAACGGCACCAGGAAGGTGAGGATGGTCGTCACCAGCGGATCGGAGATCCGGCGGAACACCATCGACCCGAGCTTGGCCACCACCAGCCCGACCAGGATCGCCAGTCCGACCGCCTTGGCGAAGTCCAGGCCGACGGCGACCGCCGAGACCGGGGCGGCGAGCGCGGCCACCGCGGAGCGCAGCGACACCAGCGCCGTGGCGTCGTTGACCAGGGACTCACCCTCGAGCACGGTCACCACCCGTCGCGGAAGCCCGATCTGGCGGGCCACCGCGGTGGCGGCGACGGCATCCGGGGGAGCGACCACGGCGCCGATCGCGAAGGCGGCCGCGAACGGTACGCCGAGCACCCGCCACACCACCAGACCGACCCCGACGGCGGTGAACAGCACCAGCCCCACCGACAGCCAGCCGATCGAGGACAGGTTGTCCCGGAAGTCGACCAACGAGGTGTTGACCGCGGCGGCGTACAGCAGGGGCGGCAGGATCCCGACCAGCACCAACTCCGGGGAGAGGGTCGGCTCGTGGACGAACGGCAGGTAGGAGCCGAGCACGCCGATCGCCAGCAGCACCAGCGGCCCCTGGATCCGCAGCCGCCGGGCCAACAGAGTGCCGCCGAGCACCGTGACCGCGAACAGGGTGAGACCGATCACTACCTCCACGGCCCGAGTCTGGCACAGCCAGGAGCTTCCAGTTGTGGCTTCTCCCGGTGTCCGGTCCACTGGGTCGGGGAGGTGGCCGTTGTGGGTGGGCGACTCGGCGCGGTGATCGCGCTGGCTGCGTTGGTGGGCGCGTCGTTGGTCGGGATCGTGGGCGCGCAGGCGGCCGTTCCACAGGGCTGCGATCGTGCCACCGACCAGATCCGAGCCGTCACCATCAACGCGAAGTCGCTGCCGCTGATGTCGGCGGACAAGGTGAGCGCCG
The DNA here is from genome assembly GCF_002250625.1 of Enemella dayhoffiae. GTDB lineage: Bacteria > Actinomycetota > Actinomycetes > Propionibacteriales > Propionibacteriaceae > Enemella > Enemella dayhoffiae. The sequence goes on along the minus strand of NZ_NMVQ01000017.1, from coordinate 1,163 downwards.
ACGTGACTAGGGCCAGCCGGATCGGCGGCGATGTGCTGATGTGGCAGAGATCTCCCCGGACTACTACAAGAGGAACGTCCGCGAGCTCCGGATCGAGGACCCGGGGCGTGGGCGATGGCGGCACTTCCACACAGACCTGGCAGATCCGATCTCTGTACGCCTGGGCGGTGACTCGCGCTGGGAGTGCGTCTCGGAGGGGCGGCAGCTGATGCACGACGGGCTGGCCGGGGTCAGTCCGAACCGCTACATCACCTGGGTCGTGCTCAACGATCGCACCAGCGGCCGGAAGACCGTGTTCATGAACACGCACATGGTGCCGGCGCCTGGAACGGCGAATACAACGAGGGTGACCCCTGGCGCCAGGAGCAATGGCTGTTGCATCACCGCAGGCAGGCGGCGAAGATCGCCGAATTCGTGGGACGTGACCTATCGGTCGTCTATGGCGGTGACTCAACCGGCAAAAGGTGGCGAAGTTCGGCCCCAGCGACCAGCAGCTGATCACGTCCGGCATCGACCGGATGGGCGTGGTCCTGGCCAAGGCGGACAGGCTGGAACGGGTCCGTGCCCGCGACACCGTGACCGGTTCCAACTCCGACCACAACGCCAAGTACCTCGACGTGTCCGTGTCCGGCTGTCGTCCCGGTCGAAACCAGGTGACGCAGCCGCCCACGACGAGGCCGCCGGCGACGCCGCCGACCACGAGGCCGCAGCCCCCCAGCAGCCCCTCGACGTCGCGGGCCGCGACGGTCAAGCCCTCGCCCGCGCCTCCGCCGCCGACCCAGCGCATGACCACCGGGCCGGGTCCGGTGGAGACGGTGACCCCGCCTGCCGTCCAGCCCAGCGCGAACGGAACCACGAGTGGGGTCGAGACCGCGGAGGGTGAGGCGACTGCGCGTGGGGCCGGCGCCCCGACCGCCGACGACCCGGGAAGCGCCAGCGGATCGTCCGGGCAGCCGGAGTCCACCGGGGGCCTGGCCAGCACCGGAGGCTGAACGTCGGATCGGCAACCCGATTCGCAATCGAGCGACGCCCCGATCGTGGTGCCTCATAGTCAAGTCCCCGCGTGGTGGGGGGCTGTGCCTCACATAGTTTTCCCCGCGAGAGTGGGGGTCAGCTGGCGCGGATTTTGAGGCCGGCGGGGTCGGGTGGGGTCCAGGTGATCT
>NZ_NMVQ01000016.1 GCF_002250625.1 Enemella dayhoffiae | reverse complement strand
AAGATGGACGATGAGGTGGAAGCCCGCGCTGAACGCCTTCGCCATCACCTTCGCAGACCGCATGCCAGCCGCCGAGGACCGCTGACATGGAAACCGCCACTTACACCGTTCGTCGGACAGTCCCGGCGAGCGTGCCGAAGCCGGGCCGAGCGGCGTACGGGCCGACCTGGCCGAAGCCGGTGATCCGGGTGATCACCAGCCGTGGGTTGACCCGGAGCAGATCGTCGGGGCCGAGACCCCACCGCTCGAGCGTTCCGGGACGGAAGTTCTCCACCAGAGTGTCTGCCTCGGCCACCAGTCGCAGGAAGAGGTCCCGACCCCGGGAAAGGTCCAGCGTCAGGCAGCGCTTGTTGCGCCCCAGCGTTTTCCACCACAGGTTGTGTCCGTCCCTGGTGGGGCCGTGCCCGCGGGCGGGATCGGGTTTGTCGGGGTGCTCCACCTTGATCACCTCGGCGCCCAGATCACCCAGGAACATGGCGGTCATCGGACCGGCGAACAGGGTCGACGCGTCGATCACTCGGACACCGTCCAGAGCCGGATTGCTCATTGATCGTCCTCCTTGGCGGGCTGGGATGGGTGGGCGCAATCCTCACCTGACAGGGAGATCCCTGCCACCCAGGGGATGCTGCACCCGGAGGGACGCAGTGCGGCGTGCCAGCCGGTGGGTACCGCCTCAACTCCCCGCCAGGCGCCGAGGACTCCGCCGACCAGGGCCGGTACCGAACCCGCCTGGCGGACCAACCCGGTGGCCGCCCCCACCAGAGTGGGCAGGCTCGACCCGGGGTGCTCCGGATGCGTCAGCGCCCAGCGCACGAAGGCCAGTGCGGCCGGCACCGTGTCACCGGCGAGGTCGGCGTAGGAGTACACCGCGTCGAGCCGCTGGGCGATTGCCAGGGTCAGGCTCCACGGCTCCGGTGCGGCGTCGGCGAGAGCACGCAACTCCCCCCACTGCAGCGCCAGCCGCCCGTTGGGATCCGCACCCCACCTGGTGGGATGGGTCAACGCGTCCGGTCCGTCCAGCACCAGGCTGCCGAGCAGGCGGGCCGCCGCCAGTCCGTCGCCGTGGTTGGTGATCACCGCGTCCTGTTCGATGAACGCCTGCGCGTCGGGCCCGAGCGCGGCGGCGTACCCGATGGACCGCAACGCGGCCAGGTCATCGTGCCCGTGCGGGTTGTGCCCACCGTTCGCGGCTCCGTCGCGGGCCATGGCGTCGAGCGCGACCATCACCGAGATCCGGCCGCTCAGGTCATCGGCCCGAGCCAACCGGCGGCCCCAGATCTCGTCCACGCCCAACCCGCTGGCGGCGCCCTGCCACGTGTCGGCGACCCAGTCGGTCACGTCACCGGGGCCCGGCAGCAGAGCCGTCGGCGTGACGTTGAGCCCGAACGGCACCACCGGGTCGGTGAGCTGCTGCTGGTCGGCGAAGGCCATCAGCTCCCGCGCGCGCCGACGCGTCCACGCCGGCATCAGGCGGCTGCGTTGCCACAGCGCCGGCCAGCCGACGGAGTCGCCGTATGCCAGCCCAACCAGGGCACCGTGCCCCGACCCGGTCATCGCCCCCCCACCGCCAGCAGCTGCTCGGCCAGTTCCTCGAGCCGTACGCCGCGAACCGTCTCCCCCAGGCACCGCCCGGTCAGCGGGCCGAGCCGGTCCCGCCAGGTCGCCGGAATCCCTTCCTCACCGACCCTGGCCCCGACCATCGCTCCGGCGATGGCGGCGATGGTGTCGGCGTCTCTGCCCAGCTCGACCGCGCCGGTGACACAGACTCGATAGTCGTCCGGGTGTCGCAGCGCCGCCCACACGGCGAGTGCGACCGCTTCCGGGGCCAGATCCGTCCACGGGAACCGTGGCGACACGACGGCCTCCAGCGCGGCGTCCGGATCGTCGATCGCGCGCACCCGCGTGACGGACGCGACCGTCCAACTCTCCTGCGGCAACAAGGACTGCGCGTGATCGAGGGCCACGTCGAGGTCGGCCCCGGTCAGCAACGCGGCCACCGTTGCTGCAACCAGGACGCCGGCGTACACGCCCTCGCCGGAGGCGCTGACCGAGGATTCGAGGCTGACCAGGCGTGCTGCCTCCTCGGGGTCGCCGGCAGCGAACACACCGTGCACCGCCGCCCGCATGGCGACCCCGTCGCTCCACGGGTGCAGATGGGCGCCGGATCCCGGAGGGCGCCACCCGCGACGCAGGTTCTCCACCGCACCCAGTTCGCTGAACCCTGCCCCTCTCTGCACCTCCAGTGGAAGCACCCGTTCGGCATAGGCGGCCACCACGTCGGCCACGGTGAGGTCGCGGCCGTGTTGCAGCAGCAAATCGCCGATGAAGGCGGCGTACTCGGAGTCGTCGGTGCCGATCACCTGATCGGTCAGGAAGTCCGAGACCCCACCCCAGCGTTGCTGGATCTCTCGTCTGGACAGGTTTTCCGCAGGTGCCCCGAGGGCGTCCCCGATCCCCAGTCCGAGCAGGCAGCCACGGGCCCGGGACACCGCGCTCGGGTCGACCACCGCACGGTGGAGACCCTTGACAGCCTCGCCTGATGCACTCACACTCAGGACTGTAAGCGTTTACAGTTTTGGGAGCAAGACTCACGAGGGGGTGGGTGATGCAGGAGTCGAGCCGGGTGACCGTGAAGACGGTCGCCGAACGTGCCGGGGTATCGATCGCCTCCGTGTCCCGAGTCCTGAACGGCCTTTCCGCTCGACCCGAGACCGTCGCCCGCGTGGAGGCGGCGGTCGCCGAACTACGGTACGCCCCGGCCGCAGCCGCCCGGAGCCTCAAGCTCGGCTCGTCGGGTCAGATCGCCTGCGCCTTCGCCGACATCGGGAACCCCGTCTACGTGGCGATGATCGATGCGATCGAACGCGAGGTGGCAGGTGCGGGGCTGCGCCTGGTCATCCACTCCACCCACTCCGACGCCGAGGTGGAGGAGCAGGTCGTCCGCGGACTCGCCATGGGATACGCCGATGGCCTGGTGATCTCTCCGCTGCGCCCCACCGACCGCCTGGTGTCGCTGTTGTCGGCCAGCACCGCGCCCGTGGTCGTGATCGGCAACATCTCCGCCCGCGCCGACGTGGACACGGTGCGCGTCGATTCGCGGTTGGCGGTGCGCACCGCGATTTCCCACCTCACTGAGCTCGGCCGGCGACGGATCGGCTTTCTGAACGGCCCGGCGGACACCTCGCCCGGCCGGATCCGGCTGGACGCGTTCCGCAACGCCAGAAGGGGCGCGGAGTCGGCGAAGACGATCGACCGCCGTTTCGTGAACGCGGCGGAGTTCGACCACGACTCCGGATTGGCGGCCGCCCGATCCCTGCTGGCGCGAGAAGGACTCGACGCCCTGCTGTGCGCCACCGACACCTTGGCGATCGGGGCCGCGCGGGCGATCAGCGAGGCTGGACTGCGCATCCCCGACGACATCGCCCTGGCGTCGATCGATGACACCCCGCTGGCGCGGATGTGCACCCCGCAACTCACCTCGGTGTCGCTCCGGGCCGCCGAGCGCGGCGCCATCGCCGCCCAGCTGCTGCTGGCCCGGCTCCAGGATCCGGCGATGCCGTCGCGCAAGCGCAGTCTGCGTCCGGAACTGATGGTCCGCGAGTCGACCCTTTCCACGAACAGTTCGAACCGCAAGCAACGGCCCAGCGCAAGGAGGCGCCCATGACCGAGGCGGCAACCCTGACACCGGCACCGAAGCGGCCGGACAGCAGGCGCCGGAGCGCCCGGGCGAAAAGCGATCAGCGCACCATCTGGTTGATGTTGATCCCCTCACTGCTTCCGGTGATGGCGTTCAGCGTCTATCCGCTGGTCAACGGAATCTGGCTCGGGTTCACCGACGCCAAGGCGGGTTACGAGATCGTGCCGCAGTTCAACGGCCTCGACAACTACGCGAAGATGCTCGGCGACGACGTGTTCTGGAGTTCGTTCAAGATCGGACTGATCTGGGCGTTCTCGGTCACCATCCTGCAGTTCCTGCTGTCGTTGGGATTGGCGCTGCTGTTGAACGCCGGGCTGCGCTTCCAGAGCTTCGTCCGACCGCTGGCGCTCGTCCCGTGGGCGATGCCGTCGGTGATCGTGGCGATCCTGTGGAAGCTGATCTATCACCCGGACGCCGGCATCCTCAGCACCGCGCTGCGCCGACTGGGGGTGATCCAGGAGAACATCAACTGGCTCGGGTCGTTTGAGCTGGCGCTGCCGGCGGTGATCGTGGTGGGTGTCTGGGCGGGGATGCCGCAGACCACGATCACCTTGCTGGCCGGGCTGCAGAACGCCCCCAAGGAGCTCTCTATGAGGCCGCGGCGATGGACGGTGCCGGCTGGTGGGAACGCTTCCGGACCGTGACCTGGCCGAGCATCACCCCGGTCGTGCTGGCGATCACCTCGCTGGATTTCGTGTGGAACTTCAACTCGTTCGGTCTGGTGTACGTGCTCACCGAGGGCGGCCCGGGCGGTCGGACGATGCTGCCGATGCTGTTCGCCTATCAGCGGGCGTTCAGCGGCGGCGAGTTCGGGTACGCCGCCGCGCTCGGCAACGTGATGGTGATCATCATCATGGCCATCCTTGTGTTCTATCTGCGCAAACGGATGAAGGAGGCGGAATGAACCGCCCGCCCACCTGGCTCCGTGTGCTGCAGTATGTGGCACTCGCCGGCTATGTGATCTTCCTCGGCTTCCCGCTGTTCTGGTTGTTCAGCACCTCGTTCAAGCCCCCGCAGGAGCTGAGCGTGCTGGAGCCGACCCTGCTGCCGCAGAACTGGACGCTGGCAAACTTCGCCGAGGCGTTCCGGGTGACACAGCTCCCCCGGGCGCTGCTGAACAGCCTGCTGGTGGCGATCGCGACCGCGGTGATCACCACGCTGATCGCGATGCCGGCGGCGTACGCCCTGGCCCGCTTCCGCAGCAAGCTGCGCACGGTGGCCGTCGGCTGGATCCTGGTCAGCCAGCTGTTCCCGTTCATCCTGCTGGTGATCCCGCTGTTCATCATGTTGAAGAACTTCGGCCTCTACAACACCCTGTCCGGTCTGGTGCTGGTCTACGTCACCTGGGCACTCCCGTTCACGCTGTGGATGCTGCAGGGCTACGTGGCCTCGATCCCGGTCGACCTCGAGGAGGCGGCGGCAACCGATGGCGCCTCGCGGATGACAATCCTGCGCACGATCATCTTCCCGCTGCTGATGCCGGGCATCGTCGCCACGGCGATGTTCGCGTTCATCTCGGCCTGGAACGAGTTCTTCTTCGCGCTGGTGATCATCCAGGACCCGGCGCTCGAGACCGCACCGCTGCTGCTCGCCCGCTATGTGGGCGCGGAGGGGTCGGTCAACCTGGGCCCATGGAGCGCCACCGCGCTGCTGACCACCCTGCCGGGGCTGCTCATCTTCGGCATCGCACAACGCAAGCTGGTCTCCGGCCTGATGGCCGGTGCCGTCAAGGGCTGAACGCCCAACCACCGAAAGGAAACACCATGAAGCGCCGCTCATTCCTCGTCGCCGGTTCGGTCGGCACCGTGGCCGCCCTGACCGGTTGCGTCCAGGCGAAGTCCGGAGGCGGATCACAGAACTCCGGATCCGGCCCGGTCAAACTGACCTTCTCCTCCTACGCGTTCCAGGAGCCGACCGTGAAGGCGGTCGACGAGATCGTGAAGTCCTGGAACTCCACCCACCCCGACATCCAGGTCGAACTGCAGAAGGTCGACCCGTCGTCGGTGCACGACAAGCTGGTCACCCAGTTTGCCGGCAACGCGGCCCCAGACATCATTCACAACGAGTCGGCGGACCTGTCCGGGTTCACCCGGCAGGGCTACCTGGCCGATCTCGGCCCGCTGCTTCCGGCCGAGCTCAAGTCGGCCATCCCGCAGGCGATGTGGGACTCCTGCACGTTTGACGGGAAGCTGACCGGGGTCCCGCTGATCGCCCAGCTGTACGTGGTGTTCGCCAACACCAAGCTGCTCCAAGAGGCCGGGATCACCGTGCCCAGGGCGGGCAGCAACTGGACCTGGGAAGAGCTGATGGCCAACTCGAAGAAGCTGACCGCGGGTGACCGCAGCGGTTTCGCCTGGGGCATGAAGTCGCCCACGGCGGGCCTGCTGTCCATGGCGATGAACTATGACGGGAAGTACTTCTATGGCAACGAGGCGAAGCCGGAGATGAAGATCGGTGAACCGGAGCTCAAACTGCCGCGCATGCTGAAGCAGATGCTGCAGGAGAAGTCGATGGCCGCCAACTCGGTGTCGCTCTCCGGCAGCGACGTTCTGCCGGGGTTCTTCGGCGGAAAGTATGCGATGTTCATGGGCGGCAACTTCCAGTCGGTCCAGGTCGCCCAGAAGGCGCCGCCCGGATTCGAGTGGACCATGCTCCCGCCGCTCAAGGGCAGCACGATCGGCCAGACCGCGAACCCGCAGACCCTGTCCATCGCGCGACAGAGCAAGGCCCCGGACAAGGCGATGCAGTTCATCGCCTATTTTGCACAGGCACAGAACCTGGCGAAGTTTGCCGAGGGCGATGCGCTGCTGCCGGTGACCAAGGAGGCCTCGGAGCTGGTGAAGAAGAGCACCGGCGGCAAGAACGGGTGGGACGCCCTGCTCAGCTCGCCCGAGGCCCTGGTCGCTGCCCCGATGATCAAGGCGGACAAGTATTCCCAGTGGAAGTCCGAGGTCGGCAACCCCACTTTCCAGGAGTTCTTCTCCGGCAAGATCGACGAGGCCGCAATGGTCAGCAAGCTCACCCAGGGTTGGCAGAAGGCGAACGCCTGAGTCATCCCGGTCGCGTACACGGAATCGAAGGCACGGAATCGAAGGCTGGAAAGGTGGAGGAACACGTGAACCTGTTGGAGGATAAGGCGATCGGCGTCTTGCAGGGAGCGGCGGTCGGCGACGCCATCGGCGGTGCGACCGAGGGCCGCAGCGCCGAGGAGATCGTCGAGCGCTACGACGGATACGTGACCGGGATCGTCGACTATTTCATGCCGGACTGGCGTACGGCGAAGCCGATGTCGCCGTATCACAAGGGCGATGGCCACGTCACCGACGACACCTTGATGACCAACCTGCTGATCGATGTGTACGAAACCGTCGGCGGCCACCTCACCCCGTTCGACATCGCCGAGCACCTGGTGCCCGCCATGATGACCAAGATCACCTGGATCCCCGAGCTGGAACGGGAAACGGTGCCGCTGCTGCGGGTCTTCCTCGCCGAGAAATGGCTGGTCACCCGGTTGTACTACGGCCACATCGATCCGCGTGAGGCCGGAGTCGGCAACGTGGTGAACTGTGGCGCGGCGATGTACATGGCCCCGGTCGGGATCGCCAACGCCGGCGACCCGGACGGGGCGTACGCCGAGGCGATCGACCTGGCCGGGGCCCATCAGCTCAGCTACGGCCGGGAAGCGGCCGGGGTGTTCGCGGCAGCGGTGGCGGCGTCGATGACACCGGGGACGACCGTGGACGAGGTGCTCGCGCACACGGTTCGGCTTGCCCGGGACGGAACCAGGTCGGCCATCGAGGCGGTGCTCGAGGCCGCCGACAGGGTGACCGGTGAGGGGGCGGAGCGCTGGGGCAACGCCATCGCTCCCCTGCGGGACGCGATACGCCCGTTCGACACGGTGGGTGAGCACTATCGCGTTCCTGCCCAGGATTCCCGGCGACCGAGTCGACTCAAGTCGATCGAGGAGTTGCCGGTGGCACTGGGGTTCGTGAAGGTCACCGACGGCGACGCCCGCGGCTCCATCCTCGGGGCGACCAATTACGGCCGTGACTCCGACTCGATCGCCACCATGGGCGGGGCCATCTGTGGGGGCCTGCACGGTTCGTCCGGCATACCCGCGGAGTGGGTGGAGAAGGTCGGCACCGCCTCCCGGCTCGACCTGACCGGTGGAGGCCGCCGGATGGCCGAGGTGGCGCGCCGGGTGCGGCAGGCCGACGAGGAACGCGCGGCGGCGAGGACCAACGCCTGGCACGCTCTGGTTGGTGGTGGGCCCCAGTGATGAGGGTGACCTGGGTGCAGCCCGAGGACGTGGTCCGGCACGAACTCTGGCAGTCCGAGCAGGAGGGCAAGGACGTCGCGGCCGTGCGCCGGGCGTGGCGCGAGGCTGGCGGGGAGGACGGCTTCCCCTATGGGGGTGCGACTGCGGACCCGGCGCCGCCGACGCTGCGGGCCAGGGCGCTGGAGCTGCTCGACGATCTCGCCGCCCTCACCGGACCAGCCGATGCCGACGAGCCGAGCGACTGGCCGGGAATCATTGCCCAGTTGGGAACTGTCCCCGCAACCGGGGCCACCGCTGATCCGGAGCGGATCACTTCCGCCTGGCTGGGCCGCGGGATCGGTTGTGTGTTGGGGAAACCGGTGGAGAAGATTCCGCGGGCGGGGATCGAGGAGATCCTGCGCGCCACCGACCGGTGGCCGCTGGACCGCTGGTTCACCGCGGTCGGGCTGCCCGAGGAGGTGTCGCAACGCTGGCCGTGGAACAGGGCGAGCCGTCCGACCAGCCTGGAGGAGAACATCGACGGCATGCCGGAGGACGACGACACCAACTACACGCTGATGGCCCTGCGGTTGATCGAGCAGCACGGACGGGACTTCACCGCCGATGACGTGGCCCAGATGTGGTTGCTCGACCTCCCCGCCGGGCGGGTGTTCACGGCGGAACGAGCCGCCTACCGAAACCTGCTGATGGGCATGTCGCCGCCGGAGACCGCCTTCCATCACAACCCGTTCCGGGAGTGGATCGGTGCCCAGATCCGCACCGATCTCTACGGGTGGGTGAATCCCGGAGATCCGCTCGCAGCGGCCGAGATGGCGTTCCGGGACGCGTCGGTGAGCCACACCCGCAACGGCATCTACGGGGCGATGTTCGTTGCTGCCATGGCGTCGTTGGCGGTCACCGGCGCATCGGTGGAGCAGGTGCTGGATGCCGGGGAGGCGGTGGTGCCACCGCGGAGCCGGCTGCGCGCGGCGATCCGCTTCGGTCGCGAGCTCGCCGAGCGCGGCGTCGGGTACGCCGAGGCGTACCCGGAGCTGGAGCGCGCCTACGGACACGTGCACTGGGTGCACAGCCTGAACAACTCCGCTCTGGTGGCCTACGCCCTGACCTCCAGCGACGGCGATTTCAGCACCGCGATCTGCCGCACCGTGATGGGTGGTTGGGACACCGACTCCAACGGTGCCACCGTCGGTGCGGTGATGGGTGCGGTGGTCGGGCCCGAGGGGATCGAGCGGCGCTGGTCAGAACCCTTGCACGACAGGCTTTCCACGTCGATCCCCGGCTGCGACGGCTCCTCCTTCGGCGACCTGGCGCGGCGCACGATCGCCCTGCTCCCCTGAGCGGTGCGATGCGCCGGCGAACCGATCGCCTGGACCGGGGCGGGCCGCCAATCGGACCTGGCCGCCAGCCGGTTACCCAAGGGGGCTGCGATCGCTCGCTGGTCGAGCTTTCTGGCGCCGGAGTCGACGCGGACCCAGGACGAACGCAACGACGTGTACGGCCAGGGGCTGCGGATATCCCTACCCCGCAAGGGGGATCCGCCGGTGCTGGTGGTCACCGGGGTCGAGGATCCCGGACACCCGCGGCAGTGGGACCGGGCCACCGCCGACCTGTTCGGCGGTGACCACCTGTGGCTGCCCGACCACGGCCTGCTCGGCCACGGCCACCTGATGATGGGCGAGGAGGGCAGCGAGCGGATCATCGCGCTGTTGCTGGAGTGGCTGGAGCGCCACGCACGCTGAGCGGGTGGTCAGGCGGCCAGAGCCCGGTCGCCGCTGAGGGCGGCGAGTCGGCGTACCGGCGCCGGACCGGCACCCAGCTCGACCGCCAGACGATTGGCTCGGTCGGCGAGGGCGCGGGCGATGCCGAGCAGCACCCACAGCTCGCTGATGCTGCCGGTGAGGGTGTTGTGGGACCAGCGGTGCCAGCCGCCGAGCAGCGAATAGGTGTCGGCGCGGAGCTGGTCCACCTCGACCCGGTAGGCCTCATGCCGACCACGGTCCACCACCGCCTCGGCCTCGAACAGCCCGGCGCGGGCGATCCCGGCGAACCAGGACAGTTCTAGCACTTCGGCGGCTGCCCCGCTCGCGTCCAGCTCCCGCAGCACGGCCCACGCCGTCCGCGGGCATTCCTCGGCGAGCGTGGCCACCGTGTCGGCCGCGCCACGCAACCCGACACCGGACGCCGGCCCCAGCAGACCGACCGCACGGAGCGAGGCGACCGCCTCGTCGGTGGACGCCTCGCCACAGGCCACCGCCGCCGCCAGCGAGGCCACCCGGGCTCGAAGCAGGTCGTCGACGGTGCTGGTGAATAGGATTCCCACGGCTGGTCCTTCGGGTTGGGCGCCCGGCAACGAGCGCTCATTCGATATTGCTATGAATGTATCGGATTCCTCAATGCTTCGGCCAGTGTGTGGTCCAGGATCCGGACGACCGTCGTCGCATCCGGGCGTACGAGAAACCGGCCCTCGGTGCGATACCGCTCGTCACCCTTCCACCTAGGCTGGTCCGGACATGAGCATGTTGCGCCGCGCCACCGACACCGCGCTCACCCCGGGAGGTGAGCTGGCCGACCACCCACGGGGGTGGATCGGCGACCTCGCGCTGACCGGCTTTCTGCTCCTGACCACGGTGTTCCCCTATTTCCTGATGATCACCTACGGGTTCTGGGGGTTCGCGGGCTGGGCCCAGTTGCTGGTCGGGTTGACGATGGTCACCCCGCTCGCCCTGCGCAGCCACTTCCCGCTGCTGTTGCTCGGGTTGGTCACCTTGGGCGGGTTCTTCCACGTGCTGCTCTCCGACACTCCGCTGCCCTGTCTGATCGTGGTCCCGCTGGTGGTCTATTCGGTGGCCCGCTGGGTGGATGCGCGCCAGTCGCGGATCGCCCTGGTGATCGGTGGCGCGGCCTCGGCGCTGGGACCGATCAGCTGGTACAAGCAGGACACCGACTGGGACGTGAACGTCGCCGTGCTGGCGATCCTGGTCTGCCTGGGCATGGTGCTCACTCCCTATGTGGTCGGTCGCCGGCTGCGCGAATCGGAGCAGGCCAAGATCCAACAGGCGAACGCCGAGCAGGAACGCCTGCAGAACCTGCTCGCCGACCGGGAACAGCGGGCCCGGATGGCCGAGATCAACGCCCGCCAGCAGATCGCCCGCGAGCTGCACGACATCGTCGCCCACTCGGTGTCGGTGATGGTGGTGCAGGCCGAGGGCGGCCGGGCGCTCGCGCGCAAGAAGCCCGAACGCGCGGTCGAGGCGCTGGACACCATCGCCAGCACCGGCCGCGAGGCGCTCACCGAGATGCGCCGGATCGTCGGCGTACTCCGCTCCGGTGCCGACGACGGGGAGGCGTACGCCCCGATGCCCGGCCTGGGGGACATCGTCGAGATGGTGCAGCGGATGGGTGATCGGGTCGAGTTGCAGACCCAGGGCACCCCGCCGCCGTGCGGCGCCGCCACCCAGCTGACCGTCTATCGGGTGGTACAGGAGGGGTTGACCAACTTTCTCAAGCACGCCGGTCCGCAGGCGCGTGCCACGGTCCGGATCCGCTACAGCGCCGACAGCATCACCGCCGAGGTGAGCGACGACGGGGTGGGCGCCGCCTCGACCGGTGACGGACTGGGCAACGGCCTGAAGGGGATGGCCGAGCGGGTGGCGGCGATGGGTGGGGTGCTGGAGGTCGGACCCCGTCCCGCGGGAGGATTCGGCGTACGCGCGGTGGTCCCGGTCCAGCCGACCGGCAGCCATCGGATCCCGGAGCCCCGGGTCGACAGAGAGGTGAACCGATGATCAGGGTGTTCCTGGCCGACGACCAGTCGCTCGTCCGCAGCGGCTTCCGGATGCTGATCGAGGCCGAGGACGACATGGAGGTGGTCGGCGAGGCCCCCGACGGGGAGCAGGCGGTGACCACGCTGTCCGCGAGGCCGGCCGACGTGGTGCTGATGGACATCCGGATGCCCGCGATGGACGGGGTCGAGGCCACCCGGCGGCTGGTCGGTTCGGACAACCCGACCCGGGTGCTGGTGCTGACCACCTTCGACCTGGACGAATACGTGTTCGCCGCGCTGAAGGCCGGCGCGTCGGGGTTCATGCTCAAGGACGCCCGGCCCGCCGAGCTGCTGCAGGCGATCCGCGACGTGGCCGCCGGTGACGCGGTCGTGGCGCCAAGCGCCACCCGTCGGCTGCTCGATCACGTGGCCCCGACCCTGCCCAGCAACCCCGGCCAGTCGGGACCGGACCCGCGGCTGGCGGTGCTCACCGAACGGGAGCTCGAGGTGCTGACCGAGATCGCGGGTGGGGCGACCAACTCCGAGATCGGCGCGCGGCTCTACATGGCCGAGGGCACCGTGAAGACCCACATCGGGCGACTGCTGTCCAAACTGCAGGCCCGGGACCGCGTCGGACTCGTCCTTTTCGCCTATGAAACGGGGCTGGTGGGTCGCTGACCTCGAATTGTTACCTTCGGTGATGGAACTCTGGCCCGCCATTTTGTAGTTTGGCAGAACTATGTTCCGCAGAGCCGCCGGACGGTGGTTCATGACGATGAGGTTCAGTGATGAAACGTGGGCGCATCCCGTTCCTGCTGACCTTCCTTGCCCTGCCGCTGGTGATCTTCACGACGTTCGTGCTGTCGCCCTTCGTGCAGGCCTTCGACCTGTCCACCACGGACTGGTCGGGTCTGTCACCGACCTTCAACCGGGTCGGCTTCCAGAACTATGCGGACATCCTGGGCCTGGACGGTACGCCCGACCAGCACTTCTGGCACGGGCTGATGAACAACGCGATCCTGCTGGTCACGGTGCCGCTGCTGACCATCGCGATCGCGCTGTTCTTCGCCACCATGCTCAACCTGGCCGGGACCCGGTCGGGCCAGATCCGCGGCGTCTGGGGCGCCCCGTTCTATCGCTTCCTGTTCTTCGTGCCACAGGTGATCTCGGTGGCCGCGCTCGGCATCCTGTTCGGCCAGGTGTTCCAGCCGCGCGGTCTGCTGAACGCGCTGCTTGGTCTGGTCGGCATCGAGGGGCGGTCCTGGCTGGCCGATGAACGCACCGCACTGATCTGCGTGATCGCGGTGATGGTGTGGATGCACGTCGGCTTCTACATGGTCTATTTCTCCGCGGCGATGGCGTCGATCCCCCGCGAGCTTCTGGAGGCCGCCTCGATCGACCGGGCGTCGAAGCTGCAGACCTTCTTCCGGGTCACCCTGCCGCTGCTGTGGCCCGCAGTACAGACCGCGCTGATCTATCTGGCGATCTTCTGCCTGGACGGGTTGGCGATCATCCAGGTGATGACGATCGGGCCGGGCGGCCCGAACGGCGCCACCGAGGTGATGGCGCTGTCGGTCTATCGCTCCTTCAAGGAGGAGGCCTGGGTCGGGTACGCCTCGGCACAGGCGGTGCTGGTGTTCATCCTCACCTCGGTCCTGCTCGCGCTGGCGATGCGGATCACCCGTCGAGAGCAGGTGCAGCTGTGAGCGTTTCCGAATCGACCGCGACCGGCGACGGGTCCACCGCCGTCGACGAGCAAAGCCGCAGCGGCGGCGTACGCCCCAACAAGCGGCCCAGGGGAAGCGGCGGGGACCGCGCGCTGACCCCGATCACCCACGTGGTGCTGGTGGTCTGGACGCTGGTCACCGCGCTGCCGGTGCTGTGGGTGTTCGCCAGCTCGCTGAAGACCGACAACGAGATCTTCGTCGACTCGTGGAAGCTGCCCAAGGTGCTGATGTGGGAGAACTACGCCCGCGCCTGGGGTGAGTCCGGGTTCAAGGACTACTTCCTCAACTCGGTGATCGTGGTCGGCTGCTCGGTGGTGCTGGTGATGGTGCTCGGCTCGATGGTCGCCTACTGCCTGGCCCGTTACGAGTTCCCGGGGCGGAAGATCCTGCTCGGGCTGTTCGTCGGCGCCAACGCCGTGCCCATGTTCGTCGCGCTGGTGCCGCTGTTCGCGATCATGAAACGCGGTATCCCGCTCGGGCCGATCCAGATCCCGCTGCTGAACACCTACCACGGCCTGATCGCGGTCTACACCGCGTGGGCGCTGTCGTTCACGGTGTTCTTCCTCACCTCCTTCTTCCGGGCGCTGCCGCAGGAGGTTTACGAGGCGGCGTTCGTGGACGGTGCCGGGCACTTCAAGACGTTCTTCCTGGTGATGCTGCCGATGGCCCGCCCGGGGCTGATCTCGATCGGCATCTTCAACGCGCTGGGGCTGTGGAACCAGTACCTGATCCCGCTGTTCCTGAACCCGGATCCGAAGCACTACGTGATCACCCAGGGTCTGGCCAAGATGGCGGCCGACACCAACTATGCGTCCGACTTCTCGGGGCTGTTCGCCGGTCTGGTGATCGGCATGGCTCCCGTCCTGATCCTCTATTTCATCTTCCAGAAGCAGATCCAGACCGGCATGACCGCCGGTGCAGTCAAGTAACAGTCCCAGAAAGGTCCCAGAGATGAGCCCTGAACCGAACAACATCACTCGCCGCAGCCTCTTCCAGATCGCTGTCGGTGGCGCCGCCGTGATCGGGCTGGGCTCGCTCAGCGCCTGCGCCACCGGTGGTGGCGGCACGACCGGCGGCGGCTCCAGCCAGGCCCCCGGTGGCGAGAAGTCCGCCGACAACCCGCTGGGTGTGGACAAGAAGGCCGCCCTCGAGGTGATCATCTTCAACGGTGGTTACGGCGACAAGTACGGCGCCGAGCACGTCGCCCTCTACAACAAGTGGGCCGGCGGCGAGGTCGCCAAGATGAAGTCGACGGTGAAGATCGCCACCGAGCTGCAGCCGCGCTTCCAGGCGGCGAACCCGCCCGAGGTGTTCGACAACTCCGGCGCCGACGCGCTGCCGCGGGCCCAGCTGGTTGCGCAGAAGCAGATCGCCGACCTGACCCCGCTGCTCGACGCACCGTCGGTCGACGACCCGAGCAAGAAGATCAAGGACATCCTCGCCCCGGGCACCGTGGCCCAGGGGTCCTTCGACGGCGTACCGCGCGAGCTCAACTATGTGTTCTCGATGTGGGGCATCTGGTATTCCTCCAAGCTGTTCGGCGAGAAGGGGTGGACCGTCCCGAAGACCTGGGAGGAGTTCGTCTCGCTGTCGGACAAGATCAAGACCGACGGCAAGATGGCGCCGTTCATCCACACCGGCGTGCACACCCAGTACATGATGGCGATCATCGCCACCATGGCGGTGAAGAACGGCGGCCTGGAGTATGCCAAGAAGCTGGATAACCTCGAGGACGGCGCCTGGAAGGACGACGCCATGCTCAAGGTGGCGAAGGCCTGGCGTGAGTACTACGACAAGGGCTACATCCTGCCCGGTTGTGAGGGTCTGGACCACACCACCTCGCAGACCGAGTGGGCGCTCGGCAAGGCCGCGATGATCCCGGTCGGCTCCTGGCTGGAGAACGAGCTCAAGGACAAGACCACCGGCAAGTCGAAGGCGCCGGACGGGTTCGACATGAAGGTGTTCGCCACCCCGTCGATGAGCGGCGACAAGCTGCCGAACAACGCCATCCGCGGTGGCGCCGGCGAGCCGTTCATGGTGTCCGAGGCCAGCAAGAACAAGGCCGGGGGCATGGAGTACCTGCGCCAGATGCTGTCGAACTCGGCCACCGCCAAGTTTGCCGAGCTGACCGGCAACCTGGCCGCGGTGAAGGACGCCGGCAAGCGGCTGACCAACCCGTCGACCGCGCTGAAGTCGGTTGCCGACGCCTCCGAGGCGGCCGGGAACAACGTCTTCCAGCTGCAGTACGACACCTGGTACGCCCCGCTGAAGAACGCGTCCAAGGACTGGGTGCGCAACCTGCTCACCGGAAAGGCGACCCCGGAGCAGTTCTGCGAGAACATGCAGAAGGCTGCCGACCAGGTCAAGGCCGACCCGAAGATCACCAAGTACAAGGTGCAGTGACCGCTCACTGAGCCTGCCGGTTCGCAACGGGACGGTACCGCTTCGGCGGTACCGTCCCGTTCTTGTTGTCTGGGTACGCCTGCTGGCGGACAACACCTGTGGCGCTCGGACAACACCTGCCGCAACGTCGCTTCGACAAGCTCGACCCATCAGCCGAGCCGAGGAGCGGATCATGATCAGCAGCAGCGCACGAGTCGGAGAGTTGGCCGCCGAATGGGACTATCTGCTGCCGCGCAGCGACGCGGTGGTCCAGGGCTGGGCGGAGCGGCATTCGGCGCTCACCGCGTGCCGGGACCTCGGGTCGGTGCTGTCCGCCATCGCCGCGGACCCCGACCCGGTGCTGGGGGCGCTGCTCAGCGAGGATGTGGCCGGCTGCCCGGTGGCGGCTCGGGTGGTGATGCAGACAATGCTGCCGAAGATGATGGCGTTCGCCCGCGGTGACCGGTACGCCGACACCGACGACTATCTGGCTCACCTGTGGTTCGTGATCAGGCGCTACCCGCTCGCCCGCCGTCCGCACCGGATTGCCGCGAACCTGGCACTGGACACCCTCAAGTCGGTGCGTGCCGAGTGGCGCCACGCCCCCGTGCCGATGCCGGAGAGCGAGTTGGAGCGAGTGATGCGGGCCCCGGAACCGGTCGACCCGATCACCGCTCGACAGCTGCTCCGCGCGGCGCGACGGCTGGGGCTGATCGACACCGACACCCACGCGCTGCTGACCAGCGTGTACGCCGAGGGCGCCAGTGGAGAGGTGGTCGCCGAACGGCACCAGCTCCGGCCCGGTACTGTCCGGCAGCGCTGCCATCGCGCCGTACGCCGTCTCGCCGCCCACGCCCAGGAACTCGTCGACGCCGCCTGACCCCAGGGAGTATCGCTGGCTGAGCCTGTCGAAGCCGTGCATTGGCTGAGCCTGGCGAAGCCGTACGCGGGCTGAGCCTGTCGAAGCCCCCTATGTTGGCTGAGCCTGTCGAAGCCTGAGTTGAGTCCCTGATAGTGGTGTAGCGCGGTCGCCAGGATCGTCACCGGCGTGTACGGCAGACGATGAAGCGGCCACCGCGTGATCCTTCGAGTGAACCTCTCACAGCACTCTCGAATGGAGTCATCACGATGACCGCACCACACATTGTCGACCCTGCCCGGCTGCTAGGCGAAGCCCTGGCCGAGGCGAGTCCGGATCTGATGCGGCAGCTGCTGCAGACCATGATCAACGCGCTGCTCTCCGCCGACGCCGACGCGGTGGTCGGGGCCGAGTACGGCCGTCCCACACCGGGCCGCGCCGCGCAGCGCAACGGCTACCGCCACCGCGACCTGGACACTCGGGTCGGCACGATCGACGTCGCGATCCCGAAGCTGCGCAAGGGCACCTACTTCCCCGAGTGGCTGCTCGAGCGCCGCAAGCGCGCCGAGACCGCGCTGATCACCGTGGTCAGCGACTGCTACCTCGCCGGGGTCTCCACCCCTCGGATGGACAAGCTGGTCAAGACCCTCGGCATCGACGCGCTGAGCAAGTCACAGGTCTCGCGGATGGCCGCCGACCTCGACGAGCACGTCGAGCAGTTCCGCCATCGACCCCTCGACGCTGCCGGGCCGTTCACGTTCGTGGCGGCCGATGCGTTGACGATGAAGGTCCGCGAGGGCGGACGCGTGATCAACGCCGTGGTGCTGCTGGCCACCGGCGTCAACAGTGACGGGCACCGGGAGGTCCTCGGCATGCGGGTCGCCACCACCGAGACCGCAGCAGCGTGGAACGAGTTCTTCGCCGACCTCGTCGCTCGCGGCCTGGCCGGGGTCCGGCTGGTCACCTCAGATGCCCACGCCGGCCTGGTCGAAGCGGTCGCGGCGAACCTTCCCGGCGCATCGTGGCAACGGTGCCGGACCCACTACTCAGCGAACCTGATGAGCGTGACACCGAAGAGCATGTGGCCCGCGGTCAAGGCGATGCTGCACAGCGTCTACGACCAGCCCGACCGGCCCTCGGTGCACGCCCAATTCGACCGGCTGTTGGACTACGTCGAGGGCAGGCTGCCCGAGGTCCACGCCCACCTCGACACCGCCCGTGCCGACATCCTGGCCTTCACCGAATTCCCCAAGGACGTCTGGACCCAGATCTGGTCCAACAACCCCACCGAGCGGCTCAACCGCGAGATCCGCCGCCGCACCGACGCCGTCGGGATCTTCCCCACCCGCGAGGCCATCGTCCGCCTCGTCGCAGCCGTCTTGGCCGAGCAGACAGACGAATGGGCCGAAGGACGCCGCTACCTCGGACTCGAAGTCCTCGCCCGCCGCCGCGTCAACATCGTCGCCGACAAGGACACCGAGATCGGAGCTGATCAACCGCCCGCACTCACCGCCTGAACCCCCACGAAGGAACGCAGCGCCACACCACCACTGGGGACTTGACCGAAGCCTGGTTGCGTCCGGTGGTTGCGGCGGAAAGGGCGTCCCGCCCACCTCGCTGGCGGTCTGGGTTTGTGCTGCCGCCGGTCTGGTCTTCAGCTCGGTACGCCCGACCCCGCCCCGACGCCCTTTCCGCCTCCACCACCTCAGCGCCCAACGTCCAGTTTCCAGGCCTACGGTGGCTGAGCTTGTCGAAGCCACCCGCCGTTACGGTGGGTGAGCTTGTCGAAGCCGCTTTCCCACAGAACGTTGGCTGAGCTTGCGAGGAACGAGCGAGTCGAGGCCTGTCGGCAGGCTGTGACTGGAGTGGCCAAAGTTTTCCGAACTTTTTCTGCCCACACAGCGGTTTTGGGCCGTTTTCGGGGTCGGACTGTCAGACCCGACTGATGTACTTGAACCATGAGCACAACAGCCGACACCCCCACGGTGATCACCGCGGTGTCGATGCTGCCCGAACTCGACAACCTCGCACTGCTCACCGACGAACAAATCCTCGCTCTGCTGGACCGTGCGGACGCGATGGCCGCCGCGGTCGCCGCAGCGCGTGCGAAGGTGATCGCGGAGACCGAGCAGCGCGAAGCCGCCGAACGAACCCACCTGTGCTCGACCGCCACCTTCCTCACCCGGCAGCATCGCCACAGCAGCCGCGAGGCACGCCGGATCGTCAAGCAGGCCACGACTCTGTTCGGCCGCTTCAACCTGATCGCCGAGGCGGCCTGTGCCGGGCTGCTGTCCGACAGCCAGGTCCGCGGAATCCTCACCGGGCTTCAGGAGCTGCCCGACACCCTTGCCACCGCGGAGTTGGATCGGGCCCAGGAACTGATGGTCGGGTTCGCCGCCGACTTCGCCCCCGACGACCTGCGCAAACTCTCCCTGCACGTCCGGCAAACCATTGACCCCGACGGCACCGACGCACATGAGGCCGCCCGGTTGGAGGCCGAACGGCTGCAGGCCGAGAAGAACCGGCGGCTGTCGTTGGCGCCGGATCATCACGGCTCCTACCTCCTGGCCGGCAAACTCCCGCTCGCCGAGGGGGAAGAACTCGCCGCGTTGTTGAAGGCCCACGAGTCGGCGCTGTGGCGAGCGGTCACGGGAACCGACGCGGTCCCGCCGACCCGGGCGCAAATGCGGGCGGATGCGTTGATGATTCTGGTCCGCCGGGCCACGAAGGTCGGGGACGCACCCCGCAACGGTGGCGATCGTCCGCGGATCTCTGTGCTGGTGTCGTTGGAGACATTGCGCACCGGGCTCGGCACGGCGCAGGTGTCGTGCGGGGAACACCTGTCGGCGACCGAACTCCGACGGCTGGCGTGCGATGCCGACATCCTGCCGATCGTGCTGAACGGCAAAGGCGTCCCGATGGAGGTCGGCACCCCGCAGCGCCTCGTCACCCCCGAAATCCGGGCCGCTCTCGTGGCCCGCGACAAAGGCTGCGTGTTCCCCGGCTGCACCCATCCGCCCGAGGACTGCGAGGCCCACCACATCCAACCGTGGTGGGCGTACGGCCCGACGAAACTGTGGAACCTGGTGCTGCTGTGCCCGCACCATCATCGGCAGGTGGAACCCGCGCGGGATCGACCCTGGAATGCCGACAACCCCGACCGCTGGGCCATCCGCCTCGACGAAGACGGCCTCCCCTTCGTCATCCCGCCCGAGGTCTTCGACCGCAACCGCACGCCACGTCGTCATGCCCGCTTCCGATTCCCCCGACCTGGTTGACGATCCCGCCGACGCGGAGACCCGCGGGAAGTTCCCCTCGACAAGGTCGACGTACGGGGTTCCGACTCGCAAGCTCGCTCAGCCAACGGTGGCGTGAGAACGGGACTTTGGGCGCTGAGGTGGTGGAGGCGGAAAGGGCGTCGGGGCGTGGTCGGGCGTACCGAGCTGAAGACCAGACCGGCGGCAGCACAAACCCAACCACCAGCGAGGTGGGCGGGACGCCCTTTCCGCCGCAACCACCGGACGCAACCAGGCTTCGTCAGGCTCAGCCAACATAGGGGCTTCGACAGGCTCAGTCGGCGTGGGTCAGGGGCGTTCGGCGACGAGCTTGTTGACGCAGCTGCCGAGGTGCTCGATCTCGCAGGTGACCACGTCGCCGTCGTTGAGGAAGGTGGGCGGCTGCATGCCCAGACCAACGCCGCCGGGCGTACCGGAGGCGATCACGTCGCCCGGTTGCAGGGTGATGAACGTGGACACATATCGCACCAGGTCGATCGGATCGAAGACCAGGTCGCCGGTGTTGTCGGACTGGCGCACGTCGTCGTTGACGGTACAGCTGATGGCGAGCGTCGGGCGTACGCCACCGGGCAGCTCATCGGGGGTCACCAGCCACGGGCCGAGCGGGGTGCTGTGCTCGAAGTTCTTGCCCTGGTCCCACATCGCGGTGCGGCGCTGCCAATCGCGCATCGAGGTGTCGTTGAGCACCGCGAAGCCGGCGATCGCGGCGGCGGCCTGCTGCTCGTCGGCCCGGCGTACGCTCTTGCCGATCACCACGGCCAGCTCGACCTCCCAGTCGACCTCGTCGGATTCCGGCGGCAGCGCGATGTCGTCGCGGGCGCCGATCAGCGTCTCGGTCCACTTGGAGAAGATCGTCGGGTACTCCGGCAGCTCGCGGCCCATCTCCTCGATGTGGTTCTTGTAGTTCAACCCGACGCAGACCACCTTGCTCGGCCGCGGGATCAGCGGGGCGTAGTCGACCTCGCCCAGCGGCACCTCGGCCCCGTCGGCACCGGCCCGGGTCCGCCAGTCGGGGTCGCAGAGCAACTCGCCCACGTCGGCGATGCCGAGATCGACCGCGCGCTCGCCATCGATGCGGATCACGGTGCTGCTGTCTCCGGTGCGGATCGTGGCGAGCTTCATCGGTTGTCCTCTCGGGATGTGTGTGGTGACGAGGATATCGAGGGTGGTCCCGGCAGTCAGGGGTGGTCGCCTTCAGCGCTCTGGATTCGGTGGACCGACTGCCGCGGGCACCCACATCGACCGGTTCAGCCGGTGGTGGCGGCCCAGAAGCGCCACCACATGATCACCGCGGTGACGGTGAGTCCGACGCCGAGGCCGGCCCACAGGCCGAGCACCCCGAGCCCCGCGACGTACGCCAGCAGCAGCGCGGCCGGCAGGCCGACCACCCACTAGCTGTTGCTGGCCATGACGTTGTTGACAGCGTCGCCCCGACTGGGGTCTCTCCGATCTGTAACTTGGTGGCGGCAGCTCAGGCGAATGCTCGCCGAAGTGCACCGGCCTCTCCGCGGAGTTCACCTGCATCGAACGCTTGGTCGACGGTGAGCGCGCCCGCGACGAGGCCTACGACGGTATCGGCCTCGGCCACCAGAACGGTCTTCGGTAAGTGGTCGTCGCCGATGCGC
>NZ_NMVQ01000015.1 GCF_002250625.1 Enemella dayhoffiae | reverse complement strand
CGCGGTCCTCGGCATCGCCGGCCGCAGCCGGGCTCGGTGGGCTCATGCCCACCAGTGTGTCGGTCATCATGACTCCTCTCGCCCATCCGGGCGGTAGAGCCACTTACACCGTTCCTGCGACAGTCCCGGCTTGGTCGTCCCAGCCCTGGCTCAGTGTCGTAGGACACGCGGCGCCGTGGTGGTTGGCGCGTAGTAGCTAGGGGGTCTGGCCCGAGGAGTTGCGTCTCGGGGCGATGTTGCCCGTGGCGATGGCCCGTCGGGCGACAGCTTGGGGGCTGAGTTCGCGATGTGGTCGATGACGATCTGTTGCACGGCCGGTCGGTCCAGTCCGAGCCGCTGGGCGAGGTGGTCGACGTAGTGCTGGCGGGTCGAGGTGTGCAGACGGTCCCAGTCGGTGGCGATCAGGTGTTGGGCAGCCGCCACGGCGCGCACCGCGTGGTCGCTGGCATGGATGCCGGCGGTGCGGATCTCGGCCACCAACTCGGCCAGCGGGCGAGCGGTCACCAACCGACGCCGTAGATCTCCCCCGCGACCAACCTGGACCAGGTCAGCGGGGTCTTGGCCTGGCGGAAGTTCGACCACCAGCAGTTGCCTGCCGCCGAATCCTGGCCGTTCGGTGAGTCGTTCCCAGGCGTGCAGGCTGGCTTGTCGGCCTGGCTCGTCGCCGTCGAAGGCCACCGCGACCGGGCCGCGGTGACGGGCGTAGAGCTGGTCGATGTGCTCATCAGTGAGTCCGGTGCCGCAGGGGCTTGCGGCGTAGCAGTGGATGCGCTCGCTGGCGGTGGCGATTGCGGCCACATCGGCGGCCCCCTCGCACAAGATGGGCAGCGCGCTGGGACTGGGCTCGATGCCGCGGGCATCGGTGAGCAGAGTCGTATTTTTCTGCCACAGCGCGGTGGTGGCGGTGTTGATCCATTTCGGCCCCTCGCCCCCCTCGGCGCGGCGGGCGGTGAAGGCCACCGGGCCGGCGGCGTCGGTGATGGTGACCGTCAGCCGGTCGCGGAGCGCGTCGATCCAGGTTCCGACGCTGCTCCGGCGGCTGATTCCGGCCGCCTGCAGCGTCGCCATCTCGAAGCCTTGGGCGCGCAGGTGGTCGGTGGTGGTCGACCAACCGGCTGGTGCGTACCCGAAGCGCAGTACCGTCGCCGGCAGGCGGCGATCGGTGAGCATGTTGGCGGCCCAGCTACCGCTGAGCTGATCATGATAGAAGTCCTCAGCCGCCACGATCGCGGCCCTGATGTGCGTGTGCTCCATCGTGCACCCCTTCCCTGGTGCCCATGGAGAGATGTCCTAGACTTGGAATCCGCATTGCACTATGCGCGGATAATGGGGTTGTCGTGTCGTTGATCCCTCATGACATCTCATCCGGAGGCGGCCCGGTGGAGAGACCCACTCCATACAAGCCGGGCCGCCTCATTGCGTCTATTCAAGTGCGTGGTGATCTCAGTCCTCCCGGGGCACGGCCCGAAGCTCGATCGGCGGCCAGCTGCCCGCGGGGTATAGCGTCGCTCTGCGCTGGCGGTAGATAGCGGTGCGGTCAGCACGTGGGTGGCCGCGCGGGCGACGAATAGGGCGACCGCCTCCTGAACTTCCTGGGGTGTCTTGGCGATGGCACCGCGACTGCGGCCCAGTCCGTCCTCGCGCACTGAAAGCGACTCCACCATGGTGGTGTCCTTCACCGAGGTCGCAGTGAGTGCGACCAACGTCGTCGCCGCCGATGCTCAGGAGGTGCTTGTAGGAGGTGGTCGTGGCCTCACCCATGGGCGTGCTCACCCCCATCCCCTGCGTCAGCGCTAGCGGTGGCCTCGGTGGTTTGCGGAGCTCGTTCGACGGGTTTGCGGATGGTGACGGTGCGGCGGTCGAGGGGGACGGCGAGGGTTTCGGCGCGAACTTTGGTCGCGGTGCGGGTCTCGCCGTTCTTGTCCTGGAACTCCTCGGTGATCACTCGCCCGACCACGAGGATCGGGTCGCTGTTGCGGAAGCTTTCATCGGCGTTGAGGGCGAGGTCTCCTGAGGCGGTCACGTCCCACCAAGTGGGAGTCGCATCGACCCATTCGTCTCCGCGCTTGACCCGTCGGTTCACGGCGACGCGAAGTTTGAGCCAGGGTTTGCCGGCCTCGTTGAACTTCAGCTCAGGATCCCGGCCGAGGTGGCCGGTGAAGTGGATGGTGTGCATGGTGTCCTTTCTCGAGGGGGTTTCGGTTGAAAGCGTACGGTGGCGCGGTCTTGGTCAGCAGTCGTTTGGACGACCGTGTCGGGCGCTTCCGTGGAAGCGCTCGGGTCAGGCTGGGTAGGGATAGTGGTGGTGCCGGGGGCAGTCGCGGGTGAGCGCTGCGCGGGGGCAGATGGTGCCGTCGCTGTGGGCGGGCCAGGCGTGGGCGCTGCTGGGCTCGCAGATCGGGCAGGTGTCCTGCTCGCGGGTGTGGATGAGGTCCACTCCCCCGGTGGTGCAGTTCTCGCAGTCGATGCTGTCGCGGCGGTGGGCCTCGTCGTGGGTGAACTCGATGGGTTGGCCGCAGTTGCTGCAGGGGGCGTTGAGGGTCACGGTCTCGATGCCCAAGGGGTCGTAGACGGCCATGGCGGGCTCCTTCGTGTGTGGATTGGGGACCCGAGGGCGGGGGTTTGGTGACCTGCCCGCCCTCGGGCACGTGTGGGGTGGTCAGCAGCTGCGGTGGTCCTGGCAGTGCATGAGGTGGCCGTAGTCGCGGTCGGCGGCACTGTCGGCCCAGCCGTCGGACCATTCGTGCCAGTAGGCGGGGTGCATGCTCTGGGCTTCGCCGGTGTCGAGGTCGTCGTAGATCTCTGCAGCGGCCCAGCCTGCGTGGTAGTGCTCGCGGGCCTCGGCGGTCTGGTAGCGGGCCCGGTAGGGGGTGAGGTGTTCATCGCGCACCGGGCGGGGGTTGCCGAGTGGCAGGACGGCGTCCTCGGGTAGCGGGAGGACCACCCCGGGCAGGATCACCACGATGCGGCCGCATCGTTGGTGGTCGAAGTCGGCCTCGTACGAGCCGGGCTGCAGGTGGTGGCCGGCCCGCTCGATCGGCCCGTCGAAGGCGGGGCTGCCGTACGGATCATCGGGGTTGGTGACGGTGACGTGCATGGTGATCCCTCTCGGTCGGCGGGGGGGTGGCGGACCCATCGCCGATCCCCCGTGCTGGACTACGTCCAGAATAAACGATAGCGTTTATTCTGGTCAAGGGTTT
This sequence comes from Enemella dayhoffiae, assembly GCF_002250625.1. GTDB lineage: Bacteria > Actinomycetota > Actinomycetes > Propionibacteriales > Propionibacteriaceae > Enemella > Enemella dayhoffiae. The sequence continues at coordinate 25,980 of NZ_NMVQ01000015.1, read as the reverse complement.
GCTAGGATTTTTCGATAGCGTTTTGTGGAGGGTGCCGAGTGGCAGAGGACGAGAGTCGGCGGCGGGGTCGACCTGCCGTGGGACCTGCCTTCTTGGTGCGCTTTTCTCCCGAGCTGTTGCAACGGGTGGATGCCGAGGCGGCCGAGGTGGGGGTCAAGCGGCCGGAGTGGCTGCGGCGTGCGGCTTCGGCGGTGCTGGACCCGGATGGGTGGCGACCGGCGGTGGTGAATGAGGACCAGGCGGCCGGGGTTGAGGCGGCTATTGCCGCACTGCGGGCCGCGGTGAGGGATCCGGATCGTTTCGAGGGTTGACCCGGGCGCCGGGGCGTTAGGCCTTGGTGAGTCGGTCTTGGCGGATCCAGGCCAGCTGTGGGTCGTGGTCTTCGACCAGGACGACCCGGCCCCACCAGGTGCGGTCTCCGGCTTGTTTCCAGCCGATGAGCAAGGCTGCGTGGTCGCCATCGATCCAGACATGGCAGGGCTTGCGCTGCTGCGGTGTCGCAGGCTGGGTGGGACCGGGATCGTCTCCGCGGCGGCGGGCCTCGTTTTGGCGTGTGTGTGCCACCCGTTCGCTGAGCGTGGGGCGGTCAGCCCGCCAGGTACCCATGACTGTTCAGCCTAGGCGGTGGCTCTGACGAGCCCACCTCTCCCCTGCCCCACGGGGTCGTGGCTAGATGAGGCGGGGTTCGTCGTGGCGGGCGACGTCTTCGGCGAGTGCGATGAGGCGGGCGAGATAGGTGGCGGTCTCGGCCCAGTCTTGGATCTGTTGCCAGTGGCGCCATGCCTGATCGGTGTCGGTGTTGAGCGGGGTTCCGGCGTCGTCGACGGGTCCGGTGGGCCAGTCTTTGGCGATGGCGGCGACCTTGTGGGTGCAGCTGATGGCGGCGGCCCGTTCGTCGGGGGTGGTGCGGCGCATCAGCCGGGTGGTGAGCTCGTCCAGGACGGCGGGGTCGGTGCCGGGTTTCATCAGGGCTCCTGTTCGGTGGGGTGGGTACGCCGGCGTGGGCGCCCGGCGTCGAGGCCGCCGGCGGGCGGGGGCCAGGGTTGGCCCTCGTTGTAGCGGTTCTCCATGCTCTGGACCCAGTGGGTGAGGGCTTCGTCCACGGCTTCGCGGAGGGTGAAGCTGGGGTCGCGGCTGTGTTTGAGGGCGTCGACGGCGGCGTCGACGCGGACTTTCAGGTCGGCGCGGATGCGTACGGCGAGTTGGCGGGTGCGGGAGGTCACAGCACCCCCTTGGCGATGAGGTCGTCTCGGACGGCCCGCAGATCGCGGGTCACGGCCGCGCTGGGGGCGAACACCGGGACGGGCTGGCGGGCGTCGTAGGCGTTCAGCACCAACTCCGACCAGCGCACCGTAGGGGTGACCAGCTCGCCGAATGCTTCGCGGATGTTCGCCAGGTGGGATTGTGCGGAGTTGTTTCGCGAGGGCGGCTGGACCGCGCAGGGCACCACGGCGGAGAAGCGGACCGCCAGCCCGTAGAGGCCGGCGAACTCGGTCACCAGGTCTTCGACCTCGACCAATCCCTTGGATTCCTTGCCGGCCGCGAAGGTGGTGGAGATGACGTGGTCGGCCGCGCAGACCGCAGCGATCGTGATGCGGGCGGTGGCATCACCGGGGCAGTCGATGACGATCAGGTCCACCTCGGGGGCGGTGTCGGTGAGGACTTGGCGCAGCCTCATGTCGGCCCCGCGGCGCTGGGAGAACTCAGCGAGGGTTTCGCTCATGGCGGGGTTGGCGGGCACGAGTTGGACCCCGCTGGCAGTATCCACGGTGGCCTCGGCGAGGGTGGCGCGGCCGGTGAGGACGTGCCCGATCCCGGGCTGGTCGGGATGTGGCTCGACTCCCAGCACGAGGGTGCCGTCGGATTGGGGGTCGGCGTCAATGAACAGCACCCGTTGGCCGCGCTCGGCCTCGAGGGCGGCGAGGGCGTCGGCGATGGTCGACTTGCCGGAGGATCCGGCGGCGGTGCAGATGGTGAGGATCGTGGGTGTGGTCACGTGCGGTCTCCGTCGGTCTGGGGTGCTTCCGTGGAAGCATCGGTGGTGGGCGCTTCCGTGGAAGCACTCCCCTGCTCGGCGCGGTCTTTGGTCCGCTGTGCGGCCTCGGAGGTGGTGCTGTAGGTGCAGGCACGCAGGTCGGAGATGACCGGCAGCAGGGCCGCCACGGTGATCCGATCGGCTTCGGTAAGCCCTTCCAGCCAGGCGCGGTAGGGGAAGTTGCCGCGCCGCTCTTCCGTAGTCCAGGCGTCGGCGTCGTAGGCTGGGCCGATTCCTCGGTCTCGCAGCATCTTCCACGCTTCGACGCCTTCATCGACGCTCATCCGGTCCACGATCCACGCGGCGAATTCGCTCGTTCGATCCTGGGAGGTCTGGTAGTCGCTGAGGTGGTCCCCGATCCACCGATCCACCCCGGCGCGCAGTTGCTTCATCACCGCGCGTGTCTCGGCGGCCTTGTCGATGCTTTCGCTGGCGGCCGAACTGCGCTCAAGGCGGGAGTCGCCGTACTGGATCCGGGCCGATCCCTCGTTGCGGGCCAGGATCAGGGTGCCGGCCTTTCGTGCGGCCGTGATCTCCTTCTCGTTCCCGGTGATCAGCTGGTAGTACGGCACATCACGGACCTCGGTGCCGCCCTTGGCCAACTCCTTCTCCAGCGCCACGGCACCAGCACGGTCGTCGGCGATCCACTGGGCGGCGCGGGTGATGGCGTATTCGCCGATGTTGTCTTGGTTGCGATCGGCACGCTCGAGCACGGCGCGCTGTTCGGCGGCGGGCACCTCAGCGAGTGCGTACGCAGCATTGATTTCCAGTCGGGAGCCGAGTCCCTCGAGGATCTCGGGGTCGACCTGGGTGAGCTTCAGTCGCTTCGCGATGTGCCCCGGGCTGCGGCCGACCAAGGCGGCGATCCGGCGCTGGGGCAGGCCAGCATCCGCCATGGCCTGGTACTGGCGAGCTTCTTGGAGGGGGCTGAGCCCTTGGCGCAGTCCGTTCTCGGCCGAGGCCACCGCGTGGGAGAGCCCTGGGGTGGCCAGATCGTCGCGGACCACGACCGGGGCTTCGCTCAGTCCCGCTGCGCGGGCGGCGAGGATGCGGCGTTCACCGGCAAGGAGGACCCACTCCCCCGGCTCCACGTCCACCTCGGGTCGCTCGGCAAGGTAGGCGGCCCTGCTGCACACCAGAAGGGCTTGGAGGATGCCCACCTCCTTGATGGACTCGGTGAGGTCGGAGACGTCCTCCACGCGGCCTTCGCTGGGGTTCTCCGGGTTGCGGGCGATCTGGTCGAGTGCGATGAGCTGGTGGCCTTGGTCGGCGGCCCTGGCGGCCATCAGCCCAGCGGCCATCCCGTTCCGTCGGGTGCCGGTGCCTCGGCGCAGTTGGGTCGGGGCGACCTTTGCTGCTGCTTTCGCCATGATGTGATCCCTTCCTTGCGGCTCGTATTCCTAGTATTACATAATGCTAGGAATAGCGCAAGCATTTCAAGGGGTGTGTCGTGCCAGCGCTTCCATGGAAGCACAGACCGGATGTGGGGTGAGGTTAGGGCGCCTTGGGGGTGGTGTCGCTCATACCTTCAGGCTAGGGAACCACGCCGATGCGCATCGTCGAAACAGGAGAGTTCTCAGGGCACGGCGTGTGGGCTTGCTTCCATGGAAGCAAGCCGGTTGGGCCACGCTCACGCCGAGCCTGGGTGTGCGGGTCAGATCGGTGGGGGAGGGTCTGGTTCGTCGGGTGGTTCGCGGGTCCACCATGCGCCTCGGGTGGCCCACCAGTCGAGCAGGACGGCGTGGAACAGGGCCCGCTCGAGCGCGTAGCGGCGCACGAGGGCTCGGTGCACGGTATCGGCACCGAGCTGCTCGGCGACGCCGTCGGCGGATTCGGGGCCGACACTCCACAGGGTGCGCCGGCCAGCACGGTGGGCGGTGGCCAAGCCGTGGGCGGCGAGGGTGGCTAGAGCGTCGTCGAGGGCTGATTTCGAGGCGTAGGGGACGCGCTCGAGCAGGTCGAGTACGCCGAGGCCGGTGTCGGCGCGGGCGAGGGCCTCGTAGCAGAAACCGGCGACTCTGCCGAGGGCGCGGAATGCAGGGTGCAGGGCTCGCAGACGGCCGCGACGCCAGCGTTGCCGGGTCAGATGGCGCAGCGTGTCGGGGATGACGAGCTGGTAGGTGTCGGCCTCGAAGCCGTGGGCTTCTGCGGTACGGGTCACCAGGGGCTCCTCGGCGTCGCGCAGTTCGCTGAGTCCACGAGAAATCGTGGCGATGTTGAGGTGGGTGGCCAGGGAGAGCGCACGAACGCCGTCGATGATCTGGGGTTCACCGCGGCGTTGAGCGGCTTGTCCCATGGCGCGCAGGATCAAGATCTTGGTGGGGTCTGCTGACAGCTGATGGCGTTCGACGTGGGCAAGCACGTTATCCCAGTCGCGGACGCCACGGTGGCCGGTGGGGGCCGGGGGGTGTGTCTCTTGACCCCTTGTGTTGCATTGCCGGTCAGGTCGGTTGCGGGCGCGGTCGGCTCGGTGTTTTTCGACCAAGGCGGTGGCCTTGCGCCAGTCGCGGGCGAGGGCGTTGTGGCGGTGGTGGGGGCTGTAGCGGCTGTAAAGGCCCGCAAGACCGGGCCAGGCCCCGGTGTGGATGCGGCGGGCGACGTCGGTGAGGGACAGCCCTGCGGCGGCCGCGGACCAGAGCACGGCTTGGCGGGCTTCGGAAGGGCTGGGGTAGGCGCTGGTGTCACCGGTCTGGGCGATGGCCACGTAGGCAGCACCCATGCCGTGGGTGATGGGATCGACGGCCTCGCGCAGCGGTGTCTGCTGGCTGGGGCCTGCGGTCTGCGACGAGAGTCGGCGCTTGGGGGCGGTGGCGAGGAGCTGCTGCCACACCGTGGGTGCGTTGGGCTGATCGATGAGGGCTTGGGCATCGGGCCAGGAGGTGGTCAGCTGGCGATGTCCCCTGCCGGACTTGTGCAGGGCACCGGGGGGTGCGATGAGGCCAGCGTGGGCGGAGCGCATGGGTGCGGGGTCCAGGCTGGGGCAGTCGGCCTGCCAGCCCTGCAGCACCTGCAGCACTTCATCGGCCGGGACCCCCTCGCGCAGAAGCAGGTACAGGTGCCGCCCACCGGGGGAGTGGTCGGCGATCAGGTACCCGCCGGCGGCGCGTACGCGGATCTCGATCAGCTGGGCGTCGCGGTCGACATCACCGCGCTCGGCGTCGAGGTCGGCCACGACGCACCGGGTGAGTCCGTCGGAGCCGTAGGTGGGCACTGCGCAGGGGCGCGAAGGCGGCCGGGTGGTGTAGGGGCCGGTGGTTAGTGGGCGCTGCAGGCGCGGGGGATAGGTCTTGCCCCGGTCATCGGACATGCGCAGGAGCGGCCGTTGGGCAATCACCGCGGCTAACGGCCAGGGGTCGAGTTGCAGGGTGGGGGAGGACGACACGCCCGCTGAACTGCGCGGATGGCTTGTAAGCGGACGTGTGGCCCCTGTATCGTGGGCCACGAACAAAGATCCTTTTCTTCTTAGCGGTGGGAGAGGTTCAAATCGGGATTCGGATCGCGCCAACGATCGATTCCCACAGACTTCAAGGGTCGGTGGTGCCAGCCACCGGCCCTAAGTCGTGTCCGGGCTAGCTCACTAGACGCTCCTGGAAGTCGGGATTCTCGTGCGCGGCTTTGCCGCGGCGGCGTGCCTTCAGAGGGCGGCCGAATGCCCAGTGCTCAAGCAGAGTCTGCACATCGACGCCTTGGTCCCTTGCCCGGTTCTTCAGTGCTTCTCGATCTTCGCGTGAGAGACGGAACATCACGGTGACCCGCTCATCCAGCTTGCTCATAACGGCAGCCTTGCAGGTGCTGGACGCGTCGGGACTGGCCGACACGCCGACTCTGGCCGATTTCTGAATTCCCCACTTGCGGTGGCGTGACGGTCTCAGTGTCGAACTGGGGTCAGTGACGGGTGGGGTCGGTGGCGTGGATGAGGTCGGTGAGTTGGCGGGTGAGGGCGTCGTGGTGGAGAGTCCAGGTGATGACCCGGCCGCCCCGGCTGGTGGGGCGATCGGGTGTGACCAGGCCAGCTTGGGCCAGCTGACGTAGGGCCCGGGAAATGGTGCCCTTGGGTAGCTCGAGCTCGTCGGTGAGCTCGCTGGTGGTGGCGTGGCCACCGTGGCGAGCGAGGGAGATGAGGATGGCCACGGCGACGCGGTTGAGGCCCAGGGCGTCCATGATCGGCTCCAGATCGTCGGGAAGATCGGGCATGGCAAGCGTGGGCACCGGCTCAGTGTGCCTGATGCGGGGTGGGACGGTCTCACACTTGCGGTATATCACACTTAGAGTCATAGTAGATGACGGGATCAGCCGACTAGGCCGCTTCCGTGCGAGTGAAGGGCCCCGGACACGCTTGGGCGGCGTGTCCGGGGCCCTTTTGACGTCTGGATCGGTTTACAGCCGGGGGAGGGCGTAGAGGCCTTGGCGATTGGTGTCGCGGGCGGTGACCAGGATCCCGGCTGGGATGGCTGCCAGGGGGCGTACGGGGCGTTCGACGCGCCGCTGCGAGGTGACCGCACCGGTGGTCAGGTCGACGGCCGTGGTGCTCTGATCGCGGGTGAGCCAGGCGGTGTTGCCGATGACTGCCTCAAGGGTTCCGGCGGATTCGGGTAGGGGGACCAGGGCGTGAGTGTCGAGGTTTAGCAGGCCACCGGGCAGCGCGATCCAGGGTGATTCGACGATCGCGCGATCGCGGGAGGTGGTGCGCAGCGCACCGGGCTCTACACGGGGGCGCGGGCTGGGGAAGGTGGCGACGGGGTTCGCGAGCTGAGGCCCGGGGGAGTGGAGGGTGTAGGTGACATCGTTGCTGGCCTCGGCCTTCCAGGCGACGACGACTGCACTGGGGGTGGCAGCGATGACGCCCAGGGGTCTGTTCTCGGGCGGGCCCTGGAAGGTGGTGGGGGCCGGTGCCGTGGTCGACGGGTTTCTGGCCTGCCAGCTGTTGCCCAACTGGTCGGACAGCCACACGTCGGCGCCCACGACCGCCACGACGTCGGCGTCGGCCGGAACGGTGCGCTGCAAGGGAGTGGCGGGAGTGAGCACGGTGATGGTGGTGGCATTCGCGCGCCAGCCGATGCCGTGTGGGCCGACGATCAGGGAGGAGGCACCTGCAGGGAGCTTCTCGCGGCGGGGCGGTGCGCTGAGGTCGGGCAGGGTGACCCAATGGATCGTGTCGGCGGAGGCCCATGCCAGGACGCTTTGGTCACCGAGGGCGCTGACCCAGGGGCCGGCTGTGATGGTGCCGTTGCTGGGGAGCAGCTCGCGGGGGTGGCCGTTGGTGGGGTCGAGCAGGGTCAGCTTCTTGTCGAGCTGGGTGGCGATCCGCCCGTCGGGAAGGATCGCAGGCGTTCCGTCGACGGGCACGGTGCCCCAGACAGCGTGCGAACTGAGCAGTGCTGGCGCCTGGGCGGGCAGTTCGACGGGCTGAGGAGGCGCTGGCGCGGCCGGTGCGGCCGGGACCGCCTGCGGTGAGGTGCGGCGGGCGATCACGACCCCCGTCGCGGCGCCGAGCCCACCGATCAGCACGAGGGCGGCCACCGAGGCGATGGCGATCTTTTGCTTCACTCGGCCGCGCCTGGACTTGTCGCCGGCGTCTGCGGGCGCGGCTTCGAGATCCCACACCTCGCCTTGGGGCCCGACGATCAGCGGGTGCGTCTGCGTCTGTTCGGGGGTGTCCCCGACGCGGATGGCAGTGACCCGGCATGCGTCCCAGCCCCGCTGGGCGATCACGTGGGCGACACCGTTCAGGGCGGCGGCGGCGGCATCCGCTTCGGTGGTGGTCACCACATCGGACAACGGGAGGCCGTCGACGGTGATCTGCCAGGCCGTCTCCCCCAGCTCAGGCGGCGCAATCTCGGTGGCGAAGACCGGGAATGGCGGCACGTGGGCCGGGTTGAAGTCTTCGGGGAACCGGGATCCGAGTTCCTCGATGTTCGCGGAGTCTGCGCTGGTGGGCGTGACCGGCGTGGGTGGAGTCTCGGGTTCAGCAGAGGGGCTCCACGCAGTGTGTGGGGAAACGCTCGAAGGGGGAGCAGGGCGGCTCCGACTGCCACGGTGGGTGCCTCCTGGTCCGATGTGCTTCCACGGGTTGGTGGTGTTGGTGTCCATCGTTGATCCCTTCAGTGGTGCCGATTCGGGATCCCCATCCCGCTCCGGCGTGGGTGCTGTCCCAGGGGTCAGCTCGTGGGGGGTGTTTCCATGGAAGCGCGGTAGGCCTCCACATCGGCTAACCGTGCGACCCACGCGCGGCCGTCCCGCCGAGCTGGAATGGTCTGCTGGGCCATCAACCGCCAGGCCGCCTCGCGGCTGCAGTGCAGCAGGTCGGAAACCTGCAAGGTTGTGACCGCCTCGGGGTCGATCACCTGCACCGGCGCGGGCCGGTGCAGGTAGGCCTCAAGCGCTTCTCGCCGGATGCGCCATCTCTTCGCCACGGCGAAGGCCTCCAGTTCACCGCGGTTGATCTCGCGATGCACGGTCTGCTCGGAGACCTTCAGGATCTGGGCCACCTCACCAGGAGTCATCACCAGGGGCAGGTCGTTGTGGTGTGACTGGGTGGGGGGGCATTCGTCGTCGTGGCTGGACATGGGTCGGCCTCCTCCAGTGTTCACAAGGGGCCCCGAGGTCACGTCACAGCAGACTAGGGAAATCTGATCGAAAAACAATATACGAAAGTATTAGGGAGGTAAAACATCGTACGAAAGTAGAGGGGCATATTCGCCATTGTTGTTGTTAACATGCTCGCAGATGAGGGATCACCCGTCGGTCCGTCGGCCGAATGTTGGTCGTCGGATAAGGCGGGCTCATGCATAGGTGACACGACAGAGATGGACCCCTGACTAAACGCAGCGGCCCACACACCCCGGTGTGCCGAGGGTGGTGGGCGCGTGACCGCGCGAGGAGGTGCAATGAGCACCCACAACCCGTTCGCTCCCGACGAGCGGCCATTGACCGTCCCGACTCCGCCGCTGGCTCCTGATCCGATTTTGGGTGAGCATTTGGAAGCGCGTGGGGCGCAAGTCCCGACGGGGGCTCCGGTGCCGTCGCGGCCGTGGATTGGGGCGTGGGATACTCCCGGGTTCCCGGCTGATGAGCGGGGTGTGTTCTGGTTGGGCACTCATGGTGGGTGCGGGGCGACCACGTTGCGCACGATCGCTGCCCAGCGGGGGTTGTCGAGCGTAGCGGCGCGGCAGTGGCCGCGCCTGCCGCAGGGCCTGGCGGCGGTCGTGTTGGTGGCGCGGACTCATGCGTGGGGGATCAGTCAGGCGCGTCGCGCCGCGCAGGAGTGGGCCAGTGGAATGGTCTACTCTTTTGTCGACCTGCGGGGGCTGGTCCTCATGGCCGATGCCCCAGGCGGCCCCCCGCGGGAGCTCGAGGACCAGCTGGCGGCGCTGGCCGCGTTGGTCCCCACTACCTGGAGTATCGGGTGGCAGCCCCGGTGGCGCAGCGTGCTGCCCCGCGACCCGCACCCGTTGGACACCCGCACCAAATTGACCCTCAGCCGGATCAAACGAGACCTGACCCGCGCCCCCGCCAGCGCGACCTCTGCCCCCGAACAAGCACCTGAAGTGATCCAGCCACACCCCGGTTGACCTCCGCACCGACTCTTTCGAAACCCCCGCAAACACCCTCAGGAAAGGCAAAATCGTGATCCATCACTCTTTCGCTCCGCTGCTCAAGGTGCCGCCCGTGAACCCGACTGCCCCGCCGGGGATGGATGGTCTGACCACCATCCTCAACTGGATCTCGTGGGGGGTGTTGATCGCGTGCGTGGCTGGCTTCCTGCTCGGGGTTGGCATTCTGGTCCTCAGCGACCACGGGCCCGAAACCAAGGGCGGCAAGCGCATCATAATCGCCTTGATCGGCGCCGTGCTCGTTGGTGCGATGTCGGGCATCTTCGCCGCGTTCACCGGCTAAACCCGCAGCCCTCTGATCGTGATGGACTGGCAGACCGAATGGGGCTACCTCATGAACTGGGGAGCCTGGTTCGTGCTCATCATCGCGATGGCCTCATTCCTGTACTGCGTCGGGCGCATCGTGCTCAGCGACACCCGCATCGACGAAGCGCAAAAGCTGATGTGGCCCCTCATCGCATCAGCAATCGCCAGCAGCGCTGGCGGAATCGTTGTGCGGTTCTTCAACTAAACCCAGGAGAACACCCCCATGAAGAAAGCCGTGCTCATTATCGCGACCGTCCTCGCCGTCGCCGCTGCCGCGATCGGTGGCCTGTGGTTCGGGAAGTCGCTCGCGAGCGCACCACCCGCGGCCGGGCCTCCTCCAGCTTCGCCCAGCGCGCCCCCCGCGCCCTCGTCAAGTCCATCTTCTGGTCCGACGGTTCCGGGGCCTGAAGGATGTCCCCTGGCGCAACCAGTCCAGGGGGATGTGCTGAAAGCAGCTCCGCCGACCCAGTGGGTTCGCGCTACCCCCCGAGTGTCGCTGCCGGAGAACGCCGGCGGACCGCTGCGCAAGACCGACGGGGTTGGGCAGTGCTTCACCCCCGATGCGCTGGGGGCGCTGATGGCTGCGGCCTACCACTGGTCGTACTTCGACGCTTCTTTCCCGCTCGACGTCAGGCGCCGAGCCTTGGAAGCGTCTTTCCAAGCCTCACCGGACAAGAACGAGACGATCAATTCCATCCTCGCCGTGGACGCCCAGCGGATGACCGTGGACGGCTTCCAGTTCACCAATTCAGTGAGCGGAAACCGAGCGGGAGTCCTGATCTACTTCCGCCTTGAAGACGGGACAAGCGAGCCTCTGCCGACGCCGCTGATCTGGACCGGGACCACGTGGCAGGTCGCCATGAAGCGCGCCACCGAGGGCACCTCAGGACCTCGAGTCGACTGGCGGGCCTGAAATGTGGAAGAGGATCTCCCGCGGTCTCGCCGTGCTACTGGCGTCACTCGCCCTACTCACGACCATTCTCCCCAGCGCACCGGCGCATGCAGAGATTAGGGAATGGCGGACCGAGGCAGGGGTGGAGTATCCCGTGACTGGCGCGCTCGACCCGGTCGAGGTTCCTTGCCTGAAGAAGTACAAACCCCTGAGTCCCCAATACTCCGCGTGTGTTCAGTTGGCGTTGAAGGCCCAGCGCTCGGAGATGGCAAAAGACGCTGCTCAAAGTTTGGTCAGCGGCACCAAGGACAGTTTTGGGGAGGACGCCAAGCGCTCGGCGGTGGCGTCGATGTTGACGATGATGGGTGCGGTGACGTGGGCGTGGACCACCCCGATGTTCAACCCGAAGGTGGCCGAGGTGAAAGGCTCCCAAGGCACCGGCAAGGACGCGGTGTGCGATGGCCCAGAAGCCACGACCCGCGTTGGGCTGGTCGGGGATAAGTGTTATCAGCCGGTGACTCCGATTCGTTCGATACAACGAGATTTTGATCCGATCATTGCCGGTTTGATGGTGCTAGCGATTCTGATTGGCTGTGCGAAGGTCTCGATTCAGCTGCGTGGTGACGGGCTGGTCGATATCGCCCGTGCGATCGCGACCACGATTGTGGTCGCGGGGTTGTTGGCGATCGTGGTGCAGGTGGTGTTGTCGATCACCGACTCATTGGCGATCAGCCTGATGGCAGGCGCCCCGGGGCCGAATGATCCTGGTCTGCAGAATGTCGCGGCAATGGGCGAGGTGATGAAGTCGCCCGAGTTTGGCGGGATCGGGCTGGTCGGGATGCTGGTCATGTCGTTTCTGGTGATCTTCGCCGCGGTGGCCCAGATCGCGATGATGATTCTGCGGATGGCGGTGATTCCGGCGTTGGTGGTGTTCGCGCCGATCGCGGCGTCGACGTCTTCGACCCGGATCGGGTCGCAGTGGCTGCAAAAGACCCTGATGTACCTGCTCGCGTTCGTCATCTACAAACCGGTCGCCGCCGCCACCTATGTGCTGGGGTTGCGGATGCTCGCGTTCGCAGGCTCCTCCGAGCAACTGAAGGGGCCACAGGGCGAGGTTGCCGCGATCGTGCAGGTGATCGGTGCGGGGGTGTTGATGTTTCTCACGGTGGCTCTGATGCCGGTGTTGTTGAAGTTCTTGGTCCCGGTGGCTGGGGCGGGTATGTCGTCGATGTTCTCGGGCGCTGCGGTCGCGGGCGGGGTCGCGACCGGAGCGGTGGCGTTGGGAAGCATGGCCAGCGCCGGGGGATCCTCGGCGGCGTCGGGGGCTGGGATGGCGTCTTCGGGAGCAGCGTCGGGGGGTCGGATGATGGCTGGCGCGGCCGCGGGTGGTGGTGTGTCTGCGGGCGGGTCGGGTTCGGTGAGCGGCACCGGACCGGCCGGGTCGGGCGGGGGTGCGCCGAGTGGTGCGGCGTCGGTGCCGCCCGAGACTGGTTCGGAGGCCAAGGGTGCACAGGGCGCGGGCGCGAGCAGCGACCCCGGCGCGAGCGACGGTGGTGGCGAGTTGAGCGGTAGCGGTCCTCGCCCTGAGTTGGAGTCCGGGACTGGGGCGGGTGACGGTTCGGCGGTGGAGCCGTCGCCGGCGCGGCCGATGTCGGGGAGTGGGTCGGCTGGGGGTTCGGAGCCGAGCGGCAGCGCGCCCCCGGCCGGTGTGACCGGGACAGGGTCCCGCGGCAGTGGCGCCAGTTCGGGGAGCGAGCCTGCCGCGGCAGGCTCCTCGGCGCCGGCGACAGCGCCGGGGACTACACCGGCGGGGACTGCTCCGGTGGGGGCTGCTCCGGCTGGGGGGCGGCAGGGTGTGCCGTCGAGTCTGGTGCGGGGGGCGGCGCCGGTGGTTCCGCAGGTTCAGGGTGCTCGGATGATGGGAGAGGAGTCAGGGCGTGGCTGAGGCGATGTCGGCGCGGAGTTACGGGAATCTTCGGCGGCCTTTGGGTGCGGGGTTGTTTGGTTATGGCCGGGCGGCGACGTTCATTGGGTTGGGCGGGGTGTTTCTTGGTTTGGTGTTGATGTTGGGCGCGCAGATTGCGGGGTTGCCGGGGTTGCCGTTCGCGTTGGCGATGGCATTGGTGACGGTGATTGCGATCGTTCCGTCGCGGCGGTCGCGGCGGGATGGGTTGACTGCCTATGACCGGATCGGTGCTCGGGTGATGAATCGGTGGAGCAAGGATCTCGCGGTTGGTTATCAGGGCCCGGTGGGGTTTACGCCGGATGGGAAGACTCGTTTGCCGGGGTTGGCGGCGGGCTCGGAGTTGTTGAGTGGCCGGAATTCTTATGGTGAGCATTTCGCGGTGGTGATGATGCCAGCGGGGAAGGCGAAGCATTACAGCTTGGTGTTGGAGGGTGCTGCGACGGGCACTGAGTTGGTGGACACCGAGGATATTGATCGTCAGGTCGCGCATTGGGGTGCGGCGTTGGCGTTGTTGGGTCAGCATGCCGATGTGGTGGGGGCGTCGGTGGTTGTGGAGACGGCCCCGGATCCGGGGGTGCGGTTGCGGCGGGAGATTGATGGTCACCGCGCGGCTTCGGCGTCGTCGTATTCGGCGGATGTGATGGGGCAGGTGAAGCAGGAGCTTCCGCGGGCGTTGTCGACGATCCGGACGTGGTTGACGGTGACGTTCACGAATGCCGATGACATGGTGGGCAAGACTCGGCATCGCTCGGAGAGCGAGATGCATAGCCGGTTGGCGAATGTGTTGCCCGAGATTGTGGGGGCGGCTCGGTTGTCGGGGGCGGGTGGCGCGTGTCGGGCGATGGCGGCTCAGGATGTGATTGATGCGGTGCGGGTGTGTTTCGACCCGAGTGTTGCCCAGGATGTGGAGGAGGCTCGCGCGACCGAGTCGGGGACTGGGTTGTCGTGGGCGGCGGCAGGGCCGGTGCGGTGGGAGCCTAGCGATGAGTTTGTTCGCCATGATCGGGCGTGGTCTTCGACGTATCAGATGGTCGAGCCGCCGGTGACGTTTTTTGCGGAGACGTTGAAGCATGTGTTGCGTCCGCATCAGGATGTGGCGCGTAAGCGGGTCGCGATCATGTATCGGCCCGTGGGGCTGTTGGAGGCGCCGAAGGCGTTGAGTAGAGACACGTCTGCGGCGTGGGCGGAGGCCAGGAAGCGTAAGGCGGGGGAGCAGGCACGCCGGCAGTGGGAGATCGCGCGGCAGGTGGAGGCGGAAAATGCTGCGGGGGCTGGGTTGACGCTGTTCGGTATGGCGGTGACCGGGACGTCGTTGAGCGCCGACCAACGCGACCGGATGGATTCGGCGATCGCGCAGCTGGCCGCGCCGGCGCGGTTGCGGATGCGGCCGGCGTTGGGGAACCAGTCGGCGGCGTTCTTGTCGACGTTGCCGATCGGGGTGGTGCTGCCCGAGCAGATGCTGCTGCCGGCCAGCGTGCACGCGGCGTTCTGATCGCGGGCTCGCGAGGGTGCTTCCGCGGAAGCGCTCAGGGATCAACGAAGGAAAGGGTCGCGGGTATGGCGAAGCGTCGAGATGGGATTCCGGGGTTGCGGCTGGGAACAGGCCGCGCAGGAAAGACTCACCGCAAGAGAGCCGCGCGCTGGCATGAGCGCACGCCGAAGGATCGTGGGTGGGGTCTGCGCGGCACGGGGGAGACCACGGTCGTGCAGGCGGCACTGGAATGCCGCGGCTCCACGTTCCAGGTGTGCGGGTTCTGGCCGTTCTCGGCCGGGTCTACGATGCCGCCGATTGGGGCACCGCTGGGGATGCACCTGCGCAGCGAGGCGGCTGTGTGCGGGGATCCGCTGTCGTGGTTCGTGTCCGGGTTGATCGCCACCCCCTCCGGGTTCATTCTGGGCCGGCCGGCGGTGGGGAAGTCCTCGTTGTCGCGTCGGATCTGCACCTGGATGGACTGGGTGGGCGCGATCCCGATGGTGCTGGCCGACCTGAAGCCGGACTATAAGGCACTCATTGAGAGGATGGGCGGGTCGATGATCCCGGTCGGTGAGGTCACTACCAGTGAGGATGGGGTGACCACGGTCGGCCACATCAACCCGCTCGATCTGCTGGGAGGGCATGGCCGGATCGCGGCGCTGCCCCCGCAGGTGCGGGCCTGGGCGCTGGATAAGTTGCTGTCGCAGCAGAAGAACGTGCTGCAGGGCTTGTTGGAGATCGCCAACCAGGGCGAACCGCTGACCGGTGCTGAGGCGAGCTTGATCCCGGTGGTGTTGCACATCCTGCAGGTCGGTCCTGAGAAGCAGCCGTTGGATCGTGACGCCCCCACGATCCGCGAAGTGCTGTCGGTCTTCGAGACTGAGGAACCCCATCCACGGTTGATGACCAAGGTTTTGGCGGCTGATCGGGCTGAGTACCACGCCGCGACCAAGCGGCTGCGGCAGCTACTGATGGCGCTGCTGGAGGACGGGCCGTTCGGCGCGGTGTTCGACGGACCGACCACCCACCTGGACCTCACCAAGCCCGGTGGATTCGATGTCTCCCAGATCGATGATGAGGATGAGGCGAAGCAGGCCGCGGTGCAGTTGGCGTGCTGGTCCTACGGGGTCGCCTCGATCGCTTTGATGACACGGATGGCTGATCTGGAGCTCGCGCCGCGGCGGCGCTACCTGCTCATCATGGATGAGCTGTGGCGGCTGCTGCGGGTGAGCGGGCACCTGGTGTATCGGGTGGACAAGCTCACCCGGATCAACCGGGAGATGGGAGTGGGCCAGCTGATGCTCACCCACACTATGAACGACCTGAAACTGTCCACCGATGAGCTGACCCGGATCGCGTGGGGGTTTGTCGAGCGTGCCTCGATGGTGTTCCTCGGCGGCCTGGTCGGTGGTGAGTTCGGGAACCTGGAGGAAGTGTTCGCCCTGTCCCGGCAGGAGAAGGCGAACCTCACCGATTGGGCCGGGGACGGAGGCGTCGACCCCGCCACCGGCAAGGGCACCGGGCCACGGGGTCGAGGGAAGTTCTTGATGAAGCTCGGCAAAGAACCGGGAACCCCGTTCGAGGTGATCTTGACCAATGCCGAGCGGGCTGTGCACGACACCAACCGGCGCTGGCAGGAACTCGCGTACTCCACCGCCAGCTCCAGTTCCACCATGCCGCGCGCCAAGGTGCCCGAGGACCCGGCCGATGAGGAGGACGCGGCATGAGCGGCCGCCTGTGGTACGCACCCGATCGGCGCCGCCGGGAGGCCACTGGTTCTAACCGCCAGCTGATCCTGCTGCTGGTGATCGTGCTTGTCGTGGCCGGGGTACCGGCCCTCACTCGGCTCGCAGGCACGCTGGGCGGGGCAACTGGAGCGGCCAATCCGTGGGCGTTCGTGGCTGGCCTGGCGTTGGGCAACTCGACGTGGACCTCGGCGTCGACGATCTGGCTGGCCGCGCTGGCCGCGCTGCTGGTGGGCGGGGTGATCGCTGCAGTCTGGGCGGTGGTGGGGCTCCGCGGCCGCCGCAACATCGCGTTGGTGCGGATCGACAAGAAGGCCGAGTCGATGGCCAGCGCACGCGAGCTGAAGCCGTTGCTGCCCAAGGGCAGCGCCCAGGACGCCGCCCGTCTGGACTGCACCCATGCCGGGATGGGCAACCCGATCGGCACCCTGGTGGTGACCAACCAGCCGCTGCGATCCTCCTACGAGTGGGTCCAGGTGTGGCTGATGGGTCCCCGGGCGGGCAAGACCAGCTGCGTGGTGGCCCGCCAGATCGTGGAGAACCGGTGCCCGGTGCTGGCGACCAGCAACAAGCGCGACGTGGTCGATCTGACCCGCGGCCCGCGTTCCAACTTAGGACGATGCTGGGTGTTCGACCCCCAAGGTTTGATCGGTGAGAAGCAGGACTTCTACTGGGACATGCTCGGGTTCATCCGGGCCTATCCCGACCGGATGATGGAGCGGGCCGATGAGCTGGCGGCCCTGTGCAACTCCTCGGTGAGCGGGGACGATGGCCGACCCGATCCGTACTTCGAGCCGGAGGGTCAGGCCTATCTGGCCGCGCTTTTGCTGGCGGCAACGGTCGCCGGCAAACCGGTGGATGTGGTGTGGAGCTGGCTGATGAACCCGGCCGACCTGACCCCGATGCACGCCCTGCAGCTCGGCGGCTTCTCGATCGCTGCCGATGCAGTCCAAGGCGTTGCCGGGCTCAGTGAGGAACAGCGCAACGGCATCGTCGGCACGGCCCGCAAGATGGTGCCGTGGCTGCGCTCTCCAGCCGTGGTTCGGTGGGTCACCCCCCAGTCGGGAATGGCGGCGTTCGACCCGCACACCTTCATCCGCTCCACCCAGACCATCTACCCAATTTCACGCGAGGGCGGAGGCAGTGCCCGCGCGGTCACCGCCGCACTGACGGTGGCGATCTTGCAGGCCGGCGAACATCTCGCCGGCCGCAGCCCCGGCGGGCGGCTGCCGACCCCGCTGATCGCTGTGCTGGATGAGGCCGCCAACGTGGTGCGGTGGAAAGACCTGCCTGACATGTACTCCCACTTCGGCTCCAAGGGGCTGGTGTTGTCGACGTTCCTGCAGTCCTGGGCGCAAGGCGTCGAGGCCTGGGGCGAGCGGGGGATGCTCAAGCTGTGGGGTGCGGCCAACGTGCGCGTCGCTGGCGCGGGCCTGGCCGAGGACGCGTTCTTGGGCCAGCTGGCCCGCTTGATCGGCCAGCACGACATCAACACCGGATCCTCCAGTGAATCGTCTAACAGCGGCGGCTTGTGGGGCTCCGGCTCGACCTCCCACGAGGTGCGACGCGAGGAGATCTTGGAGGTCTCCGAACTCGCCTCGATGCCGACCGGGCGGGCGGTCATGCTGACCTCTGGCGCCCGGGCCGCGCTGATCCAGCTCGACCACTGGTCGGCCATGCCCTACAGCGACCAGATCGCTGCCAGCAAGAAGCACTACGAAGGTGCCCTGGTCGACGCCGCGGGCCGCGATTTGCGATGAGCACCCCCGGCCTCGAGCCACAGCAGCAATCAGCAGCCCTGCCAGCAGCAGGAATCGCGGCGATCGCTGTGGTGGTCGGCTCGCCGGTCTTGCTGGCGTTCGTGCTGGTCGTTGCCCTGGTGGTGGGGTTGACATTGCAGCCGCCCGCCGCCCCACCGGCCGGTACCTGCGGGGTAGGGGCCCTGGAGGTGCCGGAGAGGGCGCGCCCGTGGATGCAGAAAGCAGCCCAGGTCTCCGGGCTGCCCGAGGGCTACCTGGCGGCGATCGCCAAGCAGGAAAGCAGCTTCGATCCGAACAACTTCACCAACGACAGCAACGGCGGCACCTGGGGGCTGTTCCAGATCAACCGCGCGGAATGGTCGCGGTTCTTCCCCACTGGCGATAACCCCGGTGGCACCCCGCACGGGATCACCGACCCGATGATCCACGCCGAGGTCGGCGGGCGGTATCTGAAAGATCGGCTGGAGAACGTCCGCAGGATGCAGGCGAAGAACCCCTCAGCCGCGTACGCCAAGATCTCCGATCTGGACGCCTTGGTAATCGCCCACAACGCCGGCGAGGGCAACCTGCAGAAGTACCCCGCGATCCCCAGCATCACCAAGGGCTATCTGGAAAACATGCACAAGTGGTTCCGACCCGGACCCTGTGAAGGCCGGGCCGGGGGAGCGGGCGGGATCAAGCCGGCCTCGGGCAAGGTGGTCTCGCCCATTCCCGAGGGAGTCTCCGGGGTCATCATGAGCGCCCGCTACGGCCGCTACCCCTCCGGCGGTCCCCACTGGGGCGTCGATCTGGCCAAGGGCGGTGCGGGAGCCTGGACGTTCCAGTCGGTGTGCGACGGCACGGTGATCGCAGTGAAGATCAACCAGGCCTACGCCAACTCCAATGGCCCCGGTGGCTCGACGAACTATCTGTGGGTCGACTGCGGCAACTCGGTCTATATGGGGTATGCGCACTGGTACGCCAAGGACCTGAATCCTGAGCTGAAAGAAGGGGTGAGGATCGGCGCCGGAACCCCGATCGCACCCCAAGGCAACCAGGGCAACAGCTCTGGTGCGCACCTTCATTTCCAGGTGAGCACGTCTGGGTCCATGGCCTATGGCTCCTCGACCACGACCGACCCGGTCGCCTACCTGGCCGGGCTGGGGATCCAGCTGCCGGCCGCGAGCTACTGAAAGGGATCCCCGCCGATGCAGCACCGGATGAAGCTCTTGATCGCCGCGATCGCCGTGGCGGTGGTGATCCTGTTCGCCGTCATCGCCGGGGTGACCTACTGGGTGACCGCCGATCGGGGACCTGCTGGCCCACCGTCACCACCCGCGACCCCGGCGACGTCGCCGGCGGCGGTGACGCGGAGCCCGGTCCCAGAGATCACCTACCGGGTCATCAACCGTGACGGGGGAGCGGTCTCCCCAGGGATGCGGGATCAGATCGCGGTAGTCGACGCGTACGTGCGACTGCGCTACACCCGCACCCCCCAGGCACCGTTCCCTGGCGTCGACCGCGCCCGTCTGGCCGAGATCAGTGTGGGACAGGCCCGCGAGGCCGTGGAGGCCGAGCTGGCCGCCGGCCCGGATCCCGCTAGCTACGCCCGGGCCCAGGCGCAGGGTTACTCACAGAGGGTGAGCATCGTCGACGCCTACCTCGACGAGACCGGCCGCGAGCCGATCGTGGTCAACATCGAAACCCGCGACACCAACGACATCGGCACCGAAGGCGGATACCAGGCCACGGTGAGCCCCTGCGGGACGAACCTGTGCGTGGCCACCTTCACCCGATTCGACACCGAATAACACCCCTCGGGAAAGGACGAGTCATGGTCGACTACATCCGATTGGCACACCAGGCCTACGCCGACAGCCAGGAAGAGCGGCGCCGCCGCCAGGACGCCGAGAAACGAGCCTTCGCAGAGCGGCGCCGCAACTATCAAGAGGCGGTCATCGCCGAGCACGGCGAGTCCGCGAGCGCCGGCCTGGCCAGGGCACTCGGCGCTGACCCCTCAGCTGCCGAGTTCCGGGGTCTGCAGTGGTCAGCCGATGGGGTACGCGAGCAGGGGCCCAAAGGTGAGATGGGCTGGAACAAGCAGCTCTATACCGACTTCCAAGGGGTCGCGGTGTGCGCGGATTTCCACACCCCCTACAGCGACCGCGAGGTGGACTTCAAGGTCATCACCCACATCCAGGAAGCCGGGTTCTCACCCCAAGAGGCCCATGGCCAGCGGTTCACCACGTTGGCAGAATTCGGGGAGGCGATCAGCAGGCTCAAACCGACAACCGCCCCTGCACCCGGGGCGACCGTCATGCGCGAGGAACGAGCGGCGGCTCTGGCGGAGGGAATCGCCCAAGGGTGGGCAACCCCGGAAACTGCGCTCAATCTCCCCAAGCTCGCCACCCAGCTCAGTGAGCTGACAGCGAACCCCGCCGAAGACCGGGCCACCGTCCTCAACGCGGCCCGGACCATGGTCGAGGCCCGCCGAGCGCTCAGTGAAGCGCAGGAGCGCTTTGAGACGATGGTGGCCCGTGGCGTGCGGCCCAGAGCCAACGTCGAGACTTCGAGCGCCGTCGAACAGCCCGATCGGTCGGAGTCGATTGCGTTGAAGGAGATGGATGGGGCGCTGCTCGCGGTCGAGGTGCTCCGCGCGGTGCCAGCAGGGGGTCGGGACCGGGCCGAGGAGGCCCTGGCCGCCGCCGCGCACCTGCATCGGTTCCAGACCCGGGCAAACCGAGCTGCTCTGCCGCGCACCCCCTACATCGAGCACCCGCTGCGCAATGCCGCCCGGATCCAGCGCTGGGGAGTTGATGATGCGAACGTGGTGGTGGCCGCGTTGCTGCACGATGTGGTCGAGGACTGCTCGGCCGAGGCGGCTCAGACCGTGGCGGCCGAGTACCCCGGACGTGATGACCAGGAGAAGACGCTGGAGTGGATCGGGGATCGGTTCGGCCCCGAGGTCCGGCGCGTTGTGCGGGCGGTGACGACGCCGCCGCGTGACCCCGATCAGGGCCAGCAGGCGCGGAACGCCCAGTACCGCCAGCATGTCGCGGATGCGGTCGAGGACTCTGGCGCGTTGCTGGTGAAGGCCTCCGACTTCGCCGACAACGCCGGCTCGCTGCACCACCATCTCGACTCGGTCGACCAGGCGGACTTCTTCCTCAAGCAGGTCAGCAAGTACCAGCCGCTGATCCCGGTCTTCCACAGGGAGATCGATCAGGCCGTGGCTGAGGCCAAGCTGTCCCCGCAGGTAGGGGAGTCGGTGCACTCGATGATCCAAGACGTGTCCCACCACCTTGAGGTGGTGGCCAAGGCGGCGGCCGCGACGGCGGAAGGCCCGGTTCGAGCCACGAACCCGAACCCGTACGTCGGCATGACCTGGCACCAGCCCGGAACCGATCCGGCGGTACCAGACATCGCCCGTGACTCCATGGCCACCCGCGACCAGCTGCCAGCGCTGCCCAGTGCGCCACCACCGATCGAGCCAGCGAACCGCACGCCCCGCCCCTCGTGGGACCGGCATCCCCTGGGCCGCCGCAACATCTGAGGCCAGAGTGCTTAGATTGAGACAACTCACCCCAGAGGAGGAACATTGGGCCACTACCTGTGGGAGTTTGTGAGATCACCAGGCGCTGGGGGATTGGGCGCGTTGGTCGCTGCGGTCATCGGTGTCACGGTGGCGCTGCTGCAGGGCCACAAGGACCGACAGCAGCGTGACAAGCACGCCAAGGATGAGCGCGACCAGCGCGAGCGGAACGAGCAACTCACGCATTGGTGGGCCAGGGCGCTCTGGGCGCTGGAATGGGTCAGATCGAGCGATACCAGCACGCGGGTGGACGGGCGGCGTATTCTGGTGGCATTGGCAGAGTCGCCCTGGGTACCAAAGGACGATCCGGGGATCGACCTGCTGCAGAGTGTCGCCCAAGAAGATTTAGAGCATAGGAACGCAGTAGTCGAGGAATGGGAAGGCGAGGGGCCAGCCCGTGAGTAAGACACCGACATACGAGGAACTGGTCGCATCCGCGAAGCTACAGATGGCGATCGACAAGAAGAGGGGACGGGTCACGGCCCCCGACATCGTCGCGTTGGCTGAAGGACGTCGACGCCCCCGCAAGCGCGACAAGTCACCGATCCAGCGCCCGTCGCGCCCTGCTCGGAAGACCGACTACGTTCGCCAGCAGCAGGCCGCCGCGGACCGTCGTCGCGAAGCCGACTCCGAAATAGCCGCCAGCCCGGTTCCAGGGTTTCCACGGGTAGGTCGTCCTGAAATAGCCGCCAGCCCGGTTCCAGGGTTTCCATGGGTAGCAGCTCGTCCTGAGGAAGAAAGTTCCTCCCCGAGTGGGAGGTTCTTCAAGATTGGGGGCGGCAGTGGGGTTTCTACATACGTTGTGGTGGAAGTCCCCAAGGAAAAGTTTGCCCCAGGAGATGATGAGGCTAGTGCAGACCGTGCGTTGCAAGAGCTATTTAACAAGTACTTCGGCTCGACGCAATCTCTACCCCATGCTGACTAGGCAATTTGTCATAAGATAGCTTATCGGCCATACCCCGGGGGGGTATCGCTGCTGTCGTTCAGGAGGATGCGAGACCTTCGCACCGTCTCCACCTGGCGCTGGGGCTCTAGCAGCTGACCGGGCCGTAACCCCCGAACCCCGCCACTGAGACACCCCCGTCATGGTCCCGGCAAGCAAACAGCTGCGAGCTGTTCGGTCACACTGCGTCGCCGAGCGCTTGGGAGCGCTCCAAGATCGCCAGGTAGTTCCGATGAGCCAGGTAGCGAGCGCACGTCCACTCCCAGCAGAAATCCCGCCCGAAAGTGGGCATCCGGACCAAAGCGCTGAAGTGGTACTCAATCCGTCGCTCGATCCGGGCCCTGAACTCATCGCGGCTGGCCGCCCAGTCGTAAGGGTTGGCCGGCCGGTCCCATTGCTCGCTGAGCGACTCAATGAGCCCCGTGAGATGCTCCAGCGCGTCATCACCCCCTGTCCATGGCTCCAAATCGGGATACTGCCGAGCAGTCACCAGCCGCAGCTGAATTCCTGAGCGATATCCCGGCAGACGGGGCTCAACGCTCGGCCGAACGGGAACCGGACCGTGCCGAAGCTCGACGTGACCTTGATCCGCCAGTCGGCGGGCGGCTCGTCTCCAGCTGCTCCCCTCCCCCACGGCGGGTACGCAGTCGAGACGGATCAGGGCATGCCAACTGCGATCCCACCAACCCGCGCGGTGCAGGCGCAGCTTGTCGCGCGCCAGGGCAACAAGGATCTCTCGCTGCTGCCATCCGAACCCCCGCGACACCTTTTAAGTGTCCTGCCACGAGCTAGCCAATCTCAATACCAAGTGCGAACTTGTGTTTAGGAAGTAGGAAAAAACTTCTTCCCTCCAGAAAGGAGGTACTGCGGATGAACGACCCCCCGCAACAACAGCACGATGTTGAGAAGGATCAGAGCCCGGCGCCGCGACGGAAGAGAGATTACCGACTCGCCATCGCGATCACCGGGCAACTGATTCACATCCTGCTGGCAGTACTGATGGACCTCGACTGACGTCAGAGGGCCGGGAGCTAGTTGCCGCTAGATCTCGACACCAACAGTTCTGTCCGATGAGGTCCGCTCGTAGGGGCGGGCCTCATCTCAATTGCTCAAACTATAGGAAAACCTAACGGTCGAACACAACGGACGAGAGAAAATTTCAACCAACCGAACGATGAGGGCTCGCTAGATCCGGGGACGACCGCGGCCGCCGTCGACGGCGCGCAGCTGTGGCCGCCCTCCCGTGGGGGTGGGTGTCGACGGTGCGGGCCCACCAGGTCCGGTGGGATCCAGCGGTGGGAACGCGATCGCCAGCGAGGCCGCGAGTCGGGGCTGGTGGACCGGCTCGGCGGCCGCCTCGGGATGGGTGGTGAGGGCGGTGCGGAACAAGGCGGTGAGCTGGCTGGGATCCCCGTGGAGGGTCAGCTGTGAGGCGTCGTTCAGCTCTGCCTGCGTGATCCGGGTCCAATCGAGCGCGTGACCGGCTCCGGCGACGAGTGCAGACAGGTACGCGCGGCTGGTCCGGCCGTTCCCTTCCCGGAAAGGGATGGGCGTGGTTCAGCTGGCTGTGGGTGACGGTGAGGCCGGCGGCAAGGTCGCCGACGTCCGCGCCGTCGAAATAGTTGGCCGTGTGCAGCTGATCGGCCAGGGCATCAACGGCGAATGGAGCTTCGGGCCAGCTCAGGAATTGGGTGCCGGCGGCATTGGTGAGGTCAACGGTGCGGGGTTGTCCTGCCCAGGCATACATCCGGTCGAACAACCGTGGCGCGGACAGCCGAGCTGCGGCAACGAGCGAATGCGAAAGAGCCTAATCGCGCCGAGCCCCCATTGGCTGACCGAACCCGACGGGATAGCCCTGACCACCGTGATAGTCCTGACCGCAGACCTCGGGAGCTGGAACGATGAGCCACGGCGGCCCCATAAGCGGGGTGAAGCCCCCCGCCGAAGGAAACCCCCCATGGCGGCCGTGTCGAAAACGATCGCCCAACGAGACGCCCCGTCCGTCGCGCGCCACGCCGACCGTGTGACTTCGTCTGCTGAATGGCGGGGTTCTTCGGTCGCTTCGTGGCGGCGTCAGTTGACCGGGCCCGCCACATATCACCTACAGAACCCCGCCATTTAACGGCGCAAGCCACACGCAATAGACCCGTCTCATGCTAGAGTCGCAGTAACGCCCCTCTAGTGAGACGGAGATTTGGCCATGACATACACCCACGCCTCCGGGAAACGCTCCCTCTCCGCTGATGACCGAGCGCATGACTTCCTCGCCAGCTCGGCTGCCTCGACCCTGCCGCCGGCCGACATCGCGGCCACGCTGCGCGTCCTGCTTTCCTGGGAGCGCGCCGACCTCGGGCCTCTGTGGGATCAGGTCACCACCGACGGGTCGGGGAACCCCATCGTCGCCACCGACGAGCAGCGTCTCCACCACGCCACATGGAGCGAAGCTAGCATCCTCCAAGAACGCGTGCGGGAACTGCGTCTCGCGCTCGAGCATGGCCGATGAAAATCGGCTATGCCCGGGTCAGCACCACCGGCCAAGACCTCGCCGTCCAGCATGAGCAGCTGCGCGCCCTCGGTGTCGACGACGCCAGGATCTACGTCGACCACGGCCTCACTGGCACCACCCGTGATCGCCCTGGACTCCGCGAGGCCCTGGCCGCCTGCCGGCCCGGTGACGAGCTCGTCGTCACAAAACTCGACCGGCTGGCCCGCTCGGTCCCGGATGCCCGAGATATCGCCGCCACGCTCGAAGCCGGGGGAGTGGCCCTCAACCTCGGCGGCGCCCGATACGACCCCACCGACCCGCTCGGCCGACTGCTGTTCAACGTCCTCGCCCTCATCGCCGAATTCGAGGCCGACCTGATCCGCGCCCGCACCCGCGAAGGACTCGACCACGCCCGACGCGCCGGCCGACAGGTCGGCGGCCGCAAGCCCGCCCTATCGGCACGACGCCAACAGCACCTCGTGCGGGACTACCACTCAGGCGAGTACGCGATCGCCGACCTGGTCGAGGCCTACGGCGTCAGCCGAGCCACGGTCTACCGGATCATCAAGAGTGGGTCGCTCAACCGCTGACCTGCTCGGGTTACGGGTCGATTCGCAGATCGTGGCGCGCGCCCTCGGCGAACCTCCTGCGCGCGTCGGCAATCCCGGTGTACTCGTACGAGAACTCGTAACGAGCAACGGCGTCGACCAGGTCGCGCGCTGCTTCCACCGTCGGGCTGCTTGCTACCAGTTCGACATCGACGAGCAGCTCGCGCAGCTTCACGTCCGGGGCGACGAAGTCGGCACCGCGATCTGCTGGAGAAACTCCGCCGTCCATCTCGTCGCGGGCAGTTCCATCAACGAGCGCGTCGATGCGGGCGAGTAGGCCTCGGAAGGCCATCCGCATTGCAGCATGGACACGGGCACCCCAGGTGAGCACGGCGACCATCGCCCGGCGGGCCGCCCGGCGGGCACACCGGCTGGCTGGCTGCCGAGTGGGGGCAGCTGGTCGCTGGTGGCCATGAGGCCACTGACCCCGCCGGCGGGGCCGAGGGTCGGGTGTGTGGTCACGTCGGTCAGATCCGACACCACTTGTCGGTCAGATCCGACACCGCTTGGGCCTGATCTCGGTCGTCTCTGTCGATGAGCTTCGACACCGCTTCTGGGGCTCAGCCGCGCTGGACTGCCTGC
>NZ_NMVQ01000014.1 GCF_002250625.1 Enemella dayhoffiae | reverse complement strand
GTCGATTCATAGACCCGAGTGGTGAGACGAACCGTGAGGTCAGGACGATCACCGCGAAGCATCCCGGGCACATGGTGCACCTTGACGTGAAGAAGGTCGGACGGATCCCCGACGGCGGCGGTTGGCGGGTGCATGGCAAAGCCAGCTCCGAAGCCCGTGCTGCTGCCCGGGCGAAGACCCGCGGAGCACGTGCCGGATACGCGTACCTGCACTCCGCCATCGACGGGCATACTCGCCTGGCGTACACCGAGTCGCTCGAGAACGAACAGGCTACGACCGCCGTCGCGTTCTTGAACCGCGCCCGCGACTGGTTTGCTGCCCACGGCATCACTCGGATCGAGCGAATCATCACCGACAACGGCGCTTGCTACCGTTCGGGGGCGTTCGCTGCCGCTTTGGACGGCGCCGAGCACCGCCGCACGAGGCCGTACACGCCCAAGCACAACGGGAAAGTCGAACGCTACAACCGCATCCTTGCTGAAGAGTTCCTCTACGCAAGGACCTGGACCTCAGAAGGCCAACGAGAGCAAGCGTTGGAAAATTGGAACCTGCACTACAACTACCACAGGCCCCACGGTGTGCACGGTGGAATGCCGCCCGCGTCGGCAACGCCGTCACGCGTCAACAACGTCCTGGCCTCATACACCTAGCCGTCTGGCGCCGGCCCGTCAGCGGCCCGTCGGGGTCAATCCGAGCTGCATGCCGACGACCGACTTCTTCTTGGCACCGATGCCCTCGGCGAGGCCGCGCAGGGCGACGGCGGCCGGGTGCTCGGGGGCGCCCACGACGACCGGGGCACCCTCGTCGCCGCCGACGCGCAGCAACTGGTCGAGCGGCACTTGGCCGAGCAGCGCCACCGGATAGCCGAGCCGCGCGGTGAGCGTTTGCGCCACCTGTTCGCCGCCGCCCGAGCCGAACAGGTCGATCCGATAATTCTCGCCGGTGTCCGGTGCGGTGAAATCGAGATAGGCCATGTTCTCCACCACCCCGATCACCCGCTGGTTCAGCATCGACGCCATCGTCCCGGCGCGCTCGGCGACCTCGGCGGCCGCCGCCTGCGGGGTGGTCACCACGATCACCTCGGCGTTCGGCAGCTTCTGACCCATCGAGATCTGCACGTCACCGGTCCCCGGCGGCATGTCCACCAGCAGGAAGTCCAGATCACCCCAATGCACGTCGGCCAGCATCTGGTTCAGTGCCCGGTCCAGGATCGGACCGCGCCAGGCCACCACCTGCGAGCGTTCCGGCTTCAGCATGCCGATCGACATCACCTGCACGCCGTTGGTCGGCACCGGCAGAATCATCGCCTCCTTGTCGTCGCCGATCGAGGTCGGGCGCGCATCGGCCACCCCGAGCATCGCCGGGATCGAGTGACCGTAGATGTCGGCATCGAGGACGCCGACCCGCTTGCCCTGCGCGGCCAGCGCCATCGCCAGGTTGACCGTCACCGACGACTTGCCGACCCCGCCCTTGCCCGAGGCGACACAGATCACCCGGGTCAGCGAATCCGGCCGGGCGAACGGGATCTCCCGGGGCGCGCGGCCGCCGTTGAGCGTGCGCCGCAGCGCCGTGCGCTGCTCCTCGGTCATCACCCCCAGCTCGACGCGTACGCCGGACACCCCGCTGACGCGGGAGGCGGCGGCGGTCACATCCCGCTCGATCGGGCCCTTCAACGGGCAACCGGCCGTGGTCAGCAGGATCCCGACGAACACCTCACCGGCGTCGTCGATGTCGACCCGCTCGACCATGCCGAGCTCGGTGATCGGGCGCTTGATCTCCGGGTCATTGACCGTGCCGAGCGCCTGCACCACCCGCGGAAGAAGGGGGTGGTCGGGGTTCTTGGACTGGATCTGGGGGGATCCGGACTGGGCGTCGGACTGGTCAGCAGACATGAGGGCCAGATTACCGCGCCGGAGAAGGGTCTCCGGCCGCGCTCACGACGAGCTGCGCTCGCTCGACTCCTCGTCGTCGGAGAGCAATTCTCGCAACTCCTTGCGCAGCTCACCGCGGATGAACTCCCGGGTGGCCAGCTCGCCGACGTTCATCCGTACGGTGGCGATCTCGCGAGCCAGGAAGTCCATGTCGGCCCGGCTCTGCGCCGCCTGCCGGCGGTCGTCCTCGGCGGTGATCCGGTCCCGGGCCTCCTGCCGGTTCTGCGCGAGCAGGATCAGCGGGGCGGCGTACGAGGCCTGCAGCGACAGCATGAGCGTGAGGAAGATGAACGGGAACGGGTCGAACTTGAGCTGTTCGGGGACCAGCACGTTCCACAGGATCCAGACGATGATGAACACCGACATCCACAGCAGGAAGCGTGCCGTGCCCATGAACCGGGCGAACGCCTCGGCGAACTCGCCGAACGTGTCGCCGTCCAATCGGATCCGGGGGAACCGACTGGTCTCGCGACCCGGGGTGTTCAGCCGGTCGTCGCGCTCGGACTGGCCACCCTTGCCGGAGCGTTCCCGAGCCGAGGGCCGATCCCGCTTGTCCTGAGCCGCCATCAGTCACCCCCCTCCATCTGCTGGCCGCGCCAGTCGGCCGGCAGCATGTGGTCGAGCACGTCGTCGACGGTGACCGCCCCCACCAGGTGCTGGTCGGCGTCCACCACGGCCGCGTTGACCAGGTTGTAGGTGGCGAAGTGGCGGCTCACGGCGGTCAACGGGGCGTCCGGCGGCAGCGGTTCCAGGTCGTCGTCGATCAACTGGGAGATCAGCGTCGACGGGGGCTCGCGGAGCAACCGCTGGATGTGCACACTGCCCAGGAACCGCCCGGTCGGGGTCTCCAGCGGGCTGCGGCACACGTGCACCATGCAGGCCAGGGCCGGGGTCAGCTCGGCCAGGCGTACCCGGGCCAGCGCATCGGCGACGGTGTCGTCGGCCCCCATGATCACCGGTTCGGGCGTCATCAGGCCGCCCGCGGTCGACTCCTCATAGACCAGCAGGCGCCGCACGTCGGAGGCGTCCTCGGGCTGCATCC
The DNA here is from genome assembly GCF_002250625.1 of Enemella dayhoffiae. Lineage (GTDB taxonomy): Bacteria > Actinomycetota > Actinomycetes > Propionibacteriales > Propionibacteriaceae > Enemella > Enemella dayhoffiae. Next base: position 27,272 of record NZ_NMVQ01000014.1, on the reverse strand, counting down.
GGTTGAGCAGTTCCTCCGCCTTCTCCCCGTCCAGCTCGGCGATCAGGTCGGCGGCGTCGTCGGGGTCCATCTCCTCGAGGATGTCCGCGGCACGCTCGACCTCCATCCGGGAGATCACCTCGATCTGCTCCTCGGCCGGCAGTTCCTCCAGCGCGTCGGCGAGCCGGGCGTCGTCGAGCGCCTCGACCACCTGGGCCCGGCGCTCGGGATCCATGTCGTGCAGCTCGCGGGCGACGTCGGCGGCGTGCATGTCCTCCAGCTCGGCCAGCACCTGATCATGGTCGCGGCCCTGCGGGGTGGGGCTGAGCACGTCCACCTCGGACCAGTCGACGACGGTCACGTGCGGCTTGCGGCGGAACCCGCGGCCGCGGATCTCGGCGACCGCCACCTCGGCCAGCTCCCACTCGTGGTTGCGCACCTGCTGCATCGAGATGTCATAGACCGTGACCGGCTCGGTGTGGTTGCGGCGGCGTACCCGTCGGTCGAACAGGTCGTCGATGACCAGGGTCTCCGCGTCGTGGCGGCTGAACCGCCGGGTGTTGATCGTGCCGGAGATGGCCACCTGCATCGCGTCCACCGAGTGCACCCGCGCCATGTTCACGAAGATCCGCTGTCGGGCGAACAGCTCGACCACCAGCCCCTTGGCCCGCGGCGCCCGCCCCTCGGTGCGCACCTGGATCACCACGTCGCGCACCTTGCCGATCTGGTCACCACCGGCGTCCACGACCGGCAGGCCGCGGATCCGGGAGATGAAGATGGAGGATGAGGAGCTCACCGGATGAGAGTACTCATCTCGGCAGAGCCCGGCCAACGCGCGCAGACCCCGGTCTACAGTGCTGGCATGGCTGCTGCTGCGACCCAGGTACGCCGCACCGTGCTGGCGGTGCCCGGTTCCTCCGACCGCTTCCTGACCAAGGCCCGCGGGCTGCAGGTGGACGCGGTCTTCCTCGACCTGGAGGACGCCGTGGCGCCGGCCGCCAAGGCCGAGGCGCGGGGCCGGATCGTGCGCGCCCTGGCCGAACAGTGGCGGGCTCCGCTGCTGACGGTCCGGGTGAACGACTGGAGCACCGAGTGGACGTACGCCGACGTGATCGAGGTGGTCTCCGGAGCCGGCGAGCGGATCGACGCGCTGGTGCTGCCCAAGGTGCGGTCCCGCGACGACGTGGTGGCGCTCGACCTGATCCTCACCCAGGTGGAACGGGTGCACGGGCTGGAGGTGGGCCGAATCGGCATCGAGGCACAGATCGAGGACGCCCGCGGGCTGCTGAACGTCGAGGAGATCGCCGGTGCCAGCCCGCGGATGCGTTCGCTGGTGTTCGGTCCCGGGGACTTCATGGCGTCGGTGGGGATGGCGTCCACCAACGTGGGGGAGCAGCCGGCCGGTTATGACGCCGACGCGTTCCACCACGTGCTGTTCTCGATCCTGGTCGCGGCGCGGGCGCACGGGTTGGCGGCGATCGACGGACCGTTCGTCGCGATCCGCGACGTGGACGGGTTCCGGCGGGCCGCCCGGCGCAGCGCCGCCCTCGGTTTCGACGGCAAGTGGGTGCTGCACCCCGACCAGGTCGCGGCCGGCAACGAGATCTTCACCCCCGCCCGGGCGGACTTCGAGCGGTCGCTGCGGATGGTGCAGGCGTACGCCCACGCCACGGCCGAGGCTGGTGGTGCGGTCGGCGCCATCGTGGTGGACGACGAGATGGTCGACGAGGCCGGCATGAAGATCGCCCAGCGGATCGTCGCCAAGGGGCGGGCGGCCGGGCTGGATGCGGGCGCCGCAGAGGCAGGGGCCTGAGGTGGCTCGCTTCAAGGATCTCGCGCTGGACACCACCGACCAGGCGGTGTCGGTGGACTTCTGGGCGGCGGTGCTCGGGCTGGACGCGGACCCGCGCGACCCCGGTGAGCCGCAGCCCCTGCGCGGTGCGGAGCCGGGGCAGACGGTGTGGGTGAACGTGGTGCCGGAGCCGCCGCTGACCAAGGCCAGGGTGCACCTGGACGTGCACGCGGCCTCGGTCGAGGAGGTCCTCTCCCTGGGTGCGGAGGTGGTGCAGCGCCACGAGCACTGGACCTGGCTGCGGGCCCCCGACGGGCTGGACCTGTGCGTGTTCGTCCGCGACACCGTCCCGGCGCACCGGCTCTATGAGGTGGTCGTCGACTGCCGCGACCCGGGGGCGCAGGCGCGATGGTGGGCCGACCGGTTGGGACTGGTCGCCGAACCGGATCCGTCGAACCCCTGGTGGGGGATGAGTGGGGAGCAACTGCCGTTCGACTGCTTCGTGTTCGTGCCGGTGCCCGAACCCAGGACGGTGAAGAACCGCGTGCACTGGGACGTCTGGGGGACCGTCGAGGAGTTCACCGACGCCGGGGCCACCGTGGTGGCACCGCGCGATGCCGACCGCGACTGGGACGTGCTCGCCGACCCGGAGGGCAACGAGTTCTGCGTCTTCGCGCAGGACTGACTCGCGAAGGGCTGACCGGCTATGCTGGCGGCACAGCAACCGGGAGGCATCATGTCCGCACAGTTCCAGGGCCCGCAGTTCCAGGGCCTCAGCCTCGAGCTCGAGTTTCCGCAGTCGGTCGCCCTCTACGACAAGTACGCCGACGCCCAGAAGGCCGTCGACTTCCTGGCCGACAACCGGTTTCCGGTGGAGAACCTGGCCATCGTCGGGACCGAGCTGAAGCTGGTCGAGCGGGTCACCGGGCGCAAGAGCTGGGGCACCGTGATCGGCTCCTCGGCGTTGTCCGGAGTCAGCACCGGTCTGCTGGTCGGCATCGTGCTCGCCCTGTTCACGCAGGGGAACTTCCTGCTCATGCTGCTCGTGGCGATCGCGATCGCCGTGGTGATCAGCATCATCTTCGGCGGGCTGGCCTACTCGATGTCCGGCGGCAAGCGCGACTTCAACTCCGTGCGCACCACGGTGCCGTCGAAATACGAGATCCTGAGCGAGCACAAGGTTGCCGCCCAGGCCCGCGAGGAGCTCGCGAAGCTGCCGGGGGCACGCGCCCAGGCGTTCGAATAGGGGCCTCAGCCTTCGAGGGTGCTGGGCGTGCGCTCCCGCGGGTCGGCGACGCTGCTGTGTGGCAGCTCCCGGTTGAACCAGGTGCGGAAGGTGAGCGTGGCCTTGTCGGTCGGCACCGAGGTCTCGAGACCGCGCTCGGGCACGATGACGGGGTCGGAGGACTCCACCACGGCCCGGTCCTGGTGCAGCACCTTGACGTTGAACCGGTCGAAGGCGAACGGGGCGGCCGGGTTGCGGGCGAAGTTGCGGGTGGTGACCAGCAGCATCCGCACCCGGTTCGGCTCGGCGGGGATGCAGTAGATCTGGATCCGCATCAGCCGTGGCGCGGGGATCGTGTCCAGCACCATCGAGTTCGGGGCGTACCACTTGAGCGTCGCGCCGGGCGGGTTGTCGTCCAGCCACGGGGTCACGTCGTAACCGAAGTCGGTGTCCCGGACCTCCTGATGCAGCACGGAATCGGGGCGCTGCTTGGCCCGGACGAACCGCCCGATAGTGTTGCGGTGCACATAGGGCAGATGGGGATAGTCGAGCATGTTCTCCATCGCCCGCGTCCAGTGCGCGTCCCAGGTCTCGTGGTGCTCGAAGCGGACCAGCGAGTCGTCCAGCAGGGTGTCGGGCAGCTCGGGTTCGGTGTCCGGGTCGAACCCGGTGAACACCCACAACAGCCCGCCGAGCTCACGGTGCGGCAGCTTGGTGGCGCCCCGTCGGGCGAGCCCGCGGTCGGGGTTGAACGGGATCTTCTCGCACGCCCCGGCGTCGTCGAATTCCCAACCGTGGAAGGAACAGGCGAGACCTCCGCTGGGCGTACGCGACCCCAGGGCGAGGCTCACGCTGCGGTGCGGGCAGCGATCCAGGAGTACGCCGACGCGGCCCCTGTCGACCCGCCACACCACCAGCGGTTCGCCGGCGACGACCGCTCGCTGCGGCCGGTTGCCGATCCGGGCCAGGGGCAGCACCGGAGTCCACTGTCGCGCAAACCCGTCGAACAATGGTCCCTCCTAGAGCCACTTGTTGCGCCGGAAGCCGAGGTAGAGCCCGGCCATCACCACGATCATGATTCCCCAGATCAAGAAGTAGCCGAACTTCCAGTGCAGTTCGGGCATGTTGTCGAAGTTCATCCCGTAGATGCCGGCGATCATGGTCGGGATCGCCGCGATCGCCACGAAGGCGGAGATCTTGCGCATGTCCTGGTTGTCCTCGACGCTGGCCCGGGCCAGCGCCGCCGAAAGGATCGTCGACAGCACCTCGTCGAAGGACTGCACCGCCTCGCGCGCCTCCAGGTGGTGATCGCTCAGCTCGCGGAAATAGGCCCTGGCCTCGTCGGGGATGGCGACCAGCGGCCGCGACGCCAGCGCCTGCAGCGGGGCGCCGAGCGGCACCACGCACCGCTTGAACTCGATCAGCTCACGCTTGAGGTTGTAGACGCGGTTGATCTCGTGGGTGCCCTGCCGGGAGAACACGAGCCGCTCGATCTCGTCGATGTCGGTCTCGAACTGGGTGACCAGCTCCATGTAGTCGTCGATGATCTTGTCCATCACCGCATAGAGCACCTCGGCCGGTCCGAGCTGCAACCGTTCGGGGTTGGACTCCAGCTTGGCCCGCAGGGACCGCAGCTGGGCGTGCTCGCCGCGGCGTACCGTCATCACGAAGTTGTTGCCGACGAACACCATCACCTGTCCGGTGGAGACGATCTCGGAGGAGTCGGTGAGCTCGGTGTGGTCGACGTAGGCGACCGTCGAGATGACCGCGAACAGGGTGTCGCCGAACTGTTCCAGCTTGGAGCGGGTGTGGCCCTCGACCGCGTCCTCGATTGCCAGCGGGTGCAGGTTGAACTGCTGGGCGAAGCCGGCCATGTCCTCATCGGAGGGGTCCTTCAACCCGAGCCAGACGAACCCCTCACCGCGCAGCGCGCTCTCGGTGGCGACGGCCAGTTCCGTGCAGTCGTTGCGAATCCCGTCGACGTAGTGCGCCCAAGCGACCACGGAGTCGGGGGGATCGGCGATCGGGGCCTGGACCTGGGGAGCCCGCGCCGGACGTCCCGCGCGGGGGCGCATCGGCGGGAGGGCCAAGCGGGTTCGCGGTGGCGTGCCGCCGCCGGAGCGTCCCGTTCCATGCTCTGCCATGCGTCCTCCCAGTGGTCGTGGTGCGTCTGCTCAGCGGGCGTTGATTCCGGCCATCCAGCTCTCCACCTCATCGGGGGTGCGAGGGAGCATGGCGGACAGGTTCTCGTTGCCGTCGGCGGTGATCAGGATGTCGTCCTCGATGCGTACGCCGATCCCGCGGAAGCGTTCGGGGACGAGCAGATCGTTCTCCCGGAAATAGAGCCCCGGTTCGACGGTGATCACCATCCCGGCGGCCAGCTCGCCCCCGCGATAGACCTCACGGCGCGCCTGGGCGCAGTCGTGCACATCGATCCCGAGGTGGTGCGAGGTGCCGTGCACCATCCAGCGGCGGTGCTGCCCACCCGTCTCGGGGTCCAGCGCCTCCTTGACACTCACCGGCAGGATTCCCCACTGGTGCAGGTGTTTGGCGATCACCGCGATCGCCGCATTGTGCACGTCGAGGAACCTGGCGCCGGCCCGGGCCGCGTCGATCCCGGCCTGCTGGGCCTCCAGCACGGCCTCGTAGACCTCGCGCTGGGTGTCGCTGAACCGGCCCGAGACCGGCAGCGTGCGGGTGATGTCGGCGGTATAGAGGGTGTCCAGCTCGATGCCCGCATCCAGCAGCAGCAGCTCGTCACCCCGCAGGTCGCCGTCGTTGCGGATCCAGTGCAGGGTGCACGCGTGGTCACCGGCGGCGGCGATCGTGTCATAGCCGACTGCGTTGCCGAGGTGTCGGGCGTGCAGCCCGAACACACCCTCGACCCAGCGCTCGCCGCGGCCTCGGCGTACCGCCTCGGGCAGGTCGGCCACCACCGCTTCGAACGCCTTCGCCGACTCGGCACAGGCCTGGCGGAGCTGTTCCACCTCGAACTCGTCCTTGATCAACCGGAGCTCGCTGAGCGCGGTGGCCAGCTCCTGATCCGCTTCCTGTGCTTGGCTGAGGTCGCAGGATTCCTTGCTGCGCAGCGAATCCAGCCGTTCGGTCAGGCCGGGGTCGGCGTCGCGGACGATCCGCAGCCGGGTGCTCGCCAGGTTCTTGGCAAGAGCTTCGTCGAGATCGGCGACATCGGCCACCGACAGGGCCGTGATCGCCGCCATCTCGGCCAGCGACTCCCGCTGGCCGACCCACATCTCCCCATAACGGGCGTTGGCATAGAACTCCTCGGCCTCCCGGGGAGCGCGCGGCTTGAAGTACAGCGTCGCGTCGTGGCCGGTCTCGGTGGGCTCCAGCACCAGCACCGCGTCCGGCTCCCGGTCGCTGCCCAGCCCGCTCAGGTGGGCGAACGCCGAGTGCGGCCGATAGCGATAGTCGGTGTCGTTGGAGCGCACCTTCAGCCCGCCGGCGGGAACCACGATCCGATCCCCGCGGAACAGCTCGCTCACCTTGTCGCGCCGGGCCGCGGTCCACTCGGTCGCGGGCAGCGCGGCCGGCAACTCACTGGCATAGGGCGCCCAGCCGGTGGGGATGAATTCCTTGAACGCCTCGGAGAACGGGACGGTCCGCGCCGGCTGCTTCGGTTGCTGCTCACTCATGGTGGGCATCATAGGCGGGTGGACGTACGCCTCCGACTCCGCGAGGAGCACCTTGACCCCCGGCTTCCCCTGCTCGGTTTTCGCGACGACGACCTGTTCGACCTGCTCACCCGGATCCCCGCCGTCGGCTCCGATCCCGCCGACGTGGCCCGGCTGAACCAACTGGCGGCCGAACTGGTCGACCACCTCGACGCCCCCGGTCAGGTGTTCACCAAGGACGACGCCGAACATCCGCTGGGGCAGGGGCTGCTGCCGCTGCTGGCCCTGTTGGCGACCGCCGACGACGTGGTGCGCTGGTTGCGGGGCCGCGAGGTGCCCGACGAGATCGTCTGGCGTTCCCTGTCGGACCTCGGGCAGCAGGTGTGGGTGCACCGGCTCACCTTCGGTCAGTTCGGGCTGCACACCCAGGGCTGGCTGCAGACCGCCTGGTCCGGTCGGCTGTTCTGGCTCGGTCGGCTGCCGCACGAGCTGGTGCTGGCCGACGGGGAGTGGGTCGACTCCTTGCACATCCCGCAGTCCGGGCCGCTGACCGCTCAGGTGGTCGACGACTCCCTGGCGCAGGCCGAGGGATTCTTCGCCCGGCACTTCCCGGACCGGCTCCCGGTCCGCCGGCAGTGCGCCAGCTGGCTGCTCGATCCCGAGCTGGCCGCCGCGCTGCCGGGCAGCAACATCGCCGCCTTCGCGGAGCGGTTCGAGCTGACCGGGGAGGGCTGGGACGGGGACGCCGACGCGGTGTTCTTCACCTGGCGGCACCGCGGGCCCTACGAGCTGGACCGGCTGCCGCGGCGTACCCGACTGGAACGGGTGGTCGCCGAACGGCTGGCGGCCGGCGGGCACTGGCGGGTATGCACCGGGATACTGTCGCCGCATGGGTGACCCTTCGATTGGCTCAGGGACCGCTTCGACTGGCTCAGGGACCGCTTCGACAGGCTCAGGGACCGCTTCGCCAGGCTCGGGGACCGAGCTGTATCTGGTGCGGCACGGGGAGACCGAGTGGAGTCGCAACGGCCGGCACACCGGTCGGACCGATCTGGATCTGACCGAGGCGGGGGTACGCCAGGCCGAGGCGTTGGCGCCCGCGCTGGCCGACCGCGACTTCGGGCTGGTGCTGTGCAGCCCGCGGCTGCGGGCGCGGCGTACCGCCGAGTTGGCCGGTTTCGGCGGGCTGTTCACCGTCGACGACGACCTGGCCGAGTGGGACTACGGCGACTACGAGGGCCTCACCTCCGCCCAGATCCACGAGCGGGTGCCCGACTGGCGGATCTGGACCCATCCGGTCGCCGGCGGCGAGAGTTCGGTGGAGATCCTGCAGCGGTTGGGTCGGGTCGTCGAGCGGGTACGCCGCAGTGGCGCCGAGCGCGCGCTCTGCTTCGCCCACGGGCACTCGCTGCGGGTGCTGACGCTGGCGTGGCTGGGGCTGGGGATCGAGCACGGGGCGAGTTTCCCGCTGGAGACCGCCACCGTCTCGGTGCTCGGCTGGGAGAAGGAGTCGCCGGCGATCCGCCGTTGGAACCTGAGCCCGGCCCCGCGCTGAACGAGCCCGCCCGACGGGGGCGCTGGGGCGTACCCGCGCGGTAGGATCGCCGGACCGACGTACGAACAGGAGCACCCCATCAAAGCCGAACCCGCAGACCAGCTCCAGCTGCTCGCGCTGCAGGGCGTGGACACCGAGATCGCCCAGCTCCAGCATCAGCGCGCCAGCCTGCCCGAGCACGCTCGGATCGCCTCGATGCTGGCCGACCGCAAGCAGCTCCTCGCCGACTACACCCGCGCGGAGACAGAGGTCTCGGACCTCACCCGCGACCAGAGCCGGGCCGAGGCCGATCTCGAACCGGTTCGGGCGCGGAAGGTCCGCGATCAGCAGCGGATCGACTCCGGTTCGGTCAGCGACCCGAAGTCGCTGCAGGGGCTGATCGACGAGGTGCAGCACCTGACCCGGCGCATCTCCGACCTGGAGGATGCCGAGCTCGAGGTGATGGAGCAGCTGGAGAAGGCGACGGCGACCTTCGAGGAGTTGCAGGCCCGCCGCGGCGAGCTGGAGACCGAGATCCGGGCGCTGATGAAAACCCGCGATGCGCAGGTCGCCGAGCTGGACACCAAACTCGGCCACGCGGACACCGAGCGGCGGGCGCTGGCCGAGAAGCTGCCCCAGCCGTTGCTGGCGGCGTACGAGAAGCTGCGCGCCAACCATGGCGGCCTGGGCGCGGCCGAGTTGCGGCACGGTCGCTGTTCGGGCTGCCGGCTCGACGTGAATGCCGCCGACCTGCGCGCCTTCGCCGCCGCTCCGGCCGATGAGGTGCTGCGCTGTGAGGAGTGCGGGCGGATCCTGGTGCGGACCGCGGAGTCCGGCCTGTAGGTTCGCCTCTGAGCCCGACCGCGAAGTCAAGGAGCGCCGATGCCCAGACGTCCTGCCCCGATCCTGCCCAGCGTGCCCGAGGCGCTGACCGAGGGGCTCGAGCGACTGCGCCGCGAGCTGGGCGTACCGGAGGAGTTTCCCGACGAGGTGGTCGCCGCCGCCGAACAGGCCGCCGCCAACCCGCGGTTGCCGCAGACCGACCGCACCGACCTCGAGCTGGTCACCATCGACCCGCCCGGTGCGAAGGACCTCGACCAGGCCGTGTTCATCGAGCGCACCGGCGACGGGTTCACCGTCTGGTATGCCATCGCCGACGTGGCCGCGTTCGTCGACCCGGGTGGTCCGATCGATGCCGAGGCGCACCGTCGCGGGCAGACGTTCTATGCCCCGCACCAGCGCACCCCGCTGCACCCGCCGGTGCTGTCCGAGGGGGCGGCCAGCCTGCTGCCCGACCAGGTGCGGCCGGCGCTGCTGTGGCGCCTGCAACTGGACGAGCAGGGGGACTGTTCCGACCCCGAGGTGGTGCGGGCGCTCGTCCGCAGCCGCCAGCAGCTCACCTATGAACAGGTGCAGGAACAGCTCGACACGGGCACGGCCAGCGAGTCGCTGCAACTGCTGCGCGAGGTCGGCCGACTGCGCGAGCAGATCGAGAAGGACCGCGGGGGAGTGAGCCTGAACATCCCCGAGCAGGAGGTGCACACCGGTGAGGAGTCCGGCACCGGCACCTGGAGCCTGTCGTTCCGCACCCCGCTGCCGATCGAGGGCTGGAACGCGCAGATCTCGCTGCTCACCGGGATGGCGGCGGCCCACCTGATGTTGTATGCCCAGGTCGGCATCCTGCGTACGCTGCCGCCGGCCGACAACCGGTCGCTGCGGCGGCTGCGGAACACTGCCCGGGCGCTGGGGATCAACTGGCCGGCCGAGATGGACTATCCGGAGTTCGTGCGCAGCCTCGACGCGCGCGAGGGACGTGACGCGGCGATGTTGTACGCCTGCACCACGCTGTTCCGCGGGGCCGGCTATCAGGCGTTCAGCGGGTCGGTGCCCAACCAGGTGCAACACTCGGCGCTGGCGATCGAGTACGCCCACTGCACCGCCCCGCTGCGGCGGCTGGTGGACCGGTATTCCGGCGAGATCTGCGTGGCGATCTGCGCCGACCAGCCGGTGCCGGAGTGGGTGCTCCGCGAGTTGGACGGGCTGGCCGACACGATGGCCGAATCGGATCGGCGCGCCAAGAAGTATGAGCGCGGGATCGTCGACCTGACCGAGGCGCTGCTGTTGTCCGACCGGGTCGGGCAGCAGTTCCGCGGCACGATCGTCGAGGTCGACGAGGAGGGCGGCCGCGGCCGGTTGATGCTGGCTGAGCCGGCCGTCGAGGCGAACGTACGCGGGCGTCAGTTGCCGCTCGGCCAGGAGGTGTCCGCCACGTTGACCCGGGCCGACGTGAGCACCGGAGAGACCGCCTTCGAGGTCGGCTGAGCTGTCGCGATTCGCCGCGGACCGGTGGCCGACCTATAGAATGTTCAGGAGGACGAGGCGGCCAGGCGATCGCGGCACCCACGGGTGTCGAGGAAAGTCCGGACTCCTCAGAGCAGGGTGGTGGGTAACGCCCACCCGGGGTGACCCGCGGGCAAGTGCCACAGAAAACAGACCGCCTCGGCGTACGCCGGGGTAAGGGTGAAAAGGCGGTGTAAGAGACCACCGGCATCCCGGGCGACCGGGGTGGCCAGGTAAACCCCACCCGGAGCAAGACCAGACAGGCGGCGTTCGAGGGTTGCTCGCCCGAGCCGCCGGGTAGGTTGCACCAGGCCGTTGGCAACAACGGTCGCAGATGGATGATCGCCCTCGACAGAATCCGGCTTACCGGCTGCCTCGTCCCTCACCCAGCTCGAGACCGGACGCCCGGACACCGACGGGGGGTGCGCCCGGGTCAAGTAACCTGAACTCGATCCACTGCCACCCGGAGGTGTGATGAGCTGGCAGGACCCGAATCCCTTCAGGGGGCAGGGCGGCAGCAACCCCTTCGGCGGCAGTCCGTTCACCCCGCCTCCGGGCGCGGGACAACCCGGGCAGCCGGGGCCGGGCGTACCGCAGCATCAGCAGAACCCGTTCGGGGCGCCGCCCGGAGCACCGCCGTTCCAGCTTCCCCAGCACCCGCAGCAGCCCTATCCGATGCCGATGCCGGGGCCGCCCGCCGCGCCGCGGCGCAAGGGCCGCCCGGCGTTGATCATCGCCGCCGTGGCCGTGGCGCTCGCCGTCGTCATCACCTCGTTCGTGCTCATCACCCGACCCGACCAGCAGGCCGCCGTACCCACCGGCGTCCCCGTGCCGCCACCGCCCGCACCCGCCTCCCCGGTCGAGACTCCGACTCCCTCGGCCGAGTCGCCGGTGAGCCAGAGCCCCAGCCCCACCAGCACGCCCACGGCGCGCCCCACTCCGAGCCGGGCGCCCGGCCCGCGCAGTCAGCCGCCGGTCGATCCGCCCACCGGTCCCTACCTGGGCGTGAAGGTGCTGGCCGACAACCCGATCTACGGGATCCAGCTGAGCCGGTGGTCCTGCCCGGGGCTCGAACCGGCCGCGCCCGCGCAGGCGGATCGGGCCAAGGCCTGGGTGGACAAGTCATTCGACTGCATGATGCAGCGCTACACCCCGCTGGTCGAGCAGTCCGGCAATACCCTGCCGCGACCCCAGACCAGCTATTTCACCGGCTCGTTCAACTCGCCCTGCGGCACCTGGCGCAACATCGTCGCCTACTACTGCGGCGCCGACCAGGTGATCTACATCGACTATGCGGTGCTGTCGAAATATGACGACAACGTCCGGTTGGGCGCGGTGCACCTGCTGTTCCACGAGTTCGGACATCACGTGCAGCAGCGGGTCGGCATCCTGGGCGCGGGCGCCAACTCCACCGCCGAGGACGCCAACCAGCGGCAGCGTCGGATCGAACTGCAGGTGGAGTGCTTCACCTACCTGCAGGTCCAGACCTGGGATCGGTGGACCGCCGCCGACGAACCGCAGTTCCGGGCGTGGGCCCGCCAGGACCAGGACAGCCTGCACGGCAAGGGCACCTCGTTCACCTACTGGTTCGAGCGCTCCCTCGGTCAGAACCGGCTCGGCGTCTGCAACACGTGGGTGGCGCCGCTCAACCGCGTCGCCTGACCCCTCGACCCCTGCTCGGGGAACGTAGAAGGGTCAGGGGAGGGTGAGGATCTCAGCGCCGTCGGGGTTGATCACCACGGTGTGCTCCCACTGCGCCACCCGCGAGCGGTCGGTGGTGAGCACCGTCCAGTCGTCGTCCCACATCTCCCAGTCGGTCCCGCCGAGGGTGATCATCGGCTCCACCGTGAACGTCATCCCGACCTCGATCACGTCGTCGAAGTGCGGGGCGTCGTAGTGCGGGATCACCAACCCCGAGTGGAACGCCGTGTGCACCCCGTGCCCCGTGTAGTCGTGCACCACTCCATAGCCGAACCGCTTGGCGTACGACTCGATCACCTTGCCGATCACGTTCACCTGCCGACCCGGTTTCGCGGCGCGGATGCCGCGCATCATCGCCTCGTGCGTCCGCTCGCTGAGCAGTCGCGACTCCTCGGGCACGTCCCCGCAGAAGAAGGTGGCGCAGTTGTCGCCGTGCACCCCGTCCACATAGGCGGTCAGGTCGATCTTGATCAGGTCGCCGTCCTCGAGCGGGCGCTGGTCGGGGATGCCGTGGCAGATCACCTCGTTGATCGAGGTGCAGATCGCCTTCGGGAAGCCGCGATAACCGACCGTGGACGGGTATGCCCCGTGGTCGCACAGGTAGGCGTGGGCGATCGCGTCGAGCTCGTCGGTGGTGATCCCCGGGGTGACGTGGGAGCCGGTTTCGGCCAGCGCTCGGGCGGCCAGCTGGCCCGCCGCGCGCATCTTCTCGATCACCTCGGCCGATTGGACCGCGGGCCCGGTGTAGGGCTCGGGCTTCTCGCGCCCGACATAGGGCGGGCGCGGGATCCGGGGTGGGACGGGGCGGACCGGGGTCACCGGATATTGTTGGACGGCAGTCACGGCAGCGATGATACGCCGTGCCCGACAAGGAGGACGGATGAGCGAGCGCGAGGACCTCTGGTACTACAACCTCAAGACCCGCCAGGTCGAGCACGGCGACGACGGTGGTCGCGCCGAGGACCGGCTCGGGCCCTACCCGTCGAAGGAGGCGGCCCAGGCCGCTCTGGACAAGGTGGCCCAGCGCAACGAGTCCTGGGACAACGACCCCAAGTGGAACGACGAGAACTGAGCCGCTGCCGGATCAGCCGGCCCGCAGCTCAGCCCGCGCGCAGCTCGGCCAGGGCCAGTTCGGTGGCCGCCGGACCACGGTCATCGCCGCCAGTGGTCACCGTGATGGCCAGACCCAGCGACTCGGGCGCCCCGGTGTCGACGATCAGAATGCTGACCGCGCCCGCGTTCGCGCCCTGCAGCTGATAGTCCCGGCGCAGCGCCGAGGTCGCCCCGGGGACCTTGACCGGGTACGCCGGGCCGGTCGGCGCGGGAGCCCCCTTCAGCAGTTCGTTGGGTGCGCGCAGGCAGGTCTCCACCGCGGCCAGTGACTCGCTGGCGCCGTCGAACACGTCGCCGATGCGCAGTGCGCCGAGCGCGATCGTGGCACCCGGGGTCTCCGCGATCAGCACGTCGCTGGCCAGCGGCAGCCGGGGCGCGTTGCCCGGACGCCACTCCGCCGGAGTGCGGGTGGTCAGCCCGCCCCCGTGCAACCAGCCGTCGTTGGGGTAGCTGTTGCGGTGACTCGGCGCACCCTCGCGGCAGTAGGCCGGCGGATCGGTGTACCAGCCGAACGGGGCGGAGCCGACCGAGCCGGCGCTCTGCGTCTGGGGGGTCCGGGTCAACACGGTGCCCACCACACCGGCCACGGCCAGCACGACCACCGCGGCCAGGCCCGCGAGCAGCGGCGCCCGCCGACGTTTCGGCGTACCGGAGGGGCGAACCTGGGTGGTCCAGCCCTCACCGTCCCAGTAACGCTGCAGGTTGCTGTTGCCTGCCGGGTCCGGATACCAGCCTGCTGTCGACATCGGTCCTTCTCTCACGGTGGATCCGGTACGCGGCGGATCCGGTGGGGGTGAGGGAATCGTAGGCGGGGGAGTCCGGCCGGAGCGGGCGTGACGCGCGATCGGGTCCGAGCTGTGACCTGATCGTGGTTGTAACGCGGTTGAAACACGGCAGCGGGCAGACTGAGCCCATGGACAAGCAGACCGAGTATGTGTTGCGTTCCATGGAGGAACGAGACATCCGCTTCGTACGCCTCTGGTTCACCGATGTGCTCGGATTTCTGAAGTCGGTCGCCATCGCCCCGGCCGAGCTGGAGGGCGCCTTCGAGGAGGGGATCGGCTTTGACGGCTCGGCGATCGAGGGGTTCGCCCGGATCTACGAGTCGGACATGGTGGCGCACCCGGACCCGGCCACCTTCCAGATCCTGCCCTGGCGGGAGAGCGACTCCGGCGGCGGCACCGCGCGGATGTTCTGCGACATCAGGCTTCCCGACGGTTCCCCCTCCTACGCCGATCCGCGCTATGTGCTGAAGCGGGCGCTGAAGAAGGCGGCCGATCGCGGGTTCACCGTCTATACCCACCCCGAGGTGGAGTTCTTCCTGCTGCAGAAGGAGAATCGGCCGAACGGGGAGCCGATCCCGATCGACAGCTCGGGCTATTTCGACCACGTCGTGTCGAGCACCGGCAGCGACTTCCGCCGCCAGGCCATCTCGATGCTGGAGCAGATGGGCATCTCGGTGGAGTTCTCCCACCACGAGACCGCTCCCGGACAGCAGGAGATCGATCTTCGGTACGCCGACGCGCTGTCCATGGCGGACAACCTGATGACTTTCCGGGTGGTGGTGAAGGAGGTCGCCGAGCAGGCGGGAATCCGCGCCTCGTTCATGCCGAAGCCGTTCAGTGAGTACGCCGGCTCGGGGATGCACACCCACATGTCGCTGTTCACCGGTGACACGAACGCGTTCTATGACGCCGGTGAGGACTATCGGCTGTCAAAGACCGCCGAGCAGTTCATCGCCGGGGTGCTGCGGCACGCCGAGGAGATCACGGCGGTCACCAACCAGTGGGTCAACTCCTACAAGCGGTTGGCCTTCACCGGCGGTGAGGCGCCGAGCTATGTGTGCTGGGGCCGGAACAACCGGTCCGCGCTGATCCGCGTGCCGCTGTACAAGCCGAACAAGGGGTCCTCGGCCCGCTTCGAGCTGCGCTCGATCGACTCCGCGGCCAACCCGTACTTGGCGTACGCGCTGATCATCAACGCCGGACTGGCCGGGATCGAGGGCGAGTACGAGTTGCCCGAGGAGGCCGAGGATGACGTCTGGAACCTCACCGAGCGGGAGCGTCAGGCGCTGGACATCCGGCCGCTGCCGCGCAACCTGGACGAGGCGATCCGGGCGATGGAGAACTCCGAGCTGGCCGTCGACACCCTCGGTGAGCACGTGCACGAGTTCTTCCTGCGCAACAAGCGGGCCGAGTTCGACGACTACCGCGCCCAGGTCACCCCGATGGAGCTCAGCCGCTACCTCCCCCTGCTCTGACCCGCGGCAACCTCCCCCTCGGGGTATGCGCTCCGAGCTGTGCAGTACTGATCGCCCACAGGGGTCAGATCGCGGACTGACCGCAGATAGGGGTCAGTTGTGCATTGTCTGGAACCATCACCCCAAGGGGTCAGAAGAGCGGGAGCCAGCTGGACAGGTCCGAGCGGCTGCCGGAGGCGCGGACGGCGCCGGTGCGGGTGGCCTCGGCGTACTCGATTCGTCCGACGCAGAGGCGGACCAGGACCAGCGGATCGCATTCGACGACGGTCGGTGGGGTGCCGCGGGTGTGCCGGGGATCCTCGGTGCCGGTGCCGCACTGGACGGCGGCGAACGGGGGGACCCGCACCTCGATCGACTGGCCGGGGTGCCGGGTGGCCAGGACGTCGGTGAGGGCGCGCACGGCGTCAGCGCGGCAACTGCGTGACCAGCGCATCGGTCCGCGGTCGGGCAGGGACTCCACCAGGTCGTCGCAGTGCACCACCAACTGCACGCTCAGCACGCGGACCAGGTCCAGGAACTTCAGCGGGTGCTGATCTGTCTCCACCGCCGGCGGGACGTCCTCCTGCTCCAGCCGATCGGCCAGTTCGACCAGATCCTGCCGGTAGCGGGTGCGCAGGCCATCCAGGGTGTCGTGCCGGGCGAGTTCACCGGCCAGGTCCTGCTGCCGGTGCAGCCAGGGGCGCAGGCCGCTGAAGAAGTCGGCCAGTCGGGACGGGCGAGCCGCCGTCGGGCGATCCAGCGCCTGCAGCGCGGCAGCCTGCATCACGACCGGGTAGGCCGCCATCGTGGCGACGTCCCACCCCGGACGGATCGTCCGCCGACCGAGGTCGTCGGGTCGCAGCAGATCGAGGAAGTCTGCCAGGTGACCCGATTGCTCAACCATGGCGGCGACGGTCCGGCGCTGTTGCGCACGAGCGATCACTGCCACCCCCTCAGGCTAGGAGTCCACGGTCTACATTCGGTTGCGAACCGGCGAACTCCATACGACCAGCTTCCCCGGTCACCATCGTCCATCATCGGTGGCATACCCGCTCGCTCCAGTAACATTCGGTGGGTGAGATCGACCTCGCTCACCGGAACGCTGGCCCGCAAGGGTTTCCAGGACGCGGCCGCGGCCGCCAGCCGGATCGTCGAATGGCAGGTGTCGCCCGCCGAACGGGATCTGCTGCTGCAGCTGGCCGTGGAGTCGGTCGACCCGGATCAGGCGGTGGACGGCCTGGATCGGCTCGCCCGAGACCAGCCGACCCTGCTGCCGACCGTCGCGGCCGAGCGGCTCTGGGCGGAACAGCTGGTGGACGTGCTGGCAGCCAGCGCGACCCTGCAGCAACACCTGTCTGCCCACCCTGAGCAGGTCGAGATCCTGCGCACCGAAGCGGTACGCCTCAGCGCCACCGACCTGCGGGCGAGACTGCTGCGCTCGGTCGGCGCCGATCCGGAGGCGGAGATCCCCGTCGCCGGACACGACCACAGCGACGAACTGCGCCTGAGCTATCGCGCCGAACTGCTCCGGATCGTCGCCCGCGACCTGGCCGCCGGCGACCCGTGCGCGGTGCTCGAGGACGTCTCCCAGGAGCTGGCCGAACTGGCCGACGCCACCATCGAGGCCGCGCTCGCCCTGGCCCGGCACGAGCTCGGCCCCGACTCCACCCGGGTCCGGCTGGCCGTGATCGCGCTGGGCAAGTGCGGCGCCCGCGAACTCAACTACGTCTCCGACGTCGACGTGCTCCATGTCGCCGAACCCGCCCCGGCGACCGACGACCAGCCCGAGCTGGGTGCCGACCGGGTGATCGAGATCGCCACCCGGCTCGCCTCGGGGATGAGCCGGATCTGCTCCGCCCACTCAGCGGCCGGCACGATCTGGCAGGTGGACGCGGCGCTGCGGCCCGAGGGAAAGGCGGGGCCGCTGGTGCGTACCCTCGCCAGCCACACCCACTACTACGAGAAGTGGGCCAAGAACTGGGAGTTCCAGGCGATGCTGAAGGCGCGCCCGATGGCCGGCGACCTGGACCTGGCCCGGGACTTCGTGGAGATGATCCAGCCCCGGGTGTGGCGGGTCGCCGAGCAGGACAACTTCGTCGGCGAGGTGCAGGCGATGCGGCGCCGGGTGCTCAGGAACATCCCCGCCAAGGAGACCGGGCGAGAGCTCAAGCTGGGCGAGGGCGGCCTGCGCGACGTCGAGTTCACCGTGCAACTGCTGCAGCTGGTGCACGGCCGCACCGATGAGCGGCTGCGCACCAGCTCCACCTTCGCCGGCCTGCAGGCGCTGGTCGACCACGGCTACGTCGGCCGGTCCGACGGCGCCGAGATGGCTGAGGCGTACCGGTTCATCCGCGTGCTCGAACACCGCGCCCAACTGCACCGGCTGCGGCGTACCCACCTGTTGCCGACCGCCGAGGCGGACCTGCGCCGGATCGGCCGGGCGCTCGGACTGAAGCCCGATCAGGTGCCCGAGGGCTGGCGGCACCGTTCCCGGCGCGTGCTCGCCCTGCACCGCCGACTGTTCTATTCCCCGCTGCTGGAGACGGTCGCCAAGATCCCCTCCGGTGAGGTACGCCTGACCACCGATGCGGCTCGGGACCGGCTCGCCGCGCTCGGGTACGCCGACCCGAAGTCGGCGCTGGGCCACATCAAGGCGCTCAGCCAGGGGATGACCCGGCAGGCGGAGATCCAGCGCCAGCTGCTGCCGGCGATGCTCGGCTGGTTCGCCGCCGGACCGAACCCCGACCAGGGCCTGCTCGCCTTTCGTCAGGTGTCCGAGGCGCTCGGGTCCACCTCCTGGTATCTCCGCGGGTTGCGTGACGAGGGGGCGATGGCCAAGCGCCTGGCCCGGATCCTGTCCTCCAGCCGCTATCTGGTCGACCTGCTCACCCGCAACCCGGAGATCCTGCAGATGCTGGCCGACGAGGCCGAGCTCGCCCCCCGCGGCCGCGCCGAGCTCACCCGGGAGATGCAGCTGATCGCCGACCGGCAGCGCGACCCGATCAAGGCGATCGACGCCGTCCGCGGCGTGCGCCGCCGCGAGCTGTTCCGGATCGGCGTGGGTGACGTGCTCGGGGTCAACGACCTGGAGACCGTCGGCGACGGACTGAGTGATCTGGCTTCGGCGACCATCTCGGTCGGGCTCAGTATCGCCGCCCGGGGCCGGCAGGCACCGCCGATGGCCGTGGTGGCGATGGGCCGATGGGGTGGGCACGAGCTGTCCTATTCCTCCGACGCCGACGCCATGTTCGTGGTCGGTGCCGACGGGGAGGATGCGGCCAGGGCCGGGACCGCCGTGGTCAGCGAGCTGCGTACCCTGCTGTCGCGTCCCGGACGGGAACCGAGGCTGGAGATCGACGCCGATCTGCGCCCCGAGGGCAAGGGCGGACCGATGGTGCGCACCCTGGGCTCCTACACGACCTACTACCAGCGCTGGTCCTCCACCTGGGAGGCGCAGGCGCTGGTCCGGGCGGATCGGGGCGCCGGGGACGACGAGCTGACCGAGGCGCTGCTGGCCGCGGTCGCCGGGCTGCGCTGGCCCGAGGGCGGGCTGAGTCGGTCCCAGCTCGCCGAGATCCGTCGGCTGAAGGCGCGGATGGAGGGCGAGCGGTTGCCGCGCGGGGCCGACCCGAAGCGGCACCTCAAGCTGGGCCCGGGCGGCCTGTCCGATGTCGAGTGGACCGTCCAGGTGCTGCAGCTGCAGCACGCCGGTGAGCACGATCGGCTGCGTACCACGCGTACCCTGGCCGCCCTGCACGCCGCACGCGAGCTCGAACTGATCGACACCGAGGACGCCATGGCGCTGGCCACCGCCTGGACGATGGCCAGCCGGATCCGGGACCGGATCATGCTGGTCCGGGCCAAGGCGTCGGACTCCCTGCCGCACGACCCGCGGGAGCTGGCCGCGGTCGCCGAGTTGATGGGGTACGCCACCGGGGAGTCCTCGCACCTGGTCGCGGACTGGATGCGGGTGGCCCGGCAGGCGCGGAGTGTGGTGGACCGGATCTTCTGGGACTCCTGACCAGCCGCGGCCGATAGGCTCCGGCCATGGATAGCTCCGGAGTCGTCATCCCCGCCGACGCGAAGGGGCGCCGCAGCTCCACCCGGGTGGGCCGCCAGGTCGTTGCCGCCGCACTCGCGGCGGTCGATCCGGTGGGGTCAGCCGCGGTGCTGCGGGAGACCGACTGGCGCAGCGGGTACGCCCCGCACATGCGTCGGCTGGTGGAGGCCGGGCTGGGCAGCGCCGGAGACGCCCTGGCCATCGCCGACACCGGGATCACAGCCTTGCGCGAGGAACTCCGGTTCGCCACCCCGGTCGGTGAGGCACCGTTGGACGAGGCGTTCAGCCAGCCGGTCATCTCCCCGCTGCACACCCGCACCGTGCAGGGCGCCGCCGCTCCGCTGGAGGAGCTGAGCCTCCCGTACGCCGGCAAGCGGTTGACCGGGCAGAAGCTGCTGGACCGGCTCGACGCGTGGGAACAGGCCGGGATCCTGGAACCGTCGGCCGCCCAGGCGGTGCGGGAGGTGGCCGCCCACCCGGAATGGCTCGCCCTGCGCGGGCACCGGGTGATCGTGCTGGGCGCCTCCGCCGAGATGGGGCCGCTGCGGGCGCTGCTGTCCTGGGGGGCGGAAGTGGTCGCGGTCGAGTTGCCGCGACCGGAGTTGTGGCAGCGGTTGGAGAAGCTGGCCCGCGGCTCCGCCGGTGTGCTGCACCTGCCCGAGCAGCCCGACGGCCCCGGCGCTGACCTGCTGCACGACCTGCCGGCGGTGGCGGCCTGGTTGGGCGAGTTGGACGGACCGCTGGTGCTCGGCAACTACGTGTACGCCGACGGCGCCACCAACCTGCGGCTCTCGGTGGCCACCGACCTGTTGGCCACCCAGCTCACCGGTGCCCGCGACGACGTGGCGCTGGCCTACCTCGCCACCCCGACCGACGTGTTCGCGGTGCCGCACGAGGTGGTCAGCGCGAGCGCTGAGGCGTACGAACGTCGTTCGCTGCGGGGCCTGCGCCCGCTGCTCAAGGGGATCAGCGGCGGCCGGTTGCTGAAGCGCAACTATCGCCCCGAGGAGGATCCCGGACTGGCCGACGCGATGATCCTGCAGCAGGGACCGAACTACATCCTGGCCAAACGCTTGCAGCGTTGGCGGGCCGCGATCGCGCACCGCGACGGAGTCGAGGTGTCGCTGCGGGTGGCCCCGCCGACCAAGACCCGGTCGGTGACCCGCAACCGGGCGCTCGCGGCCGCGTACGCCGGAGGCCACCACTTCGGGATCGAGGTCTTCGACCCGGCCACCTCCAACACGCTGATGGCGGCCATCCTGGTGCACGACCTGTGCGCCCCGGCCACGGCGGGGGAACGTTCGCCGTGGGAGCGCGAGGCCGGGAAGGCGGTTCACGGCGGGCTGTGGCGCGGGGCCTACGACCCCCGCAGCGCGCTCGGGTTGGCCCTGGTGCTCGGTTGGGGTGCCGCCCGCGGTTGACCTTCCGACAGGACCCGGGACCCTGTGACTCCTGTGACGAAAGTGGCTGCAGGGGTTCAAGTTGTTGTTGAGGTTCAGGCGACTTGAGATATCCGTGATTTGGGGGTGAATGGCCCGCAAACCCGCGCCAGGCGGGAAACCACATGGATGCAACTCCTGGTGGGAGCGGGTTTTCTTCGGTCACTCTCAGGTGCGTCTGCGGTATTCGCGGCCCTAGCCTGCGAGCGTCCGCTTCCCCATCTCAGAGAGTCAGAAATGAACTTCCTCGCAGGTCTGAGCAAGGGCGTCGTCGTCTCCGTGTCGGCCGCCGTGATCGGGTCGACCGCAGCAATCACCGGTGCCGTACTGTCCGGACCGGCCGATGCTGTGGACAACTCCAGCCCCTCCGCCTACGTACGCACGGTCGCGCCGCTGGCACAGGCCAACCAGACGAAGTATCGGGTTCCCGCCTCGGTGTCGATCGCGCAGTCGATCCTGGAGAGTGACTGGGGCAAGTCGGGGCTGACCACCAGGGGTAACGCCTATTTCGGCATCAAGTGCTCCTCGAACATGGGCCCCTATGCGACCGGTTGCCTCTATCTCAAGACGACCGAATATGACAACGGCACCTACACCACGACCGCGGGATTCCGGACCTACAAGAGCGCCCAGGACTCGTTCTATGACCACGGGTGGTTCCTGACCAACAACGGCCGGTACGCCGCCGCCTTCCGCTATCCGACCGACGCGAAGCGGTTCATCGCCGAGGTGGCCAAGGCCGGCTATGCGACCGATCCCACGTACACGAAGATGATCGTGGACCTGATGGATCGCTACAACCTGTACCAGTACGACCGCAAGGGAGCCACGCAGGCGCCGAGTACCACCAAGCCCGCACCCAGCACGACCAGGCCGGCACCGAGCACCCCGGCTGCGACGCCGAGCCGGACCGCCACCCCGTCGGCCACCGCGACGCCGAGCCGGACCGCCACCCCGTCGGCCACCGCGACGCCGAGCCGGACCGCCACCCCGCGCGCCACGGCCACGCCGACCGCAACGCCGACCGCGTCCGCGACACCCACCGCGACTGCGACGCCGACGGCCAGTGCCACGCCGAGCCTGAACCCGTCGGCCGTGCGGGCCGAGCAGCCCCAGGACCCGATGAAGGCGGGTGCGGTCAAGGAGGCGCCGCGTGCCGCGGTGGCGGCTCCGAAGGCGTCGGCCAACCGCGCCGAGAGCTCCGGCGGGCTGGCCAAGACCGGAGCCTGAGGTCGAGCGGCCCGGACTGGATCACCGTCCCAGGTTGATCCAGCCCAGGCCCTCGGCGATCATGAACAGCCCGAACAGGGCGAACAGGATCGCCGCGCCATACTTGATCACGTTCTCCGGCAGCTTCTTGCCGAGCACGGCGCCGACCACGATCGCCAGCGCGTCGGCGGCGACCATGCCGAGGGTGGATCCGATCCAGGTGCCCAGCCAGTTCTCTCGGGTGGCCAGAGTGATGGTCGCCAGCATCGTCTTGTCGCCCAGCTCGGCGAGGAAGAACGCGATGGTCACCGCGACGATCGCGGCACGCTTGTTGCGGCGCGCCTTCTCGGCCTCCTCCTCGGTCAGCTCGTCACCGCGCAGGGTCCAGATCGCGAAGCCAAGGAAGGCGATCCCGGCGGCGATCGCGATCCACGACTGATAGGCGCCGAGCAGGTCCCCGATCAGAAAGCCCGCCCCGACCGAGATCAGGTGCACCACGGCAGTGGCCAAGGTGATCCCGAGCAGCACGTCACGGGCGCGATAGCGGGTGGCGAAGGTCATCGCCATCAACTGGGACTTGTCGCCGAGTTCGGCGATGAAGATGACTGCGGTGCTGAGCAGGAAGGCGTACAACGCGCGTCCTCCTAGTTTGGGCCGCTCCGCGCAGACGAATCGGCCAATGGTCAACTGGCCGAAAGTCTCGTCCGCCGCTGGGGCCCATCGCGCCGGGCCCGCAGGCGGGCCAGTGTGTCGACGCGATCGTTGAGGACTACTCCCTCTCGATGAGGAAACCCTAGCAGCAACCGGTCCGGAGGCTGTCGGCGTGTCGGCGGGCGAGCACAGGTTGGCGTTGCAGCCTTGTTTGAAACAATGGCGCATTCTGGACGAAACGGGGGGTGCGGGTGCGGCGACGGGTTTTCGCGGGGTCGGTGTTGGGGCTGCTGGTGATGGGCTGCGCCCCCGATCACCTGCGCAATCGTCCGTCCGGCGACGCGCCGGCCGGTACGCCGCAGCCGTCCGGCTCGGCGTCCCCGAGCCCGACCGCCACCCCCGACCCGGTTGTGACGATCATTCCGAACGTGTCTTCGGGCTCCACCGACGTGTCGGTCGACCACCGGCTCAAGATCACCGTCGAGCAGGGGAAGCTGACCGGGGTGAACGTGGCCGGCAAGGGGCGGACCAACAAGGGTGCGGAGACCAACGTCACCGTCGACGGGGACCTCACCGAGGGGGAGTGGCAGGCCTCGACCCGCCTGCAGCCGGCGACGGCGTACACCATCGAGGCGACCGGGATCGGCACCGACGGGCGGACCAAGACCAACACCCTCACCTTCAGCACGGTCAACCTGTCGCTGAAGGAGCAGATCTTCCCGAGCATCTATCCCGAGTCGGGCACCGTCGGGGTGGCGATGCCGGTGATGATCAAGTTCGACCTGCCGGTGGCGGACCGCGCCTCCTTCGCCAGGCACCTGAAGGTGACCACCACCCCGGTGCAGGAGGGCGCGTGGGTGTGGCTCTCGGACACGGAGGTGCACTGGCGGCCCAAGGACTTCTTCCAGGCGGGCACGAAGGTCAAGGTGGAGGCCGACCTGCAGAGCGTGCCGGCCGGCGGCGGGAAGTTCGGGCAGCTGTCGCGGACGGTCGAGTTCGCCGTCGGCAAGGCGCAGCAGACCGAGGTCAACCTGGCCACCAAGCAGCTGGTGCAGAAGGTGAACGGGCAGGTGGTCCGCACGGTGCCGAT
Source organism: Enemella dayhoffiae (assembly GCF_002250625.1). Classification (GTDB taxonomy): domain Bacteria; phylum Actinomycetota; class Actinomycetes; order Propionibacteriales; family Propionibacteriaceae; genus Enemella; species Enemella dayhoffiae. The sequence continues at coordinate 3,265 of NZ_NMVQ01000014.1, read as the reverse complement.
CAGCGCCGGAAAGCCCGGGTTCATCACCCGCAGCGGGACGAAGGTGGTCAGCGAGAAGCTGCCGCAGACCCGGATGGCCTCGGAAACCATCGGCATCAGCAACAACGACCCGACCAACGGCTATGACCTGCAGGTCAAGTGGGCGATCCGGATCACCGATTCGGGGGAGTTCCTGCACGCGGCCCCGTGGAACATGGCGAAGTTCGGCAAGGAGAACTCATCGCACGGCTGCATCGGCATGTCGGACGCGGACGCCCAGGCGCTGTTCGGGATCATCCAGGTCGGCGACCCGGTCGTCGTCACCGGCTCGGACCGTCCACTGGAGCCGCAGAACGGGATCACCGACTGGAACGTGTCCTGGGACAAGTGGAAGTCCTGGGCCTGAGATCCCTGAGCCTGTCGTAGAGATCCCTGAGCCTGTCGTAGAGGTCCCTGAGCCTGTCGAAGGGTCAGCGCCCGAACTCCTGGTGCAGTTCCTCGAACAGGCTGCGGTTGAGTTCGAACGCGCGCGAGGCCGCGCCCAACGTCTCTGAGCGCTGGTCAGCGTTCAGCGGCAGCGCGTCGAGTTGGGCGATAGTCGTCCTTGTAGACCTTGGGCCGTTCGATCTCGAAGCGATAGAAGGTGAGCGCGCCCGGATCGGCGCCGTAGTGGCGTTGCACCAGGCTGGCGATCACCTGGCCGCCGGAGAGGTCACCCAGATAGCGCACGTAGTGGTGCGCGAGGAGTGCCGCCGGCCGATCGGCCAGCGACCGGAGCTCTGCGGCGTACGCCTCGGCGCTCGGCAACACCGTCTCGAATCGCCGCCCTGCGGCGGCGTGAGCGGCGAGGTCGGCGCGCAGGCGTTCGGTACGCTCCAGCCGCGGATCCAGCAATGGAGCGAGTATCGGGGAGTCGGCGGCCCGGCAGGTCTCCTCGAGCGCGGCATAGATCGGCAGCGACTGGGCGAGCAGCGCGACCAGGGCATCGAGGGAGAGCCGCCCGGCGAGCAGGTCGACCACAAACGTGGACTCCTCGGCCCGCTGATGGGCGTCGGCGGTGTGCTCGCGCAGTGCCGCCGACAGAGTAATCGGCTCGGTCCTGGTGGTCATGTTAGGGCCCCCTCACTGAAAGTAAGGTCAACCTAATCGCATGGCCGGTCGGAGCGCATCAACCATTCGGTGGATATGTTCCGCCGGAGCTGTCCGCATCTGCTCCCGCAGCGGGAGCAGATGCATACAGCCGGGGGATGAGCATGGAGAGGTGAGGGTCGCGATAGCGTGCGCGGTGGATACTGTCGTGGCGACGGAGGGGAGCGGGGCGTGCTCGACGAGGACGGTTGGGTCCAGGTACCGCTGGCGCTTGCGATCGATTTCGATCACGGTGCCCGCTGGTGGTCGCTCACCGCGGGGCAGCGGGAGTGGCTGTGGACCAACCCCGACGGCGCCGTGCAGATCGCGCGGGTCGACGCCGTGCCCGGTGACGACTTCATCGATGCGGGCGGCGGGGAGGAGTGCTTTCCCTGTGTACGCGGGATTCCCGACCACGGTGACGCCTGGAGCCGGGTGTGGGACGGTGCCCGGCCGACGGCGCACGTGGACACCGATTTTGGTCGGCTGCACCGTACGGTGAGCGACCGCGACGGCACCTTGCGGATCGACTATCTGGTCGAGCCCGGCGAGGCGGCGTACGCCCGCGGAGATCACAGCCCGACCGCACCGGTGACCCACGCGGTGCATCTGCTGCTGGAGCTGTCCGACCGGGCGCGGCTCGAGGTGCCCGGGGCGCGGCTGATGACGGTGCTGGACCATCCGCACACCGGGACCGTCACCGAGACCGCATGGCCGCGGTTGGACGGCGTGGACCTGTCCCGGCTGGGGCCCGACGACGAGTCGGTGGCGTGCGCGGTGCTGCGCGGCCTGGCGGAGCCTGAGGCGCCCGCTGAGGCGTACGTGGTGGATGGGAGCGAGTTGCTGCACCTGCGCTGGCAGGCCGACGACCCGGCCGCGGTTGGGCTGATGCTGTGGCGCAACCTGGGCGGCTGGCCCGCGGAGAAGCCGTACCGGTCGATCGGCGTCGAGCCGCTGGTCGAGGCCGCCGGTGAGTGGTGGCTGGAGATCACAGCGTACGCCAAGCACTGACGTGCCGGGTGGGACTAGGCTTGCTGGTGAACCAACGATCCAGGAAGGGCAGCCCAATGCAGATCACCGACAACGGTCCCCAGCCGAACGCCTTCGACATCGAGAACGCGACCAAGGAGAACACCAACTATCGGACCACCGCGTGGACCGGGAAGTATCTCCAGGTGACGCTGATGTCGATCCCGGTGGGCCAGTCGATCGGGCTGGAGGCACACCCGGAGACCGACCAGTTCCTGCGCGTCGACGCGGGGCAGGGGCGGTGCGTGATGGGGCCTTCCAAGGACAAGTTGAACTTTGAGCAGGAGGTCAGCGACGGCTGGTCCATTCAGGTGCCGGCCGGTGCCTGGCACGACGTGATCAACACCGGTGACGAGCCGCTTCAGGTGTACGCCGTGTATGCCCCCAGCCACCACGCCCAGGGCATCGTCCAGGCCACCTTCGACGACGCCGAGGCCGACGAGGACAGCGGCAAGGACGTCCCGCCGGAGTGGACCGTCCAGCCGGGCGAGGGAAAGTCCGACAAGCACGCCTGATTGTCGGCGGGGGACTGTCAGACCACCCTCCTAGGGTCGCCTCACAGGCAATGCCACGAGGCGAGGGGGGACCGAGATGGCTGACAAGAGTTCGTTCGTGCACCTGCACTGTCACTCGGAATATTCGATGTTGGATGGTGCGGCCCGGGTGGGGGACATGTTCTCCACGGCGGCGGAGATGGGGATGCCGGCGATCGCGCTGACCGATCACGGCAACCTGTTCGGTGCCTACGAGTTCTGGAAGAATGGCCAGACGGCCGGCGTGAAGCCGATCATCGGGCTGGAGGCCTATGTCGCCCCGGAAGTCGATCCAACTGATTCGAGTTCGCAACCGCATCTGACGATGTGGGCGGAGAACAACGTGGGGATGCACAACCTGTTCCGGTTGTCCTCGTTGTCCTCGATCGAGGGGTTCTTCTACAAGCCGCGGGCCGACCGGGAGTTGTTGGAGCGGTACGCGGGTGGGTTGATGGCGACCACCGGCTGTCCGTCGGGTGAGGTGCAGACCTATCTGCGGTTGGGACAGTTCGACGAGGCGCTGAGGTCGGCGGCGGAGTTCCGCGACATCTTCGGGGCGGAGAACTATTTCGTCGAGTTGATGGATCACGGGCTGG
>NZ_NMVQ01000013.1 GCF_002250625.1 Enemella dayhoffiae | reverse complement strand
CGGGGACTGGGCGCGTCGCGCGCGAGGCGGCGTACCCGCCGCCGAGCGTCTGGCGACGCGCCCCCGCTCTGGAAGGACACCAAGGAGAACCCCGCGTCGCCCGTCTTCCCTCCGCAGAGTCGCCGCGGGGGTTCGACGACTGTCCTGAAGCGCGGGGATTGGGCGCGTCGCGCGCGAGGCGGCGTACCCGCCGCCGAGCGTCTGGCGACGCGCCCCCGCTCTGGAAGGACACCAAGGAGAACCCCGCGTCGCCCGTCTTCCCTCCGCAGAGTCGCCGCGGGGGTTCGACGACTGTCCTGAAGCGCGGGGATTGGGCGCGTCGCGCGCGAGGCGGCGTAAAATCAGTCCGGTGCGCTTTCTGAACCAGAACCAGCCGACCCACGACCTGACCTACAGCGACGTGTTCATGGTGCCGTCGCGCTCGTCGGTCGCGTCCCGGCTCGATGTGGACCTGACCTCGACCGACGGCCTCGGCACCCCGCTGCCGCTGGTGGTGGCGAACATGACCGCCATCTCCGGGCGGCGGATGGCCGAGACGATCGCCCGCCGCGGCGGGATCGCGATCATCCCCCAGGACATCCCGACCGACATCGTCGGCGAGGCGATCGACAAGGTGAAGCGCTCGCACACCGTGTTCGACACCCCGATCATGGTCACCCCGAACACCACCCTCGGCGAGGCGATGAGCCTGCTGCCCAAGCGCGCCCACGGGGCCGTACTGGTGGTCGACGGCGACCGGAAGAACGGGCCGTTGAAACCGCTCGGCGTGGTCACCCCGAGCGATGCGATCGACGAGGACCGGTTTGCCCAGGCCCACGAGGTGATGAGCGACTTCGTCACGGTCTCCCCCACCGCCAGCCCGCGGGAGATCTTCGACGAGCTCGCCGCCAACCACCAGGAGCTGGCCGTGGCGGTCGAGGACGGCCACCTGGTCGGGGTGATGACCCGCCGGGGCGCGCTGCGCTCGGCGCTCTATCAGCCGGCGGTGGACGCCGACGGCCGGTTGAAGATCGGTACCGCGGTCGGCATCAACGGTGACGTCGCGGGCAAGACCGAGGCACTGCTGCGCCACGGCGCCGATGTGCTGGTGGTGGACACCGCGCACGGGCACCAGGAGAAGATGATCGAGGCGCTCGCGGTGGTGCGCCGGGTGCGCGACGAGGTGGCACGGAAGGTACGCATCGTCGCCGGCAACGTGGTGACCGCCGACGGGGTGAAGGACCTGGCCGAGGCCGGGGCCGACGTGCTCAAGGTCGGCGTCGGACCGGGCGCGATGTGCACCACCCGGATGCAGACCGGCGTTGGCCGGCCGCAGTTCTCCGCGGTGCTGGAGTGCGCCGAGACCGCGCAGCAGCTCGATCGCTCGGTGTGGGCGGACGGCGGCGTACGCTATCCGCGCGATGTGGCGCTGGCGCTGGCCGCGGGGGCCGGGTCGGTGATGATCGGCTCCTGGTTCGCCGGGACCCACGAGTCGACCGGTGACCTCAAGGTGGACGCCCGGGGCCGGCAGTACAAGGAGTCCTTTGGGATGGCGTCGGCGCGCGCGGTGAAGATGCGGACCCGCGACCAGTCCGGTTTCGACCGGGCCCGGGCCGGGTTGTTCGAGGAGGGCATCTCGTCCTCGCGGATGTACTTGGATCCGGATCGCCCGGGTGTCGAGGATCTGGTCGACTTCATCGTCTCGGGGGTGCGTTCGAGCTGCACGTACGCCGGGGCGCGGTCGCTGCCCGAGTTCCGCGATCTGGCCACGGTCGGTATCCAGTCGGTCTCCGGTTATGAGGAGGGGCGCCCGCTCAGCGCCAGCTGGAGCTGACCCTCACCCCAGCGCGGTCGGGGCGACCGCGCGGAAGTCGGCCAGCACCGCGCGCAGAAAAAGCGCCCGGGAGCTGCCGAGTTGCCGGATCGCCGGTCCGTGGTCCAGCGCCACGACGGCCGCGGCCCCGGTGAGCAGGACCGCCCAACCCGCCCAGAGCGTACGCCGCAGTGCGGCCGGCCAGTGCCCGAAGCCCGCTCGCAGTCGCGCGCAGTGGAACGGCACGTGGCGGCGTTCGTCGGCCAGCAGCCGGCCTGCCACCTGGCGGGTGAGCGGGTCGTCGATACCGTCGCGGAGCAACCGGTAGTACTCCAGGGCGACCACCTCGGCCACCATCAGCACGAGCAGCTCCAGCCGCAGCCCGAGCAGGTGCCGCAGGCCGACGAAAATGGTGTCGCTCCAGTGCCGGGCCAGCAGGGGTTGATCGGCGGCTCGCAGCAGCTCGGCGAGCAGGCGGCCGTGCTCGTTCTCCTCGGCCACGAACAGCTCAACCGCCCGCGCGTACGCCGGGTCGCCGGCCGCGCGAGCGCTGGCGATCAGGGTGGCTCCGTCGCCGCTCTCCCCCACCTGGAAGCGTTGGATGCTGCGCACTATGGCGATCGGCAGTCGGGCGCCGAGTCGCCAGTCGGGTTCGGGCGGTGGCTGGGCCGCCTGGCGTTCCAGGTCGGCCAGGTGGGTGTCGGTCATGCGTCGAGCCTAGGAAGCGTCGGGTTCGGGCCGCAGCGGTCTGTGGTCTGCTTCGTGGCGGCCCGTCGGCCTAGGTTCGGCGGTCGACGTCGGCCCCGTCTCCGACGTCCCCGCACTCGATCAGGCGTACGCCCGGTCGGGCCAGCAGGTCGCGGGCGCCACGGTCACCGGTGGCGACGCGGGCGGCCTCGGCCCAGTGGTCGCGGCCGATCAGCACCGGGTGGCCGGGGTCTGAGTGGTACGCCGCCCGCGCCAGGACGCCCGGATCGGTGCCGGCCGCGAGGATGCGGGCCACCACCCCAGCCGTGACTCCGGGGGTGTCGACGAGGCCGACCAGCACGGCGGTGGCGTGGGGCGCGGTTTCGGGCAGGGCGGCCAGACCCGCCCGCAGCGAGGCGCCCATCCCCTGCTCCCAGTCGGCGGCGAACACCGGGATCGCCGTGTCGGGAAGGAGTTGCCGGACCTGGTCGGCCGCCGCACCGAGCACCACCAGCACCGGATCACAGCCGCCCTCGGCCAACACCGTGGCGGCGCGGTGTACCCACGGGGTGCCGTCGGCGTCGCTGACCAGCGCCTTGGGCTGGCCCATTCGGCGTCCGGCGCCGGCGGCCAGCAGCAGGCCCGCGGTGGTCATGGTCGAGGTCAGCTCCCGACGCTGGTCATGGAGTGCCACTCAACCGCGAATCGCACCGTTTTGAGGGGTGGTTCCGCCGTTGAGTGGCACGCAATGACCAAGAGGGGCGGAGCACCCTCACTTCCGGAACAGGTTGCGCAGCACCAGCAGCCCGAGGATCGCGATCAGCCCCTCGCGCCAGTAGTTCTTGACCAGGATCGGCAGCACCGTGGCACCCAGGTCGAGCGAGTCGTCCTGCTTGTCCTGCTGCTTCTGCCCCTGCTGTGACTCCTGCGCCCGGTCCGACGCCGCCCGTTTGGGCTGCTCCTCGTTCATCGGGATCGGCGAGTCCTCGCGGATCGAGCGCGCGGGCGGCGGCACCTGCTCGGCCTGCTCCGTGCCGGCCTCGCTCGGGGCGCCGGGATCGGACTCCCCCTTCGACTCGTCGCTGCGCTCCTCGCTCAGGGACCGTGAGGGGGCCGCTTCCTCGCCCGGGGAACGTGCGGAGTCCTCGCTCTCGGTGTCGGAGTCTTCGGCGGTGAGCTTCTGCTCCAGGCACTGCACGAACTGGCCGAGCAGCTTGTCGGAGACGTCCTGGATCATCCCGCGGCCGAACTGGGCGGGTTTGCCGGTGACGTTGAGGTCGGTGGTCACGTCGACATCGGTCCGGTCGGCGCCCGCCTCGCTCAGCTGGACGGTGACCGTGGCGCCGGCCGTGCCGTTGCCGCGCTTGTCCTTGCCCTTGGCGTTGACCACCAGCCGGTGCGCGGATTCGTCGCGCTCGGCGTACTCACCGGTGCCGGTGTAGACCAGCGCGATCGGGCCGAGCTTGATCTTGGCGGTGCCGGTGAACGAGTCCCCATCGACGCCGGTGACCTGCGCCCCGGGGAAGCACTCGGCCAGCCCCTGCGGATCGCCGAAGTGCTGCCAGGTCTCGGCGATCCCTGTGGGTACGGAAAAGTTGTGCTTCAGCTCCATCGGATCAGGCTCCGTCCTCGATACCGGCGGCCTTGAGCAGCGCTCGTCGGGTGAGCACCGTGGCCAAGTGTCGACGATAGTCGGCGTCGCCGTTCAGGTCCGAGGGCGGGTTGGTGCCCTCGGCCGCCCTGGCCGCGGCCCGGCGTACGCTCTCGTCGTCCACCCGCCCGCCGAGCGCCTGCTCCACCGCGCTGGCCCGGACCGGGGTGGAGCCCATGTTGGTCAGCGCCACGGCCGCCCCGTCAGCGCCGACGGTGGCTGCCACCGCGACGATCGGCCACTGGTGCGCCACCCGGACGAATTTCTCGTAGTGCGCCCCCCAGCCGGTGTGCTTGGGGATCCGGATCGCGGTCAACAGCTCGTCGTCACCGACCGCGGTCTCGAACAGGTCGACGAAGAATTCCTGAGCCGGCACCCGACGCTCCCCGCCCTGACCGGCGATCACCAGCTCGGCGTCCAGCGCGAGGATCGGCGCCCCGAGGTCCCCGGCCGGATCGGCGTGGGCGAGCGCCCCGCCGAGGGTGCCGCGGTGCCGGATCTGGGCGTCCGCCACCTCGACCGCCGCCTTGTGCAGCAGCAGCGCGTGCTCCTTCACCAGCGGGTCGGCGATCACGTCGTGGTGGGTGGTCAGCGCACCGATGACGATCGCGTCGCCCTCCTCCCGCACGCCGCGCAACTCATCGATGCGACCGATGTCGACCACCACCTCGGGGGCGTTCAGCCGCATCCGCAGCACCGGCAGGAGACTCTGCCCACCGGCCATCACCTTGGCGTCGTCACCGTGCTCGGCGAGCGCGGCCAGGGCCTCGACCACCGAGGTGGGCGCCACATAGTCGAAGGTTGCGGGGATCATGCCTGTACTCCTTCACCCTGGTCGTCGGCGCCGGCGGTGCGATCGGCGGTGCCCTGGTCACCGGTTGCCTGATCGAAGTGCGGGGCGGCCGCAGCCTCGGTCTGGTCCTTCCCACCGCCACCGGCCCCTCCTTGACCGGTGGCAGCACGCACCGCCTTCCAGACGCGTTCGGGCGTACACGGCATCTGGATGTCGTCGACGCCGAGGTGGCGTACCGCGTCGACGACGGCGTTGACCACCGCCGGGGTGGAGGCGATCGTGCCGGCCTCACCGACGCCCTTGGCGCCCAGCGAGTTGGTGGTGCACGGGCTGGTGGTGTGCTCGACGGTGAAGCTGATCGTGTCGGCCGAGGTGGGCAGCAGATAGTCCACGAAGGAGGCCGACACCAGCGTCCCGGACTCGTCGTGCACCGCCTCCTCCCACAGCGCCTGGGCGATGCCCTGCACCAGCCCGCCGTGCACCTGCCCCTCGGCGATCAGCGGGTTGATGATGATGCCGATGTCGTCGCAGCACACGTACTTTCGCATTCGCACCTGACCGGTCTCGGTGTCCACCTCGACCGCGCACAGGTGGGTTCCGTGCGGGAAGTTGAAGTTCACCGGGTCGAAGGTGGCGTCGGAGTCCAGGCTGGCCTCGACCCCGTCGGGCAGGTTGTGTGCGGCGAAGGTGGCCAGGGCGATCTCCGGCATGGAGACGCCCTTGTCGGTGCCCTTGACGCTGAACTTCCCGGCCGCGAACTCGAGGTCCTCGGCGTTCGCCTCCAGCAGGTGCGCCGCGATCGGACGCGCCTTCCCGATCACCTTGTCCGCGGCCTTGACCACCGCCTCGCCGCCGACCACCAGCGACCGGGAGCCGTAGGTGTCCAGACCCTTGTGCGCGATCTGGGTGTCGCCGTGCAGGATCTCGATGTCCTCGAACGGTACGCCGAGCCGGTCAGCGACGATCTGGGAGAACGCCGTCTCGTGGCCCTGGCCGTGGGCGCTGGCCCCGGTGACCACCTCGACCTTGCCGGTGGGCAGCATCCGGATCGAGGCGTGCTCCCAGCCGCCGGCGCCGTAGGACAGCGACCCGAGCACCCGCGACGGGGCGAGCCCGCACATCTCGGTGAAGGTGGACACCCCGATACCCAGCTGGACCGGGTCGTTCGACTCGCGGCGCCGCTGCTGCTCGGCGCGCAGCTCGTCGTAGCCGAAGGACTCCTTCGCCTTGGCCGTGGCGGCCTCGTAGTTGCCGGAGTCGTACTCCAGCCCGGCGACCGTGGTGAACGGGAACTCCTCGTGGGTGATCCAGTTGCGTTCCCGCACCACCAGCGGGTCCTCGCCGAGCTCGGCGGCCAGCTCGTCCATCATCCGCTCGATGCCGAAGGTGGCCTCCGGACGGCCGGCGCCGCGATAGGCGTCGGTCCAAGTCTTGTTGGTGAGCACCGTCTGGCAGTTGAACTGGTACGCCGGGAACTTGTAGATGGCGTTGAACATGAACGCGCCGAGCACCGGTACGCCGCCGCCGACCAGCGACACGTAGGAGCCGAGGTCGGCCAGCAGCTCGACCTTCATCCCGGTGACCCTGCCCTCCTTGGTGGCGGACAGGGTCAGCTTCTGCCACTGGTCGCGGCCGTGGTGGGCGGCCATCAGCGACTCGGAGCGGGTCTCGGTGTACTTGACCGGCTTCGCCAGGCGCCGGGCCAGCACCATCGCGATGAACTCCTCCGGCGTGGTCTGCAGCTTGCCGCCGAACCCGCCGCCGACATCGGGGGCGATGACCCGCACCTTGGACTCCGGTACGCCCAGCACCGCGGCCAGCAGGAAGCGCAGGATGTGCGGGATCTGGGTGGCCGACCACATGGTGATCTGCTCACCGGTCGGGTCGACGAGCACCGAGCGCGGTTCCATGAACGCCGGGATCAGCCGCTGCTGACGGTATTCCCGCTCGATCACGATGCCGCCGTCGCGGGCCTCGGCGATCGCCCGCTCGACGTCGCCGCCGGTGCCGGCCTCGGCCGAGTCGAACTTCCAGAACGCCGACTTGTTGGTGCCCAGGTCGGGGTGCGCGAGCACCTTGTCCGCGGCGGCCTCCTTGAGGTCCAGCGCCGCGGGCAGTTCCTCGTAGTCGACGTCGACCAGTTCCGCGGCGTCGCGGGCCTCGGCGGCGCTGCGGGCGATCACCACGGCGACGATCTCGCCGGCGAAGGTGACCCGGTCCACCGCGACCGGCGGGTGGGCCGGCGTCTTCTGGTCCGGGGCGATCGGCCAGGCGTTGGGCAGCGCACCCTGTTCGTCGGCGATGTCGGCGCCGGTGATCACCCCGATCACGTTCGGGGCGGCCTTGGCGTCCTCGGTGTTGATGTTGGTGATCTTCGCGTGCGCGAACGGGCTGCGCACCATGGCCAGGTGCAGCATGCCGCGGACCGTCAGGTTGTCGGTCCACTTGGTGCGTCCGGTGATCAGCCGCTCGTCCTCCTTGCGGCGCCGCTCCCGGCCGATCTCCTTGCTCTGCTGGTCGGTGTCGACGCTCACTTGGATCCCTCCCCCGCGGCGTGCAGCACCGCACGCACGATGTTGTGATAGCCCGTGCAGCGGCACAGGTTGCCTTCGAGCCCCAGGCGTACCTCTTCCTCGGTGGGATGGGGATTCTCGTTCAACAGGTCGACGCTCTGCATGATCATCCCCGGCGTGCAGAAGCCGCACTGCAGGCCGTGGCACTCCCGGAACGCCTCCTGCACCGGGTGCAGCGGGGGCGAGCTGCCGTCGCCGGCGCCGGCGCCGGCACTGTGGGCCAAGCCCTCGATGGTCACGACGTCGGCGCCATCGGCCTGGACCGCGAGCACGTTGCAGGACTTCACCGAGCGGCCGTTGAGATGGACGGTGCAGGCGCCGCAGTTGGAGGTGTCGCAGCCGATCACGGTGCCGGTCTTGCCGACTCTGTCGCGCAGGTACTGCACCAGCAGCAGCCTCGGTTCGACGTCGTCGGACACCTTGTCGCCGTCAACGGTGAGGGTGATCCTGGTCATGCGGCCTCCTGTTGGCACCTTTGCCGGGAACGTGATCCCGGTCACGTCTGCCACGACCCTACTGACCAGCGGCCTCGGACGGCAAGGGATCGTGGTGGATCCGACCGGTGCGCTGCCGCAGCGGGTCGCCGCTGCCGCCCCAGCGCTGGGCGATGATCTCGGCGGCGATCGACACGGCGGTCTCCTCGGGCGTACGCGCGCCCAGGTCGAGTCCGATCGGTGAGGCGAGCCGGTCGAGTTCGGCGTCGCCGAGTCCGGCCTCGCGGAGCCGGTTGAACCGGTCCTCGTGGGTACGCCGGGAGCCCATGGCGCCGATGTAGGCCACCTCCGGCAGCCGCAGCGCCACCTCCAACAGCGGGACGTCGAACTTGGGGTCGTGGGTGAGGACGCAGAGCACGGTGCGCGCGTCGATCCGGCCGGCCTCGGCCTCCTCGCGCAGGTAGCGGTGCGGCCAGCGCACGACCACCTCATCGGCCTCGGGGAAGCGACTGGCGGTGGCGAAGATCGGCCGTGCGTCGCACACGGTGACCCGATACCCGAGGAAGGTGCCGACCCGCGCCACCGCGGCGGCGAAGTCGATGGCGCCGAAGACCAGCATCCGCGGGGGCGGGGCGAACGCCCAGACGAACACGCGCATCCCCTCGCCGCGTCGCTCCCCGTCAATCCCGTACTGGAGGGTGGCATGGTGGCCGGTGGCGAGCAGACCGGAAGCGTCGTCGGCGATCGCGTCGGTGGCGCGCGCCGAGATCAGCGACCGATCCGGGGTGCCGTTCTCGTCGATGAGCATGCGCCGACCGAGCCACTGCGGGTCGGGGTGGGCGACCACGGTGGCGACGGCGATCGGCGTACCGGCCCGGATCGCCGCGGCGATCTCACCGAGCTCGGGGAAGGTGTCGCGGTTGACCCGCTCCACCCAGATGTCGAGGATGCCGCCGCAGGTCAGCCCGACGCCGAGGGCGATCTCGTCGGAGACACCGTAGCGCTGCAGGACCGGTCGCCCGTCGGCGATCACCTGTTCACCCAGCCCGTGCACGGCCCCCTCGACGCAGCCGCCGGAGACCGATCCCACGGCCTCCCCCGCCGGTCCGACGATCATCGACGCGCCCGGGGGCCGCGGGGCCGAGCGGAAGGTGGCGACGACGGTACCGAGCGCGACGGTCTCCCCCGCTTCCCACCACTCGAGCAGCTCGTTCAGCACCTCACGCATCGGCGACCACCTCCGCCAGCTCGGTGTACGCCGCCAGCGAGTGGCCGGCGACGAACGCATCCAGGTGAGGCAAGACTGCCACGATTCCGGCCTGCACGGGTTGGTAGCCGGTCCGGCCACGGTGCGGATTCGCCCAGATGACCCGGTACGCCAGCTGGCCGAGCTGGCGTACCTGCTCGGCCAGCAGGGTGCAGTCGCCGCGCTCCCACCCGTCGGAGACGATCACCACGACCGCCCCGCGGGCCAACCCACGCCGCCCCCATCGCTCGGTGAACGCCCGCAACGTCTCGCCGAGCCGGGTGCCACCGGAGAAATCGGGCACCGTCTGCGCCACCGCCCGCATCGCCTGCTCCACGTCACGGTGCTGCAACGCCCGGGTGAGCCGGGTCAGCCGGGTGCCGAGGGTGAACGCCTCGACCGGGTGCCGCCCGGATCCGGCGCCGGCCGCCTGGACGTAGCGGTGCGCCAGCCGGAGCAGCACCTCGGCGTACCCCTCCATCGAGCCGGAGACGTCGAGCAGCAGCACCACCGGTCGCGGCCGCCGGCCGCGGCGGCGGTGGCTGATCTGCGCCGGTTCTCCCCACTGCCGCAGCGAGGCGCGCAGCGTACGCCGGGCGTCGACCTGGCCCCGCGGGGCGCGGCTGTGCCGGGTGGCGCGGCGGGTCGGCAGGCGGATCGGCAGCTGCTCGAGCAGGGCGCCGAGCAGCCGGCGTTCGTCGGGGGTGAGTTCGCTGACGTCGCGCTGGCGCAGCACCTCGACCTGACTGGCGGCGGCGCGCACCGCGTCGGACTCGTCGCCGGCCGTCCCGCCGGGCGGGAAGTCGTCGAGGGCGAGGGTGCGCAACGGGACCGGCTCCCGGTCCGGCGGCATCATCCCCGGCGACTGGTCGCGGGCGGAGAACCAGCTCTCGAACACCTGGTCCAACCGGTGCAGGTCGTCGGGGTGGGCGCACAGGGTCGCCCGGGCCGCCGCCCGCACCGCCGCCGCATCGTCCAGACCGACCAGCGCGGTAGCGGCTAGAAACGCCTGGGCCCGGTCGGGACCCGCCGGTACGCCCGCGGCGCGGACCGCGGCGACGAACCCGAGCAGCACCTCATCGACCTGGTGCCGCACCCCGACCGGCTGGGTCATGGCGTGAGCAGCCGATCGAGGGCCTGACGGACCCGGTGCTGGTCCTCGCGATATTTCACCACCGCGCCCAGGCTGGCCGCGGCCCGGGCCAGGTCGAGCTCGGCGGCGCCGAGGCGGTGCAGGGCGCGGGCCCAGTCGATGGTTTCGGCCACCCCGGGTGGTTTCAGCAGTCCCTCGTCGGTCCGCAGCCGCTGCACCACGCCGACCACCTGCTCGGCCAGCCGCGCGGTGACCTCCGGGGCGCGGGTACGCAGGATGTCCAGTTCGGCGCCGAAGCTGGGGTGGTCGACCCAGTGATAGAGACAGCGCCGCTTGAGGGCGTCGTGCAGCTCGCGAGTGCGGTTGGAGGTGAGCACGGCCAACGGCGGGGTGTCGGCGGAGACGGTGCCGACCTCGGGGATGCTGACCTGCCAGGTGGACAGCACCTCCAGCAGGAACGCCTCGAACTCATCGTCGGCGCGGTCGATCTCGTCGATCAGCAGCACCGACGGCTGACGCAGCGCGGTCAGGATCGGCCGGGCGAGCAGGAACCGGTCGGCATAGAGCGACTGCTCGGCCGCGTCGGCGTCCACCGAACCGGCCGCCTCCAGTGCGCGCAGGTGCAGGATCTGGCGCGGGAAGTCCCAGTCGAACAGCGCCTGCGCCGCGTCGATCCCCTCATAGCACTGAAGCCGCACCAGCGGCAGTCCCAGCCCGGTCGCGAGTGCCTCGGCGAGCGCGGTCTTTCCCGTGCCGGGCTCGCCCTCGAGCAGCAGCGGTCGCTGCATCGCGGCGGACAGGAACACGCTCGTGGCCAACTCGGTTCCGGCCAGATAACCGGTCCTACCGAGCAGCTCACCGACTCGGTCCGGGGAACCCAGGGTCTCCATGGCCGCAGCCTACGGCGTCGTGTGGGCAGGCTGTGCCGCCGCCCGGCGGGGTCCGCGTGGACCCAGACCTGCACCAGTCCCCGATCACCGCCGACCACAACCGCGGGTGCCGGTGCCGCAGGTCGAGCACATCCCCGACCAGGCCCAACGCTGCCTGCGGTGACAGGGCCAATGCCGGGCCCAGCTCCAACGTGAGGAACTCCGGCACGCGGGAGTGCCGTCGGCACCCATCTGGATCAGCCGCTCCCCGTGCAGGGCCCCGGCGACGTCGGCCGGGGTAGACCCTCTGACACTCACCCGTTCAGCCGCACCTCGTCCCCGATCGCCAGCCGACCGGGCTCGGCGACGTCGGCGTACACCGCCAGGTTGGTGCCCCGTTCCTGCCCCAGCGGACGCAGCCAGCCGACCCCGGCAACCACCCCGTCCTGGTCCAGGTCGATCATCCGGCAGCGCGGGACCTGGCCGACCACCCGCAGCACGCTCGAGCCGATCTCGACCTGCCGGCCGACCCAGCCGTCCTCCACGAACGGTTCGTCGGTCTCGACCACGAGGTTCGCCCGGATCCGTCGCGGGTCCGGGCTGCCGCCCCAGCGCTCGGCGCACCAGGCCAGCGAGGCCGTCCCGACCAGGCTGAGCTGACCCGCGTCCTGATGGGGGACCGCGTCCTCGGCCCGGATCGAGACCGGTACGCCGAACGCTCCGCTCAGGCGTTCGGGCAGCGCGGGATCGGTGACCGGCCAGGACTCGTCGCCGTCGGCGCGGCCTACCCGAACCCCGTCGGAGCCGGTCGTGGCGGCGAAGTCGAACACCGCGTCGTGGCGGCGGAAGCGGCGGGTGTTCTTGCCCGAGGCGAGGTGTCCCTCGGCGTCCACCACCGCGAACCAGCGATCGCCGACCAGTCCCCGACCGTCGATCTCGACCTCGGCGAGCGACTCACCGCCCATCGATTTCACCGGATAGCGGTGGATCTCCAGCAGTCGCACCGGCCGCGGCTCAGTGCTGGTAGTCGCCGCGGTAGTACTGGTAGATCCAGCCGGCCAGGGCCAGGGCGCCGAATCCGACGCCGAGCACGGTCAACCACCAGCCGAAGACCGGACCGAGGAACACCAGGCCCGCGGTGACCGCGGCCCAGAACGGCCAGATGCTGCGCGGCGGGAAGAAGCCCATGTCGCCGGCGCCCTCGGTGACCTCCCCGTCGGCCCGGTCCTCGGGCCGCAGGTCCATCTTGCGGGCGGTGAAGTAGAGGTAGAAACCGATCTGGAAAACCATCAGCGCGGTCAGCGCCAGCGCGGCGATGCCGACCCACTCGATCCGGCCGCCGTCGACCCGACCGAAGAACCAGTAGGCGACGGTGCAGACGACGAAGAACAGGCCCAACGGCAGGTAGATCTTGTACTCGGTCCTCACCGCTTGAGCTTCCTCTCGTTGTCAGCGCCCTTCTCGAGCTCGGAGCCCGCCTGCTTCGCGATGCGCTGCCGCAGCAGCCCTGCCCGGCCGCGATCGTCGCTGGCGTCGATCAGGTTGTCGGCGCCGTTGTCGGCGTACTCCAACTCGGCCACCTCCGGGTGGTGCAGGTCGAAGGCCGGCGACTCGGAGCGGATCCGCGGCAGCGAGGTGAAGTTCTTCTTCGGCGGCGGGCAGGAGGTCGCCCATTCCAGCGAACGGCCCCAGCCCCACGGGTCGTCCACAGTCACGCTGGGCGACTTGCGGGTGATCCACATGTTCCAGAAGAACGGCAGGAAGGAGATGCCGAGCAGGAACGCTCCGACGGTGGAGATCTGGTTTAAGAGGGTGAACCCCTCATTCGGCAGATAGTCGGCGTACCGGCGCGGCATGCCCTCGATGCCCAGCCAGTGCTGCACCAGGAAGGTGGTGTGGAAGCCGACGAACAGCAGCCAGAAGTGCACCTTGCCGAGCGTCTCGTTCAGCATCTTGCCGGTCATCTTCGGCCACCAGAAATAGAACCCGGCGAACATCGCGAACACCACGGTGCCGAACAGCACATAGTGGAAGTGGGCGACCACGAAGTAGGTGTCGGACACCTGGAAGTCCATCGGCGGGGAGGCCAGGATGATGCCGGTCAGGCCGCCGAACAGGAAGGTGGTCAGGAAGCCGCACGCCCACAGCATCGGGGTGTCGAAACTCAACGAACCGCGCCACATCGTGCCGATCCAGTTGAAGAACTTCACACCGGTCGGGATGCCGATCAGCATCGTCATGAACGCGAAGAACGGCAGCGACACCGCGCCGGTGACGAACATGTGGTGGGCCCACACCGCCATCGACAGGGCCGCGATGACCAGGGTCGCGCCGACCAGGCCGACGTAGCCGAAGACCGGCTTGCGGCTGAACACCGGCAGGATCTCGGTGATGATGCCGAAGAACGGCAGCGCCAGCACGTACACCTCGGGGTGGCCGAAGAACCAGAACAGGTGCTGCCACAGGATCGGGCCGCCGTTGGCGGCGTCGAAGACGTGCGTGCCGAGTCGGCGGTCGGCCTCCAGCACCAGCAGGCCGGCGGCCAGCACCGGGAACACCATCAGCACCAGCAGCGAGGTGACCAGCGTGTTCCAGGTGAAGATCGGCATCCGGAACATGGTCATGCCCGGGGCGCGCAGCAGCATGATCGTGGTGATGAAGTTGACCGCGCCGAGGATCGAGGACAGACCGACCAGATAGAGGCCCATCAGCCACAGGTCGCCGCCGACGCCGGGGTTGTTCAGCTTGTTCGACAGCGGGGTGTACGCCGTCCAGCCGAAGGAGGCCGGCCCCTCGGGGGTGAGGAAGCTGGACATCACGATCAGCGAACCGACCACGTAGACCCAGTAGGAGAACGCGTTCAGCCGCGGGAAGGCGACGTCGGGGGCACCGATCTGCAGCGGCATCAGCACGTTCGCGAAGGCCGAGAACATCGGGGTCGCGAACATCAGCAGCATGATCGTGCCGTGCATGGTGAACATCTGGTTGAACGTCTCGAACTGCATGAACTGCATGCCCGGGAACGCCAGTTCGGCGCGGATCACCAGCGCCATCACACCGGCCAGCAGGAAGAACACGAAGCCGGTGACCATGTACATCTTGCCGAGCAGCTTGTGGTCGGTGGTGGTCAGCAGGTCCATCACCACCGCGCCGAGGCGGCGGTCACTGGGTGCTGCGCTGGTCGCGCCGGCAACCCTCTCGACGGTTGTCATCACTCACCCTCCTTCTTTGCTCGGGCCAACTGGTTGGCACCCTGGGAGCCGAGGTTTTCCCCGGTCTGGCCCCGGCTCTTCAGCTCGGCCATCTTGCGGTCGAACTCCGCGCGGGGCACCACGTGCAGGTTGAACAGCATCGCCGAGTGGTAGGTGCCGCACAGTTCGGCGCACTTGCCGGCGAACACCCCCTCCTTGTTGGGGGTCACCTGGAAGGTGTTGGTACGCCCGGGGATCACGTCCATCTTCATGTAGAACGACGGCACCCAGAAGGAGTGGATCACATCGGGGCTGTGCAGCTCGAAGGTGGTGGTCTCGTTGACCGGCAGGTAGAGGTCGGGGGTCTTCTCGATGGTGCCGGCGTCCCAGACCTGCTCGTTGGCATAGTTGAACGTCCACGACCACTTCTGCCCGACCACCTTGACGGTGTGCGTGCTCGGGGTCGGCTGGGCGCTGGCGAGCACCTTGTCCTGGGCCTGGACGGTGTAGAAGAACAGCACGCCGATGATCAGGAACGGGACCACCGTGTACATGATCTCCATCGGCAAGTTGTACCGGGTCTGGCGCGGCACCTCGTTGCTGTGCCGGCGGCGATAGCGGGCGAACGCCCAGAACATCAGACCCCAGACGATGGCACCGACCACCAGGCAGGCGATCCAGGAACCCACCCACAGGTTGCCGATGTGCGGCGCCTGCTCGGTGGTCGGGTCCGGCAGCCCAAACAGGTGTCCACGGCCCGGCCCGGTGGCCGAACAGCCGCTCAGGCCGGCGACGGTCAGGCCGAGCAGTCCCGCTCCGACCAGCCGCTTACGGCGCCGAGGATTCGCCCTCAACAGACTCACGTCACGCCCTTCCTGGGGTTGTCCACCCGGTACCTCGTCGGCCCCTCGGGGGGATGGGGCCAGACGTGTGCCACAGTATCGCACTTCCCTGACGTTGCTGACCCGTCGGACGCTCAGTGGCCAGTCCGTGACGCAGCCGTGACCCGGACCGCCCAGCGCCCGAGCAGCGAGCCCTCCGACTCCAGCAGCAGCAGCGGTCGCAGCCGCGGGTCACCCACCGGTCCGTCCATCAGGCGTACGCCCTCACCGACCAGTCGGGGCGCCACGGTCAGGCACAGCTCGTCGACCAGCCCGGCGGCCAGCCAGTGGGCGAGCAGCGAGGGGCCGCCCTCGTGCAGGATCCGCCGCCGGCCGGCGGCCAGCAGCCGGTCCCGAAGCGGCTGCGGCGGGACGGTCGGGGTGTCGAACCGCCAGACCTGCTCGGCACCCAGCACCCGTTCGGCGTGGCTGGTGTCGGCGTCGGAGCCGGCCGCGAGCACCACCCGGCCGGGCCGGTCGACGGCCTCGGCGGCCAGCCGCTCCGGCAGTTCCCCGCGGCGGCTGACCAGCACCAGCAGCTGTCCTTCGGCCGGCAGACCGTACGCCTCGGTGCGGGCGGTCCCGGCGCCGACCACGATCGCCTCGGCCAGGCTGCGGTTGAGCCGATAGACGGTGCGATCGGCGGCACCACCCAATGATCCGCTGCGCCCGTCGGATCCGGCGACGACCCCGTCGAGGGTGGTCAGCATCGAAGCGCGCACTCCCTCGGTCCAGGCGTACGCCTCGGCGAGGGCCCGGTCGTCAAGCAGCTCGGGCAGCCCGTCGGGGCCGATCAGTCGGCGCACGTCCACCGCGCCAGGTGATAGCCGACCCCGAACGGGTCGTCGAAGCCGACCCGGTCGGCCCGCCAGCGCTGCCCCGCCAGCACCGCGCCGGCCACCTGCCAGGGCGCCCGGCCGGCCACCATCAGCTCGGCGCACAGTGCGGTGTCGAGGGCGCGCAGCCCGGCCGGGTCGGCGGCGGCCAGCACCTCACCGATGGCCCCGTCCAAGGGGGCGGCCCGCTCGTCCAGGTGCCCCGGTGCCTTCAGCCCGCGCCGGGCCGAGCCGTCACCGAGCACCAGCAGCACCGATGCGTCCGTGGTGGCCGCCCGCACCCGCTCGGCCGCCGCCTCGACGGTCGCCGTGTCGGCGTTCTCGGCCACGGCGAGCACCGCGGCCGGTTCGCGTCCGACCCGGGCCAGGAGCTCCCGGGCGACCCGCTCCCCCAGCGGCGTACGCCGGGTCGACGGCCACTCCGGGGCGTCGGTGAGCACCACCACCCGGGCCGCCGGGTCGAGGCCGTCCAGCAGCGCGAGCGCGGCTCGGCGTACCCCCGCGCCGGGGTCGGCCAGGGAGGCGTACTCGGCCAGCAGCAGCGGCGGGTGCGGCCAGAACAGCACGTGCTCGATCACGACACCCCCCGCACGGCCCGGGCCAGCGGCCGCTCGCCCGCGATCACCGACACCATGTCCAGCACCTGCCGGGTCTCGGCCACCTCGTGCACGCGGTAGACGTGGGCGCCGTGCCAGGCCGAGATGGCGGTGGTGGCCAGGGTGCCGATGAGCCGCTCGTTCACCGGGCGGTCCAGCGACTCCCCGACGAAGTCCTTGTTGGACAGCGACACCAGCACCGGCCAGCCGGTGCCGACCAGTTCGTCGAGGCGCCGGGTCAGCTCGACCGAGTGGAACGAGTTCTTGCCGAAGTCGTGCGCCGGGTCGATCAGCAGCCGCTGCCGGTCCACCCCGAGGGCCACCGCCCGTTCGGCCTGGCCGACCGTCGACTCCACCGCGGCGGCGACCACGTCGTCATATTCGATCCGGTGCGGCCGGGTCCTCGGGGTGACCGAGTTGGTGTGGGTGCACACCATCGCCACGTCATGTTCGGCGGCCACCTCCGCGAGCGCCGGATCGGCCCCACCCCAGGCGTCGTTCAGCAGGTCGGCCCCCGCGGCGCACACCCGGCGGCCGACCTCGGCCCGCCACGTGTCGACGCTGATCACCAGGTCCGGGTAGGCCGAGCGCACGCGGGCGACGAAGTCGACCACCCGGCGCGACTCCTCCTCGACGTCGATCTCGGCGCCGGGGGCGGCCTTGATCCCGCCGATGTCGACCAGGTCGGCGCCCTGGTCGACCACCTGCGCGACCCGGTCGAAGGCGGCGTCGGCGGCCCAGGTGGCACCCTTGTCATAGAACGAGTCGGGGGTGCGGTTGATGATCGCCATCACCAACCGCGCAGAACGGTGATAGGAGTGACGCCCCAGCTTGAACAGCACCTCCGCGGGGGGCTCGCTCACGCGTCGCCGCCGAACTTCGCGGGCCGCTTGCCGAGGAACGCGTCGATCCCCTCAACCGCGTCGGGGGTGCCGGCGGCGCTCGTCATCGCCCGCGCCTCGGCGGCGAGTCGTGCCTCGACGTCGTCACCGGCCGCGGCGCGAATCAGGTGCTTGGCGGCGGCCTGGGCGGTGGCCGATCCGGCGGCCAGTCCAGCGACCAGTTCGCGCACTTTCGCGTCCAGCTCGTCGGCCGGGAACACCCGGGCGACCAGGCCTGCGGCGTACGCCTCCTCCGCGCCGACCAGGTCGTTCAGCAGGGCCAGCCGCAGGGTGCGGTGCAACCCGAGGGTGCGGGTGAGCAGGCCGGTGCCGCCGTCGCCGGCCAGCCCGACCTTGGTGTAGCCGAGGGTGAACTTCGCCCTGTCGGAGGCGAGCACCAGGTCACCGGCGGCGGCCAGCGGGAAGCCGATCCCGGCGGCCGGCCCCTGCACCACGGTGACCACGACGGCGTCGTTGCGCTGCAGGCCGGCGATGACGCGGTGGATGGCGGTGGCCAGGTCGTCCATGTGGGCGGGCATGTCCTCGGCCTGGGCGAAGCCGGCCAGGTCGCCGCCGACGGAGAAGAAGCGGCCGGTGCTGCGCAGCACGATCACCCGGGCGCCGTCTCGTTCGGCCCGGCGTACCGCGGCCGCCAGCTCGGCGGTGGACTCGAAGGTGATCGCGTTGCCGGCGTCGGGGTTGTCCAGGGTCAGCCAGGCCGCCCCGTCGGCGTACTCGTAGTCCACCAGTGCCATCGCCTGCTCCTTCGCCAGCCCGCGTCGTCCTCGCCGGTCAGCCTGCCACAGCCCCCGCGCCCCGTCAGGGCAACCGGTCAGCCGGCCATCGCGACGAGCGCCTCGATCGTCTCGACCCGGCCCCGGCGGTCGGCGGCCACGGCCTGCACGTTGAGGGTGCTCACCCCGGCGTCGGCGAATGCCTTGACCCGGCGGGCGACGTGGTCGGCGTCGCCGACCAGGGCGAGCCCCTCGATCAGCTCGTCGGGGATGGCCGCAGCCGCGCCGACCTTGTCCCCGCCAAGGTAGCGGTCCTGGATCTCGGCGGCGGCGTCGGCGTACCCGTAACGCACGGCGAGCTCGTTGTAGAAATTCTTCCCGCGCGCCCCCATGCCGCCCACATAGAGGGCGACGTGCTGGCGCACCCGCTGCAGGACCGCCTCGCGCATCCGCTCGTCGGTGGTGATGCAGGCGACGCTGTCGACCAGGATCTGCAGCTCGCCGAGCTCGGGGTCGCGCTTGGCGCGGCCCTTGGCGAGCGCGTCACCGAAGGCGGCCTGGGCGCCCTCGGGCAGGAACAGCACCGGCTGCCAGGCCTCGAACAGTTCGGCGGCGAGCGCGGTGTTCTTCGGCCCGATCGCGGCGAGCAGCATCGGGATCCGGTCGCGCAGCGGGTGGTTGATCAGCTTCAGCGGCTTGCCCAGCCCGGTCCCGCCGTGCTCGGCGTCCAACGGCAGCTTGTAGTACTTGCCGGCATAGTCGGTCGGTTCGCGGCGCCAGATCTTGCGACAGATCTCGGCGACTTCACGGGTACGCCCCAGCGGCGCGTCGTAGCGGATGCCGTGGAACCCCTCCACCACCTGCGGGCCGGAGGCGCCGATGCCGAGCATGAACCGGCCGTCGGAGATGTGGTCGAGACCGGCGGCGGTCATCGCCAGCAGGGCCGGGGTGCGGGAATAGATGTTCAGGATGCCCGAGGCGAGTCGCAGCTTCTCGGTGCGCGCGGCCAGATAGCCGAGGGCGCTGACCACGTCGAAGCTGTACGCCTCCCCCATGATCGCCAGGTCGAGCCCGACCGCCTCGTGGTCGAGCAGCTCGTCGGCGACCTCGCGAAATTCGCCGCTGTAGTTGATCGGCATTCCGATCTTCATTCCCATGTCCTCCTGGTCCGTTCGTTCAGTTCTGGTGGGCCGCGCCGGTGTCGAGCAGGGCGTCGATCTCGAGGGCGGCGAAGCCCCATTCGGTCAGTGCGGCGCGCGTGTCGGCGCCGCGGCGGGGTTCCGGTGTGGGGTCCGGTGGTGGGGCGTCGTCGAAGCGGGGTGCGATCCGCGGCGCGGGGTGGCCGTCGACCTCGCCGAAGGTTCCGCGGGCCTGCAGGTGCGGGTGCTGCGGCGCCTCGGCCAGCGACAGCACGGGGCTGACGCAGGCGTCGGTGTCGGCGAAGTGCTCGGCCCACGCGTCGCGGGTGCGGGTGGCGAAGGCGGTCGCGAACCGGGCGGTCATGGCCGGCCAGCCGCTGCGGTCGTTCTGCTCGGTCGCCGGGTGTACGCCGAGGCCCTCGCACAGCACGGCGAAGAACTGCGGCTCCAGTGCGCCGACGGCCACGAACCGCCCGTCCGCGCACTCGTAACAGCGGTAGAAGGGCGCCCCGCCGTCGACGAAGTTGGCCTCCCGTCGATCGGTCCAGGCACCGTCGGCCAGCAGACCGTGCAGCATCGTGGTCATCGAGGCCGTCCCGTCGACCATGGCGGCGTCGACCACGGTGCCGCGGCCGGTCCGATGCCGCTGCAGCAGACCCGCCAGGATGCCGGTGACCAGGAACAGGCTGCCGCCGCCGAAGTCGGCCACCAGGTTGACCGGCGGGATCGGCCGCTCGGCGGGGCCGCACAGGTGCAGGGCCCCGGCGACGGCGGCGAAGTTGATGTCGTGCCCGGCGGTGTGGGCGAGCGGGCCGTACTGGCCCCAGCCGGTCATCCGGGCGTACACCAAGGTCGGATTGCGGGTCCGGCAGTCCTCGGGGCCGAGACCGAGCCGTTCGCAGGTGCCCGGGCGGAGGCCCTCGACCAGCACGTCGGCCCGCTCGACCAGGCGCAGCACGGCCTCGCGTCCGGTGCTGGTCCTGAGGTCGAGGGCGACACTGGGTCGGGACCGGGTCAGGCCGCCGGAGCCGACCGGGAGCACCCCGGGGCCGGGCCGGTCGACCCGGATCACCTCGGCACCCAGCTCGGCAAGGACCAGGCAGGCGTACGGCGAAGGGCCGATGCCGGCGAGTTCGACCACCCGGATCCCGGCCAGTGGGCCATCGGTCATCGTCGCCTCCTCGCTGTTGCAACCGAGGAGGACGTTACCAGCGAGTCACCCCGACCGGGCCGGTAGCGTGTGGGCCATGAGCGATCGTGATGCCGTCATAGTCGAGGCCGTCCGCACCCCGGTGGGGCGACGCAAGGGAGCACTGTCCGGCGTACACCCGGTGAGCCTGTCGGCGGTGGTGCTGAACGCGCTGGCCGAGCGCGCCGGGGTGGACCCCGGGCTGGTCGACGACGTGATCTGGGGGTGCGTCTCCCAGGTCGGGGAGCAGACCGGCAACATCGCCCGCAACGCGGTGCTGGCGGCGGGCTGGCCGGAGTCGGTGCCCGGGACCAGCATCGACCGGCAGTGCGGCTCCTCCCAGCAGGCGGTGCACTTCGCGGCGGCGGGGCTGATCTCCGGCGCGTACGACGTGGTGGTGGCCGGTGGGGTCGAGTCGATGACCCGGATCCCGATGTTCTCCACCATGAAGGACCCGGAGCTGGGCTCGCCGAACACCCCAGAGCTGCTGGAGCGGTTCGGGGTGAAGGGGTTCAACCAGGGCATCGGCGCGGAACTGATGGCCGAGCGCTGGGGGCTGTCGCGGCAGGCCCAGGACGAGTTCGCGGCCGCCTCGCACGCCCGGCTCGCCGCGGCGATCGACGGCGGGCGGCTGGCCGGGCAGCTGGTCGAGGTGCCGCTGACCGACGGCGGGTCACTGGGGGTCGACGAGGGGCTGCGCCGCGGTACCAGCGTGGAGTCGCTGGCGGAGCTGAAGCCGGTGTTCAAGGCCCCCGAGGACGGTGGCACCGTGCACGCCGGGAACGCCTCGCAGATCTCCGACGGCTCGGCGGCGCTGTTGCTGATGACCTCGGCGAAGGCGCGCGAGCTGGGGTGTACGCCGATTGCGCGGTTCCACACGGGGGTGCTGGCCGGGGATGATCCGGTGATGATGCTGTCGGCCCCGATCCCGGCGACGGCGAAGGTGCTGCAGCGGTCCGGGCTGACGCTGGCCGACATCGGGGTCTATGAGGTGAACGAGGCGTTCGCCCCGGTACCGCTGGCCTGGCTCGCCGAGACCGGCGCCGACCCGGCCCGGCTCAACCCCAACGGCGGCGCGATCGCCATCGGGCACCCGCTCGGCGCCTCCGGTGCCCGGATCATGACCCAGCTGGTGCACGAGATGCGCGACACCGGCACCCGCTACGGGTTGCAGACCATGTGCGAGGGCGGCGGCATGGCCAACGCCACCATCCTCGAGCTGCTGTAGCTCGCTGCGCGTCCGCGGACACCCGGGAAGCGCGCTCACCCGGCCGGCCGGCCGGCCTGCTCAGAGGACGCGGCTCAGCGCGGCGCCATCCGGATGGCACCGTCGAGACGGATGGTCTCCCCGTTCAGCATCGGGTTCTCGATGATCTGGGTGGACAGCAACGCGTACTCGCTGGGGTCACCGAGCCGGGAGGGGTGCGGGACCTGCTGACCGAGCGAGTCGATCGCCTTCTCGTCCAGGCCGGCGAACATCGGGGTCCAGAACAGCCCCGGGGCGATCGTCATCACCCGGATCCGGAACTGCGCCAGGTCACGGGCGATCGGCAGGGTCATCCCGACGATGCCGCCCTTGGACGCGGAGTATGCCGCCTGGCCGATCTGACCGTCGAAGGCGGCCGCGGACGCGGTGTTGATGATCACCGCACGGTCCTCGGCGTCGGTGTCGGTGTGCTCGATGATCGCCTTGGCGGCCAGCCGGATCACGTTGAAGGTGCCGATCAGGTTGATGTTGACCACCCGGGCGAACGCGTCCAGCGGATGCGCCTGCTGCTTCTTGGCCGAATAGACCCGACCCGGCGTACCCACGCCGGCACAGTTCTGCACCACGGCCAGGTCACCCAGCTCGACGGCCGCGTCCACGGCCCGCTGCACGTCGGCCTCGCTGGTCACGTCACCGGGGCTGAAGGTGACCTTGTCACCGAGCTCGGCGAGGTTGCCGCGGGCGGTCTCCGAGTCGAGGTCGAGCACGACCACCTTGGCATCCAGCTCGACGAGTCGGCGTACGGTCGCCAGGCCGAGCCCGGAGGCTCCGCCGGTGATCAGCGCGGTACGGCCAGCTACCTGCATGTGAGTCCCTCCGGGGTCGACAACTGGTCAGTAACCTAACGGATGGCCGCGGAAACGCAGCGAGGGCCCCTCGACCGTGGTCGAGGGGCCCTCAGCAGCCGAACGGCAGGGACTCAGTGGAAGGAGTCACCGCAGGCGCAGGAACCGCCCGCGTTCGGGTTGTCGATGGTGAAGCCCTGCTTCTCGATGGTGTCGACAAAGTCGATCTTCGCCCCACCCAGATAGGGGGCGCTCATCCGGTCGGTGACCACGTTGACGCCCTCATAGGTGTTGACGACGTCGCCGTCGAGCTGACGGTCGTCGAAGTAGAGCTCATAGCGCAGGCCGGAGCAGCCACCGGGCTGCACGGCGATGCGCAGGGCCAGGTCGTCACGGCCCTCACGCTCGAGCAGGTCGCGGACCTTGCCGGCCGCTTCGTCGGTGAGGATGACACCGGTGGTGGCGGTCGTCGCCTCGGTCATGTTGCCTCCAGGTTGGGTGATCGCGCGGGTTGGTCGCGTTCGTCGGCCGAGTCTACCCGGCCCGCAACCGTGCAGCACGATTCGCGGACGGTTTATTCCCCAACCCTCCCCCTCACCACTGCCAGGTGTGCGCCACCCGGGCGGCGAGTTCGGTGAGCTCCTCGGCCGTCACGTCGGCCCCGCTCGGCTCGTCGGCGAAGGACGGCGCGGCCTCGCGCACGGCGTACGCCGACTCGATGCCCATGGTGCGCATCTCGCGGGCGCCGATCACCTTCTCCCCCGCCAGCGCGATGCACGGCGTACCCGCCAACTGGGCCTGTTCGGCGACGAACCGCATCACCCCGCCGCCGCGGGAGGCGAAGTCGAAGCGCGACGATCCGGTGACCACCAGGTCGGCCTGCAGCACGGTCTCGGTGAACCCGTTCGGCGCACCGGCCTCGACCAGCCCCACCAGTTCGGCGCAGGCCTGTGGCCCGCTGAGGATCCGTCCGCCGAGCGCCGCGATGGCGTACGCCGCCCCGCCGCACGCGCCCGCACCGGGCACGGCCGCCGCGGAAGCTTCGGCCAGGGTGGCAAACCGTTCCAGGGTGGCGTCGACCGCCAGCAGCTCGGCCGGGTCGGTGTCGGCCTCGCGGCCGCGCCGCGAGGTGATCCCGCGCAGCCCGAGCAACGGCTGGGTCAGTTCGGCGTCGGGCACCACCGCGAGCAGCTCCATCCCGGTCAACCGCTCCCGGACCGGGTGCAGGTCGAGGTGGCCGATCCCGGCCATCGCCCCCACCCCCTCCTCCAGCGGACGGTCGGCGGTCGCACCGAGGGCGCTCAGCAGCCCGGCTCCCCCGTCGTGGCAGTGCACCGTGGCCAGGTCGAGCAGCAGGCGGTCGGGGCGGTCCGGGGCCAGCACCTCGGCGGCGGCGTGCCCGATCGCGGCGGAGCTGCCCGTCAGTGGGATCCCGCGCTCCGGCGGGCCGGCGTCCAGCACCTCCATGCCGACGGCTCGGGTCCGCTCCCCGCGGACCAGCAGACCGATCCGCCCTCCGGCCTGGCCGCTCAGCTCGACCTCACGACCGATCGTGGCCGCAGCGGCGGCGAGGAATCCCTCACCGGCGACACCGAGCGGCGCCACGGCGAGTTCGGCAACGGGTTGGGTGCGTTGCCAGCCGGACGCGATCGCCACCCCTGCCTCGGCAGCGCTCATTGCGCCGAGTCGGTCACAGGCCACCAGAATTCGCACCGGGTGAGTCTATGGCTCCGCTCCGACAACGGTCAGTAGAGGCCGTTCTCCACCCACTGATAGATCCCCACCGCGATCCCGATCACCACGAACGCGACCGCCAGCGGCCACAGCAGATCCTCCCGGTCGCGCCGGTCGGTCAACGCCCACACACCGGGCCCGAGGGCGGTGAGTACGCCGGCGGTCAGCATGGCGGGGAGCATCTTCCAGGTGTCGGCGGGCCGGCACTGATAGTCGCACGCGGTCAGGCTGGCCAGGGTGAACGTACCCACCGCCGCGACGATGCCGAACCCGCCCGCCACGATCGGCAGCCCGATCCGCACCCAGCGCGGCGGTTGCCAACTCTTGAACAGCGGCACGGCGATCACCACCAGGACGCTGGCGAGCACCGCCCCGACGGCCGGGATGGCCACCCAGGCGGTGTCCGGCGCGCCGAGCATGGACACAACCCAATAGATCGAGCTGCCGACGGCGTACAGGCCAATCAGCGCCAGGATCGCCGAGATGATCAGCCAGCGACGGGAGAGCCGAACCACCGTGGGGTCAGGAACCGCTGCGACCCGGGATCAGGCCCTCGTCGCTGCCGCTGTCGGACAGCCAGCTGCGCACGTCGGCCAGGGTCGCCTCGGCGTCCGGCACGATCAGGTCGGAATCCTCGAGCAAGTCGTCGGGGAGCTCCTGACCGAGGCTGCGGATGGTGCCGATCAGCGTGGTCAGGGCGGCTGTCAGCTGCTCCTGATCGTCGGCCTCGACCGCCGCCTCCACCTGGTCGTCGCACGCGTTCAGCTCGCTCAGGTGGTCATCGGTCATCCGGAACTGGCCCTCGTTGAGCACCCGGATGATCATCGCTGACCCTCCGTGCCCGGCTGCTGCTGGGTCGGGTACGCCTGGAAGTCGTCTCCGCCGGCCGGCATGGCGTGCCCCTGCTGACCCTGGCCCTGCTGACCCTGGCCCTGCTGAGCGGGGCCGGCCTGACCGAACTGGCCGGCCTGACCCGGCGCCTGCTGCTGGGCGCCCTGCTGACCGGCGCCCTGGGCATACCCCGGTCCCTGACCGATCGACTGCCGCTGACCGGCTCCGCCGGAGCCGAGCTGGGCCTTCATCTGGGCCAGCTCGTTGTCCACGTCCGAGGTCGAGGAGAGGGCCTCGAGCTCGCGGGTGATGTCGTCCTTGGTGGACCCAGTCACGTCGTCGAGTACACCGGAGGCGAGCAGCTCGTCCATCGCGCCGGCACGGGCCTGCATCTGGGCGGTCTTGTCCTCCGCCCGCTGCACGGCCAGACCGACATCGCCCATCTCCTCGCCGATCCCGGAGAACGCCTCGTTGATCCGGGTCTGCGCCTCGGCGGCGGAATAGGTGGCCTTGATGGTCTCCTTCTTGGTGCGGAAGGCGTCCACCTTGGCCTGCAGTCGCTGCGAGGCCTTGACCAGCTTCTCCTCCTCACCCTGCAACTGGGCGTGCTGCGCCTGCAGCTCGCCGAGCTGACCCTGGATGCCCGACTTGCGGGTCAGCGCCTCGCGGGCCAGGTCTTCCCGACCGACCTCGAGCGCCTTCTGCGCCTGGGTGTTCAGCTTGTCGATCTGGGTGTTCAGCTGGTTGGCCTGGAGCTCGACGCGCTTGCGGCTGGTCGCCACGTCGGCCACCCCCCGGCGCACCTTCTGCAGCAGCTCCAGCTGGCGCTGGTAGGAGTAGTCAAGGGTTTCGCGCGGGTCCTCGACCTTGTCCAGTGCCTTGTCTGCCTTGGCACGGAACACTGTCGACATCCGCTGGAAAAATCCGCTCATCTGGGCCCGGTCCTTCCGATTCCGAACGCGTACTGTCCACCAGCCTAGGCGGTCGCCGGTAGCACCGGCACCACCGGGCCGCGTCCGATTCGAAATCCCGGGTCGACCCTGAGACAATCGGGGACACCCCCGAGCCACGGTGGCCGGGCGTTGACCGTCGTGAGGTTTGCCCATGGGCCTGTTCCGCCCCTACCGCAAGGACGTGAAGTCCGACCCGGCCGTGAGCGACCCCGAACCCACTCCGGAGCCGCTCGCCAAGGGCCCGCGGAAGAAGGATGCACCCACGCCGACCCGTCGGCAGGCGGAGGCGGCCCGCAAGGAGCGCCTCAACCCCACGCTGTCGCCGAAGGAGGCGCGCCGCCAGTCGGCCGCCGCCAACCGGGAGCGTCGGATGGCGGCGATGGAGGCCCGTGACTCCACCCCGGAGAAGCAGCTGATGCGCGACATGGTCGACGCCCGCTGGAACCTGGGCGAATTCCTGCTGCCCGCGATGGTGCTGATGTTGGCGCTGAGCTTCCTGCAGAGCGTCTATCCGCAGATGTCGATGATCGCCCTGGTCGCGATGTACGGCTTCCTGGCCCTGGTGCTGCTGGATCTGTTCCTGCTCTGGGGCCGGTACAAGAAGCTGCTCGCCCAGAAGCACCCCGGTGTCTCCACCAAGGGCAAGGGGCTGATGATGTACGGCTTCAACCGCTCCATCCAGATGCGCCGGCTGCGGATGCCCAAGCCCACCATCGCCCGCGGCACCAAGCTCTGAGGGCCCGTTCCCGGACCGTCGGAGCGATCGCCTAGATTCGGGGCATGACGATCCCCTATCTGTGCCCCGGCGCCCAGTTCAGTTATCAGGGAAACCCGGTGACCGTGGTCGGGACCGTGTGGTATTCCGAGGACGGCGACTCCTGGGCCGAGCACAAGGTCGGCGGGCTGCCCCAGCCGCTGTGGTTCACCGTCGAGGACGACGAGGTGACCCGCTGGACCCCGCGTCCCGACCTGGTCGGCCTGGAGCCGGGTGCCCGCAAGCTGAACGTCGACGACGGCACCTTCTCCCTCGACGAGTCCGGCACCGCCAGCTATACCGCCCAGGGCGAGACCGACACCGGTCCCAGCGGCACCGTGCGCTACCACGACTACACCGCCGCCGGTGGGGCGATGCTCAGCTTCGAGTCCTTCGACCGCCGTCCCTGGGAGGTCTCGACCGGCCGTCGGGTACGCCCCGAGGACTTCGGCACCCTGCAGTGAGGAGAATCTGATGTGGTACTGGAAACCCGACGCCGGTGAGCTCACCGAACGCTTCGTCGACCAGGCGGCCGCCGAGGAGTGGCTGACCGCCAACTACGAGGACCTGCTGGACGCGGGCACCACCGCGGTCACCCTGTTCGAGGGCGACCGTGAGGTCTACGGGCCGATGTCGCTCGAGCCGGCCTGACCCTTCGACAGGCTCAGGGACCGCCCTTCGACAGGCTCAGGGACCTGTCAGCGGCTCCGCAGCTGCCCCGCGCTCCACAGGTACGCACGCTGGGCGATCTGGCCGCGGCTGACGGCGTACGCCGCGGCGACCCGCGCGTCGAGTTCCCTCGCCAGCTCGGCGATCACCCCGGGCACCACCGGCACCAGCCACAGCTCCCGTGAGCTGGACACGCCGACCAGCACGTCCTGCTCGGCGGGGATGCCGACCTGGCCGAGCAGCCGCGGGAGGTCGAGCAGCCGCGAGGCGGTGTAGAGGTCCCCGCTGACCAGCACTGCCAGGTGCCCACTCCAGGATTCGGGGTGCACGCTGACCGGCTCGGCCAGGGTGGCCGGCATCGCCGCCACCCCCACCCGCTCCAGATCGCTGCGCCCGGGCGTACCGGAGCGCGCCAGCACCTCCCCCAGCGCGTCCACCTGGGCGGTCGTCAGCCGGGTCGCCGAGTCGGCGGTGTCGTGCACCGGAAAGACCACCAGGTCGGCCGGGCCGGGCAACGTCCCGCCACCGGGCAACAGGTCGTCATGGGTGAGCCGCAGGCGTACCTGCTGGATCGGCGGCAGGTCCCCCGCGGCCAGCCGCTCCTCGCGGGCGAGCAGGTCGGCCACCACCCGGTCGGCGGCCGCCTCGGGCGGGCCGGACACCACCAGCGCCTGCTCCACGGCGTACGCCAGGTCGGACAGGCGCTGCGCCAGACCGGAGTCGAGGACGAGATATTGGTCGTGCTCGATCCGGAAGCGCCGCCCGCGCCGTTGCAGGGCGGCCACCACATGGTCCACCGACCCCTGTTGCTGCACCTGCTCCCCTTGCCCCGATTGGCGGTGACCTTCGACTCGCCTCACTCCCCGCGCACGCCAGGCGTGACGAACGGTGGTTTGACGATCTCGAACTCCTCGGTGCGGTTGCGCACCTGCACCGAGACGTGATCCCCCTCGCTGAGTCTGGCATCGATCAGGGCCAGCCCGATCCCGGTGCCCAGGGTGGGTGAATGGGTGCCGGAGGTGACCTCACCCACCTCGGCCTCGTCCGCGCCGAGCACGGCCATGTGCGGGCGCGGGATGGCGCGCCCGATCGCGCGGATCCCCCACAGCCGACGGCGCGGCCCGGCCTCCTTCTCGGCGCGCAGCGCCTCGTGCCCGCGAAACTCCGGCTTCTTCCAGCCGATCGCCCAGCCGATCCGGGCCTGCACCGGGGAGATGTCGGGCGAGATGTCCTGCCCGTGCAGCGGATAGCCCATCTCGGTGCGCAGGGTGTCGCGCGCGCCGAGCCCGCAGGGGCGTACGCCGAGGTCCTCCCCCGCCTGCATCAGCTGCTCCCAGACCACGACCGCCTGCTCGCTCGGCACGACCAGCTCATAGCCCCGCTCGCCGGTGTAGCCGGTGCGGCAGACGGTGAGCCGGATGCCGTCGAGCTCGGCGGCTGCACGCAGAGCAGGGAGTTCGGCGACGTCGAAGGACATGTAGTCGTGACCGGTGGGCAGGCCGAGCCGCTCCAGCAGCTCATCCGATTTCGGTCCCTGCACCGCCAGCACCGCAAACGCGTCGTGCTTGTTGCACACCTCGACCCCCGCCGGGGCGGCCCCGGTCAGCACCTCGACCACGGCCGCGGTGTTGGCGGCGTTCGGGATCAGGAAGACGTCGTCATCGGCGAACCGATAGGCGATCAGGTCGTCGACCACCCCGCCCTCGGGGGTGCACAGCAGCGTGTACTGCGCCTGCCCGGCGTCGATCTTGTTCAGGTCGTTGCTCAACTGGGTGTTCAGGAACTCCACCGCACCGGCCCCGCGGACGGTGGCCTTGCCGAGGTGGGAGACGTCGAAGATGCCCACCCCCTTGCGGACCGCGTGGTGCTCGGCGACGATGCCGCCGCCGGCGTACTGCAGCGGCATCGACCATCCGCCGAACTCGGCGAACTTCGCCCCGGCGTCGACGTGGCACTGGTGCAGCGGGGACTGCTTGCTCGACTCGCTCATGGCCCCAGACCCTAGTGCCGAATCGAGGCGAACGGTGGTGCGGGTAGCCTGACCGGCGCAAGCGATCGAGCCAGAACCCCGTCCGAGGAGTCACCGTGGTCAACCCCGTCCTGCCCCAGATGAACGTCGCCAAGACGCTGCCCGCCGACACCCAGGTCCTGGTGGTCGGACTGGCCGGTGAGGCGAAGGAGCCGCAGCTGGTGGAGCTGCCAGCGACCGTGGACAAGGCGTACCAGAAGCGGTTCGGGGCGGATCTGGCCAGCACCCTGGTCGAGCTGAAGGCGAGCACCAAGGTCGGCAGCACCACCGTTGTCGCCGTGGGTGGCGGGCTGCGGGTGGTCGCGGTCGGGCTGGGCGGCGATGAGCCGACCCCGGCCGTGCTGCGGCGTGCCGCCGGGGCCGCCGCACGGACGGCGGTCGGTCTGGGCGAGGGGGTACGTCTGGCGGTCGCCCTGCCGACCGGTGAGCCGGAGCAGCTGCGGGCCGTGGCCGAGGGCAGCGTGCTCGGCCAGTACGCGTGGGCGCCGATCTCGGCGAAGACCGAGGAGAAGGCCGCCCCGAGCATCACGCTGATCAGCGCCCGCGCCGACAAGGCGGCCAGGGACGCGCTCGCCGAGGTGAGCGCGGTGGCCTACGCCCAACTGGTCGCCCGCGACTGGGTCAACCTGCCCGCCAACCTGCTCTATCCGGAGACCTTCGCCGCCGAGGCCAAGGACCTGGTCCGCGGCACCCGGATCGCGGTCGAGGTGCTCGACGACAAGGCGCTGGCCGCCGGTGGTTACGGCGGGCTGACCGCCGTCGGCGGCGGGTCGGCGCACACCCCGCGGCTGGTCCGGATGAGTTATGCGCCGCGCGGCGCGAAGGCCCATCTGGCGCTGGTCGGCAAGGGGATCACGTTCGACTCGGGCGGGTTGAACCTGAAGCCGGGCGACTCGATGTACACGATGAAATGCGACATGGGTGGGGCCGCCGCCGTGTTCGCCGCGATGCGCGCCATCGCCGACCTGGGGCTGAAGGTGAAGGTGACCGCCTATGGCTGCCTCGCCGAGAACCTGCCGTCGGACACCGCCTTCCGGCCCAGCGACGTGCTCACCATGTATGGCGGCATCACCGTCGAGAACTACAACACCGACGCCGAGGGCCGGCTGGTGATGGCCGACGGGCTGGCCCGCTCGAACGAGGACAAGCCGGACCTGGTGGTCGACATCGCCACCCTGACCGGCGCCTGCATGGTCGCCCTGGGCGGCAAGATCTTCGGCGTCTTCTCCGACTCCGACGAGGTGGCCGACCGGCTGCTCGGTGCCGCCGAGGCGGCCGGCGAGGAGGCCTGGCGGTTGCCGATGGGTGACTGGTCGGCCGAGTCGCTGGACTCCAAGGCGGCCGACCTGCGCTCGGGCGGTTCGCGGATGGGTGGGGCCTCGGTGGCCGCCTCCTTCCTGCGCCGTTTCGTCGACGAGGGCACCGACTGGGGCCACCTCGACATCGCCGGCGTCGGTTACAACGAGGGGAGCCCGTCCGGGGAGGTGCCCACCGGTGGTACCGGGGTGGGCGTCCGCACCCTCGTCGAACTGGCCCGCTCCCTGCAGGGCTGAGCGGATGAGGGGATTCTGGGTTGGAGTCGTGGTCGGTGCGCTGCTGCTCGCTGCGCCAAGCAGGAGGACCCGCTGGCCAGTGCGGATGTCCCGATTCCGGCCGGTGTCACCACCGGCAAGGCGACCCTGCCGACCAGGGGGAACCCGCTGACCGGCGAGAATGCCCTCAACGTCCTCCGGGCAGAGAAAATGCGTTGCGACGCTGACCTGCCGGAGTTCGCCGTGCTGGAGGACAAGCAGGCCTACGACAAGTACTGCCACGCCCAGGCCAAGGTGGGTGAGCGGGTCGACCCCACCCACCGGATCAAGATCATCGGCGCCGGTCATGGGATCCGTCTCGAGGCGGAGCGCCCGTCAAGATGACCGTGCTGATCGACCCGCCGAGCTGGCCGGCGCACGGGACGGTGTTCGCCCACCTGGTCTCCGACAGCTCGCTGGCCGAGCTGCACGCGCTGGCGGAGGCGGCCGGTCTGCCGCCGCGGGCGTTCGACCGGGACCACTACGACGTGCCGCAGCGGTTGTACGCTGCCTGCCTGGCGGCCGGCGCGGTGGCGGCCCCGACCCGCGACCTGGTGGCCGCCCTGCGTGCCAGCGGGCTGCGGCGTACCAAGGCTCAGGTGCGGGCGGAAACCGAAGCCCGCAAGGAATCCCTGCTGACCCGTTGGCCGATCGCCGACAGGGCACCGGCGAAACAGTTGCTCGACCGGTGGGGAGCCCGCGGCCGCTACTACCACGACCTGCGCCACCTCGAGCACTGCCTCGACTCCCTCGACGCCCTCAGCGGCGCGGAGCGACCGGTCGCGCTGGCGGTCTGGTTCCATGACGCGGTGTACGCCGGACGGGCCGGTGAGGACGAGGAGCTGTCGGCGCGGTTGGCGGAAACCGTGCTGACACAGCACCTTCCGCCGTCCGAGGTGGCCGAGGTGGCAAGACTGGTACGCCTGACCGCCGGCCATTCCCCCGCCTCCGACGACCAACGCGGGCAGTTGTTGTGCGATGCCGACCTGGCCATCCTGGGCAGCGAACCCGAGCGCTATGAGACCTATCGACGCGATGTACGCCGCGAGTATGCCGAGGTCCCGGCCGCCGACTTCCGTCGCGGGCGAGCCGCGGTGCTGGAACACCTGCTCGCGCTGAATCCCTTGTATCGCACCGATCCCGGCCGCCGGTTCTGGGCCGAGCAGGCGAGCGTCAATCTCACCGGCGAGCTCGTCGAGCTGCGCTGAGCCCAGCCCTCAACGCCAGTCGGTGATCACATCCTGCACGGCCAGAACGTCGGCGTGGATGTCGGCCGCCGAGCGGGGTCGGGTGACCGGGTGCGCGTTGATCGCCTGCAGCGGTTCGCTGGCCCGGCCGAACGCCCGCCGGGCCCGGCTCACCTGCGGGTGCCAGCAGGAGCCGAGCAGTCGCTGCACCCCGCGGACCGTCTGCGCCTGCCGGGTGCCGCCCTGGTGCAGCACCAGCGCGGCGAACGCGATCGCCCAGTAGGGGTGGGCGGCCCCGCTGAACAACGCGACCGCCCCGGCGAGAAGGGTGGCCACCCCCACCCGGATCGCGATCAACCACACCTCCGAGGGACCGTGCAGTCCGTTGCGCAGCAGGTAGGCCGCATCCGGGCGGCCGAGTGAGGAGTCGCGCAGCTGTTCGGGTTCGAAGTCTGGGCGAAACACCGGCTCGGCCCAGTCGTCTCCCTCGGCGTTGCCCCATGGCTGCGCCTCGGCACCACCCAGCGCCGGGTCCACCAGCTCGGCACTGCGCCGGGTGTAGCGGGTCTGCAGGATGCCGATCCGTTCGAAGATCTCGGCGGCCGCCGGGGTCAGCGGGCCCTCCCCGACGCTGTGGCGAAAGGAGGTCCACGCCTGGTGCAACGCCTGGGACGCCGCCGGGCGGATCCGGCGTACCTCCTCGGCATCGGCCCGCTCGAACGCCTCGACCGCTTCCTCTGCGGCGGCCACCGCGCGCCGCTCCGGTCCGTGCGGACCCCAGACCAGGTCGAGCATTCCGACGGGGACCGCGATCAACCCGCCCAGGGCCGTCAGCCCGACGAGCAGCCCCAGCCCGAGCCCGTGCCCGGCCAGTGGGACCAGCAACAGCAGCACGGCCACCGGATGGCCGGCGGTCAGCCCGCCAAGAAGGGATGCCCCGGTCAGCGCCGCAGCCGCCCCCTGCCATGATGCGCAGCATGACTTCCACCCATGACGTCGTTGTTCTGGGTGCTGGCAGCGGCGGCTACGCGACCGCGCTGCGAGCCGCCCAACTTGGATTGACCGTGGCCCTTGTCGAGAAGGACAAGGTGGGCGGGACCTGCCTGCACCGCGGTTGCATCCCCACCAAGGCCTGGCTGCACGCCGCCGAGGTCGCCGACCAGACCCGGGAGAGTGCCGCCCTCGGCATACACGCCACCCTGGACCGGATCGACCCGGCCGGCGTCCGGGCGTACGCCGACGGCGTCGTCGATCGCCTCTACCGGGGCCTCGGCGGACTGGTGAAGGCCGACGGGATCGAGACGGTCACCGGCGAGGGTCGGCTGACCGACGAGGGGGTCCAGGTCGGCGACCGGCTGCTGTCGGGGCGCTGCACGGTGCTGGCCACCGGGTCGTTCGCCCGCACCCTGGGCCTGCCGATCGACGGGCAGCGGATCATCACCAGCGACCACGCGCTGCGCCTGGAGCAGCTGCCGGCCACCGCGATCGTGCTCGGCGGTGGCGTGATCGGCGTCGAGTTCGCCTCGGCGTGGCGGTCGCTGGGGGTCGAGGTGACCGTGGTCGAGGCGCTGGACCGGCTGGTTCCCGCCGAGGATCCGGAGGCGTCCAAGGCGCTCGCCCGCGCCTTCCGCAGGCGCGGCATCACCGCCGTCACCGGCACCCCGATGCAGTCCGCCGAGGTGACCGACGACGGCGTACGCCTGACCCTGGCCGACGGCGCCACGCACGAGGCCGAGGTGCTGCTGGTCGCGGTCGGCCGTGGCCCGGTCACCGAGGGCCTGGGTTTCGAGGAGGCGGGGGTACGCCTGGACCGCGGCTTCGTGGTGGTCGACGAGCGGCTGGCCACGAGCCGGGAGAACACCTGGGCGGTCGGCGATCTGGTGCCGGGGCTGCAGCTGGCGCATCGCGGGTTCGCGCACGGAATCTTCGTCGCCGAGGAGATCGCCCACCGCGCGCAGAAGCTGGACCGCGCCCCCACTCCGGTGCGGGACCGGGAGATCCCCAAGGTGACCTATTGCGAGCCCGAGATCGCCTCGGTCGGGCACTCCGAGGAGTCGGCGCGCCAGGCGTACGGCGAGGTGGAGAGCTACAGCTACAACCTGGCCGGCAACGGGCGCTCGCAGATCCTGAAGACCGCGGGTTTCGTGAAGGTGGTACGCCGCACCGACGGCCCGGTGGTCGGGATCACCATGGTCGGCTCCCGGGTCGGCGAACTGGTCGGCGAGGCGCAGCTGATCACCGCCTGGGAGGCGTACCCGGAGGAGGTCGCCGCCCTGGTGCACGCCCACCCGACCCAGAACGAGGCCCTCGGCGAGGCCCACCTGGCGCTGGCCGGCAAGCCGCTGCACGCCCACGGCTGACGTGCAGGAGCTGACCGACCACGCGGACCTGCTGGCGGCCACCGGCGACGACCCGTGGGTGCACTGGGCGGTCCCGGCCGAGGGGCTGCACGCGTGGGTGGAGCGTGGGGTGATCATGGTCCGCCGCGACGGTGAGCGGCGCGGCCTGTGGGTGACCCCGCGGTCCACCGCGACCGCAGCCGACGTGCGCGCCGCGCTGACCGCCGCGCGCACCCGCGGACTGCTCGAGCGGTTGGCCGCCCGCACCGTCTCGATCGACCAGCGCTGGGCCGAGACGGTGCACGCGGTGCTCACGCTCGGCCGGGGCGGGGACTGGGAGTGGCAGTGGACCCGGACCGAGCCCGCGGCGTACGCCGACCCGCCGGGTCTGCGCGGGGTGCGGTTGGACGACCGCCTCGACGCGGAAGAACTGAACGCGTTCGCCCGCTCGCACAACGACCGGGTGTGGAGCAACGCCGGGGACGGGCACATGGTGCACTGGATCGGCCTGCGCGACGCCGCCGGGGAACTGGTGGCGATCGGCGGCTCGGAACGCGAGGCGACCGGGGTCCCGCACCTCGGCGGGATCGTCACCCACCGCGCGCTCCGCGGCCGCGGGCTGGGACGGCTGATCTCGGCGCGGCTGACCCGATGGGCGCTCGCCGACAGCGGGGTGAGCACGCTCGGGATGTACAGCGACAACTCTCCCGCCCGGGTGGTCTATCAGCGACTGGGCTATCGGACCGCCCACGCCTGGCACTCGCGTTGGCTCACCGAGCCGTGACCGGACGGGGCCCTGCCACACTCGATCGGACGGGGCTAGGCTGGCCCCCAGCAACTGAACCTTGACCCAAGGAGCCTCGAACTCATCATGTCGACCTCTGTAACCCTCCCCGCCCTGGGCGAAAGCGTCACCGAAGGTACCGTCTCCCGCTGGCTGAAGCAGGTGGGTGACCGGGTCGAGGCCGACGAGGCCCTGCTGGAGGTGTCCACCGACAAGGTGGACACCGAGATCCCCAGCCCCACGGCCGGGGTGCTGCTCGAGATCAAGGTGCAGGAGGACGAGACCGTCGAGGTCGGCGCCGAGCTGTGCATCGTCGGTGACGAGAGCGAGGCCGACTCGGGCGACTCAGGCGCCTCCGACGACTCGCAGGGCGCCACGGCCGACGACTCGGCCGAGAAGAGCGACGATGCC
This sequence comes from Enemella dayhoffiae, assembly GCF_002250625.1. Lineage (GTDB taxonomy): Bacteria > Actinomycetota > Actinomycetes > Propionibacteriales > Propionibacteriaceae > Enemella > Enemella dayhoffiae. The sequence goes on along the minus strand of NZ_NMVQ01000013.1, from coordinate 22,189 downwards.
GAGGAGGCCGAGTCGCAGGGTGCCGCCGAGGACGTGGACGCCGAGGAGGCCGAGGGCGAGGAGACCGCCGAGAAACCGCGCGAGGGTACGCCGGACGAGGTCGAGCAGGACGCCCCGAAGCCGAAGGCGAAGTCCGGTGGCGGCAAGGGCACCGAGGTCACCCTGCCCGCTCTGGGCGAGTCGGTCACCGAGGGCACCGTGTCGCGCTGGCTGAAGCAGGTCGGCGACTCCGTCGAGGTGGACGAGCCGCTGGTCGAGATCTCCACCGACAAGGTGGACACCGAGGTGCCGTCCCCGGTCGCCGGCACCGTGCAGGAGATCAAGGTCGAGGAGGACGAGACCGTCGAGGTCGGCGCCGTGCTCTGCGTGGTCGGCGACGGCGACGCGGGCGGTTCCGATGAGGCCGCCGAGGCGGACGCGGGCGAGTCGGGTGCGGACGAGGCGAAGGCCGAGAAGTCGCAGTCCCAGCCCGCCAGCGAACCGGCCGGGGAGGGCGCGAGCGAGGACGCGACCGACTCCGGGAACGGCGGTGACGCCCAGTCGGTCGAGGAGGTCGAGGATCAGACCGAGGCCGGTGACGAGGGCGGCCAGGATCCGGTCCCGGCCCCCGAACCGAACAAGTCCGAGTCCAAACAGGACGAGAAGCTCAAGCAGGACGAGAAGCCCAAACAGGACGAGAAGCAGGACGCCCCCGAGCAGGAGGAGAAACCCAAACAGGCGGCCCCCCGCGCCCAGGGTGACGACTCGGCGTACGTGACTCCGCTGGTCCGCAAGCTGGCCACCGAGCACGGGGTCGACCTGTCCGGGCTCAAGGGCACCGGCGTCGGCGGGCGGATCCGCAAGCAGGACGTGCTGGCCGCCGCCGAGGAGGCCAAGAAGGCCGCCGAGACGCCGGCAGCCGCTGCCGAGACCCCGTCCGCGCCGAGCCAGGCTCCGGCCGAGGCGTCCACCAAGCGCGGCACCACCGAGAAGCTGTCGCGGATGCGCCAGACGATTGCCAAGCGGATGGTGGAGTCGCTGCAGATCTCGGCCCAGCTGACCGCCACCGTCGAGGTGGACCTGACCGCGATCTCGCGGATCCGCGCGGCGGTCAAGGAGGAGTTCAAGGCGCGCAACGGTGCCTCGCTCTCCTATCTGCCGTTCATCACCAAGGCGGCTGTCGAGGCGCTGCAGCAGCACCCGAAGGTGAACGCCACCATCGACACCGAGGCCGGCACCTGCACCTATTCGGATGCCGAGCACGTGGGCATGGCGGTGGACACCGAGCGTGGCCTGATGGTGCCGGTGATCAAGGACGCCGGCGACCTCAACGTGGGTGGCCTGGCCAAGAAGATCGCCGACCTGGCCGGGCGTACCCGCAGCGGCAAGGTGACCCCGGACGACCTGACCGGCGGCACGTTCACGATCACCAACTACGGATCGGCGGGGACGCTGTTCGACACCCCGATCATCAACCAGCCGCAGGTGGCGATCCTGGGCACCGGCGCCCTGGTGAAGCGGCCGGTTGTGCTGACCCACAAGGAATTCGGCGAGACGATCGCGGTGCGCGACATGATGTACCTGTCGCTCACCTACGACCACCGTCTGGTCGACGGCGCCGACGCCGCCCGCTTCCTCAGCACGGTGAAGGAGCGTCTCGAGGACGGTGACTTCGGCGCCGAGTTCGGTCTCTGATCGTCTGATCGTCTGAAGCGACGGAGGGTCGGTACGCCTGGCGTACCGGCCCTCGTCACGTTCCCCGCACCCCGCGCATGCCACAGTCAGCGGTGAGCAACGCAACGAGGGAGCGCCCATGGAAATCCTGATCGTCTTCGTCCCCATCACGGTGGTCGCGATCCTGTTCATCTTCCTGGCGCGCGCACGGAACCCCGGCCCGTTGACCCCCGGCAAGCACGATCAGCTGTACGCCGGCGTGGCACCGGGTGTGATCCCAGCCAGGCCGGACGAGGCGCCCACCCGGCCCACCACGGCCGAGGACCGGACGGTCCCCATCGCAGTCCGATTCGAGCCACCACAGGGAGTGCTCCCCCACCAGGTGGGGATGCTGGCGCAGGCGAAGGTGGACAGCGGCGACATCGCGGCCTGCCTGGTGGGACTGACCGTCGCCCGCTGGATCAGCATCACCCAGCTCGAAGCACGGCCGGGATTCTTTGGCCGCACAAGGAAACCGGAGTGGCAGCTGGCGGTGGTGACCCCACCGCCGCCCGGGTTGGTCGGGTGGTTGGGCGAGGAGATCGTGATGCTTCTGCTGCAGCACGGGCCCAGCACCTTGGACGACCTGAAGCCGGCGCTGCGGCAGGCAATTCCTGCCTGGCGTGCGCGGTTGGCCGCCGAACCGGTGCACCGCACCTGGTATCCCCGGTTGAGCCTCGCGGGTACGCCGGGTGCGCTCGGCACGGGTGTGCGGCAGCGTTCAGCTCTCGGCGCGGCGCTGCGGTATCAGCTGGCCGGGTTCAAGCAGTTCCTCGAGACCGCCGACGGAGACCGGCTGCGGTTCGAGGAGGGGGCCGGGATCTTCAGCCGCTATCTGCCGTGGGCCATCGCGCTGGGGGTGACCACCCAGTGGGTCGCCGCGCTGCGTGAGGCCGCCGCCGGGCTCAGTGCGGCCGACGCCGCGGTGTGGAGCACCGATCTGGCCTGGTATGGCGACTTCGGGTTGGGCGGGATCGATCTGGGTGGCCTGGACGGGATCGGGGACGCCCTCGGCGACTTCTCGGCGGCCATGGACTCCTTCGCCGACGGCATCGGCGACCTCACCGACAGCATCTCCGGCGACATCTCCGACTCCGGCGGCGGTGGAGACAGCGGCGGCGGTGACGGAGGCGGCGGCGGCGGAGACGGCGGCGGTGGTGGCGGTGGCGACTAACGCTGACTGAGCCTGTCGAAGCCACCCGCCATAACGGTGGTTGAGCGAGCTTGCGAGAATGCCCAGGCCCGGTTGACGATCAGCCAGTGCTACCCGTCGCGGACGACGGTGGTCACTACGCGAGTGAGGCTGGGCAGTTCGGGGGTCGAGCTGAACCCGAAGCCCGGCGCCGGCGTGACCGGAGTGAGCGTGCCGAGCGGTGCGCCCTGCCAGCTGCCGCCCAGGTCGGTGACCGCGTGCTGGTCGAGCGCGCCGTAGTACTCCCGGCGCCCGTTTCCCGCGGTCCCGACCGTGCGTACCCCGGGAAACACCCGCCGAGCAATCGGATCGGCCAGCACGGCCACCGCCCGACTGCCGGCCAGCGGCGCGGGCAACGCGTGCAGCAGCCGGCCAACCGGCGTACGCCCGCCCACCTCGAAGCGGGCGCGCAGCGGTCCGGCGTCGACCGTCCAGTCCGCCCCCAGCTCCACGCGGCAGGTGACCACCTCATCGAAGCGATAGGTCTGGGCGACGTACGCCGCCACCTCCTCGGTGGGCGCCAGCAGCACCCGGTGCCCCGCGGCGTCGGCCACCATCACGTCGGTGAACGTGCCCAGCGGTGACCGCAGCCAGTCCCCGACGACCAGGCGTACGCCGCTGCTTGACCCGGCGCCCAGAATGCGCCCGTGAAACCGGTCGACGGTCCTACGCCGACGCGACGCGCCCCCGGCCATCAGAGCTTGCGCAACTTTTCCAGCAACGGCTTGGCCGCCTGCTCGAAGAAGGCGTCCTGGGAGTCGCCGCCCACCTGCACCAGGGCGACGTCGGTGAACCCGGCGTCCACGTAGGCCTTCATCGCTTCGCCGACCCGGTCCAGGTCGGGGCCGCACGGGATCGACTCGGCTACGTCCTCCGGGCGGACGAACTGGCTCGCTCCGGCCCGCACCAGTTCCTTGGGCCCGGCCTGTTCGGTCATCAGGGTGTAGCCGCAGTTCGTCATGCTGACTCCTCTGGATCGCACCGTTTTTGGACTTGTCCACTCTTGCACGGTGCCGTTCGGTCGCTCGCGGCACCCGCCCGATCAACCGAACGGCTGATCCCCCGGGCGTACGCCGTGAACTAGATTCGATCCGAATCGAGGTACCGCCGTGAACAACGCCACCGTCAACATCCCCGCCACCGCAACGACCGACCGTCGGCGCTGGATCGCGCTCTGGACGCTGGCCGCCGGGCTGGCGATGATCGTGCTGGACGGCACGATCGTCGGTGTCGCCCTGCCGACCATCATCAACGACCTGCGGCTGGACCTGACCGACGCCCAGTGGATCAACTCCTTGTACAACGTGGTATTCGCCGCGCTGCTGCTGACCATGGGCCGGGTCGGTGACCGGCTCGGGCGGCGTTCGCTGTTCCTCACCGGAATCGCCCTGTTCCTCATCGGTTCGGTGCTCGCCGCCCTCTCCGCTGGCGCGTCGGCGCTGATCCTCGCCCGCGTGGTGCAGGGTGTCGGCGGGGCGATGATCCTGCCCAGCACGCTGTCCACGGTCAACGCCACCTTCCGCGGCAAGGACCGTGCCGCCGCCTTCGGCGTCTGGGGTGCGGTGATGTCCGGCTCGGCGGCCCTGGGCCCGCTGCTCGGTGGCTGGCTCACCGAATCCTTTGCCTGGCAGTGGATATTCTGGGTCAACGTGCCGCTCGGCCTCGCGATCCTGGTGGCCGCCGTGCTGGTCGTGCCGCAGACCCACGGCGCCCCGGCCCGACGCGGGGTGGACGTGGACGGCCTGCTCACCTCCGGGATCGGCTTCGGCGCCCTGGTCTTCGCACTGATCGAGGGCAACCAACTGGGTTGGTGGTCCCCCAGGGAACCGCTGACCGTGTTCGGGGTGACCTGGCCGGCCACCGCACCGGTATCGGTGGTGCCGGTGGCAGCCCTGGTCGGAGTGATCTTCATCGGCCTGTTCGTGCTGTGGGAACGGCACCGCGCCCGGGTCCGCCGCGACGCACTGCTCGACCTCAGCCTGTTCCGCACCCCCACGTTCGCCTGGGGCAACCTGACCGCGGCCATGGTCGCCATCGGCGAGTTCGCCCTGGTGCTGATCCTGCCGCTGTACCTGGTCAACGCGCTCGGACTGGGTGTGCTGCACACCGGGCTGGTGCTGGCGGCGATGGCGCTGGGTGCGTTCTTCTCCGGGGCCGGCGCCCGCCACCTGGCCTGCCGCCTCGGTGCGCCGATGGTGGTCACCGTCGGGCTGCTGCTGGAACTGCTCGGGGTGGTCGGGGTATCGCTGACGGTGTGGCGACAGAGCCCGGCCTGGCTGCTCGCGTTGCCGCTGGTGGTCTACGGGATCGGGCTCGGGCTGGCGTCGGCCCAGCTCACCTCGACGGTGCTGCAAGACATACCGACCGAACAGTCGGGGGCGGGATCGGCGACCCAGTCGACGGTACGCCAGCTGGGCTCCGCGCTGGGCTCCGCGCTCGGCGGCACCGCGCTGGCGGTCACCCTGCACCAGGTGCTGCCGGGCCGGCTCGCCGCGGTCGGGCTGGACCCCGCACAGGTGGACGCCTTCACCCGCCAGATCACCGACTCCGCCGGCGGGATCCTGCACGCCGCACGCGCCGGCACCCTGCCCCTCGGTCCCAACGGACTCCGGGTGATCGACGCCATGACGGACGCGTTCGCCACCGCCTCGGCCTGGGCCACCGGCAGCGCGGCGGTCTTCCTGACGCTCGGTCTGCTCGGCTCCCTCGCGGTGCAGCGCGCCTCGGCACGAAGCCTCGGCCGCTGAGCGGGCGTACACTCGCCCCATGCCCGAATTCCGCTGGCTCGGCCGCGTCGACTACCGCGAGGCGTGGGAGTTGCAGCGCACCATCCATGCCGAGGTGGTCGCCGGGGACGCCCCCGACACCGTGCTGCTGCTCGAGCATCCCCCCGTCTACACCGCCGGTCGGCGGACCCAGCCCGAGCACCGACCCAACGACGGTACGCCGGTGGTGGACGTCGACCGCGGCGGGCTGATCACCTGGCACGGTCCCGGTCAGCTCGTCGGCTATCCGATCGTGAAACTTCCGGAGGACGTCGGCGTGGTCGACTACATCCGGCGCGTCGAGGAGGCGTTGATCCGCTACCTGGCCGACACCGGCATCGCCACCGGTCGGGTGGCCGGCAGGGCCGGGGTCTGGCTGCCGAGCGACGCCCACGGGCCCGAGCGCAAGATCGCCCAGATCGGCGTACGCGTGGCGCACAAGACGTCGATGCACGGATTCGCGCTCAACGTCGATCCGGACCTGACCTGGTTCGACCGGATCGTGCCGTGCGGGATCTCCGATGCCGGGGTGACCTCGATGGCGCGCGAGCTGCAGGCGGCCGACGGCGTACGCCAGGTCGCCGACGCGATCACCCCGCACCTGGCGGAACTTCTATCCTGGCAGCCTTTCGAGCGTACGCCCGACATCGAGCGCGCACCCGAGGGGATCAGCTACGGCCTCACCGTCTAGCGGCGCTGGCCGGGAACAGGTAGTCAAGGAACGCCTGCACCACCGGCTGCGGTTCATGGTTGGCCAGACCGGGCCGCTCGTTGGCCTCGATGAACACGTAGTCGTCGCCCTCCACCTCGGGCACCAGCAGGTCGATCCCCGAGACCGGGATCCCGATCGCCTGGGCGGCCGCGACGGCGGCCTCCTTGAGGGCCGGGGACACCTGGTCGGTGACGTCGTGGATGGTACCTCCGGTGTGCAGGTTGGCGGTCCGGCGGACCAGGATCCGCTCCCCCGCAGGCGGCACCTCATCGAGCTCCCACCCCTCCTCGCGGACGGTCACGGTGGTGAGCTCGTCGAGCGGGATCTTCGACTCCCCACCGGAGGCCCGCGACCGCCGCCGGCTGTGCACCTCGATCAGCTCGCGCACGCTGCGGTCGCCGGTGCCCACCACCTCGGCCGGCTTGCGTACCGCGGCCGCGACCACCTTGCCGTCGATCACCACCACCCGCAGGTCCTGGCCCTCGACGTGCTCCTCGATCAGCACCTCAGCGCCGGCTCCGCCGGCCCGGGACAACGCGGTGTCCAACTGCTCGCCGGTGGTCACCCGCACCGTGATCCCGGCACCCTGCTCGCCGCGCACCGGCTTGACCACGGCGGTCCCGATCTCGGCCAGGAACTCGTGGTCGGACTCGTCGAAGTCGGCCACCTTGCCCCGCGGCACCCGGATCCCCGCCTCGCCGACCACGGTCCGCGACACCCGCTTGTCGTCGCAGCGGCTCATCGCCACGGCACTGGTGTACTGCGACAGCGACTCGCGGGTGATCACCGTCCGCCCGCCATATTCCAGCTGCAGATAGCCGGTCGAGCCGTCCAGCACCGTGACCCGCACTCCGCGCCGCAGCGCCTCATCGGCGATGATCCGCGCGTAGGGATTCAAGGCGTTCAGGTCCTCGGGCGGACCCCCGGAGAACAACTGCTCGTTGATCGCGTTCTTGCGCTTCACGACCAGCTCGGGCACCTTGACGAAGCCCATCCGCTCATAGAGCTCGATCGCGCCGGCGTTGTCGTGCAGCACCGACAGGTCCATCCGGCGCAGCCCCCGCTCGGCGAAGTCGCGGACCAGCGCCCGGACCAGCGCCACCCCCACCCCGGGGATGCTGGCGTTCGGGTCGACCGCCAGGCACCACAGGCTGGAACCGGCCTCCGGGTCGCCGAAGAGCGACTGGTGGTCCACCCCAGTGACCGTGCCGATCACCCGGTCGTCGCTGGTGTCCACCGCCACCAGATAGTGCACCTGAGGGGTCTCGGTGAGGTGGCTGGCCATCCGGTCCAGGTCGGCGGTGACCATCTGGCAACGGCTGTAGATGGCGTTCATCTCGGCCAGGTCGGCCCGATCGCGGGCCGGCCGGATCTGCAACGCCGCCGAGGGTTCGGCGTACGCCTCCGCCGCGGTCAGGTCGAGCCGATAGGTCAGCGACGGGTCGATGAAGAACTCCTGCGGGTGCCGCGCGATGAACACGTGCGCGTCCGGCAGATAGACGCAGCAGTCGCGGCGCCCCGTCGCCTCGTCGCGCAGCAGTTCACCGAGCCGCTCGTGGTCGGTGAACGTGTTGCCGAACACCAGCCGGCCCCAGCCGAGGTCCTGGACGACGTCCTGGGCCTTCGGCGTACCCGCGCTCACCGGACGCCCCCGTCCAGGTGGTGCTGCAACCACAGCTCGAGCAGACCGATCTGCCACAGCTTGTTGCCGCGCAGCGGGGTGAGCTCCGCGTTGGGGTCGGCGAGCAGCGCCTCGACCGCCTCGCGGCGGAACAGCCCCCGCTCCCGGGCGGCGGCCGAGTTGAGCGCGTCGGTGACCAGCTCCAGTGGGCGCCCGGACAGGTGGGTCAGCGCCGGCACCGGGAAGTACCCCTTGGGCCGGTCGATCACCCCGGCCGGGATCACCCGGCGGGCCGCCTCCTTGAGCACCCCCTTGCCGTCGTACGCCGTCTTCAGCTCGGGCGGGCAGGTGGCGGCCAGCTCGACCAGTTCGTGGTCCAGGAACGGCACCCGGCCCTCCAGCCCCCACGCCATCGTCATGTTGTCCACCCGTTTCACCGGGTCGTCGACGAGCATCACCTGGGTGTCCAGCCGCAGCGCCCGGTCGGTGGCGGTGGCCGCCTTCGTCGCGAAGTGACCGCGGACGAAGTCCTCGGCGGCGTTCTCCGACACCTGCCACTCGGGGGCGATCAGCGCGTCCAGCCCGGCCCGGTCGCGGTCGAAGAACGCCCTCCGATACTGCTCGAACGCCGCCTCGACGTCCTGGTCGCCGGCCCGCGCCATCGGCGGATACCAGTGATAGCCCGCGAAGATCTCGTCCGCACCCTGCCCGGACTGCACCACCTTGACGTGCTTGGCGACCTCCTGGCTGAGCAGATAGAACGCGACGGCGTCGTGGCTGACCATCGGCTCGCTCATCGCGTCGATCGCCCCGGCCAGGGCGGGCACCATCCGGTCGGCGCCGATCCGGATCTGGTGGTGGTCGGTCTGGTAGTGATCGGCGATCAGGTCGCTGTACCTGAACTCGTCACCCTCCTGCCCACCGGCCGCCTCGAACCCGATCGAGAACGTCTTCAGCCCGTGCTGACCGGCCTCGGCGAGCAGGCCGGTGATCAGCGAGGAGTCCAGCCCACCGGACAGCAGGCAGCCGACCGGCACGTCGGCGACCAGCCGCCGCTCGACCGCGGTGCGCAGGGAGTCGAGGATCGCGTCCTCCCAGTCCCGTTCGCTCCAGTCGGCGCGGTCGGCGTGCCGGGTGAAGTCCGGCTCCCAGTAGGTGTTCTCGCGTACGCCGCCGTCCGGCTCGATCGTCATGATGGTCGCCGGTGAGACCCGGCGTACGCCGGTGAGGATGGTCCGCGGGGCGGGCACCACCGAGTGGAAGGACAGGTACTGCTGCAGCGCCACCGGGTCGACGGTGCTGTCGACCCCGCCGCCGGCGAGCAGGGCGGGGAGCGTGGACGCGAACCGGATCGCGCCGTCCACCTCGGCCCAGTAGAGCGGTTTGATGCCGAGCCGGTCGCGGACCAGGACCACCCGCTCGGAGTCCCGCTCGGCGATCGCGAACGCGAACATGCCCATCAGCCGGTCGACCACCGCAGCGCCCCATTCGGCGTACCCGCGGAGCACGACCTCGGTGTCGCTGTGCGAGGCGAACCGGTGCCCGCGCCCGATCAGCTCCTCGCGCAGCTGCTCGTAGTTGTAGATGCACCCGTTGAACACGATCGTCAGCCCGAGCACCGGGTCGTGGATCGGCTGGGTGCCCGAAGCGCTCAGGTCGATGATCGACAGTCGCCGGTGGCCCAACGCCACCCGGTTGTGCGACCACACCCCCTGGCCGTCGGGCCCGCGTGGGGCCAGCCTGTCCGCCATCGCGACGACCGAGGACACATCGGCACGTCGATTGAACGCGATCTCTCCCGCCAGCCCGCACATGTCGCCAGACCCTACCGGTCGGCCGGTCACGCCCGATGACGACCGCGTTTCCGCCAGATCACACGAAAACGCAGCCCACGGGAGAACCTCGGCGGCTCCGGGCCCGTCGGTACCTGCATGAACAACCTCCCACCGGCCGGCTGGGCCATCGAGATCGACGGGCTGGTCAAGCGGTACCGCTCGCGGGGCGGCACCGTCGCGGCCCTGGCCGGGCTGACCATGCGGGTCCCGAACCAAGGCGTACACGGTTTCCTCGGGCCCAACGGATCGGGCAAGTCGACGACGATCCGCGCCCTGCTCGGTCTGGTCCGGCCGAACGCTGGGCGGATGTGGCTGCTCGGGGAGCCGGTCCCGCAGCGGCTGCCCGGAGTGATCGGCCGGGTCGGCGCGATCGTCGAGCGGCCCCGGTTCTTTCCCGAGTTCGACGGGCACAAGAACCTGCGGCTGCTCGCCGACTCGATCGGGGCCCCGCGGACCCGGGTCGACGAGGCTTTGGAGCAGGTCGGGCTGACCCTGCGCGGCCGGGACCGCTATCACCACTATTCGCTCGGCATGAAGCAGCGGCTGGCGATCGCGGCGACCCTGCTCAAGGATCCGCAGCTGCTGATCTTCGATGAGCCGACCAACGGACTCGACCCGTCCGGGATCCGGGCGGTGCGCCAGACGGTACGCCGGCTCGCCGACCAGGGCCGCGCGGTGCTGGTGTCCAGCCACCTGATCGGTGAGCTGGAGCAGGTGGTCGACTCGGTCACCGTGATCCGCGCCGGCCGCACCATCGCCGAGGGGGCGCTGGGCGAGGTGCTCGGCAACCGGTTGTCCGGGATCTGGGTCCGCGTCGCCGAGCCGGAGCGTGCCGCGCGGGTGCTGCGCGATCACGGCTGGGCCGTTGCGGTACGCCCCCGCGGCCTGGAGGCGACCGGTGACTTCCCGGCGTACGCCATCACCCAGCAGCTGGCCGCCCACGACCTGTGGGTCGAGGAGCTGCACCCGATCAGGGTCTCACTGGAGGAACGGTTCCTGCAGCTCACCGCCGCCCCCGCGCCGACCATCGCGATCTCCGCAACGACCCACACCCATTGGAGTGCAGCATGAGCACCCTGATCCGCCCCGAACTGACCCGCTTCCTGACGCGCCGGGTGACCTGGGTGGGCACCGTTGTCACGGTGCTGATGATGATGATCGTGTCCGTGCTGCAGGTCGCCGAGGGCAGCCGCAGTTCGCTGAGCACCAACGGGATCGGCATGGTGATGGTGGGCACCATCTTCTGCTCGGCGCTCGGCTTCTTCAGCGCCGCCTCCTACATCGGCTCGGAACAGTCCTCGGGCGCGTTGGGCACCTGGTTGACGTTCAATCCGCGGCGGATGCGGGTGTACGCCGCCAAACTGCTCACCGTCACCGTGCCGACCGCGGCACTGACCCTGATCTCCACCCTGGCCGGGGTCGGCTGGGCGGTGCTCACCACCCGGCAGCGCAGCTCACGCGACGGGTTGGTGCTGGAACTGGTCGGGATGAGCCTGCGCGCGGTGCTGGTGGCGGCCGGATTCGCGGTGCTGGGATTCGTCATCGCCCTGATCGGACGGAGCACGCTGAGCGCTCTGGGTGTGCTGGTGGGTTACCTGGTGCTGGTGGTGCTGCACGCGTTCGCCGCGTCCGCGCTCAACTGGTACGACCGGGACTGGTTCGGCCTGGAGCGGATCGTCGGAGACTTCCTGATGGCCACCAGCCGCGCCAACTACACCACCACCGTTCCGACCCCGGGGGTGCGGCCCGGTCCGGTCGGGCCCTATTTCGACTATCCCACGATCTTCGCCACCGGGGCGATGTGGTTGGTCTTCCTCGCCGTGGCCGTGGTGATCGGGGGCCGCGTGTTCAGCCGACGCGACCTCGACTGAGGGTCCGGCGTACACTGTTTCGGTGACTGTTACCCCCGAAGGCCGCCGTCTGCTCCGGCTCGAGGTGCGCAACGCGCAGACCCCGATCGAGAAGAAGCCGAAGTGGATCAAGACCACGGCGAAGATGGGCCCGGAATACCGCGAGCTGCAACGGCTGGTGAAGGACGAGGGCCTGCACACGGTCTGCCAGGAGGCCGGGTGCCCCAACATCTTCGAGTGCTGGGAGGACCGTGAGGCCACCTTCCTGATCGGTGGCGACTCCTGCACCCGGCGCTGCGACTTCTGCCAGATCGAGTCGAAGAAGCCGGAGGCCTACGACACCGGGGAGCCGCTGCGGGTGGCCGAGAGCGTTCAGACGATGGGACTGCGGTACGCCACCATCACCGGCGTCTGCCGCGACGACCAGCCCGATCTGGGTGCGTGGCTGTATGCCGAGACGATCCGTCAGGTGCACGAGCTGAACCCCGGTGTCGGGGTCGAGATGCTGGCCCCGGACTTCAACGGCCGTCCCGAACTGCTGGGGCAACTGTTCGAGCAGCGCCCGGAGGTGTTCGCGCACAACGTGGAGACCGTGCCGCGGATCTTCAAGCGGATCCGGCCGGGTTTTCGCTACGAGCGCTCGCTGGACGTGCTCACCCAGTCCCGCGCCGCCGGGCTGGTCACCAAGTCGAACCTGATCCTCGGCATGGGCGAGACCCGCGAGGAGGTGTCGCAGGCGCTGCGTGACCTGCACGAGGCGGGTTGCGAGATCATCACCATCACCCAATATCTGCGCCCGACCCCGATGCACCACCCGATCGAGCGCTGGGTCACCCCCGACGAGTTCACCGAGCTGGGCGCCGAGGCTCGTGAGATCGGGTACGCCGGGGTGATGAGCGGACCGCTGGTGCGTTCGTCCTACCGGGCCGGTCGGCTCTATCGTGAGGCCCTGGACGCGCGCGGTCCCTCGACAGACCAGAACCGTCGTACCGCCTAGCACCAGCACCGACCGAGCAGAAAGAGACCATGGCCGAGAAGCAGAGCGCCAAGGAGTCGCAGGCCGCGGCGAAGGCCGACGCCAGGGCCGCGAAGGCCGCGGCCAGGGAGCGGCGCCGCACCACCACCGACCCCAACGAGATGGGTCGGATGCGCCAGATCTGGCAGGCGTACAAGCTGACCCACGAATATGACAAGCCGCTGCCGTGGCTGCTGCTCGGCGCCTTCCTGGTGCCGATCGCGCTGGCCGTGGTGGTGGCGATCCTGTTCGCCCAGGGGTCGGTCTTCTCCTGGATCATGTTCCTGCTCACCGGTGTGATGCTCGGGCTGCTGCTGGCACTGCTGCTGCTCACCAACCGGACCAAGAAGGCGACCTTCAAGCGTTATGCGGGCCAGGTCGGTTCGGCCGAGGTGGCGCTGCAGATGCTCGGCAACAAGTGGGTGCACGACCCGGTCATCGCGGCCACCAAGAACCAGGACGTGGTGCACCGGGCGGTCGGCCCGGGCGGCATCGTGCTCGTCTCCGAGGGTGACCCGAACCGGGCGAAGCAGCTGCTGGCACTCGAGCAGCGCAAGCACGAGAAGTTCATCTCCAACGTCGTCATCACCACCTTCCAGATGGGTGACAAGCAGGGCCAGATCCCGATCGCCAAGCTGGCCGACGCGGTGAAGAAGCTGCCCAAGACGCTGCAGCCGAACCAGGTCACCGACGTCCGCAACCGGCTCCGCGCGATCGACGCGGTACGCCCGAAGGTCCCGGTCCCCCGCGGCCCGGTGCCGACCAACATGAAGGGCGCCCGCAAGGGGATGCGCGGCCGCTGAGCCCCACGCCGAAATGATCCTTATTCAGCGGCGATTCACTGCCCGCCCCGCGCCGTCTGGGTGACCCGGATCTGGTTGCCGAACGGGTCGCGGATCGCCATGTCCGTGCCGTAGGGCTGTTCGGTCGGCTCCTGGGTGATCTCCGCGCCGGCGGCGACCAGTTGCCGGTGGGCAGCCCGCACATCGTCGGTGTGCAGGATCAGCCAGGTGGTGGCGCCCTTCTCGGTCAGCTCGATCACCTGAGCGGCGGTGGCGGGGTCGAGCGGAGGCGGCCCCGGCTTCTGCAGCAGCACCTCCCGCTCCGGCTGACCCGGCAGGTTCACGGTGAGCCAGCGCATCGGGCCGAGGTCGGCGTCGGTGTGCACCTCGAAGCCGAGCACCGTGGTGTAGAAGTCGAGGGCCTGGTCCTGGTCGGTGACGAACATGGGCGTGATCGCGATGTTGGTGAACATGGACACGACCCTAGGACGCCGACGCTTCCCCCGCTTCTCCGAAATCACCGACCTGGTCCGGCGGGCGTACCGGCCTGCCGGCGGCCATCAACCAGCACCCCGGGGCCGGCGGCAGCGGTCCCAGCGCACGGTGCACGGTCGGCGTACGCCCCAGCAGCCGGACGAAGGTTCGGCTGAAGGTGCCGAGCGAGGCGTACCCGACCTCGACGGCGATCTCGGTCACCGACCGGTCGGTGCTGCGCAGCAGCACGGCCGCCCGCTCGATGCGGCGCCGGTAGAGGTACTGGTGCGGGGTCTCGCCGAAGGTGCGCCGGAACTCCCGGATGTAGTGGTTCGGGGACAGGTGCGCCAGCCGCGCCAGCGAGGCCACCTCCAGCGCCTCGGCGAAGCGGCGGTCCATCACGTCACGGGTCCGCAGCAGCAACCGGGTCCTCGATTCGCGCGGCACACCGACACTGTAGGCCGGTCGGGCTCCCCACTAGACTGGTACGCCGTGCCACCAGCCAACTTCGTGAACGCCGAGAAGATCTCCAAGGTCTACGGCACCCGTACCATCCTCGACGAGGTGTCGGTGGGGTTGGGCCGTGGTGACGTGATCGGCGTGGTCGGCCGCAACGGCGACGGAAAGTCAACCCTGCTGGGGATTCTCACCGGACGGGTCGAGCCCGACTCCGGCCGGGTCACCCGCACCGGCAGCGTCTCGATCGGCAGCCTCGACCAGGTGGACGCCTACGCCCCCACCACCACCGTGCGCGAGGTGATCGTCGGCGGCCAGCCCGATCACGTGTGGGCCGCCGACTCCTATTCCCGGGCGGTGGTCGAACACCTGCTCGCCGAGATCGACCTGGACGCCGAGCTGGGCCGGCTGTCCGGCGGCGAGCGGCGGCGTACCGCGCTGGTCGCGGTGATGCTCGGCGAGCACGACCTGCTGGTGCTCGACGAGCCGACCAACCACCTCGACGTGGAGGCCGTCGCCTGGCTGGCCGAACACCTCAACACCCTGCAGCAGCGCGCCGTGGCGATGCTGGTGGTCTCCCACGACCGCTGGTTCCTGGACGCCATCTGCACCCGGATCTGGGAGGTGCACGACGGGGTCGTGGACGCCTACGACGGAGGCTATGCGGCGTACACGCTCGCGCGGGCCGAACGCGCCCGCCAGGCCGCCGCCAACGAGGCCCGCCGACAGAACCTGGTCCGCAAGGAGCTCGCCTGGCTGCGTCGTGGCGCGCCCGCGCGCACCTCGAAACCGAAGTTCCGGATCGACGCCGCCAACGAGCTGATCGCCGACGTCCCGCCGCCGCGCGACCGGCTCGCCCTGCAACGGTTCGCGGTGACCCGCCTCGGCAAGGACGTGTTCGACCTGACCAGGGTGAGCTGTGCGCTGCCCGACGGGCGGGTGCTGTTCGACGGGCTCGACTGGTCGATCGGGCCGGGTGACCGGATCGGCCTGGTCGGGGTGAACGGCGCCGGCAAGACCACCCTGCTCCGGCTGCTCACCGGCCAGCTCTCCCCCGATGCCGGGAAGGTGAAGCAGGGGCAGACGCTGCGCATCGGACACCTCACCCAGGCGGTCGCCGAGCTGGACGACTCCGACCGGGTGCTGGAGAACGTGAATCGGCTGAAGGCCGAGACGAAGCTGGCCACCGGCCGGGAGGCGACGGCCTCGCAGCTGCTGGAGGAGTTCGGGTTCACCGGCAACAAGCTGGTCACCCGGATCGGTGACCTGTCCGGTGGCGAGCGGCGCCGGCTGCAGCTGCTGCGGCTGCTGATGGCCGAGCCCAACGTGCTGCTGCTCGACGAGCCCACCAACGACCTCGACATCGACACCCTGACCGTGGTCGAGGACTACCTCGACTCGTGGCCGGGCACGCTGATCGTGGTCTCCCACGACCGGTATTTCCTGGAGCGGGTCACCGACGTGACGTACGCCCTGATGGGCGACGGGCGCTGTGTGCTGCTGCCGGGCGGCGTCGAGCAATATCTGGAGCATCGGCGCACCCGCGACGCCGGCACGGCGAAGTCGGCGGCCGTCGGCGCCTCGGCCCCGGCCTCTGAACCTGTCGAAGGGACCCGGCCCGGTCCGAGCCCCGCCCAGGTGCGCCAGGCCAAGAAGGACCTGGCCCGGATCGAGCAGCAGCTGGAAAAGCTGGCCGCCCGGGTGGAGCGGGTGCACGCCGAGATGGCGGAGTCCGCCGCCGACCACGTACGCCTGACCGAGCTGCAGCAGACCGAGACCGAGCTCACCGCCCAGCACGACGAGCTCGAGGCGGCCTGGCTGGAGGCCGCAGAGATCGTCGGCTGAGTCAGCGGGTGCACTTGGCGGAGATCAGCTGCTCCGAGGTGGTGCGCTGACGGTCGCCGGTGATCAGCCGCGGCGGCATGGGTGCGTCGCTGGTCGGCAGGTCCGCCACCCCGAACACGGCCACGGCCGACGGGTACGCCTGCTCGGCGAGCCATCCGCCGCGCTCGCCGGCGTTGTGCGCGATCAGCAGCCCGCGGACGGGGAGCGGTTGGTTGCGGATCAGCTCGAATCCCGATGCCGGGCGGCCCACCTCGTGCACGGTGACCGGGTCGCTGGACTGGCCGTGGGCGGCGTACAACTCCTGGCCGGCTCGGCCGTCATAGGACGCGATGCGCGGTTGCTCCCGCCGCTCTCCCAGGCACCAGGCCGTGACGAGCACGATGCGGCCGTCGCTGCGTTTGGCGACCCCGACCACGCTGCGGCCCTGGCCGTCGTCGGCGACACGTCGGGTCGCGGCCGATCCGGGGGCAGCGCATCCCGCGACCAGCAGGACCATCAGGCTGGCCGCGATCCAGAGCAGGGCTGCGCGGGGCACGGCTTCAGTCTCTCAAATGTCCACGCAGCGCGTCGGCGCCGGAAAGCGGCAATTTCCGCTTGTCCGCTGGGAAACCGTTCAGCGTCGGTTGACCACCACGGTGCCGCAGGCCAGGTCGTGCAGGCCGCGGCGGTGGGCGCCGATCACCAGCGCGGGCAGGCCCAGGCAGACCAGCAGCGCGCGGCCGGCGGCACGCAGCAGACCGAGCGGTTCGTGGTCGAGTCGGACCACCGCGATCCGGGTGATCAGCTGGCCGACGGTACCGCCGACGAAGGCGGTGAGCAGTGCGGACATCACGAAGAACAGCCCTAGCGTGGTGAAGGAGCGCCAGCTGCCGCCGCGCAGGGCCAGCGGCCCGAACAGGGCCCACGCGGCGATCGTGCAGACGGCCCAGTCGAGCACGATCGCGGTGATCCGGGCGCGCCAGGAGGCCAGCGAACCGCGGCCGGTCTCCGGCAGACCGAGTTGCTCGCCGGGCCACGCTTCGACGGCTTCGGTCTGTCCACTCACCCGCCCGACCCTACCCGGGTCTCGATAGGGTCGGCCACGTGACAGTGGAAGTGCGAGCGGCCGAACCGGTCGAGTATGCCGCGGTCGGCGAGCTGTGCGTGCAGGCGTACCAGCCCAGCGGGATGCCCCCGGAACAGGAGTACTGGCGGATGCTGCGCGATGTCGCCGGGCGCGCGGCTGGATCCGAGGTGTGGGTGGCGGTCGACGCCGACGGTTCACTGCTCGGGACGGTCACTTGGTGCGGTCCCGGATCCCCGCACCGCCAGATCAGCCGCGACGGCGAGGCGGAGTTCCGGATGCTCGCGGTGGCGCCGGCGGCCCAGGGGCGCGGGGTCGGTGGGCTGCTGCTGGCTGCTGTGCTCGATCGCGCCCGGGCCGACGGCTGCTCGGCGGTGGTGCTGTGCAGTGCTGGGTGGATGACCGCCGCCCACCGGATGTACGCCCGGGCCGGCTTTCGGCGTACCCCAGAACTCGACTGGACCCCGGCACCTGGAATCCACCTGCAGAGCTTCCGCCTCGCCCTGTGACGCGAGGCTGGCCCGCACAATTCCTTGATCATTGACGGTGGCGCCCCACTCGCCTGCGGAAACAGGCAGGCCCTCTCCCGAGAGACCGGAGTTGTGCGGGCTAACCATCCGGTAACCCCGTCCGCAGCACACTCCACCACAGCTCGGAGCCCCCGTGCGCTGCTCAGCCCGACCACAGGAGGGGGGTCCACGGGGGGCGGAGCCCCCCGTGCGTGCTGTTACATGCCTGAAACACTGGTGCAAACCGGCAGAAATGACGCCCCTCTAAGTTGAGGTCCTGTCAGCAACATTCCCGATGGAGGAAACCAATGTTCCAAGGTGCCGAAGACCTTCAGAAGTATCTGAAGGATGAGTCGGTCGAGATGGTCGACGTACGCTTCTGCGACCTGCCCGGCGTGATGCAGCACTTCACCGTTCCGGCGAAGGCGTTCGACGACTCCGTGTTCGAGGACGGCCTGTCGTTCGACGGCTCCTCGGTGCGCGGTTTCCAAAAGATCCACGAGTCGGACATGTCGCTGCTGCCCGACCCGACGACGGCGTACATCGACCCGTTCCGCAAGTCCAAGACGTTGTGCGTGAACTTCTTCGTGCACGATCCGTTGACCAAGGAGCCCTACAGCCGCGACCCGCGCAACATCGCGCGCAAGGCGCAGGCGTACCTGCAGTCGACCGGCGTCGGTGACACGGCCTACTTCGCCCCCGAGGCGGAGTTCTACGTGTTCGACTCGGTCCGCTTCGAGACCAAGCAGAACGCCGGCTACTACCACATCGACTCCGAGGCCGGCGCCTGGAACACGGGGCGTGACGAGGAGGGCGGCAACCGCGGTTACAAGGTGAAGTACAAGGGCGGCTACTTCCCCGTCGCGCCGACCGACCACTTCGGCGACCTGCGCGACGAAATCGTTCTGCACATGGAAAACCTCGGTCTCGAGGTGGAGCGCGCGCACCACGAGGTGGGTACCGCCGGTCAGGCCGAGATCAACTGGCGCTTCGACGAGCTGCTCAAGTCTGCCGACGACGTGATGAAGTTCAAGTACATCGTCAAGAACACCGCGTGGGCCAACGGGAAGACCGCCACCTTCATGCCCAAGCCGATCTTCGGTGACAACGGTTCAGGCATGCACGTGCACTCCTCGATCTGGAACGACGGCTCGCCGCTGTTCTATGACGAGAACGGTTATGGCGGGCTGTCCGACCTGGCCCGCTGGTACATCGGCGGCCTGCTCAAGCACGCGCCGTCCCTGCTGGCGTTCACCAATCCGACGGTGAACTCCTACCACCGCCTGGTGCCGGGCTTCGAGGCGCCGGTCAACCTGGTTTACAGCCAGCGGAACCGCTCGGCGTGCATCCGGATCCCGCTGACCGGTTCGAACCCGAAGGCCAAGCGCGTCGAGTTCCGCTGCCCCGACCCGAGCTCGAACCCCTACCTGGCGTTCTCGGCGATGCTGCTCGCCGGCCTGGACGGTATCGAGAACCGGATCGAGCCGCCGGAGCCGGTCGACAAGGACCTCTATGAGCTGCCCCCGGACGAGCACGCCGACATCGACCAGGTGCCGGCCTCGCTGGACAAGGTGCTGGACACCCTTGAGGCCGACCACGAGTACCTGCTCGCCGGCGACGTGTTCACCGAAGACCT
This sequence comes from Enemella dayhoffiae, assembly GCF_002250625.1. GTDB lineage: Bacteria > Actinomycetota > Actinomycetes > Propionibacteriales > Propionibacteriaceae > Enemella > Enemella dayhoffiae. The sequence continues at coordinate 2,742 of NZ_NMVQ01000013.1, read as the reverse complement.
GATCGAGAACTGGATCGACATCAAGCGCGAGGACATCACCGCCCTGCGCCTGCGGCCGCACCCGCACGAGTTCGAGATGTACTACGACATGTGATGTGCGGCGTCCTCGCTGGCTGAGCGAGCGGAGCGAGTCGTAGCCACAACGGGCCGTCACCTCATCAGGTGGCGGCCCGTTGCCGTTGGTTTAGGAGTGCAACAAGAAAGTGCAGCAGTCCGTTCGCGACGTCTGAAACCAATCCCCCTGGTTTTCCCAGGCAACTATCGGTTCTCCTGAATGCTCTTGTGCCCACTCTCCTGGCGGCCTGCAGTTCCCTTACGTCGTGTCTGCTGCCTCATCCAGTGACCAGGGATGTGGTCTCCGTGGAAGTGCCCTCAAGGCGTCCGCTTGGCTGAGTTACAGTCACTCGCATGAAGCAAACCGCAGACGAACTTGTCGCCGCGATCCGTTCCCACTCGGAATTGCCGGCCCGGGACGAGACGGTCCGGACGCAGCAAGAATATTTCTACCCCAGCACTTGGAGGGCCCACTGGCCCCAGTGCCTACCGGTACCGCCCACCCTCGCGGACGTCCAACCCGGCACTCACAAGAAGCGTACTGTCACCCGTGAAGACATCTTCACCCGCGCCAACTCGGTCGAGACGGAACTCGACGCCCTCGACCTGTATGTCTTGATGTGCGGGTGGGGTGCTGGATGGCAGGGCCTTACCGGGTGGCGCAGCCGCAGGCCCTTGGCTATGCCCGGTGTCGCTTCCGCGCTCCTCCGCTCCCACAGTGAGATCCGCAACGGGGCGGACCCCGTCAAGGCCTACCAGCGACTTCTCAACGGAGAGAACCGCATCAAGTACTTCGGCCCCGCCTTCTTCACCAAGTGGCTCTACTTCTCCGGCTACGAGAGCGCACCCGCCTCTGGCCTGCGTCCACTCATCCTCGACTCCCGGGTAGCAGCGACCCTCGGTTGGCCGAGCTACGGGTGGGCGAGCGAGCAGTACGGCCAATACCTCCGGCTTGCCCACGAAGCGGCCGTCCGTCTCGACTCCACACCTCATGCCGTGGAGCACGCACTCTATATTCTTAGAGGCAACCAAGTGGTCGGTGCCGACGAGCCCGACTCCACGACAATCACCATCCCCGACCTACCCGATCATGTGCTCGCTGCGCTGAGACAGCTGGCCGACTCCAGGGGCCAAGTTCTTGAGGAGCTCGTTCAGGACCTTCTCGCCGAGGCTGTCCACCGGCCCTTGGATGACCCCGAGGATGGCCACCGGGGAACTCCGGCTCCCGGTTCGAGCGACACCTGACCGAAACACTAACGCATGGGGTGGACTGCTAGGTCAATTCTGGAGCGTCTCGCATTCGTTCAGCGGCCATGTATTCGGTGGGGTAGTTGGCTTTCAGGTACGCCGTCCAGTAGGACACCAGACCGTACGCCGCGGTGTGCGCCTTGTTGAAGGCGTAGTGGGAGAACAGCAACAACGCATCCCACAGCGCCTTCACCGACTCCTTGGGGAAACCGTTGGCGATCATCCCGGCCTCGAAGTTCACGAACTCGGCGTCCAGCACCTCGCGCTTCTTCTTGCCCATCGCCCGGCGCAGCAGGTCGGCGCTGCCGAGGGTGTAGCCGGCGAGCTGCTGGGCAATCGTCATCACCTGCTCCTGATAGACCAACAACCCATGGGTTTCGCGCAGAATCGGCTCCAGGGCGGCACTCACCTCGAGGTGCCGCCATTGCGCAAACTGCGGACCGAACGGAATCCGTTCCTTCTTCCCGTGCTTGCGCAACGCGAACTCGATGTGTGCGTTGGCGCGAATCGAGCCGGGGCGATACAGCGCCAACGCGGCTGAGATGTCCCCGAGGCTGTCCGGCCCCAGCAGCCGGAGCAGGTCACGCATTCCGGGTTCCGCGAGTCCGAAGACTCCGATGGTGTCGCCACGGCTCAGCAACTGGTAGGTCCGACGATCGGTTGGGTTCCTTCCCAGCGCGTCCAGATCGACCGTGACACCCTGGGTCGTCTCGATCGTGCGCAGTGCGTCGTCGATGATCCGCAGATTGCGCACACCCAAGAAGTCGAACTTAACCAGGCCCAGGGTTCCGCAGGTCGGATAGTCGAACTGGGTGATGATCGCCCCGTCGGATTGCCGTGCCATCATCGGCACGATGTCGATCAGTGGCGTGTTGGCCAGCACGAGCCCGGACGCGTGCACGCCCCACTGCCGCTTGAGGTTCTCGATTCCGGCGGCTGTGGCCACGACGTGCTTGACCTCGGGGTCGGAGTCACACAGCGCCCGGAACTCCTTGCCCAGCTGGAACTGTCGCGACTCCTTGTCAAACAGGCTCCGCAGGGGAACGTCCCGACCGAAGACCGTCGGCGGCATCGTTTCGGTGATCCGGTCGCCGAGCTCCTTCGGTTTGTCCAGGATGCTGATGGCCTCCTTGACGGCCTGTTTGGCCTTGATCGTGCCGTAGGTGACGATCATCGCCACCTTGTCGGAGCCGTACTTCTCGGTGACATACCGGATCACCTCGGGACGGCGGCGGTCGTCGAAATCGACGTCGAAGTCCGGCATCGACTTGCGCTCCGGATTCAGGAACCGCTCAAAGATCAGCCCGTGCGGAATCGGGTCCAGATCGGTGATCTTCATCGCGTACGCACACATCGACCCCGCACCCGAACCACGCCCCGGACCCACCCGGATCCCGTTCTCCTTCGCCCACCGGATGAAGTCCGACACCACCAGGAAAT
>NZ_NMVQ01000012.1 GCF_002250625.1 Enemella dayhoffiae | reverse complement strand
GCTGCGCCGCGACTCGCTCTGCACGATCCCCAAGGCGAGCAGCCCGCAGCACGTGCGCGACAACGCCACAGCACTGGACGTGGAGCTGACCCGCGAAGACCTGGATGCTCTGGACCGTGCGTTTCCGCCCCCGAGCGGACCGCGACCACTAGAAATGCTGTGACCCTGCCCGAGGGCGCAGCCCGGCCAGTCCGGGCAGCGCTCCGGACAGCGCGGCAGCACCGTCGGTTCGGGGGTGGGAGTTGCCGGGCTTGAAAGGGGATGATTTCGCGGATGTCAGAGAGCTCTGAGCCGGGCAGCGGGGCCGACGCGCGGGACAGCGGCAGCGGGTCGGTGGGCAACCTGGAGCTGTTCTTCGACCTGGTGTTCGTGTACGCCATGGCGCAGCTGACCGAGCTGGTGCGGGACGACGTTTCGTGGCGGGGATTCGGTCATGGTGTGCTCGGCCTGCTGGCGGTGTGGTGGGCCTGGGTCTGCTACACCTGGCTCACCAACACCTTCACCACGAATCGGGTGGTATTTCGCTGCCTGGTCATCGCCGCCATGGCTGCGATGCTGCTGGCCGCAAGCGCACTCCCGACCGCGTTCAGCACCGGAGCCCTCGTCTTCGGGCTTGCCCTGCTCGCCATCCGTGTCATCCACCTGGTCTTGTTCGTCGTAGCCGCCTCCCACGACGACGAACACCTCCGTGCAGGCCTACTGCGGCTGGTCCCGAGCCTGCTCATCGCACCAGTCCTGATCGCCGTCGCCGCCGCTTTCCCATCCCCCTACCGAGAGCTGCTCTGGGTCGGTGCAGCCATCATCGACTTCGGCGGACCCCTGGTCGCCGGGGTCGAGGTTTTCCGGGTGGTGCCCTCCTACTTCGTCGAGCGCCACGGCAACATCATCATCATCGCGCTCGGTGAAGCCGTCGTCGGGCTGGGCACCGGGGCCAGCGAGCACCTGGAGCAACCGGTCGTGCTCGCCGCCGCCGTCCTCGGAGTCCTGATCGCCGCCTCGTTGTGGTGGGCCTACTTCGGTCTGACCGCCGGCGCCGAGCAACGCCTCGAAGACGCCGACGGGCCCGAACGCGCCCGACTGGCCCGCGACGCCTACAGCTACCTCCACCTTCCCCTGGTCGCCGGGGTCACCTTCTTCGGCTTCGGCGCCAGCGCGGCGCTCGAGCACGTGTTCGACCCGTTACCGCTGCTGCCGGCCATCGCCCTCAGTGGCGGGGTGGGCCTGTTCTACGCCGCCGATGTCGCCTACCGATGGCGCGATCACCATCAGCTCGTGCCGGACCGCCTTCTCGTGGCGGCCGCATCCCTGCTCATCATCTTGCCAGCACTGACCATGCCCGCATGGTCGGTATTGACGGCTCTCACCGCGGTCGGCGCCCTGCGCCTGACGTGGGAACTCGTGCGACAGCCGCGGATCGGCCCCGCAGCCGCCGGCCAAGTCCGCTAGGCCAGAACGCCTAGACCTCGTCCGGCTCAATACGGAACGCTTTGCCGTACCTCTGAAACCCAGGGGCAAAGTGGCTCTTCGCAATCCAGGGTGTCAAGGGCCGGGGACGCCGTCGCTCACGGATGCGGTGACGGCGGTCATCAGCTCCTTTCCTGCCCGCCGTGGCCGTGCAGGTCCTGCTGGACCCGGCGGCGGCAGCGGTCCAAAGCGTCGCCGGCTAACCGGATGACATGGAAAGGCTCCATGACGGTGACCGCGTCGGGCTCGCTGATCTGCTGGCCCGCAGACTGACCGGGGTCCGGCTGGTGACCTCCGATGCCCACGTCGGGCTGCGGGAGGCGATGGCGGCGAACCTGCCCGGCGCGAGCTGGCAGCGGTGCCGCACCCACTGCGCCGCGAACCTGATGAGCATCACCCCAAGACCATGTGGCCCCGCGGTGGGGTTCGGGCAGGCACATGCCCGGCCGATCGAGCCCTATGGCCCCCGAAGGCGTGTTCCGTCACGGACTCGCCTACCTGTACGCCAAGGCCACCCAGGCCGCCGCCCAGATCGCCGGGATCGGTCAGGCGGTCGACTCGTTGGCCGACCGGTTCAACGACGCGGCGTTCCTCTATGAGCTGACCGAGCGCACCAACGTCGCCCTGGCGACGGACATGGCGGTGGCGGCCAACACGGCCACGGTGACCGACATCGATCCATCCCGTTGCGCCGGTGCTGAACTCCGACCTGCCGGGCAACGGGAGGGATCGGGACCGGATTCCGTGGCTGCTGGGCAAGGAGATCAAACCGCTGGCCCTGAGCCTGTCGGTGCGTACGCATGACCCGTTGACCATGGAGATCGCCGACGCGCTCCATGGCGTGACGATGCGCGGCGATGGCGTGTCGACGGTGATCAGCCAGCGGCTGAAGGACTGACCCGCTCGCTGGCGGCCAGCAGGCAGAACTCGTTGCCCGACGGGTCCTGCCACACCTGCCAGGGCAGTTCGCCCCAGTCGTGCTCCATCGGCCGTCCGCCCGATCCGATCAGTCGCTCGGCCCAGCGGGCCGGGTCGTCGCCGGTGTCGAACCGCAGGTCGAGGTGGATCCGGTTCTTGGTGGTCTTCGCGGTGGGTTCGGGACACAGCTCCAGCAGGGGTCCCCGGCCCGAGGGGTGGCGCAACGTGTGCGCCACCGAGCCGGGCGTACGCCGCCAGCCGGTGAGCAGCGCCCAGAACTCGAGGTCCCGCTCGGGATCGGCCGAGTCCAGCGGCAGCGCGGCGATCGCACCGGCGTCGGCGTACTCGGGACGATCCTCCATCACGCAGCAGGGGTTGCCCTCGGGATCGGCGAGCACGACCCAAGGCACCGACCCCTGACCGATGTCGAGGTGGCGCGCACCGAGCCCGAGCAAGCGGTCGATGACCTGCCGCTGGTGGGCACCGCCGCTCAGGTCCAGGTGCAGCCGCGGGTCGGGTTGGACCGGGTCGGGGACGCGGGGGAAGCACAGGTCCAGCCAGTCGCCACCGGGCAGGACCAGCTGCGCCTCGAAGAGATCGGACTCCTCGGTGATCGGTCGTGCGCCCAGGGCAGCGGCCCAGAACCCGCCCAACCGGATCGGGTCCTGGGCGTCGACGACGATGTTCTCCAGACGCATGGTTTCTCCGGGCGGGCGGGGTGACAGGTCAGCCGGCGGGACCTGGCGGATCAGCTGAACAGCTTGGTGAGCCCGCTCGGCGGCTCGGCGTCGCCGTTCAGCGCCTGCGCGGCGCGGGCGAACCCGTGGGCGAGGCGGGGGTGCTGGCTGCGGCCGTGCCCGGCCATGCCCATGGCCACGGCCCCGACCACGAACAGCGCGATGGCAACGGCAAGGAGGGTGAAGAGGACGATGCTGCTCACGGCACACCTTTCTCACGGTCGTTGGGGAAGTTGCCGGACGACCACCTCGGCGTGACCAGTGTGACACCTGTGACTGGTGTGATTCCAATTCGGCACGGTCACAATCTGGCAACCGCTGCGGCGTACCGCTGCCCACTCCGCTCACGCTTATCGCCTGCCTTCACGCGTCCTCAACTGGGGGAGCGTGAAGGTGGGGTGATAAGCGTGAGCGAGGGGTGGGGTCAGTCCTGGACGGGTTCGAGGACCAGGACCGGGATCTGCCGGTCGGTCTTGGTCTGATAGTCGGCATAGGGCGGGTACGCCGCAACGCACCGCTCCCACCACTGTTCGCGCTCGGCACCCGACAGCTCGCGCGCCTTCGCGGTCCAGGTGCGGGTGCCGTCCATCAACTCGAGCACCGGGTTCTTGCGCAGGTTGGCGTACCATTTCGGGTTCTCCGGCGCACCGCCCTTGGAGGCGACCGCGGCGTACACGCCGTCGTGTTCGACCCGCATCAGCGGCACCTTGCGGACGTTGCCGGAGACGCCACGCATCGTCAGCAGCACCACCGGCCTGTCCATCAACTGCGCGGCCCGGGTGTCCCCGGCCGCCTCGATCGCCTCCACCTGGTCCCGCACCCACTGGGTCGGGCTCGGCACATATTTGCCCTCGATAGCCATACGGTCAGCCTACGCGGGCGCCGGTGGCGGCCAGACCGCCGACCGATTCCGGCGCGGGGCGACCCTCTGGACGGCCCGGGGCCGGTACGCCCGGAGCCGGCACCGGCGTGCCCGGAGCGGGCACCCCCGGAGCCGGTACGCCCGGGGTCGGTGAGCCCGGAGCCGGTGTGGGCGTACCCGGTGCACAGCCCGCCGCGCGCACCAGCCCGCGTACCTCCGACCAGCTCACCCCGCCGTGCGCGTCACGGGCCACCACATACCAGCCGGCGTCGCTGTTCGCCGCCTCCGGCCAGGTCGCGGTGAGCTGGGTGCCGCTGGCCACGTCGTCGAAGGTGGCGATCGAGCGGGTCGTCAGCACGTCGACCGCCACCGCGTCGGTGGACAGCGACTTGGTCATCGGCCGCAACCCCAGATCGGCATAGGAGATCCGGAAGTCCTGGTGCTGCGGCTCCAGGTTGGGATCGGTGGAGTTGTACTGGCGCAGGGTCGGGGAATAGGTGCGCGCGATGATCTCCCCGGTGGCGTTCGAGAAGTGCATCAGCCGCAGGAACCCCTGGCCGCCCTCGGGCAGGCCCTGATAGTCGAACAGCACCGAGTGCACCGTGCGATCGGGGGTGCCGTCGCCGTTGTCGTCCAACGCGTCGGTGCGGTGATAGGCGTCGTGGTAGTGCCCGGAGAACACCGTGATCACGTTCGGGTTCGGCTTCACCACCTCATCGAACACCCGCTGCGGGATCGGGCCCAGCCCACCGGTGGTCAGCATGTATTCGTGCAGGTTGACCATCACCTTGCGCTCGGGATGGGCCCGGATCACCTCGTTCAGCCAGGCGAGCTGCTCATCCCCGGGCCCCCAGCCCAGGTAGAGCATCAGGAAGTCCATCCCGCCGGCGCTGATCAGGTCGAAGTGGCCGCGGTTGTTCTGGTGCGACCCGCCATACCACGGGTTGCCGGCATAGCGCGCCTCGCCGAAGTGCTGCCCATACTGGGTGTAGTCCACTGCTTGGTGCGACACGTCGTGGTTGCCGGCCAGCACGCCATAGGGCAGCTTCGCGTCGTCCAGCAGCTTGTACGCCGGGTCGGCGTTCTCGTACTGGTGCGGGATCGTGTTGTTGTCCACGATGTCGCCGGTGTGGAACACGTACTGCAGGTTCAGCTCCTCGCGGCGGTCCAGGAAGTAGTCGTGGATGCCGAGCTGGTGGCGATAGAACGCGTCGTTGGCGTTGTAGTACTGAGTGTCGGACTCCCAGCCGAAGGTGAAGTCGTACGCCTGACGCGGCGTGTCACCGGGATGGGCCGGGGTGACCGGGGTGCTCGCGGTGGACAGGTTCGCCCCGGCGTAGCCGATCGAGTGCTGCACCAGCACCTTGATCTTCCCCTCCACCACGTGATCGGCGGCCGGCACCAGCGCCTGCAGCTGGAACGGTCCCGGTGCGGTGGTCACGTGCTGATCCACCCGCTCCCAGGAGTTGGTCCGGGTGTTCAGCACCGACATCACCACCCGCGCGTTGGCGTTGGCATCCCCGTCCCAGCGCACCCGGGCCAGGAAGTCAGCCCCGGCATCGGCCGGCACGCTGACGTCGAACAGCTGATAGGGCAGCTGGTCGGCCGACTCGGTGGTCACCGACCTGCCGTCGCGGGCGGTCAAGGGGGTCGCATCAGCCACCGGCGCGGCGGTCCGCGCGAGCGCGGCGGCGTCCCGGGTCACCCCGGTCGAGGCCGCCAGCTGGGGCGTACCCGGTTGCAGGCGGTAGCCGCGGTTGAACGCGACAGCGGTCCGGTCCCCGCTCGGGTCGGTCACCGTCGCCCGCAGCTCCAGCGGACTGCACGGCACCTCGCTGTTGTCGGCCGGCGAGTCCAGGCGTACGCCGGGCTGCTCGACCGGGGTGGTGAACCGCACGGTCCGGGTGGAGGCGTTGCCCAACCGGTCGGTCGCGGTCAGCACCAGCACGTGCTCCCCGGGTGCCAGCTGGGTCGAGGAGGTCTCGTGCGGCAGGGTGATCGCCCGTCCGTCCAGGGTGGCGCTCAGCGAAGCCACCCCCGAGCCGGCGTCGGTGGCGGTCGCGCTGATCGTCAACGGTCCCTGGTGGGTCCGTCCCTCGATGATCGGGGTGTCGATGGTCGGGGCGGTGTTGTCCACGCACACGGTCCGGGTGAGCGTGTCGGTGCCGTTGGTGGCGCTGATCGGATAGCGCCCGTCCGGCACCGTGGTGGTGTCCCAGGCGTACCCGAGCGCGGTGAACGCGTTGTCGGGCAGGGTGAAGCGGACGTCGAAGAAGTCGAGCTTGCCCGCCGAGTCACCCATCTGCAGCACCCGGGTCGGGTCGGTGTAGTTGCTCGGGGTCAGCGTGCGCCCATCGGGCAGCACCAACCGCAGGGCCTGGATGGTGAAGTCGTCGTTGTTCTCCGCCGGGTCGATCGCCGGCTTCGCCTTGGTCCCGGCGTACACCGACACGACCAGCTCGTTGCCCTGGCGGACATACTTCAGCGGGACCGCGGTGGAGATGGTGCGGGTGCCCTCGGGAATGCCGTCCTCGAAGATCTTCAGCACGTCCTGACCGATCAGATGCCGTTCTTGAAGAACGTGTTCACCCCGCCGGCCTCCATCGCGAAGACCGGTTCGCCGGCCAGTGTGGGGGAGGTCTGGGCGGTCACGTCGGTGTTGTTCACCGTCAGCGTCAGCGGCGAGGGGTACGCCCGGCCGTCGGCGAAGACGGTGGTGGTGCCGCGCAGGCACTGCCCGTCGGTCACCGAGAGCCGAATCGGGGCGGTGTCGACCCCGGTGACGGTGGCCCGGGCGGTCGGCGAGGTGGTGGTGTTGGTGCCGTCGCTGGCGGTCCAGTAGTGGTCGATCCACCGCTTGCCGGTCAGGTCGGCGGCGGAGATCGTGTGCGCATAGGAATCGCCGGGTCCGACGGTCAACCGGGTCGGGGTGAAGGTGGCGTCGACGTCACTGCGGGTCCACACGGTGACGGTGCGTACGCCGAGGTCGTCGGTCACCGTGGCGCTGAGTCCGAAGTCCTGGCCCGGGGTGATCTGGGAACCGGTGCCGTCGGTGATCACCGGCGCGGTGGTGTCGGTGGGCAGCGCGACGCACAGCGGGGTCTGGGCAGCGCTGGTGCTGCCCGGGGTGGGCGCCGCCTTGCCGAGCAGCCGCTGCCGCGGGGGGTCCGCGGGATCGGTGGCGTACTGGATGCCCTGGTTGGGGTCGACGTCGTCGGCGCCAGCCAGGTTGTAGTAGGCGCGGTTGACCGAGGTGCCGGTATTGGTAACGATCTCCAGCCCGCGCGGAGACCCGTTGGCCATGCCGGCGGACTGCACCTCGACCAGCTGGGTGCCGGCGGTCAGATTGGTGCCGAAGCGGGCGTTGAACGCCGCCGCGTCGAGGGCCTGGTTGCCGCCGTTCTTGATCCACAGCACCAGCGAGGCGCCTGGCTGGATCACCGGGTCGGCCGGCTGGGCCGGCCAGGCCGCGACCTGGCTGTGGGTCAGGTCATCCAGCGGATAGAGGTAGTTGAGGTGGAAGTCGGCGTACGCGATCGCCCGGTCGGAGGTGTTGGTGACCTCGATGAACTCATAGCCGTCGGCGCCGCCCACATTGTCGCTGTCCACCAGCAGCTCGGTGATCTGCAGCGGGGAGGTGGCGCCCGGGGTGCACACCCGCGGGTTCGGGGTGGGCGTCGGCGTGGTCGGCGTCGGGGTCGGGGTCGGCGTGGTCGGCGTCCGGGTCGGGGTGGGCGTGGTCGGTGCCGGCAGGGCGCCGGGGGTCGCCGTGGCCTGGCGGCCGGTCAGCGTCATCGAGGTGGTGGTGGCGGTGCGGTGGTCGAAGGTGGCGGTGAGGTTCACCCCGACCGAGCCGGCCGGATAGAACGAGCGGCTGAGCTCGGTCCCGTCGGCGGTCGAGATCCGGAGGCCGCGGTCGCCCCCGTTGGCCAGACCCGGCTGACCGGTCACCCGAACGATCCGGTACGCCGTGGCCGGCTGCCCGTTGGCCGCCCAGAAGTCGCGGAACTGCTGTTCGGTGCGGGTGCTGGTGTCCACGGTGCCGGCGGTGTAGTCGACCCAGAGCACCGCCGTCTCCCCGGCCGCCAGGGTGGTCCCGGCCGGCACGCGCAGCGCGACGTCTGGGGTCCGATCGGCGGAATCGGCATAGATGTAGGAGATCCGCTGGGCCGAGAGGTCGACGCTGGTCACGGTCGGGTTGTGCAGCTCGACGAACTCGAAGTTGTCGGCGCCGGTGTTGTCGGGGGCGATCTCGGTGACCACCACCGCCGGGGCCGGTTCCAGCGCTGCCGCCCGCGGCAGACCGGACGCCCAAAGCTGGGCGGTCAGGGCGAGGGTCGCGACGGCGGCGACGACACCGGTCAGGGTGCGGGTTGGGGCGGTGGGCACGGAGTTCCTCCTGGGCTGGGCTGTCGCCCAAACCTTCCGCAGACCGGTTGCCGGCGATGTCGACAAAGATGTCCGACAGGTGAACGCCGGGCGACCGATGGAGGTGGCTGGTCACCCGGTGGACGCCGCCTAGGATGGCGGCCGTGGACCCAGTGATTCTCGGCATCATCATCGGCGCGGTCGTCCTGTTGCTCACCGGCATCGGGATCGGGGTGGCGGTCAGTCGCCGCCGCGCCCTGGAGCGGCAGCGCCGCGGTGAGCTGAGCGGCCCGGGCGGGGGCGCTGCGGGCGGTGGTCGGGACGGCGACGGGGGAGCGGTCGCCACGGCCGATCCCGACCTCGACCCGGGCGCCGGCTCCGGGCAGGTCGACCTGCTGGAACGCCCCGAGGCCCCGCGGACCCGGCTGCGGCGGCTGCGGGAGCGGCTGGCCGGACACAACAACGCGCTGTCCCGCGGGCTGCTGAACCTGATCTCCGGCGGCACCATCGACGAGGAGACCTGGGACGACTTCGAGGCCATGCTGATCGCCTCCGACCTGGGCGTCGGGCCGACCACCGAGCTGGTGGACAGGTTGCGCACCCGGTTCAAGGTGGAGGGGATCACCGACGGCGAACAGGCCCGGCGGATCCTGCGCGAGGAGTTGCTGGCCCTGGTCGACCCGACCCTGGACCGCGGTCTGGCGGATCGGCGGACCGGGGAGGACCCGGCGGTGATCATGGTGGTCGGCGTCAACGGCACCGGAAAGACCACCACCGTTGGAAAACTCGCCCGGGTGATGGTCGCCGAGGACCGTGACGTGCTGCTCGGGGCGGCCGACACCTTCCGGGCCGCGGCGGCCGATCAGCTGGAGACCTGGGGGTCGCGGGTGGGCGTACCGACGGTGCGGGGGGCCGAGGGTGCGGACCCGGCCTCTGTGGCGTACGAGTCGGTGAAGGCAGGCGTCGAGCTCGAGGTCGACTGCGTGCTGGTCGACACCGCCGGCCGGTTGCACACCAAGACCGGGCTGATGGACGAGCTCGGCAAGGTGAAGCGGGTGATCGAGAAGAAGGCGCCGGTGACCGAGGTGTTGCTGGTGATCGACGCCACCACCGGGCAGAACGGGTTGATCCAGGCGCGGATCTTCCGCGAGGTGGTGAATGTGACCGGGATCGTGCTGACCAAGCTCGACGGGTCGGCCAAGGGCGGCATCATCGTCCAGGTGCAGCGCGAGCTCGGCGTACCGGTCAAGTTGGTCGGTCTCGGTGAGGGTCCCGACGACCTGGCCCCGTTCGACGCCGAGGAGTTCGTGGACGCGATCCTCGCCTGACTCCACCCCCGGGTGGAGGGGCGGCTCGACCCGTCTGCCATCGAGGTCGCGCCTGGACGCAATGCGGCCGGTTCTGGTTGGTCGGAGCTGATCGGGGACCCATAATGCAGGCGTGGGTCTGAGGAGTTGGGAACTGGCGGCGCTGCTGGTCGCGTTGACGGTGGCGATCCCGTTGCTGGTTCTGATCCGGGTACGCCGGGACTCTGGCGCCACCCGCTGGTGGCAGCGGATCCGGATCGAGGGGCGCGGCCGACCGAAACGGCCCTGGTGGCTGGCCACCCGCTGGCTGGCGATCGTGCTCGCCCAGGTGCTCGCGGTGATGGCGGTGCTGGTGATCGCCAACCGCGACATGCGGTTCTACATGACCTGGGGCGACCTGCTCGGCGACGGGGAGGCCAGCAACGACCTGCAACCCCGCCCGGTGGGCCCGCCGATGCCGGCCGACTCGATGCGTCCCGCACCGCCGACCAACACCACCGAACGCACCCCGACTGGCGGCACCCTGGTCCGGCTGGCGGTCGACGGCAAGGCGTCCGGGGTGAAGGGGGAGGTGCTGATCTGGCTGCCGAAGCAGTATTTCGCGCCCGGCAACGAGACCGCCGAATTCCCGGTGCTCTACATGATGCCGGGCCTGCCCGGTACGCCCGAGGGCGTCTATCACCAGTTTGAGTTCGACAAGGTCGCCAGCGAGTCGATCGCCACGGGGGACACCAGACCGTTCATCGGCGTGTTCCCGCAGATCATGACCCACCCGCCGCGCGACACCGAGTGCCTGGACATCCCCAACGGGCCGAAGTCGGAAACCTGGCTGGTGCGCGACGTGCGCGACGCGGTGAACCGGGCCGTGCGCGCGAGCGGCGACCCCCAGCGGTGGAACGCCGCCGGCTATTCGACCGGCGGGATGTGCGCCACCAACCTGCTGCTGCGCCACCGCGACCAGTTCGGGGCCGCCGCCTCGATCGGCGGCTATTTCCACCCGTGGGTGCACCCGCACGAGCCCGACCTGTTCGGCGGCTCGGAGGAGTATCGTCAGGCGGTCACCCCGCTGTGGCAGTTCCAGCACGCCACGCCCCGGCCGACCAAGCTGCTGATCATCACCAGCGCCCGGGACAAGATGTCGTGGGAGGGCAGCACCTATGGCGACGGCGACTCCAAGGCGATGATCGAGGCGGCCCAGCGGTGGCCCGGGACGGCCAAGATCGTGCTGGACCGCGGCGGGCACGGGTTCAAGACCTACACGCCGACCTTCCCGCAGGCGCTCGCCTGGCTCGGGAAGCACAACGGCCTGTGACCGCTCGGCAGGGGAGCCCGATCGAGTAAAGTTGGTCAGCAGCGTACGCCGCAGCGGTCCCGCTGGGGCGTACCGTGACTGCCCCGACCGACCCGAACCCACGAGGGACCACCTTGTTCGACACACTGTCCGACCGCCTCGCCGCAACGTTCAAGAGCCTGCGCGGCAAGACGCGGCTGAGCGACGCCGACATCGACGCCACTGCACGCGAGATCCGGATTGCGTTGCTGGAGGCCGATGTCAACCTGGCGGTGGTCAAGGAGTTCATCGCAGCGGTCAAGGAGCGGGCCAAGGGTGCGGAGGTGTCCGAGGCGCTCAACCCGACCCAGCAGATCGTCAAGATCGTCAACGAGGAACTGGTCAACATCCTCGGCGGCGACACCCGCACCGTGCGGTTCGCCAAGAAGCCGCCGACGGTGATCATGCTCGCCGGTCTGCAGGGTGCCGGTAAGACCACCCTGGCCGGCAAGCTGGCGTACTGGTTGAAGTCCGAGGGCCACTCGCCGCTGCTGGTCGCCGCCGACCTGCAGCGCCCCAACGCGGTCACCCAGCTGCAGGTGGTCGCCCAGCGCGCCGGCGTGCACTGCTTCGCCCCGCACCCGGGCGCCACCTCCCAGGCCGAGGCGGAGAACCCCGGCGCCTGGGGTGACCCGGTCGCCGTCGCGAAGGCGGCACTGGTCGAGGCCGACCGCAAGCTCTATGACGTGGTGATCGTCGACACCGCCGGCCGGCTCGGTGTCGATCAGGTGCTGATGCAGCAGGCCGCCGACATCAAGTCGGCCGTGGACCCCGACGAGGTGCTGTTCGTCGTCGACGCGATGATCGGTCAGGACGCGGTGAACACCGCCCAGGCGTTCGCCGATGGCGTCGGCTATGACGGCGTCGTGCTGACCAAGCTGGACGGCGACGCCCGCGGTGGTGCGGCGCTGTCGATCGCCCGGGTGATCGGCAAGCCGATCATGTTCGCCTCCTCCGGTGAGGGGATGAAGGACTTCGACGTCTTCCACCCCGAGCGGATGGCGTCGCGGATCCTCGGCATGGGCGACATGCTCACCCTGATCGAGCAGGCCGAGAAGACCTTCGATGAGGAGAAGTCGCGCAAGGCCGCGGAGAAGATCTCCTCCAAGGGCGGCCAGCAGTTTGGCCTGGGCGACTTCCTGGAGCAGATGAAGGCCGTCCGCAAGATGGGCCCGCTGTCGAAGATCTTCGGCATGCTGCCCGGGATGGGCGAGATGAAGGACCAGATCGCCAACATCGACGAGAAGGAGGTCGACCGGCTGGAGGCGATCATCCTGTCGATGACCCCCGCCGAGCGCGACGACCCCAGGATCCTGAACGGCTCCCGCCGCGCCCGGATCGCCAGGGGTTCCGGCACCGAGGTCTCGGAGGTGAACCAGCTCGTCGAGCGGTTCTTCGAGGCCCGCAAGATGATGTCGGCGCTGGCCAACGGCCAGATGCCCGCCGGCATGCCCGGAATGCCGGGCATGCCCGGGATGGCCGGCGGCGGACGCAAGAAGCAGCAACCGGTGAAGAAGAACAAGAACCGCAAGGGCGTCTCCGGCAACCCCGCCAAGCGCAACGCCCCGCAGCCGGTCGAGCCGGAGCAGCCGGCGGTGGACCCGGCCGCCGCGTTCGGCGGGCACGGGTTCGACCCGAACCAGTTCAAGGGGATGGGCGGCGGCAACGGCGGCGACTTCGAGCTGCCGCCGGAGCTGCAGAAGATGTTCAAGAAGAACTCCTGAGCCCGCGGTCTCGACGGTCGCGCGGCTCAGACCCCGCGACCGATGGGGGCGTACGTGTCGCAGTCGATCACCTGGCCGCGGGGGGTGTAGCGGACCTCGGCGCAGTTGCGCTTCATCAGCTCCACCCCGGTGTCGCGGCCGGTCCGGCGGTCGATCACCCGGCGCCAGATCTCGTTGCGGCGGAAGAACTGACCGTCGGCGCGGATGAACTGCTCGTTGCGGGCGTACACCTTGTAGGAGTGCGCCGGCTCCCGGTCGCTGCGCAGCTCGCCCTCCAGGTGGCGCTTGCCGACCCGGGCGTGCAGTTGAAAGGACGCGCCGGTGTCGTTGCGCACCGCCAGGTCGACGTAGTTGTAGACGATCGAGCAGCCCACCCCCCACGGCAGCACCCGGGCCTTGTCCGGGAACGGGTCGAAGGAGTGCTCCGAGCGTTCGGTGATGGTCAGCGGACTGTGCAGGAAAATCCAGCGCAGCAGGTTCGCCAGCTGGCAAATGCCGCCGCCGACGCCGGCCACCGCGTGCCCGTTGGACAGCCGCATCCCCTCCACGAACCCGCGGCGCCGGGTGCAGTTGCCGACCACCCTGTTGAACGAGAACGTCTCACCGGGGTGGATCAGCAGGCCGTCGACGCAGTCCGCGGCCAGCCGCAGGTTGACCACCTTGTTGCGCTGCAGCCACATCTCGTCGGGGGAGAGCTCGCGCATCAGCAGCGAGTTGTGCTGCTTCACCCGGTACGCCAGCGGCTCGGTCTGGCCGGTGGTGGCGAACCGGTCGTCCGACAGCGCCCAGCGCAGGTGGCGGCGGAGCTGGTGCGCCCGGATCGCCAGCGGATAGAGGGCCGGGAACCGTTCGCTCAGGCGACGACGGGCGAACACCCGCGACGGCCGGACGAAACCGGGCGGGGGCGGGACGAGTTGCAGGGCGGGGGTTGTCTCGGGGGCTGGCTGCTCAACGGTGGTCATGCTCGCTATGAGTCGTGAACCCCGGGAATTGTTGGGTGGTTCAGCCGTTCGAGTTCGGCGGGCCACCCCACTGCCGCGGAGCCGGCTGCTGCATCCCCGGCGGACCGTACTGCTGCGGGCCGGGCTGACCGGGATGGTGCGGGCCGGGGTGGTGCTGGCCGGGGTGGTGCTGGCCGGGGTGGTGCGGGCCGGGGTGGTGCGGGCCGGGCGGCAGTTGACCCGGCTGCGTCGGCTGCTTCTTCTTCTGCTGGTTCAGCACGATGAACACGATCACGACGGCTGCCACGATGGCGATCAGCACGCCGATGATCAGAATTCCTCCGGACCCACCCACGGGTTCTCCTTCGCTCGGGCGACGTCGCCAACTGTGGCAACCCGATGATCGTAACGTCGCCGCGGATCAGGATTTCTCGGGCGGCGTGCGCCTGTGGCACACTGGACGCTGCTTCCGTGCCCAGGCGCGGATCCGACCCGGAGCTCGGGTACGCCTGCAAGCCAGGTCCGCCCGCGCTCACCGCCCGCCCCGAGCAGCTCGGGGCAGTCCCACAGGAGAACCACCCACGTGGCTGTCAAGATTCGTCTGAAGCGCCTCGGCGCCATCCGCACCCCGCACTATCGCATCGTCGTCATGGACTCGCGCGCCAAGCGCGACGGCCGGGCGATCGAGGAGATCGGCAAGTATCACCCGAAGAACGACCCCTCGGTGATCGAGGTCAACTCCGAGCGCGCCCAGTACTGGCTCGGCGTCGGCGCCCAGCCCACCGAGGCCGTCGTCGCCCTCCTCAAGCGCACCGGTGACTGGCAGAAGTTCAGCGGCGACAAGTCCCCCTCGGGCGTCGACCCGCAGCCGGAGAAGCCGAACAAGACCGCCCTCTATGAGAAGGCACTCGGCAACAACGACGACGCCGCCAAGGTGTCCGCGTTCAGCGCCAAGAAGTCCGAGGCCAAGGCCGACGAGTCGAAGGCCGACGACGCGAAGGCCGAGGAGTCCGACGAGGCCAAGGCCGACGAGTCGGGCGACGCCACCACCGAGGCCTGAGATGCTGGCCGACGCGTTGGAGCACCTGGTCCGCGGCATCGTCAGCAACCCCGACGATGTCCAGGTCAGCGACAAGGACCTGCGCCGCGGGCGGATGCTCGAGGTCCGGGTGCACCCCAGTGACATCGGCAAGGTGATCGGCCGTCAGGGCCGCACCGCCGGCGCCCTGCGTACCGTCATCACCGCCCTCGCCGGCCGCGAACAGGTGCGGGTCGACTTCGTCGACGTGGACCGCCGCGGAGGTCGCGGCCGCCGCTGAGCGTACGCATCACCTGATCGACCCCCGATCGCCCCGTTGCATTGTGCAACGGGGCGATCACGTTTTTCCGGTGCGGGTGCCTTCCGGCCTTCCGGGGCCGACCCATGCGCTACGGTGCAGACCCAGTCACCGGGTCGACCAGGCGGCAACGGAGCCGCACCGGGCCATGGCTGGTACCGAGGGCACGAGCCCTCACCCCGATCAAAGGTTGGGCCTTATTGACATCTGGCGTCGTGCCGGGCACTGAAGGAGGACTCGTGGGCGTTTCGAAGAAGTGGATTGCAGCCTCTGCCCTGACGGCGCTGATGCTCCTGCCGGGTTGTGCCCCGGCGGGACAGTCGGGCTCTGGGACCGGTAACGGCGGATCCGGCCAGAATCAGGGGGCGAAGAACTTCAGCTTCTACCTCTACCAGAAGGCGACCGGGATCAACCCCTACGATGCCGGTGGTGGCGCCGACCTGACCGTGGTGCACCTGCACTTCCAACCGTTGCTCACCTGGGCCAACAACGCCTACGAGGGCCGTCTGGCCCAGTCGTGGACCTTCGCCCCCGACGGCAAGTCGTTCACGTTCAACCTGAAGCCCGACGGCAGGTGGAGTGACGGTACGCCGATCACCGCCGCCGACGTGAAGTGGGGCCTGGAGGGCCACCTGGACAAGAAGACCGCTTCCTACATCGCTGGCTATCTGCAGGCGATCAAGGGTGCCAAGGACTTCCGCGACGGCAAGGCGCAGGACGTCTCCGGGATCACCGCTCCCGACGACAAGACCCTGAAGATCGAGCTGGACACCGCCAACGTCGGCTTCCCGGCGCTGCTCACCGAGGCCGCCGTCGCCCCCAAGCACGTCTACGGCTCCATTCCGCGCGACCAGTGGAAGGGTAACCCCGCCTTCCGTGAGCCGAAGGTGGGCAGCGGCCCGTTCCTGTTCAGCAGGTGGGTGTCCGACGACCAGATCGAGTTCGCCGCCAACCCGGCGTACACCCCGAAACCGCAGGTGGCGAAGGTGTACGCCAAGTATCTGACCGGCGACGTGGCGGCCGCGCAGCTCGGCACCGGCGAGATCGACGCCGCCGAGATCCCGGCCACCGACGTGAAGTCGATGCAGAGCGACAAAAACATCACCGTGCTGCAGAAGCCCGGCAACAAGGTGATGGCGCTGCACACTCCGATCACCCCGACCGCCAAGCTGAAGGACGTCAAGGTCCGCCAGGCGATCATGTACGCCATCGACCGCCAGGGCATCGTCAACTCGGTGCTGGCCGGGCAGGGCAAGACCGCCGACGCCTACCTGTTCTCACCCGACTGGGTGATCCCGGGCGACAAGAACCCCTACAACCGCGACGTGGCGAAGGCCAAGCAGCTGCTCACCGAGGCCAACTGGGACCCCAACACCGAGGTTGCCCTCGATATCGTGCCGGGCCAGGCCGACCGGGACGCGGTGATGAAGATCGTGGTGGGCAACCTGACCGAGGCCGGGATCAAGGCCAAGATCACCCCTCATTCAGCCGCCGAGATCGGTAAGGGGGTCAACGAGGGCAAGTTCGACCTGCTGATCAGTCCGCTGACGATGGCGGTGCCCGAGCCGTCGCTGCTCGCCACCCGCGTCACCTGCGCCCAGGCGTCCCCGAACGGGCCGAACATCGCCCGCTTCTGCAACCCCGAGCTGGACCGGGCGATGGCCGAGGGGCAGGCCACCTCCGACCAGGCCCAGCGGCAGGCGGCGTACCAGAAGGCGTACAAGATCCTCAACACCGAGGTGATGAACTTCCCGCTCTACAGCGCCTCCCTGAACTGGGGTACGGGCAAGTCGGTCAAGGGGTTCGACCCGTCGGCCAACCCGATCACCGCCTCCGCGGCCCAGTGGGCCAAGTGATCGCCTGACCGCCTTCGGGTCGGCCGGCTCCGCGGAGCCGGCCGACCAGCCTGCCTCGAAGGGAGACGGATGCTCCGATTCGTCGTGAAGCGGCTCGCGGTCAGTGTGGTGACCCTGCTGCTGATCAGCGTGCTCGTGTTTCTGATGATCCGCACCGCCCCGGGTGACCCGGTCGAGATGTACTTCGACCCGATGCAGTTCACCGGCCCCGACCGAGCCGAACAGGTCGCCGCCGCGCGCTCGCGGCTCGGGCTCGACAAGCCGTTGCCGGTGCAGTACGCCGTGTGGCTCGGCGACGCGCTGACCGGCAACCTGGGCCGCTCCCTGGCCGACGGACGCGCCGTCGCCACCGTGCTCGGTGAACGGCTGCAGAACTCGCTGGCGCTGATCATCCCGGCGCTGCTGATCTCGCTGCTGATCGGCCTGCTGTCGGGGGTGTGGTCGGCGCTGCGCCGCAACCGCCCGACCGACTATGTGGTCTCCTTCCTGGCCCTGGTCGCGATCTGCGTCCCGCCGTTCTTCGTGGGCCTGATCGGGATCTATGTGTTCGGGCTGCAGCTGCAGTGGCTGCCCACCGCGGGGATGAACGCCCCCGACCCGACGGTGCTCGAGGGGCTGCGGCACCTGCTGCTGCCCGCGCTGATCCTGGGCACCCAGGGGGCGGCGATCTATCAGCGCTACACCCGCTCCTCGATGCTGGACGTGCTCGGCCAGGACTTCATCACCACCGCCCGCTCCAAGGGGCTGAGCAACGCCCGGATCACCTGGCGGCACGCGGTGCACAACGCGCTGATCCCGATCATCACCGTGGTCGCCCTGCAGCTCCCGACCATGTTCGGCGGGGCGGTGATCGTGGAGCAGATCTTCGCCTGGCCCGGGTTGGGCCGACTGGCGGTCGACTCCATCCAGGGCCGCGACTATCCGATGCTGATGGGCTTCGTGATGTTCATCGCGATCCTGGTCGTGCTGGCCAACCTGCTGGCCGATGTGTCGTATGCCGTCGTCGATCCGCGGATCCGGGTCTAGGGGAGGAGTGAGATGAGCGAGACCACCCGAACCGAGAGCGAGCTCACCCCGAGCCAGCTCGCCTGGCGCCGCTTCCGCAGCCACAAGCTGGCGATGATCGGCAGCGCGGTGCTGCTGCTGTTCCTGCTGGTGTCCTTCCTGGGGCCGCTGCTCTACAGCGTCGACCCGTACGCCGTGGACACGGCCTATTATCGGCTGCCGCCCGGGCCCGGGCACCCGCTCGGCACCGACTCGGCCGGACGTGACGTGCTCGCCCGGCTACTGCACGGCGGCCGATTGTCGCTCACCATCGGGCTCACCGCCGCCCTTCTCGCCACCGTGCTCGGCGTGCTGCTCGGCATCGTCGCCGGCTATTTCCGCGGCTGGATCGACTCGGTGCTGACCCGGATCGCCGAGGTGTTCCAGAGCTTCCCGATCCTGATCGTGATCATCGTCGTGGTCGCCATCTTCGGCTCCGGGGTGCTGATGATCATCGTGATGCTGGGCTGCCTGACCTGGACCCAGGCCTATCGGGTCACCCGCGGGGTCACCATGCAGTTGCGCGAGCAGGACTCGGTGCAGGCCGTCGAGGGGCTGGGCGGCACCCCGGTCCACATCCTGCTGCGGCACATGCTGCCGGCGGTGCTGCCGCACGCCTCGGTCACCTTCACCCTGCTCACCGCCACCGTGATCGGCACCGAGGCCGCACTGTCCTTCCTCGGCCTCGGCGTACCCCCGCCCACCCCCAGCTGGGGGTCGATGATCTCCGAGGCGCAGAGCCTGCGGATCCTCAAGTCGATGCCGTGGATGTGGGTGCCGCCGGGGGCGGCGATCGCGCTGACGGTGCTCGCGGTCAACTTCGTCGGCGACGGGCTGCGTGACGCCGTCGACCCGAGGCAGGTGCGCTGATGAGCGAGCACACGCCAGGCAGCGACGCGCTGCTCCGCCTGGAGGACATCACCACCGAGTTCAGCACCCTCAACGGAGTGGTGCGCGGGGTCAACGGCGCCTCCTACCAGGTGAGCCGCGGCGAGACGCTGGGCGTGGTGGGGGAGTCCGGCTCGGGCAAGTCGGTCACCGTGATGTCGGCCCTCGGGCTGCTCCCGGCCACCGGAAAAGTGACCCGCGGGCACGCCTGGTTCGACGGTGAGGACCTGCTCACCATGTCGGCCGCCCGGCTGCGGGAGGTGCGCGGCGGGGAGATCGGGCTGATCTTCCAGGACCCGATGACCGCGCTCAACCCGGTGATGACGATCGGCGCCCAGATCGAGGAGACGCTGCGCCGGCACTCCCCGGACCTGCGCACCAGGGCCGCCCGTCGGGAGCGGATCGTCGAGTTGCTCACCGAGGTCGGCATCCCCGCCCCGAAACAGCGGATCGACCAATATCCGCACCAGTTCTCCGGCGGCATGCGGCAGCGCGCGATGATCGCGATCGCCATCGCAAACCGGCCGAAGCTGATCATCGCCGACGAACCGACCACGGCCCTGGACGTGACGGTACAGGCGCAGATCCTGGAGCTGCTGCAGCGTCTGCAGGACGAGAACGACTCGGCGCTGGTGATGATCACCCACGACCTGGGCGTGATCGCGGAGGTGGCCCGTCAGGTGGTGGTGATGTACGCCGGCAAGGTGGTCGAGGAGGCACCGGTCGACGACCTCTTCCACGCGCCGCGGCACCCGTACACGCTCGGGCTGCTGGAGTCCTTGCCGCGGGTGGACGACCGACGCGACCAGCTGTTCGCGATCGCCGGTCAGCCGCCCGATCCGCGGTTCCTGCCCGAGGGGTGTGCCTTCCAGTTGCGCTGCCGGCAGAGCAACGGGCGTACCGAGTGCCAGACCCAGCCGCCGTTGGCCGACGTCGCCCCCGCGCATCGCGCGGCCTGCCACTTCCACGCCGAACTGGCCGGGCTGGACCCGAGCACCACCGACCGGGAGGGCCCGGGCGGAGCCGGCGTACCGGAGGAGGCGCGATGAGCACCGGCACCACCGCACAGACCACCGCTGCGCAGAATCGCGAGGACCTGCTGCTCAAGGTGGACAACCTGGTCAAGCACTTCTCCGTCGGCGGCGGATTCCTGAAGAAGCCGACGACCGTGTACGCCGTCAACGACGTCTCCTTCGACCTGCGCCGCGGCGAGACGTTGGCGCTGGTGGGGGAGTCCGGCTGCGGCAAGACCACCGTCGGCAAGACGCTGATGGGGTTCCATCCGCCCACCTCGGGCCGGGTCTGGTTCGACGGGCGCGAGATCGGCGGGTTGTCGCGGCGCGAGCTGCGCAGCGTACGCCGCGACCTGCAGTTCGTCTTCCAGGACCCGTATGCCTCGCTGCCGGCGCGCTCGACGGTGCAGGACATCCTGACCGAGCCGCTGCAGATCCACGGGATCGGCGACCGGCGCTCCCGGCAGGCCCGTGCGTACGAGCTGCTCGACCTGGTCGGACTGCGCCCGGCGCTGGCGAGCCGCTATCCGCACGAGTTCTCCGGCGGGCAACGGCAACGGATCGGGATCGCCCGGGCGCTCGCCCTGGAGCCGAAGATGCTGGTGCTCGACGAACCGGTGTCGGCGCTGGACGTGTCAGTGCAGGCGCAGGTGGTCAACCTGCTGGAGCGGCTGCAGAGCGAGCTTGATCTGGGTTATGTGTTCATCGCCCACGACCTGGGCGTGGTGCGCCACATCTCGGACCGGATCGCGGTGATGTACCTGGGCTCGATCGTCGAATACGGCGCCGCCGCCGATATCTTCGATTCTCCCCAGCACCCCTACACCCAGGCGCTGCTGTCGGCGGTGCCGATCCCGGACCCGCGCCGCAAGGGGATGGCCAGCCGTCGCCTGCTCAGCGGCGACCTGCCCTCGCCCACCAACCGGCCGACCGGGTGCGCGTTCCGCGGGCGCTGCTGGCGGGCCCAGGAGGTCTGCGCCACCGACCGGCCCCCGCTCGAACCGGTGCCCTCGGGCGCCCGGGCCGCCTGCCACTTCCCCGGCCCCGAACCCCGCGTCCCCTGAGCGGGCGCGGGCGCTGGCTTCGACAGGCTCAGCCACCGTGGGGGAGGATTGCGCTCATGCCTGAGGACCAGTCCACCGTCGAGGTGCGCGTCGGCCGGATCGGCCGGGCGCACGGGATTCGCGGCGAGCTCACCGTCGAGCCGCTGACCGACGAACCCGACCGCCGCTTCACCCCCGGTGCCGAGCTGCGCGCCGAGGACGGGGGGCGTCGGGTCGCCGTCGCCGGGTCGCGCTGGCACTCGGGTCGGCTGCTGGTCCGACTGGCCGGGGTCGAGGACCGCAACGCCGCCGAGGAACTGCGCGGCACCATCCTGGTCGCCGATGTGCCCGCCGACGAGCCGCCGGCCGAGGCCGACGAATACTGGGACCGCGACCTGGTCGGGCTCGAGGTGCGCCTGGCCGACGGCACCCCGGCCGGGCGGGTGACCCGGGTGCAGCACGGCGCCCAGGACCTGCTGGAGATCCGCACCACCGCCGGCGCCACCCGGCTGGTGCCGTTCGTCACCGCCCTGGTGCCCGAGGTCGACCCGGCCGCGGGCTTCTGCCGCCTCGCCGACGTCGCCGGGCTGCTGGAGGACCTCGATGACTGAGCCCGGGAAGCCGTTGCTGCGGTTGGACCTGGTGTCGATCTTCCCCGACTATTTCGCGCCACTGCAGCTGTCGCTGGTCGGCAAGGCGATCGCCGCCGGCACCGTCGGACTCGGCGTACACGACCTGCGTCGCTGGACCCACGACCGCCACCACACCGTCGACGACACCCCCTACGGCGGTGGCGCGGGGATGGTGATGAAGCCCGAGCCGTGGGGGGCCGCCCTCGATGAGCTGTGCACCCCCGAGACCACCCTGGTCGTGCCCAGCCCGTCGGGGGACCGATTCCGCCAGCCGGATGCGTACGCCCTCGCCGAAGCCGGGCACCTGGTGTTCGCCTGCGGCCGCTACGAGGGGATCGACGCCCGCGTGGTGCAGCACGCCCGCGCGCGGATGACCGTGCGCGAGCTCAGCCTCGGCGACTATGTGCTCAACGGCGGTGAGGTGGCCGCGCTGGTGATGATCGAGGCGATCGTGCGGCTGCTGCCCGGGGTGATCGGCAATCCCGAGTCGCTCACCGAGGAGTCGCACAGCCAGGGCCACGACGGCCTGCTGGAATATCCGGTCTTCACCAAACCGCCGAGTTGGCGCGGTCTGGACGTGCCCGAGGTGCTCTTCTCGGGCCATCACGCGCGGATTGCCGAGTGGCGGCGGGAACAGGCGATCGAGCTGACCCGGCGGCGCCGCCCCGATCTGCTGGGCTGAGACCCGTAGGATGACTGCGGCCGCACCGGGGTGTGCGGCCGCTGAGCGATACCGGTTGAGAAAGAGGGGCGACGCGGACGATGCGCGGCAGGGTGGCGTTGGCGGGTGTGCTCACGATGCTGCTGGTGCTCACCGGTTGCTCCCCGGTACGCCCCAGCGTGGCCGCCAGCGCGCGGGCCATCAAGTCCGGACCGGCCGGCCAGGTCGCCTTCCAGCTGCCCGAGCGGGTGTCCTCGTTCACCCCGTTCGCCGGGGCCGACACCGCCGAGTCGATGCTGGCCGGGGCCCAGTTCCAGACCCTGCTGGTGTCCGCGGACGGGCGGATGGTGCCGCGGCTGGCCGAGAGCTGGGGGACCGTGGACGCCGGTTCCCGGCTGATCATCACCCTCGACCGCGAGGCGTGGAGCGATGGCACCCGGGTGTCCGCGGCCGACGTGGTGTTCACCATCGAGCAGCACCTGCGCCCGGCCAACCGATCCCCGCTGGCATCGGCTCTGCGCCAGATCAAGGGGGCCAGCGAGTACGCCGAGGGGCGCGCCGACCGGGTGTCCGGGCTGGTCGCCGACTCCCACCGCAGCCTGGTGCTCGACCTGGTCGCCCCGAACCCGTTCTACATCGACCACCTGACCCAGCTGATGGTGCTCCCGGCCCACGTCTATCGCGGCCAGGACCTCAGCGACCCGAAGGCGTTCGCCGCCCCCAGGGTGGGCTCCGGCACCTATCTGTTCGACCGCTGGGAGAACGACGGGCGCGTCGTGCTCAAACCCAACCCGCAGGTGCAGCCCTACACCCGGCTGACCCAGGTCATCGGCGTACCGGTGGCCCCCGGACAGGCGCTGGACCGGCTCCGCGACGGCACCCTGCAGTTCGCCGCCGACCTGCCGACCACCGCGGTCGGCGAACAGGTCCCCGGCTATCGCAACCAGCAGGCCCCCGGCAACCAGGTGCTCGGGCTGACCGGGCTGCGCGGGCGGCTCCCGGACCCGCGGATCCGGCAGGCGCTGCTCCACGCCCTCGACCGCGAGGGGCTGATCCAGACCCACGCGGCGGGCAACGCCCGGGTCAGCGACTCGCTGCTGTTCGCCCCCGACTGGGCGACGCTGCCCGAGCAGCGCTACCGCAAGGACCCCGAGCGGGCCCGCGCGCTGCTGCAGCAGGCCGGCTGGAAACCCGGCACCCCGCTGCGCATCGTCGCGCTCACCGCGGACACCAACCCGGCCGTCTGGAACGCCGTCGCCGAACAGTGGCGCGCGGTCGGGGTGGACGCCACCGTGCAGCTCCGGCTCCCCGACGAACGGGCCCGGGTGCTCGCCGACCCCCAGGTGGACGCGGTGATCCAGACCCACCTGATGCCCTCACCCGAGCCGTCGGTGATCACGGCGTGGGTGTCCTGCGCCACCGCGGGGGATCCGAACGGTCCGAACCCCGGCGGCTACTGCAACCCGACGCTGGACCGGCTGCTCGCCAGAGGCACCGCCGAGTCCCAGCCCGCCGCGCGGCAGCAGGCGTTCCGGGAGGTGGCCGAGCTGCTGGCCACCGAGCTGCCGGTGATCCCGCTGTGGGTGCCGGACACCGGGCTGCTGATGGCGGAGCAGTTCACCTCCTCTCCGGCCCTGCTGGTGCCGAGCACCGCCCTGCAGGACGAGTGGGGCCACCGCTGAACCCGTCGGCGGGCGCCGCACACCGCTGAGGCGGATGTGACAGTTGTGAATTTTCGGTGATGCCCCTCGTGTCACCCCGAAGCGCCGGCCGTGTCGACCTAGCATGACCGCATCGCGCGTGGTGGGCGCGACGGAATTCGCGAGAGTGAGGCGTGCTGTGGGTTGGCGGGGGATAGCGGTCGGACTGAGCACCCTGGTGCTCGCCCTGGGCGGGTGCGCCGTCTCCCAGGGGGTACGCCCCGGAGGTTCCGCCCCGCAACCCGGCACCGTCTCCGCCACCGACCTGCCGGCCCGCTACAGCAAGGCCGACGGGGCCCTGGTGCGCGGCATGTCCACCGACACCTACCTCGACCCCGGCCGCGGGATCCGCGCCGAGGTGCCCACCTTCGCCTCGGCCCGCCACCTGACCACCGCCACCGGCGTACTGCGCGACCGGGCGCTGCGCGACGCCGCCTGGGCCGGAGCCCGCGAGGCGAAGGTCAACTGGCAACTGGTGGCCGCCGGCAACGGCGTCCTCGGCGTACTCGTCACCGCCCAGCAGTCGGGTGGCCCGGCACCGATCGCCAGCTCCTCGACCGTCTGGTTTGACGCGGGCAGCGGCCGGGTGTCCTCCTCCCCGGTGCTGATCGCGGCCGATCAGTGGGGCTCGTTCAAGAACGCGGTGGCCGAGGTCGCCGGCGGACTCGACCCGATCCGGCTGTCGCGGGCCCTCGACGACGCGCCCGCACCCCAGGGTCGCGGTCCCGCGCTCGGGTTCGCCGCCAACGGCGACCTGGTCGCCACCTTCGCCGCCGGCAGCGTCGCCGACGGGCAGGTCGTGCTGCAGGTGCCCGGCCAGGCCGTCCGTCCGCTGCTCTCGGAGTTCGGCCGACGCGCCCTCACCGCCTCGACCAACCCGGGCGTCTTCGACGGGACCCTCCCGCCGCCGGAGCCCGGCGCCCAACCGGCCCCGCAACCGAGCGCGCTGAACCAGATCCCACGGCCCGCCACCACCGTCGGCGTGGACTGCGCGCGGACCACCTGCGTGGCCCTCACCTTCGACGACGGACCCGGACCCAGCACCCACCTGGTGGTCGAGGGGCTGCTCGCCGCGAAGGCGCCGGCCACCTTCTTCCAGCTCGGCGGGATGCTGCAGGCCGCCCCCGAGGCCGGCCGCCAGGTGGCCTCGGCGGGTAACGAGATCGCCGGGCACACCTGGAGCCACCCGACGATGACCCAGCTCTCGGCCGATCGGCTCGCCAACGCCGAGATTCGGCGTACCGCAGAAGAGATGGTGAAGGTCTACGGCCGGGCTCCGCTGATGATGCGCCCGCCCAGCGGCGTGCACAACAAGGCCACCGACAAGGTGATCGGCGCCGCCGGGGAGTCACTGGTGATGTGGAACGTGGACACCCGCGACTGGCAGCACCGCGACACCGCCAAGACCGTCGCCGAGGCGGTGAAGGGGGCCGACAAACCGGGCTCGATCGTGCTGATGCACGACATCCACCCGAGCACCGGCGCCGCCGTACCGGAGCTGGTCACCCAGCTGCGGGCCCGCGGAGTCACCCTGGTCACGGTGGGGGAGCTGACCCTCAACACCCCCGGCTTCCTGCCCGGCCAGGCCTACTGCTCGGTCCCGCAGACCGGTCAGCCGACCTCCGGTTGCAGCTGAGCCCACCCGGTTAGCGAACCGGTTACCGCTGGTCGACGTGACATATGTCTCGTTGCTCGCGCGTCCTTGGACGGGGGTGTCGGAAGAGGAATATGGTGACTCTGTGGCGACAATGACTCCAACCCTGACCGTGCAGCAGCGGGCCGCCCGCTCAACGGTGATGCGGAAGTTCTGGATGGCGGTCAGCGGTCTGGTCATGATCGGATACCTGCTGCTGCACATGTACGGCAACCTGAAGATCTTCGCCGGCAAGGTGCCGGGAACCGACACCTACGCGTTCGACGAGTACGCCCATCACCTGCGGGTGATCGGCGAGCCGATCCTGCCCTACGAGGGCATGCTGTGGATCGTCCGCGTGGTGCTGCTGGCGGCGATCCTGGTGCACATGTGGTCGGCGTTCACCCTGTGGTCGCGGGACCGGAAGGCGACCGGCGGCGCCAAGCGGTACGCCAACTCGCGCTCCATCCAGCGTTCGTACGCCTCCTACACGATGCGCTGGGGCGGCGTGGTGCTGCTGCTGTTCGTGATCTATCACATCCTCAACTTCACCGTCGTGGTGATCGACACCGCCCCGGCGGCCACCACCCCGTTCGTGCGCGTGGTGCAGAGCTTCCACAACCCGCTGGTGCTGCTCAGCTACGCGATCGCGATGATCGCGGTCGGGCTGCACGTGCGGCACGGATTCTGGAGCGCCTTCGCCACCCTGGGCGCCAACACCTCGCCCAAGGCCCGCGCCACCTGGAACACGGTGGCCATCCTGATCGCCCTGCTGCTCGTGGTTGGCTTCCTGTCCGGCCCGGTGGCCATCGCACTCGATTGGATCAAGCTGTGACCGATTCCGACAAGGTTCTCGAGGAGCCGCAGACCCAGGAGCAGTCCATGGTCGAGGCCCAGTCCGAGCTGATGAACTCCGACGACTCGTCGGTGAACGCGCCGAGTGGCGTCGGCTCCAGCCTCGACGGGGACGACCTGTACGCCCTCGGCGAGGACATCGCCGACACCAGCGCCCCGCTGTCCGTACCGATCTCCGAGATGTGGGAGCAGCGCAAGTTCGAGGCCAAGCTGGTCAACCCGGCCAACCGCCGCAAGCTGTCGGTGATCATCGTCGGCACGGGCCTGGCCGGCGGTTCGGCCGCCGCCACCCTGGGTGAGGCCGGCTATCAGGTGAAGGCGTTCTGCTATCAGGACAGCCCGCGCCGGGCCCACTCGATCGCCGCCCAGGGCGGCATCAACGCCGCGAAGAACTACCGCAACGACGGCGACTCGGTGCACCGGCTGTTCTACGACACCGTCAAGGGCGGTGACTATCGCTCCCGGGAGACCAACGTGTACCGGCTGGCCGAGGTGTCGGTCAAAATCATCGACCAGTGCGTTGCCCAGGGCGTACCGTTCGCCCGCGAATATGGCGGCCTGCTGGACAACCGCTCCTTCGGCGGCGTACAGGTCTCGCGCACCTTCTATGCCCGCGGCCAGACCGGGCAGCAGCTGCTGATCGGGGCGTACCAGGCGCTGGAGCGGCAGATCAACGCCAAGACCGTCACGATGTACACCCGCCACGAGATGCTCGAGCTGATCGTCGTCGACGGCCGCGCCCGCGGCATCGTCACCCGCGACATGGTGACCGGCCGGATCGAGTCACACACCGCCGACGCGGTGGTGCTGGCCAGCGGCGGTTACGGCAACGTGTTCTTCCTGTCCACCAACGCGATGGGCTGCAACGTCACTGCCACCTGGCGGGCGCACCGCAAGGGGGCCTACTTCGCCAACCCGTGCTATACGCAGATCCACCCGACCTGCATCCCGCAGTCCGGCGACACCCAGTCCAAGCTGACCCTGATGTCGGAGTCGCTGCGCAACGACGGC
Source organism: Enemella dayhoffiae (assembly GCF_002250625.1). GTDB lineage: Bacteria > Actinomycetota > Actinomycetes > Propionibacteriales > Propionibacteriaceae > Enemella > Enemella dayhoffiae. The sequence continues at coordinate 377,370 of NZ_NMVQ01000012.1, read as the reverse complement.
CGGATCTGGGTGCCCAAGCGCGGTGAGGACTGCGACAAGGACCCGCGCCAGATCCCTGAGGAGGACCGCGACTACTACCTGGAGCGGATCTATCCCTCCTTCGGCAACCTGGTGCCGCGCGACATCGCCTCCCGACAGGCCAAGAACATGTGCGACGAGGGCCGCGGTGTCGGCCCGGAGCTGGCCGGCCAGGGGCGGCGCGGGGTCTATCTCGACTTCGCGGACGCGATCGACCGGCTGGGCCGCAAGGCGGTCGAATCGAAGTACGGGAACTTGTTCGACATGTACCAGCAGATCACCGGGGAGAACCCCTACGAGGTGCCGATGCGCATCTATCCGGCGGTGCACTACACGATGGGTGGCCTGTGGGTCGACTATGACCTGATGTCCAACGTGCCCGGACTTTTCGTGATCGGGGAGGCCAACTTCGCCGACCAGGGCGCCAACCGGCTCGGTGCCTCGGCGCTGATGCAGGGGCTGGCCGACGGCTATTTCGTGCTGCCGAACACGCTGGCGAACTATCTGGCCGACGTGAAGCACGACAAGGTCGGCGCCGACACCCCGGAGGTTGCCGAGGCCGTCAAGTCGGTGCAGGACCGGGTGCAGAAGCTGATGTCGATCCAGGGTTCGCGGACCGTCGACTCCTTCCACAAGGAGCTCGGCAGAATCATGTGGGAATACTGCGGTATGGAGCGTACCGAGGAGGGTCTGCGCAAGGCGATCGGCCTGATCCGCGACCTGAAGCAGGCGTTCTGGTCGGATGTAAAGGTGACCGGTGAGGCCGAGGAGCTGAACCAGACTCTCGAGCGGGCCGGCCGGGTCGCCGACTTCCTCGAGCTGGGTGAGCTGATGTGCGTGGACGCCCTGCACCGGCGCGAATCCTGCGGCGGGCACTTCCGCGCCGAGTCGCAGACCGAGGACGGTGAGGCGCTGCGCCACGACGACGAGTTCCTCTATGTGGGTGCCTGGGAGTTCGGCGCCGGTGGCCGGCAGCCGGTGCTGCACAAGGAGCCGCTTGAGTACAAATACATCGAGCTGAAGCAACGGAGTTACAAGTGAAGGTCACCCTGCGCATCTGGCGCCAGAAGAACAACGAGTCCCGGGGTCGGATGGAGTCCTACGACCTCGACGGGGTCTCGGACCACATGTCCTTCCTGGAGATGCTGGATCTGCTCAACGAGCAGCTCACCCTCGAAGGCAGGGAGCCGGTGGCGTTCGACTCCGACTGCCGCGAGGGGATCTGCGGCGCCTGCGGTGTGGTGATCAACGGCGTGGCCCACGGTCGCGGTGAGACCACCTATCAGACCACCACCTGTCAGCTGCACATGCGCGAGTTCACCGACGGCTCGACGATCACCGTTGAGCCGTGGAAGGCCGAGGGCTTCCCGGTGCTGAAGGACCTGGTCGTCGACCGCTCCGCCTTCGACCGGATCATCCAGGCCGGCGGCTACATCTCGGCACCGACCGGCACCGCCCCGGACGCGCACGTCGCCCCGGTCAACAAGGTGGACGCCGACCACGCCTTCGACAACGCCACCTGCATCGGCTGCGGCGCCTGTGTCGCGGCCTGCCCGAACGGCTCGGCGATGCTGTTCACCTCGGCGAAGGTGGCACACCTGGGCCTGCTCCCGCAGGGCCAGCCGGAGCGCTGGAGCCGCGTCCTCGGCATGGTCGCCCAGCACGACGACGAGGGGTTCGGCAACTGCACCAACATCGGTGAGTGCACCGCTGTCTGCCCCAAGGGGATCCCACTGGAGAGCATCTCCCGGCTCAACCGCGACCTGTTCAAGGCGCTCACGCGTTCTTGATTGCGCGCTCCGCGCGCGAACGGTCGTGTTGGATTGCGCGCTCCGCGCGCGAACGGTCGTGTTGAGTTGGTTCGCTTCGGCTGAAATCCGGGCGCGGTGAGGTGATCGCTGCGGGTCGGCGCACGGATTTCGTCCTCGGGCTCGCCAACTCAGCCCACGGGACGCCCCCTTTGGTCGCACATGCTGGCGCACTCAGCCCAGGGGACGCTCCCAGCCCAGGGGACGCTGCCAGCCGGGGGGGGACGCTCCCAGGGCGCGGGTTGCTGGGGGCCCGATCATTTCTGCAGTGCGCCCTTGCTCACACGGGGTGGGGCGGGAGTGCATCGCCTGTCGCCGGTGGGTTGCGAGAGGGACCGTGCGGGAGTGCGGACGGTACGCCTGGTCTGGGATTCAACTGGCCAGCTTGCGGGCGGCGGTGGGGAGGAGCTTCTCGACGCCGGCCGCGGCCTGGGGGCCGGTGAGGGCGACGACCTGGATCCGGTTGCCGACCTGGGTCAGCCCCTGGGCCTCGTTCTGCTGCTTGCCGCCGCTGGTCCAGTTCCACTCGGTGACCTCGGCCCGGCCGTTGTCGACCAGCACCGGGCGGGCCCGCAGGGTCTGATTCGCGCCATCGCCTCGGGCCGCCAGGGGAGCCGCGCACCCGGCGAACCAGCCCTGGGTGGTCTGGTACGCCTGGCTGGCCAGCGCCGGGGTGTCGAAGCTCATCGCCAGCACCACCGCCCGATCGCCGCCCCGGCTGAAGCTGCGGTGCACGATCGAGTTCGCGCCCGCCGACTCCCACCGGTTCTGCTGGCAGACACTGAGCTGCTCCTTGCCGCCCCCGGTGGCCGACTGGCCCTCGGTCCAACCCGGCAGCTCGGCCGCACCGGGCAGCGCGGTCATCGCCACGGATCCCGCCGGGGGCTGCGTGGTCGGGGCTGGGGCGGGCAACTCGGTGTGCGGGGGCTGGGGCAGCTCGGTCGGCACCCCGCCCGGCTGATCTGGTGCCTTCGGACCCGACCCGGTGCAGCCGCCGAGCACGAGAACCACGGCGGCGGACAGGGCAATCAGGGCAGGCGGCTTCAGCACGCGGCCCAGCGTACCCGGATGCGCCGTGGGGCCAGCGCAGTCGATTGGGCACCCGGGCCCGGCTGTGGCAGAATGTATCGCTGTTGCCCGACCGCGACTCCTGCCACAGGGGGATCGCTCGCGGGGGCAGCCCTTCGACTACTTCGAGCAGGTGACCTGTGGCACCGGCAAGGACCTGAACATGAGCAAGTTGATCGGTGAGATCGGCCAGTCCGCGCTGCGGACCGAGCACCCCTCCTTCCGCGCCGGAGACACCGTCAAGGTGCACGTCCGCGTCGTCGAGGGCAACCGCTCCCGAATCCAGGTCTTCACCGGCGTGGTCATCGCCAAGAACGGCGGCGGCATCTCCGAGGCGTTCACCGTCCGCAAGGTCAGCTTCGGTGTCGGCGTGGAGCGTACCTTCCCGCTGCACAGCCCCATCATCGACAAGATCGAGGTCGACCGTCGCGGTGACGTCCGCCGCGCCAAGCTCTACTACCTGCGCGGCCTGTCCGGCAAGGCGGCCAAGATCAAGGAGAAGCGCGACAACTGAGTCGCGCTCGGGGCCCCAGTGGTCGCTGCGACGGGTAGTTTGGCAGGCGTCCACGCCGACCGCGTGGCACCTGATCGAACCGTGTACCGACAGGGAGTACGCCGTTGAGCCAGCCGTCCTCGCGATCCGGCTTCTGGGAGGGACCGCTCGGCGCCGAGTCCGCCGACGACCCGGACCGGACCGTGGTGCGGGGCCCGGCCCGGCCGCGGAGGGCCCTCGAGGACGCCACCGCACCACCGCCCTGGCTGGACCCCCAGCGAGCCCCCGGGACGGCCGACCCCGATTCCGAGACGGCCTTTCGCCCGTTCGAGCCCGAAGAACTGGACGCCACCGACCGTCGGGACCGGACGCTGCCCCGAAGCGGCCTGTTCACCGCGCCGACCCAGCCCCCGCACCAGGCGGGGCGCCCGCTCGGCGTACCCGCGGTTGGGGCGGTGCCGTCCCCGCGCCCCGCGCAGACCGAGACGGCGGCCGGACCTCGACGGGCGGCCCCGCCACGCTCCAGCACACCCCAGGGCTCGAGCCGCGCGGAGCGTACGCCGAAGGGCTCGAGCCGCGCGGAGCCCACGCCGAAGGGCTCGAGCCGCGCGGAGCGTACGCCGAAGCGGGGCGCCGAGCGGAGCGGGAGCGGCCGGCGTACCCGGGACAAGAAGCAGGAAGCCCCCCGGACCCTGCGCCAGAAGATCCTCGGCACCGCGCGTGAACTGGCGATCATCATCGTCGGCGCACTGGTGGTGACCACCCTGCTGCGCAGCTTCGTGTTCCAGCCCTTTGAGGTCCCCTCGGAGTCGATGGAGAACACCCTGCAGGTCAACGACAAGATCATCGCCCAGCGGGTGCTCGAATTCCGCCGCGGGGACATCGTCGTGTTCACCGACTCCAACCACTGGCTCGGCCCCGACGCCGCGCCGGCCCCCGGCCCGGTCCGCAAGGGCCTGGAGTTCGTCGGACTGCTGCCCGACTCCGGCGACGAACACCTGGTGAAGCGGGTGGTCGGCATGCCGGGGGACCGGGTCAAGTGTTGCGACAAGCTCGGCCGGGTCAGCGTCAACGGCTATCCGCTCGACGAGACCGCCTATCTCTACTCCGACTCCGGTGGCCGGAACAAGCCCGCGGAGAAGCCGTTCGAGGTGGTCGTCCCGGCCGATCGGATCTTCGTCCTGGGCGACCACCGGTCCAACTCCGGCGACTCCCGCTGCCACCTCCAGGACGTGTCCACCAACGGCGGCAAGGCCGGTACGCCCGCGTTCGTGCCGATCTCCGACGTGGTCGGCTCGGTGGTGCTGATCGCCAGCCCGTTCAGCCGGTTCCAACGACTGGAGACCCCGCAGATCTTCGCCGGAATCCCGCCACCGCAGCAGGCCCCGCCCCCCGAACCAGTGGTGGTGCAGGTCTCGGAGGGCTGCTGATGTCCGGCTCCGGCAAACGATTCGTGGTACGCCGGGACGCCGGCCTCTACGGCTACGAGCGCGCCCTGGCCCGAGCGGGTCTGGGGCCCGTGGCCGGCGCCGACGAGGCCGGCCGCGGGGCCTGCGCCGGACCGCTGGTCGCGGCCGCGGTGATCCTCGGGGACGGCCGCTCGCGACAGATCTGCGGGTTGAAGGACTCCAAGCTGATGACCGCCGCCGCCCGCGACCGGGCGTACGCCGAAATCCTCGACAAGGCGCTGGCTTGGGCCGTGGTCGAGGTGTCGCCGGGCGAATGCGACCGGCTCGGCATGCACGTGGCCAACATCTCCGCACTCCGCCGAGCCCTGGGCCGCCTGGGGGCGGTGCCCGGATTCGTGCTCACCGACGGGTTTCCGGTGGACGGACTCGGGGTGCCCGGGCTGGCCGTCTGGAAGGGCGACCGGGTGGCCGCCTGCGTGGCAGCGGCCTCGGTGATCGCGAAGGTCACCCGGGACCGGATGATGACCGAGCTGGACCGGGTCCATCCGGCGTACGAGTTCGGGGTGCACAAGGGCTACTGCACCCCGCTGCACCAGCGGCACCTGGACGAGTTGGGGCCCTGCCCCGAACACCGGATGCGCTACGAGAACGTGTCCCGGACGATCGGCGCTAGAGTGGCGGAACCATGAGCGCCGAAGACCTTGAGCAGTATGAGTCCGAGCTGGAGCTGCAGCTCTACAAGGAGTACAAGTCCGTCGTCGGCATCTTCACCTATGCGGTCGAGACCGAACGCCGGTTCTATCTCTGCAACGCGGTCGACCTCAAGGTGCGCACCGAGGGCGGCGACGTCTACTACGAGGTCTCGATGGGTGACGCCTGGGTCTGGGACATGTACCGCCCGGCCCGGTTCGTGAAGAGCGCCAAGGTGCTCACCTTCCGCGACGTCTCCATCGAGGAGATCGCCCACAACGACCTCGAGGTCCCCAAGTAACGCTCCCCGAGCGGCGCGGCATGCGCAGCGGAGCCGAGCAGTGCCGCGCGTGTCGAGGGGAAGAACCCCCCACCAAGAAGTTGTCCACAACCCGAACTGCCCACCAAGCACTGTCCACAGGTGACTGACTCTGAGTGAACGATTCGGCGCCAGCTCCGCATGGTGCCGGTATGACTGGGAGCAGACAGCGGCTGGGAGCCCGCGGCGAGGAGCTGGCGGTGGCTCACCTGACCGCGGCGGGTTTGGTGATCCTCGACCGGAACTGGCGGTGCCGCCACGGCGAGGTGGACATCGTCGCGCTGGACGGGGAGGCCCCCGATTCCACGCTGGTGTTCTGTGAGGTGAAACTGCGTACGGGCACCGGATTCGGCACTCCGCTGGAGGCGATCACCGTGGCCAAGGTGCGGCGGCTCCGTCGTCTGGCGGGTGCCTGGCTGGAGGAACACCCGACCGGTGGCGTCCGGGTCCGGCTGGATGCGATCGGCATCCTGAAACGACCCGGGTACGCCCCCGAGGTCACGCACGTGCAGGGGATCGGCTGATGGCGCTGGCCCGGGCCTGTTCGGTGGCCCTGATCGGGATGGACGGGGAACTGGTGGAGATCCAGGCACACACCGGTGCTGGCCTGCCCCGCACGGTGCTGGTGGGCCTGCCGGACACCTCGCTCTATGAATCCCGGGATCGCTGCAAGGCGGCGGTCGCCAGTGCCGGGTTCCGCTGGCCCGACTCCCTGCTCACCATCAACCTGACCCCGGCGACCCTGCCCAAGGCGGGCAGCCACTACGACCTCGGCATCACCGCCAGTGTGCTGGCGGCGGCCGAGGTGGTGCCGGCAGCGGCCCTGGAGGGGGTGGTGCTGATGGGGGAGCTCGGTCTGGACGGTCGGGTACGCCCGGTGCGCGGGGTGCTGCCGGCGCTGCTGGCGGCCCGGTTGCACGGCATCGAGCGGGCCGTGGTGCCCAGCCAGCAGCTCGGTGAGGCCCGGCTGGTCTCAGGGATGCGCTGTCGCGGGGTGGCCACGGTCGCCGAGCTGGTCGACCTGTTGCACGGCCAGCCCGTGCCCGAACCCGAGCCAGCCCCCAGCAGTGCGAGCGACGCGGGCGCCGCGACCAAGGACCTGGCCGACGTGATGGGCCAGCCCGAGGCCCGTTGGGCGCTGGAGGTCGCGGCCGCGGGCAGGCACCACCTCTATCTGCACGGCCCACCGGGGGTGGGCAAGACCATGCTCGCGGAGCGGCTGTCCACCCTGCTGCCCGACCTCAGCGCGGTCGAGGCGCTCGAGGTGGCCGCCGTCCGCAGCATGGCGGGCGCCGAGGTCCCCGATCAGCTCAGCCTGCGTCCGCCGTACGCCGACCCGCACCACTCCGCGTCGGTGGGCAGTCTGATCGGTGGCGGCGGGCGGATGCTGCGGCCCGGCGCCATCTCGCTCGCCCATCGCGGGGTGCTCTTTCTCGACGAGGCCCCGGAGTTCCCGAACAAGGCGTTGGAGTCGCTGCGCACCCCCCTCGAGTCGGGCACGGTGCTGCTGGGGCGTACCCAGCACCAGGCCCGCTTTCCGGCCCAGTTCCAGCTGGTGCTGGCGGCGAACCCGTGCCCGTGCGGGATGGCCGACACCCCCGGTGGGAACTGCCACTGCGCACCGCACGCGGTCCGTCGCTACCGCGGTCGCGTGTCGGGCCCGATTCTGGACCGGATCGACATTCAGCAGCGGCTGATGCCGGTACGCCGATCCCTGCGTCAGCCCGACGGCGACGCCGAGACCTCGGCCCAGGTGCTGGAGCGGGTGCTGGCTGCCCGCGACCGGCAACGGCACCGCCTGCTGGGCACCGGGTGGCGCACCAACGGCGAGGTGCCCGGCCCCTATCTGCGCACCCGGCTGCCGTTGCCCCAGGGCTACGAGGACTATGACCAGGCCGTGCTGCGCGGCCGGCTGTCCTCCCGTGGGGTGGACAAGTGCCTGCGGATCGCCTGGACCCTGGCCGACCTGGCCGGGCTCGCGGCCCCGACCCGGACCGAGGTACGCCGCTCGATCGCCCTGCGGCGCGGCGAGATCGCACCGAGCACGGAGGCGGCATGAGTCCAGTGAGCGAGGTGGCCGATGCCGAACGCTGGGCCCGGATGGGCCTGTGCTGCGCCAGCGACCCGGCCGACCCGGCGCTGACCGCGCTGGTCGAGGCCGAGGGAGCGGTTGCGGTGTGGAACTCCCTGTCCGGAGCACTCCGGGACACCCCCTGGGGCCGGCGGGCGGCGCAGGTGCGGCTGCAGGTCGTGCAGCGCCACACCGAGCAGCACGGCGCCCGCTTCGTGGTGCCGGGCGACTCCGAGTGGCCCGACCAGCTCGACGACCTGGCCGGGGTGGGGGTGCCCGACCACCGGCTCGCGGGCGCCCCGTTCGGGGTCTGGTTGCTGGGCCCGGGGCATCTGGCCGAGTGGTGCCACGACTCGGTCGCCATCGTCGGCTCACGGGCCTCCACCAGTTACGGCGAGTCGGTGGCCGCCGATCTCGCCGCCGACCTGGCGGGCCGCGGCCGCACCGTGGTCTCCGGCGGGGCATACGGGATCGACGCCTGCGCCCACCGCGGCGCGATCGCCGCCTCCGGGCGGACGGTGGCCGTGCTCGCCAACGGGGTCGAGGTCGGCTATCCGAGGGGCAACAACCGGCTGTTCGAGCAGCTGCGCTCCGAGCAGCTGATCTGCTCCGAGCTGCCGCCGGGGGAGCACCCCACCCGGATTCGCTTTCTCGGCCGCAACCGGCTGATAGCCGCGCTGTCCCTGGGCACGGTGATGGTCGAGGCGGGGATGCGCTCGGGCGCCCGCAACACGATGAACTGGGGCCAGGGGCTCGGGCGGCACCTGATGGCGGTACCAGGTCCGGTCACCTCGGTGGTCTCGGCCAACCCGCACAAGATGATCCGCGACAAGGAGGCCGAGCTGGTCACCAACGCCGACCAGGTGTGCGAGCTGGTGGCCCCGATGGGGCAGAGCCTGCTGCCGATCGAGCGCGGCCGGGGCCGGCTGCTGGACGGACTGGACGAGGTGCAGCGGACCGTCTTTGAGGCGGTGCCCGGGCGCGGCGGACTCAGTGCCGGTGAGCTGTCCGCCCGCTGCGGACTGGACCTGATGAGCGTCCTCGACGCGCTGGCCGAGGTCGAGGATCTCGGTCTGGTCCAGCAGAACGAGCGCGGTGGCTGGAAGTTGGTGCCCGGTGCCGTCGGTTAGTGGGCGCCAAGCTGTGGCCGGTGCGGGAGACTGGCCCCATGGCCTTCTAGATGTACGGACCGGAGACGTTGATCGATGGTGAACGTGTAGGGGCCCAGCGATGTCGACCCCAGGCCGTATCTTGTGGTTGTCTGACGAGACGTTGGAGGGGCGCATTGTTCAACCACGAGGCGGATTACCCGATTGCCGTCACAAGCAAGACTGAACAACGTGCAGGTGACCAGTTCCCCGCGCAGCCGGATCGCGACCTCACCGAAGTCGACGTCGGCCTCCCGCCCCGGCAGGTGTTCTTGAGGGATGAACGTGTTGGGGGGTTCCCGACCCGCTTCGATCCGGATCTCGCGGCGCCGGATGGCGACGTACTCGCGCACCATCCAGTACGACACCTCGATGGCGTGATGTTCGTCCAGGAGGCGGTCGAAGATCCGCTTCGCGGTGTGCCGCTGCTTCCTCGGGGCATCCAGATCGCCACGGAGCCAGCCGTCGATGATGGCCCGGTACGGGTCCAGGCGGGAGCCACGCTTCGGCGGTGCCTTTCGTGGTTCCGGCCAGGCGGAGTTCAGTGCGGCCGTGACGGTGCGGTATCCGACCCGGTGCCTGCGTTGCAGAGCGCGGTTCGACATCCCGGCACGGGCATCGCGGCGGATCGCTGCGTACAGCGCAACGCGAGAACCACCCGCACCATCGCCCAACCCCTGCCAAGTGCTCCTCACCGCGGACGCAGATGCCCGACCGTCACGCCTTGCTGCTCGGCCAATCGCTGGGCAATCAAGGAACGGTGACAGGCCTCGGGATCGCGCTCGACGCAGAACAAGGCCGCTGCTCCGACGCTCGGCAGCGCCGACACGATCGGCTCGAGGTCGGCGTGGGCGAGGACCTCAGCGGTGTAGCGGTCGACGTACGCGGGGCGAGCTCACGGCGGGTGCGTTTGCGACACCCTGGCGGGCGTCCTCGGCATACTGAAGCTGACGCAGCTCGGTGGTGGGGGCCAGGTCGCGGTGATGCCAGTACCCGATCCCGGCGGCGGCAAGCGAGGCCTGCAATCGCTGCGAGTTGGCCCAGGCGTACTGGGTGCCTCGCACGCCGCGACGCTGTCGCACATCGAGCAGCATGCTGACCCCGCCCTTGTTCAGGCTGTCCAGAAACGACGAGGCATCGAAGCCGTAGACCCCGATCGTCCTCAGCTGGTGCATCAGCGATCACCCCTCCCTGCCTGCCTGCCCGCGCCGACGGTGACCGGAGCGGGCAGCAGGGGTCGCTCAGGCGACCGCGGTGCCTTCCAGCTCGATCATCTGGCCGGGGATCGCCAGCCGTGTCACGCCGAGCATGGTGGTGGTCGGCGCTACCTGGGCTGCTCCCAGCCGCGACGCCAGCACTCCGTAGTGCTGGAAGAGCAGGTCGACGTCGGTGGTGTACACGTTGAGCCGCACGAGGTTGGCCAGTGACATGTCGGCCGCGGCCAGCACCGCCTCCAGGTTGTCCAGGCTCAACGCAACCTGTGCTGCCATGTCTCCCTCATGCTGAGGAGTTCCGTCGGCTCCCATCGCGGTCTGCCCAGAGCAGTACAACGTCCGGGTGTGGCCGGTGATCACCTCGCCCTGGTTGAACCCCATCTCCACCGACCACGTCACCGGGTTGACGGCCACTCGTTCGATTGCCACATCAGCTCCAATCAGATTCCATCGGGGTTGCCCGCATTCGGGCGTCGCCGCGGTTCGGCGGCGCGTAACCACCCTGACGCTGAATCATGACACCTTGTGTCAGGTATTCAGGTAACGTCTTCGTCGTGCGAGCTGACCGGCTGGTGTCCTTGGTCCTGCTGCTGCGTCAGCGCGGCCAGTTGACCGCGGATGCCCTGGCCAAAGAGCTCGAGGTCTCCCCGCGCACCGTCCTGCGCGACATCGAAGCGCTTTCCGCGGCCGGCGTCCCCGTCTATGCCGAACGTGGCCGGCACGGTGGGTACGCACTCCTACCTGGGTTCCGGACCGAGCTCACGGGCCTCAACAACGACGAAGCACTCGCGCTGCTCACCGCTGGCTCGAGGCCAGGCGAGCAGATCTTCGGACTTGGGACGGCTCTCGCCTCAGCAATGCGGAAGATCGTTGACGCCCTCCCCGAAGGCCACCAGGTCGCCGCGACCAACGCGGCACAACGGTTCCTCGTCAACCCCGAGACCGACCTACTTTCCCGTCGCCTGAGCCAGGAAGAGCTGCCCGACGCCACGTTGATGGTGGTGCGACGCGCGGTCCTCGCCGGACGCAAACTGCGGATCCACTACGCCTCGCGCGGCCAGCCACCCCAATGGCACACAGTGGACCCGATCGGCCTGGTCACCGTGCGAGACAAGGGCTACTTACTGGCCGCCGAGTCCGGCACCGACCGGACCATGCGAGTATCGCGGATCCACGCCGCCGAAGAGCTTGTCGAACCAGCCCAGCGACCAGATCAGGTCGACCTCGAACACATCTGGGCACAACGGTGCGCCGAATTCCTGTCCGAGGGCCACATCTCCGTCCAGGTACGTGTGAGCCCGGCGCGCCGGGACGACCTCCTCGACATGGCAGAAGCCGTACGCGCCGAGGAGGCCGAACCGGACGGCTGGCTACGCCTCGAAGTCACCTTCCAAGATCTCTGGCACGCAGAGTGGGCGCTGTGGCAGCTCTGCACCAACGCTGAAGCGCTCGCCCCGCCCGAACTGCGCGCTTCCCTGCACGCTCGGGCAGACGCAGTCGCCGACCGCTACCGAGCCACGGCTGAGCCCGACCCGAACTGCACGTCCATCCGTGCCTGCCCACTTCAGGAGTGATGTCGAAACTCACCAACACCGGGGCAGCTCACGAACCGAGCGGTGTCGAAACAACCTCCACTCGGTGTTGAACGAGACCTCCATAGCCACACCCTGCCGGCCGGGATCATCAGCGATCCCGCCGCCAAGACGTACCCCGCCATGACCCACGCCGCCGCCGACGGCCCCAAGCCCAGGTCGCCGGCCATCTCCGGCAACGCAACAGAAAGTATAGTGGCGTCCACCCCGATCATCAGTTGCGCGCACGCCACGCTAGCCAGGACCATCCACGGCCTCGAAGACCTACTCAACCGTCACCCCGTATCGTTGGTGTCACCAACAACATAGATTGTTGGTGACACCAACGCAAGGAGTCTCATGGAAGCCTCACCCCCGCAGCGGCTGCTGAACACGCCAACCTGGCTCATCACCCACGTCGCAACGGTGGCCGCCCGGCTGAGCAGACAGGCCTTTGCGTCCGTTGACGCCGGCCGGTACGAGTACGCCTTGCTGTGCGCCCTCGCGGAGTTCGGCCCCTGTAGCCAGGCGGAGCTGGGCACCCGACTTGGTATCGACAAGAAGGACGTCGCGGAAAGGACTCGCAGCCTGATCGAAGAGCGGTCGGCCACTCGATCAGAGGACCCCGCCGATTCGAGACGAAACCTCATAGCACTGACAGAGCAGGGGATGCAACGACTGGGCGAGATCGAGAAGGCAGTCGACTCGGCGCAAGCGGAGCTACTGCAAGACCTCACCGGCACCGAGGCGTCCCAGCTCAACGAGATGTTGCGCCGCCTCCTCTAGCGAGCAAACGGCCTTCGATCAACGTCTCCGGTCAGTACAACTAGCCGAGCGCCCGTCGGAGGGCCTCTTCGTCATCGTCAGTGAGACCCGCTTGACGGGGATCGTAGCGCCGCTCTTCATACTGCAGCGCGGCTGCCAACGTCTGAGTCAGCGGTCTTGTCTGAAACCCCTTTGCCCGGGCTGGGCCACAGTCCAGGGTGGCCACGAATCTCAGGCTCGGCTCGGGAATCCACAAAGGCAGTGATCGGGGTCCCATCCAGGGTTGGATGCCCTCAGCGAGAAGCTGTTGGTCCTCGACGACCCGAATGGTCGCTTGAGAGACAGTCAGAGTCTTGCACTGCTGGTATACCTCTTTCAGGGTTGTGGACGATCCCGCGGCATTGAAGATTCCGGTCACGCGTTCGTGGATGCAGTGCGTGATCCAGGCGGCGAGGTCCTGCACATCCAGGATCGCGGTCGGCTGGGTCGGGTCCGGCACGAGAACATCCGGACCAGTCGGGTGGGCGAATCGCCAAGGGTAGTAACCGGAGCGTCCGGTCCAGTCTCCGCCGCCGCCAATCAACCCGGAACGGATGATCGTCACAGCCTGGTTCAGCGTCAGATAAGCGTTCTCGCAAGCCACCTTGGCAGGGCCGTACTGACTTGGGTCCTGCATCCGCTCCTGATCCAGGGGTGGCACCGTCTGGGCAGTGACCTGTTGCTCGGGTGTCGAGAAGTCCGCGTAGACACTCCCGGAAGAGACGTACACAAAGTGCCTGGCCGTCAGCTGGCCAGCGGCGCGGACCGCGTGCACTGGTTCACGGGTCAGGTCAACAATCGCGTCCCAAACCTGCTGGGAGACCCCGGCGAGAGCGTCGGGATCGTCACGATCGGCTTGCACCCACGTGGTGCCTGCTGGTGCTGGTTGTGAGCCACGCGCTAGGCATGTCACTGCATCGCCTTGAGCAACGAGCTGTCGCGCGATCTCACGACCGAGGAAGGCAGTACCGCCGAGAAGGAGAATGTCCATGACATCCACCGTCTCAGGTGCTGGCCCTGCGTGCGGTCGGATCTGCTGTGAGCAGCGTCAGGCCGCCAAGACCATCACCGGCGTGGCCAACGTGGCCTCCAGCACACTGGCGGCCCTGCGCGCCACATCAGGAACCTCTAGCTCCAAAGCACCGGCGATGGCATGCAACATCTCCGAAGAGGGGTCCTTCAGCCCGCGCTCGATCTCGGAAAGGTACTGCGCCGACAGGCCTGCTCGTTCGGCGACATCGGACAAGCGCTCACCTCGCCCCACACGCTCCTGTCGGAGGACATCGCCGACGGACTCTCTCCACAAGAGCCCAGCCTGGATCTCGACCGGACCGCTGAAAGGAACTTGGACACCCATGGACTGAAACCTAGTCGATCAACGTGTCCGGTCAGTACACCTAGAGGATCTCGGTCTGGTCCAGCAGAACGAGCGCGGTGGCTGGAAGTTGGTGCCCGGTGCCGTCGGTTAGTGGGCGCCAGGCTGGGGCCGGTGCGGGAGACTGGCCCCATGGCCTTCTATGCGCGCCCGTCCTGGAAGCTGACCCGCCAGGTCGCCTCAGACGTCTTCATGGTGTTCTGGGCGGTCGGGTGGTTCCTGGTGTCCCGCGGGGTGCACGCCGTGGTCTCGGCCGCTGCGGAGCCTGCTCGGCAGACCGCGGCGGCCGCCACTCGGGTGCGCGACGGGTTCGTCTCGGCGGCCCAGTCCACCGGTGGGGTTCCGGTGGCCGGCTCGGAGTTGCGCAAACCTTTCGACACCGCGGCGACGTCGATGGACGACATCATCACCTCGGCCAACAACCAGGCGTCCGCCATCGAGCAACTCGCCACCGTGGTGGCCCTGCTCGTGGTGCTGATCCCGGTGGCGGTGCTGGTGGCCGTCTGGCTGCCGGGGCGATTGCGGTTCCATCGGGCGTCCAGTGCCGCCCGGCGGTTCATCGACAACGACGCCGACGTGGACCTGTTCGCGCTGCGGGCGATGGCCAACCAGCCCATGCACGAACTGGCCCGGATCAGCGACGACCCCGTGGGGGAGTGGCGCGCCGGCAACACCGAGGTGATCCGCGACCTCGCCGACCTCGAACTGCGCGGCAGCGGACTGCGGCTGCCCAAGGACCACCGCGCCCCCTGAGCCAGAGCTCAGTCCGCGAGCAGGTCCGCGTACTCCTGGTGGCGCTCGACGAAGCTGCGGGTGTACGGGCACCGCGGCACCAGCCGCCAACCCCGGGAGCGGACGTCGTCCAGCGCGAACTGGGTCAGCTTCCCGGCGATGCCCTGCCCCTGCACCGACAGGTCGGTCTCGGTGTGGGTGAAGGTGGCCACCTGGTCGGCCAACCGATAGTCGATCAGGCCGACCCGCTGTCCGTCCTGCGACACCTGATACTGGTGTGCCTGCTCGTCGTGGTGGAAGTCCAGCACGGTTCCTCCTGTCGCTTCATGCGTCGGTGTCGGCGTACGCCCGGCGGCCGCGCCGCGAGGGGGTCAGCCTACTCGGGCACCGATCGCGCGATCCCACAGGATCCGCCCGCCGCTGAACCGCTGCTCGCAGTGGTCGGCACTGGAGCACACCTCCCCGGTGGTCGGGTAACCGAGCCGGCTGTTCTCGTAGCCCAGCCGGGCATATTCCATCCGGATCGCGCCGAGGTTCTCGTGCGCACCCGTGCTCGGGGACCAGAGGATCGCGCCGCCGGCGAAGTTCTGGTTGCAGCCTCCGTCGCGCAGGCCGCAGTATTCGTCACTGGTCGGATAGCCGAGCACGCCGTGCTCGAAGTCGAGCGTGCCGTAGGTCTCTTGAATGGCGCCCCAGGTGGGGTGCGCCCCGGACTGCGGGGACCACAGGATCACGCCGCGCTGGAACGGCTGATAGCAGCCGCCGTCCCGGCCGCACACCTCACCGCCGGTGGGATAGCCGAGCGGGCCCTGCTGGCGACCGAGCTCGGCATATTTGATCCCGATGGCCCCCCAGACCGTCCGCGCACCGGTGCTCTTGGACCACAGGATGGAACCGCGCTGGAAGTCCTGGACGCAGCCGTCGGTGGAGCACACCTCGTCGGCGACCGGCCAACCGAACGGTCCCGCCTCGAACTTCTTGGCCCCATACTCGGCGCGGATCGGGCCGCGGTTGACGACCGCGCCGGTCTTGGGCGACCACATGATCGTGCCGCCCTGGAAGTCCTGGAAGCAGCCTCCATCGCGCAACCCGCAGAACTCATCGCTGATCGGGTAGCCCAGGGTGCTGTTCTCGAAACCGAGGTCGGCATACTTCATCCGGATCGCCCCGGCGTTGGGGTGGGCCCCGGTGGTCGGGGACCAGAGGATCGCGCCGCCCTGGAAGTTGGTGTAGCAGCCGCCGTCGCGCAATCCGCAGACCTCGTCGATGGTCGGGAAGCCGAGGAAGGATTTCGCCGAGCCGAGCTGGCGGTGCTTGGCCCTGATGTCGCCCTTGGTGAAGCTGGTCCGGACACCGGTGACGGAGAAGATGTCATAGTTGGTGAACTGCGTCACCCGGCCGGTGGCGATCGGGGCCTCACCGACGTAAGGCTCGCCGGCCGGACCGGCCGCCCCGCCGAGGGCGTCCCAGCGTGCCTTGATCGGGGTGCTGATCGATCCCATCGTGCTCACCACCCGCTGCCGGAAGGTGGGCAGATAGTTGTAGAAGGCTTCACCCGGGCAGTCGGTCGCCACCACTTGGCGGTGCCCGGAGATCACGTTGGAGGTGACCCCGTTGATGGTGATCCGCGCGGTCGCGTCACGGTAATAGGCGGCCAGCCGCCAGGCGCTCAACCGCACGGCCGCATCGAGGGCGACCTCGGGGGGCAGCTCGGTGGTGAACGAACCGAGCAGCGAGATGCCCATGGTGTCGGTGTTCCAGTCCACCGCGTGGGCACCCTTGACCGGCATCGTCATCCCACCGGAGCGGCCCTCGAAGATCTGGCCATACTTGTCGATCAGGTAGTTGTAGCCGATGTCACACCAGCCGTTGCCCTGCACGTGATAGGCGTAGATGCCGCGCACGATCCCGGCCGACTGATCCTTGGTGTAGTTGTTCGTGCCCTCGGTGTGGTGCACCACCACGGCGTGGACGGTCTTGCTGAAGGCCGGGCAGCTGGACTTGAGCGACTCGTCGGCGCCCCAACCGGCGCGGGAGATGATTCCCGTCGGCATCGGTGCCTGCCCGGCGGCGGCTCGCGTGGTCGCCGGGGGCTGCGTGGTCGGGACGGAGTCGGTGGCCAACGTCTTCGGGTCGATCAGCACGGCCTTGAGATCGGCCGGGGCCTGCTCGCTGTCTTCGGTGACGGCGCGCACCTCGACGCCGGTCGCCTCGCCGACGAAGGTGGGCGAGGTCCCGGGCCGGGCCGTCGGGTCGTCGGTCTGGGTGTCCGGATCGGCGTGCAGCTCCTGCCAGTCGCTCCAGACGCCGCGCTGCAGCAGGCGTACCGCGACGTGCGGCGCGGGTGCCGAGCCCGGCGCCCAGGTCACGCCGAGCATCGAGAAGGGGGCCGTCTGCCGTGCCGGCAGTGCGGCGGACACCCGCCCCGCCGGTCGCTCCCCGGCCGCCTCGACCCGCGGTGCGGCCGCGCGATCCACCGCCTGCACCGGCAGCTGGTTGACCGAGGTCCGCGCCGCGGGCGCTGGCCGGGTCGGCGCGGCGGTCGGCGCTGGGGTGGGTCCGGGAGTCGGGGCGGCGTGGGCCGGCAGCAGGCCGGTCAGCAGCACCAGGCTGGTCAGCGCGATGCCGGGCAACAGGCGGGGAAGCATGGATGGCACCCTTCAGTCGACGAGCCGATTTCCGGGCGCCAGTATGGTCCCAACCGATCGGTGCGTCACCTGTCGAGTTGAGGTTGAGAGTGAGGTGGGCGTACGCCTGCGGGAGACTCTCCGGCCGGCGTAGGCCAGGGATGTGCCGGACCCTCAGGCGAACTTCTCGCCGGCGTCCTCGGTCACCCGCCCCCGATGCAGCACCACGAACGGGCGGTGCCTCAGGTCGAGGCGGACGTGCAGGTCCTCGGCGCGGGCCAGATAGATCGCGATCACGATCCAGGTCAGCGCCAGCGCGATCCCGCCGATGCCGAGCGTCCAGCGTGCCCCGAGGTGCTGCCCGACCCAGCCCAGGGCCGGCGCGCCGATCGGGGTGGTGCCCATGAACACCAGCATGTACAACGCCATCACCCGTCCGCGATAGGTCGCGTCGCTGGTCAGCTGGAGCAAGGAGTTGCACGTGATCATCACCGTGATCACCGACAGCCCCGAGGGAATCAACAGCAGCGTGAACACCCAGAAGTTCGGCGCCACCGCACTGAGCAGGGTGCACACCACGAACACCGCCAGGGCTCCCATCAGCAGCCGCAGCCGGGGCCGCTGCCGCCGCGCCGCGAGCAGGGCCGCGGTCAGCGAGCCGATCGCCATCACCGAACCGAGCATCCCGTACTCCACCGCGCCCCGGCCGAACACCATCGTCGACATCATCACGTTGGTCAGCTGATAGTTCATCCCGAACAGCCCCACCATCGCCGCGACCACCATGATCAGCAGCAGGTATGGCCGCGCCCGGACATAGCGCAGCCCCTCGCGGACGCCCCCGGTCCCGCGGGCCGCGCGGGGGGCGGGACTCAGCTGGTCGCTGCGCATCGTGGCCAGGGCCAGGATCACCGCGGCGAAGGTGACCGCGTTGACCCAGAACACCGGACCGGTTCCCCACAGCGCGATCAGCACCCCGGCCAGCCCCGGCCCGACCAGCCGGGCCGCGTTGAACGAGGCGGAGTTGAGCCCGATCGCGTTGGACAGCTGCTCGGTCGGCACGATCTCGGAGACGAACGACTGGCGGGCCGGGTTGTCGATCGCGGCGGCGGTGCCGTCGATCAGCGCGCACAGAAAGACGTGCCACAGCTGCACGTGCCCGCTGGTGACCAGGACGCCGAGCAGCACGGCGTTCAACGCCATCGCGGACTGGGTGCAGATCATCAGCACCCGCTTCGGGAAGCGGTCGGCCAGTGCCCCGCCGAAGGCGCTCAACAGCAGGATGGGCAGGAACTGCAACCCGGTCACCACGCCGAGCGCCTGGGCGTCGTGCTGGGTGAGCACCACCAGCACCAGCCACGCCTGGGCGGTGCGGGCCATCCAGGTCCCGGTGTTCGAGGTCAGGATCCCGAAGAAGTACTGCCGATAGTTGGGCACCCGCAGCGAGGAGAACACACTCATCGGCGCCCCCCGGCGACCACGTCGCGGGTCTCGGAGGGTTCGCTCGAGGACCCGGCGGTCTCGGTCATCCGGGTCAGGATCTCGCTGGCCGCCCTGAGCACCCGGAGCTCATCCTCGCTGCACCCCTCGAGCTGGCGACACATCCAGGTGTTGCGGCGGCGCCGTGACTCGGCCAGCGCCTCCCGGCCCGCTTTGGTCACCGTCAACACCCGTTGCCGCCCGTCCCGCGGGTCACCGCTGCGGGCGATCAGGCCGAGCGACTCGAGTTCCTTGACCGTACGCGACATCGACGCGGCACTGACCTGTTCCCGGGCGGCCAGCCAGGTCGCGGTTCGCGGCTCGGTCTCCAGCGGGGCGAGGGCGGCGAACAGGTGCGGGGTGAGCCCACCCGACTCCTGCCGGGCCCGGCGGGCGATCCGCATGCACGCCACTCGCAACTCGTGCGCCAACGACCGTTCGGGCACGTCCGCCACCTCCACAAGATTAGTTAACAAAACTAACCATACTCCGGTGTGGGAACGCCCGCGGTGGGGCGGGGGCGCCGGTGCGGCCGTCAGCTGCGTTTCTGGGGTGCGACCCGGTCCAGCACCGCCGCGGCGAAGGCGCGGGACAGCCACTCCAGGGGGCCCTTGCCGAGCCGTCCGGGGATCCAGCGGTGCCACGCCCACAGCGCCGCGGTGAGCAGCACCACCTGCACCAGCCAGTGCAGCAGCGGCGATCCCGGCAACAGGTGGGCCTGTACGCCGGCCCGCGCCGCCCGGGTGAGCAGGACGTGCGCGAAATAGGCCGTGAACGTCATCGCCCCGACGATCGCCATCACGCGTACCGCAGGGTGGTGGTCGCCGAGCAGCCGGCACACCGCCGAGATCAGCGCGGTGAGCAGCATCACCACCCCGCTGGAGACGGCCAGGCTCGGGGCCGACGGCAGATAGGGCCCGACCCCGAGCAACCAGCGCCAGTCGGCGGCCAGCATCGGAAACTCCCCGAAAGAGCGGAACGCCAGCGAATACGGCTCCGGATGCCCGAACCAGGCGATGAGCGCCAGTGACACCAGCAGCCCGGCCCCGGCCAGCACCGCACCCCCGACGCCCAACCGCACCAGGTCCCGCGGCCGGTCGAACCGCAGCCGGCGGGCCACCCACAACCCGAGCAACGCCACCCCGAGCCAGGGCAGCACCGGATAGTACGGATGGAACAACTGATAGGGCCAGGTGCCCGGATGCAGCAGCGAGCGCCACCCGGTGCCGGCGTGGAACGCCCCGGGAAGGTACGCCATCAGCAGCCAGCCGAGCGTGGTCGAGCCCACCCAGAGCAGCCCTACCAGAACCAGCAGCCAGCGATCCGGCAGCAGTGCGACCACCCCGACCAGGGCGGTGATCAGCGCCAACCGGACCAGCACCACCGAGACGGTGCCCGCCTGCAGGTCCTCCAGGGTCCAGCCGGCGGCGGCGAGCACCAGCGCCCGCAGGGCGACCCCCGCCACGGCCCGTCCGCGGCCGGGTCGCCCACGGGCCGGAACGGCGTACGCCGAACCCACCCCGATCAGCCAGGTGAACGCGATCGCGTGCAGATCCCACAGCGCCCGCGCGACCATCCCGGTGCCCCAGATGTGATTGGCCATGATCCCGAGCAGGGCGAGGTAGCGGGTCACATCGACCGCGGCGACCCGCGCCCCGGTCGGTGCACGCGAGACGGTGCCAGTGCTCGCGGGATGCATGCTGGCATCATGCCGCACGGTGCGAGGAGCCGCCGGACTTCGGCTACGGTGGTGCGGGCCCCGAAGGGGGGCCATTGAGCTAGGAGTCTGCTTGTTCTCCCTCACCGACACCCCGGTCAAGTTCGTCGGCCTGCTGGTGCTGTTCGCGTTCACCACCGCCTGGTCGCTCTATCAGCTGGCCCGCCGCCAGTCGGGGATGACCCTGGTGTCCAACCTGCTGCACCTGGTGATGTCACTGGTGATGCTGTGCATGGTGCCGCGCTCGCTGTGGAAGCCGGTCTCCTCGGTGATCCCGGGCTCGGCGTTCGCGGTCTTCTTCGGCCTGGTCACCCTGTGGTTCGTCGGGCTCGGGGTTCGTACGCTCGGTCGGCGCGAACCCTCGCTGCGGCGGCACGCCTGGCACGCCTTCGGTCACGGCGGGATGTTCGGTGCGATGGCCTGGCACCTGTCCGCGATGGCGGCGATGGCGTGGGCGATGAGCCCGCGCGGGATGTCCGGCGGTGAGCACGCCGGGCACGGTGGGCACGCCGGGCACGCCCCGACCGGCCACCTGACCCAGCAGCCGGGCATGGGCGGCACCAACGGTGATCCGGCCCAGGTGATGTGGGTGGCCGCGGTGATCGGGATCCCGTTCATGACCTATCTGCTGGCCGCCTCGGTGCTGGCGATCAAGAACGCCATCCGGCCCGGGGCCGACATCGCCGATCACGCCGGCCACCGGGCCGCGGGCCACGGGCACTACGAGGTGGGCAACCCGCGGCTCGGCGCACTGGCGGAGTTCGCCATGGTGTTCGGCATGTTCTGGATGAGCACCGGGCTGATGGTCGCCCTGCTCCCGTTCTTCAAGGCGCTCTCCTTCTGAACGTGGGCTGAGCCTGTCGAAGCCACCGCGTACCGTGGAGCCATGAGTCAACGGACACGGACCGAGCGGGACTCCCTGGGCGAGATCGAGGTGCCGGCCGAGCGCCTCTGGGGCGCCCAGACCGAACGCAGCCTGGAGAATTTCGACATCGGCGGACCGGCGTTCGTCTGGGGACGGCCGATCATCCGCGCCCTCGGCGTGCTGAAGAAGTCGGCCGCCCGTGCCAACGCCGAGCTGGGCGAGCTCGACCCCGAACTGGCCCGCTGGATCGAGCGGGCGGCCGATGAGGTGATCGCGGGGGAGCGCGACGAGGAGTTCCCGCTGGTGGTGTTCCAGACCGGTTCGGGCACCCAGTCGAACATGAACGCCAACGAGGTGATCGCCAACCTGGCCAGCGAACTGGCCGGCGGGCGCCGCGGGGAGAAGGCCCCGGTGCACCCCAATGACCACGTCAACCGCGGCCAGTCCAGCAACGACACGTTTCCCACGGCGATGCACATCGCGGTCGCGCTCGAGCTCACCGAGCGGCTCTATCCGGCGGTGACCGAGCTGCGCGACGTGCTCGCGGCGAAGGCGAAGGCGTACGCCGAGGTGGTCAAGGTCGGCCGGACCCACCTGCAGGACGCCACCCCGATCACCCTGGGCCAGGAGATCTCCGGCTGGGTCGCCCAGCTGGACGCGGCCCTGGCGGGGGTGCGGGCGGCCGAGGACGGCGTACGCCAGCTCGCCATCGGCGGCACCGCCGTGGGCACCGGCCTGAACGCCCACCCGGACTTCGGGCGTACCGCGGCGGCGGAGATCTCCACCGAGACCGGGCTGGAGTTCCGCCAGGCCGACAACCTGTTCGCAGCCCTGGCCGCCCACGACGGACTGGTCGCGGTCAGCTCGGCCCTGCGCACGCTCGGCGGAGCCTGCATGAAGCTCGCCAACGACGTACGCTGGCTCGCCTCCGGTCCGCGCAACGGGATCGGTGAACTGCTGATCCCCGTCAACGAACCCGGCTCCTCGATCATGCCGGGCAAGGTGAACCCGACCCAGTGCGAGGCGCTGACCATGGTCGCCACCCGGGTCTTCGGCAACGACGCCACGGTCGGGTTCGCGGGCAGCCAGGGCAACTTCGAGCTCAACGTCTACAAGCCGGTGATGGTGCACGCGGTGCTGGAGAGCGTCCGGCTGCTGGCCGACGGGTGCCGATCGTTCACCGTGCACTGCGCGACCGGAATCGAGCCGAACACCGAACGCATCGAGGCCAACCTCGAGTCCAACCTGATGCTGGTCACCGCGCTCAACCCGCACATCGGTTATGACTCCGCCGCGAAGATCGCCAAGCGGGCGCACGCCGAGGGCACCACCCTGCGCGAGGCGGCCCTGGCCGAGGGAGTCGACGGCGAAGACTTCGATCGCTGGGTGGACCCGACGGCGATGACCACCAACCGCCGAGATTCCCAGTAGGACAGGATTATCGACAAATAGACTTGAACTGATTCGTCAACGACGCGGGGCCGGCTGTGGCATGATTCGGGTGGTCTGAACAGTTTTATACAACAGGAGCGCCCGCACGGCCCTCAAGCGTCGTCTGGCAGCACCTGCGCGACCACCACGACCGTGATCCAGCTGCCGCCGACCACGTCGCCGAGCCCGAGCCCGAGCCCGTCGCCCGCTCCGCCGCCCCGCCGGTGCAGCCGGCGCCGAGCCAGCCTGCCCCGCTGCCGGCGACCGGTGGGCCGGAGCGATGGCTGGGCCTGCTCGGAGTGGGCCTGCTCGCCGGAGCCGCCATGCTGTTGCGGCGTCGGCGGGGCTGAGGGCTGCGGCCCACTCGCGGACCCACCCCACTTCGCGGCTCGGGTTTCACTTCGCGGCTCACCGGTGAGCCGCTGAGTGGCGTTCGAGCCGCGAGGTGACGTTCGGTACGCGAAGGGTGGCCCGAACGCAGCGCCGAAAACCCTGGGAAACGGCAAACCCCGCCTGACGCGCATTGCGCGGTCAGGCGGGGTTTTCCAGTGGTGTCCGAGAGAGGACTTGAACCTCCACGCCCTATAACGGGCACTAGCACCTCAAGCTAGCGCGTCTACCTATTCCGCCACCCGGACAGGGTGTTGGCCGATCTCGTCGGCACAGCGCATGAACTATAGCAACTCTGGCCCCGCGACGCGAAAGCGTTTGCCCGTTGGGGTGCGGCGCGCTCGGCAGGGGAGCGGGGGCAGACTGGGTCTCATGGCTGAATCGATGAAGACGTTCTCGCTGCAGGCACCGATGCGCTTCGCTGTCGACGAGGTGGCGAAGCCGCAGCAATCGGAGCTCGGGCCGGGTGACGTGCTGCTGAAGATGATCACCGGCGGGATCTGCGGCTCCGACATCCCCTATTTCCGCGGCAACATCGGTGACCGGGTGGCCGGGGGCCGCGACTTCGGCAAGGCCAACGAGGGCTTCATCTCCACCCCCGGTACGCCGATGCACGAGATCCTCGGCGAGGTGGTCGCGACCCGCGACCCGCACCACCAGGTGGGGGACAGGGTCGTCGGCTGGTCGCTGAACTACCAGGGATTGCGGCCCTACGTGATCACCCCCGGCCACGAGGTGGTGCGCTACGACGAACGCTGGACCCCCGACGTGGCGATCAACCTGCAGCCGCTGGCCTGCGTGCTGTACGCCGTGCAGCGGCTCGGCGACGTGCGCGGCAAGCGGGTCGCCGTGCTCGGCCAGGGACCGATCGGGCTGATGTTCGCCCGACTGCTCAAGGAGGCCGGGGCCGCGCACGTCACCGGGATCGACCCGATCGACCACAGCGCGGCCGCCGAGGCGTTCGGGGTCGAGGAATTCCTGCAGGTGAACAGCCACTACTGGGCGGCTCGGCTGGGCGACGCCGACCGTCCCGATCTGATCGTGGAGGCGGTGGGGCACAACTCCTACACCCTCAACGATGCGATCACCGCGGTGGCCAGCGGTGGCACCATCTTCGGCTTCGGCGTACCCGATGATCCGTCGCAGTCGCTGAACTTCTTCGACTTCCTGCACAAGGACCTGACCCTGATCTCCGGCCTCACCCGGGATCACCAGAACATGCTGCGCAAGGCGGACGCCTATCTGCAGAACGACCCGAAGCTGGCCAGCGTGCTGACCACCGACAAGTTCGCGATGGACGATCTCGAGCAGGTGCAGACCGCCTATGATCGGGCCAACGCCGCCCAGACCGGTCGGCTCAAGGTCGTGCTCAGCCGCTGACCTGGAGAGGATTCCGATGAGCGAACAGCCCAGCGCCCCCGACGCCGAGGTGGTGCAGCTGTGTCACGAGCTGATCCGCATCGACACCACCAACGATGGCACCGGAACCGGACCGGGGGAGCGGGACGCCGCGGAATACATCGCCGGAAAGCTCGACGAGGTGGGCATCTCCTGCGAGCTGTTCGAGTCCGAGCAGCGGCGTACCACCCTGGTCGCGCACTGGGAACCGCCCGGCTGTGACACCGGCCTGCCGCCGCTGCTGGTGCACGGGCACACCGACGTGGTGCCGGCCAACGCCGCGGACTGGCAGGTCGACCCGCTGGCGGGCGAGGTGCGTGACGGCTGCGTCTGGGGCCGCGGCGCGGTCGACATGAAGGACTTCGACGCGATGGTGCTCAGCGTGGTTCGCGACCGGGTACGCAGCGGCCGGCCCACCCGGCGCCCGATCCGGCTGGTGTTCACCGCCGACGAGGAGGCCGGCGGCACCCTGGGCGCGACCTGGCTGGTGCAGCACCACCCGGACACGGTCGCCGACTGCACCGAGGCGATCGGTGAGGTGGGCGGTTTCTCGCTGACCATCCGAGACGACCTGCGGCTCTATCTGGTGCAGACCGCCGAAAAGGGCCTGTCCTGGTTGAAGTTGATCGCCGACGGCACCGCCGGTCACGGGTCGATGCGCAACCACGACAACGCGGTCACCGAGCTCGCCGCCGCCGTCGCGCGGATCGGGGCGTACCAGTGGCCCTATCGGATCACCAGCGCCCAGCAGGCGTTCCTCGACGCGGTCTCCGAGGCGCTGGAGATCGAGCTCGACCTGGACAACGTCGAGGAAACCCTGTCCCGGTTGGGATCCATCTCCCGGATGGTCGGCGCCACCATGGGCAACACCACCAACCCGACGATGCTGGACGCCGGCTACAAGGTGAACGTGATCCCCGGTCAGGCCACCGCCGGGGTGGACGGGCGGGTGGTGCCCGGTGGCGAGGAGGAGTTCCGCACCACGATGAGAGAACTGCTCGGCGAGAAGGTCCGGATGGAATACGTCGTGCACGACCCGGCGGTGGAGACCGAGTTCGCCGGCGACCTGGTCGAGGCGATGCAGAAGTCCTTGCTGGCCGAGGATTCCGGGGCCCGCGCGGTGCCCTACCTGATGAGCGGCGGCACCGACGGCAAGGCGTGGTCGAAGCTCGGCGTGCGCTGCTTCGGGTTCGCGCCGCTGAAACTGCCACCCGAGCTCGACTTCGTCGGCATGTTCCACGGGATCGACGAACGGGTGCCGACCGAGTCGCTGGAGTTCGGCTCCCGGGTGCTCGACCACTTCTTGGAGATGGCATGAGCCAGGAGATCGCGTGAACATACGCACCCCGATCGAATACGAGGTGGAGCAGGTCCGGATCCCTCGTGACTGGTCCCGCAACGCGGTCCGTCGGCTGCTCACCGACCGCGCCGAATACGGCGGCTGGGAGCTGGTGCGGCTGCGTCGCTATCGCGACGGCACCCGCGACGTCTGGGTACGCCGCAAGATCATCCGGGTACGCCCGACCCTCTAGTCACGGGTTGGTCAGTCGGTCGTCGCCAACGCGGCCGCGCATCGGCCCGCCGGACACGTCGTCCAGGGCTGAGGCGATCTGCTCGGGCAGGCGTACGCCGACCGCCGCCAGGCAGCCGGTGAGTTGTTCAGGGGTACGCGCCCCCAGCAGCGGAGCGGTCACCCCTGGCGCGTCGCGGACCCACGCCAGCGCCACCTGGCTCAGCGTCAGGTCCAACCCGTCGGCAGCCCGCGCCACCGCCTCCACCACCGCCCGGCTGCGCGCGTCCAGATAGGGTTCGGTGAACCAGGCGAAATGCGACGCAGCACGGGAATCGCGCGGAGTGCCGTGGCGATACTTCCCGGACAGCACGCCGCGGCCCAGCGGTGACCACGGGAAGAAGCCCATCTGCACCGCCCGCACCGCCGGCAGGATCTCCACCTCGGCCCGCCGCGCGAGCAGCGAATATTCGACCTGATTCGACACCACCGGCGCCCGGCCCGGCACGGCGCGCTGCCAGGTGGCCGCGGCAGCGGTCTGCCAGCCGATGAAGTTGGACACCCCGACATAGCGCACCTTGCCCGAGGACACCGCCTGATCCAGCGCAGCAAGGGTTTCCTCGAGCGGGGCACTGCCCCAGGCGTGCACCTGCCACAGGTCGACGTGGTCGGTGCGCAGCCGCCGCAGCGACCCCTCCAGGTCGGTCAACAGGGCACGGGCCGAGGTGTCGACGACCCGCTGCCGGTCGCGCACCACGAACCCGGCCTTGGTGGCGATCACCAGCTCCTCGCGCGGAACCACCCGGGTCAGCTCGCCGAGCATCCGCTCGGCCTCGCCGGAGCCGTACGCCGCAGCGGTGTCGACCAGGTTTCCGCCAGCCTCGGCGAAGTCGGTGAGCAGCTGCCGCGCCTGCTCGGCGGAGGTGTCCCGCCCCCAGGTCATCGTGCCGAGACCGAACTCCGACACCTCGAGTCCCGAGCGTCCCACCGTGCGCAGCTGCATGGCGTCGACCCTAACGAAACTCCGGCGGGGATGACCGTGCGACGCGTACGCCGCCGCTCAACGCCCGCGGATCAGCCCTGCGCGAGCGGGTGCAGCACACCGGTGAGCAGCAGCACCGACACCACCGCGGCGAGCATCAGCCGATAGACGACGAAGACGGTGAAGTTGTGCTTGCTGACGAAGCGCAGCAGCCAGTGGATCACCGCCAGGCCGATGCCGAACGCCAGGATGGTGGCCACGATGATGGGCCCCCACGAGGCCGTCGGGTCACCGGCCACGTCCTTCAACTTGTACAACCCGGACAGGAAGACCGCGGGAATCGCCAGCAGGAACGAATACCGCGCGGCGGCCTCGCGCCGGTAACCCATCAGCAGACCGCCGGCGATGGTGCCGCCGGAGCGGGACACCCCGGGGATCAGCGCCATCGCCTGGAACAGGCCATAGAGCAGGCCGTCGCGCCAGCTGAGCTGGTCCAGGGTCTTCTCGTTGCGGGCCACCCGGTCGGCGATCGCAATGACGATGGCAAAACCGGCGAGCATGGCGACGGTGATCCACAGGTTGCGCAGGTTGTGGTCGATCGCCTTCTCGAACAGCACGCCGAGCACACCGATCGGGATCGAGCCGACGATGATCAGCCAGCCCATCCGGGCGCCCGGGTCGTTGCGCGGCACCCTGCCGGCCAGCGCGAGTGCCCACTGCTTGATGATCCGGCCGATGTCGCGGGCGAAATAGATCACCACCGCGGTCTCGGTGCCGAGCTGGGTGATCGCGGTGAACGCCGCGCCCGGGTCGACCCCGCCGAGCAGCTGCCCGACGATCGACAGATGCGCGCTGGAGGAGATCGGCAGAAACTCGGTCAGCCCCTGCACGATGCCCAGCACGATGGCGTCCAGCCAATCCATCCGATGATTCCCTTCGACCGCTGATGATGCCTCGGAAACAGTAGACCCGCGGACCGATCGGTAGGGCATCGGCGCGCCAGGTCCGGCCGGTGGGCCGAGCCATGGTCGCCCCGGGTCGGCCGGCGGTCTGAGCCGCGATCAGGCACGCCCCAGCAGGCGTCGGTATCCTCGGGCCCATGACGACCCTCTTTCTGGTCCGGCACGGCCGCTCCACCGCCAACACCGCCGGCGTACTCGCCGGGCGGGCCGAGGGCGTCGAGCTCGACGAGACCGGGCAGGAGCAGGCCCGCGCGGTGGGGGAGCGCCTGGCGGGCGTACCCCTGGCCGCGGTGGTCACCTCGCCGATCCAGCGCTGCGTGCAGACCACCGAGCTGCTGCTCGGCGATCGCGGGCTGACCCCGGCCCTTGAGCCCGGGCTGACCGAGTGCGACTACGGCGAGTGGACCGGGCACAAGCTGACCGAGCTGGCCAGCCACGACCTGTGGCAGACGGTGCAGCGGCAACCGTCGGCGGCCCGCTTCCCCGGCGGCGAGGCGCTCACCCAGCTGTCGGCGCGGGCGATCGACACCGTCCGGGAGTGGGATCGCCGGCTGCACGCCGAGCACGGTGACCGGGCGGCCTGGCTGGCCGTCTCGCACGGGGACGTGATCAAGGCGATCCTGGCCGACGCGCTGGGGCTGCACCTCGACTCGTTCCAGCGGATCATGGTCGACCCGGCCTCGGTGTCGGTGATCCGCTACACCGAGAGCCGGCCCTACGTGGTCACCATGAACTCCACCACCGGCCCGCTGGCCTCGCTGATCCCGCCGGCCGAGGGCGACCCCGATGCCGCGGTCGGCGGCGGCCTCGGCGCCCACGCCCAGCAACCCGGCCCGACGGCCCCGGTCGGCAGCACCACCGCCCCGGCCGACGAAGCCACCGACCCTCCGCCCCGGTTGGAAGGGAACAGCCCCACCGCGGGGCAGTGAGTAGGCTGACCGTATGGCCATCGTCGAGCATCGCTACGACACCCCTGACCGCTTCGTCGCCGGTACGGTCGGCGAGCCGGGTGATCGCACCTTCTTCCTGCAGGCGCGCGAGGGCAACCGGCTGACCAGCGTCGCCTGCGAGAAGCAGCAGGTGTCGGTGCTGGCCGAGCACCTCGACCGGGTGCTGGGCGAGGTCGGCCGGCTGACCGGCGGCATGGTGCAGGTACCACCGCAACGCGAGGTGGCGCACGACAACCAGCCGCTGGACGCCCCGATCACCGAGGAGTTCCGGGTCGGCACGATGACCATCGCCTGGGATCCGGCGGATCAGAAGATCGTGATCGAGATGTTCTCGGTGACCGAGGGTGACGACGACGAGCTCGAGCTGGACGACGAGACCTCCGCCGAGCAGGCCGCCCAGGCCGAGGCCGAGCGCGCCGGCGAGGTGCTGGTGGTGCGGATCCGGCCCACCGTGGCCCGCGACTTCGTCGCCCGTAGCCAGGCGCTGATCGCCGCCGGGCGGCCGGCCTGCCCGTTCTGCCTGCAGCCGATCGACCCGGACGGTCACATCTGCCCCCGCGCCAACGGTTATCGGCGGCCGCTGTTCTGACCCGGAATCGGCCATGAGTGAGCCCAGTTTCGCCGCGCGGTTGTCCGGGGCCGAGTTGACCGTCACCGGACGGCTGGTGCAGGCCTCCAACGCCACCTTCCTGTGCGAGCTGACCCCGCCGGGGGGCGACCCGATGCTGTGCGTCTACAAGCCGGTGCGCGGGGAGCGGCCGCTGTGGGACTTCCCCGATGGCACCCTCGCCCAGCGCGAGCTGGCGGCGTACCAGGTCTCGGCGACGGCCGGCTTCGACCTGGTCCCGGAAACTGTGATCGTCGACGGCCCGCTCGGTCCGGGATCGCTGCAGCGGTGGATCGAGGTCAGCGACGGCGAGGACGGGACCGCCGAGCTGGACGACCCGGTCGACCTTGTGCCGGCCGGCCGGGTGCCCGAGGGCTGGTTCGAGGTCGTCGAGGGGGTGGATGCGCACGACCGGCCGGTGGCGGTGGTGCACGCCGACGACCCGCAGCTGCGCCGGATGGCGCTGTTCGACGCGGTGATCAACAACGCCGACCGCAAGGGTGCGCACATCCTGCGTACGCCGAACCGCACCTGGGGGGTCGACCACGGCCTCTGCTTCCACACCGATCCCAAGCTGCGGACGGTGCTGTGGGGCTGGGGTGGGGAGCAGCTGACCGAGGCCGAACGGCAACTGGTCAGCGACGCAGTGGCCGTGGTCGATGAGCTCGGTGAGCTGATCACCCCCGACGAGGTGGTGGCGTACGAGCTGCGCTGTGCCGAGCTGCTCGATGAGGGACACTTCCCGCTGCCGCGGGGCGGCTGGCCGTCGATCCCGTGGCCGCCGCTGTGAACCGACTCAGCGCACCTGGAGGGGGGCGCCGGCACCCTCCAGCAGCACCTGGCGGGGCAGCAGTACCGCCGGCACGTCCCAGACCAGCTCGTACGCCTTTCCCTCGGTGCGGCTTGTCGCCCCGGACAGGTGCAGCCGTTCACCATCCAGCACCAGGTGCACCGGTCGGCTCTCGGGTGAGCTGCTGAGGCATACCACCGCCTGGAACAGCAGTCCCTCCCGTCCGGTCCAGCTCACGTTGTCCAGCAGGCCGGCGCCGCGGAGTCGCTCGAACTCCGCCTGGTCGGTGACCGGCGCGAGTCTGCTGGGGTGCTCAACGGCCAGCTGGGTCGACCGCAGCGCACGCAGTTCGAGCGGAGACACCCGAACCCGATCGTGCACCCGCAGTTCGGGTGAGCGGGGGGAGGCGACGGAGAAGGACTGTGGCAGGACCGACCAGGGAGCCAGGAACCAGGCTGTGCGGTAGGTGTGGGCGACGCAGTCGATCTGCCGACCGTCATCCTCGGGCCGCCGGAACGCCACCGCGACCCGGGTGCTGTCGACCACCAGCCGGGGGCTGTGCACGGCGC
Organism: Enemella dayhoffiae; assembly: GCF_002250625.1. Classification (GTDB taxonomy): domain Bacteria; phylum Actinomycetota; class Actinomycetes; order Propionibacteriales; family Propionibacteriaceae; genus Enemella; species Enemella dayhoffiae. The sequence continues at coordinate 346,373 of NZ_NMVQ01000012.1, read as the reverse complement.
AACCGCCGTAGGGGAGGCCAAGGATCGCGTGCTGATCGGGGTCGAGGGTCGCGAGCAGGTCCGGTTCCCAGTGAAAGCGGTGCCGCAGGGCCCAGCGCACCTGCTCGGCGCCGGACCAGAACTCCACGGGAGCGGTCACGTGCCTGCCGGGCGACTCGGCGAGCAGGCGTACGCCGGGTGGCTGACCGGCGGGGGGAGGGGCGTCGCCGAATCGACCGCAGGCGGTCAGCGCGGCGACACCCAGCCCGGCGGCAAACAGGGCGCGGCGAGACACGGATTGGCGGGACTGCATGACCAACCGACGCGTCAGACCCCCGATCGGGTTCTGCGGCTGGGACGAATAGGTGCCGGTCGGTCACGCTCGCTAGGCTCGACCCCATGCGCGCTTGGACCGTTCCGGATCTGCCCACCCTGCCCGCCGCAGGCGTCGAGCTGCCCCCGATCCGGGTGCACGACACCGCGGCCCAGGGACTGGTGGAGACCGCACCGGGTTCGGGCACCGCCCGGCTCTACGTCTGCGGGATCACCCCCTACGACGCCACGCACATGGGCCACGCCAACACCTACGTCGCCTTCGACCTGCTGAACCGGGTCTGGCGCGACCGCGGGCTGCGGGTCAACTACGTGCAGAACGTGACCGACGTGGACGACCCCCTGCTGGAGCGGGCCCGCGACACCGGCCTCGACTGGCGTGAGCTGGCCGCCGAGCAGACCGAACTGTTCCGCACCGACATGAGGGCCCTGAACGTGCTGCCCCCGGCCGACTACATCGGGGCCGTCGAGTCGATCCCGCTGGTCACCGAGCTGCTGCAGCGCTTCGACGCCGCGCAGGTGTACGCCGCCACCGAGGGCGAGGCCGACTGGTACTTCGCCGTGCACAGTGATCCCGAGTTCGGCAGCATCTCCCACCTCGACGAGCGGCAGGCCCTGGCCACCTTCGCCGAGCGCGGCGGGGACCCGGACCGACCCGGCAAGCGGCACCCGCTGGACTGCCTGGTCTGGCAGCTGGCCCGCCCCGAGGAGCCGAGCTGGCCGAGCCCCTTCGGCGAGGGGCGCCCGGGCTGGCACATCGAGTGCGCCGCGATCGCCGAGCACTACCTGGGCAGCGAGTTCGACGTCCAGGGCGGCGGCTCCGACCTGATCTTCCCGCACCACGAGATGAGCGCCGCCGAGGCGTACGCCGCCACCGGGAAGCGGTTCGCCCAGGCGTACGTGCACGCCGGGATGGTCGGCCTGGACGGCGAGAAGATGTCCAAGTCCAAGGGCAACCTGGTGCTGGTGTCGCGGCTGCGCGCCGAGGGGGTGGACCCGATGGCGATCCGGCTGGTGCTGCTGGCCAACCACTACCGCGGCGACTGGTCCTGGACCGACGAACAGCTGACCGAGGCGACCTCGCGGCTGGCGACCTGGCGGGAGGCCGTGTCGTTGCCGGCGACGCTGCCGGCGACCGAGGTGCTGGATCAGGTACGCCGAGCCCTGGCGAACGATCTGGACGCGCCGGCCGCGCTGGCCGCGATCGACGGTTGGGCGGCCGCGTCGTTGGACGTCGACGGGGACGACACCGACGCCCCGGGTCTGGTCGCCGCGCTGGCCGACGCGCTCCTGGGCGTACGCCTGGTCCACGGACCGGCGCCTCGGTGAGCCGCGTGGAAGCGGCCGCGTCCCGCCCGGACCAGCCGCGCTCGGGGCTGCCCCGGGTCCTGCTGATCCTGCTCGGGCTGGCCATCGGCCTGCTGCTGTTGAACCAGCTCGGCAGCTTCAAGGCGTACGCCGCGCCGCTGTTCCTGGCGCTCAACCTGGTGCTCGCCGTGTCGCCGTTGCAGTCCTGGCTGGTCCGCAAGCGGGTGCCGAAGTGGGCGGCCGCGGTCGTGGCGGGCCTGGTGGTGCTGGCGATCCTGTTCACCTTCTTCTGGGCGATCGGCTGGTCGATCACCCTGCTGATCACCGAACTGCCCGCCTATCGCGAAAAGTTCCTCGCGCTGTGGGGCCAGGTGGTCGACCTGCTGGCACGCTTCGGGATCTCCGAGGACCAGCTGACCAAGCAGGTGAAGGCGATCGACCCGCAGTCGGTGGTGAGCGTGCTCACCGACGTGCTGGCCAACCTGCAGGGCGTGCTGTCGGTGCTGCTCGTGGTGGTCACCGCCGTGTTCTTCCTGATGATGGACTCGGTCGGCTTCGGGGCTCGGCTGCGGCGGGCGGGCAGGTACCACCCGCAGCTCACCGAGGCCCTCGTCTCCTTCGGCGAGGGGGTGCGGCAGTACTGGATCGTCACCACGGTGTTCGGCCTGATCGTCGCCGTCATCGACTGGGTGGCGCTGGTGGTCATCGGCGTCCCACTGGCGCTGGTGTGGGCGGTGCTGTCGTTCCTGACGAACTACATCCCCAACATCGGGTTCGTGATCGGTCTGATGCCGCCGGCGCTGATGGCGCTGCTCGCCAAGGGGCCGACCGAGGCGATCATCGTGGTGGTCATCTACTGCGTCGCCAACTTCGTGGTGCAGTCGATCATCCAGCCGAAGTTCACCGGGGACGCCGTCGGGCTCACCCCGAGCGTGGTGTTCGTGTCGCTGCTGATCTGGGCCCTCGTCCTGGGTCCGCTGGGTGCCCTGCTCGCCCTGCCGGCGACGCTGCTGCTCAAGGCGGTCCTGGTCGACGCCGATCCCCGTGCTCGGTGGGTGAACGCCCTGATCGCCTCCGACCCCTCGACCGCCGACGCCGACAACCCCACCGACGCCCATCACGGCGACGACGCCGACGAGATGCTCGTCGAACGCCTCGGCTCCGGCTCCACAATCTTCAAGCGGCGTTCTTGATTGGGCGGCTCGCGCGCAGGGCGGGGAGCGTCTGGCAGGGCGCCCCCGATCTGGAGGCCACCAAGGAGAATCCCGCGTCTCGAAGTCCATACCAACCCAGTCACCGCGAGGATTCGACGACTGCGCTGAACATCGGGGATTGGGCACCCTGCGCGCGAGCCGCCTTAGACTAGCCAGCGTGAAATCTTTCGAGGGGTTGTTCGCCGAGCTGACCGAGACCGTGCGCAACCGGCCGGAGGGGTCGTCGACGGTGCAGCGCCTCGATGCCGGCGTACACGCCATCGGAAAGAAGGTGGTCGAGGAGGCCGCCGAGGTGTGGATGGCCGCCGAATACCAGTCGAAGGAGGAGGCGGCGGAGGAGATCAGCCAGCTCCTCTACCACCTGCAGGTGATGATGATCGCGCTCGATCTCGACCTCGAGGACGTGTACGCCCACCTGTGAGCATCCCGACTACGCTGGCGGCCGTGAACTCCGCCAACGGCACCGAACGTCCCACGCTGAAGATCGCGGTCCCCAACAAGGGGGCGCTGTCCGAGGCGGCCGCCCAGATGCTTCGCGAGGCCGGCTACCGCCAGCGCAGCGACAGCAAGGAGCTGGTGCTCACCGACGAGGCGAACCACGTCGAGTTCTACTACCTGCGCCCGCGTGACATCGCCGTGTACGTGGGGGAGGGCACCCTGGACGTCGGCATCACCGGCCGCGACATGCTGCTCGATTCGGGGGCGCGGGCCAGGGAGGTCCTGGCCCTCGGGTTCGGTGGGACCCGGTTCCGCTTCGCCGGGCCGACCGGCGCGGGACACACGGTCGAAGGGCTGACGGGTCAGCGGGTCGCCACCTCCTACCCGGGCCTGGTGGGGGCGTACCTGGAACGGCAGGGCGTCAAGGCGCGGCTGATCAAGCTCGACGGTGCCGTGGAGAGCGCCATCCGGCTCGGGGTGGCGGACGTGATCGCCGACGTCGTCGAGACCGGGCGTACGCTGCGCCAGGCCGGGATGGATGTCTTCGGGGAGCCGATCATGCACAGCGAGGCGATCCTGATCCAGCGGGCCGAGTTGCCTGAGCCGATGGGCCTGGAACTGCTGGTACGCCGACTGTCCGGCGTCCTGGTGGCGCGCAACTACGTGATGATGGACTACGACTGCCCGGCCGAGCTGGTCGACCGGGCGTCGGCGCTCACGCCGGGCCTAGAATCACCCACGGTGTCCCCGCTGGCGAAGTCGGGCTGGGTGGCCGTGCGGGCGATGGTCCGTCGCGCCCAGGCCCAGCAGGTGATGGACGACCTGTGGGAGCTCGGCGCCCGCGCGATCCTGGTCACCGACATCGCCGCCTGTCGCCTGTGACCGCCGGATCCGGTACGCCGGGAGCCCGGCCCGAGATGTTCCGCCCGCGGATGCTGCTGATCTGGGCCGGTGGCCTCTCGGCGGTGATCGTGCTCGGCCTGCTGCTGGGTTGGTGGGCCATCGGCGCGGACGTCCGGGCCCGGTTCACCGCCTTCCAGGTGATCACCCTGCTGGCGATCGCCGGCGGCGGGATCGCGATCATGATGGCGATGGCTCTGTCCACGGTGACCGCCGACCCCAGCGGGCTGACCGTGCGCAACGCCGTGCTCAGTCGGCGGCTGAGCTGGGACGAGGTCGAGGACGTGCGCTGGGGACCGGGTGCGTCCTGGGCCCATCTGATCCTCACCGACAACCCCGACGATCCGAGCCGGGTGCCGATGCTCGCCCTGCAGACCGTCGACGGTCGGCGTACCCGGGCCGCGGTCGACCGGCTCCGGGAACTGCTGGCCGCCCACCGGAATCAACCGAAGGATTGATGGATCGGCGCTTCCCCGCCGGTTGACTGGTCCGCATGAAGAAGTTGTACGCCTCCGCCGCCGGATACACCGTGCTGGGCCTCGCCGCCGGTCTCTACTACCGCGAACTCACCCGCAGTCACGGGTTCACCGGAACCTCGCAGCTTGGGCTGGGCCACACCCACTTCCTCACCCTAGGCACCCTGGTGATGCTGCTCGTGCTGGTGCTGGAGCAGGTGTTCCGGCTCTCGCAGAGCCGCACGTTCGGCTGGTTCTTCGGGCTGTGGAACGCCGGAGTGCTGGTCACCGGGGCCATGATGCTGGTCCGCGGCACCTTCACCGTGCTCGGGAATCCCCTGACCAGCAAGGCGTTCGCGGGCATCGCCGGCCTCGGACACATGATGCTCACCGCCGGGTTCGTGCTGCTCTTCCTGGCGCTGCGCAAGGCGTTGCAGTCGGCCCCGACCCCCGGCTCGCAGCGCACCTCGGCACCTGCCCGGCAGGTCCCCGTCGGCTGACCTGCGGGCATCGGTTCACTCGATGCCGCGGGAGCGCAGGATCGCCTCGATCTCGTCCTCCTCGGGGTCGGCGGCGGCCTTGCCCTTCGCCCCCGACGCCTTGGCCGCGGGCCTGGTGCCGGACCCCGAACCGACGGCGGTCGCCCCGGCGGCCGCACCGGCACCTCCGCGACGGGTCGGCGACTCGACCGCGCCACCGCCCTTCGCCTTCTCCACGGCCCGCCGGGTGTGGTTCCGTCGGGCGACCATGCCGCCGACCACCCAGAGCACCACGGCCAGGCCGATCAGTCCGAAGCCGGTCCAGATGGTGGTGTTGAACACCACCGAAGAGGCCCAGCGGGCGACCGCCACCACGGCGTCCCACAGCATCCGCAGCAGGCCGGTGAGATAGAGCCCCACCGGCAGCGCGGCGAAGCCGAGCGCCTGGAGCGCCCGCCCGCGGCGGCCGCGGATCCAGAGCAGGACGGCGAGAATCAGCCCGAGCACGCCGAGGGCGATGCACAGCGGCAGCAGAGCGGTGTTGGGGTCCATGGGCCAAGTCTCCCACGCGTCGGCCACGGGGCCGGCGTACCGGTTCCCGGAGAAATCCCCGAGATCCCGACTGGTGTGGCCGGCGAGCATCGAATCATCTCCCGCGATATCGCCGGGCGCCTCAGGGAAAGCCCCGGGAACCCGGAATAGCACGACACCGCGCCCGCGTTGTCGCACACGTCCGGGCTGGCGAGGATGGCAGTCACCGCACGTCTTTGGAAGTAATCACGATGACTGCACCAACCATGATTCGACGACTGACTCCGCCCGCCCCGGGAACCGATCCGAGCACGCTGTCCCGCGGCCGGATCGCCGCCGCCGAACTCGCCCTGATCATCGGCGGCCTGGCGATCGGCACCGCCGAGTTCGTCAGCATGGGCCTGCTGCCGCAGATCGCCGACGGCATCGGGGTCTCCATCCCGACCGCCGGTCACGTGATCTCGGCGTACGCCATCGGCGTCGTCGTCGGCGCACCCCTGTTCGCCGTCCTCGGCGCGCGGCACGCCCGGCACAGGATGCTGCTGCTGCAGATGGCGCTGTTCGTGGTCGGCAACCTGGCCGCCGCCGCGGCCTCGGGATACGACCTGCTGGTCGCCTCGCGGGTGCTCGCCGGACTGCCGCACGGCGCCTTCTTCGGCCTGGCCGCCCTGGTCGCGGTCGACCTGGCCCCACCGGGACGCGCCGGTCGGGCCGTCGGCCGGGTGATGCTCGGCATCCCGGTCGCCAACATCGTCGGCGTCCCGCTCGCCACCTGGCTCGGCCAGGCAGTCGGCTGGCGCAGCGCCTATCTGCTGGTCGCCGGGATCGGCCTGCTGTCGCTGGCGATGGTGGCCTGCTTCGTGCCGCGCAGTCACAGCGACCGCACCCGCACGGTACGCCGCGAGGTCGGGGAGTTCGCCAACTGGCAGGTCGCGCTCACCCTGCTCACCGGCGCCGCCGGATTCGGCGGCATGTTCGCCATGTATTCCTACATCGCCCCCACGGTGACCGAGGTGAGCCGGTTGGCCGAGTCGATGGTCCCGCTCTTCCTGCTGGTGTACGGAATCGGCATGTTCATCGGCACCGGCCTGGGCGGGCGGCTGGCCGACTGGTCGGTCGCGCGCACCATCGTGATCGGGCTGATCAGCAACGGGATCCTGCTCGCCGTGTTCACCCAGACCGCGGCCCACCCGATCGCCGCAGTGGTGACCGTGTTCGGGATCAGCGTTTCCGCCTCGCTGTTCGTGGTCGGCCTGCAGCTGCGGCTGATGCGGGCCGCCGGGGGAGCACGCACCCTGGGCGCGGCGAGCAACCACGCCGCGCTCAACCTGGCCAACGCGCTGGGCGCCTGGCTCGGCGGGCTGGTGATCAGCGCCGGGCTCGGCTGGACCGCCCCGAGCTGGGTCGGCGCCGGCCTGTCGATGCTTGGGCTGCTCGTCTTCGGCACCGCGCTGCTGGTGCAGCGCAGGCGGGGCGCCTGAGCCGCTCGGGCGGCGTACGCCCCTCTTGACAGCCTCCACGGGAAGCATAAGTTTAGGCTCACCTAATCAATTTTCCCGATGGAGGATCCGTGACCGATCTGGCCGACCGGCCGAGGACCCGCACCGAGGCGGGCGCCCGAGGGATCTTCCCGCTGGTGTCCACCCTGTACATCACCCAGTACCTCGGCGTCGGCTTCATCTACGTCGGGCTGACCGCGATGCTGCGGCAACGGGGTGCCTCCTTGGAGAGCCTTGCCGCGGTCAGCGCGGCCGGCATCTTCTGGGCGCTCAAGCCGCTCTGGGCGCCGCTGATCGACCGGTTCGGGCACACCCGCTTCGGGCACTACCGCACCTGGCTGCTGATCCTGCAGCCGCTGCTCGCACTGGCCGGGCTGGCGATGGTGGCCATCCCCGAGCCGCACCAGCACCTCGGCCTGCTCGGCGCGCTGATCGCGGTCTACACGCTGATCACCTCCACCCAGGACATCGCCGCCGACGGGCTGACCGCCCGCGCCGTCACCGACGACACCCGCACCTTGGCCAACGGCATCGCCAACGCCGCCCAGTGGGTCGGCAACGTGCTCGGCGGCGGTGTCGTGGTGCTCGTCTATGACCGCTTCGGCTGGGTGCCGGCGATGATCACCCTCACCGTGCTCTCGCTGGCCCCGTTGCCGCTGGTGCTGCGGCACCGCGAACGGCTTCCCGACGGACCCCCGCCGCGGCTCGGCAGTGCGTACGCCGCGCTGGTCCGCGTCTTCCGTCAGCCCGGTGGCCTGCGCTGGGGCCTGCTGGTGATGCCGCTGCTGCTCGCCGGAAGTACCGCGGCGTACCCTCTGCTCTCGCCGCTGCTGACCGACGCAGGCTGGTCGCTCAGCCGGCTCGGCTGGGTGCTCGGGATGCTGCTCGCCGCCCCGGCGGCCCTCGGTTCGCTGGCGATGGGACCGCTGGTCGCCCGCCTCGGTCGACGACGGGTGCTGCTGGTGGTCGGGTTGCTCAACGCCGGCGCGGTGCTGGCGCTCGTCCCGCTGGTCGCGGCGCAGGCACCACTGGTGGCGACAATCGTGGTGCTCAGCGTCTTCGTGGCGGCGATGGCCGCCGCCAGCACCCTCGTCTACACCGTCAACATGTCGATGACCCGATCGGGCTCCGAGGGCAGCGACTTCACCGTGCTGGCCGCGGTCGCGATGGTGGCGAGCTATCTGCTCGGTGCCGGGCTGCTCTATCTGGCCGGCAGCCTCGGCTATCGCAACGTGCTGTTCGGCTGCGTGGGGCTGGCCCTGCTGGCCACCGTGGTCGCGGTCCGTCACGGCCGGTCGGGGGAGACGCGATGACCAACATCACCGTCACCCACGCCGCCTCCGGCGTGATGCGCGCCGAGGTGGCGCGCACCGTCCGGATCTCACCCAACCTGCACCGGGTCACCCTGACCGGTGCCGACCTGGCGCGGCTCGAGTGGCGCGGCTTCGACCAGTGGGTCCGGCTGTTCCTGCCCACCGCCGACGAACGCAGTCTCGAGCACGTGCCCGAGCGGATGACCCGGGCCAGCTATCTGAGGATGATGGCCACCCCGGCCCGGCTTCGCCCGACCGTGCGCAGCTACACGCTGCGGGAATGGCGGGCCGACGACGGTGAACTGGACATCGACTTCGTGGTGCACGGCACCGACGGGGTGGCCGGGCCGTGGGCCCAGGCGGCCGCCGCCGGTGACCGGGTCGCCCTGCTCGACCAGGGCTGCGGGTGGCCGGAGCCGACGGCGACCAACCTGCTGCTGTGCGCCGACGAGACCGGGCTGCCGGCCGTGCTGGGGGTGCTGCGTGACCTGCCCGCCTCGGCGAGCGCTCACGCGCTGATCGAGGTCTGTGACCTGGCCGACGCCCAGCCGGTGACCGCACCCGCGGGGGTGGCGGTGCAGTGGCTGGTACGTCCGCCGGGCAGTCGTCCGGGCCAGCAACTGCTCCGCGAACTGGCCGCGCTCACCCTGCCCGACCAGGACCGCTACGCCTTCGCCGTGGGGGAGTCCGGGCTGGCCACCGGGGTACGCCGCCACCTGGTCCGCGAGCGCGGCTGGGCCAAGGACGAGGTCACCTTCTGCGGTTACTGGAAGCAGTGAGCAGCCACGGCGCGTTAGGCTCACTGACCATGTCGGACGAGCAGACCCACCAGCACCCCAGCCACGAGCTCAACGGAGCCGGTCGCAGCCTCGGCGGCTATTCCGAGCACTACGCCAGCGACGACGGCCGGGCCGACGAAGAGGTACGCCGAGCCCTCGGCCTGGCCGCCGAGACCGGCCAGCCGACCGACTACCTGGCCGCGGTGGCGCGGTTGTGCGGCTCGCGGCTGCTGGTACCGCTGGTCTCCACCGGTGACGAGACGATGACCCACGACCCGCAGCGGCAGGCCGAGATGGCCGCTGTGCTGCTCAAGCACCCCACTCTGGGCACGGCGATGCTCGCCTTCACCGGCACCGACTCGCTGTCGCGGTGGAACGATCGCGCCCGGCCGATCCCGGCCACCCTCGACGTGGTCGCCGACACCGCGCGCCAGTCCCGGGCCAGCACCCTGCTGGTCGACTTCGAGGGGCCGCACCCGCTGGTGATCGACGGGGAGGTGCTGGCCAACCTGGCCGAGAGCCGCCGCCTGGTCCGACTCGAGGACGGCGGTTTCGGCTGGCTGGCCACGCGTACGCCCTGAACAATTCCTGCAGTTCGCATTCCGAGACGGTGTCGACTATCATGGACGCCGAATGATCCGCCTTCGGCGGATCCGCACAAGTGGGGACCTGGTCTCCCACCCGCACGGCCTCCGGTCGTCGGGTCCGCGCAGAGGGTACGCCGCCTTCCGGCGGTTCCTCGGGCGTCCTCCAGGCCTCCGCTCACGCGGGGGCCTTTTCGGTTTCCCGGTGCGGTTCCGTGGAAGCGGGTCGCAGGACAACCCAGGAGGACACATCAGCACCGAACCGCGCATCAATGAGCGTATCCGTGTATCCGAGGTCCGCCTCGTCGGCCCTGCCGGCGAGCAGGTGGGCATCGTTCGGATCGAGGACGCCATGCGGCTGGCCCGAGAGGCGGATCTCGACCTGGTCGAGGTCGCCCCGATGGCCCGACCGCCGGTGGCCAAGCTCATGGACTACGGCAAGTTCAAGTACGAGGCCGCGCAGAAGGACCGCAGCAGCCGACGGAACCAGACCAACGCCGTGATCAAGGAGATGAAGCTCCGACCCAAGATCGACGGGCACGACTACGAGACCAAGAAGGGTCACGTCGTGCGCTTCCTCAAGGCCGGGGACAAGGTGAAGATCACCATCATGTTCCGGGGCCGGGAGCAGTCCCGCCCGGAGCTCGGTTTCAACCTGCTCAAGCGGCTGGCCGACGACGTCGAGGAGTTCGGTTTCGTCGAGTCCGCGCCCAAGCAGGACGGCCGGAACATGCTGATGGTGCTCGGTCCGACCAAGAAGAAGACCGAGGCTCGCGTCGACGTCCAGGCGGAGAAGGACGCCCGGGCGGCAGCGCGCACAGCCGACCAGGAGGCGGAGGATGCGATGCAGGCGGAGCGTCGCCGGCAGGCCTCCCAGCAGGAGCGGAAAGCGAAGAAGAAGGGGCCCGCGGACAACATGGACCCCGACATCGATCTCTGATCATCGATCAGTGGTCACCCGGCGGACAGGCTGCCGTCGGGAAGCAACCATGCACAGCAGATCCCTGTGTGCACAGAAGGAGCGGCAGATGCCGAAGATGAAGACGCACTCCGGTGCCAAGAAGCGCTTCAAGATCACTGGGTCGGGCAAGGTCATGCACCGCAAGGCCGGCAAGATGCACCTCAACGAGCACAAGCCGACCACGCGTACCCGTCGTCTGGACGGCGACGCCGTGCTGGTCAAGGGCGACGCCAAGAAGGCCAAGAAGCTTCTCGGCAAGTAGGTCACCCAGGCTGGCTGAGCCTGTCGAAGCCACCACCACCCACGAACCAACCCCGGTCCGGAGATCCCGAACCGATGAACAAGGAGTAACCCATGGCACGCGTGAAGCGTTCTGTGAATGCGCAGAAGAAGCGCCGTGAAGTTCTTGAGCAGGCCTCGGGCTACCGCGGCCAGCGCTCCCGCCTCTATCGCAAGGCCAAGGAGCAGGTCACCCATTCGATGGTGTACGCCTATCGCGACCGCCGGGCGAAGAAGGGTGACTTCCGCAAGCTGTGGATCCAGCGGATCAACGCGGCCGCCCGCGCCGAGGGGATGACCTACAACCGGTTCATCAACGGCCTGAAGAACGCCGGCGTCGAGGTGGATCGCAAGATCCTGGCCGAGCTCGCCGTCTCCGACTCCAAGGCGTTCGCCGCCCTGGTCGAGGTGTCGCGCGCCAACCAGGGTGAGACCGCGGCCGCCTGAGCCGCGGCATTGCCTTGCCAGCTGGAGTTTCCTCGCACGAGCCGGCCGGTGACCGCCCCGGACAGGGGCGGCTCCGGTCGGCTCGTCGGTTGCTGCAGCGCAAGCAGCGACTGAACACCGGGCTGTTCCTGGCCGAGGGACCCCAGGCCGTCCGCGAGGCGCTCGCCGACCCCGCACGGGTCCGCGAACTGTTCCACGTCGACGGCAACGAGCGACTGCAGCCGCTGCTGGTGGCAGCGCGCAGGGCCGGCGTCCGGGCGTACGCCGTCACCGCGGCCGAGCTGGCCACCATCACCGACACCACCACTCCGCAGGGGATCGTGGCGATCTGCGAGCACACCGAGGGCACCCTCGACGACCTCGGAGCGGCTGCGAGGCTGGTCGTGGTGTGCGCCCAGGTGCGGGACCCGGGCAACGCCGGCACCGTGATCCGCTGCGCCGACGCGTTCGGTGCCGACGCGGTGGTGCTCACCGCAGACTCGGTCGAGGTGACCAACCCCAAGGTGGTCCGCGCCTCGGTCGGGTCGCTGTTCCACCTGCCGGTGGTCACCGGCGCCCACCTGGCGAACACCCTGGACTTCTTCCGGGACAAGGGGTTCCAGGTGCTGGCGGCCGACGGCGGCGGGCAGGACACCCTCGACGTCCTCGCCGACAGTGGCGCACTCGCCCGCCCCACGGTGTGGTTGATGGGCAACGAGGCGTGGGGGCTGCCGCCCGAGCACGCCGTGCTGGCCGATCGTCAGGTCGCCGTGCCCATCTTCGGCCGCGCCGAGAGCCTCAACCTGGCCACCGCGGCCGCGGTCTGCCTGTACGCCTCCGCCACCGCCCAGCGCCGCTGAGACCGCTGCCGACTCAGTGCTCGTCGGCGTTCGGGTTCTCGTCGGCCTGGCCGCTGTTCACCCCGACCTCGGCAGGCCGACGGCGGCGCAACAGTGAGCTGCGTCGGGTGGAGCGCAGCACCGAGTCCTCGTCGACGGCAACCCGGTCGAAGCTGCGCGATTCGACCAGCAGGCCGGGGGAGCGGATTCCCGCCTCGCGCAGCACCGTCATCGCCCGGGCGCGGATCTCCCGCTCCACGGCCCACTGCTCGTTGCCGGGGCACTTCGCCAGCACGGTGAAGTTCATCAGCCGGTCGTTGAAGTTGGTCAGCCCGAGCACCTGCGGGGTGTCCAGCATCTGCTCGCGCCACTCGGGCTCCTCGTCCAGGCTGGCCACCGCCTCCTCGAGGATGCGCACCACCCGAAATGGGTCCTCGGAGATGTTCACCGGGATCTGCACGAAGCTGGAGGACCACCCCTGGGTCTGGTTGCCGACCTTGGTCACCTCGCCGTTGCGGACATACCAGATCTCCCCACTCGGATCCTGCAGCTGGGTGACCCGGAAGCCGACCCGCAGCACGGTGCCCTGGATGCCGTTCACGGTGACGAAATCGCCCACCCCGAACTGGTCCTCGAAGATCAGGAACACCCCCGAGATCAGGTCCTTGACCAGGCTCTGCGCGCCGAACCCGAGCGCCAGCCCGCCGATCCCGGCCGACGCCAGCGCCGGCCCGACCGACATGCCGAGGGTGCTCAACACCATCAGCACCACCACGATTACCAGCACCAGATCGAACACCGAGGCGAGCACCGTGCCCAGGGTCTCGGTGCGCTGCCGGGCCCGGGCCTGGGTGCCCTGCTGGCTCCTGGCCAGCACGGTGCTGGCCCGTTCGCCGAGGCCACCGGCCAGTCGCCGGCGCCCGGTTGCGGCGGTGTCGATAGCCTTGCGGATCGCCTTGTGCACCGCCCACCGCAGCACCAGTGCGAACAGCACGGTCAACACGATGTGGATGGCCTTCTCGGTCAGCATTGCCTGCCAGCCGGGAGGAAACACGCTGGAATCACCTCTCTGCCACTCGACTCCGCCAGCCATGATGGCAAACCGGGGCAACCGCGCCCACCCGGCGCACGCCGATTCGGGTGGAACGCGTTCGCGCGGGCCGGGCGTACTTCCTAGACTGACCCGTGCTGCACCGACATCGTGCACCAGAGCACCACGCCGAACCGAGGGGAGCCCATGTCCGGGCCGAACACCAACTTCGATCCAGTCCAGGTGACACCGCTGGAGGCCGAGCAGGTCGACCAGTTCGTCACCGACGCGCTGGCCGCCATCGCCGCGGCCGGCAGCAGCGCCGAGCTGAAGCAGGTGCGGATCGAGCACACCGGTGAACGCTCCCCGCTGGCCCTGGCCAACCGGGAGATCGGCGCCCTGCCGCCGCAGGCGCGCAAGGACGCCGGCAAGCGGATCGGGCAGGCCCGCGGGCGGGTGGGCCAGGCACTCAAGGCGCGCGAGGGGGAACTGGCCGCCGCCGAGCTCGAGCACCGGCTCGCCACCGAGACGGTGGACGTCACCCTGCCGGTCGAGCTCACCCCGCGCGGGGCGATCCACCCGATCACCGGGATGATGGATCTGGTCAGTGACATCTTCGTCGCGATGGGCTGGGAGATCGCCGAGGGCCCCGAGCTGGAGAGCGAGTGGCTCAACTTCGACGCGCTGAACTTTCCGCCTGATCACCCGGCCCGCTATCTGCAGGACACCCTGTTCGTCGACCCGCCCGAGCACCACCTGGTGATGCGTACGCACACCTCCCCGGTGCAGGCGCGTGCCCTGCTCACCCGGGAGCTGCCGGTCTACATCGCCTGCCCCGGCAAGGTGTATCGCGCCGACGAGTTCGACGCTACGCACCTGCCGGTCTTCCACCAGGTCGAGGGACTGGTGGTGGACAAGGGGATCTCGATGGCGCATCTCAAGGGCACCCTGGACCACCTGGCCAGCGAGCTGTTCGGCGGGGTGACCACCCGGTTCCGGCCGCACTTCTTCCCGTTCACCGAGCCGAGCGCCGAGGTCGACCTGCAGTGCTTCGTCTGCCGCGGCACCGACCGCGGCTGCCGCACCTGCGGCGGCGAGGGGTGGATCGAGTGGGGCGGCTGCGGCGTGGTCAACCCGCGCGTGCTGATCGCCTGCGGCGTCGACCCCGAGGTCTATTCCGGATTCGCCTTCGGTATGGGCATCGACCGTGGCGTGATGTTCCGCAACGGCGCCACCGACCTGCGCGACATGGTCGAGGGTGACCTCCGCTTTTCTCGTTCTCTTGAAGGGATCGCTCGATGAAGGCCCCGCTGTCCTGGCTCCGCGAGTTCGTCGAGCTACCCGCCGATGTCGACGTGCCCGCCCTGCGCGAGGCGTTCATCCGCGCCGGTATCGAGGTCGAGGGCGTCCAGGCCGGCACCGAGGTGAGCGGACCGGTCGTCGTCGGGCGCGTGCTCGAGGTCAACCCCGAGCCGCAGAAGAACGGAAAGACGATCAACTGGTGCACCGTCGACGTCGGCGCGCACAACCCACCCGATCAGCCCGGTCGCGGGATCGTCTGTGGGGCACACAATTTCGGCGTCGGAGACCACGTCGTGGTCTCGCTGCCGGGCGCGGTGCTGGCCGGAGGGTTCGAGATCGCCGCCCGCAAGACCTACGGTCACGTCTCCGACGGGATGATCTGCTCGGCCACCGAGCTCGGGCTGCCCGAGGACGGGACCGACGGAATCATCGTGCTGGAAGGAGATCCCCAGGTCGGGCAGCCGGCGATGCCGCTGCTCGGGGCCGACGAGGTCATCTTCGAGCTGGAGATCACCCCGGACATGCCGCACTGCCTGTCGATCCGCGGTCTGGCCCGCGAGCTGGCGCAGTCGTTCGACGTGGCGTTCACCGATCCGGTGCAGGAATTCGGCGACCCGCAGCAGGGGAGCGTCGGCGTACGCCTGGCCGACCCGCGCTGCTCGCAGTTCGTCGCCCTGCGGGTCACCGGCTTCGACCCCACACGGTCCAGCCCGGCGTGGCTGAAGCGCCGGATCACCCAGTCCGGGATCCGCTCCATCTCGCTGGCGGTCGACATCACCAACTACGTGATGGTCGAGTTGGGGCGCCCCCTGCACGGCTATGACGCCGACAGGCTCTCCGGCGACATCGTCGTCCGGGCGGCCCGGGCGGGGGAGACCGTGACCACCCTGGACGACCAGGTCCGCACCCTCGGCCCCGACGACCTGGTGATCACCGACGATTCCGGGCCGATCGGCCTGGCGGGGGTGATGGGCGGGGCCAGCACCGAGCTCTCCGACCAGACCCGAAACGTGGTGATCGAGGGTGCCTACTTCGACCCGGCCACGATCTCGCGCAGCTCGCGCGGGCACAAGCTGCCCTCGGAGGCCTCGCGCCGCTTCGAACGCGGCGTCGACCCGGCGGCCACCTATGCCGGGGTGCTGCGCGCGGGGCAACTGCTGGCCGAGCTCGGCGGCGGCACCGTCGACGAGCGGGTCACCGTGGTCGGCGAGGTGCCCCCGCTGCCCGGCTGCACCCTGCCCGTCGACCTGCCCGAGAAGATCCTGGGCATGCCCGTCTCGGCCGACACGGTGGTCGAGGCGCTCACCGGCGCCGGGATCGACGTGCAGCGTGACGGCGACCAGCTGCGGGTCACCCCGCCGAGCTGGCGGCCCGACCTGCGTGACCCCTACGACTACGTCGAGGAGGTCGGCCAGAAGGTCGGGCTGGACCGGATCGTCGGGCTGGTGCCGCCCGCCCCCGGCGGTCGCGGGCTGACCGCCGGTCAGCGGGGCCGCCGCGCCGTCACCACGACACTGGCCGATCTCGGTCTGGTCGAGGTGCTCACCTTCCCCTTCCAGGCCACCGCCGACCTCGACCGGCTCGGCCTCGGCGCCGACGATCCGCGCCGGGCCCAGGTACGCCTGGCCAACCCGTTGGCCGAGACCAGTCCGTTCCTGCGTACCACCACCCTGCCGGGGCTGCTCGCCGCCGCCGCGCGCAACCTCAGCCGTGGCCTCGACGACGTGGCCATCTTCGAGCTGGGCTCGGTGTTCCGCGCCGGTGACGGACGCCCCGCCCCAATGCCTCCAGTCGATCGGCGTCCCACCGACAGCGAGTGGGCCGCCTTGAACGACGCCATTCCGGCCCAGCCGCGGCACCTCGGCGTGCTGCTCCAGGGGTCCTGGCTGCCGCAGCGCTGGGACGGTGCGGCCGAACCGGTCGGCTGGCGGCACGCGATGGGCATCGTCGACGCACTCGCCCGCACCCTCGGCGTACCCGTGCGGCGGCGGGCGGGTCAGCAGGCACCGTTCCACCCGGGACGGTGCGCCGAGCTGGTGCTGGACGACGTGGTCGTCGGACATGCCGGTGAACTGCATCCCAACGTGGTCAAGGAATTCGGGCTCTCCGCGGGTGCCGCGGCGATCGAGCTGGACCTCGACGCCCTGCTCGCGGCGCTCCCCGGCCCCGGGGTGATCGCACCGCTGTCCAGCTATCCGGTGGCCAAGGAGGACGTGGCCCTGGTCGTGCCCGCCGACGTGGCCGCCGCCGACGTGCAGGCCGCCCTGGTGCGAGGGGCCGGCGAACTGCTCGAGTCGATACGACTGTTCGACATCTACACCGGCGACCAGATCCCCGAGGGCAGGAAGTCGCTGGCGTACGCCCTGCGCTTCCGGGCCGTCGGGCGAACGCTGAAGGACGCCGAGGCGGCCCAGGCCCGCGACGCCGCGGTCGCCGCCGCGAGAGAATCCTGCGGGGCGGTGCTGCGCTCCTGACGTAGGATCTCCTGCCGTGGCACGGCTATTCGATGCCGTGCCGCGGCCGGATCGCCAACGCGATCCGCTCGGCCGTGGCGACCAGGAACGACACGATCAGCGTCAACACGCAGGTGACGATGGTCGAGCCGACGCTGGAGCGCTCCGGGTTGAGAAAGGCGTAGGGGATCGGCGTACCCCACAGCGCTCGGGACACCAGCAGAAACGCGCCATAACCCAATGGGAACAGCAGAACCAGGCCGACCCGGCTCCACCGGAGCGGGGTCAACGGCGTACGCCGATACCAGATCGCCAGCAGCGTCACGATCGGTGCCACGATGTGCATCGACACGTTGGCCCAGACGCTCGACTCGTGCTCCCCGAAACCCGCGACCGGGAACACCGCAACCCAGAAACCCAACGCGGACACGATGATTCCGGCCACACCGGCGCGCGCGATCACGTCGTGCCCCCGCCACTTCGTCGGCCTGGTGAGCGCGGCGAAGGTGATCATGGCCGCGCTCAGCACGCTGAAATAGAGCCAGGCCGGGGTCGGGTCGTCCGGCTGCCGTGACTGCAGCCAGATGCCGGCCAGCCCGGCCATCGGCACCCAGATGTTGATCTTGTAGCGCGGGGTGAAATAGCTCATCGCGCTGTCGGCGAACACCGACCACAGCACCAGATTGAGCAGCACCGGCACGATCACCGCCCAGGTGCGGGTCGGATAGTCCGGGTTGAGCCGGCCGGCCTCGGAGCACAGGAACCAGGTGTAGGCGATCCCGATCGCATACAACCCCAGAAACGGCAACACGGCAGCCACATAGCGGGAGATCCACCGGTCGCCGCGCTGGGCGATGATCGCATACGGGTTGACGATCGGGTTGCGTGCCGGGGTGCCGAGCCGACCCTCGGCGTACGGCTGGTCGAGCCCGGCCACCAGCACCAGCTCGCGCTCCACGATCGCCGCCGAACGGGCCCGGCGCGAGGTGGCCGCGGTCTGCACCATCTGGAAGAACATCAGCAGCACCACCGGCAGCGGCAGATAGGCCAGGATCTCCTTGCCATAGCCCTGATAGACCGCGAACAGCGACACCGGCAGATAGGCCGCGATCACCCCGATCAACGCCATCGAGGTCTGGCCGGCGTTCTGGATGCCGGTGTCCTCGGCCGACAGCAGCGCGGCCAGCGCCTCGGTGCGCTCCCGTTCGGACTCCTCCATGGCCGAATCCTAGGCCGCGACCGGCCCGGAGGCCGGGAGATTCAGCCGCCCGGGCAGGTCGCGCTGGGTTATGACGGGGTGAGTCCGAACGGGGTGCTGGAGACCGGGGACGTGGCGGCGCTGACCCGCTTTCAGACCAATCATCGACTCACCGCCGATGGCGCCCTCGGCCAGCAGAGCTGGCGTACCCTGCGGGAATCGCTGATGTTCTACAAGAAGTGCGCATGTTCGGCGTTCAGCGGGAGTCGCAAAAGGGGCACGGCGTATGGATTAGTTATTCCAGGTGTGGCATGGTTATGCCCATGGTTTTCAGAGTGGCCGTCGCCGGATGCACGGGATATGCGGGCGGTGAGGTGCTGCGCCTGCTGCTGGAGCACCCCGCGGTGGAGATCGGAGCGCTGACCGCTGGCGGCAGCGCCGGCAGCCGGCTCGGGGAACACCAGCCCCACCTGTGGCCGCTGGCCGACCGGGAGATCCTGCCCACCACCGCCGACACCCTGGCCGGGCACGACGTGGTCTTCCTCGCCCTGCCGCACGGCACCTCCGGCCCGATCGCCGAACAGCTCGGCGAGGACACCCTGGTCATCGACTGCGGGGCCGACTTCCGGCTCACCGACGCCGAGGCCTGGCAGCAGTTCTATGGCAGCGCGTACGCCGGTTCCTGGCCCTATGGCCTGCCCGAGCTGCCCGAGCAGCGGCACCGGCTGGCGCGCAGCCACCGGATCGCCGTGCCCGGGTGCTATCCGACCTCGGTCACCCTGGGACTGCTGCCCGCCGTCACTGCCGGGCTGATCGACGGCCACGACGTGGTGGTGGTCGCCGCCTCCGGCCCGTCGGGGGCGGGAAAGGCGCTCAAGCCGCACCTGCTCGGTGCAGAGCTGATGGGCTCGGCCAGCGCCTACGGGGTGGGCGGGGGACACCGGCACACCCCCGAGATCCTGCAGAACCTGCGGCTGCTCGGTGCTTCCGAACCGACGCTGTCGTTCACCCCGGTGCTGGTGCCGATGAGCCGGGGGATCCTGGCCACCTGCACCGCCCCGCTGGCCGACGGGATCGAGCTTGGGGCCGACGTCCGCGATGCCTACCAGCGGGCGTACGCCGACGAGCCGTTCGTGCACCTGCTGCCCGAAGGGCAGTGGCCGCAGACCCAGGGAGTCGTCGGCAGCAACAGCGTGCAGCTGCAGGTGACCGTTGACCGTACCGCGGGGCGCCTGATCGCCGTGGTCGCCCTGGACAACCTGACCAAGGGCACCGCCGGTGGTGCCATCCAGTGCATGAACCTCGCCCTCGGTCTCGACGAGACCACCGGCCTGCCCAGGATCGGAGTCGCCCCGTGAGCAGCGGAATCACCGCCCCAGCAGGTTTTGCGGCCTCCGGCGGCACCGCCGGACTGAAGGCCTCCGGCCGCCCCGACCTGGCCCTGGTGCACAACCTCGGCCCGAGCTCGGCCGCCGCCGCGGTGTTCACCCGCAACCGGGTGCAGGCCGCCCCGGTGCGGTGGTCCCGCGAGGTGTGCGACGGGTCACTGCGCGCGGTGGTGCTCAACTCCGGCGGCGCCAACGCCTGCACCGGTCAGCCGGGTCATGCCGACGCGGTCGAGATGGCCGAGCTGACCGGCGCGGCGGTGGGCTGCGCGCCGACCGAGGTGGCCGTCTGCTCGACCGGGCTGATCGGTGTACGCCTGCCGATGGACAAGCTGCGCACCGCGATCCCGACCGCAGCAGGTGCACTGTCCCCCGATGGTGGGGCGGACGCTGCCACCGCGATCATGACCACCGACACCGTCGCCAAGCAGGCCGTCTGGCGGGGCGAGGGCTGGTCGGTCGGTGGGATGGCCAAGGGCGCGGGCATGCTGGCTCCCGGGCTGGCGACCATGCTCGTGGTGCTCACCACCGACGCCGTCGTCGACGCCGATTCGTTGCAGCGCTCGCTTTCCGCGGCCACCCGGGTCACCTTCGACCGGCTCGACTCCGACGGCTGCATGTCCACCAACGACACCGTGCTGCTGCTCGCCTCCGGCGCCTCCGGGGTGCCGGTGGCCCTGGACGACCTGACGGCCGCCGTCACCGCGGTCTGCCACGACCTGGGTCAGCAACTGCTCTCCGACGCCGAGGGGGCCGCCCACGACATCGCCGTCGAGGTGGTCGGGGCGGCCAGTGAGGCGGATGCGCTGACCGTCGGCCGCGCGATCACCTCCAGCAACCTGTTCAAGTGCGCCATCTTCGGTCGCGATCCCAACTGGGGCAGGGCGCTGGCCGCACTCGGCACCACCGACGCGGCCTTCGACCCGGACGAGATCGACGTCAGCTTCAACCAGGTGATGGTGTGCCGGGCCGGTGGGATCGGGGAGGACCGATCCCTGGTGGACCTGAGCGAACGCGCGGTGCACGTGCTGGTCGACCTCCACGCGGGGGAGCACACCGCCACCGTGTGGACCAACGACCTGACCTACGACTACGTCAAGGAGAACGCGGAGTATTCGACATGAGTGAGCCCAACGAGGCGACCCCCGCCGGCCTCGGCCCCCGCGAGAAGGCGGCCGTGCTGGCGGAGGCGCTGCCCTGGCTGAACGACTATGCCGGCGCGACGATCGTGATCAAATATGGCGGCAACGCGATGATCGACGACGAGCTGAAACGCGCCTTCGCCGAGGACATCGTCTTCCTGCGCCGCTGCGGCGTACAACCGGTCGTCGTGCACGGGGGCGGCCCGCAGATCTCGTCGATGCTCAAGCGCCTCGACATCGACTCCGAATTCCGCGGCGGGCTGCGGGTGACCACCCCGGCCGCGATGGACGTCGTCCGGATGGTGCTGATGGGGCAGGTGAACCGCGAACTGGTCGGCCTGGTCAACGGACATGGCCCGCTCGCGGTGGGACTCTCCGGCGAGGACGCCGGGTTGTTCACCGCGACCCGCAAGGGGCTGTTGCTGGACGGGGAGGACGTCGACCTCGGACTCGTCGGCGAGGTCAGCCAGGTCCGGCCCGAGGCGGTTCGTGACCTGATGGAGGCCGGACGGATCCCGGTGGTGGCGACCGTCGCCCCCGACGAGGACGGCACCGTGCACAACGTGAACGCCGACACCGCGGCCGCCGCCCTGGCGGTCGCGCTGGGCGCGGAGAAGCTGGTCGTGCTGACCGACGTGGCCGGGCTCTATCGCAACTGGCCCGAGGATCCCGAGATCATCACCGGCATCACCGCCAGCGAGCTGCGGGAGATGCTGCCGACCCTGCAGTCAGGCATGGTGCCCAAGATGGAGGCCTGCCTGGCCGCCGTCGAGGGCGGGCTGAGCCGGGCCACCGTGCTCGACGGCCGCGTGCCGCACGCGCTGTTGCTGGAGATCTTCACCAACGCCGGCGTCGGCACCCAGGTGATCGCCGACCGTGTCGCAAACGACGCCAGCGAAGGGAAATCCTGATGACCGAGCTCTCCGCAACCCTGCCGCAGGGGCACCAGCCGGAGCTGGTCGAGCGCTATCAGCACGCGATCATGAACACGTTCGGGCCGCCGAAGCGGGTCTTCGTCCGCGGCGAGGGTGCCCACGTCTGGGACAGCGAGGGCAAGCGCTATCTCGACCTGCTCGGCGGGCTGGCGGTGAACGCGCTCGGCCACGCCCACCCGACGGTGCTGGCGGCGATCACCTCGCAGCTGGCGACGCTGGGTCACGTGTCGAACTTCTTCGCCACGCCGGCCCAGATCGCTCTGGCCGAACGGCTTTCCGCGATCGTCGCCGGTGACTCGGGGCAGCCCGCCAAGGTGTTCTTCACCAACTCCGGCACCGAGGCCAACGAGGCGGCGTTCAAGCTCAGCCGGCGCACCGGGCGGACCCGGATCATCTCGATGGAGGGCGCCTTCCACGGCCGCTCGATGGGCGCGCTGGCGCTCACCCACAACCCGAAGTATCGCGAGCCGTTCGAACCGCTGCCCGGCGAGGTCACCTTCGTCCCCTACGGGGATGCCGAGGCGCTGGCCGCGGCGATCGACGACACGGTGGCGGCGGTGGTGATCGAGCCGATCCAGGGTGAGAACGGCGTGGTGGTTCCCCCCGACGGTTATCTGCGGCGGGCTCGGGAGCTGACCCGCGAGCACGGTTCCCTGCTCTGGTTCGACGAGGTGCAGACCGGAATCGGACGCACCGGGCACTGGTTGGCCAGCCAGCACGAGGGTGTGGTGGCCGACGTGGTCACCCTGGCCAAGGGGCTCGGCAACGGGTTCCCGATCGGCGCCTGCGTGGCGACCGGGGCGGCGGCCGAGCTGCTGCAGCCCGGTTCGCACGGCACCACCTTCGGCGGCAACCCGGTCGCCGCGATCGCCGGATTGGCCGTGCTGCAGGTGATCGAGCGCGACGAGCTGCTCGCTTCGGTACGCCGCCTCGGCGACCACCTGGAGCAGCGGGTCGATGAACTGGACCACCCGCTGGTGGCCGGCGTCCGCGGCCGCGGGCTGTTGCGCGGCATAGAGCTGACCGCCGAGATCGCGCCGGCCTGCTATGAGACCGCGCTGGAGGCAGGGTTCGTGATCAACGCCCCGCGCCCGAACGTGCTGCGGCTCGCGCCGCCGCTCAACCTGACCGCCGAGCAGCTGGACTCCTTCGTGGACGCGCTGCCCGCCATCCTGGAACGGAGCCGTGGATGACCGAGCAACCGAAGCACTTCCTGGCCGACGACGACCTCAGCGCCGCCGAACAGGCCGAGGTGCTGGACCTGTCTGCGCGGATGAAGCAGGACCCGTTCGGGTTCCGTCCGCTGGAGGGTCCGCGTTCGGTCGCCGTGCTCACCGACAAGCCCACCCTGCGCACCCAGGTGTCCTTTCACGCGGCCATCGCCGAGCTCGGCGGAAACCCCATGCTGGTTGACGGACGGCTGGCCGGGGTGGGGGTCCGGGAGACCATCCCCGATGTGACCCGGGTGCTCTCCCGGCACGTCGCCGCGATCGTCTGGCGGACCGGACCCCAGCAGCGGATCGAGGAGATGGCGGCGGCGTCCTCGGTGCCGGTGATCAACGCCCTCACCGACGACTATCACCCGTGCCAGGTGCTCGCCGACTGGCAGACGATCATCGAGCACAAGGGATCCCTGCAGGGGTTGAGCTTCGCGTACGTCGGCGACGGGGCCAACAACATGGCCAACTCCTATCTGCTCGCCGGCGCACTGGCCGGCATGCGGGTGCGGATCGGCGCCCCGGCGGACTATCACCCGGCGGCCGAGGTGCTGACGCGCGCCGAAGCGATCGCTGACCGCACCGGCGGCTCGATCCTGGTCACCGACTCGGCCACCGAAGCGGTCTCCGGGGCCGACGTGGTGTGCACCGACACCTGGGTGTCGATGGGGCAGGAGGGCCAGGATTCCGAACGGGTGCAGGCATTCGCGCCCTATTCGGTGACCGAGACGTTGGTCTCCGGTGCCGATTCGGACGCCATCGTGATGCACTGCCTGCCGGCCTATCGCGGTAAGGAGATCGAGGCGTCGGTGCTCGAGGGGCCACGCTCGGTGGTGTTCGACGAGGCCGAGAATCGGCGGCACGCTCAGAAGGCGTTGCTCGCCTTCCTGCTGCAGAGTGGGGATCGCGCGCGATGAGTGCGGTGATGACCAAGGCGGCCAGGCAGTCGGCGATCGGTGAGCTGATCAGCGCGGGGCTGGTCCGCTCGCAGACCGAGCTGGGTGAGCTGTTGGCCGAGCGCGGGATCCGGGTCAGCCAGGGCACCCTGTCAAAGGACCTGCTCGAGCTCGGCGCCACCCGGATCCGCTCCAGTGGCGGCCAGTTGGTGTACGCCGTCCCCGGAGAGGGCGGTGACCGCAGCGCGGTGGCCGGGGAATCGCGCGCCGCCGAGCACCGGTTGGCGCGGCTGGCCGGCGAGGTGCTGGTCGCCGCCGAGGCGTCGGCCAACCTGGTCGTGCTGCGTACGCCGCCAGGCGCGGCGCAATATTTCGCCTCGGCCATCGACCGCGCCGCCTGGCCCGCCATCCTGGGCAGCATCGCCGGCGACGACACCGTCCTGGTGATCACCCGCGACCCGCAGGGTGGGGCCGAGCTGGCCGAGCGGATGCTCACCCTGGCCGCCGAGGGCGCCACGGCAGACCTCAAGGAGTCACTAGATTGACCGCCATGAACGACAACTCCGGCACCGGTGAAGGACGACTCTGGGGAGGCCGCTTCGCCGGTGGCCCGGCCGAGGCGATGTTCGCGCTCAGCCGCTCCACCCAGTTCGACTGGCGACTGGCGCGGCACGACCTGCTCGGCTCCCTGGCCCACGCCAAGGCGTTGCACGCCGCCGAGCTGCTCACCGACGACGAGCACGACCGGTTGCGCGGGGCGCTGGCCGGGCTGCTGGCCGACGTCGTCGACCCGGCCCGAGACGGTGGTCGGCCCATCGGTCCGGCGGAGACCGATGAGGACGTGCACGGTGCCCTGGAACGGATCCTGATCGAGCGGGTCGGTGCCGAGCTCGGTGGCCGGCTGCGTGCGGGGCGCTCACGCAACGACCAGATCGCGACCCTCGTGCGGTTGTACCTGCGCGAGGAACTGCGCGCCCTGGCGGCGGGAGTGGCCGAGGTCGTGGAATCCCTGATCGGGCAGGCGACCCGCCACCTCGGCGACCCGGTCGGTGGCCAGCCACCCGCGGTGGAGCACCCCACGGTGATGCCGGGGCGTACCCACCTGCAGTCAGCCCAGCCGGTGCTGCTCTCGCACGCCCTGCTGGCGCACGCCTGGCCGTTGCTGCGCGACGTGCAGCGGATGCAGGACCTGGATCGTCGACTCGCGGTCAGCCCCTACGGGTCGGCCGCGTTGGCCGGCACCTCGCTGGGCCTGGACCCGCAGCTGGTCGCCGCCGAGCTCGGATTCGCCACCTCGGTGGAGAATTCGATCGACGGGACCGCCGCCCGCGACCTGGTCGCGGAGGCGGCATACGTGCTCGCCCAGGTGGGGGTGGACCTCTCCCGGATCGCCGAGGAGGTGATCGTCTGGTCGACCGTCGAGTTCGGGTTCGCCACCCTCGACGACGCCTGGTCCACCGGCTCGAGCATCATGCCGCAGAAGAAGAACCCCGACGTCGCCGAGCTGGCCCGCGGCAAGGCCGGCCGGTTCATCGGCAACCTGACCGGGTTGATGACCACCCTGAAGGGTCTCCCGTTGGCGTACAACCGGGATCTGCAGGAGGACAAGGAACCCGTCTTCGACACCATCGACCAGTTGCGGGTGCTGCTGCCGGCGATGGCGGGGATGCTGGGCACCCTCACCTTCCACCCCGAACGGATGGAATCCCTGGCACCCAAGGGATTCTCCCTCGCCACCGACGTCGCCGACTGGCTGGTACGCCAACGCGTCCCCTTCGCCCACGCGCACGAGGTGGCCGGAGCCGCGGTGCGACACTGCGAACGGCGGGGGATCGAGCTGTCCGAGCTGACCGCCGATGACCTGCCCCAGATCGCGCCCGAGCTCGCCGCCGGCGTGCTCGAGGTGCTCTCCGTGCGCGGCTCGATCGACAGCCGCAACGGCCGCGGCGGCACCGCCACCGGACGGGTCCGCGAACAGCTCGCCGCCGTCCGGGAACGGTGCCGGGAGGCGACCGAGTGGGCTGCCGAGGCGGTCGAGTAGGGCCGAACTCAGCAGGCGAGCTCGTGGTGGAGCCGGCGCACCGCGAGACGTCGGCCTCTGCCAGGTCGGTGAACTCGCGACTGCTGGGTGACCACAGCTGTCGAACCAGCTCCCCGGTGATGGCGGGGCCGGTGGGGTCGCTGATCAGCCGGCGGTCGTCCAGGCCCAGGGCGGGGTCGTCGACCAGGACCGCCGAGGGGTCGCTGATCGGGCGATGCCGCACGTGGCAGACGAGGTCGTGACCGCGATAGCGCTCCAGCGGCACCCAGCACTGCAGCAATCCGCTGCTCGGGAAACCCGGCAGGGCCGGGAGCTCGCCGAGGTTCAGCTGACCCAACCAGGGCAGCCGGATTGGGCGGTCGTGGCCGACGTCGAAACCGGTCGGCCAGCGATCACCGGGCAGCCAGTAGGGGATTCCGCCCAGCTGGCTGGACCAGGCCTACGCCGGGGGCTCGTCGTGCACGGTGAGCCGCACGGCCGGACGCTCGCTCGCCGCCAGCTGCTCGCGGTCCGAGGCGAGTTGTGGGGCAGGTTCTGCAGCATGGTCGAGATCCTGCCACCGGGCCGGGTCTCGCTAGGGTGGAGGCCGTGAACCGTGTGCTGGATGAACTGCTGTGGCGGGGCCTGGTGGCCGACTCGACCGACCGGGAGGCGCTGTCGGCGCACCTGGACGCCGGACCGGTGACCAGCTATGTCGGGTTCGACCCAACCGCACCCAGCCTGCACATCGGCCACCTGGTGCAGCTGATGGTCGTCCGGGCGCTGCACGCCGGCGGGCATCACCCGTTGCTGCTGGTGGGCGGGTCGACCGGGTTGATCGGTGACCCGAAGCAGGCCGGGGAGCGGGTGATGAACGGCAAGGAAGTGGTGGCCGGCTGGGTGGAGCGGTTGCGCGAGCAGATGAGCCGCTTTGTCGAGCTGGACGGGCCCAACCCGGTGCGCTTCGTGAACAACTACGACTGGACCGCCGAGCTGTCCACCCTCGACTTCCTGCGCGACGTCGGCAAGCACTTCTCGATCAACCGGATGCTGGACCGCGACGTGGTCGCCCGGCGGTTGGACAGCGGCATCTCCTACACCGAGTTCAGTTACGTGCTGCTGCAGTCGTTGGATTACCACGAGTTGTACAAACGGCACGGCTGCACCCTGCAGACGGGTGCCCAGGACCAGTGGGGCAACATCACCGCCGGCATCGACTACATCCGGCGGACCGAACGGGCCGGCGTACACGGTCTGGTCACGCCCTTGCTGACCAAGGCCGACGGCACGAAATACGGCAAGACCGAGTCCGGCACCATCTGGCTGGACGCCGAGTTGACCAGCCCGTACGCCTTCCACCAGTACTTCCTGAACGCCGAGGACGCCAAGGTGGTCGAGTACCTCAAGGTGTTCAGCCCGCGTTCGCGCGAGGAGATCGAGGACCTGGCCCGGCAGACGGCCGAGGAGGCGTGGCAGCGGGCGGCCCAGCGGGCGCTGGCCGACGACATCACCGACCTGGTGCACGGGGAGGCCGAGCGGAAGGCCGCCGAGGCCGCTGCCGCGGCGTTGTTCGGCCGCAGTGAGCTGGCCGAGCTGCCGGAGGGCACGCTCGCCCAGGTGGCCGGCGAGGTCGGCGGAGGGGAACTGGCTGCCGGCGCCGAGTTGCCGCTGGTGGTGGACGCACTGCTGGCGGCCGGGGTGGTCGACTCCAAGGGCGCCGCCCGACGGGCCATCGCCGAGGGCGGGGCCTACCTGAACAACCAGAAGGTGAGCGACGCCGAGGCCCGGCTGCAGGATTCGGATCTGCTGCACGGTCGTTACGCGGTTGTCCGCCGCGGGAAGAAGACCGTGGGGATGGTTCGGGTACGCCGCTGAAGCGCGTTCTGGGCGTGTGATCGGGGCCACCACGCCTCGATTTGACCTCGGGCCGGGCGGTGCGTAATGTTCTCTGAGCCCCGACGGTGCAAGGGACGCAGGGGAGCGGCGAAAGTCGGCTCTCACGGCCCGGCCCAGGTGGGTACCCACACGGCTCGACGACGACCGGACAGATGTGCGTTCAACAAGAACCCATCAGTTCCGGCGGCTGAGCGCTGTGCGGGGACTGGCCCGGAAGGCCGAGTTTGACTCGGAACGGACGGATCGGTAGAATTGATCGAGTTGCCCCAAGGGTCTTGGCCCGGAGCAGCAAATCCGCCGGATCCCCGGTTTGACAAGGGGAAACGCAGCATCTAAGCTTGATCAGGTCGCCTCAAACGAAAGTGAACGGGCGGCAAACCGGAGGCTACGGCCGAAGGAACTCGGAACGGAAGCGGATTTGACTCCGACTGAAGGAAAGAGTAAAGTAATACGGGTTGCCCCAAGCCCGGATCGAAAGATTCGAGCGCGGTGTGCGAACGAAACTTGAGAACTCAACAGCGTGCTTAAAAGTCAATGCCAAATATGCACAGAAACCCCGTGCTCGGGTGACTTCGGTCAAGTGAGTATGGATTTCTTTGAGTTGATTATTTGATAGATCCAGCAATGGATCCTGTCAGGAATCAGACTCGTTGATTTTGAGGTCGACCCACGGGTTGACCGAAGTTTTCAACGGAGAGTTTGATCCTGGCTCAGGACGAACGCTGGCGGCGTGCTTAACACATGCAAGTCGAACGGTAAGGCTCTTCGGAGTACACGAGTGGCGAACGGGTGAGTAACACGTGAGCAACCTGCCCTTGACACTGGAATAAGCGCTCGAAAGGGCGTCTAATACCGGATACGACCCCTTCAGGCATCTTTAGGGGTGGAAAGCTCCGGCGGTCAAGGATGGGCTCGCGGCCTATCAGCTTGTTGGTGAGGTAACGGCTCACCAAGGCTTCGACGGGTAGCCGGCCTGAGAGGGCGACCGGCCACACTGGGACTGAGATACGGCCCAGACTCCTACGGGAGGCAGCAGTGGGGAATATTGCACAATGGGCGCAAGCCTGATGCAGCAACGCCGCGTGCGGGATGACGGCCTTCGGGTTGTAAACCGCTTTCAGCAGGGACGAAGCGAAAGTGACGGTACCTGCAGAAGAAGGACCGGCCAACTACGTGCCAGCAGCCGCGGTGATACGTAGGGTCCGAGCGTTGTCCGGAATTATTGGGCGTAAAGAGCTCGTAGGCGGTCTGTCGCGTCGGAAGTGAAAACTCAGGGCTTAACTCTGAGCCTGCTTCCGATACGGGCAGACTAGAGGAAGTTAGGGGAGAACGGAATTCCTGGTGGAGCGGTGGAATGCGCAGATATCAGGAGGAACACCGGTGGCGAAGGCGGTTCTCTGGGACTTTCCTGACGCTGAGGAGCGAAAGCGTGGGGAGCAAACAGGCTTAGATACCCTGGTAGTCCACGCCGTAAACGGTGGGCACTAGGTGTGGGTCACATTCCACGTGATCCGTGCCGTAGCTAACGCATTAAGTGCCCCGCCTGGGGAGTACGGCCGCAAGGCTAAAACTCAAAGGAATTGACGGGGGCCCGCACAAGCGGCGGAGCATGCGGATTAATTCGATGCAACGCGAAGAACCTTACCTGGGTTTGACATATACCGGAAACATCTGGAGACAGGTGCCCCGTAAGGTCGGTATACAGGTGGTGCATGGCTGTCGTCAGCTCGTGTCGTGAGATGTTGGGTTAAGTCCCGCAACGAGCGCAACCCTCGTCCTATGTTGCCAGCGGATAATGCCGGGGACTCATAGGAGACTGCCGGGGTCAACTCGGAGGAAGGTGGGGATGAGGTCAAGTCATCATGCCCCTTATGTCCAGGGCTTCACGCATGCTACAATGGCTGGTACAAAGGGCTGCGAAACCGCAAGGTTTAGCGAATCCCAAAAAGCCAGTCTCAGTTCGGATTGGGGTCTGCAACTCGACCCCATGAAGTCGGAGTCGCTAGTAATCGCAGATCAGCAACGCTGCGGTGAATACGTTCCCGGGCCTTGTACACACCGCCCGTCAAGTCATGAAAGTCGGCAACACCCGAAGCCGGTGGCCCAACCTTTTGGAGGGAGCCGTCGAAGGTGGGGCTGGTAATTAGGACTAAGTCGTAACAAGGTAGCCGTACCGGAAGGTGCGGCTGGATCACCTCCTTTCTAAGGAGCCCATGGCGGTCACTCAACGCAGTGATCGTCCAGCGTCCGATGCCGAGGCGAACGTTCTCGGTCGGACAGGCTACGGAATGTGGAACATTGACCATTAAGCCGATTCAACAAGCCGGCCCAAGTACAACCAGCGATGACATCAACGGAGTGGAAAGAGTCAGGTGGAGGGATCGGCCCAGGCACGCTGTTGGGTCCTGAAGGGTCGTTCGCGTCAGCGACAACTCTTCTGCGGACCTCCGGCCAGTGCCCACGGGTGCTGGTCCTGGTACCGCCCGTATCTTGAGAACTTCACAGTGGACGCGAGCATCTTTGTAGTAACAACAAGCTACTAAGGGCAATCGGTGGATGCCTAGGCACCAAGAGCCGATGAAGGACGTTGTAACCTGCGATAAGCCCCGGGGAGCTGGTAAACGAGCTTCGATCCGGGGATCTCCGAATAGGGAAACCTCGAAAGAAACCGGAGTAATGTCCGGCGACCCCTGCCTGAACACATAGGGCAGCGGGAGGGAACGTGGGGAAGTGAAACATCTCAGTACCCATAGGAAAAGAAAACAACCGTGATTCCGTAAGTAGTGGCGAGCGAACGCGGAAGAGGCCAAACCGCATCTGTGTGATAGCTGACAGGCGTTGCAGTTGCGGTGTTGTGGGGCCGTTCAGACCAGGCTGTCATCTGGTCAGAGAGTCACAAACGATCATCGAAGACGAAGCACTTTGGGATAGTGCGGCACAGAAGGTAACACCCCTGTAGTCGTAAAATGATCACTCTCGAGCGTCACCCCAAGTAACACGGAACCCCTGAAATTCCGTGTGAATCCGGCGGGACCACCCGCTAAGCCTAAATACTCCTTGGTGACCGATAGCGGACAAGTACCGTGAGGGAAAGGTGAAAAGTACCCCGGGAGGGGAGTGAAATAGTACCTGAAACCGATTGCCTACAATCCGTCGGAGCCCGCAAGGGTGACGGCGTGCCTTTTGAAGAATGAGCCTGCGAGTTAGTGGTACGTCGCGAGGTTAACCCGTGGGGGGTAGCCGTAGCGAAAGCGAGTCCGAACAGGGCGACTCAGTGGCGTGCTCTAGACCCGAAGCGGAGTGATCTATCCATGGCCAGGTTGAAGCGACGGTAAGACGTCGTGGAGGACCGAACCCACCTAGGTTGAAAACTGGGGGGATGAGCTGTGGATAGGGGTGAAAGGCCAATCAAACTCCGTAATAGCTGGTTCTCCCCGAAATGCATATAGGTGCAGCGTCGCATGTTTCTTGCCGGAGGTAGAGCACTGGATAGTCTAGGGGGCCCACAAGCTTACCGAAATTAACCAAACTCCGAATGCCGGCAAGTGAGAGTGCGGCAGTGAGACAGTGGGGGATAAGCTTCATTGTCGAGAGGGAAACAGCCCAGATCACCAACTAAGGCCCCTAAGCGATAGCTAAGTGGAAAAGGATGTGGAGTTGCGGAGACAACCAGGAGGTTGGCTTGGAAGCAGCCATCCTTGAAAGAGTGCGTAATAGCTCACTGGTCAAGTGATTCTGCGCCGACAATTTAGCGGGGCTCAAGCTATCCGCCGAAGTTGTGGCATTCACGCAATAACCTGATTTCGATCCAGGTGTGTGGATGGGTAGGGGAGCGTCGTGTGCGCGACGAAGCGGCGGGGTGACCCAGCCGTGGAGAGCACACGAGTGAGAATGCAGGCATGAGTAGCGAATGACGGGTGAGAAACCCGTCCGCCGAATAACCAAGGGTTCCAGGGTCAAGCTAATCTGCCCTGGGTAAGTCGGGACCTAAGGCGAGGCCGACAGGCGTAGTCGATGGACAACGGGTTGATATTCCCGTACCGGCGTACAAACGCCCCTGCCGAATCAGGTGATGCTAAGCATGGAAGGTCGTGGACGTCTTCGGACTGAAGCGACTGACTCTGTGACCCAAACTTGTACTAGGCAAGCTGCGGAGGGACGCAGGAAGGTAGCTCATCCCGGGCGATGGTTGTCCCGGGCTAAGTGTGTAGGGCGAGACGTAGGCAAATCCGCGTCTCATGTGCCTGAGACATGACGGCTGGGTGGGATACGTCCCACCGAGTGAGTGATCCTATGCTGCCTAGAAAATCTTCGTGAGCGAGTTTGTGAGCCGCCCGTACCCCAAACCGACTCAGGTGGTTAGGTAGAGAATACCAAGGCGATCGAGATAATCGTGGTGAAGGAACTCGGCAAAATACCCCCGTAACTTCGGAATAAGGGGGACCTGATTCGTGATG
This sequence comes from Enemella dayhoffiae, assembly GCF_002250625.1. Taxonomy (GTDB): domain Bacteria; phylum Actinomycetota; class Actinomycetes; order Propionibacteriales; family Propionibacteriaceae; genus Enemella; species Enemella dayhoffiae. The sequence continues at coordinate 314,125 of NZ_NMVQ01000012.1, read as the reverse complement.
ACATTCACTGTCTGAGCGTTGAGGGTCGCAGAGACCAGGGGAAAGCGACTGTTTACTAAAAACACAGGTCCGTGCCAAGTCGCAAGACGATGTATACGGACTGACTCCTGCCCGGTGCTGGAAGGTTAAGGGGAAGTGTTAGCTTCGGCGAAGCGCTGAACTTAAGCCCCAGTAAACGGCGGTGGTAACTATAACCATCCTAAGGTAGCGAAATTCCTTGTCGGGTAAGTTCCGACCTGCACGAATGGAGTAACGACTTTCCTACTGTCTCCACCACGAACTCGGCGAAATTGCACTACGAGTAAAGATGCTCGTTACGCGCAGCAGGACGGAAAGACCCCGGGACCTTTACTATAGTTTGGTATTGGTGATTGGTGCAGCTTGTGTAGGATAGGTGGGAGACTTTGAAGCATTCACGCCAGTGAGTGTGGAGTCAACGTTGAAATACCACTCTGGTTGCTCTGGTTATCTAACCTAGATCCGTTATCCGGATCAGGGACAGTGCCTGATGGGTAGTTTGACTGGGGCGGTCGCCTCCCAAAAGGTAACGGAGGCGCCCAAAGGTTCCCTCAGCCTGGTTGGCAATCAGGTTTTGAGTGTAAGTGCACAAGGGAGCTTGACTGTGAGAGAGACATCTCAAGCAGGGACGAAAGTCGGGACTAGTGATCTGACGGTGGCACGTGGAAGCGCCGTCACTCAACGGATAAAAGGTACCCCGGGGATAACAGGCTGATCTTGCCCGAGCGTCCATAGCGACGGCATGGTTTGGCACCTCGATGTCGGCTCGTCGCATCCTGGGGCTGGAGTCGGTCCCAAGGGTTGGGCTGTTCGCCCATTAAAGCGGCACGCGAGCTGGGTTTAGAACGTCGTGAGACAGTTCGGTCCCTATCCGCTGCGCGCGTAGGAGTCTTGAGAAGAGCTGTCCTTAGTACGAGAGGACCGGGACGGACTAACCTCTGGTGTGCCAGTTGTTCTGCCAAGAGCACGGCTGGTTGGCTACGTTGGGAAGTGATAACCGCTGAAAGCATCTAAGCGGGAAGCACGCTTCAAGATGAGGGCTCCCACTCTTTGTGAGTTAAGGACCCCGGAAGACCACCGGGTGATAGGTCGGATGTGGAAGTGCGGCAACGCATGGAGCTGACCGATACTAATAGTCCGAGGGCTTGTTCCTACAAAGGTGCTACGCGTCCACTGTGAGGTTTCCGAGATACGGTCGGGAAACCGCCGCCACGAAAGTGGCCTGGTCGGTCCGACACATCTCAATAGTGTTTCGGTGATCATGGCGAGAGGGAAACACCCGGCTCCATTCCGAACCCGGAAGTTAAGCCTCTCAGCGCCGAAGGTACTGCACACGGGAGTGTGTGGGAGACTAGGACGTCGCCGGACAATACAACACCTCAGGGTGGCTCTTCGGAGCCGCCCTGAGGTGTTTTTGCGTTCTCTGACGTTGGCTGCGCCTGTCGAAGCCGGTCCCTGAGCGAGCGAGGAACGAGCGGACCAGTCAGGTTCCCTGAGCGAGCGCCTGCTTTGCGTCGCTGCGGCCACTCCGGCAGGATTGGCGGGTGGCAGAAGACGAGGGCCGGCGTACCGGTGACAACAGGGGCCGCGGCTCCGGATCCGGACGCGGTGGCTCCGGTCGACGCGACTCGGGAGCCGGCCGTCCCGGCCGTGACGCGCGGGGCTCGGGCCGCGGCGACGGCGGTGCTAGTCGCGGGGGTGGCGAGCGCCGACGCCGTGATGATGCCGGACCCCAGGACCGGGAGGACCGCCGCCGGCCGTCCACCGGTCGCAGCGGGCCCTCCCGAGGTCGCGACTCGGCCGACGGTGATCGCCGCGATTCTCGTGGAACTGGAGGTTCCCGTCCCCGCCGCGACGGCGATTCCCGTTCCCGCCGACAGGGCGAGGACACGCGTGGGCGTACCGAACGCCCCCAGTTTCGCCGCGACGACCGGACCGACGAGCCGAGACGGCGCCCCACCCGCTCCGGCCAAGGTGGCCCCGATCCGCAGCTCCCCGAGGACCTGGACCTGCGGCAGCTGCCGCGCGGGGTCAAGGCCGAACTGAAGGGCCTGCCGCTGGACCTGGCCGACAAGGTCGGTCCCCGGCTGCTTGCCGCCGGGCTCCTGGTCGACCTCGAGCCTGAGCTCGCGTACGCGCACGCCAAGGTCGCCCGCCGGCTCGCCTCCCGGCTCCCTGTGGTGCGCGCCGCGGTCGCCGAGACCGCGTACGCCGCCGCAGACTTCGCCGCCGCACTGAGTGAATACCGCGCACTGCGACGGATGAGCGGAGGCGACGAATACCTGCCGGTGATGGCCGACTGCGAGCGCGCCCTGGGCCGCCCCGACGAGGCGCTCAAGCTGGCGCGGCAGGCCGAACGACTCGACCTCGACCCGGCCACCCGGATCGAGATGCGGATCGTCGAGGCCGGCGCCCGCGCCGATCAGGGCCAGCACGCCGAGGCCCGCCGGCTGCTCGAGTCCGAGATCCAGGGGTCCCGCGGCAGGCGTGTTCCCGCAACCAGCGCGGCCCGGCTGCGCTACGCGTACGCCGAACAGCTCCTCGAGGCGGGGGACCGCGACGGAGCGCACACCTGGTTCGGCGCCGCCGCCAAGCTCGACTCCGCCGGCGAGACCGACGCAGACGAACGCGTCGCCCAGCTCGAGGGCCTGGTGATCGACTTCGACGAGACCGAGGACGACGACGCCCAGCCGGAGACCGACGACGAGCAGCCCGCCGCGACCCGGGACTACCCGGCGGAAACCGGACTGGAACAGCGGTGACCGCTCTCGTCGACGCCCATGACGCCGCGCTGTTCGATCTGGACGGTGTCGTCTATCTCGGGCCCGAGCCGGTGCCCGGTGCCGCCGAGGGGATCGCCGCCCTGCGCGAGCGCGGCGCCCGGGTCGGGTTCGTCACCAACAACGCCGCCCGCACCCCCGCCGCGGTGGCCGAACACCTGGTCGAGCTGGGCGTACCGGCAGAACAGGCTGACGTGGTCACCTCATCCCAGGCCGGGGCGCGGCTGCTCGCCGAGCGAGTGGCCGCCGACGCCCCGATCCTGGTCGTCGGCACCGACGCGCTGGCCGCCGAGGTCCGCGCGGTCGGGCTGCGGCCGGTGTCGGCCGGGAAGCAGCCCCCGGCGGCGGTGATCCAGGGGTACCACCCCGACCTGCCGTGGCGGCTGATCGACGAGGCGGGGTTCGCGATCCAGGCCGGGGCGCTGTGGGTCGCCACCAACACCGACTCCAACCGCCCCACCGACCGCGGACTGGTCGCCGGCGCCGGCGCCCAGATCAACGCCCTGCGGCAGGCGGTCGAGGTCGATCCGCTGGTCGCCGGCAAGCCCTGCCCGCCGCTGCTGGAGGAGACCGTACGCCGGCTCGGCGCCGAGCGCCCGATCTTCGTCGGCGACCGGATCGACACCGACATCGACGGCGCCGCGGCCGTCGGCATGACCAGCCTGTTCGTGTTCACCGGTGCCCACGGCAAGGCCGAGCTGGTCGCCGCGACGCACCGCCCCGACCACCTGGGCCACGACCTGCGCGCCCTGCTCGAACCCGCCGCGGAAGTCGAGCTGGACGGCGACACCGCGCGGTGCGGGGAGGGGTGCGTACGCCGCCGCGGCGACGGTTTCGCCGTCGACGGACCGCTCTCGACCCCCGGCCAGCAGCTGGACGCCCTGCGAGCACTGCTGGCGTTGCTCCCGCCGGGCAGTGACCCGGCCGAGTCTGGCACCGCCGCGGCCCTGCAGCAGCTTTCCGAACTCAGCTGAGCCGAACAGGAGACGCCGTGACCGAACCGCAGCAGGCCAAGGATCCGGGGCCGGTCCCCACGACCGGGCACGCCCGGGTCGATGGGGTGCTCGCCGATCTGGCCGACCTCGCCGAACGACCACTGACCGAACACCACGATGCCCTGGCCCGGGCCCACGAGGACCTGCACCGTGTCCTCTCCGACCCCGATGACGAATCCACCGGCGCCGGCAACCACTCGGCCGCGGGCGGAGCCTGACCGGTGCGGCTCGACGCGGCGCTGGTCGAGCTCGGGCTGGCGCGGTCGCGCGGACACGCCGCGGAACTGATCCGCGAGGGCCACGTCAGCGTTGCCGAGCAAGTGGTACGCCGACCCGCGACCGACCTGCCGGCGGGGGAACGGCCGACGCTCGACCGGGCAGACCACTACGTCTCCCGCGCCGCGGAGAAGCTGCTCGGTGTGCTGGACGACACCGGCGTCGGGGTGCCGCGGCGGGTGCTGGACGCCGGCTCGTCCACCGGCGGCTTCACCCAGGTGCTGCTCGAGCGCGGTGCCGAACGGGTGTTCGCGGTCGACGTCGGCACCGACCAGCTGCATCCGAGCCTGCGCACCGACCCGCGGGTGGTGGTGCACGAACGGACCAACCTGCGCGAACTGACCCTGGAGCACACCGACGGCGAGCCGGTCGAGCTGATTGTCGCCGACGTCTCCTTCATCTCGCTGCGACTGCTGCTCGGCCCGCTCTGCTCGGTGCTCTCCGCGACAGGGGAGGCCCTGCTGCTGGTGAAACCCCAGTTCGAGGTCGGCCGGGAGCGGCTCGGCAAAGCAGGGGTGGTGCGCGAGGAGGCGTTGCGGCAGCAGGCCGTCGACCGCGTACAGGCCGCCGCTGAGGCGTACGGACGCACCTGCCGCGGGCGCTTTCGCAGCCGCCTGCCCGGGCCGTCGGGCAACGTCGAATACTTCCTCTGGGTGTCCGGGTGAGCCCCTATGCTGGCCGGGTGAACGAGCCGGCAGACCAGGATCAGTCCGACCGCCGCGTCGCCGTGCTCACCCACCGGCATCGGCAGGAGGCGATCGCCGCCGCCGCCCGCTTCGTGGCCGGCCTGACCGCCCGCGGGATCACCAGCCTGATCCCAGCCGACGACCTGGAGTTCATGCCCGACCGACTGGCCGGGCTCAGCGTCGAACCACTCGACCTGAGGCTCGCCGACACCGACTGCGAGCTCGCGGTCGTGTTCGGCGGCGACGGCAGCATCCTGCGCGGGGCCGAGTGGGCGCTGCCCCGCGATGTGCCGCTGCTCGGGGTCAACCTCGGCCACGTCGGCTTCCTGGCCGAGGCCGAATCACACGAGCTGGACCAGGTGGTGACCGCCGTCGTGGACCGCGGGTACACCGTCGAGGAGCGGATGACGGTCGAGGTGGTGGTCCGTGACCGCCCCCGGCTCGACGGCGGCGCGGAGATCTGGCGCTCCTTCGCGGTCAACGAGGTCTCCCTGGAGAAGGCCGCCCGGGAGCGGATGCTTGAGGTGCTGGTCGCGATCGACGACCGACCCCTGCACCGCTGGGGCTGCGACGGCGTCCTCGTCGCCACCCCGACCGGTTCGACGGCGTACGCCTTCTCCGCCGGCGGGCCGGTGATCTGGCCCGAGGTGGACGCACTGCTGGTGGTACCGCTGTCGGCCCACGCCCTCTTCGCCCGGCCGATGGTGCTCGGCCCCACCTCCAACATCACCGTGCAGCCCCTGGTCAGCTTCGACAACCACGGCGTGGTCTGGTGCGACGGGCGACGCTCGGTCGACATCACCGGCGGGATGGAGGTCGAGGTCGCGGCGGGGGAGCACCGGCTGCTGCTGGCCCGGCTGTCGATGGCTCCGTTCACCGATCGGCTGGTGCGCAAGTTCGACCTGCGGGTGGAGGGCTGGCGGGGCGCCGCGGAGGCCCGCCCGAGGTGATCAGCGAGCTGCGGATCACCAACCTGGGGGTGATCGACGAGGCGACGATCGAGCTCCCTGCGGGGCTCACCGTGGTCACCGGCGAGACCGGCGCCGGCAAGACCATGGTGGTCACCGGACTGGGACTGCTGCTCGGGCTGCGGGCCGACCCCGGCGCCATTCGCCGCGGCGCGGACAGGGCCCGCGTGGAAGGGGTGTTCGCCAATCTGCCCGCCGGGGTCGCCGAACAGGTGACCGAGCTGGGCGGAGAACTGGATGACGAAGAACTGCTGGTCGCCCGCCAGCTGAGCAGCGGACGCTCCCGCAGCTTCGTCGGCGGGGCCGGCGTACCCGCCTCGGCGCAGCAGGAGGTGGCCGAACGGTTGGTCACCATCCACGGCCAGTCCGAACAGGTACGCCTGGCCGCACCCACCCGCCAACGCGAGTTGCTCGACCGTGCCGCGGGGCCGGAGCTGGCCACCGTGCTCGCCGATTATCGCGCCGACCATCGGGCCCGCGAGGCAGCCGCTGCCGAGTTGGGCAGCCTGCGCGAACACGCCCGGGAGCGGGCCCGCGAGGCGGATCTGCTCAGGTTCGGACTCGACGAGGTGGCGCAGGTCGACCCGCAACCCGGTGAGGACGCCGAGTTGGCCGCCGAGGCCCAACGGTTGCAGGCGGTGGATGACCTCAGGCTGGCCGCGCACACCGCCGTTGTGGCACTGGCCGGTGACGAGGACTCGATCGACGCCGGCTCGGCGTTGACCGCGGCCGCCACCGCGCGCAAGGCGCTCGATGCGGCGGCGGGGCAGGATCCCGAACTGGAACAGCTCGCCGGGCGAGCCGGCGAGGTGATGGTGCTCGCCGGCGAACTGGCCCAGGACCTGTCCGGCTATCTGGCAGGTCTGGAGGCCGATCCGGCCCGGCTGGAGGCGATCGCGGCCCGCCGCTCGGCCCTGCAGGGGCTGACCCGCAAATACGGCGACACCGTGGACGACGTGCTCGCGTGGGCCGGCGAGGCGGCCGCCCGGCTCGGCGGGCTGACCGGTGACGACGACCGGATCGCTGAACTCGTCACCCAGATCGCGTCGCTCGACAAGCGGTTGGCCGAGCGGGCCGCCGAGCTGACCCGACTGCGGACCGCCGCCGCGGACCGGCTCGCCGCGGCCGTGATCGAGGAACTGGCCGCCCTGGCCATGCCGCACGCCCGGCTGGAGTTCGCGCTCACCGCGCTGGACCGGCTCGGCCCGCACGGCGCCGACCAGGTGGTGCTGCAGTTCACCGCCAACCCCGGCTCCGAGCCGCGGCCGCTGGCGAAGGTGGCCTCCGGCGGTGAACTCTCCCGGATCCGGCTCGGGCTGGAGGTGGTGCTCGCCGACGCCGAGGAGCGCACCACCTTCGTCTTCGACGAGGTGGACGCCGGCGTCGGCGGCCGGGTCGCGGTGGAGATCGGGCGCCGGCTGGCCCGGCTCGCCGAGCACCACCAGGTGCTCGTGGTCACCCACCTCGCCCAGGTCGCCGCCTTCGCCGATCGCCACCTGGTGGTGCAGAAGGCCTCCGACGGCCAGGTCACCACCTCCGGCGTACGCCTGGTCGACGGCCCCGACCGGGAGGCCGAACTCGCCCGGATGATGGCCGGTATCGAGACGAGCGAAAGCTCGCTGGCGCACGCCCGGGAGCTGCTGGCCGAGGCCGGGCGGGGCAGCGCCGGGCCCGCCCGCGCGCCGCAGCAGGGGAAGCGGGCAACATCGGAGAAGACGGCGCCAGGTGCCCGCGGGTAGCGTTTCGGCCATGACCGAGAGCCCTGACCTGAACGCCCCCGCCGAGGGGATCGAGATCTTCAACGTCGAGGCGATGCCCACGCTGGTGCACCGCGCCACCGACCATCCGCTGGATCGGATGACCGAGCTGTTCGACGGGGTGTTCTCCGCCGAGTTTCCCGAACTGCTGGCCCGGGTGGGGGCGACACCCGGCGGACCGGCCTTTTCGTTGCACCACCGCATCCCGACCGACAGCTGCGACCTCGAGGTGGGCGTACCGCTGCAGGGCAGAGTGAGCGACAGGGTCACCGGCAGCAACGGGATCACCCTCGAGCCTTCCGAGACCCCCGCGGGCCGGGTGGCCCGGACCAGCTATCTCGGCGGGTACGCCGGACTGGGGTCGGCCTGGCAGGAGTTCATGACCAACCTGGCCGAGCAGGGCCACCGACCGGCATTCCCGTTCTGGGAGGTCTACGTCACCCAGCCCACCCCCGACGCCGATCCAGAGACCATGCGTACCGACCTGTTCACCCTGCTCGGCTGAGCTCGGGCCCGGGATGGCCCCGCGTGAGGTCACACTGGGGAGGATGAGGGCGACTCGCTGGTTCGATCCGGGACGCTGCCCGCTCTGTGCGGCGCTGCTGCAGCCGCCGGCCGGCCGCTGCCCCGGGTGCGGGGTGGACCTCGCCTCACCCCGCGTCGCCGAGCTGGGGCGTACCCTGCAGCGGGCCGACCAACTCACCGCGACCATCGTCGCCGAACGGTTCGCCGAGATGCGCCCGGCCCCGGAGCCGCCCGAACAGCAGCGGTGGCCGTTGGCGGTCGGTGCGCCCATGCCTGCGGCTCCAGCGGCAAATCCGGTGCGCCGCCGCGACGGCCGATCGATCGGCTGGCTGCTGCTCGCCATCGGTGCCCTGTGCCTGGCGATCGCCGCCGCGGTGTTCGTCGCGGTCTCCTGGGACCGCCTCGGTCTGCTCACCCGCGGTGCGGTGCTGCTGACCACCGCTGCCCTGTTCGCCGCCGGCAGCGAAGTCAGCCGGCGACGCGGGCTGCGGGCCAGTGCCGAGGCCCTGGCGGCGGTGTCGGTCGCCGTCACCGCCGCCACCGGGTTTGCGCTGGGCACCCTGCTCGGACTGAGTGCCAGCCAGGCCCACCTGCTCGGGGGCGCCGCGGTGTTCACGGTCAGCCTCGCCTGGTGCCTGTTCACCCGCCGATCCCCACTGCTGGCGCCCCAGCTGACCGCCCTGGTCGGCTGGCTGTGGGGGATCGGGGCCGCCGTGGCCACCTCCGAGACACCGTTGCCCGGTCACGGAGGTCAGCTCGTGCTGGTTCTGCCCGCGCTGGTCGGGGCGGGGGTGCATCTGCGGTCGCGTACCCAGTCGTTCCCGGTGCTCCGTCACGGCCTGGCCGCGGCCGGCGCGCTGTGCTCCGGAGTCGCCGCGCTGCGCGGGTTGACCATGCTGGCCTGGGGTGGGTCCAATCCGCTGCCGGGGCTGGAGCGATGGGCGAGTGCCTGGCCCATCCTGGCCGTCGCCGCGATCTGGCTGGTCACGGCCCGCCTCACACACCTCAGCCGCGTCGCCCGCGCGCTGGGCGTCGCCACCGGCGTACTGCTGTCCACAACCGTGATCGCCGCCCTGCACGGCGCGCTGCGCGACCCGGTTGCGCTCGACCTCGCCTGGTATGCCGTCACCCTGGTGGCACTGCTGGTGCTGCACCGGCGCCCCGGGATCGGGCGGCGGCTGGCCATCGGTGCGGTGCTGCCCGGGGCACTGGTCGGGGTGAGCGCCTGGGCAGCCCTGCTGTCCACGATCCTCTACGGCTGGGTGAGCAGCGGCAACCAACCGTTCAAACCGTGGCAGCTCGCCGCCCCCGGTTTCGTGCTGGCCAGCCTGCTCACCATCGGCCTGCTCCGGCCCGCCCGGATCCAGGCGCGGGGACACCGGCTCAATCGACGTCTCCGGTTCTGGCCTGCCGGCGATCCGCAGACGGGGACCGGCCGGCTCGGACCCTGGCTGACCGGGGCCCGGCACAGCGAGTTCGGCTGGCGTGACCTGGCACCGTTCGGGGTGCTCGCGGTGGCGATCACGCTGGTCGCCGGCGACCGGCCCTGGTTGTCCATCTCGATCCTCTGCCTGGCGGGTGCGATCCTGCTGGGTCTGGCGGCGTACGCCCGGTCCCGGACCGCGCTGTGGTGCGCCGCACCGGCGCTGGTGGTGCTGGCCGGACACGGTTACGTGGTGGCCAGCCGGGCCCCGGCAACCGTTGCCGCCGTGATGGCCGTGCTGCTCAGCGCGGCGTGGGGCCTCACCCAGCACCGCTGGCGCCACGTGGGGCTCGGCTTCGCCGCCCTGGTCCTGCCGTGGGCGCTCTGGCTTGTCGTCGACCTCGCACGACTCGACTGGACCAGCCCCGGCCACGACCTCGTGGCCCATCTGCTGACCGGACTCGCGGCGCTGGCCTGGTGCGCCTCGGCGCGGCTCGGCCCGGGCGCCGATCGGGTGCTGGCGGTGGGTGCCGGCTGCTACTGGGGGCTGGTCGCGGTCATCCTGGTCCGCGCCGAGGCCCCGCAACTGTGGCTGATCGCGCTGGGGCTGGGGATCGGCCTGCTCACGGCGGGTTTCCTCTCTCGGTCGGCTGCCTGGTATTTCTGGCCGGCCGGCGTGCTGCTCACCGGCGCGCTGTGGCTGCGGCTGTCGCTGAGCGGGCTGAGCACCCTGGAGGTTTACACCGTGCCGCCGGCGGTGGCCCTGCTCGCCTGGGGCCTGCTCCGGCTGCGCGCCGGCCGGGGCAACTCCTGGACCAACCTGCTGCCGGGACTGCTGCTCGGGTTGGCCGGCAGTTGGGCCCTGGCGCTGTCCGAACCCGTCTCTCCACGAGCGCTGCTGGTCGGCCTCGCCCTGCTCGCCTGCCTGGTGAGCGGTGCCCTCACCCGCCGCGGGACGCTGCTGCTGGTCGGTGCGGTCGGCCTCACGCTGCTGGCGCTCACCGAGCTGTGGCCGCTGGCGGCGTACCTGCCGCGCTGGGTGCTGCTGGCCGCGGCCGGCATCCTGCTGGTCGGCATGGGGGTGACCTGGGAGGCCCGGCTGCGCCAGCTGCGTCGGCTGGGCGGCTTCGTCGGCACGCTCCGCTGACTGCGGCGCTGGACGACTGCCTGACAACCGCGCTGCCCCGACCGCGCCCGGGCGCGGCGGGATGTACAAACCGCGGCGAGAGGATAGGCTGAAAACCCGTGGGAGCCGCCAAGAAGACCAAGCACGTATTCGTCACCGGGGGCGTCGCGTCATCGCTCGGCAAGGGGCTCACCGCCTCGAGCCTGGGCAGCCTGTTGATCGCGCGCGGGCTGCGGGTCACCATGCAGAAGCTGGATCCCTATCTCAACGTGGATCCCGGCACCATGAACCCGTTCCAGCACGGCGAGGTGTTCGTCACCGAGGACGGCGCCGAGACCGACCTGGACATCGGCCACTACGAGCGCTTCCTCGACGTCAACCTGAGCGCCGACGCCAACGTGACCACCGGCAAGGTCTATTCGCAGGTGATCGCCAAGGAGCGACGCGGTGACTACCTCGGCGACACCGTGCAGGTGATCCCGCACATCACCGGCGAGATCAAGGACGAGATGCTGGCGATGGAGGGCCCCGACATCGATGTGGTGATCCACGAGATCGGCGGCACCGTCGGCGACATCGAATCGCTGCCGTTCCTCGAGGCCGCCCGCCAGGCCCGGCGCGAGGTCGGCCGGGAGAACGCGTTCTTCCTGCACGTGTCGCTGGTGCCCTACATCGGCCCGTCCAAGGAACTGAAGACCAAGCCCACCCAGCACTCGGTGGCCCAGCTGCGCCAGGTCGGTCTGCAGCCCGATGCGATCGTCTGCCGCGCCGACCGTGACCTGCCCGACGGCGTGAAGCGCAAGATCGCGCTGATGTGCGATGTCGAGGAGGAGGCCGTCGTCACCGCCTTCGACGCCCCGTCGATCTATGACATCCCCCGGGTGATCCACGCCGAAGGGCTGGACGCCTACGTCGTCCGCAAGCTCGACCTGCCCTTCCGTGACGTCGACTGGACCAGCTGGAATGACCTGCTCGACCGGGTGCACAACCCGACCGACGAGGTGACCATCGCGCTGGTCGGCAAGTACATCGACCTGCCCGACGCCTATCTGTCGGTGGTCGAGGCGCTGCGGGCCGGCGGATTCCACCACCGCGCCAAGGTGAACGTGCGCTGGGTCGCCTCCGACGAATGCGCCACCCCCGAGGGCGCCCGCGAGCACCTCGGCGACGTGGACGGCATCTGCGTCCCCGGCGGGTTCGGCATCCGCGGGGTGGAGGGCAAGCTCGGCGCGCTGCGGTACGCCCGGGAGAACCGCATCCCGACCCTGGGCCTATGCCTGGGCCTGCAGTGCATGGTGATCGAGTTTGCCCGCAATGTCGCCGAGATGCCCGATGCGGCCTCCACCGAGTTCGACCCCGGCACCGAGCACCCGGTGATCGCCACCCTGGCCGAGCAGGTCGACATCGTCTCCGGCGAGGGCGACCTCGGCGGCACGATGCGCCTGGGCAGCTATCCGGCCGAGCTGACCCGCGGGTCGGTCGTCGCCGGGCTCTATGGGGTGCACCGGGTCGAGGAGCGGCACCGGCACCGCTATGAGGTGAACAACGCCTATCGCGACGACCTCGAGGCGCACGGTCTGGTGATCAGCGGCACCTCACCCGACTCCCAGCTGGTCGAGTTCGTCGAGCTGCCCGCAGCCACCCACCCGTTCTATGTCGCCACCCAGGCCCACCCGGAGCTCAAGTCGCGCCCGACCAAGGCGCACCCGCTGTTCTCCGGGCTGATCCGCGCGGCGATCCGCAACCAGCGCAGCACCCGGTTGTGGGACGAGGAGGAGCGTCCGGTCGGCGGAACCAGCACCGAGCACCCGGCCGTGGATTCCAACCAGGACGACGATTCCGACCAGACGGACCGGGCCGGGCAACGGTGAGTGACACCGACTTCCCCGCCGACCGCTTCCCGCTGCGGACCGGGAGTGAGGTGGCCGACCTGCCCGAGCACTGGCCGGTCACAGAACGTCGGCTGATCGGCAGCGGCCGGATGTTCGACTACCTCAGTGACCGGGTGCAGACCCCCGACGGCGAATCGATGGTGCGCGACTGGGTCGACCACTGTGGCGCGGTCGGGGTGATCGCGATGGACGACGACGGCAACGTGATCGTGCTCGGGCAGTATCGCCACCCGCTCGGGTTGCGGCTGGTCGAGCCGCCGGCCGGGCTGCTCGACGTGCGCGCCGAGGCGTACCAGAAGGCCGCGGAACGGGAGTTGGCCGAGGAGGCCCAGCTGGCCGCCCGCGACTGGCGGGTGCTGGTCGACGTCGTCACCACCCCCGGCGGGGTGAGCGAGACGCTGCGGATGTACCTCGCCACCGGACTGAGCGCGGCCCCGGTGCCCGAAGGGTTCAGCTTCGAGGGCGAGGAGGCCCATCTCGAGCACTACCGGGTGCCGCTGGTCGAGCTGGTCGACGGAATCCTCGCCGGCCGGCTGCAGAGCCCCAGCCTGGTCGCCGGCTGCCTGGCGCTGTGGGCGGCCCGGGACCGGCTCGACCAGCTGCGCCCGGCCGACGCACCGTGGCCGGCCCGGCACGAGGTCGCCGCCCTGCGATCCGCCGCGCCGATGCCCGACCAGGACACCGAGCCCGCCGAGGGCGACAGTGGCGAGCAACGAGCTTGAGCGGCTGGTCCGCGACTATCTGGCCCACCTGACGGTGGAACGCGGGCTGAGCGAACACACCGTCTCCGGCTATCGCCGCGACCTCACCCGGTACGCCGAATTCCTGGCCGGGCGCGGAGTGACCCAGCCCGGCGCGGTCACCCCGGCCGAGGTCACGGCCCACCTGGCCTGGCTGAGCAGCGCCGACGGCGACCGCCCCGCGCTGGCCCCCGCCAGCGTGGCCCGGGCCGTGGTCGCCGTGCGCAGCCTGCACCGGTTCGCCCTCGAGGAGGGGATCACCGCCGAGAACCCCGCCGCCCAGGTGCAACCGCCCCGGCCCGGCGTACGCCTGCCCAAGGCGTTGTCGTTGGCCCAGGTGGAGGCCCTGCTCGCCGCCCCCGACACCGACACCGTGACCGGGCTGCGGGACCGCGCCCTGCTCGAACTGCTCTATGGCACCGGCGCCCGGATCTCCGAGGTGACGGCGCTCGACGTGGACGACGTGTCCCGGTTGCTCGGGCCGGACGCCGATCCCGATCAGGGCTTGCGGTTGATCGGCAAGGGCAACAAGGAGCGGCTGGTGCCGGTCGGCGGATTCGCCCGGGAGGCGCTCGACGCGTGGCTGGTGCGCGGCCGGCCCCAGTTGGCTGCGCGGTCGAAGAAGAGCACCCCGGCGCTGCTGCTGAACGCCCGCGGCACCCGCTTCTCCCGGCAGAGCGCCTGGGCGGCGCTGCAGGCGGCGGCCGAGACGGCGAAGCTGGAGGTCGAGATCTCCCCGCACACGCTGCGCCACTCCTACGCCACCCACCTGCTCGACGGGGGCGCCGACGTCCGCGTCGTGCAGGAGCTGCTGGGTCACGCCTCGGTGACCACCACCCAGATCTACACCCTGGTCACGGTGGACCATCTGCGCGAGACCTACCTGACGGCACACCCCCGGGCGTACTAGGCTCGGGCGGACGACCGCAGTCAACAGGAGGGAACCGGGTGTCTTCGCTCGACCATGGACGTTTTGCACCGCCGGAGGACACCGGCGTACGCCCGAGCGAACCCGAACAGCCGGCCGAGACGCTGTTCGAGACCGAACCGAACCCGGCCGAACGGCCCGCGCCAGCCCAGCACGCCGACAACTCGGAAACCGGGCCAGCACTCGGGCCGACCGGTCGCCCCTGGCCGAACCTCCCCGAGCCGACGGCCCCCGAACCCGGGCCGAAGAACGCCTACGTCATCTCCATGTGCAACCAGAAGGGCGGGGTGGGCAAGACGACCACCACCATCAACCTGGGGGCCGCCCTGGCCGAGACCGGGCGCAGGGTGCTGCTGGTCGACTTCGACCCGCAGGGCTCGCTGTCGGTGGGGCTGGGGGTGAACCCGCACACCCTGGAGCTGAGCGTCTACAACCTGCTGATGGAGCGCGGTACCGACATCGACGAGGTGATCGACTCCACCGTGGTCGAGGGGATGGACCTGCTGCCGTCCAACATCGACCTGTCGGCGGCCGAACTGCAGCTGGTCAGCGAGGTGGCCCGCGAGCAGGTGCTGGCGCGGGTGCTGGAGCGGGTCAAGGACCACTACGACGTGATCCTGATCGACTGCGCCCCGAGCCTCGGTCTGCTGACCATCAACGCACTCACCGCCAGTGACGGGGTGATCATGCCGCTGGAGTGCGAGTTCTTCGCCCTGCGCGGGATCGCGCTGCTCACGGACACCATTTCCAAGGTTCAGGAGCGCCTCAACCCAAAACTGGAGGTCACAGGTATCCTCGGAACCATGTACGATTCTCGGACCCTGCACAGCCGAGAGGTGCTGGAACGGGTCGTGCAAGCCTTCGGAGAAACCGTCTTCCACACGGTGATCCGTCGGACCGTCAAGTTCCCGGAAACCACCGTGGCCGGGGAACCGATCACCACGTACGCATCCTCCTCGCCCGGGGCGGAGGCGTACCGAACACTGGCTCGTGAGGTGCTGACGCGATGCCGCGCAAAGTAACTGCCCCCGGATCCGCCGAGGTCCTCCGGGGAAACGCTCCCGGCGATGAACTGGGCGCGCCCGAGCGGACCCCGAACCGGCCCGGTCAGCGCGGCAGCGGGCGGGTCCGCCATGACGACAAGATCACGGTCTACGTGAGCCGGGAAGAGCTGGTACGCCTCGAGCAGGCGCGGCTCACCCTGCGCGCGGAGCACGGTCTGGCGGTCGACCGCGGCCGCATCGTCCGCGAGGCCGTGGCGCTGGCACTCGATGACCTGGCCGAGAGCGGGACGAACTCCGAACTGCTGCGCAGGCTCGCCGAATCGTGACCGAGGCCGTCGGCGCCGCCGTCGACGCCGGCGCCGCCGAAGTGGTGCATCGCGACGGGTTCACGTTGCGGTTGGACAACTTCGAGGGCCCCTTCGATCTGCTGCTGCAGCTGATCGCCAAGCACAAGCTCGACATCACCGAGGTGGCGTTGTCCCGGGTGACCAACGAGTTCATCGCCCACGTCAAGGCCGGTGGCGAGGTGTGGGACCTGGAGCAGACCAGCCAGTTCGTGCTGGTGGCGGCGACCCTGCTTGACCTCAAGGCCGCCCGGCTCATCCCCAGCGGGGAGGTCGACGACCCCGAGGACCTGGCGCTGCTGGAGGCCCGCGACCTGCTGTTCGCCCGGCTGCTGCAGTATCGCGCGTTCAAGCAGGTGTCCGGCTGGCTTGCCGAACGACTGGCCAGCGAGAGCCTGCGGCATCCGCGACCGGGCGGATTCGAGGACCGGTACGCCACGCTGTTGCCCGAGGTGCGACTCGACCTCACCCCCGACCAGTTGGCCGCCCTGGCCGCCCGTGCGATGGCGCCGAAGCAGGCGGTCGAGGTGTCGCTCACCCACCTGCACGCCCCCCGGGTCAGCGTGGTCGAGCAGGCCCAGGTCGTCGTCGACCGGCTGCGCCGCGCCCGCACGCTCACCTTCCGCGCACTGACCGGTGACTCGCCGGACCGGGTGACCACGGTCTGCCGCTTCCTGGCCCTGCTCGAGCTGTTCCGGGAGCGGGCGGTCAGCTTCGAGCAGCTCACCCCGCTGGGGGAGTTGACGGTTCGCTGGACGGGTGCCGACTCCGGTGACCTGGACATCTCCGCCGAGTTCGACGAGCCACCCTCCGACGGCGACGATGATGACGATCAAGACGCGTCGGCTGAGCCTGTCGGTGCGTCGGCTGAGCCTGTCGAAGCCACCCACCCCGAGGAGGATGATGACTGAGACCCACGAGTCGGAGCGGTTCGCCGAGCCCGGCGTACCCGAAAACCTGGCGGGGGCGGTCGAGGCGCTGCTGCTGATGGCCGAGGAGCCGATGGCCGCGGCCACCCTCGCGGAGGCGACCCAGGCCCCGGTGGAGCAGGTGATCGAGGTGCTCTCCGAGCTCGCCGTGTTCTATGACCGCACCGGCCGCGGGTTCGAGCTGCGCCACGTCGGCGGCGGCTGGCGCTACTACACCAGGGCCGAACATGCCGAGCTGATCAACCGCTGGGTGCTCGACGGGCAGCAGGCCAAGCTCTCCCAGGCAGCGCTGGAAACCCTGGCCGTGGTGGCCTACCTGCAGCCGATCTCGCGGACCCGGGTGGCCGCGGTCCGCGGGGTGAGCGTCGACGGGGTGATGCGTACGCTCACCGCCCGCGGACTGATCGCCGAGGCCGGTCACGACGAGGAGACCGGGGCGATGCTGTTTCGCACCAGTGAGCTGTTCTGCGAGAAGCTGGGCATCAACTCACTCAGCGAGTTGCCGGCGCTCGCCCCCTATCTGCCCGAGGCGGCCGAGCTGGAGGCCGAGCTGAGCAGCCTGGTGGAGACCCCGACCCTCGAGGCTGCCGCCACCGGACCTGCCGAACCGACCGAGCAATCCGCCATCACCGAGGAGAACCAGTGACCGAGGCCGAAGGCGTACGCCTGCAGAAGGTCCTGGCCCAGGCCGGGATCGCCTCCCGCCGCGCCGCCGAACAGCTGATCGACGAGGGCCGGGTCGAGGTGAACGGCAATGTGGTGATCGAGCAGGGCACGCGGGTCGACCCCGAACGCGACACCATCCGCGTCGACGGCTCCCGGATTCCGCCGGCCCGCCGACACGTCTATCTGGCGCTGAACAAGCCCGCCCGGGTGATCTCGACGATGGATGATCCCGAGGGCCGGGCCGACCTGAGCGAGTTCCTGCCCCGCAACGTGCCGCGGCTGTTCCACGTGGGGCGGCTCGACGGGGAA
The DNA here is from genome assembly GCF_002250625.1 of Enemella dayhoffiae. Taxonomy (GTDB): domain Bacteria; phylum Actinomycetota; class Actinomycetes; order Propionibacteriales; family Propionibacteriaceae; genus Enemella; species Enemella dayhoffiae. Next base: position 296,759 of record NZ_NMVQ01000012.1, on the reverse strand, counting down.
ACCACCGGGCTGTTGCTGATGACCAACGACGGTGACCTGGCGCAGCGGCTGTCGCACCCCTCCTATGAGATCGCCAAGGTCTATCTGGCCGAGGTCAGCGGGGTGATGGACAACGCGGCGATCAAGCGGCTCGAGAAGGGCGTCAAGCTCGAGGACGGGTTCGTCCGCCCCGACAAGGTGAAACTGGTCTCCCGCAGCCCGCACACCGAGCGGACGATGCTCGAGATCACCCTGCACTCGGGCGCCAACCGGGTGGTCCGCCGGCTGATGGACGCGATCGGGTTCCCGGTCCGCAAGCTGTCCCGGATCGCCTTCGGCCCGGTGCGCCTGGGCCGGTTGCCGCTGGGGGAGACCCGCGAGCTGACCCGCGAGGAGTTGGGCAAGCTGTTCGACGCCGCCGGCATGTGAACAGTGGGGGCTCCGCCCTCCTGCTGCGGGGGCGTCTGACCTGCAGTCTCCGAAACCGACCATGATCAAACCCAGTGGGACTGGGTTTCGCACCCACCCCTTCGGACAGACTGCAGGTCACACGTCACGGCATCACTAGACTCGCGGAATGGAGCAGCCCTTCCTGACCCGCCGGATCTACGGTCTGGAGACCGAATACGGGGTGTCCTGCTCCACCCCTGGTCAGCGAAGGCCCAGCCCCGAAGAGGTCGCTCGCACCCTGTTCCGGTCGGTGGTGGCCTGGGGCCGCTCCAGCAACGTGTTCCTGCGCAACGGATCCCGGCTCTATCTCGACGTCGGGTCGCACCCCGAATATGCCACCGCCGAGTGCGACGACCTGCTGCAACTGCTCGCCCACGACCAGGCCGGCGAGCGGATCGTGGACGAATTGGGCGTAGAGGCCGCCAAGCGGATGCGGGAGGAGTCCGCCGACGAGGCGGAGGTCTACCTGTTCAAGAACAACACCGACTCGCACGGGAACTCCTACGGCTGCCACGAGAACTATCTGGTGGCCCGAACCAGCGGGTTTCCCGACGTGGCCCAGGTGCTGATTCCGTTCCTGGTCTCCCGCCAGCTGATCGCTGGCGCCGGGAAACTGTTGCCCGGTGGACAATTCGTGGTCTCCCAGCGCGCCGCGCACATGTGGGACGAGGTGTCCTCGGCGACCACCCGGATGCGCCCGATGATCAACACCCGCGACGAACCGCACGCCGATCCCTCCCGCTTTCGCCGACTGCACGTGATCGTCGGTGACTCCAACCTGGCCGAGCCGACCACCCTGCTCAAGGTGGGCTCCACCGAACTGGTGCTGCGGCTGATCGAGTCGGGCGCCGCGCTGCGGGACTTCACCCTGGAGAACCCGACCCGCGCGGTCCGCGAACTCTCCCGCGACCCGTTCGGCCGGGCCGCCGTACCCCTGGCCAATGGCCGCAGCATCACGGGTCTGGAGTTGCAGCAGGCCTACCTTCAGGCGGTGACGGAGCTCGTCGAGCGCAGCGGGCCTCCGGGCCCGCAGTTGGAACGGGTGCTCGGGCTCTGGCGCAAGGTGCTCAGCGCGCTGGAGGCGCGCGACACCAGCGGCCTGGAGCGCGAGATCGACTGGGTGATCAAGCAACGGCTCCTGCACCGGTACGCCGATCGCGCCGGTCTGGGATTGGACGACCCGCGGATCGCGCAGCTCGATCTGGCCTACCACGACCTGCGGCCGGGCCGCGGGTTGTACGCCCTGCTCCGCGAGCGCGGTGCCGTGGACACGATCGTCGACGAGGCGGTGGTCGAACGGGCCCGGCGTACGCCACCGCAGACCACCCGGGCCCGGTTGCGGGGTGAGTTCGTCAGCGCCGCCCAGGACGCGGGCGCGGACTACACCGTCGACTGGACCACCTTCAAGGTGAACGAGCCGCCAGCGCGCAGCTGGCACACCCCCAACCCGGTGACCGGAGCCGCGCTCTATGCGGCGGTGCTGTGCACCGACCCGTTCGCCGCCGCCGACGAGCGGGTGGACGCGCTGCTGGAGGCGCTACGGCCGCCGACCAGGTGTACCCCCGCCTGAACCCGCGTCGGCGGACCGCTGGTTTGCCCGCGGTGGGGTAGCGTTGACCGCCGGGGTCGCCGATCGGCACTCCCGCACGTTCGCGAACGACCGAGGTCAAGACCTGTGAAACTGAGCCTGCGCGCCCTTCCGAAGCTGGTGGCCGCCCCGCTGCTGGCCGCCGCCCTGCTGGTGCTGCCGGCCTGCTCGAAGGATCAGCCCGCCGACCCCGCCGCCACGCCGGCGCCGTCGGCGAGTGTCGAACCCTCGGCGGCCCCGACCACCTCGGCGACGCCGACTCCGGAACCGGTGAAGACCACGGCGGCCAACAACCTGGAGGCGATCAAGGTCGAGGGTGAGCCCAACAAGGAGCCGAAGGTCACCGTGCCGGCCCCCTGGGGGATCGACGAGACCCGGACGAAGGTGCTCATCCCGGGCAACGGGGCCAAGATCACCGAGGGCGGCACCGTCGAGGTGAACTACTTCGGCGTCAACGGGCGGACCGGCAAGAAGTTCGACGACTCGTTCTCCCGCGGGCAGACCGCGACCTTCCCGCTGGCCCAGGTGGTACCGGGCTTCAAGAAGGGGTTGACCGGTCAGCAGGTCGGCAGCCGGGTGGTGTTCGCCATGCCGGGCAAGGACGGCTATGACCCGATGGGCGGCAGCCCGCAGGCAGACATCCAGGTCGGGGACTCGCTGATCTTCGTGGTCGACATCGTCTCCACCCCGCTCAACTCCGCCGAGGGTGACCCGGTGCCGCCCAAGGAGGGCCTGCCCACCGTGGCGATGGAGGGGGACACGCCGAAGGTGACCATCCCCGCCGGCGCCGCCCCGCCGAAGGAACTGGTCATCCAGCCGCTGATCAAGGGCAAGGGCAAGCCGGTCCAGGCCACCGACACGATCACCGCGCGCTATCAGTCGATCACCTGGGAGGACGGCAAGGTCACCGCCGACACCTACGGCAAGGCCCCCGAGGAGGGTCCCCTGGCCAAGCTGGTGCCCGCCTGGCGGGAGGGCCTGGTCAACCAGCCGGTCGGCTCCCGGGTGCTGATCGTCTCCCCGCCGGAGAAGGCGTACCCGGTCGATCCCTCGGCGGCGACGCCCAACCCGGCCGCCGGCAAGACCGTCGTCTATCTCGTCGACATCCTGTACGCCACAGCGGGCCAGTAGGTCAGTCGGGGAGTCTCCAGGACGCACCCGGTCCGGGTGCAGCAGGATCGCCGCCCGGGTCTCGTCGAGTTCGACCCTCCCGCGGATCAGTACGCCCCAGGGGGCCCAACCCGCGAAGGTGTCGACCCCGTCGATGCTCAGCGCGGCCACGGGATGGTGCTGCAGGTGCTTCCAGCGGGCCGTGTTCGGTACATCCCGCCCGCCGAGCACGATCACGCCCAGTTCGGCGTCCCACGACCAGCCGACAGGCACCACGTGCGGGTCGCCGCCGGGGGTGACGGTCGCCAGCCGGCCCAGGTCGGAGAAGTGCCGGCCTTTCAGGAAGGACAGCTCGGCCTCGGTCAACCCGCGGTGGGTGCTCATCGGCGCGCCGCCGCCCGCACCCGCAGCCACCACAACGCACCGGTGATCAGGTGCATCAGCGACAGCGCCACCTTGGTGGCCGGAGTTGCCTGGGCGAAGACGGGCATGCTCACGACACCGACGGCCAGGCCCAGCCAGGCCAGCACCAGCCAGGACCTGGGAGCCCAGCGGCGCACTGCGAGCGCGAGCAGCAGAGCCAACAGCATCGGTACCACCGACATCACGGCGACGGGGATCGCCGTCACCTGCTCCGGGGTGGTCGCCGTCGGTGGTTGCACCAGCAGGTCGACCCCCAGCGCGCGGGCTGCGGCGTACACGATCAGATTGGCGACGAGGGCGATGCCGGCGGCCGGGAGGACCGCTCGGGCGAGTCCGCGCGGGGCGGTCCTGGATTCTTTGGTGTTCCCAATGGTTGAGGTAGTCATGTATCTACCATGCGCGATATGGTTGATCATGTCAACAGTTGAGCTCGGGTAGGATGGGGGCCATGGATCAGGACACGTTTCAGCCGAGGATCACCGGGCAGCTGCTGATCCGCGCCGCCGACCGGTCCAAGGAGGCGTTCGCCGCGGCCGTCGAGCGCTGCGGGCTGACGGCCACCCAGGCTCGCACCGTGTTCACGCTGCACAAGCCCCGGCCGATGCGCGAACTGGCCGCCGAGATGGCCTGTGACGCCTCAAACATCACCGGCATCGCCGACCGGCTCGAGCGGCAGGGACTGATCGAGCGCGTCCCCGGCGCCGACCGGCGGGTGAAGCTGCTCACCCTGACCGATCAGGGCCAGCGGGTACGCCGCGAGTTGGCTCACGCGGTGCAGGCCAGCCCGTTCCCGATGGACGCGCTCACCGAGGCCGAACAGCGGGAGTTGCAGCGACTGCTGCACAAGCTGCTCGGCGACTGACCGGAGCCGACAGGCTCAGAGCCCGGTGAACACCACCGGATCGCGCGGTGTCCTCGCCGGATCGAACCGCTCCCGCAGCACCCCCAGCTCCGTCCGCTCACCGGGGCCCGTCAGCCCGAGCGAGCGACCGATCCAGCCGAGCACGTCGTCCACCGTGTGCCCCTCGGCCGCCAGATCGGCCAGCGACACCGCACCGTCGCGCTTGGCCAGGCGTACCCCGTCGGCGTTCAGCACCAGCGGCACGTGCGCGTACGACGGCGCCTGCCCGCCGAGCCGCTCGGCCAGCCAGGCCTGCCGGGGTGCCGAGGACAGCAGGTCATCGGCCCGGACCACCTGATCCACCCCCATCGCCAGGTCGTCCACGACGACCGCGAAGTTGTACGCCCACACCCCGTCCCCGCGGCGCAGCACGAAGTCGTCCACCTCGCCGGTGATCTCCCCGTGCAGCTCGTCGTGGACCGTCTGCCGGGCCCCCTCGCCGCGGATCCGCAGGGCCGCTGGCCGCTCCCGGCGTCGCGCGGCGCGCTCGGCCGGGCTGAGGTCGCGGCAGGTCCCCGGATAGGGCCGATACCCGTCGCCGTGCGGGGCGCTGGCCGCCTCGGCGATCTCCCGCCGCGTGCAGAAGCACTCGTACACCCCCTCGCCCAGCGAGGCCGCCGCCGCGGCGTACGCCTCCAGCCGTTCGGACTGGCGCACCACCGGCCCGTTGAAGCGCAACCCGAGGGCGGCCAAATCGGCCAGTTGTTCCCGCTCGACCCCGGCGGCGGCGCGGACCCGGGTGGTGTCCAGGTCCTCGATCCGCAGCCGTAGCTCCCGGCCGGTGGCGTGGGCGAACAGGTCGCACAGCACCGCGGTCCGCAGGTTGCCCAGGTGCAGCTGCGAGGTCGGGCTGGGCGCATAGCGTCCGGCACCCGGCATCGGCTGACCTCCCACCTCTTACGCGCCCGGCTGATAGCGTCCCCATAGTCTCGACGGACCAGCGGAAGGGGGACGGTCCAGCATGGCACCTCGGAAGTCCGAGCGCATCATGAACCTGACCATCTGCCTGCTCGCGGCGCCCCGATTCCTCAGCCGGGAACGGATTCGTGAAGCCGTCGACGGCTACGGCGGTCTCACCGACGCCGCCTTCGAGCGCACCTTCGAGCGGGACAAGGACGAGCTGCGCCAGCTCGGCGTATCGATCGAGGTGGGCAGCAACTCCAGCATGGACGACGAGGTCGGCTATCGGATCTCGCGCGGTGACTTCGAGCTGCCGCCGGTCGAGTTCACCGCAGAGGAGGCCGCGGTGGTGTCGATCGCCGGGCAGGCCTGGCAGCAGGCACAACTCGCCGAGTCGACCCAGCTGGCGCTGGCCAAGCTGCGCGCGGCCGGCCTGGCCGCCGACACCGATCGGTTGGACGCCCTCGCGCCCACCGTCACCGCCCGCGAGGCCGCCTTTGAGCCGCTGTATCAGGCGGTGGTGAGCGCGACCCGGGTCGAGTTCGGCTATCGCCGCGGCGGTGCCGTCAAGCCCGCCCTGCGCACCGTCGAACCGTGGGGAATCGTTTCCCAGAAGGGAAAGTGGTACCTGATCGGGTACGACCAGAAGCGCAGGGCGCCGCGCATGTTCAAGCTGGCGCGGATCACCGACGGTCCGCGAGCCGTGTCGAAGCCGGGGGCGTACGCCGTGCCGGACGGCATCGATCTGCGTGAGTTGGCGGTCCGCCTCGAACCGGCTCCGAGCAGCAATCGGGCCGTGCTGGCGGTCCGAGCCGAACGGGCGCCCTGGCTGCGGCGGGGAGCCGAGCCCGCCGAGGCGGATCCGGGGATCGCCGACCGGCTGCCGGCCGGGTTCGACGTGCTCGCGGTCGGATATGCCGACACGGCCGATTTTGCTGCCCGGCTGGCCGGGCTCGGCGCCGAGGTGCTGGTGCTGGAACCGGCCGAGCTGCGCGAGCGGGTCCGGGCCCGGTTGGAGTCGGTCGCGGGAGCGGCCGAATGAGCGCCACGGCGGTGGACCAGGTCAGCCGGCTGCTGGCCCTGGTGCCCTATCTGCAGCGAAATCCCGGGGCGCGGGTCGACGAGGTGGCCGCGCTGTTCCGGATCACCCCCGAACAGCTGCACGCCGACCTGTGGGTGGTCTATTTCTGCGGCCTGCCCGGTCAGGGGTTCGGTGACCTGATCGAGATCGACATGGACGCCGTCGAGGGTCACGGGGTGATCCACCTGAGCAACGCCGACTATCTGACCCGGCCGCTGCGGCTCTCCCCGGACGAGGTGCTGCCGCTGCTGCTGGGGCTGCAGACCCTGCGCGAGGTGGCCGACGCCGAGGTCGCCGCCACGATCGACACGGCGCTGGCGAAGCTGCAGCCGTTGGCGGGGGAGTCGGCGGCCGCGGCCGAGCGGGTCAACGTCCGGGTGCTCAGCGCCGACGAGCGGGTACGCGACCAGGTCAGCCGCGCGCTCACCGACGGCGTACGCCTGCGACTCACCCACGACTCGGTCAGCCGCAACCGCAGCCTGACCCGGGTGGTGGACCCGTACCGGCTGCGGGTCGACGACGGGTACGCCTACCTCGACGCGTGGAGCGAACCGCCGCTGGAGGAGCCCGGAGCCGCCGAGGGGTGGCGCAGCTTCCGGCTGGACCGGGTGACCGACGCCGAGGTGATCGACGAGCCGGTACGCCCGCACGCTGGGGAGCCGGACGGTGCCGACTGGCTGACCCGGCTCGGCACCGCGCCCGAGGTGACCCTGGAGCTGACGCGGGCGGCCGCCTGGGTGGCCGAATATCACCCGGTCGAGGAGGTGCAGCCGCGCCGCGGGGGCGGAGTGACGGTACGCCTGAAGGTCGCCGACCCCGCGTGGTTGCGCGAGCTGTTGCTGCGACTGGGACCCGAGGTCCGGGTGGTCGAACCGCTGAGTGCCGCCGAGGGCGCCCGATCCGCCGCCGCCGAGGCTCTCGCCCGCTACGCCGCCCTGTACGAGGACTGACTCTGTCGGGCGCGCCTGTCGTTGGCTGAGCCTGTCGAAGCCCCCGTTCCGCGTGTCGAGGGAGTTCCGCACAACTCCTCCATCATTTCAGCCGGCGCCCCGTTGACTCGCATTCCCTCGTTGCTGCCGGACCGAGACACCGGAGTTGTGCGGGGCCTCGGTTCCGACACCAGGGAGCGGCCTACTTCACCGCGAGCCAGACGGCGAGCACCAGCCCGGCGAGCGCGACGATGACGCGCAGCAGCCGTTCGGGCAGCAGCTTCTGCACGGCCGGGCCAAGGTTGCCGCCGATGATGCACCCGATACCGAGGGCGATCGCGGCCCACCAGTTCACCGGGCCGAAGCAGATGAAGGTGATCGCGGCGACCAGGTTGGTCACCCCGAGCAGCAGCGACTTCAGCACCATCACCCGGCCGAACGACATCGCGGTCAGGATCGAGGTCACGGCCAGATAGATCGTCCCGGCGCCGGCCCCGAAATAGCCGCCGTAGACCGAGATCAACCCGAGCACGATCAGATAACCGACCGTGTGCTCCTTCTCCCCGCTCATCCGGCGCAGCCACGGCTGGGCCAGCACCGCCAACGAGGCGGCCACGATCAACAGCGGAACCACCCGCTCGAAGGCGCTCTCCCCGGCGTGCAACAGCACCAGCGCGCCGCCCAGCCCACCCAGAGCCGCGACGATCGACTGGATGATCAGCATCCACCGATCCCCACTCACCGAACGCCACCCCCGTGCGGTCGAGCCGACCCCCACCCCGACCAGGCCTAGGGTGTTGCTCACGTTGGCGGTCAACGGGGACAGCCCGGCGGCCAGCAAGGCGGGATAGCTGACCAGTGAGGCCAGCCCGGTCAGATAACCGACCAGACCCGACGCGACACCGGCCAGCAGCAACCAGGCGAGCGTGGCGACAGACATCGGCCCCAGACTAGGGAGCGCGGCGCTGAGGAGGGACCCGGCGCCACGTGTTGGGATGTGCTGGGCGAAGGTGTCTAGGATTACGGCGTACGCCCCTGCGGGCGCGATGTGGATGCGGGACCACCAGGCCCCGCCAGACCCAAGGATGTGCAATGACTCCCCTGATCCTCGGCCTCGGTACCACCGAGCTCCTGATCATCCTGGCGGTGGTGCTGCTGCTGTTCGGCGGCAGCCGGCTGGCCGGGCTGGGACGCAGCAGCGGCCGCGCGATCCGCGAGTTCAAGGAAGAGACCCGAGACCTCAAGGGCAACGAGAAGGAGGGCGGGTCGACCGCCGTCGATCAGCCCCGTCAGCTCGACCGTCCGGCCGAGGCGGAGCATCGGCCGACCACCGAGCCGACCAAGGACCGCAACCCCGAAGACCTTCGCTGATCGGTGGCGCTCACCATCGCCGGCCGGCGACTCAGCTTCGCCTGGCTGAAACCCCCACCCGTCCCCCCCGACGGGAACATGTCGCTGTTCGAGCACCTGCGCGAACTGCGCTACCGGCTGGTGGTGGCGGCGGTGTGGATCATCCTCGGCGTGACGATCTGCGCCTTCTTCTACCAACAGCTCTACGAGGTCCTGCTGCACCCCTATCAACTCGCGGTCGAGGACCTGAAGTCGGTCCGTCCGGATGCGACGACCGAGGTGGTCAACATCGGCGTCGCCGCCCCGATGACCCTGGCAATGAAGATCGTCGGCATCGCCGGTCTCGTCCTCACCGCGCCCTTTTGGCTCTATCAGCTCTGGGCGTTCATCGCCCCGGGTCTGCTGGCCAAGGAGAAGAAGTGGGCGATCATCTTCGTCGGCGCGTCGACCCCGCTCTTCCTCTCGGGCGTGGCCATCGGCTACTGGGTGCTGCCCAAGGGCATCTCGGTGATGTTGAGCTTCACCCCGGGCAGCGTGCCGGTGACCAACATGCTCGACATCCAGTACTTCCTCACCTTCCTGATCCGGCTGATGCTGGTCTTCGGGATCGCCTTCCTGCTCCCGTTGGTGCTGGTGGTGCTGAACATGGCCGGGGTGATCACCGGGGCCCAGCTGGGCAAGGTCCGGCAGTACGCCATCTTCGGCTGCTTCGTCTTCGGCGCGGTCGCCACGCCGAGCACCGACCCGTTCTCGATGCTCGCCCTGGCCATCCCGATGATGGTGCTCTATCTGATCGCCGAGCTGATCTGCCGGGCACAGGACCGCGCCCGGCGCCGCAAGGGCGATGTCGTGGCCACCTCCTCCGGTACAGACGCCGACTGAGCACCTGCACCCATTCAGCAGCGACGCCGCCGAACCAATAGGCTCACCACCATGGCAGGCCTGACGCGCTATGACGGTTCGACGCTGACCCTCGTGGTCAACCCCACCGCCGGACGCGGCAGGGCCGCCAAGTTGCTGCCGCAGGTCTGCCGGGAACTGCTCCAGGGACGTCCGGGAGCCACCCTGCGGGTGCACCAGACCACCAACTTCGCCGAGGCCCGGCAGCGGACCATCGCGGCGGCGGCCGCCGCGCGGCCCGCGCACGACGGCGTACCGGCGGATGCGCTGCTGGTGATGGGTGGCGACGGGATGATGACCCTGGGCGTGAACGCCTGCGCCGGCACCGAGGTGCCGCTCGGGCTGATCCCCGCCGGTACCGGCAACGACATGTGCCGCGGGCTCGGGATCCGCGTGTTCAACCCGGTCCAGGCCGCGCACTGGGTGATCGGCGGGCAGACCCGTCGGGTCGACACCCTGCGGGTCGAGGGTGACCTGGTCGAGGGGGCGGAGGTACGCCACATCGGCACCGTGGTCGCCACCGGCTATGACTCCCGGGTGAACCGGCGCGCCAACCGGATGCGACTGCCGATCGGCAACCTCCGGTACGCCGCCTCCGCCCTGGCCGAGCTGGCCGTGTTCGAACCGCTCACCTATCGGTTGCGGATCGACGGCCGACAGCGGACCCAGCCGGCCATGTTCATCGCCGTCGGCAACGGCGCCTATTTCGGCGGCGGGATGAAGATCTGCCCCGACGCCGACGTCACCGACGGGTTGCTGGATGTGACCGTGATCCACCCGGTCAGCCGGGCCACCCTGCTGCGGCTGCTGCCGGCCATGTTCAGCGGCAGCTTCGTGCGCGACCCTGCCGTCGAGCGCTTCCGCGCCCGCGTGGTCGAGGTCGACGGCGACGGCCTCTTCGGCATGGGCGACGGCGAGGAGCTCGGCCCCACCCCGCTGCGGATCAGCGTCGAGCCCAGCTCGCTCACGGTCTTCGGGACGCCTCCCGCGGGCTGAGCGATTCCTGCGACACTGGTGTGGTGACCGATCTCAACCCCCTGCCGGAACGCCTCGGTGCTGCTTGGTCGCGATTCCGGGTGGACCCGCGCAACAGCGACGAGTTGCGCGCCGCGGATCGGGATCGGGACGTGGCGCGCGAGGTCCTCGCTGAGGCGTACGCCGACGGCCAACTCGACCACGACGAATATCTCTCGCGACTGGACCGGGCCAGTGCGACAACCCGAATGAGCGAGCTGGTGCCGCTGGTCGGAGATCTCAGCGTCGGACCCGGAGGCGCCCGCACCGAGCAGCCCACCGCCGAACCCGCCCGGCGCACCGGACTCGACAACGCGTGGATGTCGGTGGGGGCGAGCTGGGTGTTCGTGGCGATCGTGACCAACGTGATCTGGCTGATCACCTCGATCAGCACCGGTGAGATGCTCCACTACTGGCCGGTGTGGCCGATGATGGGTGTCGGTTTCGGGGTGCTGGCCACCTGGATGACCCGCCGCTCGGTCCAGCGGAACCGCCGCGAGCTGGGCCGGTGACCTCGCCCGGACGAACCCGGCTCATCGCCAGTCGCACGTCGGGCTGGGTGCTGATCGGGCTGCTCGTGGTGGCCCTGCTGCTGCGCGCCCCGATCACCGGCGTCCCACCAGTGCTGCATCAGGTCTCCGACACCCTGCACCTCACCCCGACCCAGGCCGGCCTGGTGTCCACGCTGCCGCTGCTCTGCTTCGGCGTCTTCGCCTTCCTCACCCCGGTGCTGGCTGCGAAGTTCGGGCTCGAGCCGACCCTGTGGGCCGCGGCCCTGCTGATCCTGCTGGGCGGCCTGCTGCGCTGGTGGGTGAACATCCCCGCCTTCTTCGGCGGCACCCTGCTGATCGGGCTCGGCATCGCACTGGGCAACGTGATCGTGCCCGCCCTGGCCCGGGTCTGGTTCGCCCACCGGCTGCCGCTGGTGATGGGGCTCTATTCGGTGATGCTGCAGGTCAGCGGATCCGGTGGGCCGTTCACCACCGCCAACCTGATCGGTGCCGGCGTGTCCTGGCCGACCGCGATCGGGGTGTGGGTCTGGCCGGTGCTGGCCGGGTTGCTGCTGTGGACCCTGGTCAGCCTGCGGGTACGCCGAGAGGCCGGCAGTCACGGCCACGTGCCGGCCACCCCGACCGGTCTCGGCAACGTGCTGCGGCGGCCCTCGGTGTGGCTGATCACCTTCGTGATGGGCTCCCAGTCGCTCACCTTCTATACCCTGCTCACCTGGCTTCCGAGCATCTTCCAGCGCTCCGGGATCGGCGAACAGACCGCCGGACTGCTGCTGTCGGCCTATTCGATCCTCGGCCTGCCCGGGTCGCTGGTGGTCGGCTGGTTCGTCGGGCACCGGCGCGGGGTGCGCAACCTGATCGCGATCTGTGTGGTCTATCTGGCCGGGATCCTGTTCCTGCTCGGTGGGACGATCGCGCCGGTCGTGATCGGGGCCCTGCTCTGCGGGCTCTGCCAGGGTGTGCTGCTGCCGGTGGCGCTCACCTTCATCGCCCACCAGCCCAATCCCGCCGACGTGCCGGCCACCTCGGCGATCGCCCAGGGTGGTGGCTACCTGTACGCCGCGGCCGGCCCGGTGCTGCTGGGCTGGTTGTACGCGGTCACCGGCAGCTTCGGCAGCGGGCTGGTGCTGCTGGCGGTGCTGATGGTGCTGTTGTGCGCCGCCGCGGTGATCGTGACGCGGCGACAGCACGGCCCGGTTGAGCCCTCGGGAGTCTCGCCCACGCGCTAGCGTGGAGGCACCATGACCGATCCACACCGCGAGCCCGGTGCCGCGATCTCCGATCCGGTACGCCCCGCCGACGACCCCGACGCCGAGCTCAGCCCAAGCGAGCGGATGGCACGGTTCCGGCGCAATCAGCGCACCCCGCTGCTGAACGAGTTCGCCGCCGTCTACGGGTTCGCGTTCGACGACTTCCAGCGCACCGCCTGCGCGCACATCGAGGCCGGCTCCGGCGTACTCGTCGCCGCACCCACCGGCGCTGGCAAGACGATCGCCGGGGAGTTCGCGGTGTTCATGGCCGTGCAGACCGGCCGCAAGGCGTTCTACACCACCCCGATCAAGGCGCTGTCCAACCAGAAGTACAACGATCTGGTCCGCCGTTACGGCGCCGATCAGGTCGGTCTGCTCACCGGGGACTCGTCGATCAACTCCGAGGCGCCGATCGTGGTGATGACCACCGAGGTGCTGCGCAACATGATCTATGCGCGTTCGTCGACCCTGGACAACCTCGGCTATGTGGTGATGGACGAGGTGCACTATCTCGCCGACCGGTTCCGCGGGGCGGTCTGGGAGGAGGTGATCATCGGTCTGGCCGAATCGGTGGTGCTGGTCGCGCTGTCGGCGACGGTGTCCAACGCCGAGGAGTTCGGCGACTGGCTGCGCGAGGTTCGCGGGGCGATCGAGATCGTGGTCTCCGAGCGCCGCCCGGTGCCGCTCTATCAGCACGTGCTGGTCGGTCGGAAGCTGTTCGACCTGTTCGCCGATGAGGCGCCGACGGCCGTCACCGGGGACAAACCGGTGGCCGCCCGGCACGACGTGAACCCTTCCCTGGTGAAGATCGCCAAGGAGGAGTCCCGCACGGTGCGCGACGACTCGCGCCGCCCGCGCGGACGATCCGGCCGCGGGAAACGCGCGCACGGGCACGGCTCCGGCGCCTACGGGGGAGCGGCCGCCCGCGAGCAGCGGGAGCGCTCCCGCTATCGCCCACCGAGCCGCGCGCAGATGGTCGAATCGCTGGAGCGGGCCGGGCTGCTGCCGGCGATCGTGTTCATCTTCTCCCGGGTCGGCTGCGACGCCGCGGTCGGTCAGGTGGTCGGTGCCGGGGTACGCCTGACCACCGCCGATGAGCGCGCGGAGATCGAGGCGATCGCGGCCAGGCACACCGAAGGGCTCAGCGTCTGCGACCTGAACGCCCTTGGCTACAACGATTTCCTGGACGCGCTGCTGATGGGGGTCGCCGCCCACCACGCCGGCATGCTGCCCGCGTTCAAGGAGTGCGTCGAGGAGTGCTTCGTCCGCAACCTGACCAAGGTCGTCTTCGCCACCGAGACCCTTGCGCTCGGCATCAACATGCCGGCGCGCTCGGTGGTGCTGGAGAAGCTGATCAAATACAACGGCGAGGCGCACGTCGACATCACCCCCGGTGAATACACCCAGCTGACCGGCCGGGCCGGCCGGCGCGGGATCGACGTCGAAGGTCATGCCGTGGTGCTGTGGCAGCCGGGGATGGACCCGCGTCAGGTTGCCGGGCTGGCCTCCAAGCGCACCTATCCGCTGCGCTCGTCGTTCGCGCCGACCTACAACATGGCGGTCAACCTGGTCGGTGCGGTGGGTCAGGAACGGGCCAGAACCCTGCTGGAGCAGAGTTTCGCGCAGTACCAGTCGGACCGTTCGGTGGTCGGGCTGGCGCGCACGCTGCAGCGGAACAGCTCGGCCATCGCAGAGTACCTGGAACGCTCGGCCTGCGATCGTGGTGATTTCGCCGACTATGCGCGGATCCGGGAGGAGATCTCCCGGCTGGAGGCCGAGGCCGCCCGGGAACGCAAGGCCGACAAGCGGGCCGAGGCGTACGAATCGCTGCTCCAGCTGCAACCCGGGGACATCATCCACGTGCCCAGCGGACGGTTGCAGGGCTGGGCGGTGGTGATCGACCCCGGCGTACGCAGTCACCGGGAGGAGCCGCATCCGTTGGTGATGGGGGAGGACCGGCAGACCAAACGGCTGACCCTGAACGATTTCCCGACCCCGGCCCGTCCGGTCGGTCGGATGCGGATCCCGAAGAAGTTCCACGTCAAGGAGCCGCACTCCAGACGGTCCCTGCACGCCGCGTTCCTGGCCCGGCTGAACGAGATCGACCGCTCACCGAGCCGGTGGCGGCCGGGCGCGATGGACGCCGAGGTCGCCGACCGGGTCGCCGAGCTGCGGGCGGAGTTGCAACGGCACCCCTGCCACGGCTGCCCGGATCGGGAGCAGCACGCCCGCTGGGCGGAGAAGGCGCTGCGGTTGGAGCGGGAGGACGCCGAGGTGGAGGCCCGGATGAAGCGGCGCACCAACACCATCGCCACCCATTTCGACCGGATCTGCCAGGTGCTGCAGTCGTTGCACTATCTCGACGGGAACCCGTTGCGGGTGACCGACGACGGCCGGATGCTGGCGCGGATCTACAACGAGCTCGACCTGGTCGCCACCGAGGCGGTCCGGCGCGGGGTGTTCGACGGGCTGTCCGCGCCGCAGCTGGCGGCCGTGCTGTCCACCCTGGTGTTCGAGGCACGGCGCACCGACAGCCGCACCCGTCCGCCGCGCATGCCGGACGCCGAGACCGAGTCCCGGATGACCCAGCTCCGCCAAGTGCACCGCGAGATCTCCCTGCTGGAACGGGATTTCCGGGTGGAGCGTGGACCCGACCTGGAGATCGGGTTCGCGCAGGCGGCGTTCGCCTGGGCGTCTGGGCGGCCGCTGTCGACGGTGCTGGGGGAGTCCGGGATGACCGCCGGCGACTTCGTCCGATGGGTACGCCAGGTGATCGACTTCACCGATCAGATCGGCGAGGCGGCGCGTTCGCTGGAGCAGCGGAGCGAGGCCGCGGCACAGCTGCGGCGTACCTGCCGCCAGGCGACCGACGCGATGCGCCGCGGGGTGGTCGCCTTCGTCGCCGACACCACCGGAGAATGAGCGAGTTCTGGTCTCGGCGGGCGGGGCCGGTGCTTGCCACGCCGCCCGATCAGGGCTTGACTGTCGTGACCTGTCCAGCACACCGGAAGGTTTCCCATGGGTGACGTACGCGAGGTCGGCGGCAATCTGGAGGCCGGCGCGACACGGCAGCTGTCCGAGCGCGAGGCGCGGAAGGTCACCTGGGGCGCCCTGGTCGGCACGGCGATGGAGTGGTACGACTTCTTCCTGTTCAACACCGCTGCCGCGCTGATCTTCAACAAGCAGTACTTCACCGGCGGCGACGCCGCGGCCACCATGGCCTCGTTCGCCACCCTCGGCGTGGGTTTCGCGGCCCGCCCGATCGGCGGGTTGATCTTCGGTTGGCTGGGCGACCGGATCGGTCGGCGCACGGTGCTGCTCACCACGATCGTCGGCATCGGCATCTTCACCGGCATCATCGGCATGTTGCCGAACCACGCGTCCATCGGCGTCTGGGCGCCGGCGGCGTTGCTGGTGCTGCGCGTGCTGCAGGGCCTGTTCGTCGGCGGTGAGTGGTCGGGCGCGATGACCATCGCCGTGGAGAACGCGCCGCTGGCCAAGCGGGCCCGCTATGCGGCGATGCCGCAGATCGGCTCGCCGATCGGCACCATCCTGTCCTCGGGCGGCTTCTTCCTGGTGTCCTATCTGATGGGACCGCAGAACTTCGCCGACTGGGGCTGGCGGATTCCTTTCCTGGTGGCGATTCCACTGTTGCTGGTGGCGCTGTGGATTCGTGCCAAGCTGGAGGAGTCCCCGGTCTTCCGTGAACTGGAGGAGCAGGGCGGGCTGGAGAAGTCGCCGCTGACCGCGGTGCTCAAGCAGTCGGGGCTGCAGATCCTGATCGGCTCGGCGGTGGCCTTCCTCGGGGTCGGCGGGTTCTATCTGGTCACCACCTTCGTGGTGTCCTATGGGACGACGACGCTGGGCATGCCGGCGACGCTGTTGTTGCTGGGCACCATCGTCGCGGCGGTGGTGGAGATCGGGGTGCTGGTCGCCGGTGGCCGGCTGGGCGAACGGTTCGGTGCCAGCAAGGTGGTCATCTGGGGTGCGGTCGCCTCGATCGTGCTGGCCGTACCGTGCTTCCTGATGATCGTCTCCAAGCAGCCGGTGCTGGTGGTGCTCGGGATGACGATCGCGGTGGCCGCGCTGAGTTTTCCGTACGCCGCCTCCGGCACGGTGATGACCGGCCTGTTCCCGGGTTCGACCCGCTATTCCGGGTGTGCGATGTCGCAGAACTTCGCCGGTGTGCTGTCCGGTTTCGTGCCGATGCTGGCCACGGCCTGGGTGGCCGCGGCGGGCAAGCAGTGGTGGCCGGCGGCGGTGCTGCTCGGGATCATCGCGCTGATCACCCTGATCGGTGGCCTGGTCGCCCCCCGCAACAGCGTCCACCTCCCCGGCTTCAAACACTGACGTTCCCGGAGTACTTGGTATGTTCCCCGAGTAGAGCGGCATGCGCAGCGGAGCGGAGCAATGCCGCTCGTGTCGAGGGGAACTCAGCAAGGCCAGGATGTTCCTCTTGACACGCGGCCCCGTTGCTCCGCTTCGCTGCGCATGGGGCCGCTGCTCGAGGAACGTGTGACCGCGCTGCGGGTGGGGACGCTACTCGAGGAACGGGTGGCTTTCGACAGGCTGAGCCAGCGTGGGGGTCAGTGGGCCTGCGACACGGTGGACATGTTGAAGTCAGGCACGCGCACTGGCGGCATCATCGTCATCGTCATCCAGTCGTTCCACTCCCGCGGGAGCGTCTGCTCGCTGCGGCCGACCTCGGAAATCCTGCCCAGCAACGAGATGGGCGACTCGTTGAACCGGAAGTTGTTCACCGCGCCCACCACCTCACCGTTCTCCACCAGATAGACCCCGTCGCGGGTCAACCCGGTCAGCAGCAGCGTTTCCGGATCGACCTCGCGGATGTACCACAGGCAGGTGAGCAGCAGCCCGCGTTCGGTGTGCGCGATCATCTCCGCCAGGGAGCGCTCTCCGTCGCCGTCCAGGATCAGGTTCCAGGTGGCAGGTCGCGGGAGCAGGCACTGCTCCTCGGCCACCCGGCGGGTGCGCACCAGCTCGGTCAGCACCCCGTCGGTGATCCAGTCGGTGCGGGACACCTCGGCGCCGTTGTCGAACACCGACTGCTCACCACCGGCGGAGGAGCGCGCCACCACGAACCGAGCCCGCTCCATCCCCGGCGCTTCCGGATCGCTGCTAAGGGTGAGCGCAAGTTCCGACAGCCGGTCACCGATCCGGGTCTCACCGACCGCGCCGGTTCGAGCGAAGGCGGTGCGCCCCTCGGCGGCGTCGCGGGCCGACATCGACCAGTACGCATAGATCAACAGGTCCGCCACGGCCGACGGCGGCAGCAGGGTCTCGTAGCGCCCGGCGGGCAGATCGACCCGGTTCCTCGACCACTCCAGCCGCTGGCACACCTGGTCGTGCAGCTGCGCCAGCTCCACATCGGTGAAATCGGTCGTCGCCGCCCCCACCCAGGCCGAGGCGATCAGATCGGGCAGTTTGGCGTTCAGCTCGATCCGGCCGACCGGTTGCACGTGGCGCCGACGGGTGCCGGTGCTGGAGGCCAGCCAGGTGGTGGTCAACCCGTGCTCGGCGAATCCGAACAGCAGGTGCTCACCCCTGGTCGACTCGAACGCTCGCCCCAGCGCCGCCGCAACCCCTTCCAGCACGACGAATCCGGCCGGTTCGGCTGCCCGGGTGAAGTCGGGGTCCACGCCACCGGCCAGCAGCGGCATCGCGTCCGGCGCATCCTCGGCGGTTTCCAGCGCGGACTCGGCCCGGCCCACCAACGCCTGCAGGTCGGCGGATCCGGCGATAGGTCCGCTGACGCTGGCGGTCCGCGCCCCGTCGAACACGATGGCCGTGGCGGATCGGTCGTGGTGCTGGCCGTTGCTGGTGATTGCGTTGTTCGCCCACCGCAGGTCGGACCCGTGGGTCTCATCGACGATGATCGTGCAGTCCGCGGCAACGCAGGCCGCGAGCGCCTGCTCGATCCATTCCGCCACTGCCACCCTTTCGGTCACAGCGCACCCCCTTCGCTGGTGGTGTTCAGCACGTTGACGTCGCGGAACAGGCAGGCGGGAGCGCCGTGCGACACCGGCGCCACCTGCCCGGGTTGCCCCTTGCCGCAGTTCATCGCACCGGCGAGCAGCCAGGTGTCCGGATTTCCCACCGCGGCAAGGGATCCCCAGAAGTCGGTGGTGGTGGCCTGGTAGGCGACGTCGCGCAGCTGGCCCGCCAGTTGTCCGTTCTCGATCCGGAAGAACCGCTGGCCGGTGAACTGGAAGTTGTAGCGCTGCATGTCGATCGACCAGGAGTTGTCTCCCTGGACGAGGATTCCGCGCTCCACCTGCGACACCAGTCCCGCCACGTCGGGGCCGTCCGGATCGGGACGCACCGACACGTTCGGCATCCGTTGCAGCGGGACGTGGCCGGGGGAGTCGGCGAACGCGCAACCGTTCGACCGCCCGAGCCCCCGCTCGGCGGCCATCTGCCGGTTCAGCTGATAGCCGACCAGCACCCCGTCGCGGATGATGTCGAACTCCTGCGCGGCCACCCCCTCGTCGTCCCAGCCGACGCTGGCCAGCCCGTGCTCGGTCAGCCGGTCCCCGGTCACCTGCAGCAGCGGTGACCCATACTGCAGCGATCCGAGCCGATCAACGGTGGCAAAAGACGTTCCGGCGTACGCCGCCTCATAGCCGAGGGCGCGATCCAGCTCCGTGCCGTGCGCGATCGACTCGTGGATGGTCAGCCACAGGTTGCTCGGTTCGATCACCAGGTCATAGCGCCCCGGCTCCACCGACGGGGCCGCCGCGTGGGCGGCGAGCAGCTCTGGCAGCTCGGCCACCTCGGCGTCGAGGTCCCACCCGTCCCCGGTGAAGTATTCCCAGCCGCGCCCGGCCGGCGGGGCCAGCGTACGCATCGAGGAGAAGCCGCCCTCACCGACGGTGATCCCGGTCAGCACCGGGTGCACCCGCACGCGTTGCTGGGTGGTCTCGGTGCCGCGGGAGTCGGCGAAGAACTTGTTCTCCAGCACGAATTCAGCGCTGCCGATGACGTGGCTCACCCCGGTGCCGCACAGCATCCGCCGCGACAGCTCGACCATGCGCGCGTCCCGTTCGGCCGCCGCAACGGAAAACGGGTCGATCCGGTACGCCGACACCCAGCTGCCGCGGTGCACCGGTTCGTCGGCCAGCTCCACCGGCGGCCCGCCAACCGCCGCGCACACCCGCGCCACCTGGACCGCCTGTTCGGCCACCGCGGCGGTCGCGTCGGTGGTCAGTGTGATCCCGGAGGCGAACCCCCAGACTCCCTGCCACAGCAGGCGTACGCCGATGCCCAGCGATTCGGTCTCGCTGGCCGACTCCAGGGTCGCATCGCGATAGCTGCGGTGGTCGCTGCGCAACCGTTCGATCCGCACCTCGACATGTCCGGCGCCCAGGGTGGACGCCCGATCCAGCGCGGCGTCGGCGAGCGCCCGCAATCCGAGCGCGGTGAAGGCGGGGTCAACCTCGGTCATGGACCCCACCCTAGGCCCCACGACGGCGGCGCAATCAGCCCCGGTTCGCCTCCCGCTTGAGCAGCGCGATCGTCTTCGGGTTCTGCGGGTTGGTGAAAACCTGCTCCGGTGGGCCGGACTCGACGATCTGACCGTTGTCCATCACCACCACGCGATCGGCGATCTCGCGGGCGAAATGCATCTCGTGGGTGACGATCATCATCGTGGTCCCGCCGGCGGCGATCTTCTTGATCACCGACAGCACCTCACCGACCAGCTCCGGGTCGAGGGCCGAGGTGGGTTCGTCGAACAGCATCACCGACGGCTGCATGGCCAGCGCGCGGGCGATGGCGACCCGCTGCTTCTGCCCACCCGAGAGCCGCGACGGATAGTTGTCCTTCCGGTCCGCCATGCCCACCAGGCTGAGGTGCTCCATCGCCACCTTCTCGGCCTCCGCCTTGCCAAGACCGCGGATCTCCACCAGCGGCTTGGTCACGTTGCCCAGGGCCGTGTGGTTCAGGAACAGGTTGAAGTGCTGGAACACGAAACCGATCTCGGTCCGCTTCCGTGCGGTCACCCCTTCGGGCTCGGCCACCCGTCGACCGCCGCGCTCCTGATAACCGACCTGGTGGCCGTTGACCAGGATGGTGCCCTCCTCGATCGTCTCCAACTTGTTCACGCAGCGCAGCAGCGTCGACTTGCCGGAACCGGACGAGCCGAGGATCACCACGGTCTCGCCGCGGCGTACCGAGAGGTCCACTCCCTTGAGCACCTCGATCCGGGTCACCTCCCGGCGCTGTCCGCGCATCCGTTGGAACAGCGTCGGACGCTTGTCGATCACGAAGGTCTTGTGCACCCCCCGCACGTCCACCACGACCTGCTGCTGGCCGTCGGTGGGGGAGCCCGGGTTGGGGTTCGGGTCAGCCACGGGACCTCGCCGTCCTTTCGATGCCGTGCACGATCCGCGACAGGGGGAGGCTGATCGCGAGATAGAGCAGCGCCGCCGCGGTGTAGACCGCGGTGGTCTCGAACGTCTCGGAGTTGATGATGTTGGCCTGCTTGAGGATCTCGGTCACCGCGATCACCGAGGTGAGCGCGGTGTCCTTGACCATGGCGATGAAGTAGTTGCCGATCGGGCCGAGCGAGACCACCATCGACTGGGGCAACACGACCCGCCACAACGCCTTGGTGGGCGTGTATCCCAGCGACAGCGCGGCCTCGGTCTGGCCGTGCTCGACCGACAGGATCGAGGACCGGAACACCTCCGACAGGTACGCCGCGTAGTTCAGCCCCAGGCCCAGGATGCCGGCCGGCAACGGCTGGATGTCGATCCCGATGGCGGGCAGCACGAAGAAGATGTACACCAGCTGGACCAGCAGCGGGGTGCCGCGCAGGATCTCGACATAGATCAGCGCGATCACCTGCAGCACACGGAATCTCGAGATCCGGGCCAGGGCGATCAGCAGCCCCAGAACCAGGGCGAGCGCCATGGCCCCGAGGCTCAGCTGGATCACCACGGGTGCTGCCCCGATCAGCTGGGGCAGGAAGCTCAGTACCTTCTGCAGGAAGTCCATCCCGCTCGGGTCACTTCGCGTAGTTGGTCTCGGGCACGCCGTATTTCTTCATGATGGTGGCATAGTCCGGCGACGCCTTGAGCGCCTTGAGCCCGTCGTTCATCTGCTGCAGCAGCTCGCCGTCCTCGGGTCGGACCGCCGCGCCGATGTGGCCGATCTCCTCGGGGGTGTAGGGGGAGACGAGCTTGATCTTGTCGTTCGGATTCTGCTTCAGGCTGTACGCCGCAACGATCGAGTCGGTGACGATCACCTCCACCTGACGGTTCTCCACCGCCTTCAACAGGGCCGCCTGGGAGTCGAAGTACTTGATCTCCTTGCCGCCCCAGTTGGCCGCCTGCTTGGCATAGAAGGTGCCGGTCTGGGCGCCGATCACCTTGCCCTTGACGTCCTCGCGGGACTTGATGGTGGAGTCGACGGGCACCACGATGCCCTCACCCTCGGTGTACCACTCGTCGGTGAAGCTGACCTGCTGATTGCGCTCGTCGGTGATGTACATCGCATCCACCACGATGTCGGCCTTCTTGGTCTTGACGGTCTGGATCAAGGTGGCGAAGTCGGTCCCCACGATCTCGATCGTCCACCCGTTCTTCTTCGCGATCCACTGCATCATCTCCCCGTCCAGGCCGGTCAGCTGGCCGCTGGGGTCCTTGTTAGGAGAACGGAGCATCGTTCGAGGTCGCCACCACGATCTTCTTGCCGGGTCCGGCACCGGTGTTGTTCGACTTGCCCGAACCGCAGGCGCTGGCGGCGAGCAGCGTGAGAACGATGAGCAGGGCGGCAAAGGCCCGCTTGAGCGTACGAGCCATAGAGGTTCCTCCCAGATGGCCGCTCAAGGGCGGTCCGTTGCGCTGGTATTGCATCCGCATGCACCAATGTTGTCAACAATCTACGATCCGATTGTTGCGGAGTCGCGTCGCTGCCGTGACCGTCTCGCTGGATGACCCGTCCAGACGATCGGTGCGGGGTCGGCGGTCGGGCAAGATGGGGGCATGAGCCTGGCCGTACGCATCATCGCCTGCCTCGACGTCCACGACGGGCGCGTGGTGAAGGGCGTCAACTTCACCAACCTGCGCGACGCCGGGGACCCCGTCGAGCTGGGGCTGGCCTACGACGCGGCGGGCATCGACGAGCTGACCTTCCTCGACATCTCGGCCTCCCACGAGGGACGCGCGACCACCCGCGAGGTGGTGGCTCGCACCGCCGAGACCGTGTTCATCCCGCTCACCGTGGGGGGTGGAATCGCCTCGGTGGAAGACGTCGACGACCTGCTCCGGCACGGGGCCGACAAGGTCGGGGTGAACACTGCCGCCATTCGCCGGCCTGAGCTGATCGCCGAGATCACCCGCCGCTTCGGCAACCAGGTGCTGGTGCTGTCGGTCGACGCCCGCCGCGAGTCCGGGCAGCCCTCGGGCTTCGGCGTGACCACCCACGGCGGCCGCACCTCCGCCGGGTTGGACGCGCTGGAGTGGGCGCGGCAGGCGGTGGACCTGGGTGCCGGGGAGATCCTGCTCAACTCGATGGACGCCGACGGCACCAACGCCGGCTTCGACCTCGCCATGATCGAGGCGGTACGCCGCGTCGTCGACGTCCCGGTGATCGCCTCCGGGGGCGCCGGCACCGCTGCCCACTTCGTGGACGCCGCCCGCGCCGGGGCCGACGCGGTGCTCGCGGCCAGCGTCTTCCACTTCGGCACGGTCAGCGTCGCCGAGGTCAAGCACGAGCTCGCCGAGGCCGGCTTCGCCGTCCGAATCCCTGCCACCACAACCCTTCCCAGCCGCCACACCGGAGGTGCTCATGCCTGATCCGAAGCAGCGACTCGCCTGGTTGCCGTTCCAGACCCGGGAGGAGGCCGAGGCGGCCCTCGGCGGCCTCCCCGACGGGGTCGGTTTCGCGCCGTTCGTCGACCCCGACGACCCGTGGCCCGACTCCATCGCCGAGGTGGGCTTTCTGGTGGTTCCCTATCTCACCGGCAACAAGGGGCTGAGCCGGGCCAAGGAGATGACCTCCCTCGAGGTGGTGCAGCTCAACATGGCCGGCTACGACGGCGTCCCGGAGCTGATCCCGGACGGGGTCGCGCTGTGCAACGCCGCCGGAGTGCACGACACCTCGACCGCCGAACTGGCCATCGGGTTGGCGCTGGCGCAGGGCCGTCAGCTCGACGTGTACGCCCGGAACATGCCCGACGGCACCTGGGACCGTGGTCCGCTGGGCCGTTCGCTGGCCGACCAGCGGGCGCTGATCCTCGGCTACGGCTCGATCGGCAAGGCGATCGAACGGCGGCTCGAGCCGATGGAGCCGGCGTCGATCACCCGGGTCGCCTCCCGGGCCCGCGACAACATCCACGGCATCGACGAGCTCGACGAGCTGTTGCCGGAAACCGATGTGGTGTTCGTGATCTGCCCGCTCAACGACGCCACCCGCGGGTTGCTCGACGCCCGCCGGCTGGCCCTGTTGCCCGACGGGGCCCTGGTGGTCAACGTCGCCCGCGGCCCGATCGTCGACACCGAGGCGTTGGTCGCCGAGACCAGCAGTGGCCGGCTCCGTGCGGCCCTTGACGTGACCGACCCCGAGCCGCTGCCGGCCGACCATCCGCTGTGGCGCAGTCCCGGCGTACTGATCGCGCCGCACACCGGCGGACCGTCGACCGCCTTCGAGCCCCGCGCCAACGCCCTGATCGGGCGCCAGCTGCGGCACTGGGCGGCCGGTGAAAACCTGGAGAACCGGGTCCTGTGAACCGCCTCAGCGAGGCGGAACGGGCCGCCGCCGCGCTGGGACGTCCGGAGCGGATGCGGCGCTGGCTGCTGGAGATCGCGCCGGCAGTGGTCGTGGGGCTGCTGCTCCTGCGCCTCGCGGGCGGGGATCCCTGGCCCGTCGCCACGGCGGAGCGGGCGACGCCGGTGGAGTGGCTGTTGCGCGCACCGCTCTCGCTGCTGCCGACGTGGTTGGCGCGGCCGGTCTGGGCGCTGCTGACGGCCCTGGCGCAGCGGCTGGTGCTGGCTCGTGCGGGGGTGCGCCGCGGCCTGCCGCTGGGGCTGCTCAGCGCGGGACTGCTGGTGGTGGCCGAACCGTTCCGGGTCGTTCTCGGCGCCGGCCAGCTCGGCACCCTGCTGCTCGCCCTGGTGGTGGGCGACCTGCTGCCGCGCGCAGTGGGGGAGCGGCGCTGGCTGCCGCGCGGGGTGGCCACCGGTCTCGCCGTGAGCATCCACCCGATCAACCTGCTCTTCCTCGGGTACGCCGCATTCACCGCCCGGTGGCGGGTGGCACTCGTCGGCGGCATCGCGACGGTTGCGTTCAGCGCTCTGGGGGTTGCGCTGCGGCCCCGAGTCGCCGCCCGGGCAGGGGAGCTGGCGTGGGGGGAACTGGCGTGGTCGGGTCACCTGATCGGGCTGCTGGTGGCCCTGCTGGGACTCGGCGCGGCGGTCGGCCTGCACCGGATCGGTGAGGGAGTCCTCGCGGTGGGGATGGTCGGCGTCGCGACCTGTCTGGCCGGATCGGTGTCACTGGGTCGCCACGGCTGGGCTCTGCTGGTCGGGGTCGGCGCCCTCCAGGCGGCTCGCCGTTGGCGCGAAACCCCTTCCCCCACTCGGAAATCCGGGCGCGGTCTGCCCGGCTGGCTGGCCGGGCTCGGCCTGGCGTACGCCGGCTGGGCCGCCGTGGGTGGGTCGCTCCAGCGGTTCGCGGTCGGCGCACCGGCACCGGCCCCGACCGTGCTGCACGCGGTGCTGCCGATGCTGGGAGCCCTGCTGCTGCTGGCGATGATCGGCTTCCTGGTCCTCGATCGTGGCCCGCGGGTGCTGCTGCCCGGACGGTCCTAGGATCGGCCCCATGCGACTGACTCGCCGTACTGCCACCGTCTCGGCCACCCTGGGCGCCGCGGCGACGACCGTCACCGCGCTCGGTGCCGCCGCCGGTGCGCTGGCCGCCGCCCGACAGATCAGCGGGCCACAGCGTCCGGAGCTGGACTATGGGTTCACCCCCTTCGAGGTCGGGCTGGCCGAGGCCAGCGAGGACGTCTCGTTCGACGCGGCCGACAGGACCCGGCTCGCCGGCTGGTGGCTGGAGCACCCGGGCTCGGAGCGGGTGGTGATCTGCTGTCACGGACATCGGGGCAACAAGGCCGACATGCTCGGCATCGGCCCTGGGTTGTACCGGGCCGGCAATTCCGTGCTGCTGTTCGACTTCCGTGGCAACGGCGAGTCCGCCGACGGGCCTCAGTCGTTGGCGCACTACGAGCAGCAGGATCTGGACGCGGCGATCGACTGGGTGTCCCGGCGCCGGCCGGACGCCGAGATCTGCCTGGTCGGGTTCTCGATGGGCGCCGCGGTGTCGATCATGGTCGCGGCCCGTGACGAGCGGGTGCGGCGGGTGGTGGCCGACTCGTCGTTCGCGGACATGCACGGGGTGATCTCGGCCGCGGCCCGCTCGCTGCGGCTGCCGCCGGTCCCGTTGGTGATGCTCGCCGACCATGCGACCCGGCTGCGCTACGGCTACCGATTCGGTGAGGTGCAGCCGGTCGAGGTGGTCGACCGGATCGCCCCGCGACCGCTGCTGATGTTCCACGGCACCGAGGACACGATCATTCCGATCGAGCACGCCCACCGACTCACCGCGGCCGCCGGGCAGCCGAGCGAGTTGCGCGTCGTCGAGGGCGTCGGGCACTGCGGGGCCTACTTCGCCGACCGGCCCGGCTACATCGCCGAGGTGGCCGCCTTCCTCGAGGGTTAGGCGTACGCCGGAACGGACCGCCCTGAGGACTGTCCCGAAGCCGCGCTGCTGGTCGCATGCTGGGCGGCGCTGTCGGATGTCGACGGCAACGCCTACCCTCGAGGGTACGCGAGAAGGACTTAGGAGTCGTCATGCCCGCACTGCGTTCCCGTACCACCACCCACGGCCGCAACATGGCCGGTGCCCGTTCGCTGTGGCGGGCCACCGGCATGGTCGACGAGGACTTCGGCAAGCCGATCGTCGCGATCGCCAACTCGTTCACCCAGTTCGTGCCCGGCCACGTGCACCTGAAGGACATGGGCCAGCTGGTCGCCGGCGCGGTCGCCGAGGCCGGCGGGGTGGCCAAGGAGTTCAACACGATCGCCGTCGACGACGGGATCGCGATGGGCCACGGCGGCATGCTCTATTCCTTGCCCAGCAGGGAACTGATCGCCGACGCGGTCGAATACATGGTGAACGCGCACTGCGCCGATGCCCTGGTCTGCATCTCCAACTGCGACAAGATCACCCCGGGCATGCTGATGGCCGCGCTCCGGCTGAACATCCCGGTCGTGTTCGTCTCCGGCGGCCCGATGGAGGCCGGCAAGGCGTTCGTCGCCGACGGGGTGGCGTACCCGTCGACCGATCTGGCCACCGCGATGGCGGCCACCGCCAACGACCAGATCGGCCAGGCGGGGGTGGACGAGCTGGAGCGTTCGGCGTGTCCGACCTGTGGTTCCTGTTCGGGGATGTTCACCGCCAATTCGATGAACTGCCTGACCGAGGCGCTCGGGCTTTCCCTGCCCGGCAACGGCACCACCCTGGCCACCCATGCGGCGCGCCGAGAGCTGTTCCTGGAGGCGGGACGCCGCGTGGTCGACCTGGCCCGGCGCTGGTACGAGAAGGACGACGAGGGCGTCCTGCCGCGCAACATCGCCAACAAGGCCGCGTTCCGCAACGCGATGTGCCTGGACATCGCCATGGGCGGCTCGACCAACACGATTCTGCACACCCTGGCCGCGGCCATCGAGGGCGAGATCGACTTCACCCTGTCCGACATCCAGGACCTGTCGACGAAGGTGCCGTGCCTGTCCAAGGTGGCCCCGAACTCGCCGAAGTATCACATCGAGGACGTGCACCGGGCGGGTGGTATCCCGGCCATCCTGGGTGAGCTGAACCGCGGCGGGCTGCTGGACGACTCGGTGCACACGATCCACTCCGACGACCTGCAGTCCTGGCTGGACGCCTGGGACGTGCGCGGCGGGAAGGCGACCGAGGCCGCGACCGAGCTGTTCCACGCCGCCCCCGGCGGCGTACGCACCACCGAGGCTTTCTCCACCCAGAACCGGTGGGACTCGCTCGACCTGGACCAGGCCGAGGGCTGCATCCGCGACCTGGAGCACGCGTACACCGCCGACGGCGGGCTGGCGATCCTCTACGGCAACCTCGCCACCGACGGCGCGGTGATCAAGTCCGCGGGTGTCGATGAGGAACTGTTCCACTTCGTCGGCAAGGCGATCGTGATGGAGTCCCAGGAGGAGGCCGTCGAGAAGATCCTGAACAAGCAGGTCGAACCCGGCCACGTGGTGGTGATCCGCTACGAAGGACCCAAGGGTGGCCCGGGCATGCAGGAGATGCTCTATCCGACCTCGTTCCTCAAGGGCCGCGGCCTCGGCAAGAGCTGCGCGCTGATCACCGACGGACGCTTCTCCGGCGCCACCTCGGGCATCTCCGTCGGGCACATCTCCCCGGAGGCCGCCGGCGGCGGCACCATCGGCCTGGTCCGCGACGGCGACGAGATCGAGATCGACATCCACAACCGGAGGCTGCAGCTCAACGTCGACGACGCCGAGCTGGAGCGTCGCCGCGCGGAGCAGGGTGAGCTGCCCTGGCAGCCGGCCAGTCGCGAGCGCGAGGTCTCCAAGGCCCTGCGGGCGTACGCCTCAATGGTCCTGCCGGCCTCCCACGGCGCGGTCCGCCACGTCGACTGAACGGTCAGTCCGGCAGGGGACTCACCAGGGCGCGCCTCGGGTGCTGAGGAACGCCACGGTCGACACGAGCGCGAATCCGACCAGACTGACCCCCATGACCGGGCCGACCAGGCGGCTGGTGGCGTACGCCCCGCCGCGCAGTCGTGGCACCAGCACCGCCAGGGCCACC
Organism: Enemella dayhoffiae; assembly: GCF_002250625.1. Classification (GTDB taxonomy): domain Bacteria; phylum Actinomycetota; class Actinomycetes; order Propionibacteriales; family Propionibacteriaceae; genus Enemella; species Enemella dayhoffiae. The sequence continues at coordinate 268,493 of NZ_NMVQ01000012.1, read as the reverse complement.
AGCTGGATCACGCCGAGGATCACCATCGACGCATCGTTCAGGAAGAACGCCAGGGGCAGGAAGTGCGCGGCCACCACGACCGCCACCCACCACGCCATCCAGCGATTCCGACGGGTACGCCACAGGTAGCCACAACCCAGACCTGCGGCCACGACCTCCAGTCCGACCAGGATGCCGAACCATTCATAGCGCCCCTCCAGCGCGCTCCCGTCCCGCCAGTGCCGAAACACCCCGAAACCGAACAACCCGGCCAGCAGCACGCCGACACCCGAACCGATGCCCAGCCATTTCCGCCAGGCCGGCGGCGGATCCTCCTGCCCCCAGCCGAACCAGACGAAGGCCATCAGGCCGAACCAGGCGATGGTGAAGGCGTGATCGCGGATGAACTCGGTCAGCACTTCGTGCTCCTTGGCCGGGGGATGGTCGAGCACCTCCAACCTACTCATCGAATGAGAAGTCTCGAAGGCTCTGCGGGCGCACGCCGCAATGGGCGCCGGCACCGGCTGATAGGTGCGTGTGTCTCGGGGACTCGGACCTCCGGTCCAGTCCCTGAGACATCGCGTCCGTGCGTTGACACCACTGACAGCATGCGTCATCGTGAACGTGTGCAGCAGTACCAGATTCTCGTAATCACCTAGCGTGTCGGTCGGGGAAGATCCCCCGCCACCGACACGCTCCCTCGTTTGCCAGCCGGCAGCGGGGGTTTTTTGTTGCTGGAGATCCCGGCAGCGGAGAAGCGACGAGAATCTGACTGTTGACGCCGGCCCTACAGGGTGTGGGGGCGGAACACGCGAGTGTGTGGAGGACACAGCATGAGGGTCAGCGAAGAGGCCGCACCGAAGCCGGCCAGGCCGGCTCCCCGGCCAGGCGCCCCGAGCCAGCAGGACCAGCCGGGTCAGCAGCCGGAGCGGGCGGATGAGCCGACGCGGATGACCGGTTCGCAGGCTTTGGTCCGCTCTCTGGAGATGGTCGGCGTAGAGGTGATCTTCGGAATTCCCGGTGGCGCGATCCTACCGGCCTACGACCCGCTCTTCGACTCCTCCATGCGCCACATCCTGGTCCGCCACGAGCAGGGCGCAGGGCACGCGGCCGAGGGGTACGCCGTGGCCACCGGCAAGGTCGGTGTCTGCATGGCGACCTCCGGCCCGGGTGCGACCAACCTGGTCACCCCGTTGGCGGACGCGCACATGGACTCGGTGCCGATCGTCGCCATCACCGGACAGGTGGGCAGCAAGGCCATCGGCACCGACGCCTTCCAGGAGGCGGACATCCGCGGCATCACCATGCCGGTGACCAAGCACAACTTCCTGGTCACCCGGCCCGAGGACATCGCCGAGGCGGTCGCCTCCGCCTTCCACATCGCGCTCACCGGACGCCCCGGCCCGGTGCTGGTGGACGTCACCAAGGACGCGCTGCAGGCGGAGTTCGACTTCGTCTGGCCCAAGGCCCTGGACCTGCCCGGCTATCGGCCGACCATCAAACCGCACAACAAGCAGGTCAAGGAGGCGGCGCGGCTGCTGCGCGAGTCGCAGCGTCCGGTGCTCTACATCGGTGGCGGGGTGATCAAGGCGAAGGCCGACCAGGAGCTGCGCGCCCTGGCCGAGGCGGCCGGAATCCCTGTGGTGACAACGTTGATGGCCCGCGGCGCCTTCCCCGACAGCCACGAGCTGAACATGGGGATGCCGGGCATGCACGGTTCGGTGGCGGCCGTCGGTGCGCTGCAGCGGGCCGACCTGCTGCTGGCCATCGGCACCCGCTTCGACGACCGGGTCACCGGAGCGCTGGACTCCTTCGCCCCACTGGCCAAGGTCGTGCATGCCGACATCGACCCGGCCGAGATCGGCAAGAACCGCACGGCCGACGTACCGATCGTCGGTGACTGCCGTGAGGTGCTGCGCCTGCTCGTCGAGCTGGTCGGCGACGGCTCCGAGCTCGACTTCACCGCGTGGGCGGCGTACCTGAAGGGGGTCAAGGAGAAATATCCGACCGGCTATGACGAGCCCGAGGACGGCAGCCTCTCCCCGCAGTATGTGATCCAGCGGATCGGCGAGCTGACCGGACCGGACGCCTATTGGGCCTCCGGGGTGGGGCAGCACCAGATGTGGGCCGCGCACTTCCTGCCGTTCGAGAAGCCGGGCCGCTGGCTGAACTCCGGCGGCCTGGGCACGATGGGCTACTGCGTGCCGGCGGCGATGGGCGCCAAGGTCGCCCAGCCCGACTCGGTGGTCTGGGGGATCGACGGCGACGGCTGCTTCCAGATGACCAACCAGGAGCTCGTCACCTGTGCCCTGGAAGGGATTCCGGTCAAGATCGCGGTGATCAACAACGAGTCACTCGGCATGGTCCGGCAGTGGCAGACGCTGTTCTATCAGGGCCGCTACTCCAACACCGACCTCAAGTCGTGGCGGGTGCCGGACTTCCAGAAGCTGGCCGAGGCGATGGGCTGTGTCGGCCTGCGCGCCGAGTCCCGCGACCAGGTCGACGACGTGATCGAGCAGGCGTTGGCGATCAACGACCAGCCCGTGGTGGTGGAGTTCGTGGTGCACAAAGACGCCATGGTCTGGCCGATGGTCGCCGCCGGCACCAGCAACGACGACATCAAGATCGCCCGAGACATGGCGCCCGAGTGGGACGAGGAAGTGCTGTGATCAACCAGATTCAGGCAGCCGCCACCGAGCTGCGCACCCTTTCGGTGCTGGTGTTGAACAAACCGGGTGTGCTGACCCGGATCGCCGCACTCTTCTCCCGTCGCGGTTTCAACATCGAGTCGCTGGCCGTCGGGCCGACCGAGCACGCCGATCTGTCCCGGATCACCCTGGTCGCCAACGTCGACGACACCGCACTGGAGCAGCTCACCAAACAGCTCAACAAGCTGGTCGAGGTGCTCAAGATCGTCGAGCTGGAAGAGAAATCGGTACGCCGCGAGCTGCTTCTGGTGAAGGTCCGGGCCACCCCCGAGACCCGCAGCCAGGTGCTGGAGATCGTCCAACTGTTCCGCTGCAAGACCGTGGACGTCGCCGCCGACTCGATGACCATCGAGGCGACCGGCGGATCCGACAAGGTCGACGCCCTGCTGCGGATGCTCGAGCCCTATGGGATCAAGGAACTCGTGCAGTCGGGCGTCGTCGCGCTCAGCCGGGGGAGTCGCTCGCTGAGCGACCGCACCACCCGCGGGGAACGCGCCCGCCCGATCCGGATCGTCTGAGGCGTACCCAGGAACCACCCGCCTGAGACCGAACGTTCCGCCGCGGGATCAGGCACTACTGTCGAACCAGACCTCAACAACCATCTCGACCGAGGAGAACCAACCATCGTGGCCACCGAACTCATCTATGACGACAACGCCGACCTGTCTGTGATCCAGAACCGCCACGTGGCGATCCTCGGCTTCGGCTCCCAGGGCCACGCACACGCCCTCTCCCTGCGGGACTCCGGGGTGGACGTCCGGGTCGGGCTCAACGAGGGCTCGAAGTCGCGCGCCCGGGCCGAGGCGCAGGGCCTGCGCGTGGTCACCCCGGCCGAGGCGGTCGAGGAGGCCGACCTGATCATGATGCTGGTGCCCGACCAGCACGCCGCGAAGCTGTACAAGGAGGCCGTCGAGCCCAACTTGGTCGACGGGGATGCGCTGTTCTTTGCGCACGGGTTCAACATCCGCTACGACTTCATCCAGCCGCCGGCCGGAGTCGACGTGGCGATGGTCGCCCCCAAGGGACCGGGCCACCTGGTGCGCCGCGAATACAGCGAGGGCCGGGGCGTACCCGTGCTCGTCGCCGTCGAGCAGGACGCCTCGGGCAAGGCGTGGGACCTGGCGCTGTCGTATGCCAAGGCGATCGGTGGGCTGCGCGCCGGCGGTATCAAGACCACCTTCACCGAGGAGACCGAGACCGACCTGTTCGGCGAGCAGGCGGTGCTGTGTGGCGGCGCGTCGGCGCTGATCCAGGCCGGTTTCGAAACCCTGACCGAGGCCGGCTACAAGCCCGAGGTCGCCTACTTCGAGTGCCTGCACGAGCTCAAGCTGATCGTCGACCTGATGTATGAGGGCGGCATCGCCAAGCAGCGCTGGTCCATCTCGGACACCGCCGAGTTCGGTGACTACGTGTCCGGCCCGCGCGTGATCGACGAGCACGTCAAGGCGAACATGAAGGCCGTCCTCGCCGACGTGCAGAACGGCTCCTTCGCCAAGCGGTTCATGGCCGACCAGGAAGCCGGCGCCCCGGAGTTCAAGAAGTATCGCGAGCAGGGCGAGAAGCACCCGATCGAGAAGACCGGCAAGGAGCTCCGCGAGCTGATGGCCTGGGTCAAGTCCCACGACGACGACTACGTCGAAGGCACCGCAGCGCGCTAGGTAAGGCAGCCGGGCCGGCGCAGGAGAGGCCCGCGTCGGCCGGCTGTACCGCAGCGGGGTTGCCGCGGGCTTCGACGTCTGCGCTGAAGACCGGGGATTGGGTACGCCGCGCGCGAGGCGCCCAACAAGGGCTACCTGCTCTTGATGTCCATGTGGACGAGCATGGTGCCGTCCTTCTGGTTGGCCGTGGAGATCTGCCAGATGCGGTCGGTGGGCTGACCACCTTCGGTGCGGACGGTCTCGTTGGACATCACGCACAGCCCGTCCAGGTCGGGCACCGTGGACAGCGGGCTAGGGGCGTTCTGCCGGCACTCGCCGAACTTCTTCGACAGCGCGATCCAGCCGGCGCCCTTGGCCTCCCCACCCGGATAGACCAACCGCGCCGTGAGCTCGAAGTCGTGGGTCTCCTTCCATGAGCTCAGCAGCACCTTGGTCCCGTCGGGGATCTCCACCTGGCTGCGGAACCGGATGTCCTCCAGGGTCATCGGGCTGCAGGAGCGGCCGATGAAGTCGTTGCGGCACTTCGACCCGTGCTCGTTGGTGAAGGAGAACATCGGTACGCCCCAGCGCCCGGCGTTGGTCCACACGATGAGCCAGGCGATCACCATGACGAGCACCATCGTGCAGAAGCCGATCAGGATGCGCATCCAGCGGCTTCGCCGGGTGCGCACTCGCTCGTCGAGGTGAGGGTGGGACGTACTCATGCGCTCATCTTGCCCGATCCCACCCGATGATCACGAAGGCTCACCCCTGCGGCGTACCGCAACCAGCACCGCGGTGTCCTCGGCGACCATCGTCTCGACGCTCGCCAACCGCGGATCGCAGAGCCACTCCTGGCGCCTGGCGTCGATGCTGCCGTGCTCCATCGGCGGCCAGCCGTGGCAGGGGACCAGGTCATCGATCACCACGATTCCACCGTCGTCAACCAGTGCGATCACCTGCTCACGATCCGCCCGCTTCGCGGCCCCGGCGTCGAGGAACAGCAACGAGAACGGCGCCATCGCCTCCAGGGTGGTCCAATCCGCCTCGAGCACGTCGATGTCGTCGCCGGCGAACACCTGCTGGGCGCATTCCGCCAGCCGCGGGTCCGATTCTGCGGTCACCACCCGGGTCCCCTCGGGGGCGCCGCTGCGCAGCCAGGCAGCCCCCACCCCGCAGCCGGTCCCGCACTCGGCGATGGTTCCGGTGCGGGTGGCCGCCAGGGTGGCGAGCAGCCGGCCGGTCTCGGTCCGGGTCGACTCGATGTATCCCTGTGCCAGCGAGGCACGCAGAGCCCGGGTGACCAGTTCGGGCACCTCCGGGGGCATGCTCACGGGGTCAGAACCTGGCCGCGATCGCGTCGCCGACCTCGTTGGTACGCCGGCTGCCGGACCGCTCGGCGATGTCGGCGTGCACCGCCTCCTCGATCCGCCGGGCGTCCTCGCCGCGACCGAGATGGTCCAGCATCAGCGCCGTGGACAGGATGGCGGCGGTCGGGTCCGCCTTCTGCTGACCCGCGATATCGGGGGCCGAGCCGTGCACCGGCTCGAACATCGACGGGTACGCCCCGCTGGGGTTGATGTTCCCGCTCGCGGCCAGCCCGATCCCGCCGGTCACCGCGGCGGCCAGATCGGTGATGATGTCGCCGAACAGGTTGTCGGTGACGATCACGTCGAAGCGGGCCGGATCGGTCGCCATGAAGATGGTCGCGGCATCGATGTGCAGATAGTCGGTCTCGACCTGCGGATATTCGGCGGCAACCTCGCCAAAGATCCGGCGCCACAGACCGCCGGCATTGACCAGCACGTTGTGCTTGTGCACCAGGGTGACCTTGTTGCGGCGGCGGGTGGCTCGCTCGAACGCATCGCGCACCACACGCTCCACCCCGTGGGCGGTGTTCACGCTGACCTCGGTCGCGATCTCCTGGGGCGTGCCGGCCCGCACGACGCCGCCGTTGCCGCAGTAGAGGCCCTCGGTGCCTTCGCGGATCACGACGAAATCGACGGTACCCCCGGCGATCACGGAGTCGGCCAGCGGAACTGGGATGCCCGGATAGATCTTGGCGGGCCGCAGGTTGACGTAGTGGTCGAACAGGAAGCGCAGGCGCAGCAGCAGGCCGCGCTCGAGCAGGCCGGAGGGGATCTTGGTGTCACCGGGTGCGGCACCGACCGCCCCGAGCAGGATCGCATCCACGCCCTTGAGTTCCTCGATCACCGAGTCGGGCAGCAACTCGCCGGTGCACAGCCACTGTTCGGCGCCGAGGTCGTAGTTGACGGTGGTGAACGCGTCGTCACCGCAGGCGGCGGAAAGGACCTTCAGCCCCTCGGCGACCACCTCCGGGCCGATCCCGTCGCCGCCGATCACGGCGATCGTCGGCCTGCTGGACTTCTGGGGGTTCTCGTTGCTGGACACGGCCGCAACGATAACCAGCGGTGGCGGGGGCTCCGGCGTTGTCTCAGATCGGTGGTCGGACCCGATGCTTTGACGTCCTAGTAAATGTTAGATTTCTGCGCATGAGCCTGATGTTCGACGTGCGCCCCAACCCCCGCCCGATGCCCGCGGACAAGCGGGACGCGATCCTGGCCAAGCCCGGTTTCGGGACCCGGTTCACCGACCACATGGCGGTGGCGAGCTGGACCGTGAAGGACGGCTGGCACGACTCGGCGATCGTGCCCTACGGGCCCTTCACCCTGGACCCCGCGGCGGCCGTGCTGCACTACGCCCAGGAGATCTTCGAGGGGATGAAGGCCTACCGCCACGGCGACGGATCGGTCTGGCTCTTCCGTCCCGAGCAGAACGCCGAGCGCTTCGCCCGGTCCGCCAAGCGGCTGGGCCTGCCGGTGCTTCCCGAGAAGGATTTCCTGGGCAGCATCGAGGCGTTGGTGCGTACCGATCGGGACTGGGTGCCCACCCCCACCAACGGGAGCGAGGTCTCGCTTTATGTCCGGCCGTTCATGTTCGCCTCCGAGGCGTTCCTCGGGGTGCGCGCGGCCGAACACGTGACGTATTCCTGCATCGCCAGCCCGGCCGGGGCATACTTCTCCTCCGGTGTGGCGCCGGTGGCGATCTGGATCACCACCCGCTGGTCCCGCGCCGGCGCCGGCGGCACGGGGGCGGCCAAATGTGGCGGCAACTACGCGTCCTCGCTGGTCGCGCAGCAGGAGGCCGCCGAGCACGGTTGCTCGCAGGTGCTCTTCGCCGACGCCGGCGGCCACGAGTTCGTCGAGGAACTAGGCGGGATGAACGTCTATTTCGTCACCAGCAAGGGCGAACTGGTCACCCCCGAGCTGAGCGGATCGATCCTGGAGGGAGTGACCCGCAGCTCCATCCTGGCCATCGCCGGCGAGCAGGGGCTGACTCCGGTGGAGCGCAAGGTGACCCTGGCCGAGCTGCTCGACGGGATCAGCTCGGGCGACATCCGTGAGGTGTTCGCCTGCGGCACCGCGGCCGTGATCACCCCGATCTCGGAGTTCAAGGACGAGCAGGGGCAATCCTTCCGCGTGCAGGTCGACAGCACCGACGGGGTCGGTGAGCACACCGCCGCGCTGCGGCAGGCGCTGCTCGACATCCAGTACGGCCGCGCCGAGGACCGGCACGGCTGGATGCGCAAGGTCTGCTGAATCCCCGGCCGCGGGCGGGAGGCTCAGGGAGGGCTCAGCCGGCGCCGACTGTAATGATCATGACCAGATCGACCCTCCATTTTCCCGGGGCGAAAATGGGTCCAATCTGGTCATGATCATCACGTGCTCCGGGCCCAAGAGCCGACCGTAGAGTCGTTGCGGCGGGCCATCTGGGGGGCTTCTCAGGGGTTGAGACCTCCCGAACCGAGCCGCGTGGGACCGCACACTTGGTGGGTGACGCATGCCCAGCACACGCCGATGTCGGCCCCTGGGACGGGATTCGCGATGACGGATCATCCGGCCCCCGAGGAGTTCCACGTCTACGACACGACACTGCGCGACGGCGCCCAGCAGGAGGGCCTGCGGCTCTCGGTCGCCGACAAGCTGCGGATCGCCGCCAGTCTCGACGAGTTGGGGGTCACCTTCATCGAGGGCGGCTGGCCGGGCGCCAATCCCAGTGACACCAAGTTCTTCGAGGCGATGCGCGACGGTGAGGTGCCGCTGCGCAACGCCACCCTGAGCGCCTTCGGGTTCACCCGCCGGGTCGGGCGCAGGGCTGCCGACGACCCGATGATCGCCGCGGTCCGTGACTCGGGCGCCAGCGTCGCCTGTCTGGTCGCCAAGAGCCACCAGCGCCACGTCGAGCACGCGCTGCGCGCCAGCCTGCAGGAAAACCTCGCCATGATCGCCGACTCGGTGTCCCACCTGGTCGGTGAGGGGCAGCGGGTGTTCCTCGACGCCGAGCACTTCTTCGACGGCTATCGCACCAACCGCGCCTATTCCCTTGAGGTGGTCCGCACCGCGGCCGAGGCCGGCGCCGAGGTCGTCGTGCTGTGCGACACCAACGGCGGGATGCTGCCCAGCTGGATGCACGACATCGTCTGCGACGCCGCCGAGATCGGGGTCGACCTCGGCATCCACTGCCACAACGACTCCGGTTGCGCGGTCGCGAACACGCTCGCCGCGGTCGAGGGCGGGGCGATGCACATCCAGGGCACCATCAATGGCTACGGCGAGCGCACCGGCAACGCCGACCTGTTGCAGGTGGTCGCCAACCTCGAGCTCAAGTTCGGCTGGCGGGTGCTGCCCGAGGGGGCGCTCGCCGAGGCCACCCGGATCTCGCACGCGGTGGCCGCGGTGACCAACGTGCCCGGTTCCCCGCGTCAGCCCTACGTCGGCGGATCCGCCTTCGCGCACAAGGCCGGGCTGCACGCCTCGGCGATCCGCGTCGACCCGAATCTCTATCAGCACATCGATCCCGCCGTTGTCGGCAACGACATGCGCACCCTGGTCTCCGACATGGCCGGCCGGGCCAACATCCAGCTCAAGGGCGAGGAACTCGGCTTCGACCTGTCCGACCGCGACCTCGCCTCCCGGATCACCGACACGGTCAAGGAGCGCGAGGGCCGCGGTTATTCGTATGAGGCCGCCGACGCCAGCTTCGAGCTGCTGCTGCGTGACACCCTCGACCAGCTGCCCGAACCGTTCTCGGTGTGCTCCTGGCAGGTGCACACCCACTCCACCGACGGCCGCGGCGAGACCGACACCCACGCCACCGTCCGGCTGGCCGCCAAGGGCAAGGAGCAGGTGTTCGAGGGTGAGGGGAACGGCCCGGTGAACGCGCTGGACCAGGCGCTGCGCCGGGCGCTGGAACAGGCGTACCCGCAGGTGTCGGCGTACGAGCTGACCGACTATCGGGTGCGCATCCTCGACCAGGGCCACGGCACCGACGCCGGGGTCCGGGTCCTGATCGACACCAGCGACGAGTCACGTGCGTGGACCACCGTCGGGGTGGGGGAGAACGTGATCGAGGCGTCCTGGGAGGCGCTCAGCGACGCCTACCTCTACGGGCTGATCACCGCCTGACGTCGACCGACGGGGTACGCCGCCCCGCGCGATAGGCTGGGGCAATGCGTGTCGCACGATTTTCAGTCGGTCAGGATCCCCGCTACGGTCTGGTCGAGCTGGCCGAGGACAACGGTCCGCATCCGGACACCATCGGCGTGCTCACCGGGGACCCGCTGGCGATGGCGGTGCAGTTCACCGGGGAGCGGGTGCCGCTGTCCCAGGCGCGGTTGCTGGCCCCGGTGATCCCGAGGTCCAAGGTGGTCGGGGTGGGGCGCAATTATGCCGCCCACGCGGCCGAGCTCGGCAATGAGGTGCCGCAGACCCCGCTCACCTTCTACAAGCCGAACACCGCGGTGATCGGTCCGGGTGAGCCGATCATCTATCCGTCGTTCTCCGAGCAGGTCAGCTTCGAGGGCGAGTTGGCGGTCGTGATCGGCCGGATCTGCAAGGAGGTCCCGGTCGAGCGCGCCCAGGACGTGATCTTCGGCTACACGATCGCCAACGACGTGACCGCCCGCGACAAGCAGGGCCCCGACAAACAATGGGCCCGGGCCAAGGGGTTCGACACCTCCTGCCCGTTGGGGCCGTGGATCACCAGCCACTACTCGATCGAGGAGGCCGGTGAGCTGATGATCACCACCACCCTCGACGGCGAGCAGCGCCAGCACGGGTCGACCTCGCTGATGATCCACCCGATCGCCGAGCTGATCGCCTACATCAGCTCGTTCACCACGCTGCTGCCCGGTGACGTGATCCTCACCGGCACCCCCGAAGGGGTGGGGCTGATGATCCCCGGACAAGAGGTGAGCGTCAGCATCGAGGGCATGGGAACCCTGACCAACAAGGTGATTTCCGCCGACCCCGACCACGCAGGAGAGAGCAAGTGAGCCAGACCCCGAACCCGGTGTCCACCCGCACCCACGACGACGTCGACGTGCTGGGCGGGATCGAACCGAGCCAGGTGCGGGTGCGGTTCCCACCCTCGCCGACCGGCAACCTGCACGTCGGCAATGTGCGCAGCGCCCTGTTCAACTGGGCGTTCGCGCGACACTTCGGCGGCACCTTCGTGCTCCGGATCGAGGACACCGACAACGCCCGCAGCACCCAGGAGTCCTATCGCGGAGTGCTGGATTCCCTGCGCTGGTTGGGAATCGAGTGGGACGAAGGGCCTGAGGTCGGCGGCCCGTACGCCCCCTATCTGCAGTCCGAGCGGGGGAGCCTGTACGCCGAGGTGGTCGACGCGCTGTTGGCCGGTGGCCAGGCGTACCGCTGCTATTGCACCCGCGAGGAGCAGGAGGCCCGGGAGGCCGCTCGCAGCGACAAGTCGCTGGTCGGCTATGACGGGCACTGCCGCGACCTCACCGAGGAGCAGCAGCAGGCGTACCGCAGCGAGGGTCGCGATTCGGTGATCCGGATGCGGATGCCGGCCGAGGACATCACGTTCACCGACCTGGTCCGCGGGAGGATCACCTTCCCCGCCGGGCAGGTGCCGGACTATGTGATCGTGCGCGCCAACGGGGATCCGCTGTACACATTGGTGAACCCGGTCGACGACGCGGTGATGGGGATCACCCACGTGCTGCGCGGGGAGGATCTTCTCAGCTCCACTCCGCGCCAGGTGGTGCTCTATCGCGCCCTGGCCGAACTCGGCATCGGCTCAGGGCGGACGCCGTTGTTCGGCCATCTGCCGATCGTGATGGGGGAGGGCAACCGCCGGCTCTCCAAGCGGGACAAGGGATCCGGGCTGGACGAATATCGAGAGCTCGGCTATCTGCCCGAGGGGCTGCTGAACTATCTGGCACTGCTCGGCTGGGCGATCGCCGACGACCGGGACGTGTTCTCGACCTCGGAGATGGCCGAGGCGTTCGACATCCGGCACGTGTCCGGCAACCCGGCCAAGTTCGACCCGAAGAAGTGTCTGGCGATCAACGCCGCGCACATCCGGCTGCTCGACGACGCAACCCTGGCCGAGGAGATCACCCCCTTCCTGGTCCGCGCCGGGCTGGTCACCGATCCGCCTCAGGCCGACGAACGCGAGCTGATCCTCGGCGCCGCCCCGCTGATCAAGGAGCGGTTGAACACCCTCAGCGAGGCCGTGGACAAGGTGCGCTTCCTGTTCACCGCCGACGAGGCGATCGAGATCGAGGAGAAGGCGACCCTGAAGCCCGAGGAGGGCGCGGTGCTGGACGCCGCGATCGACGCCCTGGCAGGGTTGTCGACCTTCGACCACGAGCAGGTGGAGGCGGCCCTGCGGGGGGCGCTGATCGAGCGACTGGGGCTGAAGCCGAAGCTCGCGTTCGGGCCGGTCCGCACGGCGATCACCGGATCCAAGGTGTCTCCGCCGCTGTTCGAGTCGATGGCCCTGCTGGGGCAGGAATCCTCGCTGGCCCGGCTGCGCCGGGCACGCGCCACGGTGTGACCCGGTGTCCTCGATCCTGGCACGCGCTTCCGCGCACGCCGCACCCCCGGGCGCGCGCTATCCGCAGCTGCTGCGTACGCCGGAGGCCGCCTGGTGGCGCTCCGTGGCCGGGGTGCTGATTGCGCTGTGGACCTGGCTGCTGCTCAGCGGCCTGGTCAGCCAGGTGGTGCTGCTGCTCGCCTGGCGGCTGGGTCACCAGGACCTGGCGAAGGACGAGTTTCTGGCCCAGGCCCGGGGATATCAATACTGGGAAGGAATGCTGGCCTCCCACCTCGGGATCATCACCATGATCCCGATCGTGCTGACGGTGCTGCACTTCGTGCACCGGGTGCCGCTCGGGCGGATCTGGTCGGTTTCGGAGGGGCCGCGCTGGCGCTATCTGCTGGCCTGTCTGCTGATTTCGGTCGGGGTGTTCGCCGGCTATGTCGGGACCCTCCCGCTGCGCGGCCAGCCGCTGCACTGGCAGCCCCAGCCAGGATTGCTGCCGTTCCTGCTGGTGATTCTGCTCCTCACCCCCTTCCAGGCGCTGGCCGAAGAGGTGCTGTTCCGCGGCTATCTGCTGCAGGGACTGGGCGCGCTGTTCCGCAGCCCCTGGCCCGCGGTGCTCGGCTCGGCGCTGCTGTTCGCCCTGTTCCACGGTGCGCAGAACCCGCAGTTGTTCCTCAGCCGGCTCGCCTTCGGCCTGCTGGCCGGCTGGCTCGTGGTGCGCACCGGCGGACTGGAGGCCGGGATCGCGGCGCACGTGATCAACAACCTGTTCGCGTTTCTGCTGGCCGGGCTGACCAGCACCATCGCCCAGGTCCGGCAGGTCACCGAGGTCGGCTGGGCGCAGGCGTTCTCGGACGTGATCACCTTCGCGATCGTCGCCGTCCTCACCTCGGTGGTGGCGGCGCGGATGCGGGTTCCGGACTGCGTGGACGAGCCCTCCTGAGCGGTGCGAGGACCGCGCGCCGGGGTACGGATATCGGTTTGGTGCCGGACCGCCGGATGCGGTAAGGTTCATCGTCGTTGCCGGAGCGTCAGCGGAGGCGGCGCACACCGCGCTGACCGCTTGGTCAGCAATGGGGTATGGTGTAATTGGCAGCACGACTGATTCTGGTTCAGTTAGTCTAGGTTCGAGTCCTGGTACCCCAGCGCAGAGCGCGATTCGCCACGGCTGATGGGCCATGGTAATCTCGTTCGGCCGCGGCCCCGTTGTGTAGCGGCCTAGCACGCCGCCCTCTCAAGGCGGTAGCGCGGGTTCGAATCCCGTCGGGGCTACAACTGCCCGGATTCCCTTCATCACGAGGGGGTCCGGGCATTTGCGCGCCAACCCCAGGTTGTCGCCCAGACGTCGCCGAAGGTTCACCTGAAGTCCCCGTGAGCACCTGTCCATATCCCCTAGGTTCAGCCTGTTCTCAGATTTCGGTTGGCTGAAAGGGCTCAAGATGAACGGTCGACGCACCCTGCTCACCCTGCTCACGGACGGCGTTGGCCGGTCCCGGCGTACCTGTCAGATGCGCTGCGGTGACCAGTGCAGCCACCCGGTCCCCAACGAGTCCGACAACGACTACATCGGCGACATCATCACCTCGGCGATCTCGCGGCGTACGCTCCTGCAGGCCTCGGTGGTCGTGGGCGGCGCGGCCGCGCTCGGGGTGGGCGCGAACGCGTTCGTGAAGGCCCCGCCGGCCAGCGCGATCAGTTTCCCGGGTTCGCCGGCCGGAATGGGCTGGACCCCGATCGCCCCGTCCACCGCGGACGCGGTGATCGTGCCGCAGGGGTTCGACCAGGACGTGGTGATCCGCTGGGGTGACCCGATCTTTCCCAAGACGCCCGCGTTCGACCCGAACAACCAGACCGCGGCCGCCCAGCAGCGGCAGTGGGGCTACAACAACGACTACCTCGGCTTCCTGCCCACCGAGGACCCGAACGTGCTGCTGATGCTCGCCAACCACGAGTACACCGACGAATACATCATGTTCCCCAGGTACAACCCGGCCGCCCCCACCCGCGAGCAGGTGGAGATCGCCTGGGCCGCGCACGGCCTGTCCGTCGTCGCGGTCCGCAAGGTGGCCGGCACCGGCAACCTCGAGCCGATCCTCGAGCACCGGCTGAACCGTCGCTTCCACACCCAGACCCGCTTCGAGTTGACCGGCCCGGTCGCCGGCCACGAGCTCGTCCGCACCTCGGCCGACCAGTCCGGCCGCAGCGTGCTGGGTACGCTGAACAACTGCTCCGGTGGGCTCACCCCGTGGGGCACCTGGCTGACCGCCGAGGAGAACTTCAACCAGTACTTCGGAAACGCCGCCGCGGTCACCGAGCCCGTCGCCGCCGCCCGGCTCAAGCGCTACGGCATCTCCGGCGCCGCCTCGGAGCGCAAGTGGGAGCGATTCGACAACCGGTTCGACCTGGCCGAGGAGCCCAACGAGGCCAACCGGTTCGGCTGGATCGTCGAGGTCGACCCGTTCGACCCGCAGTCCACCCCCAAGAAGCGCACCGCACTCGGCCGGTTCAAGCACGAGGCCGCCAACATCGCCGTCGCCAAGGACGGCCGCGTGGCGGCGTACATGGGTGACGACGAACGCTTCGACTACTTCTACAAGTTCGTGTCCGCCAACAAGATGGTGGCGGCGAGCCGCGCGGCTGGCTCTCGCGCCGCCACCGCCCGAGCCAACTCCGACCTGCTCGACAACGGAACCCTCTATGTGGCGAAGTTCACCGGCAACTCCGGCGCCATGGACGGCACCGGCAAGCTGCCCGCCGACGGCCGCTTCGACGGCACCGGGGAGTGGATCAAGCTGGCCTCGGGGACGCAGTCGTTCGTCGAGGGGATGTCCGCCGAGGAGGTGTACCTGTTCACCCGGCAGGCCGCCGACAAGATGGGCGCCACCAAGATGGACCGTCCCGAGGACGCCGAGCCGTCACCGAGGACCGGCAAGGTCTACATCGCGCTCACCAACAACACCGACCGCGGCAAAGCGGGCAAGGCCGGTGCCGACGAGGCCAACCCGCGCAACCTGAACAAGCACGGGCACGTGCTCGAGCTGATCGAGGACGGCAACGACTCGGCCGCCACCACGTTCACTTGGAACCTGTTCCTGGTCGCCGGTGATCCGAACGACCCGACCACCTATTTCGGCGGGTTCGACAAGGCCCAGGTGTCGCCGATCTCCTGCCCCGACAACGTCGCCTTCGACGAGCACGGCAACCTGTGGATCGCCACCGACGGCTCTCAGCTGGGCGCCCACGACGGCATGTTCGCCGCGGTCGCCGAGGGCGCCTCCCGCGGTCAGCTGAAGCAGTTCCTGTCGGTGCCCAAGGGCGCCGAATGCTGCGGCCCGTGGGTGGACGCCGAGCGGGTCGCCGCCGCGATCCAGCATCCGGGGGAGACCGACGGCGCCTCCTTCGAGGCCCCGTCCTCGCACTGGCCCGACGGCGGGACCTCCGTGCCGCGCCCGTCGATCGTCGTGGCGTGGCCGCGGGCGGCCGCGACTCCGCCCCCGGTGACCCCCACTCCGGGTCAGCCGGCCCCCGGCCAGCCCGCCCCGGGCCAGCCCGCGCCCGGGCAGCCCACCCCGCCCAAGGAATCCACCGGCGGGCTGGCCAAGACCGGTCGCTGAGCCACCTCCACCGAGGGCCGAGTCGCCGCCGCGGCTCGGCCCTCGTGGCGTCCTCGGCGCTGCGCGGCTCCCGGGCAGCTGATGGCCGCATTGCGCACCCCCACTGGTGAAGCGGGGCCCGGCAGGGGATAGTGGGCCCAGGCGAACCGAGGCGGGTCCATGGCGGACGGCAAAGTGCTGGAGGGGCGCGCCAGACCCCGCGGGCGGTTTCCGCACGTGAAGGTGGCCGGCGATCTGGTGTTCGTCTCCGGCACCTCGAGCCGCCGCCCGGACAACAGCTTCGCCGGCGTACGCGTCGACGAGCTGGGCACCACCGACCTCGACATCGGCGAACAGACCACCGCGGTGATCGAGAACATCGCCGACATCCTCGCCTCGGTGGACTGCACCCTGGCCGACGTCACCCAGATCACCACCTTTCTGGTGAACATGAACCACTTCCGCGGTTACAACGAGGTCTACGGGCGGTTCTTCGGCGAGACCGGCCCCGCCCGGACGACCGTTGCGGTGCACCAGCTGCCGCACCCCCACCTGTTGATCGAGATCCAGGCCATCGCGGTACGCCCGCCGCGGGCCGGGCGCGGGGAGAGTGGGCGTACCGAAGGAGAAGAAGCGTGACCGGACTGGTGATCAACCTGCAGGCGTGGCTGACCGAGCACGCCGACCAGCTCAGGCCGCCGGTGAACAACAAGGTGATTTTTCCGGCCGGCAAGGATTTCATCGTCCAGGTCGTCGGCGGACCCAACCAGCGCACCGACTTCCATGTCGAGCCCTACGAGGAGCTGTTCCACCAGATCCGCGGATCGATGCACGTGAACATCCAGACTGAGCAGGGAATGCAGCGGATCGACATCAACGAGGGCGATCTGTGGCTGCTGCCCGGCGGTGTCCCGCACTCCCCGCAACGCCCCGAACCCGGGTCGATCGGGATCGTGGTGGAGCGGATCCGCGCCGAGGGGGTGCTGGAGTCCTTTCGCTGGTATTGCCTGCGGTGCAACCACCAGTTGCACGAGGTGACCTGGCAGGTGCGCGACATCGTCGCCGACCTGCCGCCAGCGTTCGAGGGGTTCTATGCCGACGAGGCGTTGCGCAGCTGTGCCGAGTGCGGGGCAGTCCACCCCGGAAAGGGCTGAATCCGTGGCGGGCAAGGTGGACGTGCACACCCACTCGGTGCCGGTCGGCTGGCCGGACCTGAACCAGACCGTCGCGCCGCACCACGACTGGCCGTGGCTGCGCGTCGACAGCGAGCGGGAGGCGACCATCATGGTCGGCTCGAGCGAGTTCCGCAGGATCGGCGACTCCTGCTGGGCGCCCGAGGTACGCCGGGAGGCGATGGCGCGCAGCGGGGTGAGCACCCAGGTCGTCTCGCCGACGCCGGTCTTCTTCAACTATGAAAGGCATCCCGGCGAGGCGGTCAAGGTGGCCCGGGTGTTCAACAACCTGGCCCGGGAGACGTTCGCCGACCAGGGCCCGGAGTTTCTCACCGTCTGCCAGGTGCCGCTGCAGGACGCCGACCTGGCCTGCGCCGAGCTGGACCGCTGCCTTCCTCGGCCAGGCCGGGTGAGCGGACCGTGCGCCCCCTTGTACTGAACGACCCGGCGGCGGTGCCCAGTGAGACCTCTGGCGCGTTCCCCTTCCACCGCGGGATTCCCGGGTACACCGCCACCGACCTGGTCGATCTGCCGACGCTGGCCGCCGAGCTGGGTGTGGGGCGGGTCCTGGTCAAGGACGAGTCCTTGCGGTTTGGGCTGCCGTCGTTCAAGGTGCTGGGCGCATCCTGGGCCACCGCACGCGCCGTCGGTGAGCTGATCGGGAAATCTGTGCCCAGCTGGGATTCGCTGACCGAGGTGTGCCACGGTCGCCGCTTGACCCTGGTCACCACCAGCGACGGCAACCACGGCTGGGCGCTCGCCTGGGTGGCGCGCCAGCTCGGCGTACGCTGCCGCGTCCACCTCCCTGACGGTGTGGGATCCCTCGCCAGGCGGGGAATCCGGGGACTCGGCGCGGAGACGGTCGACACCGGCGGCGACTATGACGAGGTGGTGGCCGCCACCGCCGCCGGCCTGGATGCCGCGGCCGGGGAGGTGCTGGTGCAGGACACCAGCTGGGAGGGTTATACCGACATCCCGCGGGCGATCGTCGAGGGTTATCGCACGCTCGCGACCGAGGCCGAGGAACAGGCTGTCGCCCTTGGCGTACGCCCCGACCTGGTCCTGGTGCCGGTCGGAGTCGGCTGCCTCGGACAGGCCATGGTGGAACACTTCGCCCGCCCTGGCGGCACCGCGCGGGTGGTGGCGGTCGAACCGGAAGGGGCCGCCTGCGTCACCGCCTCGCTGGCCGCCGGTACGCGGACCACGGTCGACACGTCCCGGCACACCAGCATGGCCGGTCTGCGCTGCGGTACGCCGAGTGCCGACGCCTGGCCGGTGCTCCATGCGGGGTTGGCCGGGGCCGTGGCCGTCACCGATGCGGAGGCGGCAGCAGCCGTCGCTGAGCTCGCGGCACTCGGGCTGGCGCTCGGTCCCTGCGGCGCGGCCGCGTTGGCCGGTCTGCGGGTGTTGCTGTCCGACCGGGGGTCGCGTGCGCACCTGCGGCTCGGGGATGCCTCCACGGTGCTGCTGATCGGTACCGAGGGATCCGCCGCCAATGCGGGTTAGTCGTCGAGGCCGCGCGCCAGGGCCTCGGCAGTCGAGCGCAGGCCCGCGTCGACCCAGCCCAGGTCACTCGCATCGGCGGCGGCTGCCCACCGCTCGGCCTGCGGCAGAAGGACCTGCAGATCGGCCCCGTGGGTGGTGTCCCGCCAGCCGCGCAGCGCGGTGGCTCCCCGGCGCAGCAAGCCGGCCGCACCCGGGGCGTTGCCCCGGGCGGCGTGGGTGAGTCCCACGGCCAGTTGTGCGAGGGCGCGCCAGAAGGCGCGTTCCTCATCAGGACAGGACTTCCAGGCGTCCTCGAACACCTCGTGGGCGTGGAACGGGCGCCCTGCCCGGAGGAGTTCGACCGCCTCGGTGAGGGTCTGCTGCGGCGTCCGCGTGACGCCCTCACCCAGTCGCGGTACGCCCACCGCGTCGTGGGCGAGCGGGCGGCCGAGCCCGTCCCGGGGCCGGGCACTGCGGGCCCGACCCTCGGGGTCACGGTCCCGGCTCATCGCACCCCGCCATCCAGCGAACCGTCCAGCCAACCACCGAACCCTCGAGGATCAGGCGGGCAGCAAATTGGTTCGCTGGATGGGGAGTGGGGCACGGGTGGGCCGGCCTACTCGCCCGCGCGCTTCTGGATGTTGGCCCATTCGTCGCGCAGGCCGACGGTGCGGTGGAACACCATCGGTTCGCGCGGGTCGTGGGCGAAATAGCCGAGCCGCTCGAACTGGACAACGGCACCGGGCTCGGTGTCGGCGAGTGCCGCCTCGACCTGACAGTCGGTGAGCCACTCCACCGAGTCGGGGTTGAGATCGTCCATCGGCTCACCGGTACCTTCGCCGGGCACCTCGGCGGAGAAGAGCCGGTCATACAACGCCACGCGGGCCGGAACCGCGTGCTGGGTGGAAACCCAGTGCATGGTCGATTTCACCTTGCGCCCGTCGGGGGCGTTGCCGCCACGCGACTGGGGATCGTGGGTGGCGTGCACCGTGGTCACGGTGCCGTCGGTGTCGTGCTCGACCGAGGTCGCGGTGACCAGGAAGGCCCCGCGCAGGCGTACCTCGCGACCGGGGGACAGTCGGAAGAACTTCGGCGGCGGCACCTCGGCGAAGTCGTCCCGCTCGATCCACAACTCCCCGGTAAATGGGACCCGCCGCGTGCCGTCCTCGGGGTTCTCCGGGTTGTTGACCAGCTCGAACCACTCCACCACAGGGTTTCCGGCTTCATCGCGAGGCCAGTCGTCGAGCACCAGCCGCAGCGGTCGGGTGACCGCCATCCGCCGCTGGGCGTGCGCGTTCAGCTCGCGCCGGACGAACGACTCCAACAGTTCGATGCTCTGCCGGGAGTTGGTCCTGGTCACCCCGATGTAGTTGCAGAAATCGACGATCGCCCGCGGCGGATAGCCGCGTCGGCGCAACCCGCGCAGGGTGGGCATCCGCGGGTCGTCCCAGCCGTCCACCACCCCCTGCTCGACCAGTCCCCGCAGCCGCCGCTTCGAGGTGATCGTGTGGGTCAGCTCCAACCGGGCGAACTCGATCTGGCGCGGCGCTTGACCGGGCAGCGGCAACTGCGCGAGATACCAGTCATAGAGCGGCCTGTTGTCCTGGAATTCCAGTGTGCACAGCGAATGGGTGACACCCTCCAGGGCATCGCTCTGACCGTGGGCCCAGTCATAGGTGGGATAGATGCACCACTTGTCGCCGGTCCGGAAGTGGTGGCGGCGCCGGATCCGATACATGATCGGGTCGCGCAGCTGCATGTTCTCCGCGTCCATGTCGATCTTCGCGCGCAGCACCCGGGCCCCGTCGGCGAACTCGCCGGCGCGCATCCGCCGCAGCAGGTCGAGATTCTCCTCCGGGCTGCGATCCCGGAACGGGCTCGGAGTTCCAGGTTTGCCGTAACCGCCCCGCTGTTCCGAGATCGCCTCGACCGTCTGATCGTCCACGTACGCCTTCCCGGCCAGCACCAGCTCCTCGGCCCAGGCGTACAGCTGGTCGAAATAGTCCGAGGCGTGCCTGATCGAGGCGGGGGTGAAACCGAGCCAGCCCAGGTCGGCGACGATCGCCTCCCCATATTCGGCCTCCTCGGTGTCGGGGTTCGTGTCGTCCAGTCGGAGGTTGCAGATGCCGGAGAAGGCATCGGCCACCCCGAAGTCGACGCAGATCGCCTTCGCGTGCCCGATGTGCAGATATCCGTTGGGCTCGGGTGGGAATCGGGTCTGAACGCGCCCGTCGAAGGTGCCCTGCTCGTTGTCCGAACGCACCAACCCGCGGATGAAGTCGTCGTGGCCGGCGGGCATTTCGGGCGGTGTCATGGGCGCCAAAGTAGCACGCTCAGGCGAGAGTTCCGGCCGGCTCGGAGGCTTCGACGGCGCCCGCCCGGCGGCTTCTCCGGCGATCCCACAGCGCCCAGGCCAACGCCACCGCGGCACCGATCGGAACGACCACCGGCGGGGGCAGGAACTCCTGCAGAACGCCCGAGATCAACAGCACCAGCACCACGGCCAGACAGACCCGCACCATCCGGGCCGAGGGCCGGGTGAACGGGATCAGCGGTCCGCCCCACAACACGTACCAGGGTTGGATTGCCGGCCCGAGCAGTCCGAACGCCAACAGCGATCCCGCGGTCATCGCCACCGGCCGGCGAGGGCCGAACCGCCACAGCACCCACGCCAACCCGGCCAGCATCAGGATCCCACTGGTCACGCTGAGTCCGGTGTTGACCAGGTCCCGGTCGACCTTCCAGCGCAGCAGCAGCTGCGCGATCCAACTCAGGGGGGAGTGGTTGATGACCAGACTGGGCGCCCCGGCGTACGGCCCCATCCACCCCAGCATCAGCCGATCCGGCAACGACAGCAGCACAAAGACCGCGGCGCCGATGAAACCGCCGACCCCGAGCCCGCCGAGCGCGCGGCCCCAGTGCGGCCGCTCGGTGGGGCGATCACCGAACAGGGCGCACCAGACGACACCCACCCCGGCCAGGATCGCGGGCTGTTTCACCGCGGCGGCCACCCCGATCGCCACGCTGCCGAGGATCAGACCGTGCCGTCGACCGGCCAACCACAGCGCCACCATGATCAGCCCCACCATCAGGGCGTCGTTGTGCGCGCCGCCGATGAATTGCACCAGCACCAACGGATTCAGCGCGATCGCCCACAGCGCCGCCTGGGGTCGGATGCCGACCCGGCGCGCCAGCGCCGGAGCGACGGCCACCATCAGACCGACCCCGGCCAGGGCCATCACCCGCATCGCGACCACCGACCAGTAGGGGTCGCTGCCGCTGGCCCAGACCAGGAATCGCTGCAGCTGCAGGGCAAGCGGGGGATAGACGGCGGTGGTGTGCGCCCACGCCTGATAGATCCCATCCGCGAACGGGCTCGGGAATCCCATCCCCACCTCATAGGGGTTCTTTCCGTGCCCCAGCAGCCATCCCTGAGCGGCGTACGCATAGGCGTCGGCCGTCATCACCGGCGGGATCGGCCACATCGGCACGGTCCAGGCCAGGCCGATCCGGCGCCACGGGGTCTCCGATCGCCCCTGGTGCGGGCGAGGACGCAACTTCAACCAGGCGGCGAAGAGCAGCACCGAACCGATCACCGCACTGGTGCGGGCCAGATAGAAACCCGTGGTACGCCGGAACCAGGGCAGGTGGCGGTTGATTGGCCCGCGGGGCCAGTCCGGCAGATAGCCCACCGAGAATGGCAGCACGGCCACCATCGCCGATCCGAGCACTCCGAGACAGGCCCAGAGCAGCCAGGGTCGGGTGCGCGCGGGCATGGCCGTCATCCTAGGGCCAGAGGCGCAGCGCACCGCCCAACCGTGGCTCAGGCCTCCTGGCCGGAATCGCGCAGCACCTCGGTGAGTCGGTCCGCGGCGGCCATCACGGCCCGCGCGTGCAGCCGGCCCGGTTGACGAGAGAGCCGCTCGATCGGCCCACTCACGCTGAGCGCCGCGATCACCTTGCTGGACGGGGAACGCACGGGAGCCGACACCGACGCCACCCCGGCCTCCCGCTCACCCACCGACTGGGCCCAGCCCCGGCGACGCACCGCGGCCAGCGCGACCGCCGAATAGCGGGATCCGCGCAGCCCCCGCTGCATCCGGTCCGGTTCCTCCCAGGCCAGCAGCACCTGGGCGGCCGAACCGGCCGACATGGTCAACTGGCTGCCGATCGGCACCGTGTCGCGCAGCCCGGACATCCGCTCGGCGGCGGCCACGCAGATGCGGACATCCCCCTGCCGGCGGAACAACTGCGCCGACTCGCCGGTGATGTCGCGCAACCGGGCCAGCACCGGCCCCGCGGTGGCCAGCAACCGATCCTCCCCGGCCGCCATCGCCAGCTCCGCCAGCCGGGGGCCCAGCACGAAGCGCCCCTGCAGGTCACGGCCGACCAGCCGGTGGTGCTCCAGCGCCACCGCGAGGCGGTGCGCGGTGGGCCGGGCCAGGCCGGTGGCGCTGACCAGTCCGGCCAGGGTGGTCGGGCCGGTCTCGAGGGCGCTGAGCACCAGCGCCGCCTTGTCCAGCACACCGACTCCGCTAGAGTTGTCCATACACTGATATTGGCGTCTCGCCATCTGGAATGCAACTCCGATTGCGATCACGGCGGACACGATGGCGGGCAGCATCGGATCAGGATGCGACGAGGCCGATCGGGCTCAACCCTGGATGGAGTCATGGCAGAACACGAAGACACCCCCCTCACCCTCAGCGAGAAGCTGTGGCGCGACCACGTCGTGCGCAGCGAGCCCGGCGAACCGGATCTGCTCTACATCGATCTGCATCTGGTGCACGAGGTGACCAGCCCGCAGGCGTTCGACGGTCTGCGGGCCGCCGGCCGCGGCGTACGCCGACCCGACCTGACGCTGGCCACCGAGGACCACAACACTCCCACCCTCGACATCGACAAGCCGATCGCCGACCCGGTCTCGCGGACCCAGGTGGAAACGCTGCGCCGCAACGCTGAGGAGTTCGGCGTACGCATCCACAGCCTGGGAGACCCGGATCAGGGCGTGGTGCACATCATCGGCCCGCAGCTCGGGATCACCCAGCCCGGGATGACCGTCGTCTGCGGTGACTCGCACACCTCGACCCACGGTGCTTTCGGCGCGATCGCGTTCGGCATCGGCACCTCCGAGGTGGAGCACGTGCTGGCCACGCAGACCCTGCCCCAGGCGAAGCCGAAGACGATGGCGGTGAACGTGCACGGCGATCTCCCCGAGGGGGTGACCGCCAAGGACCTGGTGCTGGCGCTGATCGCCCAGGTCGGCACCGGCGGCGGCCAGGGGCACATGGTCGAATACCGCGGACCCGCCATCGAGCAGCTGTCGATGGAGGGTCGAATGACCCTGTGCAACATGAGCATCGAGTGGGGCGCGAAGGCCGGCATGGTCGCCCCCGACGACACCACCTTCGAATACCTGAAGGGCCGTCCGCACGCTCCCGAGGGCGCCGACTGGGATGCCGCGGTCGAATACTGGCGCACCCTGCGCACCGACGAGGGGGCACGCTTCGACGCCGAGATCGACCTCGACGCGTCCGCACTGGCGCCCTTCGTCACCTGGGGCACGAATCCCGGGCAGGGGGTGGGCCTGGCAGACCAGGTCCCGTCGCCGGAGGACTTCGACGATCCCGCGGCCCAGCAGGCCGCTGCGCGAGCCCTGGAATACATGGGGCTCGTCGCCGGTACGCCGATGCGCGAGATCGCTGTGGACACGGTCTTCCTCGGCTCCTGCACCAACGGACGGATCGAGGACCTGCGGCTGGCAGCCAGCATCGTCGAGGGCCACCGGGTTGCCGACGGGGTGCGGATGCTGGTCGTGCCGGGATCGGCGCGGGTACGCCTGCAGGCCGAGTCCGAGGGGCTCGACCAGGTGTTCACCGCCGCCGGCGCCGAATGGCGGGCCGCGGGTTGCTCGATGTGCCTGGGCATGAATCCGGATCAGCTGACCGCCGGGGAACGTGCGGCCTCCACCTCGAACCGAAATTTCGAAGGACGGCAGGGGAAGGGCGGCCGCACCCACCTGGTGTCGCCGGCTGTGGCCGCCGCCACCGCGGTGCGCGGAACCCTGTCGACCCCCAGCGACCTGGAAGGAGCCAAGTGATGGAGAAGTTCGCCACCCACACCGGGACCGCGCTGCCGCTTCGCCGCAGCAACGTCGACACCGACCAGATCATCCCGGCGGTCTATCTGAAGCGGGTCACCAAGACCGGTTTCGAGGACGGGCTCTTCGCCGCCTGGCGCTCCGATCCCGACTTCGTGCTGAACAAGCCGGAGCACCAGGGCGCCACGATCCTCATCCCCGGCCCGGATTTCGGCACCGGCTCCTCGCGCGAGCATGCCGTGTGGGCGTTGCAGAACTACGGCTTCAAGGTGATCATCGGATCCCGCTTCGGCGACATCTTCCGCAGCAACTCCGGCAAGGCCGGGCTGCTGATCGCGGTGGTGAAGCAGTCGACCGTGGACGAGCTGTGGGAGACCGTCGAGGCCGACCCGGCCGTGCAGCTCACCATCAATCTGGAGCAGCGCACCATCACCGGTGGCAACAAGGCCTGGGAATTCGAGATCGACGACTACACCCGGTGGCGGCTGATGGAGGGTCTGGACGACATCGGGCTCACCCTGCGGCACGAGGACGCCATCGGCAGCTATGAGCAGCAGCGACCGGCCTACAAGCCGAAGACGTTGCCTGCAAGGGTTTCCGGCTGATCCCAACACCCGATCGGCGGCCGGGACGGTACGCCGAACGGGCGGCCGGTGACCGGCGTCCGGACGGGCCGAGCGGCCCGCCTGTGGAGTGGAAACACTCGGAATCCGTTTCGACACGGTGCTTCCGAGTGCTTGACATGTTTGTGATTGATCCCTTCTTTCCCTAGCGTGGAGTCCAGCAGCTTCCACGGCTGCCGCCAAGATCCCGACAGGGCTTGGACACACAGGGGTCCCGAACAGTCGGGACAGTTCGGAGAAGGTGACTGTGAACAAGGCTGAGTTGATCGATGCGCTGTCGGTGCATTTCGATGGCAACAAGGCAGAAGCTGGCCGGATCCTCAACATCGTGATCGACACGATCATGGTCGAGGCCGCCCGGCACGGAAAGGTGTCGATCACCGGCTTCGGCGTGGTCGAGAAGCGGCACAAGCCGGCCCGCATGGTGCGCAACCCCCGCACCGGCGAGCGCAAGCGCGCCAAGGCCACCAACGTTCCCTCCTTCCGTGCCGGCACCCGGCTGAAGGACCTGATGTCCGGCGCGGAGAAGCTGCCGCGCGCCACCAAGAAGGCCGCGGCGAGCAAGACCACGGCCGCCAGCACCGCCAAGAAGACCGCCACCAAGGCGACTGCGGCGAAGTCGACCGCGGCGAAGAAGACCACCGCCAAGGCGACTGCGGCGAAGTCGACCGCGGCGAAGAAGACCACCGCCAAGGCGACTCCGGCGAAGTCGACCGCGGCGAAGAAGAGCACCACCAAGGCGACTCCGGCGAAGTCGACCGCGGCGAAGAAGACCACCGCCAAGGCGACTCCGGCGAAGTCGACCGCGGCGAAGAAGAGCACCACCAAGGCGACTCCGGCGAAGTCCACGGCGGCGAAGAAGAGCACCACCAGGGCCACTGCGGCGAAGTCGACCACGGCCAGGAAGACCACCGCCAAGAAGGCTCCGGCGAAGTCGACCGCGACCCGGAAGTCCACCGGCCGCACCGCCAAGAAGGCCTGAGCAAGACCTTCGGCGAAAGGGCTCGGAGCCGACGCTCCGAGCCCTTTGCCATGCTCGGCAGGGATCGCCGGACCACCGATCACAGCCAGACGGCCCGCACCCGCCCCTCCCGGTCCCGGGTCACCTGCACCCGCTGTCCGCAGCGCCAACCGATGACCTCGGCGGCCAATACCTCCCGGGGGGCCGACATCGCGGTGCCGTCGGCGAGCAACAGGCGTACGCCGTCCGGTTCGGCCTCGCCGACGGTCGCCGTGAGGTGTTCGAAGGGGACCCCGTCGGGGCCGAGAAGCCCTGCCATGGCAGCAGGCAGCGCTCCAGCCGTGGCGAGCGCGGTGAGGTCGGACAGGGTGTCCACGTCGTGGCGCAGGGGTGCGGGGACATCCAGTTCGACGGCCCCCAACTCCTGGTGCCGTCGGGCCGAATCCGTTCCGAACAAGGGCTGCAGGGCGAGCTCCCGCGCCGCCAGCAGACTGGTCCCCGTGCCGGCCGCGTCCCGGACGAACCAACGCCCCGGCCCCGCTCCGATCGTCCCCAGAGCGCGCTGGAGATCCTGGGCCGAGATGGCCGGAAGGTCGGCCATCGTCGCCACCAGCAGCCGGTGCTCGTCCGCATCCTCTGCACCGCGGGCGAATGCGGCGTTCAGCCCGCGCCCCGGATCGGGCAGGACGGTCGCCCGCAGCCCGTGCCCGCGCAGCAGTGACCCGGTCCCCGCAGCGGCGGAGACGATCCTCACCGAGGCGCCCACCTGGTTCCAGGCCGAGACCGTGTGCAGCAACATCAGTTGCGCCAGGCGCCCGCGGACCACGGCCGGCACGCCCAGCAGACGCGACTTGGCGCGGGTCAGGTCCTTGAACGGCAGCACCACCTGGACCGGTGCAGAGGGGGGAGGTGGTTCGTGGGCCATGGTCCCTGATGCTGCCACACCCGGGCCCTCGCTACAGTGGCAGCGCCGACCGCCAGGTGGGCCGTCTGAGACCCTTCGGAGGAGCCATGGCCGACAACCCGTCCCGGATGATTGCTCGGCGACCGCTCCGTGAGGTGATCTCCGAACCGGCCGAGCCCGTGCTGCGGCGTACGGTGTGGGCGGTCGCCGGGATTCTGCGGGTGATCACCCGCCAGGACTGGCGTGCGATGGAGAAGGTGCCGAAGTCGGGTGGGGTCGTGTTCGTGGTCAACCACATCTCGAACTTCGACCCGGTCGCCTACGGGCACTATCTGACCTGGTCGGGACGGTGGCCGCGATTCCTGGCCAAGGACGCCATTTTCCGGGTGCCCGTGCTCGGCTGGATCGCCACCAACGCCGGCCAGATCCGGGTCCATCGCGGTGGCCCGACCGCCCACCAGGCGGTGATCGCGGCCCAGCAGGCGATCCAGCGGGGTCAGTCGGTGTCGGTCTATCCGGAGGGCACCATCACCGCCGACCCCCAGACCTGGCCGATGACCGGGCGTACCGGAGCCGCGCGGATCGCGCTGGCCACCGGTTGCCCGGTGGTCCCGGTGGGGCAGTGGGGAGCCCAGGAGGTGCTGCCGGGCAAGAAACTGACCTGGCCGCGGATCCTTCCTCGCAAGACGATGCGGGTGATGGCCGGCGATCCGGTCGAGCTGGATGATCTGCGAGGACGCGCGGTCACCCCCGAACTGCTGGACGAGGCGACCGACCGGATCCTCGATGCGATCACCGTGCTGGTGGCCGAGCTGCGAGGCGAGCAACCGCCACCCGACCGCTGGGATCTCAAGCTGCGCAGACGGGTGCCGATCCGCGGGGTGCGCCGGTGAGTCGGGTCGCGGTGATGGGGGCGGGCTCCTGGGGGACCGCGTTCGCCATGATCATGGCCGATGCCGGCAACGAGGTGCGGCTGTGGGCACGCCGGACGGAGGTGGCCGAGGGGATCAACACCGAGCAGCGCAACCCGGCCTACCTCACCTCGGTCGAGCTGCCCACCGGCATCCACGCGGTCACCGAAGCCGACGCGGCGCTCGCGGACGCCGAGCTGGTGGTGCTCGCCGTGCCCTCCCAGCAGCTTCGGGAAAACCTGCTGCAGTGGCAGATTCCGGAGTCTTCGCGGTTGATCAGCCTTGCGAAGGGGATCGAGAACGCCAGCCTGCTCACCATGAGCCAGGTGGTCGCCGACACCGGGATCTCCTCGGATCGGGTGCTGGTGGTGACCGGGCCGAACCTGGCCGGTGAGATCGCCGAACGGCAACCGGCCGCCTCGGTGGTCGCGGCTTGGGACCCCACCCTCGCCCGTGAGGTCTCCGAGCGGTGCCGCACCCGCTATTTCCGTCCCTACACGAGCATCGACGTGGTCGGCTGTGAGATCGGCGGGGCGACCAAGAACGCGATCGCCCTCGCGGTGGGGATGGGCCACGGGCTGGGGTTCGGCGCGAATTCACTGGCCTCGTTGATCACCCGGGGTCTGGCCGAGACCAGCCGACTGGGTGAGGCGCTCGGTGCGGACCCGCACACCTTCGCCGGGCTGGCGGGGATGGGTGACCTGGTCGCCACCTGCATGTCCCCCCTCTCCCGGAACCGGACCTTCGGCGAGCACCTCGGCCGCGGCCACGACGTGCAGCGCGCCACCGAGCTGTCGCGCGGTGTCGCCGAGGGCGTACGCTCCGCCGGCTCGATCCAGGCCCTGGCCGAGCGGCACGGGGTGGACATGCCGATCGTCGGGCACGTGGTCGACGTGCTGGCCGGACGCCAGTCGCCACGCGACGCGATCAGCACGATGATGGCTCGGCACACGCGGCCCGAGAGGTAGGGTCGGGCGCGTGACGGACACGACTCAGACCGCAGCGACCCCCGACGTCGACGTGACCGGCCGCCGGACCGTGGCCCTGATCTTCGGCGGCAGTTCCAGCGAGCACACGATCTCCTGCCTGACCGCCGGCAGCGTGGCTCGAGCCATCGATCGGGACCGCTATGACCTCATCGGCATCGGCATCACCGGCAACGGCCGCTGGGTGCGGGTGCCGCTGGAGGAGATCCGCGCCATGGAGGTGCGCGGCGAGGAACTGCCCAGGCTGAGTGAGGACCATCCCGACGCGGTGCTGATCACCTCCGACGGAGAGGTACGCCTGGTCACCCGTCACGGGGACACGCTGAGCGACCCGGCGCGGTTGGACGTGGCCTTTGCGCTGCTGCACGGCCCGTTCGGTGAGGACGGCACGATCCAGGGTCTGTTCGAGATGCACGGCCTGCGCTACGTCGGCGCCGGTGTCGCCGCTTCTGCCGTGGGCATGGACAAGCACCTGATGAAGTTGGCGCTGGCCTCCAGCGCGATCCCGATCGGGCCGTTCGTGTGCATCCCTCCCCGGGAGTGGGAGCAGGACCCGGCCGCCTGCCTGGACGCTGCCAACTCGCTGCAGTTCCCCGTCTATGTGAAGCCCGCCCGCGGGGGATCATCGGTCGGGATCACCAGGGTCGACCAGCCCGACGGGCTGACCACAGCCATCGAGGAGGCCCGTCGCTGGGACCCGAAGGTGCTGGTGGAGCAGGGATTCGTCGACTGCCGCGAGATCGAGTGTGGGGTGCTGGGTGGGCGCTCGGGCGGGGCCAGCCGAGCGAGTGCGGTGGCGGAGATCCGGATGCACACCGAGAGCGGGTTCTATGACTTCAAGGCGAAATATCTGCCCGAGGAGCAGGTCAGCCTGGACGTACCGGCCGTGTTGGAGGAACAGGTCAGCGACACCCTGCGCGAACTGGCGGTACGCACCTTCGACGCACTCGGTTGCGAGGGCCTGGCCCGGGTGGACTTCTTCCTCGACCGGCAGGGCCGGCCCTACGTGAACGAGATCAATACAATGCCCGGATTCACCGCCACGTCGATGTTTCCGCGGATGTGGCAGCACTCCGGAGTCGATTATCCCCAGCTGATCGACGAGCTGATCAGTCTGGCGCTCGAGCGCCCCACCGGCCTGCGCTAGGGGCAGCCGGCGGCGCGCACATCGCGCGAGCCGGCCGATCTACAGACAGGCTTTGTGGGCGGGGTTGCCGACCTTGACCGCGGCGGCCAGGTCGACCAGCGCCTCGGCCTCCGGGGCGTACCGGGCGGGGACGCCGACCTGCACGGTGGCCCGCCGACCGATGGTGGTGAACAGCCACCCGCCCTGGCCCTCCTCGGCGAACCAGCCGACACCGTTCACCTCGAAGCACCGGGTGTCGCGCTGCATCGCCTCGGGCTCGGCGATTCCGCAGATCAGGGTGATCGGCGGCTCACCCCAGGCCGCGCTGAGTCTGCCCGAGGTGCCGCGCCGCTGTTTGCCGAGCACCTGGCCGGGCACGGAGGTGATCACCTGCTCGCAGGCGGCACGCACCTCGGGGGAGACCTGGGGGTCGGGCACGGTGACGGTGCTGCCGCAGCCGGCCAGGGTCAGTACCAGCGCGACCCCGGCCAGGCGCGCCGGGCGGACGCGGATCCGACCGCGACCGAGGGCGCAGGGGTGGGGCACCTCAGATGTTCACCACGGGGCAGGTCACGGTCCGGGTGATGCCGTCGACCACCTGCACCTTGGCCACCACCAGGGCGCCCAGATCGTCCACGGTAGGCGCTTCGGCCCGCACGATCACGTCATAGGGGCCGGTCACGTCCTCGGCGAGGGTCACTCCGGGGAGCTCCCGGATCGCGGCGGCCACCTCGGCCGCCTTGCCGACGCTGGTCTGCACCAGGATGTACGCCTGGACTGTCATCTGCTGCTCCTTGGCCGCGTGCCGTGCCCGGCGGGTTGTGCCGGTGACACCGCTGCTCACGGTACCGTGTCGGCCAAGGTCCGGCCACATCCCCGCGGTGCTGGCCGAGGAACCCTCGTTGGCGCTTTCAGGAGGTGCGATGCCCGCCGCGGACAAGCCCGCCGGAAGTCTCGACGAGCTGGGAGAATTCGCCCTCATCGAGCAGATCACCGCCGACCTGGAAACCTCCGCGGCCGTGCGACTCGGGCCAGGTGACGACGCCGCGGTGATCCGCCCTGATGGCGACGTGGTGGTCTCCACCGACACCCTGGTCGCCGGCGTGCACTTCCGCACCGACTGGTCGCTGGCCCACGAGGTCGGGCAGCGGGCGGTCGCCCAATCCGTGGCCGACCTGGAGGCGATGGGTGCCCGCCCGGTCGCCCTGGTCGCGGCCTTCACCGCGCCGGGCGACCTGCCGGCCGCCTGGGCCAAACAGTGCGCCCAGGGGATGCGGCTGGAGGCGGCCCGCAGCCGGTCGGTGCTGGTCGGCGGGGACGTGACCTCCGGGCGTGACATCACCATCACGGTGACCGTGCTGGGCGACCTGCAGGGGCGTCCGCCGGTCATCCGCGGCGGGGCTCGGCCCGGAGACGTGGTGGCGGTGTGTGGTCGGCTGGGTTGGTCGGCCGCCGGGTTGGCGGTGCTGCGGCGCGGCTTCCGCTCCCCGCGCGCGGTCGTGGAGGCGTACAAGGTTCCCGAAGTGCCCTACGGGCAGGGGGTGATCGCCGCCACGGCAGGGGCGACGGCGATGATCGACATCTCCGACGGGTTGCTCGCCGACCTCGGTCACGTGGCCCGCGCCTCCGGCGTACGCGTGGACCTGGAACGCGAACGGTTCACGGTGCCGGAGCCGATCCAGGCTGTGGCCGCCGCGACCGGGGCCGATCCGTGGTCCTTCCTGCTCGGTGGGGGAGAGGATCACGGCCTGGTGGCCACCTTCCCGGACGGCGCGCACCTGCCCGCGGACTGGCATCGGATCGGCGGCATCGCCGAGGGGGAGCCGGAAGTCCTGATCGACGGGGGCCTCTGGTCCGGGGAGTCGGGCTGGTCCCACTTCGGGCGCTGATCTCGGGTTGGTAACGAAGGTCGTTCCGCGCCGGCGGGTGCGGCGTGTGGCGGTCGGTCTGGGGCGGCTCGTTCGCTACCCTGTGCAGCATGGCGAGCCGCGCGTCTTCCCCGGCGCGGACCCGAAGCACGACTGCCAGCGCGCAGTCGGGCTCCCGTCCGCGTCCGTCCGGAACCACGAAGAAGAGTCAATCCCGCCCCGCAGCCCGGGGCGGTGGTGGTGCTACCCGGAAGACGACGCCCGCGCGTCGCCCCGCCGGCCGCAAACCCGCCCCCAAGCGGCCCAGCCGCCCGAGCCTGCTGCAGCTGATCGGCCGCGGGCTGGTCGCCGGGTGGAACGGGCTGGCCCGCGGCACCGGTAACGCCGCCCGCTCCCTCGGCGGCGGCGCCCGCGAGGTCGATCCGGCGCTGCGCCGCGACGGGGCCGGGCTGTTCCTGCTCGGCCTGGCGATCGTGCTGGCCGCCGCGTTCTGGTGGACCATCCCGGCCCCGGTCGGCCCCGCCATCGTGATCGGCGTCAGCACCCTGGTCGGCACCCTCGGGTTCGCCACGCCACTGCTGGTCGGCTGGATGGCCTGGCGTACGCTGCGCCGCCCCGACCGCAACGGACCCGCCGGACGTCAGGTGGTCGGCTGGCTGGCGCTCGGACTGGGCCTGCTCGGGCTGATCAACATCGCCCACGGGCTGCCGCGCCCGACCCATCCGGAACTGGTCCGGGCCGGCGGCGGCATGTTCGGGTTCATCTCCTCCAGCATGCTGGCCGACCTCCTGGGCGTCTATGTCGCGGTGCCGCTGCTGGTGCTGCTGATGCTCTTCGGCGTGGTCGTGGTGATCGGCATTCCGCTGCACGAGCTGTGGACCCGCGCGCACGACCTGCTGCCCGCCCCACGGGAACGGCACGACGACGAGCTGGAATACGGCGTCGACGAGGCGTACGACACCCCGCTGGTCCGGGAACAGGACGCCGACCCGGAGCAGAAGCCGAAGAAGTCGCGGCGGCGCAGCTTCGTCGACGAGGTGCCGCTGGAGCACTCCGACGAGGTGTTCGACGTCGACGCGCTCGGCGAACCGGACACGGCCGCCGCCGGCGTGGGAAAGAAGCCGGAGCCGAAGAAGCCGGCGGCCACGAAGGCCGAGGCGGCCGACAAGAAGGTGACCGCCGGGCTGCCGCCGGAGATCGAGGAACCGCCCGCGGTGGAGGCGCCGAACCACTCACCGATCCCGCAGCGGGTGGAGCAGCTGCAGCTCTCCGGTGATGTGCAGTACACCCTGCCGGACGCCGATGCCCTGAAGCCCGGCTCGGTGCCGAAGTCGCGGACCGCCGCCTCCGACAACGTGGTGCGCAGCCTGTCCGAGGTGTTGGAGCAGTTCAACGTGGACGCCCAGGTCACCGGCTATACCCGCGGCCCGACGGTCACCCGCTATGAGGTCGAGCTCGGCCCCGCCGTGAAGGTGGAGCGGGTCACCGCGCTGAGCAAGAACATCGCGTACGCCGTCGCCAGCCAGGACGTGCGGATTCTCTCGCCGATCCCCGGCAAGTCGGCGATCGGCATCGAGATTCCCAACACCGACAAGGAAGTCGTCTCCCTCGGTGACGTGCTGCGCTCCAACCGCGCCCGCAACGACCACCATCCGATGACGGTCGGGCTGGGCAAGGACGTCGAGGGCGGCTATGTGATCGCCAACATGGCGAAGATGCCGCACCTGCTGGTCGCCGGTGCGACCGGCTCGGGCAAGTCATCGTTCGTGAACTCGCTGATCACCTCGGTGATGATGCGCTCCACCCCCGACGAGGTGCGGATGCTGCTGGTCGACCCGAAGCGGGTGGAGCTGAACGCCTATGAGGGCATCCCGCACCTGGTCACCCCGATCATCACCTCGCCGAAGAAGGCGGCCGAGGCGCTGCAGTGGGTGGTCAAGGAGATGGACCTGCGCTATGACGACCTGGCGGCGTTCGGCTTCCGGCACGTGGACGACTTCAACAAGGCGGTCCGGGCGGGTCAGGTGAAACCGCCGGAGGGGTCGGAGCGGGTGCTCGCGCCCTATCCCTATCTGCTGGTGGTGGTCGACGAGCTCGCCGACCTGATGATGGTGGCCCCGCGCGACGTGGAGGACTCGATCGTCCGGATCACCCAGCTGGCGCGGGCCGCCGGTATCCACCTGGTGCTGGCCACGCAGCGGCCCTCCACCGACGTGGTGACCGGGCTGATCAAGGCGAACGTGCCGTCGCGCTTGGCGTTCGCCACCTCGTCGATGACCGACTCGCGGGTGATCCTGGATCAGCCGGGTGCCGAGAAGCTGGTCGGTCAGGGCGACGGGTTGTTCCTGCCGATGGGTGCGGGCAAGCCGATCCGCGTGCAGGGGTCGTGGGTGACCGAGGCCGAGATCCGGCAGGTGGTCAAGCACGTCACCACGCAGCTGCAGCCGACCTACCGCGAGGACATCGCCGCGCCGACCAGCGAGAAGAAGGTGGCCGAGGACATCGGCGACGACATGGACCTGGTGCTGGAGGCGGTGCAGCTGGTGGTGAACCTGCAGCTGGGCTCCACCTCGATGCTGCAGCGCAAGCTGCGGGTCGGCTTCGCCAAGGCCGGCCGGCTGATGGACATCCTCGAAACGCGGGGCATCGTCGGCCCCTCCGAGGGGTCGAAACCGCGCGAGGTGCTGGTCAAGCCCGACGACCTCGACGAGGTGCTGACCAACCTGCAGGCGTCGGCCTGATGCAATGACCATGACCAGATCGGAGTCCTTCTTGCACAGTGCAGAAACGACCTCGATCTGGTCATGATCTTTCTTGGTGCACCGCTCTGGCCTGGTCGGCGATCTCGACCATCAGCGCGCGCAGTTCGGGCGGTGACAGCACCTCGAGCCAGTCGCCGCAGCCGAGCAGGACGCCGACCGCGCCCCGCAGGGTGGTCACCTCGGCACTGAGCCGTTCGTGCTCGGGCCCCTCGGGCGTACGCGTGGGGTCGCTCGCCAGTGCCAGGCCCAGTTGGCGCACCACCAGGTCCGCCTGACTGCGCAGCACCCGCAGCTCGACCGGGTACGCCGGGCGGTCCCGCCAGGCGGCGCGCAACCGGTGCCACTCCTGGGCCAGGTCGAGCCCGGCCGGGCGGTGCGCGCGGGCGGTGAGCTCGGTGACCGACTGCATCCGGTCCAGGCGATAGGTGCGCGGCCGGCCGCGGTGGGCGGCGATCAGATACCAGGTGCCGGCCGCCTGGACGAGCCCCCACGGATCGATGGTGCGGCGGCGCACCTGCTGGGACCCGCGCGAGCGATAGTCGATCCGCAGCCGCCGCTCATCCTCCAGAGCGTGCAGCACCCTGGGCAGGGCGGCGGGGTGCCGCGTGGTCACCCGGCCCCACCCGTCGGGGTCGAACACGATCCGCTCCAGGGCCTGGCCGATGGTGCGGGTGTGCTGCTCGGGCAGGCCGGTGGACAGTTTGCGCAGGGCGCGATCGAACTCCTGGTCCAGCCCCAGCGCGTCCGGGACGGTACCGCCGGTGGCCAGGAAGAGCGCTCGCGCCTCGTCGGGGGTGAGCGACTCCTTCGCGGGGCGATAGCCGGGGAGCAGGGCGTAGCCGCCGCTGCGGCCCTGCTCGGCGTACACCGGCACGCCGGACGCGGACAGCGACTCCAGGTCGCGGTGGATGGTGCGCGGGGCCACCTCGAGGCGGCGGGCCAGGTTGCTGGCGCTGAGCCGTCCGTGCTGGCGCAGCAGGGCCACGATCTGCAGCAGTCGGTCAGCGCGCATGACCCGATGATGCCGGAAAACGTTGACAGATGGTGTCAGTGTTTCGGCGAGAGGGTGGAGGCAACCTCACCGAAAGGAACCACCATGAACCTCCCCGACCTCCGCCCCCAGCTCACCTCCGCCCAGGACTGGGTCGCCGACCTCGTCGCCGGAGTCCGCCGCGATCAGCTCGAACAACCCACCCCGTGCACCGAGTACACCGTCGCCCAGCTGATCGAGCACCTGTTCGGCGTTGCACAGCGCACCCTGGCGTACGCCACCGACCGGGCCGTCGGCGACACCCCGGCGATGGTCCCGCTCACCTCCGTCGACCCCGCCCGGCTCGCCGCCGAGCTCCGCGAGGTGAACCGGTGCGGGGCCGAGGCCTGGGCGAACTGGTCGCCCAGCCAGCTGGGGGAGCCGATCACCGCCCCGTTCGGCACGGTGCCGGCCGCAGCCGGGATCGGAATCATGGCCAGCGAGAACCTGGTCCACGGCTGGGACCTGGCGGTGGCCACCGGCCAGCCCTGCGAGACCGACCCGGCCCTCGCCGAGACCCTGCTGCCGGTGATGCAGCGGGCGCTGCCGGCCCAGCGTGGTGCCGAGATTCCGTTCGCCGACGCGGTCGAACCGATCGCCGACGCCGGCCCGACCGAGCGGTTGGCCAACCTCACCGGCCGCTCGCGCTGAGCTGCTCGGGGCGGAGCGGTCCGGATCGGTGGGTCGCTCCGCCAGCGTCGCCCGGCTAGGCTTGTCCGGTCATGACACAAGCCACTCCCGTTCACCTGGTCAGCCTCGGCTGCGCCCGCAATGACGTCGACTCCGAGGAGCTCGCCGGCCGCCTCGAGGCCGGCGGGTTCCGGCTGGTCGACGAGGCCGAGGATGCCGAGGCGGTGCTGGTGAACACGTGCGGGTTCATCGAGGCCGCCAAGGCCGATTCGATCAATACGCTGCTGGCCGCCTCGGACCTGAAGGAGCACGGCTCGGCCAAGGCGGTCGTCGCCGTGGGCTGCATGGCCGAGCGCTACGGCAAGGAACTCGCCGACGAACTGCCGGAGGCCGACGCGGTGCTCGGCTTCGACGCGTACGCCGATATCGACGAGCGGCTCCGCTCGATCCTTGCCGGCGTACGCCCCCAGGCCCACGTGCCGCGGGATCGGCGTACGCTGCTGCCGCTCAGCCCGGTGGAGCGCCAGGCTGCGCTTCGACCGGCTCAGGGCACAGCCCCTGGACAGGCTCAGGAGCCCGAGGTGACCGGATCGATCGCGAACACCGCGGCCCGGGTGCAGCGCCGCCGACTGGGGAGCGGGCCGATGGCGCCGCTCAAGCTGGCGTCGGGCTGCGACCGGCGCTGCGCCTTCTGCGCGATCCCGGCGTTCCGCGGGGCCTACCTCTCCCGACGGCCCACCGAGATCGTCGCCGAGGCCGAGTGGCTGGTCCAGCACGGGGTCAAGGAGGTGTTCCTGGTCAGCGAGAACTCATCCTCCTATGGCAAGGACCTGGGCGACCTGCGCAGTCTGGAGAAGCTGCTCGGCGAGTTGTCCGCGGTCGACGGGCTGGAGTGGATCCGCGTCTCCTATCTGCAGCCGGCCGAGACCCGACCCGATCTGATCCGCGCCATCTGCAGCACCGACAAGGTGGTGCCCTATTTCGACCTGTCCTTCCAGCACGCCAGCAACCCGGTACTGCGTCGGATGCGCCGCTTCGGCGATCCGGGCTCGTTCCTGGCGCTGATCGACCAGGTGCGGGCGCTGGCGCCGACCGCCGGCATCCGCTCCAACGTGATCCTCGGCTTCCCCGGAGAGACCGAGGCCGACGTGCAGGTGCTCACCGACTTCCTGTCCGCGGCGCGGTTGGACGCCATCGGCGTCTTCGGCTATTCCGACGAGGACGGCACCGAGGCGGCAGGGCTGCCGGACAAGATCGACGCCGACGAGGTCGAGACGCGGCGCGCCGCCGTCTCCGACCTGGCCGCCGAGCTGGTCGACCAGCGTGCCGAGGAGCGGATCGGGGAAGCGGTCAGGGTGCTGATCGAGGAGGTCGACGAGGGCGGTCGGCCGATCGGGCGGGCCGCCCACCAGGGCCCCGAGGTCGACGGTGGCTGCGAACTCGTCGGCGAACCCGGAACCGTCTCCGTGGGGACGCTCGTGTCCGGTACCGTCGTGGGCAGCGAAGGAGTCGACCTGATCGTGGAGGCGCAGCGATGAGTGCCGGAGCCACCCCCACCCGGCCGGGGTCGGTGTCCCAGGTGAACGGGCCGAATGTGCTCACCGGGATCCGAATTCTGCTGGTCCCGGTTTTCGCGGTGATGCTGCTGATCCACCCCAGCGACCCTGCCTGGCGCCAGGCCACCACGGTGGTGTTCGTGATCGCGATCCTGACCGATTTCGTCGACGGCTGGTGGGCCCGCCGCGCCAACCTGGTCACCGACTTCGGCAAGATCGCCGACCCGATCGCCGACAAGGCGCTGACCGGCATGGCGTTCATCGGGCTCAGCGTGCTCGGCGAGCTGCCGTGGTGGGTGACCATCCTGGTGCTGGTCCGCGAGTGGGGCATCACCGTGATGCGGTTCGTGCTGCTGCGCCGCGGCGTCGTGCTCGCGGCCAACAAGGGTGGCAAGTTCAAGACCACCATCCAGGCGATCGCCCTGGTCATGTACCTGCTGCCGCTACCCGGTTATCTGTGGGGCCAGCCGATCACCTCGGCGGTGGTCCCGGAGATCGTCTCCTGGATCCTGATGGCCGTCGCGGTGATCGTCACCGTGTTCACCGGGATCGACTACGTCCGTGAACAGGTCGCCGGTCCGCGTGGCGACGACGACTGACGCGGAGCTGTCGGAGCTGGCCGGTGCGGTGATCGCCGCGGCCGTCTCGGCCGGGCAAACCCTCGCCACCGCCGAGTCGCTCACCGGGGGACTGCTCGGGGCCACCCTGACCGCGGTGGCCGGGGCATCGACCGTCTATCGCGGTGGGCTGATCACCTACGCCACCGACCTGAAGGCCTCGCTCGGCGGCGTACCCGCGGAGCTGCTGGAGCGCGTGGGCGCGGTGGCCCCGGACACCGCGCGCGCGATGGCCGCCGGAGCCGCCGCGCGGTGCGGCGCCCAGGTTGCGGTCGCGTTGACCGGGGTGGCCGGCCCGGGGATCCAGGAGGGCCACCCCGCCGGCACCGTCTTCTGCGGTTGGTACGCCGCGGGCTCGGCCCCCGGCGCCGGTGCGGAACGGCTGGCGCTCGGTGGGGACCGGGATGCGATCCGACGGGCCGCCGTGGCCGACGCGCTGATTCGACTGCACTGTCTGCTCGGTGCGGAATAATCCTGCTGGCGTGCGGGTTGAGCCTGCACCCGTCGGGCGTGCCGGGTCTGTGCGCGGTCGGTGCGATTGGGTAGAGTCAAGTCATGGCCGAGGAGGGAACCACACCAATGCTCTTGCGTGAGTTGGTCGGGGAGACCCTGCGTGAGGAGCGGGTCCAGCAGGGCCGCACGCTCCGCGAGGTGTCCGGCCTGGCCCGGGTCAGCCTGGGCTACCTGTCCGAGGTGGAGCGTGGGCAGAAGGAGGCCTCCAGCGAGCTGTTGGCGGCCATCTGTGGTTCCCTTGAGCTGCCCATGTCGCAGTTGCTGTCCACCGTCAGCGGCAAGCTGGCGATCGCCGAGCGCCCGGTCCAGCCGGTACGCGAGGTCCGCGCCGCGGCCTGACCGACCTCAGCTGCGCAGACGCAGGCCCTGAGGGGTCATCGTGAACCCGGCCGCCTCGAGCGCGGCACGCAACGGGTGGTCGAAGATGTGCTCCCCGTCGGCGCGCTCGACCGTGCAGCCCGGCATCCGGTGGGACCGGATCGTCGCCGCCAGCCCCTCGGCCGCCGCGGCAAGATCCCGCCCCGGGTCGTCACCCCCGAAGGTGAGTGCCGTGCGAACCCCCCGCTCGAGGTGCAGCACCAGCCGCCCCTCGACCAGCACCACCACCGAACCGGCGCGCCGGCTGGGTCGATGCCCCTCCCGCTCCGGCCATGACAGCGCCGCACCGTAGGGGTTGGCCGGGTCGCTGGCGGCCAGCACGACGGTGCCCACCGGGCCCTGGTCGCGCAGCCGGTCCACCGTTGCCGCGGTGGCGAACTGGGCCGCGCCGAGGCCGTCGATGAAATAGCCGCGCAGGCACTGCCCGCTCTCCTCGAGCCGGGCCAGCGCCCGATAGCTCGGTCCGAAGGAGCCACCCGGCTGCTCGGCGAGCACGCTGCCGCGGGTGAGCACGCCATAGCGGTCCAGCTGCAGCACCAGTCGTTCGGTCGCCGCCCGCTCCGCGGCGTCAGGTTCGGTGGGAGTGGCCGACCAGCGGCCGACCGTGCTCGGGGCGGCGGGCACGCGGAGCTGGCGGCGCGAGGCGCGCAGCATCCACGAACGGGACCGCACCCGCGGCGTACGCGTCGACCGCATCGCCCCGGACGCCGCCCGCGCCCGCACGGGCGCGAAGGTGTCGGCCCGTGCCCGGCCGGCCCACACCAGCTCCCACAACGCCTGCTCCCAGTCCGCGCGCGAGTGGTCGGCGTGCACCAGGTCGTCGAAGAACCAGCCGCCGCCGCGCTCCAGCCGCTCCCGCAGCGTGCCGGCCAGCGGGGACAGGTCGGCGGTGTCGGCCGGCGGGATGGCCAGGTCGGCGGGCCAGAACCGCACCCAGCCGTCGTTTGCGCCAATCGCCCCGTCACCGGTCCAGCTGAACTCGCCGGCGGTGAGCAGCTCATCCAGCATCGACGGGGCATAGTCGCTCACCCGGGCCGGCAGCACCATCGTCTCCAGCATCGACGCGGGCACGGCGGCCCCGGCCAGCTGGTCGAGGGCCTGGGCGACGCCGTCGATCCCGCGGGCCTCCCCGCCGACGCCCTGCCAGGCGGGCAGGAAGCGGCCGAAGGTGGCCTGTTCGACCGGCTCCACCGCCGCACGCAGGGCGGCCAGGGTACGCCGGCGGATCAGCCCCAGCACCCGGTGGTGGCACCACTGCTCGCCCTCGGCGTCGCTGTCGAACCGGCCGCGGACCAGCGTGCCGCGGGCGGTCATCGTACGCAGCTCCGCCGCGACCACGGCCACCCCGAGCCCCAGCCGGGCCGCCAGCTCGCGCTCGGTGAACGGCCCGTGGCAGCGCGCCCAGCGCAGCACCAGGTCGGTCAGCGGCTCGCCCTCGGCCGTGGTCACTCCGAACCCCGGCGGAGCCGGTACGCCCAGGGCGTCGGCCAGGCGGGGAAGATCCTCCACCACCGCCAGCCGCTCCTCACCGGCGATCCGCACCGCCACCACCCGGCGCTGGCGCTGCAGCTCGGCCAGCGCGGCATCGGCGACCCCGTCGACGCATCTGGCGACCACCTCGGCGGCCGACAGCGGGCCGATCGTGCGCAGCTGATCGAACACGGCCTCGGTGCTGGTGGCCCGGCGGTGCGGCGCCAGCCACTGCAGCTCGCTGGTCACCTCGGCGATCACGGCCGGATCGAGCACCTGTCGCAGCGCGTCGGTGCCGAGCAGCTCGGCCAGCAGCCCGCTGTCCAGGGTGAGCGCCGCCGCCCGCCGCTCGGCGAGCGGACTGTCGCCCTCATAGACGAACTCCCCGACATAGCCGAACAGCAGGGATCGGGCCATCGGCGAGGCGCGCGGGGTCTCCACCTCGACCACGCGGATCTGGCGGGCGGCCACCTTTCGTTGCAGGGCGAGCAATCCGGGCAGGTCGAACACGTCGTGCAGGCACTCGCGCACGGTCTCCAGCACGATCGGGAAATCGGGGTGCCCGGCCGCCACCTCCAACAGCTGGGCCGCTCGCATGCGCTGCTGCCACAGCGGAGAGCGGGCGCGCGGGTCGCGGCGCGGCAGCAGCAGTGCCCGCGCCGCGCACTCGCGGAACCGGGAGGCGAACAGCGCCGATCCGGTCACCTCGTGGGTGACTATCGACTCCACCTCCTCGGGCTCGATCACCACCAGCTCGGCACCGGGCGGGGCCCCGTCGGAGTCGGGCACCCGGATCACGATCCCGTCGTTGGTGGCCGTGGCGTGCACCTCGACCCCGAGCCGCTGCCGGGCCTGGTGGCCGATCGCCAGCGCCCACGGGGCCAGCACCGGCGTACCGAGGCCGGCGTGCAGGCACACCTGCCAGTCGCCGAGCTCGTCACGGAAGCGCTCCAGCACCACGGTGGTGTCGGTCGGCACCGCGCCGGTCGCCTCGCGCTGCTCGGCCAGGTAGCGGACGAGATTGTCGCCTGCGCGAGGATCCAGGCCGATCTCGGCCAGTCGATCGGTGGCCGCCTCACTGCTGCCGGCGAGCTCGCGGACCAGCGCTCCCTGGGCCAGCCCCAGCTCGAGCGGTCGACCGGGGGTGTCACCCTTCCAGAACGGCAACCGACCGGGTTGGCCGCCGGCGGGGGAGACCTGCACCTGGTCGTGGGTGATCGCCTCGATCCGCCAAGCCGTGGTGCCGAGGGTGAACACGTCACCGACCCGCGACTCGTAGACCATCTCCTCGTCCAGCTCACCGACCCGCCGGCCGGGCCCGCCCCCCTGGTCGCCGCCGACCAGGAACACCCCGAACAGGCCGCGGTCGGGGATGGTGCCGCCGGAGGTGACGGCGAGCCGTTGGGCGCCGGGGCGGCCGATCAGCACGTCGCGCTCCCGATCCCAGGTCAACCGGGGTCGCAGCTCGGCGAACTCCTCACTCGGGTAGCGGCCGGCGAGCATGTCGAGCACCCCGTCGAAGGCGCTGCGCGGCAGGGTCGCGAAGGGGGCGCTGCGGCGTACCATTGTGAACAGGTCGGAGACCGCGATCTCTTCCCCCGCACAGATCGCGACCACCTGCTGGGCCAGCACGTCGAGCGGGTTGCGCAGCTCGGCGACCTCCTCGATCAACCCTGTGCGCATCCGGTCCACCACGCACGCGGTCTCGACCAGGTCACCGCGATGGGCGGGCAGGAACAACCCGCGGGAGATCGCACCGACCTGGTGTCCGGCCCGCCCGACCCGTTGCAGCCCGCTGGCCACCGAGGGCGGTGACTCGACCTGGACCACGGCGTCGACGGCACCCATGTCGATGCCCAGCTCCAACGACGAGGTGGCCACCACGCACCGCAGCCGACCCGACTTGAGGTCGTCCTCGACGATGGCCCGCTGCTCCTTCGACACCGACCCGTGATGGGCCTTGGCGATCACCGGCACCTGCTCGTCGGTGCCGTCGAATCCCTTGCTGGCACCGGATTGCGCGATCACCGAGGCCGGGCTGGCGACCTCGCGGGGGACCTGCTCGCCGAGCCGTTCGGCGTACGCCTCGTTGAGCTGGGCGGTGAGCCGCTCGGCGATCCGGCGGGAGTTGGTGAACACGATCGTGGAACGGTGCGACAGCACCTCGTCGAGGATCTGATCGGTCAGGTGCGGCCACATCGACCGTCGCTCGGCGGTGTCGCTGCCCGCGCCCGGATCGGCCATGTCCTCCACCGGCACGACGACCTGCAGGTCCCAACGTTTGGTCGAGGCCGGCAGCACCAGACGAACCGGTGCGCTGGCGCAGAGGAACTCGGCGACCCGCTCCGGCGGGCGTACGGTCGCGGACAGCCCGATCCGCTGGAAGGGCCGCTCGGTCAGCTCGGCGAGGCGTTCCAGGGAGAGCGCGAGATGGGCGCCGCGCTTGGTGCCGGCGAGCACGTGCACCTCGTCCAGGATCACCGTGCGCACCCCGGCCAGGGTTTCCCGGGCGGCCGAGGTGAGCATCAGGAACAGCGACTCAGGGGTGGTGATCAGGATGTCCGGCGGTTTCGCCTGCAACCGGCGGCGGTCGGTGGGTGAGGTGTCCCCGGAGCGTACGCCGACCCGCACCTCGGGCTCGGTCAGGCCGAGCCGCGAGGCGGCCCGGGAGATGCCGCGCAAGGGGGCGCGCAGGTTGCGCTCCACGTCGACGGCCAGCGCCTTGAGCGGCGACACATAGAGCACCCGGCAGCCGTCGCCGGGCGCCGGGGGATCGGTGACCAGGTCGTCCAGGGCGGCCAGGAAGGCGGC
Source organism: Enemella dayhoffiae (assembly GCF_002250625.1). GTDB lineage: Bacteria > Actinomycetota > Actinomycetes > Propionibacteriales > Propionibacteriaceae > Enemella > Enemella dayhoffiae. Next base: position 224,798 of record NZ_NMVQ01000012.1, on the reverse strand, counting down.
CAGGGTCTTGCCGGAGCCGGTGGGCGCCACCACCAGCGCGTGTTCGCCGGCGGTGATCGCGCGCCAGGCGTCGGTCTGGGCCTCGGTCGGCTCGGCGAAGGAATTGCCGAACCACTCGCGTACGGGCGGCGAGAAGCCGGCGAGCGGATCCATGGACGCCATGATGGCAGGTGGCTCCGACAGCGGTCGCGCTCAGAACGCGACGCCGTCTGGGCCGGGCGTACCCCGGTCTGGTCAGTGGTGCATCGCGCGGTGCCGGGTCTCGGCCATCAACACGATGCAGAACAGCGAGAAGACCCCGATCCCGGCGAGCATCACACCGATGTGCCAGCCCGTGCTCAGCCCGGCGGCCACCAGGGGAGTGATCCGCCGCCGAGCACGCCTGCCAGGTTGTAGGCCATCCCGGCGCCGGTGTAGCGATAGCGGGTGTCGAAGGCCTCGGGCAGGAACGCGCCGGCACCGCCGAACAGGTGAGTGGAGTGCTGGCTGTACCGGTGGTTGTCGGCGGCCGGATCCGGACGGTGATCTAGGCCGCCACTCGGTACAGCCAGGCGGTCGGTGATCGGGTGCTACAGGTCGCCGCGGACGCCGGGCGCGAGCTCGGGCAGCAGCGGGCCGTGCAGGATGCGCTGGCCGAGCAGCAGGCCGAGGGGTGTCCGGGTCAGCGTCCGGGCCGAGGAGGCGAGGGAGGCGGCCGATACGGAGGCGGTCCGTGACGCGTTCGCGCAGCTGCGCAATCTGGCCGCCGGCTGTGCCGAGCCGGGGCTGCCCGAGGAGTTGAACCGGATCGCCGCGACCCTGACCGGAGAAGGCGGGTTCGCGGTGGGAGGAGGTCGTCGCCGCGCGGCGTGTCGGGCTGCTGCCGTGACCTCCTAGACTGGCGCGGTGCGCGAGACGGAACTGTGGGCCCGGATGGGGCAGCACCTGGGGCAGGCGTACGCCCAGGTCTGGGCGCAGCAGACGAGTCTGGCCGAGCTGGGTGGGCGCACGGTGACCGAAGCGCTTGCCGCCGGTGTGCCGTGCAAGACGATCTGGCGGGCCGTGTGGGCCGCGCTGGAGCTGCCGGCGCGGGATCGCTGAGGTTCGTCGGCCTGGTTCGTCGGCCCGGTTCCGCGGCGGTTCGCGGCGGTTCGCGGCGAAGGTTCGACACACGGGCGTGGCGCGTTGCGTTCGAACAGATGTTCGGTAGGTTATCCACCGAGTTGGAACGACCTGGAGCACTGTCCACAGGTCCGGGCCCGTCGCCGAACGATTGTCAGTGGTGGTCCTTAACGTGGCAGTGACGACTCACCCGATCCGGACCTGGTCCGGCCCAGAAAGGAAACCAGCATGGCTGTGGCAGATCGCACCAAGGCACTCGAGGCGGCACTGGCCCAGATCGACAAGCAGCACGGCAAGGGCTCGGTGATGCGCCTGGGCGAGCAGACCGCTCAGCCCATGGAGATCATCCCGACCGGTTCGATCGCGCTGGACGTGGCGCTCGGCATCGGCGGTCTGCCCCGCGGTCGTGTGGTGGAGATCTACGGCCCTGAGTCCAGCGGTAAGACCACGGTCGCGTTGCACGCGATCGCCAACGCCCAGGCGGCCGGCGGCATCTGCGCGTTCATTGACGCCGAGCACGCGCTCGACCCGGAATACGCCAAGCGGCTCGGTGTGGACACCGATTCGCTGCTGGTCTCCCAGCCCGACAACGGTGAGCAGGCGCTCGAGATCGCCGACATGCTGGTCCGTTCGGGGGCGCTCGACCTGATCGTGATCGACTCGGTGGCCGCGCTCACCCCGCGCGCCGAGATCGAGGGCGAGATGGGCGACTCGCACGTGGGTCTGCAGGCCCGGCTGATGAGCCAGGCGCTGCGGAAGATGACCGGCGCGCTGAGCGGCTCCGGCACCACCGCGATCTTCATCAACCAGCTCCGCGAGAAGATCGGCGTGATGTTCGGCTCGCCCGAGACCACCACCGGCGGTCGGGCGCTGAAGTTCTACTCCTCGGTCCGTCTGGACGTACGCCGGATCGAGACCCTCAAGGACGGCCAGGAGATGGTCGGCAACCGGACCCGGGTCAAGGTGGTCAAGAACAAGGTGGCTCCGCCGTTCAAGCAGGCCGAGTTCGACATCCTCTATGGAATGGGGATTTCCCGCGAGGGCAGCCTGATCGACATGGGTGTCGATCAGGGCATCATCCGCAAGGCCGGTGCCTGGTTCACCTACGAGGCTGACCAGCTCGGGCAGGGCAAGGAGAACGCTCGCAACTACCTGCGCAACAACCCCGACGTCGCCAACGAGATCGAGCGCAGGATCAAGGACAAGATGGGCATCGGCGCCAGTTCCGAGGTGCCGGAGGATGTCGATCCGGTGACCGGCGAGGTCGCCTTCTGACCCGCCGCACCGGTGGGGCCCGGCGCGACGCGTCGGGCACCACTGGTGGCGCGCCGGTGGGCGGTCCCGACGCCGACCCCGAGGAGGTGGCGCGCCAAATCGTGCTGCGCCAGCTGACCATGCAGGCCCGCAGCCGGCACGAGCTGGCGGAAATCCTGCGCCGCAAGAACATCCCCGGCGACGCCGCTGCCGCCGTGCTCGACCGGATGGAGCAGGTCGGGCTGGTCGACGACAGCCGCTTCGCCGAAGCCTGGGTCGAATCGCGGCAGCAGCGCCGCCACCTGTCCCGCACCGCTCTACGCCAGGAACTTCAGCGCAAGGGCGTGGACCGCGAGCAGATCAGCGAGGCCGTCGCCGAGGTCAGCCCCGACGACGAGTACGCCGCAGCCCTCGCCCTGGCCCAGAAGAAGTTCCGGTCCGTGCAGAGTCTCGAACCGGTTGTACAGCGCCGGCGGATCGCCGGAGCGTTGGCCCGCCGCGGTTTCGGCGCCGGCATCGCCAGCCAGGCCCTCGATGAGGTGCTCGGTCACCACGACGAGGCCTGAACCTCGCTGGATGGCCAGGTTGTGGCCATCCAGCTAACCGTGTGAGCATTCCGGCTTCGGCCATTCAGCGAACCGTGTGGGCCTCGCGTCGGCCATCCAGCGAACTGTGAGCATTCCGGCTTCGGCCATTTAGCGAACCGTGTGGGCCTCGCGTCGGCCATCCAGCGAACCGTGAGCATTCCGGCTTCGGCCATTCAGCGAACCGTTCGCCCACTGAGCGAACCCTGTCCGTGCGATCCAGCGAGCCTTCGCAACATCCACCTACCCCTGGAGGGTTCGTTGGGTGCCGGGTGCGTTCGCTGGATCGCAGTCAGCCGGCGTGCACGGTGGCGCCCGGAACGATCGGAGAACTCTCGTGGACCTCCCACGAACACTGACAACCAAGGAGCTGATGGGGCTGGGCGTGGGGCCCGGCGACATCCGACGGCGGGTCCGCACCGAGCAGCTCGTCCGCCTTCGACGGGGCCACTACCTCGAGGTTGGCCAACAATCGGAAGTGCCCGTCGCCGAGGTCGACGAGCCTGGCGGGCGAAGGGCGGCGGTGTCGCCGCAGGATCCTCACCGTGAACACCGACTTGGGCCCGGCCGGTATGTGCCGGGGTTACAGGAGATCCGGCATCTGGCGGCGGTGGTGGCTGCCGCGCCCGAGCTGGACGATGGCACGATCTTCAGCCAGCTGAGCGCCGGCGTACTGCACGGGCTTCCCGTGCCGACGCTGGGGCTGGGGCGGGTGCACCTGCTGAGGGAGGGGAGTGGGGCCGGTCGGCGTACCCGAACTGCAGTGCATCATCGCGCGAGAATCCCGACAAGGGATCGGGCGCGAGTGGAAGGACTTCCGTGCACCAGCCTGGAGCGGACCACGGTGGATCTCGCGCGGACCTTGCCGTTTCGCGACGGGCTGGCGGTGGTGGACGCCGCTCTCGCAAGGGGAGTGTCTCGACTGAGCCTGTTCTCGCGGCTGACCCGACATCCGGGTAATCGACAAGCGCGTCGACTGATCGAGCTCGGGGATCCAGCGCCCGAGTCAGCCGGGGAGTCCCGCTGCCGCGCGACGATTCTCCTGGCCGGGCTCCCGATTCCTCGTTGTCAGTTTGCTGTGCCCCTCGAGGATGGGAACACTCTGTTCCCCGACTTCGGGTGGCCGGATCTCGGACTCGTTGGAGAGTACGACGGCATGACCAAATATGGGCGTCTGCTGCAGCCCAACGAGACGCTCACAGACGTGCTCCGGCGTGAGCGCATCCGGGAGTCCCGCCTCCGCGGTCAGGGTTGGTGGGTGATTCGCTGGATCGCTTCCGAGCTGGGTGACGTGGACCAGTTTCGCCGCGGGTTCCTGGCTGCCGAGCGCGCGGCTTCGGCGTACAAGGCGGCCTGACACTCCAGGAGTGATGGTGCCCCAACTGCCATCCACCGAATCCTGTGGCCATGAAGCGAACCCTGCGCGGTTCGCCGGGTGGGTTCACGGGTCGCTGGGTGGTGAGCCCGCAGGTACGCGCGGGTTCGCTGGATCGCGAGCGCGCCGATCAGGCTCCGGTGGCGACCCCAGCGCCCTCGGTGATCCTCTTGATCGAGGCCCCGCCGCGCTTGGCCATCCGCCGTTGGACCAGAGAGGCCAGGCTGGTCAGCACCATGTTGATCAGGATGAACAGCACCGCGGCCACGGTCAGCGAGGCGACCGTGTTGCCATAGTTGGACGCCAGCGTGTTCAACGAGCGCAGCAGCTCGGGGTACAGCACGATCGAACCCAGGGCCGAGTCCTTCAGCACAACGACCAGCTGGCTGACCAGCGACGGCAGCATGGCGGTGATCGCCTGCGGCAGCAGGATGCTCGTCCGGGTCTGGCTGCCTGTCAACCCGATCGCCAGACCGGCCTCCCGCTGACCCTTGGGGAGAGAGTGCATGCCCGAGCGGAGCAGCTCCGCGATCACCGAGGCGTTGTACAGCGTCAGACCCGTGACCACGGCGATCAGGTTGATCACCGCACCCTTCAACGGCACGCCCGCGGGGATCAGCACGTTGATGATGACCAGCCAGGTGAAGATCATCATGATCAGCACCGGTACAGCCCGGAAGAACTCGACGATGATCGTGCACAGCCAGCGCAGGGGAGCGAGCTCGGAGAGCCGGCCGAGGCCGAGCAGGGTGCCGAGCACACCCGCCGCGACGATCGAGATGACCGCGGCCTGCAGGGTGTTCACGATTCCGGGCAGGATGGCGGCTGACCAGGTGACCGGATTGCCGAAGATCTGCAGCTTGGCGGGGGTGTACTGGCTGCGCAATCCCCACAGCACCGCCAGAATCGCCAGCACGATCACCGCGGTCGCGATGGCGCCGATGATCAGGTTGTTCCGCCTGGTCCGGGGACCGGGCGCGTCGAAGAGGACGTTGGCGGTGTCGGTCATCGCTGCACACTCAGCTTTCGGGAATAGTGGGTGAACAACAGCCCCACCGGCAGGGTGAGCAGGACGAAGCCGAGCGCGATGATCGCGAACACCGCGAAGATCAGATCGGGGTTGAACTCGATCATGTTCTTCATCATCAGTGCCGCTTCGGCCACGCCGACCGCGGCCACCACGGTGGTGTTCTTGGTCAGCGCGATCAGCGTGTTGCCCAGTGGCGCGATCGCCCCGCGGAACGCCTGGGGCAGCACCACCTGACCCAGCGTCTGGCGGAAGCCGAGCCCGATCGCCCGCGCCGCCTCGGCCTGACCGACCGGCACCGTGTTGATACCGGAACGGATCGCCTCGGCGACGAAGCTCGCGTGATACACCGACAACGCGACGATGCACCAGGCCGCGTTCTGCGCCATCAGGCTGGCGGAAGCGGGCAGCAGGCGTACGCCCATGAAGTTCAGGAAGCCGAACGCGCAGAACACCACGATCAGCGTCAGCGGGGTGTTCCGCACCAGCGTGACGTAGGCCGTACCGAAGAATCGCAGGGCGGCCACCGGGCTCACCCGCAGCACCGCGACGATGGTGCCGATCAGCAGCGCGCCGACCGCGGAGGCGACGGTCAGCAGCAACGTCATGCCGAAGGCGGCCAGGACGTTGTACTCCTTGAACAGCGCGGCGAAGTCAGCCACTCGCTCGTCCCTCTCCTGAATTGGCCGGCGATCCCAAGATCACGACGGCCGGTCTGACAGGCCTGGGGCCGGGCCGGTGACCGATCAAGGACGCCACCGACCCGACTGAGGCCTTCGGATCACTGACCGCAGTTGCCCTCGGGCTTCGGCGGGTTGAGCTTGGTGTTGGGCTTGAAGCCGGCCGGGCCCAGGTTGGCGTCGAGCGCCTTCTGCCAGGAACCGTCATCGATCATCTTCTTGACCGCGGCGTTCACCTTGGTGCACATCTCCTTGTCGCCCTTCTTCAGGCCGACGCCGTACTTCTCCTCGGTGAACGGGTTGCCGACGACCTTGAACTTGCCCTTGTACTGATCCTGGGCGGCATAGCCGGCCAGGATGGTGTCGTCGGTGGTCAGCACGTCCACGGTGCCGGAGGCGAGCGCCTCGGCGCACTTGGAGTAGGTGTCGTAATCCTGGAGCTGGGCGCCCTGGGAGTACTGGTCCTTGATCTTCTTCGCCGAGGTGGAGCCGGCGACCGAGCACACCTTCTTGCCGTTCAGCTTGTCGGGGCCGGTGATGTCGGTGTTGTCGGCGCGGACCAGCAGGTCCTGACCGGCGATGTAGTAGGGCCCACCGAAGTCGACCTTCTTCTTGCGCTCGTCGGTGATCGAGTAGGTGGCGAAGATCAGGTCCACCTGGCCGCCCTGCAGAGCGGTCTCACGAGTCGCCGAGGGAGTCTCCACCCACTGGATCTTGCTGGCGTCATAGCCGAGCTCCTTGGCGACGTACTTCGCCACGTCGACGTCGAAGCCCTTGTAGGTGTCGCCGGACTTCTGGCCGAGACCGGGCTGGTCGAACTTGATGCCGATCTTGATCGAGCCCTGGGCGCCGCCGCCCGAACCGGGCTGGGCGGTGGTGTTGCCGGACTCGCCGGCCACACAACCGGTCAGGCTCAGGGCGAGCACGGACCCCGCTACGGCGAGAGTGGTGCTGATTTTCATTGGATTCCCTTTCTGGAAAGCGTTGCCGGGGTGGCCGGACATTCAGTGGCTGAGGATCTTGCCGAGGAAGTCCTTGGCCCGATCGCTGCGCGGGTTGGTGAAAAACTCGTCGGGAGTGTTCTGTTCGACGATCTGTCCGTCGGCCATGAACACCACGCGGTTGGCGGCCTTGCGGGCGAAGCCCATCTCGTGGGTGACCACGACCATGGTCATCCCCTGGCGCGCCAGGTCGACCATGACGTCGAGCACCTCGTTGACCATCTCGGGGTCGAGCGCCGAGGTCGGCTCGTCGAACAGGATCATCTTGGGCTGCATCGCCAGCGCCCGGGCGATCGCGACCCGCTGCTGCTGGCCGCCGGAGAGCTGGGCCGGATACTTGTCGGCCTGGTTCGCCACCCCCACCCGCTCGAGCAGCTTCATCCCCTCCTCCTTCCCCTTGCCGGCGGAGAGCTTGCGCACCTTGGTCGGGCCCAGGGTCACGTTCTGCAGGATCGTCTTGTGGGCGAACAGGTTGAACGACTGGAAGACCATCCCCACCTCGGCGCGCAGCTTCGCCAGCTGCGGACCCTCGGAGGGGAGCTGCCTGCCGTCGATCACGATGCTGCCGGAGTCGATCGTCTCGAGTCGGTTGATGGTGCGGCACAGGGTCGACTTGCCGGAGCCGGACGGCCCGATCACCACGACCACCTCACCGCGCTCGATCTGCAGGTTGATGTCCCGCAGCACGTGCAGCGGACCGAAGTGCTTGTTCACCGACTCCATCACCACCAGCGGGTCGCCGACTGGCGTGCCGACGCCGGCTCCCGTTGCCTGCGGGTGCGTGATGTCGCCGGATTCGACGTCGCTCAAGGCGTCCTCCCTGCCGCTGGCGGCCCCCGTTCTGGCCGCACCTTGGCCTGAACAGTAGACGACGCCAGAGTGAGCGGTCAGCAGAAGAAGGTGGAGATTCGATTACGGACCGGTACCGATTCTGTGCGACGTGTATGGCCCCGCATCCGGGCACAACCGAGCGGCGGGAAGGAGCGGGTGATCGATGACTGGAAATGGTTCTGGGTCAACGAGGAAGGGCGGGATCGGATCCTGCGCGATGAGATCTCTGGCCTGCACGACGAGGCGGCCGCCTCGGCGATGCGCGCGAACCGGCTCGCCAGCCAGGTGTCCCAGCTGCAGGGCAGCCTCGACCAGCGGCTGACCGCACTGTCGCGTGCCTTCGACGCGTACGTCGAGCCCGGCGACATCCGCACCGAGCTGGGGCGACTGCCCGACTGGTCCTGGACCTGGGCCGTCGTGGGCCGGGCCTTCCAGGATCTGCAGGCGGGCGTACCGGTTGAGCCGCTCAACCTCACCGCGCACCGCCATCCGATGGCGTACGCCTGCAACGCGGTCATCGCGGTGGTGTCGGGGACGCCCGCCCCCGAACTCGAGGCGAAGGCCAACCGGGGCATGCGTCGGGCCCAGCTGTTCATCGCCGCCGCCGCGATGGCCGTCGGTCGGGCGGACGCGGTGCGTGATCGATTGCCCGAGCTGTTGATCAACCACCGAGAGCTCGACGAGCCGCAGGCGGCAGTGTTCTGCGCGGTCGTCGCCGGAGCGGCGGGGTCCGACGCGCCCACCGAGTTGCGTCCCGTGATCGCCCCAGCCCTCGACCGGGCCGACTGGGGGATCGGCTGGCCTTCCGCGAACACCATCCGGCCCGAGGTGCCATTTCGACTTCCTCGCTGGCGTCGACCGTCATGACTCTGGGCGGCGGGCTCGGGCTGCTGATGATCCTCGGGGCGTTCGGTTGGGCCTGGCTGGGGGCCGTGCTGCTGATCGCCGGTGCAGTCGCGGGCTGGCTCGGGTGGGAGCGTCGGCAGCGGGTGGCGGCCCAGCGGTCGGGGCTGGCAGCGTCCCAGGCGCTGGTCGATCGGGACATCGGGGGGCCAGGAGACCATGCGGACGCGGGATGCGACCGCAGCCGCCGCGTATCGCCGGGAGTTGGAGCGGATCCAGCGGGCGTACGCCGCCGTCGGTCTCCGCAGCAAGTCCGCAGCCGCACAGCCGACCGCTCGCGAGACCGCGGAGGCGGGCGCGGGGTAGAGTTGGTCCGCCCTGTCGCCGACCGTTATCCGAGGACATGTCCACCAGCACCGCGCCGCGCACCTATGAGGTGCGCACCTATGGCTGCCAGATGAACGTGCACGACTCCGAGCGCATCTCCGGTCTGCTGGAGGACGCCGGGTACGCCCGGGCCGAGACCGGGTCGGCGGCGGACGTTGTGGTGTTCAACACGTGCGCGGTGCGGGAGAACGCCGACAACCGGCTCTATGGCAATCTCGGCCACCTGGCGGAGGTGAAGCGCCACCGGCCGGACCTGCAGATCGCCGTCGGCGGCTGCATGGCGCAGAAGGACCGCGACACCATCGTCAACCGAGCTCCCTGGGTCGACGTCGTCTTCGGCACCCACAACGTCGGCTCGCTGCCGGTGCTGCTGGAACGGGCCCGCATCGAGCAGGCCGCCCAGGTCGAGATCAAGGAATCCCTGGAGACCTTCCCGTCCAACCTGCCCACCCGTCGCGATCAAGCGTACGCCGCCTGGGTGTCCATCTCGGTCGGCTGCAACAACACGTGCACCTTCTGCATCGTGCCGTCGCTGCGCGGCAAGGAGACCGACCGCCGCCCCGGTGACATCCTGCGCGAGATCAAGACGCTGGTCGCCGAGGGCGTGCAGGAGGTCACGCTGCTGGGGCAGAACGTGAACTCCTACGGGGTCGAGTTCGGCGACCGGTTGGCGTTCGGCAAGCTGTTGCGCGCCTGCGGCGAGATCGACGGGCTGGAGCGCGTCCGCTTCACCTCACCGCACCCGGCCGCGTTCACCGACGACGTGATCGCCGCGATGGCCGAGACGCCGAACGTGATGCCCCAGTTGCACATGCCGTTGCAGTCCGGCTCGGACCGGGTGCTGCGGCAGATGCGCCGCTCCTATCGGGCCGGGAAGTTCCTCGGCATCCTCGACCGGGTCCGCGCCGCCATGCCCGAGGCGGCGATCACCACCGACATCATCGTCGGCTTCCCCGGGGAGACCGAGCAGGATTTCGCCGACACCCTGCGGGTGGTCGAGCAGGCGCGGTTCTCGGCCGCCTTCACCTTCCAGTACTCAATCCGCCCCGGTACGCCGGCGGCGACGATGCCCGACCAGGTCGAAAAAGCAGTGGTCACCGAGCGGTACCAGCGGCTGCTGGCCCTGGTGGACGACATCGTCTGGGCCGAGAACCGGGCCCTGGTCGGTTGGCCGGTCGAGGTGATGTTCGCCGACCACGGGGGGCGCAAGGACGGCCAGACCCAGCGGATGTCCGGACGTGCCCGCGACAACCGCCTGGTGCACGTCGCCGTGTCCGACGACCCGGCCCTGCGGCCACGCCCCGGTGACATCGCGACCGCGGTGATCGACCACGCCGCCCCCCACCACCTGAACAGCGATTCCGGGATCACTGACCTGCGGCGTACCCGCGGCGGCGACGCCTGGCAGGCACGCCGCGAGGTGCCGAAAACCGTCGTGGGGTTGGGAATCCCGACGATCGGGCGACGAGTCGCCGAGTGAATCGACGCCGAACGGCAAAGGGCCGGGCCACCACGGTGACCCGGCCCTGCGGCTGCCGCTGAGCGAAATCAGAACTGCTGCTGCTCGCCACCCTCGGGGGCGGGCTCGCCGGCCGGAGCCTCGGGAGCCCCACCCGCGGGCGCCTCGCCGGCGGGGGCCTCGCCGGCCGGAGCCTGACCGGCCGGAGCCTCGCCGGGAGCGGCCTGGCCGCCGCCGTACTGGCCCTTCAGCATGTCCTGGCCCTTGTCGACGTGCGCGGCGTGCTGACCGCCGGTGCGCTGGTCCACCATGTCACCGGCGCGATCGACGGCCTGATCAGCCTTGTCCGGGTTGTTCTGCGCGAAGTCCTTGGCCTTGTCGAAGATACCCATCTGCTTCTCCTTGCGATTGCGTCACCGGACGTGTTCCGCCCGGGGGGGGCGCCTCTCGGCTCCTGCGCCCTTCCTACCAGTTGGCGGGGCTCGCCCACACCGCAGGTGCTTGAGAACTTCTGGTGAACCCTGCTCGGTCCGCTGCGGCACACTGGTGGCCGTGTCGAATCCTCAGCCGCGCACCCTGGTCCTGGTGGGTGCCACAGCCAGCGGCAAGTCCGCGCTCGCGGTGGCGTACGCCCGGGCCTCGACCCGGCAGGGACGACCGGCAGAGGTGGTCAACGCCGACTCGATGCTGGTCTATCGGGGGATGGACATCGGCACCGCCAAACCGACCGAGGCCGAGCGGGCCGGCGTACCCCACCACCTGATCGACATCGCCGACCTCACCGAGACCGCGTCGGTCGCCGAGTTCCAACGGCTCGCCCGCGCCGCGATCGCGGACTGCCACGAGCGCGGCGTGCTGCCAATCGTGGTCGGCGGGTCCGCCCTCTATACCCGCGCCATCACCGACGAATTCTCCTTCCCCGGAACGGATCCCGAGCGACGGGCGCACTGGGAGCGTGAGCTGGAACGCGTCGGGCCGCTTGCTCTGCACGCCCAGCTCGCCGAGCTGTCCCCGCAGGCCGCGGCAGGCATCCTGCCCGGCAACGGGCGACGGATCGTCCGTGCCCTCGAGGTGATCGACCTGACCGGTGAGTTCACCAGCACCCTGCCCAGTTGGCGGTACGCCCTGCCCGGCGTCTGCCAGGTCGGCCTCGAACTCGACCGGGACACCATCGACCGACGGATCGAGCAACGGGTGGATCAGATGTGGGCCGACGGCTTCGTCGAGGAGGTACGCCGACTCGAGCGGCAGGGTCTGCGTCAGGGGGTCACCGCCTCCCGCGCCCTCGGCTATCGACAGGTGCTCGCCTTCCTGGCGGGGGAGTGCAGCGAGCAGGAAGCCAAGCAGGCCACGGTTTTTGGCACCCGCCGCTTCGCCCGCAAGCAGCTGTCCTGGTATCGCCGAGACGACCGGATCGTCTGGTTGCCGGCCGGTGCGGCCGATCTGGTCGAGCGGCTGGGCAGGCTGCTGGGCTGACCGGGCCCGGGCGCTGGGATCTGGCGCAGGGATTGGACAGCCATCTGATCGGGTGGAAACCTTGACCAGGTGAGGAGCTGGAGCGTCGCGAAGGGCCACGGGACGGAGAACGACTTCGTCATCATCGTGGACCGGCACGGCATGCTCGCTCCCAGCGACGGCGACGTCCGCTTCCTGTGCGATCGGCGGGCCGGGATCGGCGGAGACGGCCTGCTGCGCGCCATCAAGGCCCAGCACATCCCCGAGTGGGACGGCGACCCGGACCTGTGGTTCATGGACTATCGCAACGCCGACGGCTCCATCTCGGAGATGTGCGGCAACGGCGTGCGCGTGTTCGCCCGTTTCCTCAACGAGGAGGGTCTGGCCAACGATCCGCTCATCCCGATCGGCACCCGGGCCGGGCTGCGCACCGCCCATCTGGAGCGGGACCTGATCCGCGTCGACATGGGGCCGGTGACCCTCGACGAACAGACCACGCCGATTCGGCTGGGGGATCGGGAGTGGGCGGCGATCGGTGTGGACGTGGGAAACCCGCACGCGGTCTGCGAGGTGGACGACGTGGACACTCTCGACCTGACCCGCGCCCCAGGGTTCAGCAGTGAACGGTTCCCGCGCGGGGTGAACGTCGAGTTCGTGCAGCGGATCTCCGAGCACCAGGTGCGGATGCGGGTGTTCGAGCGCGGGGTGGGGGAGACCCGCTCCTGCGGCACCGGGACGGTGGCGGCTGCGGCGGCCGCCCGGCACTGGTACGGGGGTGACTCCTGGCAGGTGGACGTGCTCGGTGGCCAGCTGCAGATCGAACTGGCCGACCAGGCGTACCTGACCGGTCCGGCCGTGGTGGTGCTGCGCGGCGAGGTGCTGCTGCCGGACCCGCCCGGTGGGGACCACTGAGGCGTACGCCCGAAACCCCCTCGCTCAGCTTGGCCCGGCGTGAGACGCTGGTGGGACGATGACAGCACACCACCACGACCCAGAGCACTATGACGACGCCTTCGACGACGAGTCGTTCGACGGCGACTTCGACGACGCGTACGCCGCCGAGACCGACGGTGAGGCGACCTATGACGGCGACCAGCTCGACCTGGCTGCGCGCAACTCCCTGCGTCGCGTCGCCGGGATGTCCACCGAGCTCGCCGACATCACCGAGGTCGAATATCGCAAGCTGCTCCTGGAGCGCGTGGTGCTGGTCGCCGTGTGGACCAGCGGTTCCCAGGTGGACGTGGACAACTCGCTCGCCGAGCTCAAGCAGCTCGCCGAGACCGCCGGTTCCCAGGTGCTCGAGGGGCTGGTGCAGCGGCGCAGCAAGCCCGACCCGGCCACCTACATCGGCAGCGGCAAGGTCGACGAGCTCCGCGAGGTGGTCGTCGCCACCGGAGCCGACACCGTGATCTGCGACGGCGAGCTCGCCCCGGCCCAGCTGCGCAACCTGGAGGACCGGGTCAAGGTCAAGGTGGTCGACCGCACCGCGCTGATCCTGGACATCTTCGCCCAGCACGCCAAGTCGGTCGAGGGCAAGGCGCAGGTCGAGCTGGCCCAGCTGAACTATCTGAAGCAGCGACTCCGCGGTTGGGGCGGCAACCTGTCCCGCCAGGCAGGTGGTCGGGCCGCCGCCGGTGCCGGCATCGGCGGTCGTGGTCCCGGTGAGACCAAGCTGGAGACCGACCGGCGTCGGATCCATCACCGGATCGCCCAGCTGCGCAGCAAACTGCGCGAGATGGACACCACCCGTGAGGCGAAGCGCGCCGAGCGGCAGCGCCACCGGATCCCGTCGATCGCGATCGTCGGCTATACGAACGCCGGCAAATCCTCGATCCTGAACCGGCTGACCGGGGCCGGCGTACTCGTCGAGGACGCGCTGTTCGCCACCCTCGACCCGACCACCCGGCGGACCCAGACCGATGACGGGCGGATCTATACCCTGACCGACACGGTCGGCTTCGTGCGGCACCTGCCGCACGACCTGGTCGAGGCGTTCGCCTCCACCCTGGAGGAATCCGTCGCTGCCGACCTGCTGGTGCACGTGGTCGACGGCTCCGATCCCGATCCGCTGGGCCAGATCGCCGCCGTCCGCACGGTGCTCAACGACATCGGCGCCGGCAACCGGGCCGAACAGCTGGTGATCAACAAGGCCGACCTGGCCAGCCCGGAAAACCTGCAACTGCTGCACACCCACGCACCCGAGGCGATCGTGGTGTCGGCGCGTACCGGGGCCGGGATCGAGGAACTCAAGCGGGTGATCGATTCCCGGCTGCCGCACCCCGAGGTCGAGGTGCGTGCGCTGGTTCCCTACAGTCGCGGGGATCTGCTCGACCAGGTGCATCGCAGCGGGGAGTTTTTGACCACCGAGCACACCGCCGACGGCACCCGGATCGTCGCCCGCGTGCACCCGGAGCTGGCCGTCGAATTCGCCGCCTACGCAGAGGATCCCGTGTCGTGAAGCATCCCTGGCCACTGGTGCACGCCGAGCGGCACGCGCTGATCGACGACCTCGCCGAACTGACCCTCGAGCAGTGGGAGACGCCGTCGCTGGCCGCCGGGTGGAGCGTGCACGACGTCGCCGCCCACCTGATCGACAACGCGCTGGCCACGTTTGGCGGGTTGTTGGCGGCGATGGTGCGGGCGCGCTTCGACTTCGACCGGCAGAACGACCAGGGGGTGGCTGCCCAGCGGGGCGCCGATCCGGCGGAAACCCTGCAGCGGTTGCGATCGGTGGCCGATCGGACCTCCGGGCCGCCGGCCCCGCTGGCCAGTCGTTTGGTCGAGGAGATCGCCCACGGGGAGGACATCCGGCGGCCGCTCGGCGTCCGCCGGGACTATCCGCTGGAGGCGATCGCCGAGGCGATCCGCTATCAGGCCGGTACGCCGACCCACTTCGGTGGGGCGAAAGGGCTGGCCCGTCGGATTTGCCTGGTCGCCACCGATGGGGATTTCAACCTGGGCGAAGGGCCCGAGGTGCGTGCACCCGCACTGGACCTGCTGATGCTGGTCACCGGCCGCCCGGTGCGCGGGCTGCAGGGGCCCGGTATGGCCGTGCTGCGGCTGGCTGGTGCACGGCTGTCGGACGACGGTCCGGCGAACTGAGGACCACGGTCGTAGGCCGACGCCTCGACGGTGGCCCGGGCGTTCGCCACTGTTGAGGGGTGAAGGGAAAGCCGCGGTGGTGGGTGTGGGTCCTGGTCGGTTGCGCCGGTCTGATGGCCAACGTGCTGCTGCTGGTCGTCGGGGTGGTGGCGTTTGCGATGCTGAACGAGGAGCCCAGCACGATCGGTGAGAGGTGCGGTGGCTTCCTGGGTACCACATGTGAGCGGCTGTACCCCGAGACGATCGAACGCGCCGCGGCGATGCGGCTGCCACCAGGCACCGTGATCGAGTCGTCGGCGTACGACCAATTCCAGGACTGGCGCTGGTGACCGGCTGTCCCGGCCGTCAGACGGACAAGGGTGGTGCCGCGATTCGTTGCTCACAAAGACCTGCACGCATCTCCGCCCGGAGTTCATCGAGTCCCGGACGGGGGTACGCCTGCCGCCCGATGCACGCGTGGTGTCATCGACGCACACCTTCCATCTGGACTCCGGTCGCCTTCGAGCAACAGTTGATCCGCCTCAGCGGGCGGCCCATCACGCGACTGTGTCCACACCTTAACGCTGAGACCTGCCGCGGGTATCTGAAGTTCGACAACGCGGCGGGTCTCGGCTGGGAGGCGGCGGATCGCCACGACGGAACCGTGCGATACCGGTTCGAGCACCACTTCGACTTCTGAGCCCGGACACGGCACGGCCCCGGTTCGGGATCGAACCGGGGCCGGGGTGCGGGCTCACTTCTTCTTGCCCTTCTTCTTGTCCTTCTTCTTGTCCTTCTTCGTCGCCATGGTGTCCCTCCCTTCCGGTGCGTCAACGTGTCATTGACCGTCGAGTCAATCATTCGTTGACGGAATTGTCAATCGCGTGTTGACGCGGCGTGTCGCTAGCATGGCGGGGTGGGCAAGCAGAGTCGACGCGAGCTGGCCGAGGCGTGGGCCGAGGTGATCGCCGACGCGCCCGTCGACCCGCTCGCCGCGATCCAGGCGATGGCCCGGCTGCGCGCGGCTGCCGAGGCCTGCGAGCTGGACCTGGTCCGGGCCGCGCGCGACCAGGGGGTGTCCTGGTCGAAGATCGGTGCGGTCTACGGGTTGACCAAGCAGGGCGCCCAGCAGCGATTCCGCTCGCGCGCCGCGTCCTCCGACGACGGTTCGGAGTGATCTGCCTGTGGACAACCCGGCTCGGTGCCTCGAAGGCGTACGCCGGGACGGCTAGATTGCTTCGGTGACTTCTCAGCCCGCCCCCGTCGACCACCGCGAGGTGCTCGCCGCCGCCGTCGAGGCCCTGGGCGGCAGTCCGCGCGAGGGCCAGCAGCAGATGGCCGATGCGGTGGCCGAGGCGCTGGAAACCGGCCAGCACCTGCTGGTCCAGGCGGGCACGGGTACCGGCAAGTCGCTGGGCTATCTGGCACCGGCGCTGAGCCGGCTGGCCCGCGGCAAGGAGCGGATCGTGATCGCCACCGCGACCCTGGCCCTGCAGGCCCAGCTCGCCAACACCGACATCCCGCGCGCCCTCGACGCCGTGCAGCACGCCATCGGCAAACGACCTCGGGCCGCGATCCTGAAGGGGCGCAGCAATTATGCGTGCCTGCTGCGGATCCGCGACCAGATGGGGGATGACCAGGACACCCTCATCGGCTCCACCGAGGTTGTCGAAGCGCTGCGCGCGAGTGCGCAGAGCCCTGACTCGGTGGTCGGGGCCGAGGTGGTCGCCCTCCGCGACTGGGCCGAGGAGCAGGCCACCGACGGCGGGCTGGCCGACCGGGACGACGCTCCCACCCACACCGCCCGCGCCTGGGCCCAGGTGTCGGTCCCGGTCCGCGAGTGCGTCGGTGCCCAGCGCTGCCCCTACGGCCAGGAATGCTTCGTGGAGAAGTCCCGCGAGCAGGCCCGGGCGGCCGACCTGGTGGTCACCAATCACGCCCTGCTGGCCATCGACGCGATGCACGGCGGCACGGCGCTGCCCGAGCACGACCACGTGATCATCGACGAGGCCCACGAACTGGTCTCCCGGGTCACCGGCGCCGCCTCCGCCGAGCTCAGCCCGCAGCAGGTGGACCGGGTCGGCAAGCGGGCGCTGGCCTGGCTCGATGACGACCTCGGTGTGGAGTTCCTGGAGTCGGCCGACGTGCTGCGCGAGGCGCTCGACGCAGCGGCGCTGGAACAGGTGCGCGACGCCGACGCACCGGTGATCCGCGGGTTCGAGGCGGTCCGTGACGTGACCCGACGCGCCGTCACCGCGCTGACCAGCAAGGACGCCGAGAACGAGCAGCGCCAGGCCGCGGCCGCGGTCAAGGAGGTG
Organism: Enemella dayhoffiae; assembly: GCF_002250625.1. GTDB lineage: Bacteria > Actinomycetota > Actinomycetes > Propionibacteriales > Propionibacteriaceae > Enemella > Enemella dayhoffiae. Next base: position 207,402 of record NZ_NMVQ01000012.1, on the reverse strand, counting down.
TTCGACGTCGCCGAGCGGATGGCCGCCCTCGCCGAGCACGACGTGGTCTACATCGCCGAGCGCGAGCGCTTCGGTCGCGAGGCCCGGGTGTCCCCGCTGAGCGTCGCGGGCCTGATGCGCGACCGGGTGCTCGGGCAGGTCACCACGGTGCTCACCTCGGCCACCTTGAAGATCGGCGGCGACTTCGAGCAGGTCGCCGGCAGCGTGGGGTTGCGTCGCGACGAACGCCGCGAGGCACCGCAACGGCGTACGCCCCAGCCGGCCCGGACCGCTGCCGGCGCGGCCGACGAGGTCGACGAGGTCGACACGCTGGAGCAGGCCGATGACCCCGAGGAACTGGAGGCCGCCGGCTTCGCCGACTTCGCCGAGGGTCCTGAGACCCGGCAGTCCAAGAAGGCGGCCGAGGGGCTGACCTGGCGGGGGATCGACGTCGGGTCGCCGTTCTCGTACGCACAGCAGGGGATTCTCTATGTGGGCAAGAATCTGCCGAAACCCACACGCGAGGGGATCAGCGCCGAAGTGCTGACCGAGGTGGCCGAACTGGTGTGGGCCGCGGGCGGGCGTACCCTCGGGCTCTTCGCCTCCCAACGCGCCGCCGAGGCCGCCGCCGCCCACGTGCGCAAGCAGCTGGCCAAGCACACCATCCTCTGCCAGGGGGACGCCCAGCTGTCGGAGCTGACCCGGCGCTTCACCGCGGAGCCCGAAACCAGCCTGTTCGGCACGGTCTCGCTCTGGCAGGGGATCGACGTGCCCGGCGACACCTGCCGGCTGGTGCTGATCGACAAACTGCCCTTCCCGCGCCCGGATGACCCGCTGATGCAGGCCCGGCAGCGCGCGGTGGCCGAGGCCGGCGGCAACGGGTTCATGGCGGTCGCCGCCGGGCACGCCGCGCTGCTGATGGCCCAGGGGGCGGGGCGGCTGATCCGCCGCAGCAGCGACCGGGGAGTGGTGGCCGTGCTCGACCCGCGTCTGGTCACCGCCCGCTACGGGGCCTATCTGCGGGCCGGCATGCCGCCGATGTGGATGACCACCGACCGGGAGGTGGCTGTCCAGGCCCTGCGCCGGTTGGGCGGCACCGGCGGCTGACACGGCATCATGGACAGGTGACCGAAGCAACCGCCTGCCCTGTCAGTGACCGCAAGGCCGTTCGCCCCGACGAGTCGGAGACGCCGGCCGTCGATGTCGTCGACGGCGTTTGGCGGATCAGGTCGCTGCCGATGGCGCGGGCGGTGCTGCGCGAGCGTGGCGCCACGGTGCAGGCGGGGTTCAACGCCGAGCAGCTGCAGATGCGGATCCGGCGCCCGATCCTGTTCCTCGACGGCGAAGAGCATCGCGCCTATCGTGCCAAGGTCGCTCGCTTCTTCGCGCCCAAGGTGGTCTCCGAGCGCTATCGCGGGCTGATGGAGGCCCGCGCGGATGCGCTGGTCGAGGATCTGCTCCGGCGCGGGGTGGTCGATCTGCCCAGGGTCACCATGGCGTACGCGGTCGACGTGGCGGCCCAGGTGGTCGGGCTGACCAACAGCGACATGTCGGCCATGGCCGGTCGGCTGAACCGGTTCTTCGACCTGGACGTGGCGGGACTCGACGATCCAGGGGGCGGCCGGTTCGCCAAGCTCGGTCGGGTGATGACCGGGCAGCTGCCGGTGTGGGCGTTCCACTTCCTGGACGTGCTGCCGGCGATCCTTGCCCGGCGGAAGAACCCGGGGGAGGACATCATCTCCTACCTGCTCGAGCAGGGGTACGCCGACCACGAGATCCTGATCGAGTGCACGACCTATGCGGCGGCGGGGATGGTGACCACCCGCGAGTTCATCTCGATGGCCGTCTGGCACCTGCTGGAGAAGCCCGATCTGCGGGCCGACTATCTGGCGGCCGAGGAGTCCCGGCGCTACCAGCTCCTGCACGAGGTGCTGCGACTCGAGCCCGTCGTCGGGCACCTGCTGCGGCGTACCACCGAACAACTGCGACTGCCCGGCCCCGACGGCGCGGACGTGGTGATCCCCTCCGGCGCGCTGGTGGACCTGCACCTGCGGCAGGCCAACGCCGACGTGGGGGAGGAGCCGCTGCAGGTGTGCCCCGGGCGCCCTCTTCCGAAGGGGTTTGGTCCCGAGGTGATGAGCTTCGGGGACGGGCCGCACCGCTGCCCCGGCAACGCGCTGGCGATCCAGGAGGCTGACATCCTGCTCACTCGGCTGCTGCGCCACGACCTGCGCCTGCTCAGCCGACCGCGCATCCAGTGGGACGAGCTGATCGCCGGCTATGAGGTGCGCGATCTGCTGCTGCAGGTGCGGAGGGGCTCAGACCCGGCGTAGCACCGCGACAACCTTGCCCAGGATGGTGGCGTGGTTGCCGTCGATCGGGTCGTACGCCTCGTTGTGCGGCAACAGCCACACCTGCCCCTGCTTCTTCTGGAACGTCTTCACGGTCGCCTCGTTGTCGAGCAGAGCGGCCACGATGTCGCCGTTCACCGCGGTCGGCTGCTGGCGAACCACGACCCAGTCGCCCGAGCAGATGGCTGCATCGATCATCGAGTCGCCACTCACCTCGAGCAGGAACAGGTTGCCCTCGCCGACCAGCTGCTTGGGCAGAGGGAACACGTCCTCGATCCGCTCCTCGGCCAGGATCGGCCCACCCGCGGCGATCCGGCCGACCACCGGCACCCGGATCGCGTCGGGGTAGCTGTCCTTGATCGCGGTCTCGTCATAGCCCGGATCCAGCGGCTGCATGTCGGCGGGCAGCAACACCTCGAGGGCGCGCGGCCGGTTCGGGTCGCGGCGCAGGAACCCCTTGGCCTCCAGGGTGCGCAGCTGGTGCGCCACCGATGATGGGCTGGCGAGGCCGACCGCCTCGCCCATCTCGCGGATCGACGGCGGATAACCGCGGTTGTCGACCGAGTGCTTGATCACCTCGAGGACCCGTCGCTGCCGGGGGGTCAGCCCGTGCGCGTCGGCCGGACCGTCCGGCAGCGGGGTGACCTTCCCGCTGGTCAGTGCCAACTCGGCGGCCACGTCCTCATCGCGCGGTCGACCACGGCGCCGCCTGGGAGTCGCCGCGGTGTCGGCGAGGTCGGGGGAGTTCGGATCCTTGGTGTCAGCCATGGGTTCAGCGTAGGGCGATTCGAACACTGAATCAAACAAATGTTCGAGCGTGTCGAGGCGGACAGCTGCGCCCGCTTTCCGCTCGCCGAGGACTGTCAGTGGCTGGTGATTGCATGGTTCTCGCGAGGTCACGATTCGAACGCGGGTCCAGAAATGGTGCTTGTGTACGAATCGGATCTGCGTTAACAATTGGATCTGTCGAACACCTGTTCGACCACTTCCCGAGGAGGCACCATGACCCAGCAGGTCACCAGCACCATCGACCGCCTGGTCCGGACGACCCCGCCGCGGCGCCGGTCGACCCGTCGCCCCAACACCCCCAGGGCCGGAAGTGCCCCCCGCCTCGTGCGGGCCGACCGTCCCCTGGCCGCGACCGTGACGGCTGCCGCGCAGGCCTGCCGGGTGCGCAGGCCCGCGCCGACGCTCCGCACCTCCGCCCGGCCGGGTGTGGCCGCGGAGGTGCGGCTGACCGATCGCGGGATCGCCGTGGTGCTCGCGCTGGGTGCGTTGCTGATGCTCGCCGCGGTGCTGTGCGTCGGCGTCACCGCCGTGCGCGTCACCTCGGAGCCGGCCCCGCAGGCGGCGGGCGTGTCCGCGCCGGTCGGCGGCGGCGCGGTGGCGGCCGCGCCGGGTCGCTGATCGGCCCGGCGGGGTCGACAATGGGGGAGTGATCCCTTCGCGCCCTGACGCTGCACCGGTCTCCGGGTGGCAGCGGCTGGGCTGGCTCTCCCTCTTCGGCGCCAGCTGCGCGCTCGCCGGAGGGGTCCATCTGCTCACCGGACGGGGGATTCCGTGCCCGGTTCTGGGCCTCACCGGTCTGCAGTGCCCGGTCTGCGGTGCCACGCGGATGGGGGTCGCGCTGCTGCGCGGCGACCTGGCCGCGGCCTGGGCGTACAACCCGTTCATGCTGCTGCTCGGTGCCCTGCTCACCCTGGTCTGGGTGTGGACCGGCGTACGCCTGCTCGCGGGGCGCTCCGCCGCGCTGCCGGGTCGATTCGGGCGCTGGGTGGAGGCGCGTACGCCGCTGCAGCGGCTCGGCCTGGTGGTGCTTCCAGGGCTGGTCTGGGGAGTGCTTCGCAACCTCCTCTGAGGGCTCGCGACGCACCGACACGCAGGCCCTTGCCCTTGTGGTCAAAGGGTCGTAGGATACCCATATCTAGTAGTTACAACGATGTGGTTCGTCCACAGGTTGTGGTTCTTGTCCACAGGATGTCCACACGGACACACACAGAGTTATCCCCAGTGAGGCCCGCGAGGGCAGTCCGCAGGGGTGTGCTCGGGGTGTCCGAATGGCGAAGATCGGAGGTGACACCATGCATTGCCCCTATTGCCGGCACACCGATTCCCGGGTGCTCGACTCGCGTGCCGCCGACGATGGCGCCAGCATCCGACGGCGCCGTCAGTGCCCGGTCTGCGAGCAGCGGTTCACCACGATCGAGCAGATGCAGATCGTCATCGTCAAGCGATCCGGTGTGGTCGAGGCATTCAATCGCGACAAGGTCGTCAGCGGGGTGCGCAAGGCCTGCAAGGGTCGCCCGGTGACCGACGAGCAGCTGGCCCGCCTGGGCCAGCAGGTGGAGGAGGCCCTGCGCGCCTCCGGCCAGCCGTCCGTACCCGCCGACGAGGTGGGGCTGGCCATCCTGGGCCCGCTGCAGCAGCTGGACGAGGTCGCATACCTGCGCTTTGCCAGCGTCTACAAGAAATTCGAGTCGATCGACGACTTCGAGACCGAGATCTCCAGGCTCCGCGCCGAGCGGACCCTCACTGGTGCGGCCAACTGAGCCGTCCGCCCCACCCAGCACCAATCCACGCCCAATCCAGAGAGGTTCCCATGACTGAAACCACCCGTTCCAACGGCCGCAAGGTGGCCGGCAAGGCGTCCACGCGCCGTGGGCTGACGATCGAGCGCGTCTTCACCACCGAGGGCGTGCACCCCTATGACGAGGTGAAGTGGGAACGGCGCGACATCGTCCAGACCAACTGGAAGACCGGTGAGAACGTCTTCGAGCAGCGCGGCGTGGAGTTCCCCGACTTCTGGTCGATGAACGCCTCCACCATCGTCACCACCAAGTATTTCCGCGGCGCGGTCGGCACCGAGGCGCGCGAGCAGGGGCTGAAGCAGCTGATCGACCGGGTGGTGAAGACCTATCGCACCGCCGGCGAGGAGCACGGCTATTTCGCCAGCGAGGGTGACGCCGAGATCTTCGAGCACGAGCTGACCTGGATGCTGCTGCACCAGGTGTTCAGCTTCAACTCGCCGGTGTGGTTCAACGTCGGCACCCAGTCGCCGCAGCAGGTCAGCGCCTGCTTCATCCTCTCGGTCGACGACTCGATGGACTCGATCCTCAACTGGTACAAGGAAGAGGGCTTCATCTTCAAGGGTGGCTCCGGCGCCGGGCTCAACCTGTCCCGGATCCGTTCGTCGAAGGAGCTGCTCTCCTCCGGCGGCACCGCCTCGGGCCCGGTCTCCTTCATGCGCGGCGCCGACGCCTCGGCTGGCACCATCAAGTCCGGTGGGGCCACCCGCCGCGCCGCCAAGATGGTCGTGCTGGACGTCGACCACCCCGACATCGTCGAGTTCATCGAGACCAAGGCGCGCGAGGAGGACAAGATCCGCGCCCTGCGCGACGCCGGGTTCGACATGGACCTGGGTGGCAAGGACATCACCTCGGTTCAGTACCAGAACGCCAACAACTCGGTCCGGGTCTCCGACGAGTTCATGCAGGCGGTCGAGGACGGTGGCGACTTCGCGCTGCGCTCGCGCGGTGACGGCTCGACCATCGAGACGGTGGATGCCAGGGACCTGTTCAACAAGATGGCCAAGGCGGCCTGGGAGTGCGCCGACCCGGGCATCCAGTACGACGACACCATCAACGACTGGCACACCAACCCCGAGACCGGCCGGATCACCGCGTCCAACCCGTGCTCGGAATACATGTCGCTGGACAACTCCTCCTGCAACCTGGCCAGCCTGAACCTGCTGAAGTTCCTCAAGCCCGACGACACCTTCGACGCCGAGCTGTTCGCCAGGTCAGTCGAGCTGATCATCACCGCGATGGACATCTCGATCTGCTTCGCCGACTTCCCGACCGAGTCGATCGGGGAGACCACCCGCAACTACCGTCAGCTCGGCATCGGGTACGCCAACCTGGGCGCCCTGCTGATGGCGACCGGGCACGGCTACGACTCCGAGGGTGGGCGGGCCTTCGCCGCGGCGATCACCTCGCTGATGACCGGCACCTCCTACCGTCGCTCGGCCGAGCTGGCCGCGATCGTCGGCCCCTACCAGGGCTACGCCCGCAACGCCGACGCGCACCAGCGGGTGATGCGCAAGCACCAGGCCGCCAACGACTCCCTGCGCACGCTGTCGGCGACCGACCAGGCGGTGCACAAGCTGGCCACCCGCGAGTGGGACAAGGTCGTCAAGCTGGGCAACGAGAACGGCTACCGCAACGCCCAGGCGTCGGTGCTCGCGCCGACCGGCACCATCGGCTTCATGATGGACTGCGACACCACCGGCATCGAGCCCGACTTCTCGCTGGTGAAGTTCAAGAAGCTGGTCGGCGGCGGTTCCATGCAGATCGTCAACCAGACCATCCCGCGGGCGCTGAAGAAGTTGGGGTACGCCGACGAGACCGCCGAGGCGATCGTCGAGTACATCGCCGAGCACGGGCACGTGATCGATGCGCCGGGTCTGAAGTCCGAGCACTACGAGGTGTTCGACTGCGCGATGGGTGCGCGCGCCATCAAGCCGATGGGCCACGTCCGGATGATGGCCGCGGTGCAGCCGTTCCTGTCCGGCGCCATCTCCAAGACCGTCAACCTGCCGGAGACGGCGACCGTCGAGGAGATCGGCGAGGTCTACCAGCAGGGCTGGAAGCTCGGCCTCAAGGCGCTCGCGGTCTATCGCGACAACTGCAAGGTCGGTCAGCCGTTGTCGGACGCCAAGGCCAAGCCGACCGAGAACCCTGCGGCAGGCTCAGGGACCGCTGCGGCTCCGGTCGTCGAATATCGCCCGCGTCGCAAGCGGCTGCCGAAGAAGCGCCCGTCCTCGACCACCTCGTTCACCGTGGGTGGCGCCGAGGGTTACCTGACCTCGGGGTCCTATCCCGACGACGGCCTGGGCGAGGTCTTCCTCAAGCTCGGCAAGCAGGGTTCCACCCTGGCCGGTGTGATGGACGCGTTCTCGATCGCCATCTCGATCGCGCTGCAGTACGGGGTGCCGCTGGAGACCTACGTGCAGAAGTTCACCAACATGAAGTTCGAGCCGGCCGGCATGACCGACGACCCGGACATCCGGATGGCGCAGTCGATCATCGACTACATCTTCCGTCGTCTCGCCCTGGACCACCTGTCCTTCGACGAGCGGGCCGAGCTGGGCATCTACACCGCCACCGAGCGGGCGCGCTATGTGGAGACCGGGTCGTACCTGCCGGAGGAGGACGACGAGCAGATCGAGTCCGAGTCGCTGAAGAACGACGCCGGTGACGTGGTCGACACCGACCGCACCACGCGGACCAGCGATCTGAGCAAGACCAACAACCCGGCGGTGCTGACCGACCCGACGGCCTCGGCCGCGGTGCGCGAGGCGCCGAAGGAGGCCCACACCTCCGCCGAGCTGCTCGAGTCGATCACCGGGAACACTGTGGACGCGCCGCTCTGCTTCACCTGCGGCACCAAGATGCGCCCGTCCGGCTCCTGCTACGTCTGCGAGGGCTGCGGCTCCACCAGCGGCTGCAGCTGAGCCTTCGGAGTACGCCTGACGCGAACCGCCCCCGATCCGCAGCAGCGGGTCGGGGGCGTTTCGTTGCACGGCTGCCATTCAGCGAACCCACGTGCTGCGATCCAGCTAACCGAGCGGCCATCCAGCGACCCCTCGAGGGATCGCAGGATGGCACCTGGGTTCGATGGATGGGCAGTGGCGGGTCGGGGCCGGTTCGCTGGATGCCGGCGCGGGCTCAGCTGAACGAAACGACCGGGCGACCCTCGATCAGTTTCACGGTGGTGAAGGCCGTGCGGGTGGTGGTGGACGGAACGATCGTGCCCTGGTTGCCGTTCCTGGTCGCATCCGCCCGGAGCTCGTAGACCACGGTGGCACTGGTGGTGGCGGTCATCGTGCTCTGCGAGAAGCGCCAGTTCAGGTTGGCCGTCGGATCGTTCTTCAGCGTGTAGCGAATGGTCTCGTTCTTCACGTTCACCCCGGGATCCACACGCCAGTTGATGAAGGGGCAGTCCGGGGGAGTCATCTCCCGCTTCTGCAGGCACGCGTCGATGGCGGCCCGGGTGGCGGCGGTCGACTGCTTCTTCCCCTCCTCGCTGAGCACCGGCGACGGCTCCCACGAGGTGGACGGGTCATTCGGGGAGCCGAGCAGGAACTCCGTGCTGTTGAACCCGACCAGCGGGTTGGCCGACGTGACCGCATAGCTGCCGGGGAACACTTCATAGCTGCCGGGCGGCACCTTGGCGCCGTTGACGATCCGCTCCGGTCCGTTCAGCCCGAGCTTGACCAGGGCGGTGACCTTGGCCAGCTTCCACTCCTCACCGCTGCGCGAGACGTCGAACTCGACGTCCTGCTGCTTGTCGCCGATCTTGTACTGGGCCTTCACCTTGCCGCTGTCCCAGCTCCCCTGGGAGTTCTCCGTCACGGTGGCCGGATCGACCTTGACAACGGTGAGCGGGGCGCGCTTGTTCGCCTCCTGCAGCACCTCCTTGCTGAGCAATTGCGCGTTCCCCTCCGGCTTCTTCGCGGCCTTGGCGAGCGCCTTCTCGGCGTCACCCGATCCGAGCGCTCCCAGATAGTCGTTCACGGCACCGGCCGCGGCCTCGGACTGCTTCTGCTGCTCGTTGCGGCGGTTCTCCTCGGCGACCCGAGCGGCTTCGGCGGCCCGCGCCTGTTCCTGCTTGGTCTGGTAGTCGTTGTAGAACACGATTCCGCCGATGATCAGGATCAGCGCGGCCACTGCGGCGATGGCGCCGATCAGCAGCTTCTTGCGCTTCGGGTCCGCGGGTCTGCCGGGTCCCGCCGTCCCCGGCAGACCCGGGCGGAGCTGGTTGCCGGGGCCGCCCGGCTGCGGACCCCGCGGTTGGCCGGGCCGGATCGGCTGGGTCGGCCCGCCGTACGCCCCGTCGGGCCGCCAGTCCGGCGGGGGCGCGGAGGGGCCGCCCGGCCAGCCCTGCTGTCCTGGCCCCCCGGGCCCCGGGTGACCCTGCGGTCCTTGCGGTCCGGGCCCCTGCGGTCCCTGCGGGCCACCGAACCCGGGACCACCCTGGGCGCCGTGCGGGTTGGGCCCGTGCGGCCCGGGGCCTCCGGAGTCTCCGGGGGGATTCGGTGCGCTCATCAGATCTTCCTTTCGCAGCTTTCCAACCAGTGTCGCAACCCGCGAGGGCCACAGATCGGTGCGCACGCCGAATCAGGCGTACCTGTCGTGGATCTGTTATCTTCCCCACGTCCGGTCCGGCGCGCCCGCCCGTAGACTCCGTCCATGCAGTGGTTCCCGGAGGTACGCCGTCCCGCGGCCGATCTGCCACCGCAGGTCACCGTCTTCGAGGTCGGTGCCCGCGACGGACTGCAGGCCGAGAAGCAGACGGTAACGACCGCCACCAAGGTCGAACTGATCAACCGGCTGATGTCCGCCGGGCTCACCCACATCGAGGCCACCAGCTTCGTCTCTCCGAAGTGGGTGCCCCAGTTGGCCGACGCCGCCGAGGTGATGGCCGCGATCGAGCGACCCCCGGGCGTACGCCTGCCCGTCCTCGTCCCCAATCAACGCGGCCTGGAACGGGCACTCGCCGCCGGGGCCCAGGACGTGGCCGTCTTCGTCTCGGCCACCGAGGAGTTCGCCCGGGCCAACCTGAACACCACCGTCGAGGGCGCGCTCGAGATGGTCGCTCCGGTGGTCACCGACGCCCGGGCCGCTGGCGTCCGCGTCCGCGGTTATGTGTCGATGTGCTGGGGGGACCCGTGGCAGGGCCCAGTGCCGGCCGCCTCCGTGGTCCGGGTCACCGACCGACTGCTCGAGCTCGGCTGCCACCGGGTCAGCCTGGGCGACACCATCGGGGTGGCCACCGCCGGCGGGGTGCACCAGGTGCTGCAGGCCCACGGCGACCACGGCATCGCGCCGGACCAGCTCGCCCTGCACTTCCACGACACCTACGGTCAGGCCCTCACCAACGTGTACGCCGGACTGCAGTTCGGCGTCACCGAGTTCGACTCCTCCGCCGGGGGTCTGGGCGGCTGCCCGTATGCCCACTCCGCGACCGGCAATCTGGCCACCGAGGACCTGGTCTGGATGCTGCACGGACTGGGCATCGAGACCGGGGTCAACCTCGCCGCCCTGGTCGCCACCAGCGTCTGGCTCGCCCGCCGACTCGGGCGGCCCAGCCCGTCGCGGGTGGTCAACGCCCTGGCGGGCCGGATCGCCCCCGAGCACGATCAACAGCGGGGCCCCAGGCAGCAGTCCGACGAGACGGGCCAGGACTGACCCGTCCGCGCCGTCAGAGGTCCTTGGACACCGCCCCATCGCGGCGCTAGGTTCGTCCCCAGACCGCATGACGCGGCTGTTCCACGCACAGGAAGCAGAGGACGTGCCCGACTACGACGACTTCGATCTCGACCGGAGCACCGCGGAGGCGTGGCGCAGCTTCTCCGAGCGGCTTGCCGAGGTGGTGTCGGTGATGGACGACACCTCCGACCTGACCATCGGCTCCGTCGCGAGCGAGACCGAGACGGTGCCGTTCGTCCGCTTCCACTCCCAGACCCGCGACCTGGTGCGCGCGGAGGCGGCCAGCAACGGAACCCTGGGGGAGCACTATCAACTCGGGGCCGGACAACTGTCGGCCATGGAGGACATCGGCTGGCGGCCGCCGACCACCGAGGGCCCGCGGCCGACCGGGAACTTCTGGGTCGAGATTCCGCAGGAGTCCTCCGATCGCCTGGCCGAGCTCGCCGTGTCGGCCCTGCGCGACGTCTACGGCATCCAGCACCCGGTGTTCCTGGCTCCCGACCAGCTGGCGGAGATCCTGCAGCCGCGACCCGAACCGTTGGAGGGGTATTCCGAGTTCGACCCCGAGGACGTGGTGGCCACCGTCCCGGTCAGCCACGAGCACCTCGACGACATGATCGAGGCCGAACTGGCCGAGATGTTCGGCCACCAGCCGCTGCGCGACACCGAGGGCGACTTCGCGATCCGGGTCGGCTCGACCATGCTCTTCCTGCGGACCTCCGCCGACCACCGCGAGATCATCGTCTTCGCCTGCGTGGTGCACGAGGTTGAGGGACGCTCCCGCGCGATGGAGATCCTCAGCGACCTGAACACCGAGGTACGCCTGGTGAAGTTCCAACTCATCCGCGACCGGGTGTTCGTCACCACCTCGGTCCTCGCGCACCCGTTCGTCCCGGCGCACCTGCACCAGGCGGTCCGGATCATGAGCGAGGTCGCCGACGGCATCGACGACGAACTGGCGGTACGCCTGCGCGGCCGCACCACCTTTGAGGAGGAGGAGTGAGCGACACCGACAAGTCGCCCGAGGGAAGAGCGCCGGAGGAGAGGGCGCCGGAGGAGTCCGGCCGGTTCTCCGCCCTCGCGGTCGACGAGTGCCTGGAACTGCTGCGGACGCACCAGATCGGACGGATCGGCTGGCAGGGCAGTGAGGGCCCGACCATCCTGCCGGTGACCTATCTGGTGCATGCCGGCCGCGTGCTGTTCCGGACCTCCGCCGACGGCGTGCTGGCCGAGTTGGAGCGGGGCGGCGAGGTCGCCTTCGAGGTGGACGATTTCGACCTGGACACCCAGACCGGCTGGAGCGTCGTGGTCCGCGGTGGCGCGGCGGCGCCGGTCGACCTGCGTGACGTGCCGGGCGGTCTGCCGGAACCGTGGGCGGGCGGAGCGCGCGATCAGGTGATCTGCCTCTCGATCGAGCGGATCACCGGACGAATCGTTTCCCGCGGGGACTAAAATGGGGCAGTGATCGAGCGGGAGGTGTCCGATGAGTGAGGAAGTTGCCAAGGGCCGGATCGTCGTGGGTGTGGACGGTTCCGAGGACGGCGATCGAGCCATCGACTACGGGGTACGCGCGGCACTGTCCAGCGGCGTCGACCTGCTGCTCGCGCACGCCGTCGACGACGCCGTCCTGGCGGGGGCGTGGGGTGTCGTCTACGACCCCGGGCTGCTGCAGGACGCCGGCCAGGAGGCCGCCGAGGCCGCCCGCCAGCACGCGATCGCGATGGGCATCGCAGAGGACCGCGTGCACTCGGAGATTTTCATGGGCAACCCCGCCGCGGTGCTGACCAGACTCTCCGAGCACGCGCAGCTGATCGTCGTCGGTCGGCGTGCCATGAGCGGGCTGGAGCGGTTGTTCGTCGGTTCCACCTCGGTCGGCGTCGCCGCGTCCGCACACTGCCCGGTGATCATGGTGTCGGCCGCCTCCCACAAGCCGCGGACCGGCGACCTGGGGGTGGTCGGGGTCGGCGTCGACGCCGAGGACCGGTGCACCGACGCGCTCCAGTTCGCGTACGCCGAGGCCGCCCGGCGCGGCGCCCGGCTGGAGGTGGTGCACGCGTTCGAGCTGCCGACCGGGTTCTTCGCCGACCGGCAGGACGTGGGCGCCCGCCGCGAGAGCGCGCTGGCCGCCGCCACCCAGGGGGTCGAGCAGCTGCTGCAGCCGCTGCGGGCCGCGCACCCCGAGGTCGAGGTGAACGTGGAGATCGTCAACGCCCACCCGGTCAACGAGCTCACCCGCCGCTCCGGAAACTATGACCTGCTGGTGCTGGGCGTCCACGGGTTCGCGTTCCCCGGGCTGGCGCCCGGTGCCACGATCCGAGCCATCATGGCGCACGGGATGTGCCCGCTCGGACTGGTCCGGGCCAAGAGGAAGTAGCGCGTCGGCTTGCAGATCACCTTCGATCCGGAGCTGCCGATCTCGGCCCGGACCGACGACATCGCCCGAGCCGTCCGCGAGAACCAGGTGGTCGTCGTCGCCGGCGAGACCGGCTCGGGAAAGACCACCCAGCTGCCCAAGATCTGTCTGCAGCTCGGACTGCGCTCGATCGCGCACACCCAGCCGCGGCGGATCGCCGCCCGCTCGGTGGCCGAACGCATTGCCGAGGAGCTCAAGGTCACCCTCGGTGAGGAGGTCGGCTACCAGGTCCGGTTCACCCGGCAGGCGCGAGCCGATTCCCCGCTGGTGCTGATGACCGACGGTGTGCTGCTCGCCGAGATCGCGCACGACCGCGACCTGCGCCGCCACGACTGCATCATCATCGACGAGGCCCACGAGCGCAGCCTGAACATCGACTTCCTGCTCGGCTATCTCAAGCAGCTGTTGCCCCGGCGACCCGAGCTGAAGGTGGTCATCACCTCCGCGACCATCGACACGGCTCGGTTCGCGGCGCACTTCGACGATGCTCCGGTGATCGAGGTGTCCGGTCGCACCTATCCGGTCGAGCTCCGTTACCGCCCGTTGCAGCCCGACGACCCCGATGAGACCCAGCAGACCGCCGAACCCCGCGACCAGGTCGACGGCATCTGCGCCGCCGTCACCGAGCTGTCGGCGGTCGGGCCCGGTGACATCCTGGTCTTCCTCAGCGGAGAACGCGAGATCCGCGACACCGCCGAGGCGCTGACCGCCCTGCGGTTGCGTGACACCGAGATCCTTCCCCTGTATGCCCGGCTGTCGGCCGCCGAGCAGCACCGCGTGTTCAGTCCGCACACCGGACGGCGGATCGTGCTGGCCACCAACGTCGCCGAGACCTCGCTGACCGTGCCCGGAATCCGTTACGTGGTTGACCCCGGGACCGCGCGCATCTCCCGCTGGTCGGCCCGCACCAAGGTGCAGCGGCTGCCCATCGAACCGATCTCCCAGGCTTCTGCCAACCAGCGGGCCGGCCGCTGCGGCCGGGTCGCCGCCGGCGTCTGCATCCGGCTCTACAGCGAATCCGACTATGGGGACCGGCCGGAGTTCACCGAGCCGGAGATCCTGCGGACCAACCTGGCCTCGGTGATCCTGCAGATGGCGCAGGCCGAACTGGGGGAGATCTCCGAGTTTCCGTTCGTCGAGCCACCCGATTCGGCACAGATCGCCGACGGCGTACGCCTGTTGCTCGAGCTGGGCGCGCTCAGCGAACAGCGGCGGTCTCGAAAAGCCAAGCAGGGCGGCAGGTCCGGAAGCGAGACCGGTCCCAGCGGGCCACAGCTGACCAGGATCGGTCACCAACTGGCCCGGATCCCGCTCGACCCCAGGCTGGCCCGGATGCTGGTCGAGGCCGCCCGGCGCGACTGCCTGGCCGAGGTGATCGTGATCGCAGCCGGGCTGACCATCAACGATCCCCGGGAACGCCCCGCCGAACACCAACAGGCCGCGGACGCACTGCACCGCCGATTCTGGGCGCCCCCACCCGATCCGCGGGCCGACCCGGACGCGGATCCGCCCACCCCCGACGGCTCGGACTTCATCGCCTGGCTGCGGCTGTGGAACCATCTCGCCGAGCAGCGGGAATCCCTGTCTGGAAACGCGTTCCGGCGGATGTGTCGCGACGAGTTCCTGCACTTCCTGCGGATCCGCGAGTGGCAGGACCTGGTCACCCAGCTCCGCCAGATCTGTCGGGAGCTGAAGCTGGAGCGGAACGGGACCCCGGGCACCCCAGACGCGATCCACATCGCGATCCTGTCCGGCGTCCTGTCCCAGATCGGCCTGGCCGACCTCAAGGCGGAGCAGAAGACCCAGCCCAGGCAGGGAAAGCGACGCCGCACCGGTCCACGCGAATATCTCGGAACGCGGGGTGCGCGGTTTGCGATCAACCCGGGTTCGGCGCTGGCCCGCACCCAGCCCGAACTGGTGATGGCCGGTGAACTGGTGGAGACCACTCGGTTGTGGGCCCGCACGGTCGCCGGGATCGACGCCGCCTGGGTGGAGCAGGTCGGCTCCCACCTGCTCACCCGGCAATATTCCGAGCCGCGCTGGTCGGCGCGGCAGGGCAGGGTGGTCGCCAGCGAGCGGGTGTCCCTGCTCGGCGTACCGATCATCGCCGGCCGGACGGTCGGTTTTGGCGGAATCGACCCGGCCGCGGCCCGGGAGATCTTCATCCGCTCCGCCCTGGTCGAGGGGGACTGGCGGACCCGACACCACTTCTTCGCCCGCAACGCCGAAACCCGGTCCGAGGCGGAGGAGCTCGAGGAGCGGACCCGTCGACGCGACCTGGTGGTGGACGACCAGGCGGTTTTCGATTTCTATGACGCCAGGATTCCCGCCGATGTCGTCTCCGGCGCCCACTTCGACAGCTGGTGGCGCAAGAAGCGACACGAGGATGACGGATTCCTCGACCTGACCCTGAACGACCTGGTCGCGGGAGCCGGCCCGGACCTGTCCGGATTCCCCGACAGCTGGCCGGTCGACGGTCATGAGCTGCCGGTGCGCTACGTGTTCGAGCCCGGGCACGCCGACGACGGGGTGCAGGTCACCCTGGACCTCTCCCAGCTCAACCAGGTGCGCCCCGAACTGTTCGGCTGGCAGGTGCCCGGCCTGCGGGCCGAGCTGGCCACCGCGCTGATCCGCGGCCTGCCCAAACAGATCCGCACCCGCTTCGTCCCGGCACCGGAGTTCGCGCGCCGCGCCCTGGCCGAGCTCGACGAGCACCCGACCGACTCCTTCACCGCCGCCCTCGGCGCGGCGCTGCGCAGGCTGACCGGCGAGCTCGTGCCGGCGGACGCCTGGCGGCCCGAGGCGGTCGACCCGCATCTGCGGGTCACCTTCGTGGTCACCGACCGCTCCCGCGGCGGTCGCGAACTCGGCCGTGGCAAGGACCTCGGCCAGCTGCAGCACCGCCTGGCCCCGCAACTCAGCGCCAAGCTCACCCGGGCGGTGCGCAACCCCGGCAGCAGGCGGGCGACCGAGTGGAGTTTCGGCCGCCTGGCCGACGAGCAGCGGGTCGGCGGCGGGATCGGCTATCCCGGCCTCACCGATGTCGGCGCGGCGGTGGACCTGGTGGTGCACGACAACCGCGCCGCTCGCGACGCCGCCCACCCGGCCGGTCTGCGCCGGCTGGTGCTGCTGAACACCCCCGATCCGACCCGGTGGGTGGTGGCCCACCTGAGCAACACCGACAAGCTGGCACTGGGGCACAGCCCCTATGCGTCGGTGCCCGAGCTGCTCGCCGACGCGCGGCTGGCGGTGGTCGGCCGGCTGGTGCAGCGGGCTCGCGGCGCCGAGACCGTCCGCGATGCCGACGCGTTCACCCGGTTGTGTGACACCGTCCGCGCCGACCTGGCCGACACCATGCGCGCCGTCGTCGCCGAGGCCGCCGAGGTGCTGCGGCGTACCCAATCGGCGAAGCTGGCGATCGCCAGCATTGACGACCCCGAGGTGAAGGCCGACGCCGCGGACCACCTGGCCGGGCTGGTGCACCCCGGCTTCCTGTCCGGTACGCCGGAACCGTGGTCGGGAGAGCTGGCCCGCTACGTCGCGGCGATCGGCGTACGCCTGGCCAACCGCGAGCGGAACCCGCGCCGCGACGACGAGCTGCTCGGCACCATCTGGCCGCTGGAGAGCGAGTACGCCGACCTGCGCGCCCGCCAGCGGGGACCGATCCCGCCGGCCCTGCGCGAGATCGGCTGGCAGCTCGAAGAGCTGCGCGTCGGACTGTTCGCCCAACAGCTCGGCACCCGCGAACCCGTCTCGGCCAAGCGGGTGCGCCGGGCACTGGAGTCGGTGCGCGCAGAACTGGCTGGTCGACCCCGCTAGATTGGGGTCCATGCTCGATCCGCGTCTGCTGTACCAGTTCAACCCCGCGCTGTGGGAGAGCATGCGCGGCACCCGGCCGGTGCTGGTGCACCTGCTGGAGGGTTACATCGACGCTGGGCAGGTGGGCCGCACCCTGGTCCGGCACCTGCAGGACACCTGCGAGTCGGAGGTGCTGGTCGAGTTCGACGTGGATCAGCTGCACGACTATCGCAGCCGCCGCCCGATGATGGTGTTCGACACCGACCAGTGGCGGTCGGCGGAGACCTTCCGGCTGGCCATGTACAGGATGACCGCGCCCAACGGCAAGGTGTTCGTGCTGCTCGCCGGGCCGGAACCCGACACCCAGTGGGTCCGCGCCATCGAGGCGGTCAGCGGGCTGGCGCAGCGCCTCGACATCCGCCTCGCGGTCACCTCCCAGGGCATCCCGATGGGGGTCCCGCACACCCGGCCCAGCCTGATCACCGCGTACGCCACCGACTCCGCGCTGATCGTGGAGGACAACCCGGTCTGGGTGGGCCGGGTGGAACTGCCCGGCAGCTTCGGGACGATGCTGGAGCTGCGACTGGGGGAGCTCGGGGTGAAGGCGCTGGGGTTGGCCGTCAACGTCCCCCACTACCTGGCTCAGGCTCCCTTCCCGCAGGCCGCGATTGCCGCCCTGGAACGGATCAACGCCGCCACCGGGCTCGACCTGCCGCTGACCGGGCTGCCGGAGCGTCGCGACACCAACCTGGCCGAGATCAGCACCGAGATGCAGGGTTCGGAGGAGGTGCAGCAGGTCGTGGCCCAGCTGGAGCAGCAGTATGACCAGGCCCAGGCGCAGACCGAGCGGCACGTCCCCTCCGCCGACGAGATCGGCGCCGAGCTGGAGCGGTTCCTGGCCGAGCAGGACACCAAGGACAAGCCCAACGGCGAGGGTGGCTTCGGAAACCGCGACCTGGGCGATCGCGACGACCCCGGCCGCGACCGCGGGGACCGCGACGACAACCCGGGCGGCCGGGACCGGCGGGACGAGGACTGAACCATGCCGACCAGCGTCCCGGAGCTGCTGGAGCTGCTCCAGCTCGAGGAGATCGAGTCCGGCCTCTATCGCGGCCAGAACCCCGTCACCCGAAGGCAGCGCGCCTTCGGCGGACAGGTGCTCGCCCAGGCCCTGATGGCGGCGTACCGGACCGTCCCCGACGACCGGCTGGCGCACTCCCTGCACGCCTATTTCCTGCGATCGGGGCGCACCGACCGGCCCATGATCTATGACGTGGAGGCGATGCGCGACGGGCGCTCGTTCTCCAGCCGTCGAGTGCTCGCCCGCCAGGACGGACAGGTGATCTTCGCGCTGACCGCCTCGCTTCAGGTGCACGAGGACGGACTGACGCATCACGACCCCGCACCGACGGTGCCGCCACCGGAGGACTGCCCGCGGATGAGCCAGGTGATGGCGGAGCGCTACGGCGCGCCGGCGGAATTCTGGGAGGCCGAGTGGGGCGTGCTTGACGTGCGCTTCATCACCTCCGGTACGCCGGGTGACGGCGAGGCGGACGCCGCGCACTCGGCCTCGGCCCGGGTCTGGGTGCGGGTGAACGGCGACCTGCCGGAGGATCCCGGCCTGCACCAGGCCGCGCTGGCGTACGCCTCGGACCTCACCCTGTTGTCGGCCAGCACGGTGCCGCACCAGGTGCAGCTGGATGGGGCGAACATGCAGTCCGCCTCGCTCGATCACGCGATGTGGTTCCACCGCCCGATCCGCGCCGACCGGTGGTGGCTGCACGACGAGATCTCGCCGTCGGCCTCCAACGCCCGCGGGTTCGCGCTCGGTCGCATCTTCTCCGAGGGCCGGCTGGGAGCGACCACCGCCCAGGAGGGGCTGGTGCGGGTGCGCGGCGAGCTGGAGGAGCGTCGATGACTGTGCTCGAGCCGAGCGGCGGGAGCGACCCGTCCGCCCTCTTCTGCGACTACCTCGACTTCTATCGCCAGGTGGTCGACCGCAAGCTGCGCAGCCTCTCCGAGGCGGAGCAGCGCACCTCCCGGTTGCCGAGCGGCTGGACGCCGCTGGAACTGCTGACCCACCTGGTGCACATGGAGCAACGCTGGTTCGTCTGGGGGTTCGCGGGCGAGGCGGTGGCCGACCCGTGGGGTGACAACCGGGATGCAGCCAAGAACGCCGCCTGGGCCGTCGCCGAGGGCATCTCGCTGGAGGAGTTGCTGAACCGGTTGCACGAGGGCGGGCGGCGGACCCGGGCGATCATCGAGTCGCACCCGCTGGACGCCCAGGCGCCACCGGGGCCGCGGTTCGCCGGACGCTCTGCGGAGCAGACCGCCTCGCTGGCGTGGATCTGCTTCCACGTGCTGCAGGAGTACGCCCGGCACACCGGTCACCTCGACCTCGCCGTCGAGCTGGCGGACGGGCTGCAGGGGGGGAGTGACGCGGCCCCGGACATGAGGGCGCCCACCGTGCTCGGGGGGACACAGTGGGCGCCGGCTCATGGGTGGTCGGTCAGGCGGCGAGCTCCTGGTTGGAACGGAGCTTGGCCAGGGCGTGCCGCTCGATCTGGCGGACCCGCTCCGCGGTGATACCCCACACCTGACCGATATCGGCCAGCTTGGCCTGGCGGCCGTCGTGCAGGCCGTAGCGGCGGCGGACGACATCGGCGGAGCGCTCGTCGAGATCGGAGAGCATCTCCTCGAGGCGCCCGCGTTCCTGGGCGTCGATCACCATCTCGTCGGGCCCGGGCATCGGCTCGCGGGCGATCAGGTCACCCAGCGAGGTGTCGCCGTCCTCCTCGACCGGGGCGTCCAGGGAGATGTGGTCGCGGCCGTAGCGCAGCAGGTCGACGACCTTCTCCGGCTCCAGCTCCATCTCCGCGGCGATCTCCTCGAGCTCCGGCTCGCGCCCGAGTCGTCGTTCCAGCGTACGCCGGACGGCGCCGACCTGGTTGACCTGCTCCGCCACGTGCACGGGGAGCCGGACGATCCGGCCCTGCTGGGCGATGCCGCGGCTGATCGACTGGCGTACCCACCAGGTGGCGTAGGTGGAGAACTTGAACCCCTTGGTGTAGTCGAACTTCTCCACCGCCCGGATCAGGCCGGTGTTGCCCTCCTGGACCAGGTCGAGCAGGGGCATCTGCGCACGACCATATTTGCGGGCGACCGACACGACCAGCCGCAGGTTGGCCTGCACGAACCGCTCCTGCGCCGCCTGGCCGAGTGCCACCAGCTGCTGCAGCTCGTCCCGGCTCGCCCGCTTGGCGCTGCGGCCGTTCTGCCGAGCGCCGGCCGTCCGCTCGGCCTGGCTGACCTCGCCGGCGAGGATCTTCTCGGCGTACAGGCCGGCCTCGATGGTGCGCGCCAACTCGACCTCGTCTGCGGCGGTCAGCAGCGGGGTCTTGGCGATCCCGTCCAGATAGAGACCGACAGCGTCCTTGCCTTCGATGCCGTCGTTGGTGCGGGGCCGGGAAGTGGTGCTCGTTGCCATGTGCGGATGTCCTTTCGTGGCGTACAACCTGCACAACGTCCGGCAGGGGCCGAAGGATTCCACCGAAACCCTGAACAATCCCTGAGCGTGGTCCCCGAGGGACCAAGGTGCTACCCGATGCGGATTCGTGTACGACCGTGGTCGTACCCAGGTCTTGGGGGCTCTATGCGCCTACACGGTCCATGATCCACGCGTACTCAAATGCGGCCTCCCGCCAGGCCTTGTAGCGCCCGGTGACGCCGCCGTGCCCGGCCACCATCTCGGTGCGCAGCAGGATCTCCTGCGGGGGATTGGTCGCTCGCTCGCGCAGCGCGGCGATCCATTTGGCGGGCTCGGTGTAGTAGACGCGGGTGTCATTGAATCCGGTGGTCGCCAGGATCGCGGGATAGCGCTGGGCGGTCACGTTCTCATAGGGGGTGTACGCCTTCATGTAGGCGTAGACGGCCGGGTCGTGCAGCGGGTCGCCCCACTCCTCCCACTCGGTGACGGTCAGCGGCAGCTCCGGGTTGAGGATCGTGGTGAGCGCGTCGACGAACGGAACCGCTGCGTGGATGGCGGCGAACGCGTCCGGGGCCTGGTTGGCCACCGCACCCATCAGCAGTCCACCGGCCGATCCGCCCTGGGCCGCCAACCGGTCGGGGGAGGTGAAGCCGGCGTCGACCAGCTGGCGTGCGCAGGCGACGAAGTCGTCGAAAGTGTTCTGCTTGGTCAGCGCTTTTCCGTTTTCATACCACGCCCGGCCGAGCTCGCCACCGCCGCGGACGTGGGCGATGGCGTACACGAATCCGTTGTCCAGCAGGGACAACCGGAACATGGAGAACCCGGGGTCGATGCAGATCTCATAGGAGCCATAGCCGTAGAGCAACGCCGGGGCCGACCCGTCGAGCGGGGTGTCGGCGCGGCGGACGACCGACATCGGCACCCGGGCCCCGTCGGCCGCGGTGGCCCAGACCCGTTCCTGCACGTAGTTCTCGGGCCGATAGGGGCCGTGACGGGGGTGGTCCAGCACCGGGGTGACTCGCAGGGTGCGCACCGCGCCGGTGGCGAGATCGACCTCCAGCACCGAGCGCGGGGTGAGCAACGAGGTGAAGCCGAGCCGGACCCGGTCGGAGTCGTAGTCCTCCGCCCCGGTGGTGCCGACGGTGTAGAGCTCCTCGTCGAATCGAACCGGATAGGAGTTTCCGCTGCCTCGGTGGTGCACCTCGATCCCGGTCAGCCCGTCGCGACGCAGCTCGACCACCACGTGCTCGGCGTACGCCTCCACATCGGTGTAGCGCACCCCGTCGACCGGCGGCAGGAAGTCGTGCCAGTCACCGGGGGTGGCGAGGGTGGCCAGGGACACCTCGAAGTCGGGCGAATTCCGGTTGTGCAGCACGAAAAGCTCGTCGCCGGCGACGGTCACGGAATATTCGACGCCCTCCTGGCGTGGGGTCACCAGGGCGGGTGCCGCCTGCGGTTGGGACGCGTCCAGCAGCCACGCCTCGGTGGTCAGCTTGGATCCGAGCAGGATCACGACCCGGTCCCGTTCGGCCGACTCGTCGGCGCCCACCCAGAACCGCTCGTCGGGTTCCTCGAGCACCAACGAATCCTCGGCCGACTCCGATCCGATTTGATGCCGCCACACCTGCCAGGGCCGCCATGACTCGTCGACCCGGGTGTAGCAGAGGTGGTCGTTGCCGAGCCAGGAAACGCCGCCGCCGACCTCGGGGATGGGCTCGCCCACGATCGCACCGCTGGCCAGGTCGACGACCTGCAGCTGAAAGCGCTCGTCGCCCGAATTGTCTACCGAATAGGCCAATCTGAGACCGTCGGGGGAGACCGAGAACGCACCGAGGGAGAAGAATTCGTGCCCCTCGGCGGCCGCGTTCGCATCCAGCAGCAGCTGTTCCCCGCTGATCGGGTGGGCGGGATCGGGGCGGGTGTCCCGGTCGAGCGCGGGGGCCCGGTGGTACGCCGGGTAGTCGAGCCCCTCGGTGGTGCGCGTGTAGTACCACCAAGCAGAGCCGTCGGTGTGCCGGTGGAAGGTCGGCACGCTCAGGTCGGTCTCCTGGGTACGTGCCTTCACGTCGTTGAACAGTTCGTCCACCAACGGTTCGAGGTGGGCGGTGTGCTGCTCGGTCCAGGCGTTCTCCGCCTCCAGGTGTGCCCGGACCCTTGGATCCTCCTTGTGCCGCAGCCAGGCATAGTCGTCGACGAAGGTGTCGCCGTGATGGGTCCTGGGCTCCGGCCGTCGATCGGCCACGGGAGGGTGTGCATCCGCCATGGGCGCGAGGCTACCGGGTCCCGTGGCCGATCGGCTCAGGCCAGACGTCGCTTCACCAGCACCATCGCCGCGCCCGCGCCGAGCAGCAGCAGCGCGCCCAGCGCGCCCCGCCCGGTGCTGGCACCGTCGGCGCCGTCGGCACCCTTGAGTTCCATCGAATAGGCGGTCAGTCCCATCGCCCCGGCCGGTGCGCCGACCGGCATCGACTCGACCTTGGAACGCTGGGCACCGGCCTCGATCGCGGCATAGCGTACGCCGTAGTCGACCGCGGTCTTCTTGCCCGCCTCGAGAATCTTGCTGGACCCCTTCTCGTGCAGCTGATTCGCCCCGTCGGGGATGGCCGGCGCCTTCTCGGAGGCCTGCTTGTTGCCGTCGGCCACCTTGCCCGCGCCCTCGTCGATCTTGGTCATGCCGGAGTCGAGCTCGCCGGTGCCCTGGACCAGTCGTCCTGTGCCTTCGCTGAGTTTCCCGGTGCCGTCCTTCAGCTGGCCGGTACCGTCCTTCAGCCTGCCCGCCCCGTCGTCAAGCTTGCCGGTGCCGTCGTTGAGTTTCCCGGCGCCGTCGTTGAGCTTGCTCGCTCCGTCGTTGAGCTTGCCGGCGCCGTCGTTGAGCCTGGTCGCGCCGTCGTTGAGTTTTCCGGCGCCCTCGGCCAGGCGGCCTCCGCCGTCCTTCAGCTTGGCCATGCCGCCGCGCAGGGTTGTCGGTTGCTCCTTGGCCGCGTCCGCGGCGATCTGATCGGGGCGCCCGATTCCGTTCTGCACGCTGCCAACGGTCTGATCGACCAAGGAGTGCACACCGTCATCCACCAGGGTCAGGCCCTGCTGGAGGCCCGGCTGGCGCAGGTCGCACCTGGTCGTGCGGGTCGAGGCGGTGTTGTCGAGGCCACACAGCAGCTTGTCGATGCCGGGCACCGCGCGATATTTGATCCGGCCGCCGATGTAGGTCAACGCCTGCTGCATGGTGGCGGACTTCGGGTCGGGCTTGGGGCCGTCGATCCACTGGGGGTCGTTCGGGCTGGTGATCTTGTCCGGATCGGCCAACTGGTCGCGGCCCTTGGCAAGTTCGGTGGCGAGATTGTCCAGAATCTGCTTCTTGACCGGGTTGGATTCGGGGAAACCCGAGATCGCCCCGAGGGCCTTCAGCAGTTCTGCTTTGTCGCCATAGCAGAACTTGTCGAAATCCGTGCCGCCGTGGTTGACCTGCTTGACGACCTTTACCGCGCAGTCGATCTTCTGATACGCCCCGGACACATCCTTGGTCGCACCCTGGTTGTAGACCTTCTTATCCAGCAGCAGCAGACCGTCGGCGCCGTCGTTGAGTTGGGACTGCAGGGTGGTCAGACCGCCCAGCAGCTTGCTCGGATCGTCCTGGCTGCCGATTCCGGCCTTCAGCTTCTGGATGCCCTCATACAGCGGCTTGACCTTTTCCGGCATCTCGCCGATCTTCCCGTACATCGTCACAAGCCCCGCGTCGATCTTGTCGAGCCCTTCCCGCACCTGTCCGACGCCGGAGACCAGCTGGCCCGTACCGTCCTTGAACTGCGTGGTGCCGTCCTTGAGCTGCGTGGTGCCGTCCTTCAGTTGACCGGTGCCCTCCTTCAACTGCCCGGCGCCGTCCTTGAGCTGGCCGGTGCCGTTCTTCAGTTCACCCGCACCGTTGTTCAGTTTGCCGGCTCCCTCGTCGAGCTGACCCGCGCCCTGGTCGAGCTCGCCGGCTCCGCTGTTCAGCTTGGCGGTGCCCTCCTTGGCCTTGGCGGTGCCGTCCTTGAGCTGCGCCGAGCCGTCGCGCAGCTGGATCAGTCCGGAGACCAGCGTGTTCGCGCCATCGCGCAGCTTGATCAGGTTCTCGTCGATCTGCGCGGCACCGCTGGACAGATCGCGACCCGACTGCGCACCCGAGGCATAGCTCGCCGAGCCACCCTTGAACGACGGGCTCTCCAGTGGGTTGACGGGCAGTCCGCTCAGCGTCGCCGGCGGGATCGAGGCGTTGGAAACCTTCGCCTTGTAACCGAAATCGGCGGTCGGGGCACCGATCGGCCCGAACAGCGTCATCGTGTAGGACATCTTCGTGCCGCCGCGCCCGTCACCGGCCATGTTGGCCTCGCCGGAGCGGACGTCGGTGAAACCCGGCGGCAGGGTGGTCTGCAACTGCCCGACGAACGGGATCACCACCTTCTCGGTGCGGGTCACCTTGCCGCCGGCACCGTCGTCGACGACGAACGTCTGGTCGCGGCCGGTCACGTTCTCCACGTGATAACGGACTTCCAGCTCACCGCTTCTGCCGACCAGTTCCTGGGCGGTCACCGGGCGTCCGTCGAGGAAGAAGGTCGCCCGCACCTTCAGTGGCAGCTTTTCCTTGTCCCAGTTGGAAACGGTGCGCAGCCGCTTCGACCCGTCCACCTCCTGGGTCTCGGTGAGCCGGCCGTCGCGGACCGGCACCCCGCCGAAGCCGTCGAGGTTGCGCAGGCCGTCGGTCGCCACCGGGTTGGCCAGGTCAACGCGACCGTGGCCCTCCATCGCGATCTGCTCATAGATCCGGGCCTCCTGCACCTGACCCTCGGGGGACAGGTAGGCCTGCACGGTCTCGGTGTTGGTCACGCTGACCGGCCCCTCGGCGAGGGCGTGGGTGGCGCCCAGCGGGCCGCAGCCCAGGGCGAGGGCCGTGGCGGCCGCAGCGGTCGCGGCGATTCGTCGGCGGATGCTCATGCCTTCTCTCCCAGCAGGTCGTCCATCGATTCGGTGGGTCGGTCGTGGTCGCGGCCCCGCATCCGGTCGCGCAGGGCCGCCAACGGTGAGGGGCGGTCTTCCTCTCGCTGCGCGTCGGTGCCGGAGGTGCCCGGCAGCAGCGCCTGCGCCAGGGAGGCCACCGCCACGCCGACCCCGGCGGCCAGTGCGATCGTGCTGGCGGCACGCGGCGACTCGGTCAGGAAGAGCGCCGGGGCGTTGCGATGGGTGGTTTCGTAGGCCGCCACCAGGGCGGCTCCGCCGAGCAGGGTGGACCACAGCGGCACCCGATCGCGGGAGATCCCGGCGACCAGGGCGCAGATGATCAGCACCACGGCCGCGGCCACCGCGCGTCCGGCCGTGCTGTCGGGCAGGAGGCCGCGCGGATGGCGAAACCGGCCCAGGCGACGAAGAATCCGACCACCGAGCCGACCAGTTTGCCCAGCCCCTTCTCAGGATGGACCAGGCCCAGTACGCCACCCAGGGCGGCGCCGAGCAGGGCGGCGTACTCCAGATCGGAATCGTGACCGAGCAGCAGCACGAGCGCCGCCCCAATCGCCAATATCACGCCTGTGACAAGCGGTTTCAGCATCCTCACTCCATCGTGCGGGGGTAACCGGGCCCGGTTGGAATCCGGGGTTACGGCACAGTAACGATACTGATGAGTAATTGCATAGGGGTCAGGTGTCGGCGAGTTGCTCGATCAGGGAACCCTCAGGTTGGTCCCGCCATCCCGAACTGCGCGCCGACTACCGGTTACGTAGCCGTAGGTTGACCGGCTCGAAATGTCCGAATAGTGAGACGCGGCCGGGTCAGCCGCGCGGACGGACGGTCAGGATCTGCTCGGCGCGACCCACCGGGCCCTGCTCGTCGTGCAGGATCGAGGAGGTCAATCCGACCCCGCTCGGGCCGAAGTTGACGCTGGTGTCGAAACCGACCCAGTCGCCGACCGGATTCCGGTAGAGGTGCACCGTCAGATCGGTGTTCGGGAACAGCCACTCGCTCGGCGGAACTCGTGTGGCCACACCGTTTGCGGTGTCCACCAACCGCACGAAGTGGGCTGTCGGCGTAGTCGATCCGTCCGCCAGCAGCTGACTGTCGCTGCGTACCCAGCACCGTCCTCGCCCGGCGCGGCTGGCCGGGTCCCGGCGGATCAGCAGGGAGTTGATGTAGCCACCGGGCCACAACGCGGTGGAGTCCCAGACCGGGAACTCGTCCGGCGCAGGCAGCGGGGGGTCGTCGGTGGCGGCGACGGCACTGGTGTCGCCACGCAGCAGCCGCCAGGCGTTCGCCCGGATCACCTCGCGACCCTCGATGCGCGCCACCGCCTGCAGCAACTCGATGGTGCGACCCGGGCGTACCACCGCCACCGCCAGTTCGGTTGGGGCGCGTCGCAGCCGCCCGAGGATCTCGAAGTTGACCCGCGCCAGCTGCAGTTCGGGTCGCGGCTGGTGGGTGTCCAGCGCCTGGGTGACCAGCCCGCCGACCGGCGCCATGTGCTGTTCCTGGTCGGACCACGCGCCCTCGACCTGCGCGGTCGGTTCGAACACGTTCTCGGACACCTGCCGGTAGTACGCCTCAGTCACGCTGCACACCCTATGGTTTGATCGCCCACTGGTGGGCGGCAGGCGCCGCCGAGGCGGGTCGGCCTGTTGAATTTCCTCGCGCTACGGACAGGATGTGACCATGGGTGAGCAGATCTCTCGCACCGACTATTCGGAAGCGGACTTCGAGGCGTACGCCGACCGGGTGGCGCAGCAGCAGCGCCAGTTGGCCGAACTGCTCGAACAGTGGCCGTTCGACCTCGCCCACCCGAGGGCCGGGATGGAGTTGGAGATCAACCTGGTCGACCCGGAGGCGGCTCCGGTACCGCTGGCCGACCAGGTGCTCAAGGCGATCAACGACCCGCAGTTCGTGCACGAGCTCGGCCACTTCAACATCGAGCTGAACCTGCCCCCGCGCCAGCTCGGCCCGACCGGGTTGACCGCCTTCTACGAAACCCTGCGCAGCGCCCTC
Source organism: Enemella dayhoffiae (assembly GCF_002250625.1). Lineage (GTDB taxonomy): Bacteria > Actinomycetota > Actinomycetes > Propionibacteriales > Propionibacteriaceae > Enemella > Enemella dayhoffiae. The sequence goes on along the minus strand of NZ_NMVQ01000012.1, from coordinate 180,102 downwards.
AACGACGCCGACCAGCGCGCCTCCGGGCTGAACGCCCAGTTGGCCGTGATCGGCATCCTGCCCACCCTCACCGCCGACGACCTCACCGCCGACGCGCTGGTCGACGAGCCCCGTTACAAGGTGCTCGACGAACAGTTGCGCCGACTGCGCGGCGGCGACGTGCGGATCCAGCTGCCCGACACCGAGCTGGCCGCCGGGATCAGCTTCGACAGCATCACCCCCGAGGCCGCCTGCACCTCCCAGCAGATCCACCTGCAGGTCGGCCCGAGCCAGTTCCCGGCCTACTGGAACGCCTCCCAGGCGATCGCCGGGGTCCAGCTGGCGATGGGTGCCAACTCGCCCTTCTTCGCCGGCCGGTTGGGGTACGCCGAGAGCCGGATCGCGGTGTTCGACCAGTCCACCGACGACCGGTCCGCCGAACGGGTCCGCAGCGGCGAGCGCCCGCGGGTGTTCTTCGGCGAGCGTTGGATCACCTCGGTGCTGGACCTGTTCACCGAGAACGCGGGCTATCGGCCGCTGCTGCCGGAGCTCAGCGAGGAGGCGGAGGAGACCGACGGCGTCCCCGAACTGCGGGAACTCAACCTGCTGAACGGGACCATCTATCGCTGGAACCGGGCCGTCTACGACGTGGCCGGGGGAGCGCCGCACCTGCGGATCGAGAACCGGGTGCTGCCGGCCGGACCGACCTCGCTGGACATGATCGCCAACCTGGCCCTGTACGCCGGTCTCGCGCGCGCCCTGGCCGAGCAGGAGCACTCGGCCTGGTCCGAAGAGGGATTCGCGGTGGCGCGCGACAACTTCAGCGCGGGGCAGCGGCTGGGGATCGAGGCGGAGTTGGTCTGGCCCGGGTTGGGCAGTGTGCCGGCCCCGGTTCTGGTGCTCGAACATCTGCTGCCGCTCGCGGCCGCCGGACTGCAGTCCTTCGGCGTGGAGGCCGCGGAGGTCACCCGTTATCTCGGGGTGATCGAACAGCGCGCGATGGCTCGCGTGAACGGGGCCACGTGGCAGACTGCCGCGGTAAAGGCACGGGAACGTGCGGGAGAGACTCGCGAGGAGGCCCTGCGCGGCATGGTCCAGGACTACCTGGCCCTGCAGCGAACCGGTCAACCTGTGCACGAGTGGGAGTTGAGTCGATGACGATCGTGGTGGGGTTCTCCACCCGGCCCGAGGGGGCGGCCGCGATGGCCCACGCCGCCGCGGAGGCGCGGCTGCGGAACACTCGTCTCCTGGTCGTGCCGAACACCCCCGAGGACGACCCGGCCGAGACGCTCTCCCGGTTGCCCGGGCTGGAGTACCAGGTGCTGGCGCCCAGCGAGGCCGGGCTGCTGGCCGAGCGGCTGATCGAGGTGGCGGAGGCCGAGCAGGCGGAGGCGATCGTGATCGGACTGCGGCGCCGTTCGCCGACCGGAAAGCTGCTGCTCGGGCTGAACGCCCAACGGATCCTGCTCGACGCGGGCTGTCCCGTGCACGCCGTGAAGGCGCCGGACTGAGCGTCCGTGCGAGGGTCCGGGCGGTTCCCGGATTAGGGCCATTTGGCCCACCGTGACAGAATGAGCACAGTGCAGGCATTGACACCGGCGTTGTTTGTTGCGCCCTGAAGTCGATCGCTTGGCCAGACAGAGACCGACCGACAGACGAGGCAAGAGGTATTTGTGACGCCCTCAGCAGAGCGAAATCCTTCACAGGCGGTAGCAGCGGCAGCCAGCAGGGCGAGCGCGGTCTCGGCCGATGCCGAGGAGGGGAAGTCGTCGGCGCGGGGGCAGGCGGCGAAGACACCGGCGCGGAAGAAGGCTGCGGCCAGCAAGACCGCCGCCAGCAGGACCGCCACCAGCAAGGTCGCCGCCGCCAAGGCGCCGGCCAAGAGTGCCGCGAAGAGCGCCACCAAGAAGGCCGCGGCCGGGCGTACTCCCGCGAAGAAGGCGACCGGCGGCGGCAAGGCGGCCGCCAAGGACACCGAGCCCACCACCGAGGAGGTGCTGAGCAAGGTCAAGGAGGGCGAGGTCGAGGCCAAGATCGACGGCGGTGACCTGGTCCTGACCATGGGCAAGAAGCGGACCCTGGACGATGTGGACGAGTCCGAGTTCAAGCCCGAGGCGGCGGCCGCCGAGGAGAAGGAGCTGACCGAGGAGCAGCAGGGCTTCTCACTGTCGGACGCCGACGACGCCGACGAGCCCGAGCAGCAGGTGATGGCGGCCGGCGCGACCGCCGACCCGGTCAAGGACTACCTGAAGCAGATCGGCAAGGTCGCCCTGCTGAACGCTGAGCAGGAGGTGGAGCTGGCCAAGCGCATCGAGGCGGGCCTGTTCGCCGATGAACGGATCGCTGACGACGCGGTGAAGGTCAAGGCGTCCGAGCAGGACGACTACGAGTGGATCGCCGAGGACGGACGCCGCGCGAAGAACCACCTCCTGGAGGCCAACCTGCGCCTGGTGGTGTCGCTCGCCAAGCGCTACACCGGGCGCGGCATGTTGTTCCTGGACCTGATCCAGGAGGGCAACTTGGGTCTGATCCGCGCGGTCGAGAAGTTCGACTACACCAAGGGCTACAAGTTCTCCACCTACGCCACCTGGTGGATCAAGCAGGCGATCACCCGGGCGATGGCCGACCAGGCGCGCACCATCCGGATCCCGGTGCACATGGTCGAGGTGATCAACAAGCTGGCCCGGGTGCAGCGGCAGATGCTGCAGGACCTCGGTCGCGAACCCACCCCCGACGAGCTCGCCAAGGAGCTCGACATGACCCCCGAAAAGGTCGTGGAGGTGCAGAAATATGGCCGCGAGCCGATCTCGCTGCACACCCCGCTCGGTGAGGACGGGGACTCCGAATTCGGTGACCTGATCGAGGACTCCGAGGCGGTCGTCCCGGCGGATGCGGTCAGCTTCACGCTGCTGCAGGAGCAGCTGCACGACGTGCTGGACACGCTGTCGGAGCGCGAGGCCGGGGTGGTGTCGATGCGCTTCGGGCTGACCGACGGACAGCCGAAGACCCTCGACGAGATCGGCAAGGTCTACGGGGTGACTCGGGAGCGGATCCGCCAGATCGAGTCGAAGACGATGTCGAAGCTGCGTCACCCGTCGCGCTCGCAGGTGCTGCGGGACTACCTGGACTGACAGCCGGTCATGCAGATCGAGACCACCCTGCTGCACAAGATCACCGGGGTCGATTCCATCAACGCGACCGGTGAACGGTTCGGCATCCACGGCACCGACCTGGGCATCCTGTGGGACGCCGGACCCGATGCCGATGGACGGGACCGGGTGTTCGTGATGTTCGGCGACACCTACGGCGAGGGCTGGGGCGGTCACGGGGCCGGCCCCAAGCAGGCGCACTGGCGGACCAACACGCTGCTGTCCTCCAGCAGCACCGACCTCGAGCAGGGGATGCACCTGGAGCGGTTTCTGGCCCGGGCGAGCCGCCCGGGGGCGACCCAGGCGATCCGACGCAACCGGCTGAATGTACCGAAAGTGCCGTTTCCCGAGCACACGCTGATCCCGAACAGCGGGGTCACCGTCGACGGGGTGCACTACGTGCACTGGATGTCGATCCTCCTCTGGCAGCCCGCCGGGCGATGGCGTACCTTCCAGGCCGGAATCGCGGTCTCGCGGGACGACGCGCGGACCTGGCAGAAGCCGATCACCGGCCGCTGGCCCAACCCGTTCGGCAGCAACCGGTTCCAGATCGGCTCCTTCGCCATTGATCCCGCCGATGACGCCCACGTCTACCTGTTCGGCACCACCAACGGGCGCTGGGGCCCGGCGTACCTCGCCCGGACGCCAAAGGATCGGGTCGCGCAGGTGCCGAGCTATCGCTATTTCGACGGCAGGGATTGGGTACGCCGCAGCGGTCGCGCGGCGCCGCTGCTGGGCGGCAACGTCGGCGAACTGTCGGTGGAGTACCACGCCGGGCTCGGGCGCTGGCTGGCGGTGCACCTGGACGAGTCGCAGGCGGCGATCCTGGTGCGCACCGCACCGGAGATCACCGGGCCGTGGGACGACGGGCACGTGCTGGCCAGCGGCGTCGACCATCCCGGGCTCTATGGCGGATTCCTGCACCCGTGGGCGCTGGAGGGCGACAGCATCTACTGGCTGATGTCGCAGTGGGACCCCTACAACGTGTTCCTGATGCGCAGCACCATCACCGCCGCGGAATAGCACGCAGGCCCACGGGGTTGCTCCTATCATGGCCATTCCACTCTCGGTCCTCGACCTCGCCCACGTGGCGCAGGGTGCCACCTCCTCGGACGCGCTGCGGCGTACCGTCGACATCGCCCAACGGGCCGACGCCGCCGGGTACCGCCGATTCTGGGTGGCCGAGCACCACAACATGGCCTCGGTCGCCTCGACGAGCCCGCCGGTGTTGATCGCGGCGATCGCCGGCGCCACCGAGCGGATCCGGGTCGGCTCGGGTGGTGTGATGCTCCCGAACCACGCCCCGTACGTGGTCGCCGAGCAGTTCGCGATGCTCGAGGCGCTTCACCCCGGCCGGATCGACCTCGGTATCGGCCGCGCTCCCGGCACCGACCAGGTGACCGCGCGCGCCCTGCGCCGTGACCCCGACGGGCTCGGCGTCGACGAGTTCCCGCGACACCTGCTGGAGTTGATGGCGTGGCTCGGCGACAACCGTCTGCCCGAGCCGTTGGCCGAGCACCTGGCCGCCACCCCGGCCGCGAGCACCCACCCGGAGATCTGGTTGCTCGGCTCCTCGGGCTACGCCGCGCAGCTCGCCGGGCTGCTCGGCTTGCCCTACTGCTATGCGCACCACTTCGGCCAGCTCGACCCGGTGCAGGTGCTCGACTCCTATCGTGCCCACTTCAAGCCCTCGCCGGTGCTGGAGGAGCCCTACGGCATGGTGTGCACCTCGGTGATCACCGCCGACACCGCCGAGGAGGCCGAATTCCTGGCCGGTCCGGCCAAGGTGATGGCGCTGGGCATGCGCGCCAACCGTCGTGAGCCGATCGTGCCGCCCGAGCAGGCCGCCGAGCGCGGATTCAGCGAACTGGAGGAATCGCTGCTCCGTCAGCTGCCCGCCACCAAGTTCGTGGGCGAGGCCGACCAGGTGGTGGCGCGACTGAAGCGGCTGACCGAGGAAACCGGCGTCCAGGAACTGATGGTCGCCGGCGCCACCTTCGCCGCGGAGACAAAGTCGCGCACGCTTGAGCAGGTCGCTGCCCGCTGGTGAGACAGCATCCTGGGTGTGGCGCCCAGCTGAACGAACAAGAACGCCCGGCCGCGCGCTGCGGCCGGGCGTTCCCGTTGTCAGGGTCGATCAGCGACGGTTCGTTCGACCGTCGTTGTCCCCACCGGTCTTCCCGTCGGTGTCCAGGTCGATCTTCTCCTTGCGGACGTCCTCGGTGACGGTCTCGGTGTCGTGCACGGTCTCCTTGCCGAGCTTGACCTTCTCCTTGCCGACGACCTCCTTGTCGACCACCGCGCGCTCCTCGCGCAGGGTGACGACCTGCTCCTCGCCGCCGTCGCCGATCTTCCCGCCGCGCTTGGCCTCGGCATCCGACATCGGCTCGCGCTCGACGTGCAGCTCCTCGCGCTTCACCGGGACCTCGACGGTCTCGGTGTCGGTGACCACGTGCTTGCGGAGGCGTGCCTTGCCCGCGGTGTGGGACTCGGTGCCCACGCGCAGTTCCTCCTCGCGCCGCACCATGGACTCGGAATCACCGGTGTGCCCGCGGTCGTGCCCGCGGTCGTGCCCGCGGTCGTGATCGCGGTCGGCGACGCGCTCGTGCTGGCGTGTGTCCCGGTCATGGTCACGCCCGCCGCGCTCGGCCACGCCGGTGGTGGCATCCCGATCCGTCGCCCGACCCCCGGTCGAATGGCCACCGTAGTAGTCCTCCAGGGCCCGCTCTTCACTCGCGTCCAGGTGGTGCTCCGGGTCGAAGTTGGGCGCGTCCTTGATCTGCTTCTTGTCATAGGGGACGTGCAGCGAGTCGCCGTCCAGACGGGCGCCGGCGACGGGCACGAAGCTCTCGTTCAGGCCGAACAGCCCGGTGTTGACGGTCACCCAAGTCGGTTCATTGGTGGCGTCGTCGAGGAAGACCTGCGAGACCTTTCCAACCTTGTCACCGTCGTTGTCGTAGACCGTGGAACGCTGGAGGTCGGCCGCGGAGTGGTTCCGCATGCTGGGATCCTTTCGGTTGCGATGAGGACCGGTCATCCGGCCCCAACACGTGTGTTACCCAGGAACGCGCCGTTCGAAACCGGGTCGGGCCCCGGGCTTGGCTGGCCCGGGGGCCGTGAGCAGAAAAAACCACGGCCCCGCACGCTCAGCGTGCGGGGCCGTGGGTCTTGATGCGGACAGCTCAGCTGAGCTTCTCTGATTCGTCGTGGATGTTGAGGGCCACCTGGCGTAGCTTGTCCCCGTGCTGCTTGCTGTGGTGGTTGCAGAACAACAGTTCGCCGCCACCGGAGAGGGTGACGCGGACGTAGGCCTGGGCGCCGCAGCGGTCGCAACGATCAGCCGCATTGAGACTGGGGTCGATGACAGTGGTGGTCACGTTGGCCTCACTTTCGATGTCCGTGGTCGGGCACTGGGAGCAACACCTCGACGGTGCTGTTTGTTCCGCGGTTCCCGACCGGTTCCCAACCGGGTTCCCCGTGGCCCCACGAGTGGAGCTTGGGGCCGAGCGTACCCGCCGTTCGAGCCAGATCCAGACCCATTTCCAGGTTCCGGGCGTGGCGAGTCGCAGAGCCGCTTCGGCACGGCGCGCGTCCCGGGCGTACGCCGCCGCTGCGGGTAGCCTGCCGGGGTGTCAGAAACAGCCACCCAAAGCAGCTCCCGCACCGCCAAGAAGACCGGTGCCGTGGGCCACGACTACGAGGCCCGGCACCTGCTGGTGCTGGAGGGACTCGAGGCGGTCCGCAAGCGCCCGGCCATGTACATCGGCTCCACCGACACCAAGGGGCTGATGCACTGCCTGTGGGAGATCATCGACAACGCGGTGGACGAGGCGCTGAGCGGGTTCGGCACCGAGATTGAGGTGGTGCTCGCCAAGGACGGCAGCATCAAGGTCACCGACCACGCCCGCGGCATCCCCGTCGACGTCGAACCGCGCACCGGGCTCTCCGGGGTCGAGGTGGTGTTCACCAAGCTGCACGCCGGCGGCAAGTTCGGCGCCGGTTCCTACAACGCGACCGGCGGCCTGCACGGGGTCGGCGCCTCGGTGGTCAACGCGCTTTCGTCGCGACTCGACGTCGAGGTCGACCGCAGCTCGACCACCTGGGGGATGTCGTTCAAGCACGGCATCCCCGGCACCTTCGACGGGGAGGGACCGAACGCGAAGTTCACCCCCGGCGGTGGGCTGCAGAAGCTCGGCCGGGCCAAACGCGGGGCAACCGGCACGCGGGTGCGGTACTGGCCGGACCGGCAGATCTTCCTCAAGGACGCGGCCCTGTCCCTGGAGTCGCTCACCGGGCGGGCCCGGCAGACCAGCTTCCTTGTGCCCGGCCTGGCGATCTCGGTCCGCGACGAACGCGGCAACGAGGTGGTCGAGGAGGTGCACCGCCACGACGGTGGCATCTCCGAGTTCTGCGAATTCCTGGCCGCCGATCAGCCGCTCACCGAGGTCATCCGACTGCAGGGCCGCGACGAGTTCACCGAGACCGTACCGATGCTGGACGACAACGGCTCGCTCACCCCGACCGACGTCGACCGCGACGTCGAGGTGGACATCGCACTGCGCTGGGGACACGGCTATGACACCACCACCAAGTCGTTCGTGAACATCATCGCCACCCCCAAGGGCGGCACCCACGTCGCCGGCTATGAACGGGCGATGACCAAGGCGCTCAGCAAGGCGCTGGAAGGGACGCGGCTGCTCAAGTCGGGCGAGGAGATCGTCAAGGACGACGTGCTCGAAGGGCTGACCTCGGTCGTCACGGTACGCCTGGCCGAGCCCCAGTTCGAGGGGCAGACCAAGGAGGTGCTGGGTACGCCGGCGGTGTCGCGGCTGGTGGCCAAGGTGGTCGAGCGTGAGCTCGGGGATTTCCTGTCCAGCAACAAGGCGGCGGTCAAACACCAGGCCCGCACCGTGCTGGAGAAGGTGGTCTCGGCCTCGCGTACCCGCGTCCAGGCACGGGCCCACAAGGAGGCCCAGCGCCGCAAGAACGCGCTCGAGTCGTCCACCCTGCCGGCCAAGCTGAAGGACTGCCGCTCCAACGACGTGGACAAGTGTGAGCTGTTCATCGTCGAGGGCGACTCCGCCCTCGGCACCGCGCAACGGGCGCGCAACTCGGAATATCAAGCCCTGTTGCCGATCCGCGGCAAGATCCTCAACGTGCAGAAGGCGTCGGTCGGCGACATGTTGAAGAACGCCGAGTGCTCCTCGATCATCCAGGTCGTCGGCGGGGGATCGGGACGCACCTTCGAGCTCGATGCGGTCCGCTACGGGAAGATCATCTTCATGGCGGACGCCGATTCCGACGGGGCGCACATCCGCACCCTGTTGGCGACGCTGTTCTTCAAGTACATGCGACCGTTGCTGGAGGCCGGCCGCGTCTATACCGCCGTGCCGCCGTTGCACCGTTTCGAGATCACCAACCCGCGCAAGGGGATGGAGAAGTATCTCTACACCTATTCGGATGCGGAGTATCAGCGCAAGACCGCGGAGCTGACGAAGAAGAACATCGCGTTCAAAGAACCCCAGCGTTACAAGGGATTGGGCGAGATGGACGCCGACCAGCTCAAGGAGACCACGATGTCTCCGCTGCACCGCACCCTGCGTCGGATGACCGTCGACGACGCCGCCGTCGCCGAGACCACCTTCGAGATGCTTATGGGCAACGAGGTCGCCCCACGCAAGGAGTTCATCGTCGACGGGGCGTACGCCATCGACGCCGAGCAGATCGATGCGTGACTGAATTGTGCGACTGCGGGTTGAATTGCGCGCTCCGCGCGCGAACGGTCGCTCTGAGTTGCGTCGCTTCGGCTGAAATCCGCGTGCGGGCGGGCAGACAGCCTGCGGAGGTGAGCGGATTTCAACCTCGGGCTCCGCAACTCAGCCCGGGGGACGCTCCCTCTGATCAGAGTTCTGGCGAGTTGATCACTTGGTCGGTCAGCCCTCGGGGCGGTGGACCTGGGCGGCGAGGTGGTGGGGGGCCTGGAGGCAGTAGGAGTCGGTGAGCAGTTCGGCGACCTCGGTCCAGTCGGTGCCGTCGCCGAGGATCATCCCGACGACGTTGCTGCCCCAGCCGGCTCGGTAGTACGGCTCGCCGAGGTGAGGATCGCGTCCAGACACTGGATCATCTCCGCGGGCACCGGCGGTCGCTCAGCCATGACCCCAGCCTGCCAGTCGGACTCTGGCAGCAAGGGGAGTGTCCCGTGGGCTCGCGGCGTGATGCCCCGAAAATGATCGGGCATCCGACCGATGAAACATTCGGATGCCCGATCACGTGGGAGCTTGATCCCGCGGAGCGCGCAATCAACTCAGGTTGAACGCCCAGGTGAGGCCGAAGCGGTCGGTGAACTGGCCGTAGGTGTCCCCCCACGGCTGCTTGTCCAGGGGGACGTGCACGGTGGCTCCCTCGGCGGAGAGCTGGTCGAACCAGTCGCGGACCTGTTCGGAGTCATCGGCGAAGATGCACAGCTCGAAACCCTGGATCGGGGTGCGGGTGTTCATGCAGTCGTCCGAGCCATAGATGGTGAAGTGGTCGGTCTTCAGCTGGGCGTGCATCACCATGTCCTCGGGCATGCCCTCGGCGTTGTCGTCACCGGGCATGTCCTTGGTACGCAGGATCACCGGCTCGACGCCGAACACCTTGCCGTAGGCGGCGAACGCCTCGGCGGCACAGTTGGTCGGGAAGTGGACGTAGGGGGCGAGGTAGGTCTGCATGATCGGTTCCTTTCGGGACTCGGATTCGGTGATGAGCACAACGCTAACCACCACTGGAGAGACCGACTTCTCCAATCTTGCGGCAGTGTCGCCCGTCCCCGGGACCGCCGCCGGATAGCCTGTCGCCGTGAGCACCACTGCCGCCGCGCCCGCCCGCAGCCCTCGGCGTACCGTCATCTCCTGGTGCCTGTGGGACTTCGGGTCGAACGCGTTCAACACGGTCATGCTGTCGTTCGTGTTCTCGGTCTATGTCACCAAGGCGGTCGCCGCGAACGACGAACGTGGCCAACAGGTGTTCGCGAACTGGCAGACCGTCGCCGGGATCGTGGTCGCGCTCGCGGCACCGGTCGTCGGCGCCTGGGGGGACCGGGTACGCAACCGCAAGGCGGTGCTGGGGGTCCTCACGCTGCTCGTTGTCGCCTGCATCGCCGCGTGCTGGTTCGTCCGACCCGAGGACCAGTACCTGTTCCTCGGTGCCGGCCTGATCGCCGGTGCGCAGGTCTTCCAGGGGATGGCCGAGATCTTCTACAACGCCATGTTGACCCAGATCTCGACCCCGGCCACGATCGGCCGGATTTCCGGCACTGCTTGGGGTCTGGGCTATTTCGGTGGGGTGATCTGCCTGGTCGTCGCGGCGATCGGGTTCGTGCAGAACGCCCTCGGACTGCCTGAGGCGGACTCGCTCAACATCCGCGGGATCGCGCTGTTCTGTGCCGCCTGGCTGCTGATCATGTCGGTACCGGTGATGTTCCTCGGTCCGCCCGCGCTGCCCCGGGAACGTCTGTCCCGCTTCAACCCGCTGCAGGCGTACGCCGACATGGTGCGGTTGCTGCGCGGGCGGCGGCAGATGGCGCACTTCCTCATCGCCTCAGCGATCTATCGCGACGGGCTGTCGGCGGTGTTCACCTTCGCCGGGGTGATCGCCGCCACCTCCTATGGGTTCTCCAGCACCGAGGTGCTCTTCTTCGGTCTGGCGGCCAACGTCGCGGCGGCCGTTGGCACCTGGGTCTGGGGGATCGTCGACGACCGGATCGGGCCGCGGCCGGTGATCCTGGTGACGCTGGTCGCGATGGTGGTCACCGGGGTGGTGATCGTGCTGGTCCCGGCCAAGCTCTTCTTCTGGGTGGGTGGGGTGGTGATCTCGTCGATGGTCGGCGCGGTCCAGTCCTCCTCGCGCACGCTGCTCGCCCGGATCATCGAACCGGGGGAGGAGAACGAGGTGTTCGGCCTGTACGCCACCGTCGGGCGGGCGGTCAGCTTCCTCGCCCCGGCGCTGGTGGCGCTGTTCACCGCCCTGTTCGGGGTACGTCTGGGCCTGCTCGGGATCGTGCTCACCCTGCTGCTGGGGTTGGCCGTGTTCTGGCCGCTGCGGATCAGCGGGGTGACCCACGACCGCGTGCCCCCCACCAACGAGCCGTCGGTTCGGGAGGGAGTCTGACATGCAGGTCGCGATCATCGGTGCCGGGATCGGTGGGCTCTCGCTGGCCCTGTCCCTGCACGCCGCCGGGATCGGTTGCTCGATTCACGAAGCAGCACGGGAGGTCCGCGGGCTCGGGGTGGGCATCAACCTGCTCCCGCACGCAGGCAAGGAACTCGCCGACCTGGGCCTGCTGGACCGGATTCTCCAGATCGGGGTGAGCACCGAACGGCTCGTCTACCTGACCCGCCGCGGCGAGCAGGTGTGGGAGGAGCCGCGCGGTCTGGCGGCCGGCTATCACTGGCCGCAGGTGTCCATCCACCGCGGCGCGCTGCAGCTGCTGCTGCGCGACGCGGTGCTGGAGCGGCTCGGGCCGGACGCGATCTACACCGGACAACGAGTCGTCCGCACCGAGACCACCGAGGACGGTCGGCGGGCGCGGGCCGAGCTGGTGGGCCCGGACGGCGCCCCACTCCCGGCGGTATCGGCGGACCTGATCGTCGCCGCCGACGGCATCCACTCCGCGGTACGCCGCCAGCAGCACCCCGACGAGGGGGGTCCGAGCTGGGGTGGGCACGTGCTGTGGCGCGGCACCACGGTCGGGAATCCTTTCCTGGGTGGGAACGCGATGGTGATCGCCGGGTTGAAAGGGCGCAAGTTCGTCAGCTATCCGATCCGGCACGAGGCCGACGGACGACAGCTGCTGAACTGGATCGCCAACATCGGTCTGCACGATCAACCCGAGGGTCTCTCGGCGGACTGGAACCGACCCGGACGCGCCGAGGACTTCCTGCACCACTACCAGGACTGGCAGATCGCCGACCCCCCGATCGCCGAGCTGGTGCACGCCTCGGGGGAGATCTTCGAATACCCGATGAGCGACCGGGAACCGTTGCCCAGCTGGATCTTCGGCCGGGTCGTGCTGCTCGGCGACGCCGCCCACGCGATGTACCCGATCGGCAGCAACGGGGCGGCCCAGGCGATCCTCGACGGCCGGCGGCTGGCACTGGAGCTCTCTCGCACCACCGATGTCGACGCGGCGCTGCGGGCGTACGACGAGGCGCGACGACCGCCGATGACGCGGCTGGTCACCGCCCACCGGGCCGAGGGTGCCGACGTGGTGCTCGACCTGGTCGAGGAACGCGCGCCCGACGGCTACGCCGACCTGGAGCAGGTGCTCCCGATGGCCGAACGGGTGGAGATCGCCGCCCACTACAAGCGGCTTGCCGGGTTCGACATCGAGCAGCTGAACTCGACCCCGCCGATGACGCCCCGCAGCGACTGAGACCGGTCAGTCGCCGAGCAGCTCGACCAGGGCCTCGGCCTGCTCGGCGCGAGTCGTCGCAATCGCCGCCTGGGCAGCGAAAACCCCGGCCTTGAGCCCGGTGATCCGGTGGTGCTCGTCCTCGGACCGGCGCGACAGCCGTTCCCGCACCAGCGGCGTACGCCCGGCGCGCAGCTCGACGGCGTGAGCACCGGCCCGCTCGGCAGCCTCGCGCTGGGTCTCGGCGTACGCCGTCAGCACCGCCCGGGCCAGTGGCGGTTCCAGTTGGTCCAGGAACACGGCCTGCAACCAGAACGGGTCCTTCTCCGGTGCGGCCTGGTGCACGGTGCCCACCCAGCGCTGCAGTTCGTTCTCGCCGGCCTCGGTGATCCGATAGCTGACCCGGCGCAGGTGCTCGCCACGGACCCCCTCGCTGCCGGTGACCAGTCCCTCGTCGACCAGCTTTCCCAACAGGGGATAGATCTGCGAGTGCCCGGCCGACCACAGCCAGCCCGCCGAGGAGTCGAAGAACCGGCTCAGTTCATAGCCGGTCATCTCCCGCGCGGCGAGGACTCCGAGCACGGCGTGGCGCAGGCTCATCGGTTCCGTTCGGACCAGGGGGTTCCCGCGCCGGCGATCAGCCCGCGCCACAGGTCGATGAAGTCGGGTTCGGCGGTGTCGAAGTGCCGCGGCACCCACGGCTGGTCCTCGGGAATCTCCCTGACCCCGAAGGAATACTCCCAGGTCACCCCCTCGGGCCCCTTGAAGTAGAGGAAGATGGCGGTCGACTGCGGGTGCCGGCCGGGGCCCATCAGGATCTCGACACCGTGGTGCTCGAGGAAACGCCAGTTGCGCATCAGGTCGTCGATGCTGGCCACCTGGAAGTTGACGTGGCCCAGACCCGTGCGGTCGGCGAACACGGCCAGCTTGTGGTGCACCGGGTCGAACCGCATCAGGCAGGCGTTCTCGCCGATCCAGTCCGACACCTTGATGTTGAAGTGCTCGCACCAGAACTGCTGCGCCTGCCGGACATCGGGCGCCTCGAGCCCGATGTGACCGAATTCGGTGATCCCTGCCGGACGGGTGAAGTGCACCGGCCGCGATTCGGTGTGGGTCTGGCCGGTGACCAGGTCCACCACGTTTCCGGCCGGGTCGACGAAGGAGAAGTATGCCTCCACCCGCCGCTCCGCACAGCCGGCCTCGTCTCCTGCTGTGACGTCGATCCCGGCCGCCTGCAGCTGCTCCGCGGCGGCCTCGAGAGCGGGTCGGTCGGCCACGGTGAAGGCGCTGGACAGCGTCCGCGGTTCGCCCTCGACGAACTGCACGCAGTGGCGCCGGTCGTCGGCGCGGAAGGAGGCGATCGAGTCGGTGTGCTCGACCAGCTCCAGCCCGACGATCTCGGTGGCGAACGCCACCTGGGTGGCCAGGTCGCGGGTGCCGATCCGGACGTAGGCAAGATCCTGCAGGGTGATCATCGGTTCTCCTCGGTGTCGTCCAGGTGGGCCCAGATCCGCCCCAGCAGCTCGTCCTCGGTGGCCTGCCAGGCGGCCTGCTCGGCGTGGCTGAGTGCGGTGGGGGTGCCGGCTGCGGCGGCGGTGGCGTTGATCCGGGCGGACGCCTCCAGCACCCACATCCGCGCGGCTGCCCGGCCCGGGTCGCCGGCCACGGTGAGCGCCCCGTTTCCCTTGAGCACCAGCGCTTTCCCGTCGCCCAGAGCCTCCGCCAGGCGTACGCCTCGTTCCCGGTCGCGGACCAGCTCGGCCTCCTCGAACACCGGGACCGGCGAGCCGCAGAAGCTGCCCTGACCGTGCAGCGGCAGGATGTCCAGCGCGGCGGAGGTGAGGGCGGTGGTCACCTCGGGCTGGGCCCGGCAGATCGCGCCGACATCCGGTCGGGCGCGATAGATCGCCAGGTGCAGCCAGGCCTCCTTCGGCGTACCAGCCGGCAACGCGTCGGCGGCCAGGTCGATCAGCTGGCAGCCGGCCGGCTCGGCTCGGCCCAGCGGGGTCGGAGGTGTGATCAGCAGCTGGTGGCCGGAGCGTACCGAGACGTGCCCGAAGGCGGTGGCGAGCCCATGGCGGGCCACCACCCGGGCGGCGCGACAGAGTTTCTCGGCAGCATGCATGACCGGAACTGAATCATGCTCACATAAACATGTCAATCCCGACAGTTTCAGCTCCTGAAGATCAGAGCACCTGGTTCAGGCGACCGGTGTCCACGTCGTAGAGGAAGCCGCCGATCTCGACCGGGGTGTCCTTGAGCAGCGGATGGTTGCGCAGGCGGCGTACGTCATAGCTGAGACCCGCCTTCTGGTCCGGGGTGGAGCCGAGCACCATGCCGCGGATGTCGGCGCCGGTGCGTTCGAGCACCTGAGCGGCGATCGTCGCGTCGTCGCCGGAGCCCATCGCACAGCGGGTGTGCGGCACGATCATGATCCGGTCGACGTTCAGCAGGTGCACGCTGAGGATGCAGCCGACCAGGGCGTCGGAGGTGATCCGACCGCCGGGGGTGCGCATGATCTTGGCGTCACCGAGCTTCAGGCCGACCATGGCCAGTGGGGTGATCCGCGAGTCCATGCAGGTGATGATGGCGACGCCGGCGCGGGCGATGCCGTCGAACCCGCTGTCGTTGAAATCGGTTGCGTAGCGTTCGTTTGCTTGCAGCAGATCGTCGAATCCTTGGCTCATGAGAGGCAGCCTAGTCCCTGGGATGAGTCGGGTGGTTCGGACTCACGCGGACGCGATCGCGGCGATCGGCTGGGCCGCCGGCGTACCGGAGCCGTCGCGGCGGGGATCCACCGGCGGCAGGTCGACCGCGGTGCCCGAGCCGGCGCAGGCGACCGGCGGGGCGGCGCCTGCCCAGGCCAGCTGCAGCCGGTCCTCACCCTTCAGGAACCGGTGGCAGCGCATGCCACCGGTGGCGCGGCCCTTGCCAGGATATTCGCTCAGCGGGGTGACCTTGACGCTGCCAGAATCAGTTCCGGGCAGGGAATCCCCGGAGCCGGAGATGGTGACCAGCACCGAGTCGGCCGGCGTGGCGACACCGAAGAACACCACCTCGGCGTCCTTGCCGAGCCGGATGCCGGCGATGCCCCCGCCGGCTCTGCCCTGGGGGCGTACCCCGCTGGCCGGGAAGTGCAGCAACTGCGCATCGGAGGTGACGAACACCAGCTGGCCGTCCTCCTCGTCGAGCTGGGTGGCGCCCACCACCCGATCCTTCGGAGCGAGGGTGATCACCTCCCACTCGTCGCGGCCGAGGATCTCCGGGCGGACCCGCTTCACCACGCCCTGGGCCGTGCCGATGGCCAGGCCGGGGGAGTCCGGGTCGAGGGTGGTCAGACAGAGCACCCGCTCGTTCTTGTTCAGCGACAGCAGTTCCTTCACTCGAGTGCCGCCCTGCAGGTTGGGCGCGTTGGCTGTCCGCGGGACGGTCGGCAGGTCGACCGCATTCAGGCGGAGCAGTCGACCGGCGGTCGTGACCACGCCGAAATCGGCGCGGGCGGTGGCCCGGATCCGGGAGACGATGACGTCGTGCCGGGCGCGGGATTCCCTGTCCGGCAACGGATCCGAGCCGTCCACCCGGGCGACCAGTCCGGTCGCGGACAGCAGCAGCCAGCACGGATCGTCGGCCACCTCGAGCGGGGCCGAGCTGGTGGTCACCTCACCGGAGGAGGCGAGCAGCACGGTACGCCGCGGCGTACCGAACCGCTTGGCGATCTCGGCCAGCTCATCGTTGACCACCTGGCGCAGCTTGTCGTCGTTGTCGATGATCTCGGTCAGCTCGGCGATCCGCTGCTTCAACTCGTCGCGCTCGGATTCCAGCTCGATCCGGGAAAACTTGGTCAGCCGGCGCAGCTGCATGTCCAGGATGTAGTTGGCCTGGGTCTCGGTGAGGTCGAACACCTCGATGAGTCGGGCGCGGGCCGCCGCCGCGTCGTCGGAGCCCCGGATGATCGCGATCACGTCATCGATGTCCAGAATCGCGATCAGCAGGCCCTCGACCAGGTGCAGCCGGTCCAGTGCACGATCGCGGTTGTAGGTGGTACGCCGCAGCACGACCTGCAGCCGGTGCTCCAGATAGACCGTGAGCATGTCGTGCAGGGTGAGCGTACGCGGCTGCCCCTCGACCAGGGCGACCGAGTTGATGTTGAACGATTCCTCGAGCTGGGTCAGCCTGAAAAGCTGCTGCAGCAGGGCTTCGGGGTTGATCCCGTTCTTCACCTCGATCACCAGGCGGGTGCCGGACTCGAGGTCGGAGAGGTCCTTGACGTCGGCGATGCCCTGCAGCTTCTTGCCCTGGACGAGGGCCTTGATCTTCTCGATCACTTTCTCCGGGCCGACGTTGTAGGGCAACTCCGTGACGACGATTCCCTTGCGGCGGGGGCTGACCTGCTCGATCCGGGTGGTGGCGCGGATCTTGAACGACCCCTTGCCAGTGGCGTACGCGTCGGCGATCCCGTCCAGGCCGACGATCTTGCCACCGGTCGGCAGGTCGGGCCCGGGGATGAACCGCATCAGCGTGTCCAGCTGGGCGTTCGGGTGCTTGAGCAGGTGGCGCAGCGCCTGGATCACCTCAACCAGGTTGTGCGGGGGAATGTTGGTGGCCATCCCGACGGCGATACCGGTGGTGCCGTTGACGAGCAGGTTGGGGAAGGCGGCCGGCAGCACCACCGGTTCGGATTCCTTGCCGTCATAGTTGGGTTTGAAGTCGACGGTGTCCTGGTCGAGCTCGGCGGTCATCGCCTCGGCGGCCTCGGCCATCCGGCACTCGGTGTAGCGCATCGCGGCCGGGCCAGCGTCGGGGGAGCCGAAGTTGCCGTGCCCGTCGACCAGCGGCAGCCGCATCGTCCAGTGCTGCGCCTGACGGACCAGGGCGTCATAGATGGCGCCGTCGCCGTGCGGGTGATACTGGCCCATCACCTGGCCGACCACGCGCGCACACTTCACGTGCGAGCGGTTCGGTCGCAGGTTCATCTCGTCCATCGAGAACAGGATCCGCCGCTGCACCGGCTTGAGCCCGTCACGGGCATCCGGCAGGGCGCGGGCATAGATGACCGAATAGGCATACTCGAGGAAGGAGGTCGGCATCTCGGAGGAGACATCGATGTCGATGATCTTCTCCACGAAGTCGTCGTCGACGACCTCGCTCTTCCTCGGTGCCATCTGCCGCTTCTCTCCCTCGTCCTGCCTCGGCGCCCTGACCGGGCGCCCGCCATTGTCTCGCACCCGAGAGGTGCGGTCAGGTCCTGCCCGTGGCGTGTCGGAAACGGGTCCTGTTAGCCAAGCCCGCACCACTCTGAGGTGATCGCCATGCCAAGACCTGGTCATCTGTTCATCGTGCAGGGGGGCCTCACACGGCTCTCGGCGGACGCCTTTGTGATCCCCTGTGACAGCGAGCTCAATGTGGTGGGGCAGTGGCGGCCGTTCCTTGAGAACGAGGCGGGGCCGCAGGCCGTACGCCGAGCCGGGTGACCACCAATAACGACCCCTGCTTCAGCACGGAGCTGATGATCGCGATAAGGACCTCCGCGAGAGGCTGTTCGAGCTCGGCGAGGTGCTGCAAAGGAACCCCAATGGCGCGGGTGCCCACGCGGTCAGGGAATTGTTGCGGTCCATGGGGCACCCGACAGCCTGATCTGAATATTGTCATCAACCGCCAATGATCTGGAATTCCAGATCAGGATGTCCGGAGCAGCCGGAACTCCTTCTTGCGCAGCAGCCGCAGGATGATCGAGGCGGGCGGGCCGAAGGCGCGCAGGCCGGCCTCGGTGGCGTACGGCTCGATGGACACCACCCGGTGCCAGCGCCCGCCCACGCGCACGTCGCAGCCGCCGGCGGCGACGATGTTGCGCAGCCAGTCGACGCGATCACCCCAGGTGAGCTCGGCGATGAACCCCTCGGGGACCGGAGCGAGGATGACCGGGGTCTCGAAGGTTCGTCCAGAACGCCGACCGACGTGCCGGATCACCGAGAACGGCCCGCGGCCGGCGTGGGCCAGCCGCAGCGCCGTCGGGTTGAGTCGGCGGCCGACCAGCGCCAGGGCGCGGGTGCGGATGGGGTAGGCGGATGTCATGGCGCTCCGATCTGGTGAGGTCAGCGCAGGCCGCTGGCGAGGGTGGCGAGGCGATGGGGGATCGACGGGGTATGTCCGGCCAGGCCGAGCAGGCGCGGAACGATCCGGCGGACGACCGGTTGCCGGCTGGTGGCCAGGCCGAACAGGGTCTCGGTGGTGCGCACGATCTGGCGGGCGGCGGCTCGCCGGCGTACCCGCCACAGCTCGACCGCCTCGGGGCCGTCCACCAGTGCCTGGGCCAGCTCGATGCCGTCGACGATGCCGAGGTTCATCCCCTGACCACCCACCGGTGAGTGCACGTGCGCCGCATCCCCGACCAGGTTGATCCGGCCGCGCCCGAAGCTGTCCGCGAGCCGGTGCTGCACGCTGAACCGGGACGACCACTCCACCTCATCGATGGCCAACCCGGCCGGGCCTCTGGTGGCGAGCATGCGCTGCAGTATTTCTCTGCTGGGTTCGTTTTCGGTCGGCGCGTCGGCGATGATCCGGGTCAGCTGGTCGGGCAGCGATCCGAGCACCAGGATTCCGTCGGGTTCCAGGTGGAGGTTGAGCCCGGCCGGGGCGTCGCCGCTGAGGCGTACATCCGCCAGGGTGAAGTGGCGGGTGTCGCTGCTGCCCGGAAACCCGATCCCGGTCCGCGCGCGAATCACGCTGCCGAGCCCGTCCGCCCCGACGATCTGCGGTGCCGACAGTTCCTGCCCGTCGGCCAGGCGTACGCCGCCGTCGAAGCAGTCGACCACCTCGGTGCCGGGCAGCAGCTCGACCCCCAGCTCCACGCAGCGTTGCTGCAGCAGTCGCTCGGTCACCTCCTGGGAAACCACCAGCGCATACGGGAAGCGGCTGTTCACCCGCTGGAAGTCCGCGGCGAGCAGCGTCCGGCCACCCCGGCTGAT
The DNA here is from genome assembly GCF_002250625.1 of Enemella dayhoffiae. Lineage (GTDB taxonomy): Bacteria > Actinomycetota > Actinomycetes > Propionibacteriales > Propionibacteriaceae > Enemella > Enemella dayhoffiae. The sequence continues at coordinate 160,618 of NZ_NMVQ01000012.1, read as the reverse complement.
GGTCAGCCGTCGGGAGGGGAGCCCCGCGTCGATCAGCGGCTGGGCGACGTCGATCGCCTCCAGCTCCTCCAGGGTGTGGGCGTGCACCACCAGGGCGCGGGAGTGCCGGCGCTGCTCCGTCCGGCGCTCCAGGACACGGACCCGGCGGCCCAGTCGGGCGGCGGCCGCGGCGGTGGCCAGGCCCGCCGGGCCACCGCCGACGACGAGGAGATCTGTGCTGTTCATGCCCCCAGCGTCGAGGCCTCGGGTCATAGTATTCAACAGTGATGAATAAACGACGGGGTCGACCGGCGGGCGGAGGCAGCAGTGCGGAGGCGATCAGAGCCGCCGCGCGCCGGCTCTTCGTGGCCCGTGGTTACCGCGGCACCACGCTGCGGGCGGTGGCGGCCGAGTGCTCGGTCGACGTGGCTGCGGTGAGCTATCACTTCGGCTCGAAGTCGGGGCTGTTCGCGGCGGCGATGGCGCTGCCGATGGCGCCCTCGGCGTTGCTGCGCGGGGTGCTGGACCAGCGCCCCGAGCGGGTCGGCCCGGTCCTGGTGGCGGCCGTGGTCGAGGCGTGGGAACGGCCGGAGGTCCGCGCCGCGATGGTCACCATGCTCGGGCAGGCGACCAGCGAACCGGAGGTCGCCCGCGCCCTGGCCGCCTATCTGGAACAGGAACTCGTGGCGCCGCTCGTTGAATACCTGCGAGGTCACGGGGCCGGCCAGCATGCCCGAGAGCGGGCGGCGGGCCTGATCGCGCTGGCCGGCGGGACCCTGCTCACCCGCTATGTGCTCGAGGTGCCGACCCTCGCCGGTCTGGACGTGGAGGAGTTGGTGCGGGCGATGACCGTGCCGGCGACGGCCGTGCTCGACGGGGGCGTCAGGCGCCGGTGACCAGCAGTACGCCGGCCAGGGCGATCCCGGCGACCAGCAGCGTGGACAGTACGCCGAGCAGCAGCGGCCGCGGCCCCACGTTGACCAGCGCCTTCAGGCGTACGCCCAGTCCCAGCGCGAACATCGCCGCCGCCAGCAGCGCGGTCTGCGCCCAGCTCGCCGCGGCGAGCACCGGCCCCGGAACCCACCCGGTCGAGGCGAGCAGCATCATGGCGAGGAAGCCGAGCACGAACACCGGTACCACCGGTGGTCGCTTCCCGGCGCCGGCGTGCCGCAACCCGGGATGGCGGCGGACGAGTAACCCCACCGACGCCATCACCGGCGCCAGCATCAGCACCCGCGCCAGCTTGACCAGCACCGCCTGATCCACCGCACCCGGACCGAGCGCGCCGCCGGCGGCCACCACCTGCGCCACCTCGTGGATCGAACCGCCCGCCCACAGCGCCGCGCTCGTCCCGCCCAGGCTCAGCGCGGTGGCCGCCAACGGCACCAGCACGATCATCAGCGAACCGAACAGCACCACCAGCGCGATCGCGGTGGCCACGTCTTCCTCCTCGCTCTCCATCACACCGTCCACCGCGGCGACGGCGGCGGCGCCGCAGATGGAGAACCCGCAGGCGATCAGCAGCGTCTGCGGCAGCGGCATCCGCAGCAGCCGACCCAGCCCGATGGTGCCCACGATGCCCAGGCCGACGATCGACACCACGACCAGCAGCATGGCCGGTCCGAGCCCGGCCACCTGGCCCAGGGACAGTTGCAGTCCGAGCAGCACGATGCCGACCCGCAGCAGCCTCTTGGCGGCCACCGCGACGCCGGGCTGCCAGCTCGCCGGCACCGTGATCACGTTGGTCAGCACCGCCCCCAGCAGGATCGCCACCAGCAGTGGGCTGGCCACCGGCACCGCCCGGTGCACCGCCAGCGCGATCGCGGTGGCCAGACCGCAGGCCAGCAGGCCGGGCAGCAGTCGCCCCGCGACGCAGACACCCGGGCGGGTCGGGGCGGTGGCTGCGGGCATGACCCCAGCGAACCCGCTCGCAGCCGTCGCCGGTAGTCCCGAGATCGCCAACACCCCATATCATCCTGATATGTCCCGACGCAGCGAGTGGCCCGATCTGAGCACCGTCGAGCTGCTCGTCGCGGTGGCCGACCACGGCAGCCTGGGCGCCGGGGCGAGGGCCGTCGGGATGGCCCAGCCCAACGCCAGCCGAAGCCTGCGCAGGCTCGAGGCCTGGGCCGGCGTACCCCTGCTGGAACGGCATCCCCGAGGCGCCCGCCCCACGCCTGCCGGGCTGCAGCTGGCCACCGAGGGCAGACAGCTGCTTGCCCGCGCATCCGAGTTCACCCGCAGCCTCGAGGGGCTCGTCACCGCCGAGAGTCTGCTCGTGGCGGCCAGCCAGACCATCTCGGAATGCCTGGCCGGCGCCTGGCTCGCCGAGTTGTACGCCGAGCACCCGGCCATCGAGGTGGGGTTGCAGGTGTGCAACTCCGACCAGGTGACGGCTCGGGTGCTGCGCGGTCAGGTGCGCCTGGGGTTCATCGAGTCCGGCCGGGTGGACCCGCGACTCCAGTCGAGCATCGTGGCCGCCGACCGGCTGGTCGTACTGGTCGCCCCCGAACACCCGTGGGCGCGCCGCGCCAGGCCGCTCGATCCGACCGACCTGGCCCGCACGCCGTTGGCGGTCCGCGAGCCGGGCTCGGGCACCCGTGAGGTGCTGGAGCGCCAGCTCGCCGGCCACGACCTGGCCCGCCCCGCCATCGAACTGACCAGCAACGCCGCCCTCCTCGGGGCGGTGGCGGCCGATCTGGCGCCGGCGGTGATCAGCGAACTCGCCGCCGCGGCCGCACTCGCCGCCGGACAGGTGGTCAGCGTCCCGGTCCGCGGGCTCAACCTGACCCGCCGATTGCACGCGGTCTGGGTCGCCCGGCTGCAGGGGGTGGCGTACGACCTCGTCCGGATCGCCGCGGCAACCGGTACGCCACCGCCGCGGCGTACCGGTTAGACCTGCCGACCCGCCAGCCGGGGCCTCCCCTCGATCAGCCGGTGGCTCGGACCGGCTGCTCCTCGTCGTAGTCGCCGTTGATCGCCTTCTGCAGCAGCGGTTGCAGGCCATAGCCGTCGCCGGCCCGCACCTCCGGCACGACCGTGCTGGAATCCAGCTCGTCGGAGGAGATCGGCGCCAGGGTGCCGTGCGCCAGGACCTGCTCGCCGGGGGTGAGCTGGCGGATGCCGACCACGTTCACCCGATCCGGATGGGCCTCGGCGAACTCGCCGTAGATCGACGGATCGTGCTGCCCGTCGTCGCCGATCAGGATCCAGCTGATCTTGGGGAAGTCGATCGCCAGATCCCGCAGGCACATCCTCTTGTGCTCCTGCCCGGATCGGAACCAGCCGGTGTTCGTGGGACCCCAGTCGGTCAGCAGCAGCGGGCCGATCGGGAAGCGATGGTGCTGCAGGAAACGGATCAGCGTCGGCGCGGTGTTCCAGGCGCCGGTGGAGACGTAGATGATCGGCGCCTCCGGGTGATCGGCGAGCAGGCCGCGATAGAGCTCGCTCATCCCGGCGACCGCCTGGCGGGCGGATTCCTGCACCACGAACGTGTTCCAGGCGGCCAGCAGGGGCCGCGGCAGGGAGGTGGAGATCACGGTGTCGTCGATGTCGCTGACGAGGCCGAAGGTCTGCTCGGGGTCGACGATCATGATCGGCGCCTCGCTCGGCTCGGAGCTGCCGCAGGTCAACGTCACCTCGTGCCAGCCCGGCTTGAGGCCGCGGACCGGCAATCGGGTGTCCACATAGCCGTTGCGGTCGGTGACCACCTCGAAGGTCTGCCCGTCGATGGTGCACTCGACGGTCGCGTTGACCACGGGGGCGGTGACGAAGTTCCGCCAGCCGCGCCGCTGCAGCAACGTGTCCGGGTGATAGACGCGCGGGCCGGTCTGCGGCGGGTTGTGCACCACCCGGGCCAGCACCCGGATGAACTTCGAGGAGCCATAGCCGGTGTAGGGGATGACGCGTTCGGTCCAACCGCGCGAGCGGACGAAGGAGCCGAGTTCGGTGTTCAGCCGGTCCTCGATGCGGGCGGCGAAGAATGGGCGAGCCATGGGCCGACCCTATCGGGCAGGGTGCGACTCCCGGGGAATCGGGTCGAGCCGACCAGTAGGCTGACCCTGTGACCGCACCGGACAGCGATGACCAGGTGGCCTACCCGATCGAGTGGGAGGCTGACGTCCTGCTCGCCGACGGGAGCACGGCCCACCTGCGCCCGATCCGGCCCAGCGACGAGCAGTTGCTGGTTGAGTTCTATGCCCGGGTGTCGCCCGAGTCGAAGTATCTGCGCTTCTTCGCCCCCTATCCGGTGCTCTCGGAGAAGGACGTCGTCCGGTTCACCCACGTCGACTATCGCGACCGGGTCGCGCTGATCCTCACCGTCGGTGACCGGATGGTCGCCGTCGGCCGCTATGACCGCCTCGACAACGGTACCGACGCCGAGGTCGCCTTCCTGGTCGAGGATTCCCAACAGGGCAAGGGAGTCGGGCAGCTGCTGCTGGAGCATCTGGCCGAGGCCGCCCGCGAGCGCGACATCGTCCGCTTCGTCGCCGAGGTGCTGCCGCAGAACCGGCGGATGGTCCAGGTGTTCGCCGACGCCGGCTATACCGTGCACCGCGAATTCGAGGACGGGATGATCGTCGTCGAGTTTCCGATCTCGCCGACCGAGCAGTCGCGGGAGGTGATGCTGCGCCGCGAGCACCGCGCCGAGGCGACTTCGGTGCGCCGGCTGCTCCAGCCTCGCTCGATCGCCGTGGTCGGCAAGGCGGACAAGGTGCAGCGCGGGGTGACCTCCCTGCTCAGCGGCGGTTTCACCGGGGCGGTGTACGCCCTGGCCACCGACCACCAGGAGGTCGCCGGCGTACCCAACGTCGCCGACTGGGGCGATCTGCCCGCCGACCTGGACATCGTCGCCACGCTGATGCCGCCGGCCGAGGTCGGCACCGCGATCGTGGCCGCCGCGGGCAAGGCGTTCGGTCTCTACCTGATCCACGTCGGCGAATTCGGCGGCACCCAGAACGAGTCGTTGGTCACCCTGGCCCGCGCCCACGGACTGCGCGCCCTCGGCCCCGACGCGCTCGGGGTGATCAACACCCACCCCGACTTCAGCCTCAACGCCAGCCCGGCGCCGATGCCGCGCCCCGGAGTGGTGAGCATGTTCTGTCAGTCCTCGGCGATCGGGGTGATGCTGCTGGCACGGGCGATCGAGCAGCACGTGGGGCTGCTCAACTTCATCTCCTCGGGGATGTACGCCGACGTCACCAGCAACGACGTGATGCACTTCTGGATCGATGACGAGGCCACCAGGGTGTGCGTGCTCTCCCTCGACCGGATCGGCAACCCGCGCAAGTTCACCCGGATCGTCCGGAAGCTGGCGATGACCAAGCCGGTGGTGCTGTTCTCACCCGGCCGCTCCGAACGCGCCCGCCACCAGGGCGCCGACTCGTCGCTGCACAATGCCCCCGAGGCCGCGATCGACTCGGTGTTCCGACAGTCGGGGGTGATCGTCTGCACCCGGCGCGACGCGATGTTCGACGTCGCGCAGATCCTCAGTCGCCAGCCGCTGCCCGAAGGCGAACGGGTCAAGGTGGTGACGAACTCCCGCGCGATGGGCGGGCACATCCAGCGGATGGGGGAGCGGACCGGCCTGGCCTGCACCCCGTTGCTGGTGGCCGGCGACACCCGGCCGGGGGCGTACGCCGAGGTGGCCCGCGCGGCGTTGCGGGACCCGGCCGTGGACAGCGTGGTGGTGGCGCTGGTGGACCCGTTCAACGTGGCCTCCGCCGGCACCCACGCGGCCCTGCTGGAGGTCGCCGCGACCAGCACCAAGCCGTTGGTCGGGGTGTTCGCCGACTTCGTCGACCTCGAGACGGCCGCCGACGTGCCCGACGGGATGGGCCGACTGCCCACCTTCTCCAGCTATGCCGACGCACTGGAGGCGTTGTCCGCGGTGACCGCGTACGCCCGCTGGCGCCAGGGCGACCACGGCGAGCTCACCGAGCGCCAGGCCGATCGCCGCGACGCCCGGATGCTGGTCGCGGAGGTGCTCACCGACAGCCCCGACGGCCGCGAACTGACCGACCAGGAATGCGCCCGGCTGCTCGGCGCCTACGGCATCGAACTGGTGCCGAGGGTGGCGGTGCAGAGCCTGCCGGAGGCGATCGAGGTGGCCGAGCGGCTCGGCTGGAACGTGGTGCTGAAGGCGACCGCCGAGGGCGTACGCGGCGGCCCGGATCTGGGCAGCAGCGTGTTCCGGCACCTGGACAGCGCCGAGGAGATGACCGAGGCGTGGCGGGATCTCGGCCAGTTGGTGACCGATCTCGGGCTCGGTCGTGACGGGGTCGAGCCGCAGGCGGTGGCCGCCCCGGTGGTGCAGCAGATGGTGCCGCCCGGCGTACCTCTGGAACTCGGCTCGGACGAGTACGCCGCCTTCGGTCCGATCGTGTCGCTCGGGGTGGCCGGACTCGCCTCCGGGGTGCTCGGCGACGTCGCGCACCGGGTGCCCCCGCTCACCACCACCGACGCCGCGGCCATGGTGCGCGACCTGCGGGCGGCGCCGGCGTTGTTCGGCGGCGCCGGTACGCCTCCGGTGGACGTCGCGGCCGTCGAGCAGTTGATCCAGCGCGTGTCCCGGTTGGCCGACGACCTGCCCCAGCTCGCCTCGCTGCGGCTGCAGCCGTGCATCGCCGCCCAGTCCGGCGTGGCCGTGGTCGGCGCCCGGATCCTGCTCGCGCCCACCGCCGACGAGCGCGACGAGCTGAGCCGCAGCCTCGGCTGAGCCTGTCGACGACGGTGGCTGAGCCTGTCGACGACGGTGGCTGAGCCTGTCGATGACGCTGGCCGAGCCTGTCGAAGCCACCCCCAGCACCAGCTCCGCCGAACGTGTGAGAATGGCCCAATGGACTTCATGCACGCCAGCTCCGACCGGCGCAGTGCTCTCAGCGCCGACCTCGCCTCCTGCGGGTATTTCCCCGAACTGGTGGAGGACACGGTGCTGCTCGCGGTCGGCCCCGAAGAGGTGATCGACTTCGTCGTGCACCACGAGCCGACCTTCAACCACGACGAGATTCGCCGCCACCTCACGGTGCTGGTGCTCACCCCGACCCGCCTGGTCGTCGGCCACACCGACGAGCAGCCGGGGGAGGCCGGCGGCTCGGCGTCCGCGGCCACCTCGACCGAGTCGATCGCACTGCACTCGGTGCACACGGTCGCGCTGACCCGCGTGGTCAACCAGCCCGAGCGCTACCGCCACGGCGACCCGGCCTACGAGGCGTGGCTGTCGGTCGCCTGGGGGGCGATGCATCGGATGGATCTGGAGCCGGCCGGTTGCCCCGACCCCAACTGCGAGGCCGACCACGGTTATACCGGCACGATGGTGCCCGATGACCTGGTGGTGCGGATGAGTGTGGCCGCCGACGGTATCGAGCGGGTCGGCGCCCTGGTCTCCTTCGCCATCACCCTGCAGCAGGCGACCGGCCGCGGCTCGGTGTCCACCAGGATCGGCGGCTGAGGGTGGGCGTACCGCCGCAGCCGATGCTGCGGCCCGCCTATGGCGGAGGCTCCTTGGCGGACCTGCTGCCCGCGGTGGGGGCCCGGCTGGGTCTGGCGCACTCGGTCGACCGGGTGGGGCTGCCGGAGGGGCAGCGGTGGGTGCTGCTGCTGGTGGACGGCCTCGGTGACCTGTTGTTGGCCGAGGCGGAGGATTCGGCGCCCTACCTGGCCGGGCTGCGCGGGCGTACGCTCACCTGCGGCGTACCCTCCACCACCGTCACCTCGCTGACCAGCCTGGGGACCGGGTTGGCCCCGGGCGGGCACGGGATGGCCGGTTACCTGTGCCGGGTGCCGGAGACCAACGAGATCCTGAACGCGTTGATCTGGAACTCTGCGGTCAAGCCGCTGGACTTCCAGAACCAGCCCACGGTGTTCGAACGCAGCCGCGCCGCCGGGATCGCCACCACCAGCGTCTCCCCGGCGCGGTTCGAGGGCTCCGGGCTCACCTCGGCGGCGCTGCGCGGGCCTGAGTTCCACGGTGTCGACGAGGCCGACGAGGAACAGCGGATCAACGAGACCGTGGCCGCCGCGATGCGTGGTGAGCGTTCCCTGGTCTATTCCTACGAGCGCGAACTCGACCACACCGGCCACACCCTCGGCGTCGCCCACCCGCAATGGCTCCAGCACCTGACCCGGATCGACGCGCTGTGTGCCCGACTGCGCGCCGAGCTGCCGGCCGAGGTACGGCTGGTGATCACCGGCGACCACGGCATGATCGACGTGCCGGGACGGAATTTCCTCGTCGTGGAAGAAGAACCGTCGTTGCTGGCCGGGACCACCGGGTTCGCCGGGGAGGGGCGCCTGCGCCAGCTCTACACCGACGAACCGACGGCGCTGGCGCGCCGCTGGGCCGACCGGCTGGGGGATCACGCCTGGGTGCGTACCCGTGACGAAGCGATCGACGAGGGCTGGTTCGGTCCGGTGTCGGATCGGGTACGCCGCCGCTTCGGCGACGTGCTGGTGGCGATGCGTACCGACTGGGCGGTGATGAGCCGGAACCTGCCCCGCGAGCTCGAGCTGGTCGGCATGCACGGCAGCCTGACGCCGGTCGAGATGACCGTTCCGCTGCTGATCGACTGAGCACCCTCCCGCGGCACTAGACTGACCGCCCGTGGCCGACCTGATCTTCTTCACCGGACCGATGGACTGCGGCAAGTCGACCCTCGCCCTGCAGCTCGACCACACCCAGCGGGTCGGCGGGCGCGCGGGCCTGCTGTGCACCAGCCAGGACCGCTCCGGTGCGGCGCGGATCTCGTCGCGACTCGGTCTGGTGGAGAGCGCGGTCGAGGTCGGCGACGAGGTGGACCTTTGGACCCACGTGGTGCACGCGCTCACCGGTGGCGCGCGGATCGACTACCTGGTCTGCGACGAGGCACAGTTCTACAGCCCGGTCCAGATCGACCAGCTGGCGCGGATCGTCGACGAGCTGAGCATCGACGTGTACGCCTTCGGCATCCTGAGCGACTTCCGGACCGAACTGTTCCCCGGGTCGAAGCGCCTGGTCGAACTCGCCGACCGGATCGAGACGATGCAGGTGCAACCGCTGTGCTGGTGCGGAAAGCGGGCCACCCACAACGCGCGGACCGGGGGTGGCCGGATGGTCACCGAGGGCAGCCAGGTGGTGGTCGGTGACACCACCTCAGAAACCGCGGCCGCCGGAGAACCGAGCCCGGAGGTGGGCTATGAGGTGCTCTGCCGGCGGCACCACCGCCGCCGGATGAACCGCGCCGTCGCCCAGGCGACGCTGAGCCCCGAACCCCTGCCGTTCGGCGAACCCGACCACGCTTGAGTCGCGTATCCCAGGAGGAAACCATGTCTGGTCCGCTGATCACCCCCGAGGAACTCGCTGAGCTGCTGGCCGGTGATGAACCGCCGGTGCTGCTGGACGCCCGCTATCCCGGGCCCGCCGCAGCCGGGAACGGGCTGCCCGCCTTCCGGGAGGGCCACCTGCCCGGCGCCCAGTGGATCGACGTGAATACCGAACTGTCCGGGCCGAAACGTCCCGGCAGCACGGGCGGTCGGCACCCGCTGCCCGATCCCGGCGCCCTGCAGCAGACCCTGCGGCGGCTCGGCGTACGCCGGGACTCGGCGATCGTGGTGATGGACGCCGACAACTCGCTCGCCGCGGCGCGGCTGTGGTGGCTGCTGACCGACGCGGGAGTCTCCGGGGTGCGGGTGCTCGATGGCGGATTCGCCGCCTGGCAACGAAACGGTGGAGCCGTGGCCACCGGGGCCCCCACACCGGTGCCCGAAGGTGACGTCTCGCTCGAGTCGGGGCAGCTGGCCGTGGTCGACGCCGATCAGGTGGCAGGTGCCGAGGGCACGGTCTGGGACGTCCGGGCCGGGGAGCGCTATCGCGGTGAGTCCGAGCCGATCGACCCGGTGGCCGGCCACATCCCCGGTGCCCGGAACCTGCCCGCAGCGGATGCGCAGGAACCCGACGGGCGCTTCCGGGACGCTGGACAGCTGCGCGAACTGTTCGCCGACGTGCGGCCCGGGGACATCGTCTATTGCGGATCTGGGATCACCGCCGCCCAGTCACTGTTGGCGATGACCGCGGCCGGGGTCGCCGACGGGGTGCGGCTCTATCCGGGCTCCTGGAGCGACTGGATCTCCGCCGATCGCCCGGTCGAACGCGGCTAGCGCCTGGTTGGCGTCATCGAGTCGCACAAGAGACCAACGGGACGCGATTCAACCCTTGGGCGGTGGGCCGCCGAACATGATCTCGTCCCAGGAGGGAACCGATGCGCGCTTCTTGCGCGGCTTCCGCTTGGCGGCGGGCTTTTCCTGATCGGAGCCCGACTCGCCCTTGGCCACCGAGATCGTGTCCTCGGCCAGGTCCACCAGTGAGGGCTGCTCCGGTTCGCGGGCTCGCTGGGAATCGGTGTCCTTGGGTTCGCTGGATCGCGGCGTGGGTTCGCTGGATCGCGGCGTGGGTTCGCTGGACGGCGGAGCGGCGGCCTCGGGCAGGCCGGGTGAACGGTCAGGGTTGGCGGCGGCGGCCGGGCGGGGAAGCCGCACATTCGTCGGTTCCGCGTCCGGGTCGTCACCGGGACCGGCCTCGGGCTCGGTGGCCGAGTCAGGCTCGGTGGCCGGATCGGGTTCCGGATCCGCCTGCACCTCGACCTCGGTCACTTCGACCTCGGTCACCTCGATGACCTCCACGGCGATCAGCTCGGCGTGCTCGGTGTCGGTCGCGTCGGCCTCGGCGACATCGGGGCCCGGGGTTGGAGACGCAGGGTCCTCACCCTCGGAGTCCTTGGCCGCGGGCACTGCGACGTCCTCGGTGTCGGGGGCGTCCAGCTCGATCTCGGCCTTGGCCGGCTGGGCCTCGGGACCCGCCGGAGCGCCCTCGTCCAGCACCGGATCGGACAGCCCGGCATAGATGTTGATCGAGTCCTCGGCGATCCCGCCGAGCATGTCATAGAGCACATCCAGCTCGGAGCGGCCCTGCGGCACGACGCCATAGCTGTTGATCTCCGCCTCGACCTCGTCGGCGATCTCCTGCGGGGTGGCGGCGCTGGTCGGGTAATCGTCGGGATCCGCCGGCTCATCCTCCTCAGCCGGCTCGTCCTCGGCGGTGTCTTCGTCCTCGGCCGCGGCCCCGGTCGGCGCCTCGTCGTCAGCAGATTCGGCAGCGGTGCCCGAAGCGGTCTGGTCCTCGACAGCCGACTCGTCCTCATCGGGCGAACGCAGCGCCCGGACCAGCGCCAGCTCGTCGCTGTCGTCCCGCTCCCGGTTCGGGTCGGCGATCAGCCAGCGTGCGTCGTCATTGAGGGCGATCGAGAACCGCCCGGCCTGGTCGAACCGGAACAACCCCTCGCGGTCCTGGCCGTTGACCCGATAGCGGGCACGCAGGCTCCAGCGCCGATCCTCCTCGCGCCAGGCGTCCCACTCGACCTCGTCGGGATCGACCCCCGAGGCGGTCAGCCGCTGGGCGACCACGGGACGCAGGTTCCGATGGGCCGAGGTCTCACCGCGGCGGCGTACCGTGGCGGCCAGCGCGAGCCCGGCGATGTGTTCCCGTTCGGCGATCACGGGCGCGGCGAAGGGCTCGATCCGCTCCGCCGGTACGCCGGCGACGCGAGCCACCTCCTCCAGAGATTGCCCGGCTCGGATCCTGGCCTGGATCTCCCGGGGTCTCAGTGCGCTGTCCATGTCTCGCTCTCCAGTGGTCGAAACGGCCGTCCGCTGCGGACGGCGCCTTGGCGTGCCCGACCGGGTGGGGCCGGGCCACGCTTCCCCCAGACGGTACAGGTAGATCAAACCTAGCCGTTGGCCACGCGCGACTCACCCCTTCGACGGTCCGTGTCGCCCGCTGACATGACCCGGAGCCAGCGTGGAAGACTTTCCCCATGACCCTGGACCTGACTCCGTATCAAGCGGTCCTGATCGCCTCCTTCGGCGGTCCCGAGGCACCTGAGCAGGTGCGTCCCTTCCTGCACCGGGTAACCGGCGGCAGGCCGATTCCGCCAAGCCGACTCGACGAGGTGGCCCAGCACTACCTTGATCGCGGCGGGGTGAGCCCGATCAACGACGAGACCCGCGCCCTGGTTGAGGCGGTGCGCGAGGAACTCCTCCGCCGCGGGGCCGACCTCCCGGTCGTCTGGGGGGCGCGGCACAGCGATCCGTTCCTCGGCGACACCATCACCGAGCTGACCCAGCGCGGTGTCGAACGGGTCGTCGCGGTGACCACCAGCGCCTACCCGTCCTATTCCTCCTGCCGGGCCTACCGCGAGGACCTGTACGCCGGGCAGCAGCAGGCCGGTGGCTCCCCAGAGATCGACCGCATCCGTCAATATGCCCACCATCCGGGATTCGTCGAGGCCAACGTCGACGCGGCCCACGAGGCCCTCGCAGAGCTCGAGCAGGCGACCCCGGGCTCCGATGACACCCCCTGCCTGGTGTTCGTCACCCATTCCATCCCGGTGACGATGTCGCAGACCTCGGGCCCCGAGCCGCGCTCGGAGGACGGCTCCTACGTGCCGTGGCACCGCACCGTCGCCGAACACGTCGCCGGCCGGCTGGCCAGCGAGCGCGGCGGCCTGGCGGCAGCGCCGAACTGGGAGCTGGCGTACTGCTCACGCAGCGGCCGCCCGCAGGACCCGTGGCTGGAACCGGACGTCAACGACCTGCTGGAACGGCTGGCCGGGCAGGGCGTACGCCGCGTGGTGCTCGTCCCGATCGGCTTCGTCAGCGACCACATGGAGGTGCTGCACGACCTGGACACCACCGCCGTGGCGACCGCCTCCCGGCTCGGGATCACCGTCCGCCGGGCCAGCACCGCGCGTACCCATCCGGCGTTCGTCGCCGGTCTGGTCGACCTGATCGTGGAACGGGCCAAGGTCGCTCGGGGGGAGACGGTGCTGCCCGAGGTGATCGACCACGGCAGCCCTGGACGCTACGAGTGCTCGGCGAACTGCTGCCCCAACCTGACCGACCCGGAGAAGCCGGCGCTCGGCCAGACGGTCCCCGTTGAGACCCCCTCGGGTGAGGCGTCGCCCCGCTCGGGTCAGGTGTGGAGCGCCGAGGCGCCCTGAGCTTCACCCCTGGTACGCCTCAGCGGCGCGCGCGCCCGCTTCGGTCAGCCAGCGGGCGGGGTCGGCGAAGGAGGCCTTCGCCGAGCCGGCCAACTCGGTGAGCGCCAGCGCGGTGACCCCCGGCACGTCGGTGGCGACCGCCCCGGCCACCACGAAGCGGGCCGGCGCCCCGGCCATGCCGAGTGCGTGGCCCACCACCTTGCCGCGCAGCGAGGTGTGGTCGAACTTGCCCTCGCCCGTGATCAGCACGTCCGCCTCGGCGACGGAAGCCACCAGGCCGCTGGCCTCGGCGATGTGCGGGGCGCCGGGCTCGATCCGCGCGCCCAGCACCGCGGCCAGGGCATAGCCGGCGCCGCCGGCGGCGCCCATCCCGGGTGCGCTCGGGTCCACCCCGACCACCTCGGCCAGCCGCGCCAGACCTGCCTCGAGGATGGCGACGTCGGCCTCGGTGGCACCCTTCTGCGGACCGAAGGTGGCCGGTGCGCCGAAATCACCCAGCAGCGGTGACTCCACGTCGGTCAGGGTGACCGACTCGCTCGGCACCCGCATCCGGGAGGTGTCCAGCCGGGCGAGCTCGCGCAGGGCGGCACCGCCGGGTGGCAGTTCGTTCCCGTGGGCGTCGAGCAGACGGGCTCCCAGCCCGACCAGCAGCCCCGCCCCGCCGTCGGTGGACGCTGAGCCGCCCAACCCCACCACCACCCGCTCGGCGCCGGCGTCCAGAGCCGCTGCGATCACCTCACCCAACCCGATGCAGTTCGCGGTCAGCGGGCGCTTGCGGTCCATCAGCGGGAGCCCGGACATCTGCGCGAGTTCGAGCACCGCGGTGCCTTCACCGAGTCGCAGCCAGCGCCCGGGCGTACGCCGCCCGTCCGGCCCGGTCACCTCGCCCACGTGCCGGAAGTCGGCGTCGGGGTCGCCGGCGGCCAAGGCGTCCATCGTGCCCTCCCCACCGTCCGCCTGGGGGAGCAGCAGCAGGCGGTCGTCCGGGCGTACCCGACGCCAACCCGAGGCGATCGCCTGGGCGGCGGGCAGCGCGTCAAGGCTGCCCTTCAACGAATCCGGAGCGATCACAACGGTGGTTGACACGGGCAGGTCCTTCCTCGCGGTGCCGATACTGTTCCACGAATCCGATCCGCGACTCACGATCTGTCCCGGGGTGTGGTATTCATACGCGCAGGCCACAAGCGACCACCCCTGGGAAAACAAGAAAGAACCGGTCCTCGACCGGGAATATCAAGAGTCCCTGCATCGTTTGAGCGGCCGAGTGTGCCGAGGCCGACCTAGTGGAGAAGGGAAAGATGGCGACCGATTACGATGCGCCGCGCAAGACCGACGAGGAGATGAGCGAAGACTCGATCGAGGAGCTCAAGACCCGTCGCAACGACAAGAACTCCGGCAAGGTGGACGAGGATGAGGTCGAGGCCGCCGAGGCCTTCGAGCTGCCGGGTGCCGACCTGTCGCACGAGGAGTTGACCGTACGGGTGCTGCCGCGGCAGCAGGACGAGTTCACCTGTGCCGGCTGCTTCCTGGTGCGACACCGCAGCCAGATCGCCGAGGAGAGGGACGGGCAGAGCTACTGCCTGGACTGCGCCGGCTGAGCCGACCCGCAGACCGACCCGAACAACAGGACAGGGGCCCCGATCGGGGCCCCTGTCTTCTGTCTGGGTCAAGCACTTTTCTGTCTGGGTTCGATTTGCGGCGCTCAGATCTTGACTTTGATCTTCTTGCTGGGCAGCGCGTCGTCGTCGAGGGCCTTGCGCATCCGGCGCAGGGTGGAGCGGTCGGTCATCAGCTGCACGACGCTGACACCGACGGCGCTGGCGATCGACCAGATGACCGCGTCTCGCAGCGGGGTGTCGGGATCGCCCGGCTCCGGGGGTTCGTCACCGGTGATCAACTCCCAACTCTTGGCGACCAGCTGCTTGGCGGCGATGGTCGACACGGTGCCGATGATCAGGCTGTAAACCTTCCACAGCGAGGACTGCATCCGGGCCTCCTTGACTCGTGTGTGGGGCCAGCGCCCCGGGTCGTTCCCATAGTAGGGGTCGCCGACTCGGCTAGGTTGGGGCCCATGTCCGAGCCGCAGAACAGCACCCACGTCGAGGTGCTGCGGGTGCCGCTGGCCTGGTGGCTGATCGCCGGTGGCTTCCTGCTCTCGCTGTGGCTCGCGGTGGGTTTCTATCTGGGCTGGTGGCAGGGGCTGCTCGGCACGGCCGCCCTGGGTGGGCTGGTCGCCTGGGTGCTGCTCGACTATGGATCGGTCCGGGTGCGGGTGGACGCCGACGGGTTCGCGGTGGGCCGCTCCCGGATCGAGTGGGAGTGGGTCGACGGCGTACGCCCGCTGTCGGCCGAGGAGACCCGCCGCCGGCAGGGCCCAGGGGCCGACGCCCGGGCCCACCTGGTGCTGCGGCCCTATCTGAAGCGGGCGGTGGAGGTGGGCGTCGCCGATCCGGCCGACCCGCACCCCTACTGGTTGGTGAGCTGCCGCGACCCCGACGCCGTCGCGGCCGCGGCGAGCCGGTACGCCTCGACGACCGCCGAGTGAGCTGGTCTAGTTTGGGCCCGTGCCCGAACCCACGAACCCCCCGGTGACCGCCACCGCCGAGGTGGCGGTGCCGCTGCTGCGGCTCGACCCCGGCCTGCCGCTGCCGCGCTACGCCCACCCCGACGACGCCGGCGCCGACCTGGTCAGCGCCGTGGACGTCCGGCTCGAGCCGGGGGAGCGTCGGCTGGTCGGCACCGGGGTGGCCCTGGCGCTGCCCGAGGGGTACGCCGGCTTCGTGCATCCGCGCTCGGGCCTGGCCGCCCGACACGGGCTGAGCATCGTCAACGCGCCGGGCACGGTCGACGCCGGCTATCGCGGCGAGATCAAGGTCTGCCTGGTGAACACCGACCGCAGCCACGCCGTCGAACTGCGCCGCGGCGACCGGATCGCGCAACTGGTGGTGCAGCCGGTGTCGCGGGCCCGGTTCGAGGTGGTCGACACCCTCACCGAGAGCATCCGCGGAGATGGTGGTCACGGCTCCACCGGTCGCTGATCGGCGCTCGTTTCGGAAGCGACCGCCCGCAGTGCCAAGATGGGGAGGCGTACGCCGAACCAAGACGAAGCGGAGTGGGACGACACGATGATCTTTGGCCGTAGGAAGAAGCAGGCCGAGCAGGTCGATGAACCGACCGTCGACAAGATCGAGACCACCGAGGAGGAGTCGAGCGACGAGAACGTCGACGCGACCGCGTCCGACCCGGTGGACGATGACCTCGAGCGCGACGCCAGTGACGCCGCAGACTCCGACGAGGACGATTCCGACGACACCGAGGGTGACCAGGACGAGGATGCGGACGACGACTCCGAGGACGACGACTCCGAGGACGACGAGGAGGACCAGGATGCCGAGGACGAGTGGGCCGCCCTCGACCTCAGCCGGGACTGGCGCGAGGACGGCCCGTTCGACATCGACGAGGTCGACCTGGACGCGGACGAGGTGCAGCGGCTCGATCTGGGTGCGCTGGTGCTCACCCCCATTCCGGAGAGCGAGCTGCGGCTGCAGGTGGCCGAGGAGACCCAGCAGATCGTCTCCACGCTGATGCTGTCGGGGGAGTCCGCGCTGGAGCTGTCCGTCTTCGCAGCCCCGCGCAGCCCCGGGCTGTGGACCGAGATCCGGCAGCAGATCATCGAGCAGACCCAGGCCGCCGGGGGCACCGCGGACTGTGTCGAGGGCCCGTTCGGCACCGAACTGGTCCGCAACGTGCCGGTGCAGACCCCCGACGGCCAGATCGCCTTCCAGCCGTCGCGGACCTGGGTCGCCCAGGGCCCGCGCTGGCTGCTGCGCGGGGTGCTGTTCGGGCAGGCCGCGCTGAGTGACCAGAACGACGACGAACTGGTCGGGCCGTTCCATGACGCGTTCTGCGATGTCGTGGTCCGCCGTGGCGACGCCCCGATGCCGGTCGGTGACGTGCTCGCGCTGACCCTGCCGCCGGAGCTCCAGGTCGAGGACCCGGCACAGGGCTGAACCGCACAGAACGGAACGGGCGGATGCATTGCGCCGGATCGGGCGTACGCTTGATCGTCTCGGGGAATCAGGGGTGAGGACGATGACTCAGGAAACCAGGCAGCGCCGCGGAATCGGCGAGATGTTGCGCCGGATGGTGCGTTCCAACGACGACCTGGAGGCGGAGGACCTGCGCCGCGAGGCGGCACAGGCCGGCTGCAGCCAGGTCTCCGGTTGCAAGGACCGGCAGCGGGTCACCCTGCGTGGCACGATCAGCTCGGTCACCCTCAACCCGCCGGGGGAGGCCCGCCAGCTCGAGGTCGACTTCCGCGACGGGTCCGGCTCGGTGCGCCTGATCTGGATGGGGCGCCGCGCCATCCCGGGGATCCAGGCCGGCACCAACCTGACCGTGCAGGGCCGGATCGCGCACAACCGTGGGGACCGCGTCATGTACAACCCGCGCTACGAACTGCTGCAGGTGCCGCGGTCCTGAGCCTGCTCAGGCGAGCTTTCCGGAGACCACCCGGGCCGCGGTGCCGTGCGGGGCGAGCGCCTCGGCGAGCTCCTGCTCGTGCTCGGCGGAGGTGACGAACAGCAACTCGTCGCCGGCCTCGAGTGACCCGTCCGGATCGGGGGCGCTGGCCCGTCCGTCGCGGATCAGGGCCACCAGCACGGTCTCCCCGGGCAGGGTCAGCTCACCGATCCGCATCCCGGCGCAGGGGCTCTCGTCGGGCAGGGTGAACTCGACCACGTTGGTGTCGCCGTTGCGGAAGGTGAACAGCCTGACCAGGTCACCGACCGCCACCGCCTCCTCGACCAGCGCGCACATCAGCCGCGGGGTGGACACCGACACGTCCACACCCCACACGTCGTCGAACATCCACTCGTTGTAGGGGTGGTTCACCCGCGCAACGGTGCGTGGTACGCCGAACTCGGTCTTGGCGAGCAGGGAGTGAACCAGGTTGACCTTGTCGTCACCGGTGGCGGCGATCGCCACGTCACAGCTGTCCAGGCCGGCCTCGTCGAGGGAGGACAGTTCGCAGGCGTCCGCCAGCAGCCATTCGGCATCCGGCACCGATTCGGTCTTGATCGCCTCGGGCTGCTTGTCGATCAACAGCACCTGGTGCCCGTGCTCGATCAACTCCCTGGCGATCGAGCGGCCCACGTGGCCGGCTCCGGCGATCGCGATACGCATCTGCTTCCCCTTTTCGTCGCGAGGTTGGTTCGGGCGGACGGATTCACCGTGCGTCAGTGCCGTTTCGGCGGTTGGCCGAGGACACCCTCGATCTCACCGATCCGGTCGGTCTCACAGGCGACGTAGGCCAGGTCGCCGTCCTGGAAGATGGTGTCGGCGCGCGGCACCATGCCGCTGCCGACGCGCAGCAGGAACGGCACCGGGGTGCGAATCGCGGACTGCAGGTCGCCGATGGTGTGCCCCACCCACCCGTGGTGCACGTGCACCTCGACCAGGCGTACCGCTCCGGACTGGTCACGCCACACCGGCTCCGAGCCCTCGGGCAGCAACCGCCGCAACACCTTGTCCGAGGCCCAGCGGACCGTGGCCACGGTGGGAATGCCGAGCCGTTCGTAGACCTCGGCCCGGCCCGGGTCATAGATCCGGGCGACCACGTTGTCGACGTTGAAGGTTTCCCGCACCACCCGGGCGGCCAGGATGTTGGAGTTGTCGCCACTCGACACCGCGGCGAATCCGTCGGCCTTCTCGATTCCCGCCCGCCTCAGCACGTCGCGGTCGAAACCGACGCCCTTGACCGTCCGGCCGCCGAAACCGGGGCCGAGTCGCCGGAACGCCTCGGCGTTGCTGTCGATGATCGCCACCGTGTGGCCGCGTTTCTCCAGGCTCTTCGCCAGCCGCGAGCCCACCCGGCCGCAGCCCATGATCACGATGTGCACGAGCACCAGCCTATGGGACGCCGCGACCGGCGTGTCCACGACGTGGCCCGGGGGAGGCCGCGATGTGACAACAGGTGTGCAACCGGGTTTACAGTTCCATGCGTGAGTGCATCCGAGGGGATCAAACGCCTGCTGCTGGGTCGCAAGCTCGCCTCGGCGCAGCTCGGCGAAACCCTGCTGCCGAAGCGGATCGCGCTACCGGTCTTCGCCTCCGACGCGCTGTCCTCGGTGGCGTACGCCCCCGATGAGATCCTGCTCACCCTGTCCCTGGCCGGCCTGATCGGTTTCTCCTTCTCCTGGTGGATCGCGCTCGCGGTGGCGATCGTCATGCTGGTGGTGGTCGCCTCCTACCGGCAGAACGTGCACGCCTACCCCTCTGGCGGTGGCGACTATGAGGTGGCCACGGTCAACCTCGGCCCCAACGCCGGCCTCACCGTCGCCTCCGCGCTGCTGGTCGACTATGTGCTCACCGTCGCGGTGTCGGTGTCCTCGGGGGTGCAGAACGCGCGCGCCGCGATCCCGTTCATCGCCGGGCACGAGGGGATGATCGCCGCGGTGATCATCTTCCTGCTGATGGCGGTGAACCTGCGCGGGGTCCGCGAATCGGGCAGCGTGTTCGCCGTCCCCACCTACTGCTTCATGGTCGGGGTGATCGGGATGACCCTCTATGGGCTGTTCCGGATCCTGGTGCTCGGCCAGGAGCTCCAGTCGCCCACCGCGCAGTACGAGGTGGTCGGCTCGGAGCACTTCACCCCGTTCGTCGGGCTGGCCATGGTGGTGCTGCTGGCGCGTACCTTCTCCTCCGGTTGCGCCGCGCTGACCGGGGTCGAGGCGATCTCCAACGGCGTACCCGCCTTTCGCAAGCCGAAGAGCAGGAATGCCGCCACCACGCTGGCCCTGCTCGGCGGGATCGCGGTGTCGATGCTGGTCGGGATCATCGCCCTGGCAAACCTGACCCATGTCCGGCTGATCGACGACCCGGAGTCGCACTTCGCGCTCAACGGGCAGAAGGTCGAGGTCGCCGCCGACACCGTGATGGGTCAGCTGGCCGGCACCGTGTTCGACAACTTCCGGCCCGGGTTCTATTTCCTGATCGCCGCCACGATGATCATCCTGTTCCTGGCGGCCAACACCGCGTTCAACGGATTTCCTGTGCTGGGGTCGATCCTGGCCCGTGACGGGTACATGCCGCGGCAGCTGCACACCCGCGGCGACCGGCTGGCCTACAGCAACGGGATCATCACCCTGGCGCTGGCCGCGATGGCGCTGGTGCTGGCGTTCAACGCCGACGTGACCAGCCTGATCCAGCTCTATGTGGTCGGGGTGTTCGTCTCGTTCACCGTCTCCCAGGCCGGGATGATGCGGCACTGGTCGCGGCACCTGCGCACCGAGCAGGACCCGAAGCAACGCTCGCTGATGAAGCGGTCGCGGATCATCAACGCGGTCGGGCTCAGCTTCACCGGCACGGTGCTGGTCATCGTGCTGTTGTCGAAGTTCATCTACGGCGCCTGGATGGCGATCCTGGCGATGGCCGTGGTGTTCGGACTGATGAAGCTGATCAACCGGCACTATCGCTCGGTGGCCCGCGAGATCGCCTGGGCGCCGGGGGACGAGCGGGTGCTGCCGAGCCGGGTGCACGCGGTGGTGATGGTGTCGAAGGTGAACAAGCCGACCCTGCGGGCGCTGATGTTCGCCAAGGCGTCGCGGCCCTCCACCTTGGAGGCGATCACGGTCGATGTCGACGACGAGGAGACCGAGCAGCTGTTCGCGGCGTGGGAGCGCGCCGAGCTGCGGATGCCGCTGAAGGTGATCGCCTCCCCCTATCGGGAGGTGATCGGCCCGGTGGTGAAGTATGTGTCCGAGCTGCGCAAGCAGAGCCCCCGCGACGTGGTGTGCGTCTACGTGCCCGAATATGTGGTGGGGCACTGGTGGGAGGGCGTGCTGCACAACCAGACGGCGCTGCTGCTGCGCGCCCGGCTGCACTTCACCCCCGGGGTGATGGTCACCTCGGTGCCCTATCTGCTGAAGTCCTCCGAGGCCGCCCGGGAGCGGTTCGCGCGCGAGGACCCGATGGCGTTCCGGATGGTCGGCACCACCGACTCCAGCGAGGGTGAGCCGCCGCGTGCTTGAGGTCGTCGTCGGACCGGTGGCGCACGGCGGGCACTGCGTGGCCCGCCACGACGGCCGGGTGATCTTCGTCCGGCACACGCTGCCGGGAGAACGGGTACGCCTGCAGCTCACCGACACCTCCACCGACCGGTTCTGGCGGGCCGACGCGCTCGAGGTGCTGGAACCCTCGCGCGACCGGCAGCCCTCCGGTTGTCCGGTGGCCGGCCCCGGCGGTTGCGGTGGCTGCGATTTCCAGCACGTCAGCGAATCCGGCGAGGTGGAGCTGAAGCGAGCCGTGGTCGCCGAGCAGCTGCAGCGGCTGGCCGGCATCGACTGGGCCGGTGAGGTGGAGGCGGTCCCGCCGACCCTGACCGGCTGGCGGACCCGGATGCGCTACCTGGCCGGGCCGGACGGGCCGGCGCTGCGCGCGCACCGCTCGCACGAGCTGATCACCATTCCCACCGACGGCTGCCCGATCGCCACGGTGGACCCGCGCGAGCTGGGCGTACCGGAGGTGGCCGAGGACACCCCGCTGACCGTGGTGGATTCCGACTCCGAGCAGCTGCTGCTGGTCGGCGACGCCGACGAGTCGGTGGCCGAGCAGGCCGCCGGACGCCGGTTCGAGGTGCAGGCGCAGGGGTTCTGGCAGGTGCACCCGGCCGCCGCGGACACCCTGGTCGCCGCACTGCTGGACGGCCTGCGGCCCCAGCCGGGGGAGCGCGCGTTCGACCTGTTCTGCGGGGTGGGACTGTTCGCCGGTGCGCTGGCCGATGCCGGGGTCACCGTCTGGGGCGTCGAGTCGGACAAGCCGGCGATCTCGCACGCCCGCCGCAACGTCCGCGAGGCCCGGTTCACCACCGGGCGGGTCGACAAGGTGCTGCACAAGCTGCCGCGGCGCACCGACCTGGTCGTGCTGGACCCGCCCCGCGCCGGTGCCGGGCGCAAGGTCCTGCAGCAGCTCAGCGAGCGTACGCCGCGGGCGATCGGCTACGTCGCCTGCGACCCGGCAGCGCTCGCGCGCGACCTGGCGTACGCCGCAGAGCTCGGCTGGCGGCCCAGCTCGATCCGCGCGTTCAACCTGTTCCCGCGCACCCACCACGTGGAGTGCGTGGCGATCCTCGAGCCGGCCTGACCCCGGTTGCCCGGGCGACCCGGCGACCGGCAAGGATGGAGACCAGCAGGGAATCGCCGAAGGAGTGGTCATGCCCGCCGAACACGATCGTCTGGCCCACCGGGTCGGGGTCCTGACCAGCGGGGGAGACGCCCCCGGGATGAACGCGGCGGTGCGTGCCGTGGTCCGCACCGCACTCAACCTCGGTGCCGACGTGTTCGTCGTCCAGGAAGGGTTCCAGGGGCTGGTCGACGGCGGTGACGGCATCCGGCAGGTCGACTGGGACGACGTCGGCTCGGTGCTGCACCGCGGCGGCACCATCATCGGAACCTTTCGCAGCAAGGATTTCCGCGAACGCGCCGGGATGCGCCGGGCGGCCGCGCACCTGCTCGAGCACGGCATCGACCGGCTGGTGGTGATCGGCGGCGACGGCAGCCTGTCCGGGGCCGATGAGTTCCGCCGCGAGTGGCCCGGGCTGCTCGCCGAACTGGTGGCGGCCGGCGAGGAGACCGAGGAGCGGGCCGCGGCGTACCCGAACCTGGGACTGATCGGCCTGGTCGGCTCGATCGACAACGACCTGGTCGGCACCGACATGACCATCGGCGCCGACACGGCCCTGCACCGGATCGTCGGCGCGATCGACGCCATCTCCTCCACCGCGGCCAGCCACCAGCGCACCTTCGTGGTCGAGGTGATGGGTCGGCACTGCGGCTATCTGGCGCTGATGGCCGCCATCGCCGGCGTCTGCGACTATCTGCTGGTCCCCGAGCACCCGCCCGCCGACGGCTGGCAGGAGCGGATGTGCGCCGAGCTGCGCCGCGGCCGCGCCGCCGGGCGGCGGGAGTCCATCGTGATCGTCGCCGAGGGGACGACCGATCGTTCCGGGGTACCCCTCCACGCCACCGATGTGCAACGGGTGCTGGAGGAACGGCTCGGCGAGGACACCCGGGTGACCATCCTGGGCCACGTGCAGCGCGGAGGTGCGCCCTCGGCGTACGACCGGTGGATGAGCACCTGGCTCGGTGCCGCCGCCGCCCGACACGTCCTCGGCGCCGACCCGGGCGAGGAGGCCGTGGTCATCGGCACCCGGGGGAACCACCCGGCACCGTTGCCGCTGGTCGAGCAGCTCGCCGCCACCCGGGCGGTGCCGCGACTGATCGCCGATGGCGACCACGACGCCGCCGTGGCCGCCCGCGGCGGCTCCTTCGGCGAACTGCTCACCGTGTTCACCCAGATGTCGGAGCCGCCAACCGTCAACGCCCGCGCGGATGGCCCGCGGATCGCGGTGGTGCACGGCGGCGGCCTGGCACCCGGGATGAACACGGCCGCCTTCGAGGCGGTCCGACTCGGCATCGAGCAGGGGATGCGGATGATCGGCGTCCAGGGCGGCTTTGCCGGGCTGGTCCGCGACGACCTGCGCGAACTGTGCTGGGACGAGGTGGAGGGGTGGGCGCCGATGGGCGGTGCCGAGCTCGGCACCCGGCGGGAGGTGCCGGAACTGTCCGACCTGTACGCCATCGGCCGCACCCTGGAACGGCACCGGATCGACGGGTTGTTGATGATCGGCGGCTGGGACGGGTACGCCTCGGCGCACCGGCTCTGGCAGGAGCGCGACCGCTATCCGGCCTTTCGGATCCCGATGATCTGCCTGCCCGCCAGCATCGACAACAACCTCCCGGGCAGCGAGCTGTCGATCGGCGCCGACACCGCGCTGAACGAGATCATCGAGTCGATCGACCGGATCAAGCAGTCGGCCAGCGCGGCCCGGCGCTGCTTCGTGGTCGAGGTGATGGGCCGGCACTGCGGCTATCTGGCGATGATGGGGGCGCTCGGTGGCGGTGCGGAGCGGGTCTATCTGCACGAGGACGGGGTCACCCTGGCCGAGCTGGCCGCCGACGTGGAGCGGCTGCGGCACAGCTTCCGCAACGGGCGCCGGTTGTTCCTGGCGGTCCGCAACGAGGAGGCCAACCCGCTCTACACCACCGACTTCATGGCACGGTTGTTCGCCCAGGAGGCCGGCGGGTTGTTCGACGTCCGCCAGGCCGTGCTCGGCCACGTCCAGCAGGGCGGCAACCCGACGCCGTTCGACCGGATCCTGGCCACCCGGCTGGTGTCGCGTTCGATCCAGCTGCTGGGGGAGCAGCTGGCCGCCGGCGGCACCGACTCCTTCCGGATCGGGTTGGTCGACGGCCAGGTGCGCGCGGGTGCGATGGAGCAGCTGTTCGCCGGCACCGACATCACCCTGCGCCGCTCCGTCGACCCGTGGTGGCGCGACCTGGGTGAGGTGCTGCGGCTGGTCGCCGAACCACCCGGCCCGGACCCCCGGCGTACGCCTGAGGGAGACACGGCGGAGAATGGACCCACGCGCTCGTCCGCCACTGCCGACGTGGTATCTTGATGTCAAGAGACTTGGCGGGGCCGGCGGGCGCCGCGGACAACCCAATCAGCATGGGAGTTGAGCAATGAGTGAGAACAGCTTTGGAGCGCGGGCCGACCTGGAGGTGGCCGGCAAGACCTACGAGATCTTCAAGCTCGACGCGGTGGAGGGGTCCGAGAGCCTGCCCTACAGCCTGAAGGTGCTGCTGGAGTGCCTGCTGCGCACCGAGGACGGCAAGAACATCACCGCCGACGACATCCGCGCTCTCGGCAACTGGGACCCCAAGTCCGAGCCGGACAAGGAGATCCAGTTCACCCCCGCCCGGGTGATCATGCAGGACTTCACCGGCGTGCCGTGCGTGGTCGACCTGGCCACCATGCGCGAGGCGATCGTCGAGATGGGCGGGGACGCCGACAAGGTGAACCCGCTGTCACCGGCCGAGATGGTGATCGACCACTCCGTGATCGTCGACTTCTTCGGCACCCGTGACTCCTTCCAGCGCAATGTGGAGGTCGAGTACGAACGCAACAAGGAGCGGTACCAGTTCCTGCGCTGGGGTCAGACCGCGTTCGACGACTTCAAGGTGGTCCCCCCGGGCACCGGCATCGTGCACCAGGTCAACATCGAGAACCTGGCCCGCGTGGTCTTCCCGCGCGAGGTGTCGACGGGTTCCGGCGAGAAGGTGCTGCAGGCCTACCCCGACACCTGTGTGGGCACCGACTCGCACACCACCATGGTGAACGGCCTGGGTGTGGTCGGCTGGGGTGTCGGCGGGATCGAGGCCGAGGCCGCGATGCTCGGTCAGCCGGTGTCGATGCTGATCCCGCGCGTGGTCGGCTTCAAGCTGTCCGGTGAGCTGCGCGACGGCGTCACCGCGACCGACCTGGTGCTTACCATCACCGAGATGCTGCGCGAGCACAAGGTGGTCGGCAAGTTCGTCGAGTTCTATGGCCCCGGCGTCTCCGCCGTGCCGCTGGCCAACCGCGCCACCATCGGCAACATGAGCCCCGAATACGGCTCGACCATCGCGGTGTTCCCGATCGACGACAAGACCACCGACTACCTGCGGCTGACCGGTCGCTCCGAGGAGCAGATCGAGCTGGTGGAGGCGTACGCCAAGGCCCAGGGCCTGTGGCACGACGACGACCGCGAGCCCCGCTATTCCGAGCACCTGGAGCTCGACCTGGCCGACGTGAAGCCGTCGATCGCCGGGCCGAAGCGCCCCCAGGACCGGATCCTGCTGGACAACGCCAAGAAGCAGTTCCGCTCGGACGTGAAGAACTACGTGTCGATGACCGCCCAGGACGAGCAGACCGCCGACTCGTTCCCGGCCTCCGACCCCACCGCGGCCGCCCCCGGTGACGAGGAGACCTCGACCGCGGCCACCATCGTGGACAAGGTGAAGGACGTCGCCGCCGAGGTCGTCGGCACCGTCGCCGGTGCCGTGCGCAAGGCCGTGCCGGGGCGCCCGTCGGTGCAGATCCCGGTCACCCTGTCCACCGGTGAGTCGTTCGAGCTGGACCACGGCGCGGTCTGCGTCGCGGCGATCACCTCCTGCACCAACACCTCCAACCCGTCGGTGATGATCGCCGCCGGACTGGTCGCCAAGAAGGCCGTGGAGAAGGGCCTGACCCGCAAGCCGTGGGTGAAGACCTCGCTGGCGCCGGGCTCGAAGGTGGTCACCGACTACTACGAGAAGGCCGGGCTGCAGCCCTATCTGGACAAGATCGGTTTCGACCTGGTCGGTTATGGCTGCACCACCTGCATCGGCAACTCGGGACCGTTGATCCCCGAGGTGTCGCAGGCGATCAACGAGCACGACCTGGCCGTCACCGCGGTGCTCTCGGGCAACCGCAACTTCGAGGGCCGGATCAGCCCGGACGTGAAGATGAACTATCTGGCCAGCCCGCCGCTGGTGGTGGTGTATGCCCTGGCCGGGACCATGGACATCGACCTCGACTCGGAGCCGATCGGCACCGATGAGCAGGGCAACGACGTGTTCATGCGCGACGTCTGGCCGAGCACCGAGGAGATCGAGGAACTCGTCGGCTCGTCCATCTCGGCGGAGATGTTCGCCAGCCGGTACGCCGACGTGTTCGCCGGCGACGAGCGCTGGCAGTCGCTGTCCACCCCGGAGGGGGACACCTTCGAGTGGGACGCCGACTCGACCTATGTGCGCAAGCCTCCGTACTTCGAGGGGATGCCGGCCCAGCCCGAGGCCGTCGGTGACATCACCGGCGCGCGGGTGCTGCTGAAGCTCGGCGACTCGGTGACCACCGACCACATCTCGCCGGCCGGTTCGATCAAGGCCGACACCCCGGCCGGGAAGTACCTGACCGAGCAGGGAGTGGAGAGGCGGGACTTCAACTCCTACGGTTCGCGACGCGGCAACCATGAGGTGATGATGCGCGGCACCTTCGCGAACATCCGGCTGCGCAACCAGATCGCCCCGGGCACCGAGGGTGGATACACCCGTGACTTCACCCAGCCCGACGGTCCGGTCAGCTTCGTCTATGACGCCTCGGTGAACTACCAGGCCGCAGGCACCCCGCTTGTGGTGCTGGGCGGCAAGGAGTACGGCTCTGGTTCCTCGCGGGACTGGGCGGCCAAGGGCTCGGCACTGCTGGGGATCAAGGCCGTGATCACCGAGAGCTTCGAGCGGATCCACCGCTCGAACCTGATCGGCATGGGCGTCCTGCCGCTGCAGTTCCCGGAGGGGAAGTCGGCCGACTCGCTGGGTCTGACCGGTGAGGAGACCTTCGACATCGTCGGGATCACCGAGCTGAACGAAGGGCGTACGCCGAAGACCATGAAGGTCACCGCGACCGCCCCTGACGGCAAGAAGACCGAGTTCGACGCGGTTGTGCGGATCGACACCCCCGGGGAGCGTGAGTACTACCTCAACGGCGGCATTCTGCACTACGTGCTGCGCCGGATGGCCGAGTCCGACGCCGGCTGAGCCGCACGCTGGCTGAGCCTGTCGAAGCCAGTGCGGTCGGCCACCGGACGCAACGATCATGACCAGATCGGGGTCGTTTTCTCCCAGGGAGAAAATGGCCTCGATCTGGTCATGGTCATTCTCCGACGGCTTCGCGGATCAGCGTCCCGTACGCCTGAAGCTCGCCCTCGGCGTACCGGACCCGGGGCCAGAAGAAGCCGCGCAGCCCGTCCCCCCTGGTCCGCGGCACCACGTGCACGTGCAGGTGCGGCACCGATTGGGACACCACGTTGTTGATTGCCACGAAGGTGCCGGTGCAGCCGAGCGCCCGCGGCAGCGCCGCGGCGACCCGCTGCACCTCGACGAACAGCACCGGGAGCTGATCCGCCGGCAGGTCGGTGAGTTGGTCGACGTGGGGGAGCGGGCAGACCAGGACGTGGCCCTTGAACACCGGCCGGTGGTCCAGGAAGGCGATCACCCGATCGGTGCGCAGCACCACCTCACCGGCGAGTTCTCCCGCGGCGATCGCGCAGACGACGTCGATGTCGGTCCCGGCTGGCATCCTCACATCCTGTCACCTCTTGCCGCTGTCGGAGCGACCACCTATGATCGAACACACGTACTAATC
Organism: Enemella dayhoffiae; assembly: GCF_002250625.1. Taxonomy (GTDB): domain Bacteria; phylum Actinomycetota; class Actinomycetes; order Propionibacteriales; family Propionibacteriaceae; genus Enemella; species Enemella dayhoffiae. Next base: position 132,545 of record NZ_NMVQ01000012.1, on the reverse strand, counting down.
AATGGGGTGGTCATGATGCAGACTTCAATCTATGTCCCGCCGGGGTGGCCCGACTCGGTGCGTCCGCCGGGTGCCCCCGACTGGGAGGCGACCGCTGTGGCGTACCTGCTGGACCGCTGCCCGGCCGACTATCGGGCCTATCCGGTGCTGCGGCGGCACCCGGTGGTGCTCGCCCGGTTCGCTGCCCAGTTCGTGGAGAGCCAGCTGCGCGCCAGCCAGGCCGGGCTGTCCGGCGTACGCACCAGCCTGGTCGAGCACGTGCCGCCGCAGGTGGTCGAGTCGGCGGCCGAGGCCTGGCAGGAACAGACCGCGCAGCTGGTTCGGGTACGCCGGGCCGTCGCCCTGGTCGAGGAGGCGCTGCGCGGCAAGATCTTCATCCGTCGGTTGTGACCCTGGCCAGGGCGGACCTTATGGCGGCGATCTCCTCGCGCACCGGTTCGGCGGCCGCTGACTGACCCGCCCGCTCGCAGTCGCGCACGGCGGCGGCCCGCTCGTCGAGTTCCGCGGTGACCACGGCGTACGCCTCCGAAGCGGTCAGCTCGCGACGCCGCGCCTCGGCGGCCCCGACCCCGATCGCGGCCGACTCCACCGCTCCGGCCCGCGGGGCGATGACACCGTCGGCCTCGGCGTTCTCCAGGGCGCCGACCACCGAACGCAGGGCGCGGGTGCTCACCCGATCCCGCTCCCGCATCGCTCGGTGCAGCTCGTCGCGCAGGGCCCGTTTCAACTCGCTCATGCCGGTGACGTTAACGGCGAGGGTCGCGCAGCGCATCGGCTTTTTGGTGTCTCCGGTCTGCCCGGGCGCGTAGGGATCCCCCCACGGAAAGACACCGTTTCGACCCGCGGGCTGACACGACCACCACCTACCACGCCGTAAACTGGCGGGCATGGCTTTGTTGGATCGCATCGAGGGACCTGGTGACCTGCGCGACCTCTCTCGCACCGAGCTGGACCGGCTCGCCGCGGAGATCCGAGCGTTCCTGGTGTCCAACGTCAGCCGCACTGGCGGACACCTGGGGCCCAATCTCGGCGTTGTCGAGCTGACCCTGGCGCTGCACCGCGTGTTCGACTCGCCCAACGACCCATTCATCTTCGACACCGGCCACCAGAGCTACGTGCACAAGATGCTCACCGGTCGTTGCGCCGACTTCCCGACCCTGCGCCAGCGCGGCGGGCTGTCCGGCTATCCCAGCCGCGCCGAGTCCGAGCACGACTGGGTGGAGAGCTCGCACGCGTCCGCCTCGCTCTCCTGGGCCGAGGGGATGGCCAAGGGGTTCCGGCTGCAGAACCTGGACCGCACCGTGGTCGCCGTGATCGGCGACGGCGCGCTGACCGGCGGGATGGCCTGGGAGGCGGTCAACAACATCGCCGTCCAGCGCGACCTGCCGCTGGTGATGATCGCCAACGACAACGGCCGCTCCTACACCCCGACCGTCGGCGGGCTCGCCTCCCATCTGAGCGCACTGCGCACCGACCGGCGATATGAGCAGGGGTTGGATTTCCTGAAGCGTTCGATCAGCGGTACGCCGTTGGTCGGGCGGGCTGCCTATGAATGGCTGCACGGGGTGAAGATCGGGCTCAAGGACGTGCTGGCGCCGCAGGGCCTGTTCGCCGACCTCGGGATGAAGTATGTCGGCCCGATCGACGGGCACGACCTCGCCGCGCTGGAGCGGGCCCTGCAGCAGGCCAAGGGCTTCGGCGGCCCGGTGATCGTGCACGTGATCACCGAGAAGGGCCGCGGCTTCAAGGCCGCCGAGGAGCACGAGGAGGACCACTTCCACTCGGTCGGCCAGATCGACGAGATCACCGGTGAACCGCTGTCCTCGAGCTCCAAGAAGACCTGGACCGACGTGTTCTCGGCCGAGCTCGTGGAGGTCGGCCGGCGCCGGCCCGATATCGTCGCGCTGACCGCGGCGATGCTCTATCCGACCGGACTGGATCGGTTCGCCGCCGCCTTCCCGGACCGCACCGTCGACGTGGGGATCGCCGAGCAGCACGCACTCACCTCCGCCGCCGGGCTTTCCGCGGCCGGTCTGCATCCGGTGGTCGCGGTCTATTCCACCTTCTTGAACAGGGCCTTCGATCAACTGCTGATGGACGTCGCCCTGCACCGGCAGGGAGTCACCCTGATGCTGGACCGGGCCGGGGTCACCGGCACCGATGGCGCCAGCCACAACGGCATGTGGGACTCCTCGATCCTGACCGTCGTGCCCGGGCTCCGCCTGGCGGCACCCCGCGATGCGACCCGGTTGCGTGAGGCGCTGTGGCAGTCGGTGGACCACAACGACGGGCCCAGCGTGATCCGCTATTCCAAGGAGAAGGTGCCGGCCGACATCGACGCGATCGAGCGGCGCGACGGCATCGACGTGCTGGCCCAGTCGGGTCGGCCCCAGGTGCTGGTGGTGGCCCTCGGACAGTTCGTCGGGATGGGCCTGGAGGTCGCGGAAAGGCTGAGCCAGCAGGGAATCGGCGTCCGCGTCGTCGACCCGGTCTGGTCGCTGCCGATCAACCCGGCCCTGGTCCGGCTGGCCGCCGAGCACGAACTGGTGATCACCCTGGAGGACTCCGGGGTGGTCGGCGGGGTCGGCTCCCGGTTGTCCCAGGAGCTGCGCGCCAACGACGTGTGGACCCCGGTCCGCGAGTTCGGCATCAAGCAGGAGTTCCTCGACCACGGCTCCCGCGCCGAGGTGCTGGAGGAACTTGGACTCACCTCCCAGCAGATCGCGCGGCAGGTGGTCGAGTTCGTCGCCCGGACCACCGAGCAGCTGCCGGAGCGGCGTACCCAGTCCAGCGACAGCGAACGCTGAGCCGCCGGCGGGCTACCGTTTCCGGTGTGAGCGATCCCGTGCTTGACGGGGTGCCGGTACGCGTGGTCACCGGCCGGCTCGATCGCACCCTCAACGTGCCCTGGGGAGGAGGGGCTGCTGCGTGAATTCTTCCTGATCACCCGAGCCTGACCCAACCACAACCAAAAGGAGCGACCGATGAGCGACCAGCCCACGAACGACCAGACCTCGACGGGTCAGCCCACTCAGCTCACCGAGGAGGACCAGCAGCGGGTACGCAACGCGGTGATGCTCGCCGGGGCGCTGGTGTCCAACGCCGATCCCGGCTTCCTCGACACGTTCAAGGAGTCCTTCGCGACCGGCAAGGCCCTGCAGGCGGCTCCGCCGGAGCTGCAGCGGATGCTCCGAGGTGGCGGCCTACCCCATCTGCCGGCGGATCGCAGCAACCTGGAGGGCCACGTGATCGAGCTGGTGGGTGAGGTACGCCGACTGCTCGAGACCCAGACCCCGCAGCTGGTGCAGCCCTATCGCGAGCTGGTGCTCACCGTCGCCCGCGACGTGGCCGAGGCGGCCAAGGGCACCTCGAGCACCGAACAGGCGGCCATCGGCAAACTGGAGCAGGCGCTCAGCTGACCCTCACCGCACCCAGCGGCCTACCCCTCAGGCGGGTAGGCTGGCCACCCCTGGCGGCAGGAAACGCTTGCCACGCACGGATTCCGAGGCGCCGCGGCGATCCAGATAGGGAGTGATGCCGCCGTTGTGGAAGGGCCAGCCGGCGCCCAGTATCAGGCACAGGTCGATGTCCATCGGCGCGGCGACCACCCCCTCGTCCAGCATCAGCCCGATCTCCTCGGCGAGTGCCCTCTCGGCCCGCTCCAGCACCTGCTCGGCCGTCGACGGGTTGTCACCCTGCGTCAGCACGGCCAGCGCCTCGGGGTTGAGCTGCGGCCGCCCGGACTCGTCGGTGGTATAGATCCCGGGCAGCTTCGCTTCGACCAGCGCCGACAGGCACTTCGACTCGCCGAACCGGTCGCCGAACGCCTGATGCAGGGTGCTGCCGACGTGCAGCGCCACCGCGGGCCCGACCAGCTGCAGCAGGGCGAACGTCGACATCGGCAGCCCCATCGGGGCCGTCGCCCGCTCGGCGACCTCGATCGGCGTACCCTCGTCGACGCACGCCATGATCTCACCCATCAACCGGGTCAGCACCCGGTTCACCACGAAGGCGGGGGAGTCCTTCACCAGCACCGCGTTCTTGCGCAGCCCCTTGGCCACCGCGAACGCGGTCGCCAGGGTCTCGTCGTCGGTCTGCTCGCCGCGGATGATCTCCAGCAACGGCAGCACCGCGACCGGGTTGAAGAAGTGGAAACCCACCACCCGCTCGGGATGCTGAAGCGTGGACGCCATCTCGCTCACCGACAGCGAGGAGGTGTTGGTCATCAGCACGCAGTCGGGGCGCACGTGCTGCTCCAGCGCGCCGAACACCTGCCGCTTGACGCCCAGCTCCTCGAACACGGCCTCGATCACCAGGTCGCAGTCGGCGAAGTCGGCCTGGTCGGTGGTGCCGCTGAACAGCGCCTTCAGCCCGTTGGCCCTGTCCGGGGAGATCCGCTGCTTGGCCAGCAGCTTGTCCACCTCGGCGGTCACATAACCGAGCCCCTTGTCCACGCGCGACTGGTCGAGGTCGCTCATCACCACCGGTACGCCGAGGCGGCGGCCGAACAGCAGCGCCAGCTGGGAGGCCATCAGTCCGGCGCCGACCACGCCGACCTTGGTCACCTTGCGGGCGAGCTCCTTGTCCGGCGCCCCCGCCGGCCGTTTCGCGCGCTTGTTGACCAGGTCGAAGGCGTACAACGAGGCGCGGTGCTCGTCGGTCATCACCAGGTCGGCGAGGCCCTGGTCCTCCAGCAGGTACGCCTCCTCCCGAGTCGCGGTGCGCGCCGCGGCCAGACAGTCCAGCGCCCGGTAGGGGGCCGGTGCGGCACCCGACACCTTGGCGTCGGCGAACTTCTTGCCCTTCTTGATCGCCGCCGCCCAGGTGTCCTCGGAACGGTCGATCTCGGGCCGCTCGACGGCGATGTCGCCGTTGACCACACCGGCCATCCAGTCGATCGAGCGGGCCAGATAGTCGGCACCCTCGAACACCGCATCGGCCAGCCCAAGCTCAAACGCCTGCTTGCCGCCGAGCATCTTGTTCTGGTTCATCGAGTTCTCGATCACCAGCTTCACCGCGGTGTCGACACCGACCAGGTTAGGCGCCATCCAGGTGCCGCCCCAGCCGGGCAGGATTCCCAGAAACACTTCCGGGAAAGCGATTCCGGCCGCACTGTCGCAGACCGTCCGATACTGGCAGCTGAGCACGATCTCCAGCCCGCCGCCCAGGGCGAGGCCGTTGATGAACGCGAAGGTGGGGATCTTCGAGTTGGCCAGCTTGTGGAAGGTGCCGTGCCCGATCCGGGCCACGTCGACCGCCTGCTCGTGCTCGGTGATGCCCGAGATCAGCGACAGGTCGGCACCGGCGGCGGTGATGAACGGCTTGCCGGTGATCGCGATCGCGACGATGTCATCGCGCGCCTGCACCCGGTCGAGCACGTGGCTGAGCTCGCGCAGCGTGCCGGGGCCGAGGGTGGAGGGACGCTTGTGGTCCAGCCCGTTGTCCAGGGTGATCAGTACCGCCTTGCCGGCGCCCCGCGGCAGGTCGATGTCACGGGCCAGCGAGTGGGTGATCACCTCGCTGTCCTCGGTGGCCGCGGCAGAGCGGTCCAGGATCTGGTCGAAATCGTCATACATCGTCTCGGTCACTTCGCGTCGCCCTCTCCGGAAGTCTGGGCGCTTGCGCCCGCGGGGGGTCGGGGGTCGTCCCCCGACTGGTGGTGGGGGTTTTCCCAGATCACGGTGCCGCCCATGCCGAGCCCGATGCACATCGTGGTGATGCCGTAGCGGACCTGCGGGCGCTCCCGGAACTGCCGGGCCAGGTGGATCATCAGGCGGACGCCCGAGGACGCCAGCGGGTGCCCCAGCGCGATCGCGCCGCCGTAGGGGTTGACCCGCTCGTCGAACTGGTCGATCCCGAAGTGGTCCAGGAACGCGAGCACCTGCACCGCGAACGCCTCGTTGATCTCGAACGCGCCGATGTCGTCGATGCTCAGACCGGCCCGGGCGAGCGCCTTCTCGGTGGCCGGCACCGGCCCGACACCCATCACCGCGGGATCCACACCAGCAAAGGAGAATCCGACCAGCTTCATCGCCACCGGCAGGCCGAGCTCCTCGGCCGCGGCCGCGGAGGCGAGCAGGCAGGCGGTGGCGCCGTCGTTGAGGCCGGCGGCGTTGCCGGGGGACACGTTGCCGCGCGGACGGAACGGGGTCTTCAGCTCGGCCAGCGCCTCGACGGTGGTTCCGGGGCGTGGGGGCTCGTCGGCGGTGGCCAGGCCCCAGCCGAGCTCGGTGGAGCGTACGCCGACCGGCACCAGCGACTCCTGGATGACGCCGTCGGCGTACGCCTTGGCCACCCGCTCCTGGGAGAGGACGGCGAACTCGTCGCACCGCTGCTTGGTGATCGCGGGGAAGCGGTCGTGCAGGTTCTCGGCGGTCCTGCCCATCACCAGTGCCGAATCGTCGACCAGCTTCTCGGTGAGGAAGCGCGGATTGGGGTCGACGCCCTCACCCATCGGGTGTCGGCCCATGTGCTCGACGCCGCCGGCGATCGCCACGTCATAGGCGCCGAAGCCGATGCCGGAGCCGGTGGTGGTCACAGCGGTCATCGCGCCCGCGCACATCCGGTCGATGGCGAAGCCGGGCACCGACTGCGGCAGCCCGGACAGCAGGGCGGCGCTGCGGCCGATGGTCAGGCCCTGGTCACCGGTCTGGGTGGTCGCGGCGATCGCCACCTCATCGACCCGCTCGGGCGGGAGCTCGGGGTGGCGCCGCAGCAGCTCGCGGATGCAGTGCACCACCAGGTCGTCGGCGCGGGTCTCCGCATAGAGCGAGCCGGCCTTTCCGAAAGGAGTTCGTACGCCGTCGACGAAGACGACATCGCGGTTCTCAGCTGACATGACCCCGATGTTACCCACAAGTAACAGTGTTTGGCGAGGATTCGGTTGCCCTTTTCGCCGGCTGGCGAGTCTGGGACGATGGCGACAGGAGCACACCGTCGAGAGGACCGCGATGACCGAGCAGCAGCTGCCGCGGCTGGACACCAGTGGATGGGAGCGGGTGCTGTGCGTGGTGGCGCACCCCGATGACATGGAATACGGCGCCTCGGCGGCGGTGGCCACCTGGGCGCGCGCCGGGATCGAGGTGAGCTATCTGCTGCTCACCTCCGGCGAGGCCGGGATGCAGCGTCCCCCCGAGGAGGTCGGGCCGATCCGCGCCGAGGAACAACGCGCCGCCTGCGCGGAAGTGGGGGTGGACCGACTGGAGATCCTCCACCACCCCGACGGGATGCTTACCTACGGTCTCGAGCTGCGCCGCGACATCGCCCGGGTGGTACGCCAGGTGCGGCCGCAGGCGGTGGTCACCGGGGTCTGGGAGGTGGAGGCGTACGGGGGCCTCAACCAGGCCGACCACCGCGCCGCCGGGCTGGCCACGATCGACGGGGTGCGCGACGCCGACAACACGTGGGTGTTCCGCGAGCTCGCCGACGAGGAGGGCTTGGCGAAGTGGCACACGACCGCGCTGCTGGTGGCCGGTCATCCGGAGCCCACCCACGCCGTCGCGGTCGACGAGCAGGCGGTGCGGGCCAGCGTACGCTCGCTGCAGGCGCACCAGGCCTATCTGGCCGACCTGCCGAACCACCCGAAGCCCGACGAGTTCATCCCGCCAATCCTCGTCGAGACAGGAAAAGCGGCCGGGTGTGACTATGCGGTCGGGTTCCGGGTCTATGACCTGGGCGGGCTCGCCGGTTCCTGAACCGCCTCGGTGAGCGGGCCCACCACGAGCTCGCGCTGCCACCTTCGCGCGCCCAGCTCGGCCAGGAACGCGTCGACGGCCGTCTCGTCGGCGGGCTCGGGTGGCTGCCACGCCAGCCGACGCCAGAATTCGGGCGTACACAGGTTTTCCGCCGGCACGTCGTGCCGTTCGGCGAGATCGGTCATCACCGCTCGCATCCGCTGGTGCCGGGCGTACGCCTCAGGATCACGGGACTCCCAGGTGCGCGGCGGGGGCGCGCCCTCCGAGGGGAGATGCACCGGTGGCAGCTCGGACTTGGACAGGGACCGGGCGCGGTCGACAGCGGTGACCCAGTTGGTCTCGTAGCGCTTGGCCGAGCGGCGCTGGAAACCGGGTACCTGCTGCAGTTCACGGCGGCCCGGCGCGGTCTTCGCGGCCAACTCGGCGATCGCCTTGTCCGGCAGGATCCGCCCCGGGGCGCGGTCGAGGCGGCGGGCCAGGTCGTCGCGCGCCTGCCACAGTTCCCGGACCACCGCCAGACCGGCGGGAGAGCGTACCGCGTGGATGCCGGAGGTGCGCCGCCACGGGTCGACCCGGGGGACGGCCGGCGTCGAAGCACGCCCGGCCAACCAGGCGAACTCCTGCTCGGCCCACGCAAGCTTGCCGGCCGCCTCGAGATCCGCGACCTGGCGATCGCGCAGCTCGACCAGCAGTTCGACGTCCAGGGCGGCATAGTTCAGCCAGTCCGCGGGCAGGGGACGGGTCGACCAGTCGGCCGCCGAGTGCTCCTTGAGCAGGCGCAGCCCGAAGTAGTGCTCGATCAACGCCCCCAGCGCCACCCGCGGAAACCCGAGCAACCGCCCGGCCAGTTCGGTGTCGAACAGCCGCTGCGGAACCAGTCCCAGCTCGGCCAGGCACGGGGTGTCCTGGGCGGCGGCGTGGATGATCCACTCGGCGTCGGCGATGGCGCTCATCAGGCCGGTCACCGGGGTGCCCGCTTCGGCCAGCGTGACGGGGTCGATCAGGTGGGTTCCGGCTCCGGTACGCCGCAGCTGGATCAGGTAGGCGCGACCGGTGTAGCGGTAGCCCTGCGCCCGCTCGGCATCCACCGCGACCGGACCGCTGCCGCCGGCCAGGGCGGTGATCGTCGCATCGAGCGCCGTCGCGTCGGTGACGACCGGCGGCAGCGGCTCGGCGGGTGCGGCGAGGATCGGCAGTTCCGGCTCGGCGGTCGTGGATTCGGGGTCAGCAGCGCCCGAGGGGTCGGTGGCGGGACTGCTGGACACGGTCCGCAGACTACCGGCCCCGGCGTGCGCCACCGGCACGGCGAGACGGCATGACCAGTACGCCGTCGGGCACCGGGGGGACGCCGGCAACCGTGCAGAGCAGATCGGACCAGGCGGCGAGGTGGACGTCGATGCCGGAGCCGTCGGGGCCCAGCACCGGCGTCCAGGAGGCGCGCACCTCGAGCTCGGCCCGGCCCGGATCGTCCTCCATCGCACCGAACGTTTCGCTGTTCACCGAGGTGACGGTGCCGCTGGGCGCGAGCAGTTCGGCGCCGTGCGCGCTGAGTGCGTCGGTCAGCCAGGACCAGCCGACGTTGGCGAGCAGCGGATCGGTGACCATCTCGGGTTCGATCTCGGCGCGCACATAGCTGACCAGCCGAAACGTGCCTTGCCAGGCGTCGTTTCCGGCCGGATCGTGCAGCAGCACCAGCCGGCCGTTGCCCAACTCGTCGGAGTCGACCAGCACGTCGGCGGTCAGGGCCACCGAGAAGGGGGCGATGCGTTGGGGGGCCGGGATCTCCTCGACCTGCAACTCCGGCCGCCAGGCAAACCCGCTGATCGTCGCCACGGCCTTCTCGAATGGCCGCGGGAGCGGGAGCTGGCTCTTGCTGGTTGGCACCCCTAGAGCCTAGGCAATGGGTCAGTCGAGACGGTTTCGACGCGCCGTGGCAGGATGGCGCGGTGACCGAAACACCCGCCGAACCGACCGGCTCCGACCTGGTGAACGCCGCCCGCGGGGTGCAGGGGGAGCGGGTCCCGGTGTGGTTCATGCGACAGGCGGGGCGTTCGCTGCCGGAATATCGGCAGGTGCGCGAGGGCACCACGATGCTGGAGGCCTGCTTCACCCCCGATCTGGTGCGCGAGATCACCATGCAGCCGGTACGCCGGCACGGGGTGGACGCGGCCATCTTCTATTCCGACATCATGGTGCCGCTCAAGGCCGCGGGGGTGGATCTCGACATCGTGCCGGGCAGGGGCCCGCAGATCGCGCACCCGATCTCATCGCGAGCCGACGTCGAAGCGCTGCGTCCGCTCGAGGTGGGACAGCTGGACGCGATCAGCGAGGCGGTACGCCTGGTCGTCGAGGAACTCGGCGGGCCGGACTCGTCGACCGCGCTGATCGGGTTTGCCGGGGCGCCGTTCACGCTGGCGAGCTATCTGGTCGAGGGTGGGCCCAGCAAGGACTATGCGGCGACCAAGGCGTTGATGGTCGGCGACCCGGAGCTGTGGCACGAGCTGTGTTCGCGGCTGGCGCAGCTGTCGGCGGTTTTCCTGCAGGCGCAGGTGGCGGCCGGGGCGCGGGTGGTGCAGCTGTTCGACTCCTGGGCCGGTGCGCTGTCGGCACGCGACTATCGCGAATATGTGATGCCGCATTCGGCGATGGTGCTCGCCGCGTTGAAGGAGCACGGGGTGCCGCGCATCCACTTCGGTGTGGGGACCGGGGAGCTGCTGCCGCTGATCGGTCAGGCGGGTGCCGAGGTGGTCGGAGTCGACTGGCGGATCCCGCTGGACGAGGCCAGCCGGCGACTCGGCCGGGCGTACGCCGTGCAGGGCAACCTCGATCCGGCGCTGCTGGGTGCGCCGTGGTCGGTGCTCGCCGAGCGGGTACGCCGGGTGGTGCGCGAGGGCGCGGCGGCGAAGGGGCACATCTTCAACCTCGGCCACGGCGTACCGCCGACCGCCGACCCTACGGTCCTGACCCGCATCGTCGAGCTGGTGCACACCGAGGGACCAGACCTGCGCGCCCAGGGGCGGGCGGTAGCCGAGCAGCATCATCAGGAGGAGCAGCAGTGACGACGAAGGCCCGCGACATCAACGAGATGCAGCGCTACACCATGTGGTCGGTGTTCCGGCGTACCGAGATCGTCAAGGATTCCTTTGCGGGCAAGGCGATCAAGGCGATCGAGGCGTTCGGGGCGGAGCACGATCTCAAGGTGCGCGGGTGGTATGACGTGGCCGGGCTGCGGGCCGACGCCGACCTGATGGTGTGGTGGCACGCACCGGAGTACGAGACGCTGCAGCGGGCGTACCACACCTTCCGCGCGAGCGAGCTGGGCCGGACCCTGGAGCCGGTCTGGTCGCAGTTGGCGGTGCATCGGCCGGCGGAGTTCAACAAGTCGCACGTGCCGGCGTTCATGGCCGACGAGCGGGTGCGCGACCACCTGGTCGTCTATCCGTTCGTACGGTCCTACGAGTGGTATCTGCTGCCGGACGCCGAGCGCCGCGCTCTGCTGGTGGAGCACGGAACCCTCGGTCGGGGTTACCCGGACGTGCGCGCGAACACGATGCCGGCGTTCGCGCTGGGCGACTACGAGTGGATCCTCGCCTTCGAGGCGGACGAGATGGGTCGGATTGTTGACCTGATGCGCGATCTGCGCGCCTCGGAGACCAGACGGCACGTGCGGGTGGAGATCCCGTTCTATTCGGGGCGTCGACGGGAGCTGGTCGACATCCTGAAATCCTGGCAGGGTTGAGAAAACAACAATCGGAGGAGCAGCTGATGCGACAGGCACGGATTGACCGCTTCGGCGGGCCCGAGGAGTTGTACGTGGTCACCGACGCGGAGATTCCGCAGCCGGGGCCCGGTGAGCTGTTGGTGAAGGTTCGCGCGGCCGGCACGAATCCGCTGGACTACAAGATCCGCGACGGGTCGTCAGGGCTGGCCAAGAAGTTGACCGAGGCCGACTTCCCGCTGGTGCTGGGCCGTGAGTGCTGCGGCACCGTCGCCGCGGTCGGCGAGGGGGTCGACGGATTCGCCGAGGGTGACCTGGTGTTCGGCATGCCGGATCTGTCTCACCCCGGCCGCTGCTATGCCGAATACGCGACCCTGCCGGCATCGGCGATGGTGCACGCCCCCGAGGGGGCGGACCCGGTCGTGCTCGGTGGCACCTCGCTGGTGGCGTCGACCGCCTGGATCGCCAGCCACGAGGCCGGACAGGTGCAGGCGGGCGACAAGGTGCTGGTGCACGGCGGTTCCGGCGGGGTCGGTCAGCTTGTGGTGCAGCTGTGCCGCCAGGCGGGTGCCGAGGTGTGGGCGACGGCGTCCACGCCCAACCAGGACCGTCTCGTCGAGCTGGGCGCCCACCCGATCGACTATCGCACGCAGAACTTCCTCGAGGTGGCGCCCAAGTGCGGCCTGATCGTCGACGGCGCCTATTTCGACACCTATCTGCCGAGCCTTGACCACCTCACCGAGAAGGGTCGGATCGTTTCCCTGCCCACGTTGACCGACAAGGCACCGGCGGAGGAGCGTGGCATCCCCGTCTTCGTACCGCAGGCGCGTCCGTTGCCCGAGCAGCTGCGCACGATGGCCGAGGACATCACCGCCGGCCGGTTGCTGCTTGAAGTGTCGAAGGTGCTTCCGCTGGAGCAGGTCGCCGAGGCGCACCGCCAGCTCGAGTCCGGCCACACCCGCGGCAAGGTGGTCCTCGACCTCGACGCCTGACCGTCACGTTCCCTGAGCGTGTCGTTACGGTGGCTGAGCCTGTCGAAGCCAGCTGACCCCTGGGTGTTGCGTGCGGGGCTGTCGCACTCTGCTCCCGTATTGGGAGCAGAGTGGGACACGGTCCGGTGCGTTGGGTCTGGGTGAGCGGTGGCGCGGGTGGGCTGTGGATAAAGGGGTGTTGCTGGCTCGAAGTCGTTGGCAGAATGTTGGTCATCCACTCACCCCCTTGTGGAGGCCCGGATGGCTCGGTTTCGCGGTGTTGCGTTGGCAGGCATGGTGCTGCCTGTGGTTGTGGTGGCCGGGTGTGGTCCTGGTGGGGGTGCGCCGGGGTCGGTGAGTCCGGAACCGGCCTCGGTGTCGCCGATGCCGAGTCCGAGTCCGAGTCCGACGGGGAGTCCGACGCCGAGTCAGGAGCAGTTGACCAAGCAGGTCCAGGCCGCGTATCAGATCGCCTTCGACGAGTTCGAGCGGTTGTCGCGGGAGGGTGGGGCTGATCAGCCGTCGGCCAAGATGCTGGAGGTTGAGGAGGGGCTGTACCTGGAGCAGGATCTGGCGCTGTTGAGGGACCAGAAGAAGCGGAAGGTCAAGGTCGAGGGCGGCGGGGCGGTAAGCAAGTCACGTTCCGCGGTTGGCGCGTCCAAGTCTGGCTCAGACTCGCGACTATCACTGCAGATCTGTGAGGACCGAAGGGCGTCTCAGGCGGTTTACCCCGATGGACGTAGGGGCCAGAACCGCCTGTGGCAGGGTTTCGTGTACGCCAGGATGGAAATGGGCCGAGCGAAACTGATTGACGTAGACACCGTGGAGGTTCAACGGTGCGACTGGTGAGCGGGTGCATCTCGGTGGTGCTCGGGATCTCAGTCGGATTTGGCAACGGTGCCCCGGCTGCCGCGGACAAGGGCGGGAACGTCGAAAGCACGCATGTCAGCGTCGCGCCAGAACCGGCTCTTCGCGGTGAACGCATTTCTGTGCGGCCGGGAGGGGACAGTAATACGAAGAGCAATCGCTCGAACGCTGGTACATCAGAGGGGTTAGGTGTCTCCTCGCGTGGAGGGTCCGTGTTGGGTCCGGAGGATCAGGATCGGGTGAGGCGGGGGCTGCAGCCGGTGGAGACTTGTGGTGGGCTCCTGGGGGCCAAGACGGCACCTGGGTGTGGTGGACCTGCGCCCGTGGCTGCTCCGGGGGCGGTGGTTCCTCCTCCGCCGGATCCGCGGGTGGTGGCGCAGCGGGCGGCGTTGCGGTTGCAGGTGCCGGCGCCGGTGGCGCGGGTGGGGCCGGATCCGTCTGTGAATGAGTGGAAGATGGCGGTGGTGGGTTATCCGTTGTGGTTGTGGGCCGAGGGTCAGGATCGGTATGACGCGACGGTGACTGAGCAGGGGATCACTCTGATGCTGTCGGCGCGTCGGACGACTACGCGGTTTGATCTGGGTGATGGGACGGTGAAGTTCTGTGGGTGGACGACGCCGTATCACTCGGGGGTGGCTCCGGCTGCCCCATCCCCGAGTTGTGGTCATCGGTATCTGAAGCCGTCGCCGAAGGGCGGCAGTTACGCGGTGTCGGCGACGACGTTTTGGGAGGTGACGTGGTCGGGGTTGGGGCAGACGGGCACGTTGCCGTTGGAGCGGACTGGTCCGCCTATGCGGTTGCCGGTGGGTGAGTTGGTGTCGGTCCGCACGGGCGGGTGAGCCCACGGCATCTGCCTCCAGACTTCTTTCCACAGATCCCGGAATTCGTTGGGTGAGGATTTGCATTGCTTCGCATGCCCTGCGACTCAAGGAACGTAAGCCCATGCCCTCGGTTGGTTCCGCGACTCGAGAAAACCTGCGGCCAACTCACCTCACGGCTGACTCCACCGCGACGACTACGGGACATGGACATTCAATTGCTGCCCATTCCCGCCGACGAGCTGGATGAGATTCGCCGAACCGGTCACGACCTCCACGGACATCCGATCGAGGTGTCCGAGGACCGCGCCCCTGGCCGACAACTGCGCTGCTGCCTCCGCAAGTCTGCGCAGGGGGAGCGGGTCGCGCTGATCGGTCATGCGCCCCTGCCCACCAACTGCGCCTGGCGGGAGGTTGGGCCGGTGTTCATCCATGCCGACGAATGCCCGATTCCCTTTGCGGACGAGTTTCCCGACTGGCTCGACGAGGGCGATCGCGTGCTGCGGGCGTACGACCACAACGGCGCGATGCGCTATGAACGCAACGTCGTCGTTCCGCCCGGTGGCGGCGTACAGGACGCGCTGCGCGAGTGCCTCGCCGACCCGGAAGTGAGCGAGGTGCACGTGCGCAACCTGCTCGCGCAGTGCTTCATCACCCGCGCGGTGCGGCGTACTCAGCCCTCCTCGGCCGGCTCCAGCGACAACGCGATCGAGTTGATGCAGTAGCGCTGATCCGTCGGCGTACCGTAACCCTCGCCCTCGAACACGTGGCCCAGGTGTGAGTCGCAGGTCGCGCAGCGCACCTCGGTCCGGGCGTACCCCAGGTGATGGTCGGTGTCGTAGATGACCCGGTCCTCGGCCAGCGGGGCATAGAACGAGGGCCACCCGCAGTGGCTGTCGAACTTCGTCTCGCTGCGGAACAGTTCGGTGTTGCACGCCTTGCAGCGATAGACGCCGACGGTCTTGGTGTCGGTGTACTCGCCGACGTGCGGCGCCTCGGTCGCGGCCCCGCGCAACACGCGGTATTCCAGGTCGTTCAGCTGGGCGCGCCACTCAGCCTCGGACTTGATCACCTTCAGCTTGCCGGTCTGCTCGGTCATAACCCCTCCTGGTCTCAAGGCCCAAGGGTAGTCCGGCGGAATCGGCGGCCCTAGGCTTGGCCGCATGCCGACCAAAGCGATCGAGCTCAAGGTGGGGGAGCGCAGCGTACGCGTCTCCAGCCCGGACAAGGTGTACTTTCCCGATCTGGGTCTGACCAAGCTCGACGTGGTGCAGTACTACCTGTCGGTCGCCGAGGGCATGGTTGCAGCCCTCTATCAGCGGCCCACCACGATGGAGCGGTGGCCGGGCGGTGTGCGCGAAGGGATGCGCCTGGTCACCCGGATGGGGGATGGCGGGGACGCGTTCTATCAGAAGCGGGTCCCCAAGGGAGCGCCCGACTGGGTGCAGACCGCCACCATCACCTTCCCGTCCGGTAGAACCGCTGACGAGGTGTGCCCCACCGAGCCGGCAACCCTCGCCTGGATGGGAAACCTCGGCACCCTGCGATTTCACCCGTGGCCGGTGCGCATGGCCGACACCGAGGCGGTGGACGAGCTGCGGATCGACCTGGATCCTCAGCCGGGCACGGATTTCGGTGATGCGGTCATCGCCGCCCAGGAGCTGCGCGGCGTGCTCGAGGAGGCTGGTCTGGTTGGTTGGCCGAAGACCTCTGGTGGTCGTGGGATGCACGTTTTCGTTCCCGTGCAGGGGTGTTCGTTCGTGGACGCGCGTCATGCAGTGATCGCCATCGGGCGCGAACTGGCTCGCCGCATGCCCGACCGCGTGACCACCAACTGGTGGAAGGAGGAGCGGGGGGAGCGCATCTTCGTGGACTACAACCAGATGGCGCGCGACCGGACCATCGCTTCCGCGTACTCCGTCCGCCCGGTGCCGCAGGCCCGGGTGTCGACACCGTTGACCTGGCAGGAACTTCCAGAGGTGGACCCGGACGACTTCACCGTGGTGACCATGCCAGCCAGGTATGCCGAGCTGGGTGATGTATGGAAACCCATGTATGACAGCGAGCCCGGTGACATCGGGATCGCGCTCGACTGGTACGCCCGGGACGCGACCTCCCCCGACGGTGGCGAAATGCCCTATCCCCCTGAGTATCCGAAGATGCCGGGGGAACCGGCCCGGGTGCAGCCGAGCCGCAAGGTCGCCGCAAACTGGGTGGGCGAGAACTGAGCAAGACCGGGGATTTTCTGGCCCAGCAGGCCAAGCAGATTCAGCAGGTCTTGCCCATCAGATCGCCACCGAGGCCGATCGACGCCTTCAGCACCGGGTCATCCTTCGGTAGGGGCAACGGTCAACAAGAGGCTGAGCAGGGCGGTCAAGGCGGCGGCGCGGGCGAAGGGGGTGCATAAGAGGCGTCTCATTCGGCGACACCTTGACCGAAGCGAGTGCAACCCCGCTGGGTGGGGCAGAATGTCGCAATGGCGAAGCAGAAGAACGTTCTGGTGTCGGACGCGCTCCGGGTCGAGCCGCGAACGACGGTTCGGGTGGAGGATTTCGATGCCGAGGGTACGCCCGGCTATCCGGGCGAGGGCAAGGACGACGCGATCGAGCAGACCCAGACGATGGCCGAGGAACTGTCCGACCTGCAGGAACGGTTGTACGCCGAGGGCCGCGACAACCCCGGCGCGCGCCGCGTGCTGCTGCTCCTGCAGGGACTCGACACCTCCGGCAAGGGAGGCGTGATCCGACACAGCGTCGGGCTGGTCGACCCGCAGGGCATCCAGCTCAAGGCGTTCAAGGCTCCGACCGCCGAGGAGCGTAAGCACCACTACCTGTGGCGGATCAAGAACGCCCTCCCCGGGCCCGGCATGATCGGCATCTTCGACCGCTCGCACTATGAGGACGTGCTCGTCGTGCGCGTGGAGAACCTGGTCCCGCAATCCGAATGGAGCAAGCGTTTCGACGAGATCAACAAGTTCGAGGCCGAGCTCACCGAGCAGGGCACCACCCTCATCAAGTGCTTCCTCAACGTCTCCCACGACGAACAGAAGCAACGCCTGCTGGAGCGCCTCGACAACCCCGAGAAACACTGGAAGTACAACCCGGGCGACGTCGACACCCGGCTCAAGTGGCCCGCCTACCTGGAGGCGTACGCCGACGTGCTGACCCGCTGCAGCACCGAGCACGCACCGTGGTTCGTGGTGCCGGCGAACCGCAAGTGGTATCGCAACTGGGCGGTCACCCGACTGCTGCTGGAGCACCTGCGCGCCCTCGACCCGCACTGGCCGGCCGCCGACTTCGACGTGGCGGTCGAGCGCAAGCGGGTCGAGGAGAGCTGAGCTCAGCCGGCGACCACGTGCAGGTGCCGTTCGGTGGTCTCCTCGGCCACCTGCGCGGGCCGCAGCCCGACGTCGACCAGGTCCATGGCCGCGACGGCGTAGCGTCCCCAGGCCACCTCGAGCAGTTCCTGCTGGGCGCCGAGCGGCTCGGAGATGGCGATCGCACCGGCGCGCCGGGCCTGCTCGGCCTGCTCGCACCAGTTCTCGTCCGGGGCGAGGAACAGCGAGCCGACGGCGATGTGTCGCCGACCCTGAGACCGCAGGGAGGCGATCGCCGCCGCCGTCCCTGGGGCGCTGCCGGTGGCGTTGGCGGTGAGCACCGGCAGCTTGTGGTGCAGCGACCACTGCCGGGCGCGCCGGGCCAGCAGGGCCTGGCTGCGCTGGTCGTGGGCGCCCTCGGCGGCCAGCACCAGTGCGTCCAGTTCGGCGGCGTGGGCCGCGGACAGTGCCGCCCGCAGTTTGCGGTCGACCAAGCTGAGCAGGGAGGCCTCGGGCCCGACCGGGCGGGCGAGAGCGAAGGACAGGTGCGGGTGTGCGGCACGCACCTTCTCGAGCATGCACCCGACGCGCTCGTCGGGGGCGAAGGTGGCCGACAGGTTCATCGACACGAAGACGACCTCGCTGGTACGTCCGCGCGCGAGTCGGGAGATCACCTGCGGCCCGCTCGGTGGGCAGTGATCCAGGAAGGCCGTGTGCACTGACACCTCCGGGCGCATCTCCTGCATCCGCACGCGCAGGGCGTGGGCCACCTCGGCCACCTTGGGGCTGGTGCTCCCATTGGCCAACAGGACGAGTGCAGGTGCTGCCATCTCAGTGCCTTCCTGAGTTAGGACAGGAGGTGCCGCCGGGCGGCGCCCGGGCGTGCACCACCCGTGGGCGGAATCGGCGACGGTGCCGGCTCGGTTACTCAACCTCCTATGGACCCATCACCACAACCGATTTCTCAATTAATGAGATGCTTGTCCATAATATGGATGACTTCAGCAGGGCGGTTCATTTATGGGCTGTCGGAAGCCTTCGCGGGACGGTCCAGCACGTGGTTGGCCTGCTCGGCGGTGATTCCGGCGAAGCGCGGGGCGACCTTGGCGATGGCGGCGTTCAGCGCCCCGCCGACCAGCACGGCGAAGGCGACCAGGTACAACCAGGCGAGCAGGGTGATCGGCGCCGCCAGCGGGCCGAAGATGGAGGCGGTCCCGGCCAGCACCAGCAGTCCCCAGCGCAGCGCCCAGGAGCCGACCACCCAGGCCAGCACCGTCAGCACCGCTCCGGGCAGGTGTGCGCGCCACCGGTTGCGGACCGGCGTGGCCAGGTGCAGCAGCGAGCACAGCACCAGCACCGACACGCCCAGCACGATCGGCCAGTAGGCCCGACCGAGCCAGGCCACGACGTCAGGCAGCAGCCGGTCGACCACCCGTGGCCCGGCCACCACCAGCGGCAGGATGATCGCTCCGCCGACCAGGAACGCCACGTACACCCCGAACGACAACACCCGGGTGCGGATGATCCCGCGCTCCCCGGCGAGCCCGTACATGATCGTGATCGTGTCGACGAACACCGCCATCGCCCGCGAGCCCGACCACAGCGCGATCAGAAAGCCCAGCGACACGATCTCGAAGCGCGGTGAGAAGAGCACCTCGTCCAGCGTCGGCGCGAGCACCTCGTTCACCGCGTCCGGGGTGATGAACCGCGCGGCATAGTGCAGGATCTGATCCCGGAACCCCTCGACGGTGGTGACCGGGAAGCGGCTGGCGATCACGCCCACCGAGCCGGCCAGACCGAAGATCAGCGGCGGCAGCGAGAGCAGGGCGAAGAACGCGACTTCCGCCGCCAGCCCGGTCACCCGGTAGCGCACGCAGGCGGTGAGGGTGTGCCACATGATCCGCCCGAGGGCACGCGCCCGCCCGGCCGCACCGGTCGTGCCCTGGGACTTGGCGATCGGGTCGGGCATGGGCAGTGTCATTCCGGTCAGCATGGGGAAGGGCTTGTCGACATGGGGAAGCACTCTCGACTCGGAAGTGGAGCGCTCTCATGCTCCCAGCCGGGGCGGCGCACGCCACCGCCACCACGCCGGGGGAGACGGGATCGTTACGGCAGGGGTCCCGCCGGGGCGCCCGCTACTGCTGAACGTACGCCTCCAGCTGGTCCCGTTCGTCGGTGAGCTGGCTGATCCGGTGCCTGACCACGTCGCCGATGCTGACGATCGCCGACAGCTGGCCGTCGACCAGGACCGGCAGGTGCCGGATCCGCAGCTCGGTCATCCGCTCCGCCAGCTCGGCGATGTCGTCGCCCGGCTCACAGGTGTGCACCTCGGAGGTCATGATGGTGGCGACATTCTGATCCAGCACCTCGTGGCCGGAGTCGGCCAGCTGGCGGACCACGTCGCGCTCGCTGACGATCCCGTGGATCCCTGAGCCATCGTCGGAGACGACGACCGCGCCGATGCGGTGGTCGCGCAACAGCTCGACCAGCGTCCGGACCGTCTCATCGGGACCGATGGTGACCACGTCACCACCCTTGCGCTGAAGTACGTCCTTGACTCTCATGAGGACACGCTAGTCCGACCATGCGGCAGTGACCAGAGTCACATGCGGTCAGTGCCGCAGATCGCGCAGGTTGATCCCGCGGCGACGACCGCGTACGCCGCGGGTCTGCTCGGCTGATTCCGCACCGGAGCCGTCGTCGGTGGCGCGCCCCTCGAGGAAGCCGCAGGCCAGCACGCGCCCGTCGGCGGCGCGCAGGACCTCGTCGAGCCCGCTCACCGTGGCGGGCAGCAGGGCGTCCAGGGCGTACAGGTGGAACCCGTAGCGGTGCTCACCGTGCCCGGGCAGCGGCTTGGGGCCGTGATAGCCACGCCGCCCGAAGGAGCCGGGGAGCAGGCGTACGCGTTCTGAATCCTCGGCGAGCGCACCGGACTCGAGGTGACTGAGCTCGGGGTCGATCAGCGCCAGCGCGTGGATCAGCGGCTTCTTGAAGGGTGCGTCGATGTCCTCGACCACCAGCAGCAGCTGCAGGGTGCCCTCGGGTACGCCGTGCCAGGCGAGACCGGGGGAGGTGTTCGCCGGTGCCCGGTTGGCCTCAGCGATCATCCCCTCGTGGTGGAAGTCCGGGCTGACCAGGCCGATCTCGACCGGCGCCTGGAGTTCGGGGGCCGACCGCACGCTGTGGCGTACGCCCGCACGCCGTCCGCGCAGGAGGCGGCCGAGGACGGGGGAGACCTGCTCGCGGAGCTTCTGGGTGATCGCCATGTCCCAAGACTGCCACGGCGGGTCTGCCTCAGGGATCTGCGGACATGAAGTGACCTCAGTGTTCCCGGTCGCCGGTCACGTCTGGGCCTCACGTCGCGTCAGGCCACTAGATTGCGTTTCGACCGACGAAGAGGGGAACCCAGATGGTGCACGCCGCCGACAACCACGACCTGATCCGGGTGCAGGGGGCTCGCGAGAACAACCTGAAGGACGTCAGCGTCGAGATCCCCAAGCGCCGGCTGACCGTGTTCACCGGGGTGTCCGGCTCGGGCAAGAGTTCGCTGGTGTTCGCGACGATCGCAGCCGAGTCGCAGCGGATGATCAACGAGACCTACAGCGCGTTCGTGCAGGGGTTCATGCCCAACGTGTCCCGGCCGGAGGTCGACCACCTCGAGGGGTTGACCACCGCGATCATCGTCGACCAGGAACGGATCGGCGCCAATCCGCGCTCGACGGTCGGCACGGTCACCGACGCCAACGCGATGCTGCGGATCCTGTTCAGCCGGCTCGGTGAGCCGCACATCGGCTCCTCCCAGGCGTTCTCATTCAACGTGGCCTCGATCTCCGGGGCCGGGGCGGTCACCGTGGAGAAGCACGGCGAGAAGGTGAAGGAGCGTCGCGAGTTCAACATCACCGGTGGCATGTGCCCGCGGTGTGAGGGGATGGGTCACGTCTCCGACTTCGACCTGACCGCGCTCTATGACGCGTCCAAGTCGCTGGACGAGGGGGCGCTGACGATCCCCGGCTACAGCATGGACGGTTGGTATGGTCGCATCTATCGCGGCGCCGGGTTCTTTCCCCCCGACAAACCGATCGAGAAGTTCACCAAGAGGCAGCTGCACGATCTGCTCCACAAGGAGCCCACCAAGATCAAGGTGGACGGGATCAACCTGACCTATGAGGGGCTGATCCCGAAGATCCAGAAATCCTTCCTGTCCAAGGATCGCGAGGCGATGCAGCCGCACATCCGCGCCTTCGTCGACCGGGCGATCACCTTCGACACCTGCCCCGACTGCGAGGGCACCCGGCTCAGCGAGCTGGCGCGATCCTCCAAGATCAAGGGAATCAGCATCGCCGACGCCTGCCGGATGCAGCTCACCGATCTGGCCGAGTGGCTGCGCGGGGTCAAGGACAAGTCGGTCGCCCCGCTGATCCAGGGGTTGCAGCACACGCTCGACTCGTTCATCGAGATCGGGCTCGGTTATCTCAGCCTGGAAAGGCCTTCCGGGACGCTGTCGGGCGGTGAGGCGCAGCGGACCAAGATGATCCGGCACCTCGGTTCGTCGCTGACCGACGTGACCTACGTGTTCGACGAGCCGTCGATCGGGCTGCACCCGCACGACATCCAGCGGATGAACCAGCTGCTGCTTCAGCTGCGGGACAAGGGAAACACCGTGCTGGTGGTGGAGCACAAGCCGGAGATGATCGCGATCGCCGACCACGTCGTCGACCTCGGCCCGAAGGCTGGTGCCGGCGGAGGCGAGATCGTCTTCGAGGGCACGGTGCAGCAGTTGCGCGGGGCGGACACCCTGACCGGACGGCACCTGGACGACCGGGCTCAGCTCAAGGAGGAGGTGCGTACGCCGACCGGCCAGCTGGAGATCCGCGGGGCGTCGACGCACAACCTGCAGGACGTCTCCGTCGACATCCCGTTGGGGGTGCTGGTGGCGGTGACCGGGGTGGCCGGGTCGGGCAAGAGCTCGCTGATCAACGGATCGGTGGCCGGGCTCGACGGCGTGATCAGCGTCGACCAGACCTCGATCAAGGGGTCGCGGCGGAGCAACCCGGCCACCTACACCGGACTGCTGGAGCCGATCCGCAAGGCGTTCGCCAAGGCCAACGGGGTGAAGCCGGCGTTGTTCAGCGCCAACTCCGAGGGAGCCTGCCCGAGCTGCAACGGCGCCGGGGTGATCTATATGGATCTGGCGATGATGACCGGGGTGGCGAGCACCTGCGAGGCGTGCGAGGGGAAGCGGTTCAACCCCGAGGTGCTGAAGTATCGGCTGGGTGGGTGCAACATCAGCGAGGTGCTGGCGATGTCGGTCAGCGAGGCGGAACAGTTCTTCGCCGACGGCGACGCGCGTACGCCGGCCGCGCACAAGATCCTCGGTCACCTGGTCGACGTCGGGCTGGGCTATCTGACGATCGGGCAGCCGCTGACCACGCTGTCCGGTGGTGAGCGTCAGCGGTTGAAGCTGGCGACGCACATGGGCGAGAAGGGTGGGGTGTACGTGCTGGACGAGCCCACCACCGGGCTCCACCTGGCCGACGTGGAGCAGCTGTTGGCGCTGCTGGACCGGCTCGTCGACTCGGGCAAGTCGGTGATCGTGATCGAGCACCACCAGGCGGTGATGGCGCACGCGGACTGGATCATCGACCTGGGCCCGGGCGCCGGGCACGATGGCGGCAAGATCGTCTTCGAGGGCCCGCCGGCCGAGCTGGTCGCGGCGAAGAGGAAGACGCTGACCGGCACCCACCTGGCCGACTACGTGGGGCACTGAGGCGCCCACAGCGGCGTACGCCTGATCCGGCGCGCGCGACGGTCAATGCTTTTGCGTGGGGTGGGGAAGTGGGCTATGGTTTTCCTCGCGCTTGAAACGGGTGAGAACCCGCAGATCAGGGGCATGCGGACGTGGCTCAGCTGGTAGAGCATCACCTTGCCAAGGTGAGGGTCGCGGGTTCGAATCCCGTCGTCCGCTCGGAGAGTGGGTACTTCCACCCGAGGGAGGAATCCCTCACCAGGGTGGGTTGGCCGAGAGGCGAGGCAACGGACTGCAAATCCGTGTACACGGGTTCAAATCCCGTACCCACCTCGGGCGGTTGGCGCAGTTGGTAGCGCGCTTCCCTGACACGGAAGAGGTCATCAGTTCAAATCTGGTACCGCCCACCAGTGTTTCCCCTAGGCAGAGCGCATTTCAAGGCTCCTGACCAACTGTTCAAAAACCTTGTTTGGGTGCAGTTGGTGCATCAAATACCCCCTTCGCACGCCTCTGGACACAGGTGGATTGGTTGCACAAAGGCGGACGTTTCATGACACGTTTGCAATCCGCCGCACCCCATCAGTGCATGACGAACTCACGCACCCGCAAGCGTACCGATCCCGACCTGGACGCCTTGGTCGCCGATGCCATCCGCCAGGCCCAGCAGGCCGCTGTCAGCCTCAACGGCTCACCGAAGTGGCCCAGCGACTCTCCGAGCTGGCCTCCAACCACCGCCAGCCGCTGCTGCTCACCGTCGAAGAGGCCGGCGAGGCGCTCGGCGTCTCCTGCTCCACCGCCTACGAACTCGGCAACGACCTGGCCCTGCGCGACTACCACGAGCGGTGGCGCAAGGCGGTGACTCGGTCGGCCGGATCGGGCGCCATCCAACTCTGCTGAGCGGCTGATTCGTACGCTGCAGCTAGGTGGCTTTTTCGCGCCGATCTGCTCCCAGCGGGGCGCCCATTCGGACCTGGCAGTGGCGAGCAGGCGCCACGATTCGAGCGCCACAGACGACCAGATTCCGGCGATACCCAGCCCGCCAGCCAGAAGGGACACACCGTCGACGACGTACTCGCCGCACAGAGTCGGCTCCAGCATCTGCACCGGGATCTTCGGCGCACGCGCCAGCAACTGCAGCAGCGCCTCGGCCCAAAGATGTTGCACCACCGGCAGCGCGACAGCCCACCCGACGGCCCAGCAGGCGACCGCCGCGGCGGCGAACGCGAGCAGGAACCGAACCGGCGCCGACACCTTGTGGGTGGCCACGGCCTTCGGCAGCGAATCCAGAGCCACCGCAGGCCGTGGGTCACCGTCGCGGGGATTGTTGCGGGCCGCCGCGTTCACGGCGACACACACCGTGAACGCGGCGACTGCGTTGACCCACCGCAATTGATCCCAGGCCGCCGGCAGGCCCCAGGCGACCAATGCCACACACATCCCGGTGAGCCAGTCGGCCCGTGGCAGCCATCCGGGCAGCCAGTTTCCGCCCGGCAGCAGCGGCATCTGCGACCAGTAGAGGTGACGGCGGCGCGCGGTCTCCTCGGCCGGAGTGGCCGGCTGGACCATCTGGGTCTTGGGGTCTTTGCGGCCGGTCATCACCGCCGGCGGATGCATTCGCGATCCGACAAGCATGCCCACCCACAACACGGCTGCTCCCGGCAACCCGAGCAGTTGCGCGAGCGCACCGAGCACCGCCGCTATCGCGGTGACGGTCATCGACACCGCGGGCGAGCGCTGCTGCTGGGTGCTGCGGGATGGGGGCATCAAGTTTCCTTCAGGATTGGTGGGTCCGGCAGTTCACCACGACGACAGGTCGACCTCGTCCTCGGCCGCACCGGTGGCGTACCCGCCGGGACCGGAAGCCTCCGCCGGCCCGGGCAGGTGCGGTCCTGGCCTGTTGCCGCCACATCCACCCACCAACGATCGACATCCTCGTCCGGAGTGGCGGCTCCCGTGGCGGTGGTGGGGTTGTGGCGATCAAGGCGCTGGCCGTCGGTGTTCTGGCTGGCACTGGTCGGGCCCCGTCGGGGATGCGGGTTGGTGGAATCGCAGCGGCATGACGGTCGCGTCC
Organism: Enemella dayhoffiae; assembly: GCF_002250625.1. Classification (GTDB taxonomy): domain Bacteria; phylum Actinomycetota; class Actinomycetes; order Propionibacteriales; family Propionibacteriaceae; genus Enemella; species Enemella dayhoffiae. Next base: position 107,344 of record NZ_NMVQ01000012.1, on the reverse strand, counting down.
CGACCCGACCCGGCGGGCGGGTCCCAGGCCGGGCGGACCAGCAAATCGGCAAGGGCCGACACCAGTTGCGGGTCGGCGGTGGCAGGGCGGGCAGGGCTGAATCCGAGCGCCTTCGAGGCGGCGGCGCAGACTCGGGGACCGGTTACCGCGCGGCAACCATGAGGCCGGTACGCCCACAAGGTCGGTCCGGGTCCGGGCGTCAACCCGGGGCGGGCCGCGGGAGGCCACACCACCAGCAGCGGAGTGGCCATCTCGCACACCACCCCCCTTGTTGCGCAGAAATCCGGCCACCGCTGCGGCAGCCCGGTTCAAGGTCTTCTTGTCTGCGGCAGAAAAGCGGGCCCGGCCGCGGCGAGTCACCCCGGCCAGGGTCCACACGAATCCGCGGCGCCAACTCTTCGAATCCAGCAACAGCAACGTGGTGCCGCACACCACCGCGTGGTCGATGTTGGCGCGGGCCCCGGCAATAGGGACCTTCAAGTCGTGCAGCACAGTGACCCCGCCGGGACGGTTCGCCAGCGGGGCGAGAACTCGGGCGGTCTGTTCCTCACCGTAGCGTCCGGCATCAGCGGCGCCCTGCGAGGCGGCCCAGGCGGCGTCGACGAGGCCGCCGCCAGGAACGCCCAGGATGGTGCCGGGCAGCGCTGGCGGGAGTGAACGAGGAATGGATGCCATGGCCGGTCAGTTTCCGGCGAAAAGGGCGACGGCAATGAACACAGCCCCGACCAGGATCACGGCACCCCACATCAGGGCCATGCCGAGATCGGTGCGCAGAAAGTCGTTGGCCTGCTGGGTTTCGGCGCCGAACCGTTTCGCAAACTGGGCCAGGTAGCCGTCGCTCGCCTTCGGCGCTCGGTGCTCGCTCATCGTGGCAGTCCTCCCCGCGGTCATGTCCAGACCCCACCGGACGGGCGTACGCCCGGGTGGTGATCTGGACGGTCTGCCTTCTTCTATGCGGAAAGGTGCCCAGTCGGCGTACCACCACACGCCGCGGGGCGCCAGAGTCCTGCTGGTTGCTGGTTTGCTGGGCACAGGAGCGAAACCCGCCAAGCCTCAACTGGGGCAGACCTCAGCCAACTCCGAACGGAAATCCGAAGGAAGCGCCGGGTCTTTCAACACCAGGCAGAAGCTGCCGCCGTGAAACCCCCCACCAACGTAGGTCCAGGTCCCGTTCACGCGATGCAGATAGGCGATGCCGTCGCTGCTGACGCGACCTGTAGCCTGCGCGCTGCTGCTCAGCTCGACTCTCGCCCAGCTCGGATCCGTCTTCGAGCATCGAGTGGACCTGTGGACGACCTGAGGGTTGCCGATGCCGCCCTTCACCACATCGAACGGCGCCGAGCAAGGTGATGGGCTCGGCGGCGGAGTCCGAATTGGGGTGGGCGTCGGCGTCGGCCGCTGTACGGGGTCAACCGACAGGGCCACCTTGTCGTTCCCGGTCCCACCAGCGATCGCGCCGAGGATTGCGGCGCCCAGCAGTGATGGGAGTGACGCCAGCGCTGCCAGCGCCGCGCCGCCGAAGCCTCCGATCCGATCGCCCGCACATCGCACGATGGTCGCCACGATCGGGCCCGGGTCGCCGGCGTTGGCAGTGGTGACCACGTCGGAGGCGCACTCGGCGACGTTCTTCCATTCGAGCGCCGCGATGTTCACCTTCGCCAGGACCAGAAACGCCTCGACCGCCGCCAAGGCAACATACGCAATGGTGTACGTGGGGTTGGCGGCCGCCACAGCGCCGAAAGAGGTACTGCCGGGGGATCCGATCACCGAGGTGGAACTGCCGGGGAACTGCAGTGTCTGCTGGGTGTAGTTGTGGTTGCTGCCCAGTCCGAACAGTGCGGTGCCCGCAATCGCGACCCCGTCGATGGCTGGTCGAGGTTGTTCACCGGCGGCACCGAGCTTGGGAAACACGTCCCAGGTGAACGGGGAGTTGCTGTACACGCTCAGCCGAAGCCGGTTGCCGTCGACGGCCTCGACGCAGGCGTACAGGGTGTTGGCGGAAGAGTGGGCCGACACGACGACACCGTTCAAGGTTGCGGTCTTTGTATGGCACGAGGGCGGGGCGTAGCGAAGACGCAGAAACTTCTGGACCTGCTCGACGAACTGCTGCATTGCGTCGTCGACCCAGGCGAACATGCCGCGGCTGAAGTGCCCCATCTCGACGCTCGCGAAGTCCCCATCGCGCTGGACGGGGAGCGTCGACCACTTTCCGGTGGACGAATCGCGCGTCACGAACACCAGATGTTCGCCAGAGGTGCGTTGCAGTTTCTGCCTGATCCGTACCGGTTGTCGAGGTTGGGAACCGTCGCCCAGGGAAATGTCGAAGGCTGGGGCGGCTGCCGTGAGCGCTGGTTCTGGCGGCTCGGCCTCGGGCAACGGCGACACGGTCACGTTGACACCCGCCGGAGCAGCCCCGGCAGGCGCGGCGACGGTGGGCCCGCCGGCAAAGGTGGAGGTTGGTGTGGGCTGCGGGCCCCGTGGCCGGGGGACTCTGCGGAGTGCAGGCTGCCAACACGAGCACCAACACGGCGCCCGCAACAGCCCGGCAGCAGCTCATCATGGCGCCTGCTTCTGACCCTTGGATTCCGGACCCTGGCGACGCTGGACGGGTCCGGCAGACAGCATTGTTCCACGGGCGCGGCTGGCGTGCTTCCGATCCGCGAAAAGAGGTCGCTCCGCGAGACCCGGCGGAGTTGGAGCGTTCCTCCTCCGTCCGTTCCCCGGACCAATAGTCCCCAGTCAGGGAGCGAGGTGCCTGCGTATCGCCGTCCAGAAATCGTGGCTGCGCCTATCGCACAACCGATCAAGCGCACACTACGATGTGGCGCATGATCGATGGCGAAAGGCGTGCGGTGGGTACGCTCCCTCCACAGGAGTCGGCGGCTCGCGCCCGCCCCGAGCATCCTCGCAGCGTGCTTGTTCTGGTGTTCGGAATCCTGGGCATCATCGCGCTGCCGATTCTGGCCCCCTTCGCGTGGCGACTCGGGCGTTCCGCGATCAATGAGGCTCGGCGCACCCAAGCCTACAATTCTGGCGGGATGTTGCGTGCCGGCTATGTCCTGGGCGTCATCGGGACTCTCCTGCTCGCCCTCGTTGTACTTGTCGGGTTGGCGTTGCTGCTCGTCGTGTTGGCGCAGGCCGGGGTTCTGCCACACACAGATCCCACTGCAGCCCTGTTCTTGGTAGGGATTTGCTCCGCGACACTGCTGGTGTCGCTTGGAATAGTTGCAGACTGAGGGCGCTGATCTCCTCATAGCCCGAGCAGCCGGGGCGGTGGCCCGATCGGTCCCGCCACCCCTTGCGGGGCGCCCAGTGGATGGTCTTTCAACACCCGGCCACGTTTCGGCGGCGGGACGGGGATGCGGGCCTGGCCGGCGTGGGCCAGCAGCAGCGGCCAGATGGGGATGCCGCCGTCCGGGTCACGGAACCACCGCGGGACCCCGGCCAGCCGGTCGGTGTTGTCCGGCACTGCCAACAACCGCTGCGGATGCCACGGGGTGAACTCGATCTGGTTGGCGCCCAGCAGCTCGACCCGCTGCCACAACTGATCGGGCGGGCCGGACGGCGCGATCACCGACATCGACAGGAAGCTGGGGTGCAGCAGGCGGTCGCCGGGAAACCATTCCCGCCATGAGGCCACCATCATCCGGTCCGCGACCCGGTCGCCGACCTGGCCAGGCGGCTGGTGGTCCGGGGTCCACACCAGCGTCCACGCCCCGGACGGGCGACGTGACCAGGTGGCATCAGGGAGGGCGCCCCAGCTGGTGGAGAAGATGATCGAAGAGCGCGTACGCGAAGGCCGCCGCGGCTCCATCATTGGCGGCTAGGCGGGTCGCGTGGGTCCGGCGTGGGGCTCCTGTCGCTGATACAATCTGAATCAGGGACAGGAGGGAGGAGCTATGCCGCAGAACCGAGGCAACGGCACCACGAAGGCGCCCACCAGGAGGCGCACCGCGACAAAGAAAGCCGCCCGGAAGAGCGCTCGCGCCAATGCGACCAAGAAGACGGTCGCGCAGGTGGCCAAGAAGGCTGCGGGTGTGACCCCACGCGCCGCGACCGGCCCGTCACAGAGGACCTCGCGAGATCAGGCCGGGCCGTTCGCCCGGCTCGGCAGGCAGGACGGCATCGCTCAGGTGCGTCAGGCCGCCACGATGCTTCGCGCCACCGACCGACTGCGCCGGATCCTGGAACGGAAGATGGCGCACCGCCTCGACGAGCATGGGCACTCACAGCGGGAAATCGCTGATGCACTTGGCACCAACCAACCGGCAGTCCACCGGATGTTGAAAATCCCCACCAAGTCCAGCATTGAGACGCCCGAAGAGATCATTCTGCGCGCAACGGTGACGGGCAGCGACCGCGACGAGCTCGTCCGCAACCTGGCCAAATACCCGTACACGTTCGGTGCGGTGGCGCCCTATCCGTTTGAGGGCACAACTCCCGGCACGTGGGACCAGATCGAGACCGCGGCACTCATGGGATATCTGAGCACCAGCGAGTTCGAACGCATCTGCGCCGCTGTCGAACCGCCGTCCACGGCCGGATGAACCTCGCGCTCCGTGACCAGGTCCACTCCGAACTCACCAGGTTGCACTCCACCGGCGGTGCCCTGAACGCGGTCCCGGAGGCTGTTAAATCGTTTCTGGACCACCGCCCACTTCTCGTGGCGTTGGCAGCGCAGTACCGCAGCACCACCCAGGCCGGGGAACTGGACCGCCGCGCAGCCATCATCACCGCCGGCCCGCCCGGCGCGGGCAAGTCCACCGCGCTCGCCGAGGTCCAGGGATACCGGCGGATCGATGCAGACGAGATCAAGACCCTGGTGTTGCGCAGACTGAGCGACGAGGACCTCCTGGGCATGCTGGCCAGTTTCACGCTGCCCGATGGGCGGCCGGTGAAGCCGGGCGAGGTGGCGGGATGGGTTCACTCATTCTCTGCCCGTGCAGCCGATCGGGTGCGGGACGAGTGCTTGAAGGCGGGGGAGAACTTCGTGATGGAAGGCACGCTGTCGTGGCCGCCTCTACCCGAGCGGTACGCCAACGAGCTGGCCGAACACGACTACATCGCGCTTCGCGTGATCGATGTTGAAGTGCCCGAGCACGTGGCCATCGAACAGGCCCGACAGCGATGGTGGAAGGGGCGATCCGACCCGGCAAATACTGCGGGCGGGCGCTTCATGCCGGATGTGGCGATCTCCAGGCTCTACACCGCCACCGGGGCGTCGGCGTGCGCCCCCAACGCACGACAACTGCAGCTGCTCGCCATCGAAACCGCCGGAATACCTGCCACGGTGGAGATGATCAGCCGTGGTGCCGGCGCCGAGCATCGGGCCGTGCTCGATGCTGACGGGGAAGTGCACCCCTGGCATGTGGATGGCTGCACCACGCCACCCCTGGGTGCAGCGTGCACCGGTTGCGGACAGCTTCTCACCGAAAAGAACATGATCGCAGCGGGTACGCACCCCGACTGCGAGGCGGCCTAGGGTCGGGATCGAGTCTTCGCTGCTGGCCAGGGCGCAGGCTGGGACGATGCTGGCAGGTACAGCGGATGCCGCGGGTGGCCGGCCTTGGTGAGCGCCAGGGCCACCACTCGTTCACCCAGCTGCGGCAGCACCTGTTCGACCCGCCACGCTGGCGCCTGGGCGCCCCACGCGGCCACCACCACCTCCGCTACTGACGCGGCCTCGATCAGATGGCGGTCGTTGTCGGGGCCGACCGGATCATCGGCGGTGAACAGATCGCGGGGATCGGTGGCGCGGAAAGCGAACAGGTTGACGACCACCAGGCCGCCGTGACCCCAGGCCTTTGCGAAACCGCAACAGCGCCGGATCGTCGGATCATCCACGGCGGCGTCGGCCGTGGATGGGTTCAACATCACGAACAGTGCTGGCGGGCGCTGCTCGCCCCAGGTTCGTTCCAGCCGGTAGCGGTAGCGGAGATCGGCGGACAGTACCGCGGTGCGCAGCATGGTGTTCACCCTGGCCCGTCCGGTCCAGGCTCGAGCGCGAGTTCGGAGGTGGAGTAGACCTCGAACAGGGTGCGGCCGTCATCGAGTTGCAGGTACGGCAGAAAGACCTGCTCGACGGTGACCATGGTGGAGTCGACCAGGGTGAGCTGGGCCGGCAGCCAGTCTTTGACAACCCGCCAGGAGACCCGGGCGGCCTGCTCACGGCTGGCCCGGTTCGCCTTCGTGCCGGACCTGAGTTCGCCGCTGGAATCCTTGCTCTGCAGCAAACGATGCATCGCCTCCACATCAACCGGCAGCATGAACGCGCGAGTGCCGGCGGGGAGCCGCAGCGTGAAGGAGACCCCGACCGGCTGGCTGTCGCGGTATTCGATGCCAACCCGATCGGCGCCGTGGTCGGCGAGCAGTGCCTGCACCTCGCCGACTGTCTTGTGCACCTCGACCGTGGTCGTGTAGTTCACCGGGGCTGCCATGTGATCATTTTCCCGAACGGGGATAGGTGCGCCAGCTACCGGCGGCCAGGCTGCCGGAGTCGCCGTACACGTCGTCCTCGGCATCCTCGAACTCGTCCTCGTCGTTGGTGTCGTCGTCGAAGCTGATCGAAAGGGTGGCGTACGCGGCCAGCGGGGCGATCTCCTGGACCCGGTACCGGCACACCCGGACCTTCTGGTCGTGGGCATCGGACGGCACCGACACCACGTCGCGGGGGTTGACGGTGACGGTGAGCAGGCGGCTGCCGAACCGGTTGGCGTAGGCGAAGGTGCCGCGACGTGCAGGCCCCTGGAACAGCCCACCTGACGGTTGTCGTCCACGTAGGCCCGGTCAATCTCCAACACCGAACCGATCTGGTTGGGCAGGTGCCCGAACATCTGCACCCCGTCCACCGTGCCCGGCCCGGAGTGGACCGACGTCCCATCCACCTGCACCCCCTTGTAGGCAACGAACATGCCGGCGGGGGTGATGGTCAGGCCGTGTGCGTCGATGAAGTGGTACAGGTGCCTCCGGGACTTCTCGCCGGGGTTCTGTGCCAGATTCTCCAGGAAGGCCACCAGATGACTCCAGTGCGGATCGCTGGCCTGGAACATGTTCACGATGTGACGGGTGATGACCTTGTCGATGGGGGTGCCGTCGAAAAGGATCGTGTCACCATTGCGCAGACTGACCCGCTCGGAGAGTCGGCGCAGTTCACGGGTGGCGGTGGCGCCCGCCTGGAACAGGTCGAGGAGCTGTTCGTCGCCGATCTGCGCATCGGCGGTGGCGGTGACGATGGCGCCGAAGTTGGGGTGACTGGGTCCGGCAACCAGGGTGTCGCCGTTGTCGAGCACCACGGTGATCGACTCGGCATTTTCGGTGCGGGTGCGCCGTGCGTAGAGCATCAGTCTTCTCTTCCTGTGCGGCGATCGGCCAGCGGGTGGCGGCCCGATCCGGTTCTGGAATGGTGGGGTGCGGATGTCTGGGCGGCGTTCCCCGCCATGTGTGCGGTGTGCCGTGCCGTTCAGGCGGCGATCTCGACCTCGGCTGCGGCCGACCGGTGGGCGTGGATAGCGTTCAGGTACTCGACCAGCACCTCGCTGTGCAACTTGTGTGCGGCAGGGCGCAGCAGTTGGTTGCGGCTGTGGAGCAGACCCAGCGGGCTCTTGTCGGCCGCCTGCAAGGCCATCGTGCGCCACGGCATGGAAGAGACCTGCGCGCACCACGACGCCAGTTCGTGGCGGGCGCGGTGCGCTTTGGCATCCGGCTGGTGTGCGCGAACGTAGGTCTGGGCCTGCTGCCACAGCGGGGCATCAACCCTGTCGGGCGGGAGCGAATCCAGCAGACGTCCATGGTAGGCGTACTGCAACAATGTGAGTTCGCAGACCGACACATCATCGAGCAGATGCTGGGCATTGCTCCGCAACTGGACACCGATGGCCTGCTCACAGGTCCGAGCCTGAGGGAGACGCTTCTGCGCGGCCTCGACCGTGCGTCGCGCCTCGATGCGCACGATCAACGGATCGACAATCCCTGCCTCGACAGCCAGTTGGACCACCAGTTTGTCCGGCAGGGTGTCGTTGAGGATCACATCAGCACCCCGCGCGTGGAGTTCAGCCACCGAGAACTCACGGGACTGCCCATGGACCGGGTAGGTGACCGGACCGGCTGTCTGCCTCGCCGTGCTGGGGCGCTTGGAGTGCGCCCGGAACTGCTCCCACGTCATCGTCGCCATGTCGCCCCAGCCGAGGTCGCGTCCCCCAGACAGGATCACCGTGGTGCACTGCAGGTCGGGATGCTGGAAGTGCTGTAGGCGCCGCTTGGCGGACTGGCTCGGCCGCCCCTCGTCGAGATGATCGCGTTCGTCGACAAGATGCGTGATCGTTTCGGGGCCGAGCTCGTCTGCCGTGTGATGCGGCAAGCCGTGTTTGATGGCGCGGCAGCGCAAGGCTTCCAGGCGGTCGCCGGGCACCTGGGGCTGGGTGCAGTTTGGGTGCAGTTGTAGAGGTCCGGAAAGGTGCGACGGTTGAGTGAAACCCTTAGTCACAGGGATTTCGTACATGACCAAAGACGAGAATGGACCGGTTGCGCTTCCCTGACACGGAAGAGGTCATCAGTTCAAATCTGGTACCGCCCACCATTCTCGTGCTCTTGTCGGAGCTCAGTTCTCGGCTTGGATGGAGCGGCTCGAGGTGGCCGAGCCAAGCTTTCGGCTCCCTGGAAACTAGAAGCTCCGGCCGTTGATCTGCCCTCAGAGAGGACTTCAGCACCGCTCGGGCAGGATGGGCCCATGACCTCTCTCAGCGATTTCAGCGCGGACACCCTTTCCGGCGAGCAGCAGGACCTGTCGGCGTACGCCGGGAAGGTCGTCCTGGTGGTGAACACCGCCAGCAAGTGCGGCTTCACCCCGCAATACGAAGGCCTCGAGAAGCTGTGGCAGGCGCACAAGGACGAGGGGCTGGTGATCCTCGGCTTCCCGTGCAACCAGTTCGCCAGTCAGGAGCCCGGCAGCGCCGACGACATCTCCGAGTTCTGCCAGCGCAACTACGGGGTCAGCTTCCCGATGTTCGCCAAGGTGGACGTCAACGGCAAGGACGCCCACCCGCTGTGGAAGTGGCTGAAGGACAGCAAGGGTGGGCTGCTGCTCGAGGCGATCAAGTGGAACTTCACCAAGTTCCTGATCGGGCGTGATGGCAAGGTGATCGACCGCTTCCCGCCGACCGCCGAGCCGGAGGACCTCGAGAAGCACGTGGCCAAGGCGCTCGCCGCGTCCTGACCCCGGTCACACCCCGACGCCCTGGCGCGCCATCACGTCCCACGTTCCCCTGCGGCACCCTAGGAGTGCGGGATCACCCGGTGGCAGACTGGGGGTCATGGCTGAGCATGCGGAGGACCTGCGGGTCTGGGTTGATGGAACGCTGTACGCCGACCCGAGCGAGGCGCGGGTGTCGGCTGTGGACCACGGCATCGTCGTCGGTGACGGCGTGTTCGAGGCGTTCAAGGCGATCGACGGGAAGGCGTTCACCCCCACCCTGCACCTGGCCCGGCTGCAGCGCTCGGCCAAGTCGATGGGGCTGCCCGAACCCGATCTGGCCCAGGTGCGCGAGGGGATGGACGCCGTGCTGGAGGGGTTCGAGCACCCGCTGGGGCTGTTCCGGATCACCTACACCGGTGGCCGCGGACCGCTCGGCTCCGGTGCGGCGTACGGGCCGACGACGCTGGTCGTGGCCCTGCGCGTCGCGCACCAGTTGCCGCCGACCACCGCCATCGTCACCACGCCGTGGACGCGCAACCTGGACGGGGCACTGGCGGGAGTGAAGTCGACCTCCTATGGCGAGAACGTGCGCGCCCTGGCGTACGCCGCAGAGCGCGAGGCGACCGAGGGCATCTTCGTCAACAGCGCCGGGAATCTGTGTGAGGGCACGGGAAGCAACATCTTCTGCGTGTTCGGGAACGAGGTGGTCACCCCGCCGCTGAGCGCCGCACCGCTGGCGGGCATCACCCGCGTGCTCGCCCTGCAGTGGGGGAGCGAGGCCGGTCTCACCATGGTGGAACGCGACTTCACCCTGGCCGAGGCGCAGCGGGCCGACGAGGTGTTCCTGACCTCGTCCTCGCGCGACGTGCAGGGGGTGGCGCGTTGGGACGAGGCGACCTGGGAGGCGCCCGGACCGGTGACGCAGCGCCTGCAGGAGGTCTTTGCCGAGCGGATGGCCGCCGAGATCGACCCCCACTGATTCCATCGGGTCGTTGTGCCCGGGCGACTACGCTCGGGCCATGGCCAACCTGCTGCAGCGCCGGCTCGGCGCGGTCCTCCGCGCCCGCGTCGCCGGACCCGAGGCGGCCGCCCGGGCCCAGGATATCTGGGGGACACCCGGACCGCGGTGGTTCGGCCCCAACGACCCGATCTGGCGGGTGCACGACGACGCATCCATGTATCCCGGCGGCATCGCCGCCCTGCTGCTGCAATCCCTGCACCCGTTGGCCATGGCGGGGGTCGCCGGCCACAGCGGCTACCGCTCGGATCCGTGGGGCCGGCTGCAGCGCACCAGCGACTACATCGCCGCCACGACCTTCGGCACCATCGAAACCGCCGAGCAGTCGATCGACACCGTACGCCGGGTGCACGCCCGGGTGCGCGGTCGCGACGAACGGGGCCGGGCATACCGGGCCGACGATCCGCACCTGCTGCGCTGGGTCGCGGTGGCCGAGGCGTACGCCTTCCTGCGGGCCCACGAACGCTATGGCCGAGGTTCGTTGAGCGAGAGCGAGAAGGACACCTACGTGTGCCAGGCCGGCACGTTGGCTGTGCGGTTGGGGGCTGACGAGCTGCCGGACAGCTGGGCGGGTCTGCTCGATGTGCTGCATGAGTACCGTCCGGAACTCGAGGTGACCGACGCCGCCTGTGACGCGGCCGCGTTCCTGCTGCACGAGCCGCCCCTGCCGGCCGTTGCCCGTCCCGGATATGCCCTGCTCGCCAACGGCGGGGTCGCGTTGCTGCCGGACTGGGCGCGCCGCGAGCTCGGTCTGGCAGACCGGGTGGGACTGGCCACGCTGTCCGGTCGGATCGGCACCGGCACCGTGCGCTGGGGTCTGGCCGGGCTCACCGACGAGCCGGACCGGGCCGCGCGCCGTCAGAATGCGACAAAGGCGTGAACCGTCGGCTATAGTCATTCCTCGCACGGGCGGTTGGCGCAGTTGGTAGCGCGTTTCGTTCACACCGAAGAGGTCGCTGGTTCGAGTCCAGTACCGCCCACTCACGTAGGCCGGCCTTGACGTTCTGTCAGGGCCGGTTTTTCGCGTCCAGGGCCAGTTGCAGTGAGATGATGATCCCGTGCGCATCGCAATGCTCTCCATGGGTGGAGTCTTCTTGCTGGGCGGATGTGCGCTGGTGGTGCCGGTTGGCCAGGGGCCGGGGCCGGTGACCCAGCAGCCTGCTCCGACGACATCCGTCTCGCAGAGCCAGCCGACGAGTCCAGTGCCCACGCCGAGCCCGACTTCGACCCCTCCAGCTGCTGAACCCACGCCGGTGGCCGCGCCGCAGACACCGGTGGACGTGACGAGAGCGCCCAATGACAGCGGCGGCGATCGCCCCACCGGTCCCCGCACACAGTCGTTGCGCTACGGACAGACCGCACGGCTGCGCTACTTCGATGTGACCGCCCTGCGCCAGGAGCACGGCAAGGATGGCGTCTCGATCGGCTGGAAGGTGCGGGTCTGCTATCGCGCCGCGCATCCTGGGGCCGGTAGCGACGGAAAGACCCGGGTCAGCAACAACCCGTGGTCGGTGACCTTCCGCGACGGCGAAGGTGGTGGACAGCCTCGCGGCGCGTCCATCTCGAGCCTGCCCTTTGATCGCGGCTGGGTGCCGGAATACACCGAGACCCGGCTGGCGCTCGGCCAGTGCCACGAGGGCTGGATGGGCGTACGCCACGGAAACCCCGACCTGATGTGGCTCGCCCTGACCTACGCGCCCGCCGACTTCGGTGACCGCATCACCTGGTCCTGACCCGACCGTCACGAGGCGTTCACGTCGAGTTGGCCGTCGCGCCGGTCAGCGCGTCGACGCTGAAGGCATGCGACTCCCGGGGCAGGCGGTCCGGTTCGTCCTGGTCGGGACGGGCGGCACCGGGGCGTACGCCGTGCTCTTCCAGGGCGCCAGCCGATGGCTTCCAACCCCGCTGGCACTCTGCCTGTCCTGGCTGGTCTCCACGCTGGCCACCAACGCCGTGCACCGCCGGTTAACCTTCGGCGTACGCCGCCGCGAAGGCCGGGGCGCCGACGCCATCGTGTTCTTTGGCACCAGCCTGCTCGGGCTCGGCCTGACCCAGCTGCTGGTGGCCGGAGCCGCGGCGACACCTGGCCTGCAGGTGCTGCTGATCGGCGCCGGCACCGGGGCGGCCGGGACGCTGCGGTTCGTGCTGATGCGACTCTGGCTGACCCGTACGGCACCCTCACAGGCAACGCACAGCAAGGACACACTGCATCCACTGCCGGGGGCAACAGAGTCTGGGGCATGAGCAGCCAGCCGATCGCCACCAGCCTCCGCAGCACCCTCGCCGACCAGGCCGACCTGACGGCGGCCCTGCGGTTCGTGGCGGTCGGTACCGCCGGCACCGCGCTCTATGTCGGCCTGTTCGCCGTCGCCCAGCTGGTGCTCAGCACCACGCTCGCCACCGTCGCCGCGTTCAGCGTCTCGACCGTGCTGACCAACCTGGCGCACCGGCGGGTGACCTACGGCGTACGCCGGGCCGGCGGCGCCGCCGTCGACTCGCTGGTCGCCTTCGGCACCACCCTGATCGGACTGGGGTTGAGCACCGTGCTCACCAACGCCGTGGACGGACTCGGTGTCGCCTACCAGGTGCCGATGCTGATCGCGGGAACCGCCGCCGGTGGCGCCATCCGGTTCGTGCTGATGAAGCTGTGGCTGACCAGGGCCGGGGCCTCGGCCTAGGCCGGCCACTTCGCCAGACCCTCACCGGACATGTCGGTGCCGCGATAGAGGCGGTACATCTTCCCGGCGGTCAACAGGATCGCCCCCACCTGAGGCATCGGACAGACCCTTCGGGATCACGGCATAGGCGTTGTTCCGTCCCAGCCGGTTGGTGAAGCGTCCGACGAGCTTGGTGCCCGCGGGCATGCCGGCCTGCCCCGGAGTGGGGGCCGCGCCGGTCGCGGTGGGGGTGGGGCAGGCGCGCTCTTGGGAGGTCGCGGAGCGGTGCTGGGCGTCGAGGAGACACCACCGAGGGATCGAACAGCCCGCCATGGCTGCGATGGTCAAGATGAGCGCTGGCCGGGTCGCGGTTGCCACAATGGAGCCGATGCCCACCCACTCCAGCACCCGAGGCCGCGTCCTGCGTGTGCTCGTCACATTTGTGGTGGTCCTGCTGGTTGTGCCACTTCTCCTGCTCGGCGCGAATGCCGTGCTGACGGCGTACGAGAAGCACAACGCCATCAACCGACTCGGCCCCGAACTGCGCACCACCCGCGTCGACGGTGTAGGCATCGCCGCCCACGTCCAGGGCCAGGGGGAGCGCACCATCGTGCTGCTGCCCGGCCTCGGCACGGTGTCGCCGATCAGCGACTTCGCCCCGCTGGCCCGCCAGCTCGCCGGCCACGCCCGGGTGGTCGTCCTCGAACCACCCGGCTATGGACTTTCCGATGCCGCCCGCACCGAACGGACCAGCGCCAACGAGGTGTCCGACGTCCGCCGCGCCCTGGCCCAACTCGACCTCCCCCCGCCCTATGTGCTGATGCCGCACTCGCTGTGGGGGATCCATGCCCTCGACTGGGCGCACACCCATCCCGACGAGGTGGCAGCCATCGTCGGGATCGACCCGACCCCGCCCAACAACGCGTTCCGCGGATCACCCGTCCCGATCAAGGTGCCGATCCGCACCGCGTTCGGTGGCAACCGGCTCGACCGCTGGCGCGAGCCGGCCGAGTTCACCGGTGATCTGCTGGTCGGCGAGCAGGAGGACGACGGCTACACCCCGGCCGACCGCCAGCTCGCCCTCGAGGCGCTGGTGTGGAACAACGGGAATGCGACCGTGCACAACCAGTCCAGGCTGGTCGGACCGAACGTACGCCAGCACGCCGGCCAGCCCTATCCGCGTGACCTGGCCTATCTGGCCATCCTCGCCGAGAACGGCCGCGGCTACTGGGACCGCTGGGTGGCCTGGCACACCGAGCCGATCTCCAACCCCGCGCTGCAGCAGGTGCAGCGCGTGCCCGGCCCGCACTACCTGCACGAGACCCGCAGCGAGGAGATCGTCCGGCACACCGAGGCGTTCCTCGCCGCGCTGGGTCGCTGAGCCCAGAACGCGGTCGCCCACCCCCGACCGGGCTGGCAGAATGGACGCCGCGCCCCGCACCGGGTGGGGGCAGGAAGGGAAACGTGTCCATCACCATCGACCTCGTCGGCTCCGAGCACCAGCGACAGGTGGAGACTGGCACGACCGGGCTGGACCTGTTCGGCGACGACCGCAACGTCGTCGCGATGAAGGTGAACGGAACCACCCGCGACCTGGCCCACGAGCTCACCGCCGGCAACGAGGTCGAACCGGTGCTGGTGAACAGCGACGAAGGGCTGGCGATCCTGCGGCACTCCTGCGCCCACGTCGCAGCCCAGGCGGTGCAGGACCTGTACGCCGAGGCGAAGCTGGGCATCGGACCGCCGATCACCGACGGGTTCTACTACGACTTCCTGCTCGAGGAGCCGCTCACCCCCGAGCACCTGAAGAGCATCCAGAAGAAGATGGTCGGCATCATCAAGGAGCGCCAGCGGTTCGTCCGCCGGGTGGTGTCCGACGCCGACGCGGTGACCGAGCTGGCCGACGAGCCGTTCAAGCTCGAACTGGTGCAGCTGAAGGGGAACGCGTCCGACGAGGACGGCTCCTCGGTCGAGGTCGGCGCCGGCGAGCTGACCATCTACGACAACGTACGCCGCGACGGCGAGACCGCCTGGGGAGATCTCTGCCGCGGCCCGCACGTGCCGCACACCGGCTACATCAACCAGGCCGCGTTCGCGCTGATGCGCACCGCTGCGGCGTACTGGCGTGGTGACCAGGCGAACCCACAGCTGCAGCGCCTCTATGGCACCGCCTGGGCCTCCAAGGAGGACCTGCAGGCCTACCAGCATCGGCTGGAGGAGGCGGCCCGGCGCGACCACCGCAAGCTGGGCGTGGAACTGGATCTCTATTCGTTCCCCGAGAACATCGGCCCCGGCCTGCCGGTGTTCCACCCCAAGGGGGGTGTGATCAAGCGGGAGATGGAGGACTACGTACGCCGCCGCCACATCGAGGAAGGCTTCCTCTACGTCGGCACCCCGCACATCGCCAAGGAGGATCTGTTCTATACCTCCGGGCACCTGCCGTACTACGCCGACGGGATGTTCCCGCCGATCGACGACGACGGGCAGAAGTACCGGCTGAAGGCGATGAACTGCCCGATGCACAACGAGATCTTCCGCTCCCGCGGCCGGTCCTATCGTGAGCTGCCGCTGCGGTTCTTCGAGTTCGGCACCGTCTATCGCAACGAGAAGTCCGGGGTGCTGCAGGGCCTGACCCGGGTGCGTTCGATCACCCAGGACGACTCGCACTCCTACGTCACCCCCGAGCAGGCGCCGGCGGAGATCAAGCACCTGTTGAACTTCGTGCTCGGCCTGCTGCGCGACTTCGGGATGAACGACTTCTATCTGGAGCTGTCCACCCGCGACGACTCCAAGAAGGACAAGTTCATCGGCTCCGAGGAGGAGTGGGCGACCGCCACCGAGGTGCTGCGCGCCAGCGCCGAGGAGACGGGCCTGGAGCTGGTGCCCGATCCCGGGGGTGCGGCCTACTACGGGCCCAAGATCTCCGTCCAGGCACGGGATGCGATCGGACGTACCTGGCAGATGTCGACCATCCAGTACGACTTCAACATGGCGAAGCGGTTCGAGCTGGAGTACACCGCCGCCGACGGAACCAAGCAGTGCCCGGTGATGATCCACTCCGCCAAGTTCGGCTCGATCGAACGGTTCATCGGCGTGCTGGTGGAGCACTACGCCGGTGCATTCCCGGTCTGGTTGTCGCCGGTCCAGGTCGTCGCGATCCCTGTGGCAGCAGAGTTCGACGACTATCTGCACGACGTGGCCAGGCAACTGCGGGCTGCCGGCGTACGCGTCGAGGTGGACACCTCCGACGACCGCTTCCCGAAGAAGATCCGTACCGCCAGCAAGCAGAAGGTGCCGTTCACCCTGATCGCGGGTGGTGAGGACCGCGACGCCGGTGCGGTCTCCTTCCGCTATCGCGACGGCAGCCAGAACAACGGCGTGCCGATCGCCGAAGCGATCGCCGAGATCACCACCGCCATCGCCGACCGCGCCCAGGTCTGAGCGGGATCCCTGTGAGCACGGAAGAAGAGTCCCTTCGACAGGCTCAGGGAACGGAGGGGGCGGCTCAGGGAACGGAGGGTCCGGAGGGGTTCGCGAGGGTGCCGGACTCCTTCGAGCGGTTGTGGACCCCGCACCGGATGGTCTACATCGGCGGTGAGAACAAGCCGCGGGACGCCTCCGAACCGGAGTGCCCGTTCTGCCGCGCCCCGGGGGGCGGCGACGAGGACGGACTGGTGGTACGCCGCAGCGGCGCGGCGTACGTGGTGATGAACCTGTACCCCTACTCGCCGGGCCATCTGCTGGTGTGCCCCTATCGGCACGTCGCCGACTACACCGACCTGACCCCGGCCGAGGCGGTCGAGGTGGCCGTGCTGACCCGTCAGGCGATGCGGGTGATCCGCGCGGTCTCCGGACCGGCCGGGTTCAACCTGGGCATGAACCAGGGGCAGGTCGCCGGCGCGGGAATCGCCGCGCACCTGCACCAGCACGTGGTGCCGCGCTGGACCGGTGACATGAACTTCCTGCCGATCGTCGGGCAGACCCGCGCCGTGCCGCAGCTGCTCGAGGACACCCGCCGGCTGCTGGTGGACGCCTGGGACGCGAACGCGGGGGAGTGATCGCTGTGCTGGAACGGTTCCGCGGGATGCAGGCGGTGGTGATGCGACCGCTGGCCCGTGGGCTGCTGCGCGCCGGGATCGGCCCGGACGCCGTCACCTGGTTCGGCACCCTGTCAGTCGTGATCGCCGCCCTGGTGTGCTTTCCGCTGGGTTGGCTGTGGCAGGGTGCGCTGATCGTCGGCCTGCTCTCCTGCACCGACATGGTCGACGGGCACATGGCCCGCGAGCTCGGCCGGCCCTCACGCTGGGGCAGCTTCCTGGACGCCACCCTCGACCGGTTCGCCGACGCGGCGGTGCTCGGTGGGCTCGCCCTGCACCTGGCCCTGTCCGGGCAGCTGGTCTGGGCCGCCGTGGCCGGGGTGGCACTGGTGTGGGCGCAGGCGACCAGCTATGTGAAGGCGCGCGCCGAGGCCGTCGGCTGCCACGCCGACGCCGGACCGCTCACCCGCGCCGACCGGGTGGCGCTGGCCCTGCTGGGCGCGCTGGCCGCCGGGCTCGGCGTACCGTTCGCACTGCCGGTCATGGTGACCCTGCTGGCGATCGGCGGACTGGTCACGGTCGTGCGCCGGATCGCCGAGGTACGCCGCCAGCTCAGCGGCAGCGAACTGGGCTCGCGCTGGCGCCGGGTGCGGGTGTGACCGCACCGACCTGGTGGCCCGGGCTGCGCGACTGGGCCAACCGGCAACTGTTCCGCGCGGGCGAGCGAGTGGCACCGCACCTGGCACCCGGACTGGTACGCCGCAGCGGTGCGGTCGCCGGACGGGTGATGACCCGACTCGACGGAACCCACCTGCGCACCTATCGGGACAACCTGCGCCAGCTGCTCGGCCGCGAACCCGATGAACAGCTGCTGCAGGCCGGGATCGCTTCCTGGGTGCGGAATTACGTCGAGGTGCTCGCCCTCGGCCGGTGGAGCGCCGGCGAGATCAACCAGCGCGTACACATCCCCCGCGAAGAGCTGCTGCACACCGAGTTTGCCGAGCACGGCGCGGTGATCGCGCTGCCACACAGCGGAAACTGGGACCTCGCCGGCGCCTGGGCGTGCCTCAACGGAATGCCGGTGACCACCGTCGCCGAACACCTCGGCGAGGCCGAGTTCGCTGCCTACACGAGGATCCGCGGCCACCTGGGGATGCAGGTGCTCGCCCACGACGACCCGACGGCGCTGCGCCAGCTGGTCCGCGCCGCCGGCACCGGGCGGCTGGTGTGCCTGCTCAGCGAGCGGGTGTTCGACGGCGCCGGGGTGACGGTGACGCTGGGTGGCCGAGCGATCCGGATGCCCGCCGGACCCGCCATGGTGGCCCGCACCAGTGGGGCCGCCCTGATCGCAGGGGTCTGCCACTACACCGAGCGTGGCATGGTGATCGACCTGTCCGACCCGGTGCCACACCGGCCCGGCCGCGACGGGCTGGTCGCGATGACCCAGGACGTGGCCAACTGGTTCACCGCCCGGCTGCGTGAGCATCCCGAGGACTGGCACATGATGCAGTCGTTGCGCGACGCCGATGACTGATCGGCCACTTCGGATCGGGCTGGTCTGCCCCTATTCGCTGGACGTCCCCGGCGGGGTGCAGCAGCAGGTGCTCGGGCTGGCAGGCTGGCTGCGAGCCGCGGGAGAGCGGGTCGAGCTGCTGGCCCCCGGTCACGTCCCGGCCGAGGGGCTGACCAGCCTTGGGGGAACGATCCCGGTGCGCTGGAACGGGTCCACGGCACGGATTGCGGCCGGTCCGCGGACCGCACTGCGGGTCCGCCGGTGGCTGCGGCGTGGCCGGTTCGACGTGCTGCACCTGCACGAGCCGTTCACCCCATCGGCCGCGTTGTGGGCGCTGGCGTTGGCTCCGCGCGGCACCCGGGTGATCGCGACCTTCCACGCCGCGGTCACCCCCGCTACCGGCCAGGCGCGGCTGGCGCAGGGGGCGGGTCGGGCGGCCGGCCGACTACGACGCCGGATCACCGGAGCGACCGCACCCTCCCGAGCCGCTGCCGACACCGCGACGCGGCACTGGGGGATCCAGCCCGAGCTGATCCCGAACGGGATCACACTGCCCGAGCCCCGGGCGGCCTCCACACCCCAGCAGCCACCGCGGCTGACCTTCCTCGGCCGCCTCGACGAACCGCGCAAGGGACTGTCGGTGCTGCTGGCCGCGCTGCCGCTGATCCGCCAGCAGCTGGGCCCGGTCGAGCTCACCCTGGCCGGCCCCGGCACCGCACCGCGGGAGGCCGAACAGCCGGGCGTACGGGTGGTCGGGAAACTGTCGGAGACCGACAAGCTGGCGCTGCTGCGGCGTACCGACGTTTTCGTCGCGCCCAACACCGGCGGGGAGAGCTTCGGGCTGGTGCTGGTCGAGGCGATGGGCGCCGGCGCCCAGGTCGTGGCCAGTGCGCTGCCCGGCTTTCTGGAGGTGCTGATGGCCGAGGGCGTACGCCTGGCCGAGACTTTTCCGGCGGGAGACCCAGCCGCCCTGACCGAGCGGCTCCGCGCCGTCCTGGAGACGCCCGTGCCGGCCGACCGGCTGCGTGCCGCGGCCGCCCGCTATGACTGGTCCGCGGTCGGACCGCGCTTCCTCGCCCACTATCTGCAGCAGAGTTAGGGTGGGCCGGTGAGTCCTCGCCTGCTGCCGACGCCCCGGCGTCCCGACGCCAGCATGGACCTGCTCAACCAGATCCTGCGCCAACCCCTCGACCCGGACTATGCCATCGTCGCCGAGCGTGAGCGGTCCGCGGGCGAGCGCGGGACCCGCCGGCCCGGTCGGCGCCTCGCCTTCGCCGTGGCCGCCGCCGTGATCGGGGTGCTGTTCAGTCTGGCGGCGGTGCAGACCACCCGATCGGCGCCCGCGGCGAGCGCTGAGCGGCAGGGGTTGATCGACCAGATCCGCGCCGGCGAGCGGCGACAGGACGAGTTGCGCGGACAGCTGCAGGCGCTGCGCACCGAGAACGACACGTTGCGCAGGGGAGTGCTCTCCGGCGACGATCAGGCGCATCAGGTGCAGGCCCAGGTGGACGAGCTCGCTCCGGCCACCGGTGACACCCCGGTGAAGGTGCCGGGGGTGGTGGTGATCGTCGACGACGCGCCGGTCGCCCGCGAGGACCGACTGAACCGGGTCCTCGACCGTGACCTGCAGCAGCTGACCAACGGGCTGTGGGCCGCCGGTGCCGAGGCGGTGGCGATCAACGGGCACCGCCTCACCGCCCGCACCGCCATCCGCTCGGCCGGGGACGCCATCACCGTCGACTACCGTTCGCTGGGCCGTCCCTATCGGATCGAGGCGATCGGCGACCAGCGTTCCCTGCCCGCCCGCTTCGCCGACAGTCAGGGCGGCCGGCAGTGGGCCGGGCTGCAGCAGAACTACCAGTTGCGCTTCGAGGTCAGCCAGGCGCGCGAACTGCAGCTGGCCGGCGACCCCGGTTTCGGTATCCGCGAGGCGAGGAGACTGCCATGATCCCCTTCATCGGACTCCTCGTCGGGATCGTGCTCGGGATCTTTCTCGAGCCGACCCTGCCGGCGTTCCTGCAGCCCTATCTGCCGATCGCGATCGTGGCCGCGATGGACGCCATGTTCGGTGGGCTGCGCGCCTTTCTCGAAGGCAACTTCACCGACCGGGTGTTCGTGGTGTCCTTCGTCTCCAACGTGCTGATCGCCGCCCTGATCGTGTGGGTGGGTGATCAGATCGGGGTGGGCTCCCAGCTGTCCACCGCCGTCGTCGTGGTCCTCGGGATCCGCATCTTCACCAACGCGGCCGCGATCCGGAGAGCGGTGTTCCGTGCCTGAGGAACCGGAGGAGGCGCCCGCCCGGCCAGCGGAGCAGCCAACCGAGCGCGAGCAGCAGGACCGG
This sequence comes from Enemella dayhoffiae, assembly GCF_002250625.1. GTDB lineage: Bacteria > Actinomycetota > Actinomycetes > Propionibacteriales > Propionibacteriaceae > Enemella > Enemella dayhoffiae. Next base: position 86,588 of record NZ_NMVQ01000012.1, on the reverse strand, counting down.
CTCCGGGACGCGCTGCTCAAACCCGGCCGCAGCCAGTTCCTGGTGGCCCTCGTCTGCTGCCTGGTGGCGATGGCGGTGGTGATGCAGATCCGCGCCCGCGCGGCCGACGACACCTATTCCACCGCCCGCCGGGCCGATCTGGTCCAACTGGTCGACGGCCTGAGCCAGGAGTCCCGACGGCTGGAATCCGAGGTCAGCCAGTTGGAACAGACCAAGCGCGACCTGGCCACCGGTACCGACGCCCAGCGGGTGGCCCGCGAGCAGGCGCAGCGCCGCCTCGATGCCCTGCAGGTGCTCGCCGGCACCGCGGCGGCCCAGGGCCCGGGCGTACGCATCACCATCACCGACCCCAGGAACAAGGTGAGTGTCGGCGTACTGCTCGACGCGATCGAAGAGATGCGCGACGCCGGCGGGGAGGTGATCGAGATCAACGACCGGATCCGGGTCGTCGGATCGAGCTCGATCACCGGCTCGCCGGGTGCGCTGAAGATCGACGGCCAGGACGTCGGAAGCCCGATCCTGCTGGAGGTGATCGGGGAGGCCCACGCCCTGCAGGAGGCGGCCCGGTTCCGCGGGGGGCTGGTCTCGGAGATCACCTCCGCCCAGATCGGCGGACAGATCACCATCCAAGCCGTCGACCGGCTCGAGGTCAGATCCTTGCACCGCGCGGAACCGCACCAGTACGCTCGGCCCGCACGCTAGACCTCGACCGTAGGGTGAGCGTCCGAAACCCCAAGGAGCGACATGGCTGAGTATCCCGAGGACCTGAAGTACAGCAGTGAGCACGAATGGGTACGCCCGGGCAACGGCCTCACGCTGCGGGTCGGCATCTCCGAGTTCGCCGCCGAACAGTTGGGCGACATCGTCTATGTCCAGCTCCCCGATGTCGGTCAGGAGATGGCGGCGGGCGACTCCGTCGGCGAACTCGAGTCCACCAAGAGCGTCTCGGACCTGATGGCTCCCGTCGCCGGCGTGGTGACCGGGATCAACGAGGCCGTCGTCGACGCGCCCGAGACCATCAACGCCGATCCCTACGGCGACGGCTGGCTGTTCGAGGTCGAGGTGGCCGGCGAGGAGGCGTACGCCGACCTGATGGACGCGGACGCGTACGCCGAACACGTCGGGGAGTGACGCGCCCCCTACCCCGGCCGCGGGCACGCGCCGACTAGACTTGCTCAACCAGGGTGGAGGGGCTCCACCCTCCCGAGACGGGAGCCAACTCGATGCCTTACTGCACCAAATGTGGACACAACAACCCCGAGGGCAGCAACTACTGCAGCCAGTGCGGGGAGCCGCAGGTGCGCACCGAGCACATCCGGGTCGAGCAGGAGCAGCAGTCGACCGGTGACTCGACCAAGGTCATCCCGGTCATCGGCGAGGAGACCCAGCACGGCGGGCCGGAGATGTCCGCGGAGGAGGAGGCCGCCGTCGGCTCCCTGCCCCCGGGCAGCGTCCTGCTGATCGTGCAGCGCGGCCCCTCGGCCGGGGCACGATTCCTGCTCGACTCCGACGAAGCCACCGCGGGACGACATCCCGACTCCGACGTGTTTCTCGACGACATCACCGTCTCCCGGCACCACGTCCGGTTCACCCGGACCGGGCAGGGCACCACCGTCGCCGATGTGGGCAGCCTGAACGGCACCTACGTGAATCGGACCCTGATCGACGGCGAGGTGCTGCTGAAGCCGGGCGATGAGGTGCAGATCGGCAAGTTCCGGATGGTCTATCACGCCAAGCCTGCGCGCGGATCGGACTGATGGCCTCGAGTATGCGCAGCATCGGGCAGGTCCTGACGATCCTCAAGACCGAGTTCCCCGACATCTCCATCTCGAAGATCAGGTTCTTGGAGACCGAGGGCCTGGTCTCACCGGAGCGCGCCCCCTCGGGCTATCGCCGGTACGCCGACAACGACGTCGAGCGGCTGCGCTACATCCTGTCGGTGCAGAAGAACCACTACCTGCCGCTCAAGGTGATCCGCGAACACCTGGACATGATGGACCGCGGGATGGCACCCCCGCGGATCGAGTCCCCGCGACCCTCGGCCGGTCCCGAGGTGGTCAACGGGGCGCCCACCCCCGGTGCCGGCCCCACGCAGACCCCGATCCGACCGCCGATGGGTCAGCAACCGCGCCCGCTGCGACTCTCCCGGCGTGAACTCCTGGAGGCCAGCGGACTCTCCGAAGCCGCACTGGCCGAGCTCGAACGGGAGCTGCTGGTCGCCCCGCGTCGCGGCACCGCCTATTACAACCGGGACGCGGTCACCATCGCGATCGCCGCGCGCCGGCTCGCCGAATATGGCATCGACGCCAGGCACCTGCGCCAGATCAAGAGCTTCGCCAACCGCGAGTTCGGAATCATCGAGCAGGCCGTCGCGCCCTATCAGCGCCGGGCCGGCGGGGGACGCAACGTCGCTAAGGACGTCACCCAGCTGATGATCCACGTGCACGCCGCGATGATGCGGATCGCAGCCGACCGCTGACGCCCGGGTAGGGTGGACGACATGCGGGAACTCGATGTCATGGGCGTCCGGGTGGAGATGCCGTCAAACATCCCGATGGTGCTGCTGCGCGAAGTCGGCGGGCACCGCTATCTGCCGATCTGGATCGGGGCGAACGAAGCATCCTCCATCGCCGGCGCGCAGGAGGGACTGGTGCCGCCCCGCCCGCTCACCCACGATCTGATGCTGGACGTGCTCGGCTCGCTCGGGCACCGGCTCTCGGAGGTGCACATCACCGAGCTCGAGGACGGCATCTTCCGGGCGAACCTGATCATCGACGGGGTGGAGGTGTCCTCGCGACCCTCGGACGCGATCGCCCTGGCCGTCCGCTGCGGGGCCGACATCCTGTGTGCCGAGGACGTGCTCGACACCGCCGGGATCGAGGTCCCCGAGGAGGAGGCCGAGGACGAGGTGGAGAAGTTCCGCGAGTTCCTCGACCACGTCAACCCCGACGACTTCGTCAGCGGCGAGGAACCCGAGAACTGACCCTTCGACTCGCTGGCGCTCGCTCAGGGAGCGGGGGCGGAAACCTCAAGTGGCACTCGACCTGACCGGTCGATCAGTTCCCGGCCGCGTGGGCGGTCCCAAACCTCCGGAAACCTCCTAGTCAGGCCCGGTTTTCCGGCTTGATCTCGAGCAGGCAACGGTTTGACACCGGCCCGCGACACCCTCGGCGTGTCGTTGACCGTCCCCGGACGAGGGGCCTAGCGTGCTGGTTAATCCCACCCGGGTAATACTCCCGATGGAGTTTGACCGGGACGATGCGCCGCCCAGCAATGGGCGACTTCCCCCGAAGCGAGGAACAGTGGACAGCAGCCGCGAGGTCCAGCAGGAGAACCAGCCGGAGATCGGCCAGGAGCTCCTCTTCGACGGTGACTTCTCGCCGGTGCCCGAGGACGTCGGGTTCCGCGGTCCGGTCGCCTGCAACGCGGCGGGCATCACCTATCGCCAGCTGGACTACTGGGCGCGTACCGGGTTGGTCACCCCGACCATCCGCGAGGCCGTCGGCTCGGGCAACCCGCGCCTCTATTCCTTCCGCGACATCCTGATCCTCAAGGTGATCAAGCGGCTGATCGACGCCGGCATCTCGCTGCAGCAGATCCGCCGGGCGATCGAGCACCTGCGCGCCCGCGGCGTCAACGACCTGACCGAGGTCACCCTGATGAGCGATGGCGTTTCGGTGTTCGAGTGCACCAGCGATCACGAGGTGATCGACCTGCTGCGCGGCGGCCAGGGCATGTTCGGCATCGCCCTCGGCTCGGTCTGGAAGGACCTCGAGGGCAGCCTGCTCGAGCTCCCCGGCGAGCAGTCCCAGGCCACCGCCGCGCCGTCGGACGACGAGCTCTCCCGCCGCCGCCGCGCCCGTGAGGTCGGCTGAGGCGTACGCCCGCGTGTATCGCACCCGGATCCCGGGGTTGCGCTGGGCGAACCGGGGCAGGTTCTGCTCGACCAGCTGGGGCTCGAAGTCCCAGCCCTCGAACCGCAGTTCCCCGGCGTCTTCCGCGGCGCAGCCGGACAGCGCCGCGGCCCCCCGGCCAGGCGAGGAAGGTGCGTCGTCGCATGGGGTCTCCCTCTCTCGGGGCTCAGAATCCAGGGGCCGGGTGGAGATGTCGTCAACGGCACCCGTGGCCTCGCCTCAGCTGGCCCTGTCGTCCAGATAATGGGCACTCTCCACTAGGGTTGCTCAGGCAGGACGCAGCCCCCGAGGGTCGGGTGGCCGGACGCCTGTGAGGAGTGCCCGTGATTCCCGAGCAGCAGCCGGCCGGATTCGCCCTTCGTCACCTCGGACCGGATCCCGCGGAAACCCAACGGATGCTCGAGGTCCTCGGCCTCTCCTCCCTCGATGAGCTGATCCAGCGGGCCGCCCCGGCCTCGATCCTGGCCGACGCGCTGCCCGAGCTGCCGGACCCGGTCAGCGAGCAGACGGCCCTCGACGCGCTCGCCGGACTTGCCGCGCTGAACAACCCGCTCACCGCGATGATCGGGCTCGGGTATCACGGCACGCTCACCCCGGCCGTGATACGCCGCAACGTGCTGGAGGACCCGGCCTGGTACACGGCGTACACCCCCTATCAGCCGGAGATCTCCCAGGGCCGGCTGGAGGCCCTGCTCAACTTCCAGACCGTGATCAGCGACCTGACCGGGCTGCCCACCGCCGGCGCCTCGCTGCTCGACGAGGGCACCGCGGTCGCCGAGGCAGTGATGCTGGCCCGCCGCGCCACCCGGAAGGGTCAGGTGGTGCTGCTGGACGCCGACACGCTGCCGCAGACCATCGCCGTGGTCCGCACCCGGGCCCAGGCGATGGGGTTCGAGGTGGTCGTCGCCGAGGGTGACCTGGTCACCGCTCTGCAGACCCACGAGGCGTTCGCCGTGGTCGTGCAGACCCCGGGCGCCTCCGGCCGGCTGGCGTCGCTGGGCGAGCTGATGGCCATCGCCGACAAGGCGCACGAGAACAACGCCCTGGTGATCGCCGCGGTCGACCTGCTGGCGTTGACGATCACCGAGTCGCCGGCCAGTTGGGGGGCCGACGTCGCCGTCGGCAACTCGCAGCGCTTCGGCGTACCCCTGTTCTATGGCGGCCCGCACGCCGGCTTCATCGCCGTCCGCGACGGGCTGCAGCGTTCGCTGCCCGGGCGCCTGGTGGGGGTGTCCAGGGACGCCGACGGTACGCCGGCCTTCCGACTCGCGCTGCAGACCCGCGAGCAGCACATCCGCCGGGAGAAGGCGACCTCCAACATCTGCACCGCCCAGGTGCTGCTCGCGGTCGTCGCCGGGATGTACGCCTGCTATCACGGCCCGGACGGGCTCACCGCGATCGCCGAGCGGGTCGCCCGCAACGCCCGCCGGATCGCCGCCGCGGCCACCGGAGCCGGGGCCGAATTGGTGCACGACTCCTTCTTCGACACCGTGCAGCTGCGGGCGCCCGGCCGCGCCGCCGAGGTGGCCGCTCAGGCGCGCGAGCTGGGCGTGCACCTGCGGCTGGTGGACGACGACACGGTCGGCGTGTCGGTCGGCGAGGACGCCACCGAGGACGACCTGGCCGCCGTGTGCGAAGCGTTCGGCGCCTCCCTCGACAGCGGTGAGCTGGGGGCCGATGAGCGCGGTGATCTGGCCGGCCGCGAGCGTGAGCAGGACTTCCTCACCCACCCGGTGTTCAACACCTACCGCTCCGAGACCGAGCTGCTGCGCTATCTGCGCACGCTTTCCGACCGCGACTTCGCCCTCGACCGCGGGATGATCCCGCTCGGCTCGTGCACGATGAAGCTGAATGCGACCGCCGAGCTGGAACCGATCTCCTATGACGGCTTCGCCAACCTGCACCCGTTCGCGCCCGTGGAGGACGCCGGCGGCTATCTGGAACTGATCACCTCCCTGCAGCAGTGGCTCGCCGCGATCACCGGGTACGCCCGGGTGTCGATCCAGCCGAACGCCGGCTCCCAGGGCGAGTTCGCCGGTCTGCTGGCGATCCGCGCCTACCACCGCGCCAACGGCGACGACCAGCGCGTGGTCTGCCTGATCCCCTCCTCGGCGCACGGCACCAACGCGGCCTCGGCGGCGATGGCGGGGATGAAGGTGGTCGTGGTGAAGTCGGCCGACGACGGCTCGGTCGACCTGGCCGACCTGCGCACCAGGATCGAGGAGCACCGCGACGAACTGGCCGCGATCATGATCACCTACCCGTCGACCCACGGCGTCTACGAGCCGGCGGTGACCGAGCTGTGCGAGCTGGTGCACGAGGCCGGAGGACAGGTCTACATCGACGGGGCCAACCTGAATGCCCTGTGCGGGGTGGCCCAGCCCGGCGCCTTCGGCGGCGACGTGTCGCACCTCAACCTGCACAAGACCTTCTGCATCCCGCACGGCGGCGGCGGGCCCGGCGTCGGACCGGTCGCGGTCGCCGAACATCTGGCGCCCTACCTGCCCAGCCACCCGCTGCTGTCCGAGGCCGGCCCGGAGACCGGCGTCGGTCCGATCTCGGCCAGCCCGTTCGGCTCGGCCGGCATCCTGCCGATCTCCTGGGCGTACATCGCGATGATGGGTGCCTCCGGGCTGCGGCTGGCGACCCAGTATGCCGTGCTCGGCGCCAACTACATCGCCAAGCGGCTGGGGGAGCACTATCCGGTGTTGTACGCGGGTGAGAACGGCCTGGTCGCGCACGAGTGCATCCTCGACCTGCGCCCGCTGACCAAGCAGACCGGGATCACCGTCGACGACGTCGCCAAGCGGCTGATCGACTACGGCTTCCACGCCCCGACGATGAGCTTCCCGGTAGCCGGCACGCTGATGGTGGAGCCGACCGAGTCGGAGAGCCTCTATGAGCTGGACCGGTTCTGCGAGGCGATGATCGCCATCCGCAAGGAGGCCGACCAGGTCGCCTCCGGGCACTGGCCGGCCGAGGACAACCCGCTGGTGAACGCCCCGCACCCGCTGCTGCGGGTCACCGGCGACGAGTGGACGCACCCCTACACGCGGACCGAGGCGGCATACCCCGCCGGCCGCCACGCCGGCCCGATCGCCGGCGTTGGTCAGGACAAGTACTGGCCGGCGGTCTCCCGGATCGACGGCGCCTTCGGCGACCGCAACCTGGTCTGCTCCTGCCCCCCGCTCGACGCCTACGAGGATTGATTTCGCCGAAACCCCGCACCCTCGTGGCGCAACCGTCAGGTCGGCGTCAGCGATCAGGGCGCTCCGGTCAGCCGGGTCAGGTCGGCCAGGATCAGCTTGGCGCCGGTCGGGCCGAGCCCGAGGAACCAGGTGTCGTCGCTGACCCGGTGTGCCCTGCCCTGGGCAACCACAGGCGGCAGCGGGTCTGGGTCGCGATGACCCTGGCCCAGGACACCGACCTGCTGCTGCTCGACGAGCCGACCACCTTTCTCGACATCTCGCACCAGATCGAGCTGTTGGAACTGTTCCGCACGCTCAACCGCGCTAATGGGCGTACAATCGTCGCCGTCCTGCACGACCTCAACCAGGCCTTCCGGTACGCCGATCATGTGATTGCGATGCGCGCAGGCAGGATCGTGGCCGAGGGGGCACCTGCGCAGATCGTCGACGCCGACCTGGTCCAGGCCGTCTTCGGCCTTGCGGCACGCGTGGTCCCGGACCCGGTCAGCGGTACGCCGCTGGTGCTTCCCGAACTGGGTCCGGTGATCCGTGGTTGATCACTGGTCGGGGCAGGTGCTGTTCGACGCCGGGGAGAAGTCTCTGAGGTTGTCCTGCCGGGTGCGCTCGCACGCCGGTGCAGCCGGTAGATTCACCGGGTACTCCTTGAGGGGTACGGCTGATCAGGGACAATGGCAGGAGGGGTCGATGAAGAAGTTCATGAAGCACCCGGAAGTGATGCACGTGCTCCGGGCGAGCAAGCGGTTCGGCAACCGGCTGGGCAACCAGTTCGGCGGAGCGATCACCTATTTCTCGGTGCTGGCGATGGTCCCGATCCTGATGTTCGCCTTCGCCATGGCCGGGATGACGCTGACCACGTTGCGCCCGGACATGCTGGACACGCTTAAGGACTCGATCGCCGGTCAGTTGCAGGGAGCCCCGGGTGACACCAAGGACAAGCTGCTCGCGGTGATCGAGAACGCGCTGAAGAACTGGCCGGCGATCGGCATCGTCGGCATCCTCTCCGCGATGTATGCCGGCGGTGGCTGGGTCGGCAACCTCAAGTCGGCAGTGCGGGCACAGACCCGGCCCGACTTCGAGACCGAGGAGGAGAAGAGCAACATCGTCGTGGAAACCCTGAAGAACATGGGAATCCTCGTGCTGCTGCTGATCGCGGTGCTGGTCACCTTCGGCATCGCCTCGGCCGCCACCAGCCTCACCGACACCCTGGTCTCCGCCGTGGGGCTCGATCAGGTCCCCGGGATCACGCTGATCACCCGGTTGCTGTCGATCGTGGTCTCGATCCTCGCCGGCTGGCTGCTCTTCCTGTTCCTGTACACGGTGCTGCCGCAGGAGCGGCTGGTGAAGAAGCAGGTGATGATCGGCGCGCTGATCGGGTCGGTCGCCCTGGTGCTGTTGCAGTATCTGGCCGGAATTCTGACCGGTTCGTTCCTGAAGAACCCGGCCGCCGCGCTCTTTGGACCGGTCATCGTGATCATGCTGTTCTTCAACCTGTTCGCCCGGCTGATCCTGTTCGTCGCGGCCTGGATCGCCACCGCCAACCAACCGGCGGTCGCCCGCAAATGGAACGACCCCGACGAACCGCTGCTCCGCGCCGAGGATGTGAACACCGCCGAGGACCACTGGTCGCACGCCGAGGAAGACCGGCGCCAGCAGGAGATCGACAAGGCTGATGCCAAGATGCAGCGGGCCGAGACGATCAACAAGGTGAAGGACGTCGTGCCCGGGCTGGAACCCGACCCGGACGCCGAGGAGGAGGCGAAGGAGGAGGCCATCCAGGCCCGGCTCGACGCGGAGAAGCAGCGGCGTATCGACAGGCGGGGCCGCTGACCCCAGGTTCCCCGCAGGGCCTGGGTACGTTCCCGGACAGTCTCAGCTCAGTCGACGTCCTCGTCGGGGCGACTCGGGGCCTTCCCCGGGTGTTGCTGGCCGAGCTTATCGAGCATCTCCACATACCAATCGGTGCCGAGATCGAACGGCTTCCCGCCCCTGATCCGGTCGAACTCGATCGCCCGCAGCTCATCCCCGCGCTCGGTGTCCTCACCGATCACCCCGGCCTCGCCGCGCAGCGCACAGTCGACGGCCAGGTCGGTGCACCGCTGGATCAGCGCCAGGTCGTCGGCGTTGGCGGCCGCCGAGCGGGAGTAGTAGCCCGACTTCTGGACCATCACCTTCTCGGCCCCGAGCCGGGCGGCGAACTCCTTGCCGAAATAGGCGCCGGGGTTGATCTTGTCCAACTTCACGTGGCCGAACGGGTCGCGGGGGACCTCCTGGCCGGAGGCCTCCAGTTCGGCGACGATCGAGTCCACGCCGGCTCCCTCGGAGAGGAAGATGGTGACGTTGCCGACCCGGTCCATCACCGCGCGCAGCCGCTCGGCCTCGGCGTCCAGGTCGATGTGGCCCTCGGGCAGATAGACCCCGTGCACCTCCCACGCCTCGCGGGAGAGACCGATCTCCGGCAGCCATTCGCGGGTGTCCAGCCAGTTGCGGTACGCCCGGGCGGTGGCCGCGGTCAGCCAACCGCAGTTGCGGCCCATCACCTCGTGCACGATCAGCATCCGGGAGTTGGAGTTGTGCTCACCGACGATGTTCTGGGCGAACCGGGCACCCATCTCGGCCGCGGTCCACGCACCCAGCGACTGCCGGATCGGCACCACGTCGTTGTCGATCGTCTTGGGCAGCCCGACCACGGTCAGCCCATGGTCGTGCTCGGCCAGATAGGCGGCCAGGTCGGCCGCGGTGGTGTTGGTGTCGTCCCCGCCGATGGTGTGCAGCACCTCCACCCCGTCGGCGGTGAGCCGATCGGCGGCAACCTTCAGCGGGTCCTCACCCGGGTGCACCAACCCGCGCTTGACCAGGTCGTCGACGTTGGTCAGCTTCACCCGCGAGTTGCCGATGGGGGAGCCGCCGAACTCGCGCAGCAGGCCGGCGCTGCGGCGTACCTCGTCGGTGATCGTGAAGTGCTCACCGCGCAGCAACCCCTGATAGCCGTGGGCGTAGGCGATGATCTCGGTCTGGGGTGAGAGCTCGGTGTAGCGCTCGATCAGACCGGCGATCGCGGCGGACAGACAGGGGGCGAAACCGCCCGCAGTGAGCAGGGCGACCTTCTGGACCATGCGATGCAAACCTTCCGAATAGCGACGTACCCCTCCAGCCTAGGGGTGCTCCGGGCCGGGAACAGCCCGGGGCCTGTGGATGGATCGCCCCAAGCCCTGTCGCTGCGGGCGGGGCGTGGGCCATGCTGGGGTGATGCGCGACGAACGCGGGATGTCCACCTCGGTGCTGGTGCTCTTCTGGGTGCTCGCGCTGCTGGTGCTGGCCGGGCTCGTCGTCGACGGCGGGCAGCAGGTCACGGCGACCCGTCGCGCCGAGGCCGTGGCCGCGGGGGCCGCGCGGGCCGCCACCGACGCGGCCGCACCAGCCCGGGTCGCCGGGCGTACCGATCCCGGCGCGGCACTGTCGGCGGCCAACCGCTACCTGGCCGCGTCCGGGCCGGTCAGCGGGACGGCGGAGCTGGAGGGCACCGCGGTCCGGGTACGGACGAGTCAGCGCGCGCCGACGATTTTCCTTGCCCTGTTGGGGATCGGTGAGGTGCGCGGGTCAGCGACGGCCCGCGCGGAGCTGGTCCGCGCGGACTGACGCCTCAGCCGCGGACGGCAGCCATCCGCCGGACCGCCTCGGTGATGATCTCCGGTGAGGTGGCCAGGTTCATTCGGACGTGCCCGACGCCGCCGGTGCCGAAGTCGACGCCGTTGTTCAACGCGACCCCGGCCTGCAGGAAGGAGCGGTAGGGGTCGGCCAGCCCGAGTGCGCGGCAGTCCAGCCAGGCCAGGTAGGTTGCGGGTTCCACCCGGAAGCCGACCTCGGGCAGCTGATCGGCGAGCAGGTCGGACAGCAGCTGCTTGTTGGCCTGCACCTCACCCATCAGCTCGGTGAGCCAGCCGCGGGCCTCGGTGAGGGCGGCCACGTGGGCGAGGACGCCGAGGTGGCTGGCCGAGTGGGTCACCTGGTCGGGCATGCCCAGCAACCGTTCGGCGACCGCGCTGCCACCGATGGCCAGGCCCGCCTTGAGCCCGGCCAGGTTCCACGACTTCGAGGCCGAACTGACGATCACCGCCTCCTCGGTGCCGGGTACCGACAGCAGCGGGACGTGTCGGGTGGTCGTGGCGACCAGCGGCGCGTGGATCTCGTCGGAGACCAGGCGTACGCCGTGCCGGTTCGCCAACTCGGCGACGGCCGCCAGCTCTTCGCGGGTGGGCACGGTGCCGTGCGGGTTGTGCGGGTTGCAGAGCAGGTACGCCTCCGGCTGCGGCCCGTCGGTGCGGGTGAACGCCGCCTCCAGGGTGGCCAGGTCGATTCGGCCCTCGGCGGTCAGCGGGGCCTCCACGACCTCGCGGCCGGCCCAACCGAGGTATTTGTAGAACTGGGGATAGACAGGGGGGTTGACCACCACCGGTGCCCCCCGTTCGCCGAGCAGGTCGAGCACGGCGATGATCCCCTGCATCACGTCCGGCACGATGATCGCCTGCCGACGCGGGTCGAACTCCCAGCCCCAGACGTCGGCGGCATAGGCGGCGTACGCCTGCTCGTAACCGGTGCCGACCGGATAGCCGGTGTCGCCGGCGTGGATGGCGCGGGACAGGGTCTCGGTGACCTCGGGTGCGGGGCGACAGTCCATCTCGGCGACCCACAAGGGGAGCACGTCATCGGGATAGGTGCGCCACTTGAGGCTGGTGCGCTGGCGCAACTGTTCGAGCGGGAGATCAAAGATGGTCACCGGGGCGATGCTACTGCCTGGTCCGATCGGAGGGGCCTGTTGTCCGCCCGAGCAGGGTGTCTAGACTCCGGACATGGCACGGTACTTCGATGTTCATCCCGAGAACCCCCAGCCACGTTCGCTCAACCAGGTGGTCGAGATATTGAACAACGGGGGACTGGTGGCCTATCCGACCGACTCGGGTTTCGCGCTCGGCTGCAAGCTCGGCAACAAGGACGGGTTGGAGCGGATCCGCCGGATCCGGCAGCTGGACGACAAGCACCACTTCACCCTTGTCTGCAAGGATTTCGCGCAGCTCGGGCAGTTCGTGCAGATGGACAACGACGTGTTCCGCGCGGTGAAGGCCTCCACCCCGGGGCAGTACACGTTCATTCTCCCGGCCACCAAGGAGGTGCCCCGGTTGATGCTGCACCCGAAGAAGAAGACCGTGGGCGTGCGGATCCCCGACCACCGCACCACCCTCGCCCTGCTGGACGCGCTCGGCGAACCGCTGATGTCGTCGACGCTGATCCTGCCCGGACACAGTGAGCCGATGACCGAGGGCTGGCAGATCAACGAGGAGCTCGACCACCAGGTGGACGCCGTCCTGGACTCCGGAGACGTCGGCACCGACCCCACCACCGTGGTCAACTTCGTCAACGACGAGGTCAGCGTGGACCGGGTCGGCGCCGGGGATCCCACCCCCTTCCAGTGATCCGGATCAGCCCAGGTATTCGTTGGTGTAGGTCTTCGACAGGTCGATCTTCTTCTCGCCCACCTCGGGGTTGGCGATCCGCTGGGTGTCCAGCACCGCGTTCACGCCGCTGTCGCTGAACTTCCCGTCCTTGCTCAGCGTGTGCTTGAGGCTGTCGATCACCTGCGCATATTGGGCGCGGTCGCCGCCGGCGTACGCCTCCGGCATCTTGGCGGCGATCTCCTCGGCGGAGTGGTTCTGCACCCACTGCAGGGTCTTGGCGATGGCGGTGGCCAGCTTCTTCGCCTTGTCCGGGTTCTTCTCCAGCCACTCGGTCTTGGCATACAGGCACGACGAGGGCCACGTGTCGGAACCGTAGAGCGCCTTCACCTGTTCGCGGGTGCGCAGGTCGCCGAGCATCGGTAGTGGGGCACCCATGCGCTTGTTCAGCACGGTGATGTCCGGCTCGAGCATGACGGCGGCGTCGACCTGGTTGTTCTGCACGGCCGCGACCGCCGAACTTCCGGCCCCGATCGCCGAGACCGAGGCGGCGTCCTTGCCCATCCCGTTCTTGTTGGTCAGATACTTCACGTACATGTCGGTGGACGAACCGGGGGCGGTGACGCCCACGTTCTTGCCCTTCAGGTCGGCGACCGACTTGATGGTGTCCTTGTTCTTGGGGGCGACCACCAGCGCGACCCCGGAGGATTCGCCCATGTCCACGAAGGCCTTGATCTCCTGGTTCTTGGCCTGCATCTGGATGGTGTGCTCGTAGTAGCCGCTGGTGACCTGGGTGGAACCGCCGATCATCGCGGTGAGCGCCTTGGAGCCGCCCTGCAGGTCCTGCAGTTCCACCTGCAGGCCCTGCTCCTGGTAGTAGCCGAGCTGCGCGGCCAGGGTGGTCGGCAGGTAGGTCAGCAGAGTCTGTCCGCCCACCCCGATGACGATCTTGTCCCCGGATCCGCCGCCACTGTTGGCGTTCCCGCCCTGTCCCGGCGGGGCCGACGCGGGGGCACCGCAGGAGGACAGGGTGATGACGAGTGCCGCCATCGCGGCGGCGGGGACGATTCGCTTGCGTGACACGGGAGTTCCTTTCTCCGTTGAAAGCTCGGGTATGTTCAGGACTGGTTCTGCGGTCGCCATCGCAGCAGGTAGCGCTCGATCCGGTTGACCACGACATCCACCAGGAGCACCACGATCATCAGGATGAACATGCCGGCGAACACGCCCTTGGTGTCGAACACGCCCTGAGCCTGGGCGATGGCGTACCCGACCCCGGCGGACGCGCCCAGGTATTCGCCGACCACCGCACCGGTGATCGCGAAACCGACGCTGATGTGCAGCGAGGAGAAGATCCAGGTCAGCGCGGAGGGGATGAACACGTGCCGCAGCAGGTGGCTCTCCTTGGCGCCCAGCATGCGGGCGTTGTCGATCAGCACCCGGTCCACGCTGCGCACCCCCTCGAGGGTGTTGAAGAAGACGATGAAGAACACCAGGGTGACGCCGAAGGCCACCTTGGACCAGATGCCGAGCCCGAACCAGAGCAGGAAGATCGGGGCGAGCACCACGCGCGGCAGGGCGTTGAACATCTGCAGGAATGGGTCCAGCAACCGCTCCAGGAAGCGCACCCGGGCCAGCAGGAATCCGAGCAGCAGACCGAGTGCCACGCCGATGATGAACGCCAGCAGGGATTCCTGCACGGTCACCCACAGGTGCGGGAAGATGTAGCCGGAGCTGATCCACGTCCACATGGTGGCGAAGATGTCGCTGGGCAGCGGGAAGAAGAACTCGTCGACCAGTCCGCCCCGCCCGGCCAGCTCCCACAGGACCAGCACCACGGCGGCGAGCAGCACCTGGAGCACCCGCATCACCGGCTGCGGTGTCTCCCGACGCCGGCGCGGCGTGCGACTGGTCGCGGTCGCGGGGCGTTCCGCTGCTGTCGTCGCGGAGGCGGTTCCGTCGGTTCTGGTGTCGTCACTCATCGGGCACCCCCGGACTGGGTTGCGTAGGTCTTCTCCACCTCGAGCTTGAGCCGGGACCAGATCTCTCGATGGATCTCCACGAATCGGGGATCGTCGCGGATGTCCAGCAGGTCGCGCGGGCGCGGCAGGTCGATCGGATAGCTCGCCACGATGGACGATCCGGGTCCGGCGCCGAGGATCACCACCTCATCGGACAGCGCGATCGCCTCGTCCAGGTCGTGGGTGATGAACACCACCGCCTTGCCGGAATTCGACCACAGCTGGAGCAGCTCGTTCTCCATGATCTGGCGGGTCTGCACGTCCAGCGCGGAGAACGGCTCGTCCATCAGCAGGATGTCGGGATCGACGATCCACGCCTGGGCGACCGCGGTGCGCTTGCGCATGCCGCCGGAGAGCTGGTGCGGGTAGCGGTTGTCGAACCCGGCCAGCCCGACCCGGGTGAGCCACTCCCGCGCCCGCTCGTTGGCCTCGGCGCGGGGCGTGCCGGCCATGGTCAGTCCCAGCGCCACGTTGTCCAGAACGGTCTTCCAGGGCAGCAGTGCGTCCTGCTGGAACATGTACGCCGCCCGCCGGTTCACCCCGTCGACCGGGGTGCCGAAGGAGTGCACCGTCCCGCTGGAGGGGGCGAGCAGACCGGCTGCCATGTTCAGGATGGTCGACTTGCCCGACCCGGTCGGGCCCACGATCGACACGAACCGTCCCGCCGGCACCTGCAGGCTGATGTCGCGGACCGCGTGGTAGGTCCCCCCGTCCGGAGTGGTGAAACTGCGCGTGCACCCAGCCAGTTCCACGGCGGCGCCCACCCTGGCCCCGTCGTTCCTGTTCGTCGTCGTCATCGACCCCTCGTCCCGGTTGCAGCCGTTCTGTCCACGCTAGAGCGATCCGGCGACGAGGGCCAGCGGTTGTACGCATGATGGACCGGTTCGGTTCGGCAGGCTCAGGGGATGGTGGCTGAGCCCGTCGAAGCCAGCTCAGCAGTGGTAGGTGTCGGTGGGAGCGGGGAAGTGCACGTCATAGCCCGCGGGCGGCTTCAACCCGTACGCCTGGGCGAGATCGAGCACCTTCCGGGCACGGGCCAGCCGGGGCAGGTCGGATCCGTTGCGGATCTCGCCGCCGTCGGCGTCGAACTCGGTGAGGAAGTCCAGCGCCCAGCTCATGTCCTCCAGCGAGGGGGACAGGATCTCGTTCACCGTCGCGCACTGCTCGGGCATCAGGCAGATCTTTCCGGTCATCCCGAACTGGTTGGTGATCGCCGCCGAATCGGCCAGCTTCACGCCCAGGGCGCCCACCGCGGGGCCGTCGATCGCCCCGGGCAACCCGGCCGCGCGGGCGGCGATGGTGAACTGCGACCTGGCGTACGCCAGCGCCAGCGGGTCGTCGCCGAATCCCGTGTCGCGGCGGAAATCGCCGAGACCGAACGCGATCCGGAAGGTGCCGCGCGTCGCGGCGATCTCGGGCAGGTGCTGGACACCGCGGGCGGTCTCGACCAGGGCGACGATCGGCCGGCCCCCGAACAGTCCGGCCGTGCGGATGACGTGCTCGGGAGAATCGACCATCGCCAGCATGATCCCGCGCACTCCTTCGCGGCGGGCGAGCTCCCGCAGGTCGGTCTCCCACCACTCGGTGCCGAACCCGTTCACCCGCACCCATGCCTGGCCACCGGCGTCGAAGAAGTCCAACGCGTTCTGGCGGGCGGTGAGCTTGTGCTTCGGCGCGACCGCGTCCTCGATGTCGAGCAGCACCACGTCAGCGGCGCTGTCGGTGGCGGGGGCGAACCGGTCCGGCTGGCTGGCGTTGACGAGCAGCCAGCTGCGGGCCAGCTCGGGGCCGATTCGAGTCTCAGCGGTGGTCTTGGTGGTGGTGTCGGTCATCGTTGACTCCTGTTCGAGAATCCCTGTCGGGACGGAAAAGTGTGGCGGTGCGGGGGAACGGAAGAGGGGCCCGGGCGGATGCCCGGGCCCCTCGTGAGCTGGTGGATCAGCAGCAGCGCGTCTTCGGATTGCGTTCGGCATCCTCGTGCTTCTGCCGCCAGAACTCACGCTCGGTGGGGACGGGGGCATCCGGGTGGTGTACCCGCTGGTGACGTACGAACTTCTCGTATGCGTTGTCACCCATGATGCTGTGGACGTACCAGCGTACGGAGCGTGCGATGTCCACCATGGCGGTCATCAGTGTCCCCTTCCGTCCGGTGCCGGATCGAGCCCGGCCTCTTTCCACTCAGCATAGACTTCCTTCTCCAACTTTGTTGGCACGAACCCCTTGGGCGCGAAGATCTGGCTCGGCACGGGTTCGGCCTCCGAGGTCGGCATCCCGCCCTGGCGCAGCGCCTTGACCACGACCATCAGCGCCACGATGACCACGATCGCGACGAGCACCGCGTACACGATGGACAGCGTGCCCTGGACGAAGGTGTTGCGGATCACCGCCTCCACCTGCTCGGGTGTTTTTGCCGTCTGGTAACCCTTTCCGGCGGCCAGCGCGGCCTTCGCCTGGCTGTGCTGGGTCCAGTAACCGATCTGCGGATCGGTGGAGAAGATCTTCTGCCAGGAGGCGACCATGGTCACCAGGGTGTCCCAGAACAGCGGGATGCCCGGAATCCAGGCCCACCTGATCAGCCCCTTCTTCACCACGACGGCGAAGACGACGGCCAACGCGATCGCGGCCAGCAGCTGGTTGGCGATGCCGAACAGCGGGAACAGCATCCGGATGCCACCCAGCGGGTCGGTGACCCCCATGTAGAGCAGCGATCCCCAGCCGAGCACCACCAGGAAGGTGCACACCCAGGCCCCGGGACGCCAGGAGGTATCCTTGAACTTCTTCATCCCGGGGATGTTGCCGAGGGTGTCCGACAGCATGAACCGCGCCACCCGGGTGCCCGCGTCGATCGTGGTCAGGATGAACAGCGCCTCGAACATCACCGCGAAGTGGTACCAGAACGACTTGATGTGCCCGATCAGCGGGATCTGGTGCAGCACCTCGGCCATCCCGAAGGCGAGCGTCGGCGCACCGCCGGTGCGGGAGATGATCGTCTTCTCGCCGACATCGTTGGCGGCCTGGGCGAGCGCGCCGGGTTCGATGTTCGGCAGCGGTTGGCCACCGGGGGAGAGCAGACCGAGGCCGTTCACGTACTTGGCCGCGGACTCGGGCGTACCCCCGGTCAGACCGGCCGAGGCGTTCATTGCGAAATAGACGTGCTGGTCGATCACGCAGGCCGCCACCATCGCCATGATCGCCACGAACGACTCGGTCAGCATGCCGCCGTAGCCGATCACCCGCGCCTGGGACTCCTTCTCCAGCAGCTTCGGCGTGGTGCCCGAGGAGATCAACGCGTGGAAACCTGAGAGTGCCCCGCAGGCGATGGTGATGAACAGGAACGGGAACAACGCACCGGCGAACGAGGGGCCGTTGCTGTTGAACGCGAACTTGCTCACCGCCGGCTGGGCGATCACCGGGGCGACGATCAGGATCGCCACCGCCAGCAGGATGATCGTGCCCACCTTCATGAACGTGGACAGGTAATCCCGCGGGGCCAGCAGCAGCCAGACCGGGAGCACCGCGGCGGCGAAGCCATAGAGGGCCAACCAGATGGCGAGGCTCTTGCCGGAGAGGGTGAAGATCGGCGCCAGGGTGGCCGACTCGGCGATGAAGGAGCCGGAGGCGATCGCGATCACCAGCAGCACCACGCCGATCAGCGACACCTCCGACACCTTGCCGGGGCGCAGATAGCGCAGATAGACGCCCATGAACAGGGCGATCGGAATCGTCAGTGAGATGGAGAAGACGGCCCACGGGCTCTCGGCCAGTGCGCCGACCATGACCACGCCAAGCACGGCGATCAGGATGATCATGATGGTCATCACGCCGATGATCGCCGCCCAGCCGCCGACCGGGCCGAGTTCGTCACGCGCCATCTGACCGAGACTGCGCCCCTTGCGGCGGGTGGACAGCGCCAGCACCATGTAGTCCTGCACACCCCCGGCGAGCACCACGCCGACGATGATCCAGATGGTCCCGGGCAGATAGCCCATCTGCGCGGCGAGCACCGGGCCGACCAGCGGGCCGGCACCGGAGATCGCGGCGAAGTGGTGACCGAACAGCACCCGCCGGTCGGTCGGCATGAAGTCCGTGCCGTTGCTGAACTCCTCGGCCGGGGTGGCCCGCCGGTCGTCCGGCTTGATGATCTTGTTCTCGATCAGCTTGGCATAGAAGCGCAGTGCGAGCAGATAGCTACCCACCGCGGCCAGCACGAACCAGAGCGCGTTCACCCGCTCGCCCCGGACGATGGCGATCATCGTCCAGCCGAGCGCGCAGAGCACGCCGATGATCACGAAGGTCACCTTCGAGATCCCGGAGGACCCCTTGGCCTCGACCACCCCGACCGGGGGCCGGTCGGGATCGGTGCGCAGTTTCCGGGGGCCGTCCCCCTGGGCGACTGCGTCGTCGTTGACACTCGTACTCATGTGCGTGCCCCTTCAGGTCAAAGATGAGGTCAAGGTAGTCCTCCGACCTGCCCCGGGGAAGGGAATGGCGGCCCTGTCGCGGGTAACGATTTGGGTGTCGCTCCCGCCGTTTGTGCGGTCGCTCAGAAGTGCCAGAGGTTTCCAGGCGCCTCCGCCACGGCGAGCAACCGCCCTGCCCGGGCCAGGCCCTCGGGCGTACCGGTGATCAGGCCGGCTCGGGCGCAGTCGCCCACGGTGCGGTCGCCGAAGTGCAACCGGCCGAGGGTCGCCACGTCCAGTTCGACCTCGGGCGCGTCCTCGGTCCGCCAGGCCTCGCCGCGGCCGTTGCCCACGCGCACCCGCCAGGTCCCATCGGCGTACCCCAGCCGATCGCATACGCCCAGGGTCACCTCGCCGTCCCCGCCGGCCCAGCCGCGCTGACCGATCGCCTTCGGCAGGTCCAGCACCCGCAGCCACACCCCGTCACCGACGTTGGTCACCTTGACCGCCCACGGATCAACCAGCGACATCGCCAGCGGCGCGTTCGGGCCCGGACCGAAGCAGTGCACCGTCTCGGCCAGGTCGACCTCGACCAGCGCCTGATAGAGCCGACGCTCGACGGCCGGATCCGGGGAGCAGACGGTGCTCGCGGTGATCGAACCGGTGCCGCGGGCATCCCAGCTGTCGTTGCGATACAGGGCGAAACCGGCCAGTCGGTCGCCCTGCCAGAAGCCGACCGCGCGCAGCTTCCGGCTCGGCCCCTCGGCCTCGTGATCCCACGCGCCGAGCGACTCGTCACGGTGCATGGCCAGCATCGTGTGCGCCCCGCGATACCGCTCGGCGTATTCCTGCGCGACCCGCACCAGCTCCTCGCCCAGCAGCACCGGCTCGCAGAACTCGACCGTCCCCTCCGCCAGCGCGACGTCGGGCCGGAACCGGAACCGGCGACAGTCCAGCTCAAACCTGGTACGCCGGGTGGCCGGCCCGAACCCGAACCGGTCATAGATCGTCGCCTCGCTGACCGACAGCACCGCGGTGGCGTGACCGCGCTCGACCGCCGCGTCCAGGTGGGTGCGCATCATCGCCGAGAGCAGGCCGCGGCGACGATGGCTCGGCCGCACCGCGATCGTGTTCACCACCGTGGTCGGCACCAGCCCGGCGCCGGCGTTGTGGGCGTAGGGGGCGCTGACGAAGGCGGCCACCGGCTGCCCCTCCCGCAGCCCGGGACCTTCGGTGGTGACCATGCCCAGGGTGGCGCCGTCGTCGCGCTTGGTCCGCCGATAGCGCGCGGCGGTGTCCGCGGTGGGCCGCTGGTCCAGAAACCCCATCCGGAAGGTGTCCAGGAACAGCTCCCAGCGCGGATCGTCGTCGGGGGTGTCCAGGGGCAGGGTCTGATAGCGGTAACGCGCGTCCATGACGGTCAACCTAGGCCGGACGCCGCTCTGCGCGCCATCGAGTTCGGGCCTACCATCGGCTCAACGAACGAGACCACCTGGAGGACCGATGCAGATCACCGGAGCCGTGCTGGAGACGATCGGCGCTCAGCGACCGTATGCCGAGTCGAGGCCGATCCGGGTCACCGAGCTGGAGCTCGGCGAGCCCGGGCCGACCGAGCTGCTGGTGCGGATGGAGGCGGCCGGGGTGTGCCACTCAGACCTGTCGGTGGTCGACGGCAACCGGGTACGCCCGGTGCCGATGCTGCTCGGGCACGAGGCGGCCGGGATCGTCGAGGCGGTCGGGGCGGAGGTGAGCGACCTCGAGCCGGGACAGCGGGTGGTGATGACCTTCCTGCCGCGCTGCGGGGAGTGCGCCGGCTGCGCCACCGACGGGCAGCTGCCCTGCCAGCCGGGCACGATCGCCAACAACGCCGGTGAGCTGCTGCACGGCTCGCGGCTGTTGCAGCGCGGCGAGGAGTCGGTGCACCACCACCTGGGGGTGTCCGGGTTCGCCACCCACGCGGTGGTCGACCGGGCGTCGGTGGTGCCGGTGGGGGACGACGTGCCGGCCGAGGTGGCCGCGGTGCTCGGCTGCGCGGTGCTCACCGGTGGCGGTGCGGTGCGCAACGCGGCGCGGGCCGCCGAGGGCCAGTCGCTGATGGTGATCGGGCTCGGCGGGGTCGGGATGGCCGCGGTGCTGATCGCGGTGGCCGAGGGGCTCGAGGTGATCGCCGTGGACACCGTGGCCGAGAAGCTGGAGCAGGCCCGCCGGCTCGGGGCCACTGCGGCGTACACCCCTGATGAGGTGGGCGAGCAGCAGGTGCGCGCCGACCACGTGGTCGAGTGCGCCGGCAACGCGCGTGCGTTCGAGCTGGCGGTCACCGCGACTCGGCCGGGCGGACGGACGGTGACCGTCGGGCTGCCGGCGGCCAGCGCCCGCGCGGAGATCTCGCCGCTGCAGCTGACCGCCGAGGCGCGCACGCTGATCGGCTCCTATCTGGGTTCGGCCGTACCGTCGCGGGACATCCCGCACTACGTGGAGCTGTGGCGTGCGGGCCGGCTGCCGGTCGAGGAGCTGATCAGCTCGCGGATCCCGCTGTCACGGATCAACGAGGCGATGGACCAGCTGGCCGACGGGCGCGCGGTGCGCCAGATCATCCAGTTCGACCGATGAGCGACGGGCTGGCGATCCGGGAGGCCGCGCCGGTCGCATTGTCGCTGGCCGAGGCGTACCCGATCCTGCAGCTGCGGGTGGACGTGTTCGTGGTCGAGCAGGACTGTCCCTATCCCGAGCTGGACGGCCGGGACCTGGAGCCGGACTGCCGCTGGCTGTGGGTGCGCGACGCGGAGGGGGCCGTGCTGGCCTGCGTCCGGCTGCTGACCGACGCGCAGGGCGTACGCCGCATCGGGCGGGTGGCAACCGCGCCGACCGCGCGCGGACGCGGGCTGGCGGCGCTGTTGCTGCACCGCTGCCTGGAGCTCACCGCGGGCGCGGAGGTGGTGCTCGACGCGCAGTCCCAGCTGGTCGGCTGGTACGCCGGCTTCGGCTTCACGCCCGAGGGGGAGGAATACCTCGAGGTCGGCATCCCGCACCGGGTGATGCGCCGCCCCGCTTCCGGGGTGGACGATTGACCCATATCCTGCGGGCATGAGCCAACCCTGGTCGCGGCTGGACCGTGCGATCGCCGGCGAACCCACCCCGGCGGTGGTGCTCGACCTGGCCGCGCTGCGGTCCAACGCCGACGAGCTGGTCCGCCGGGCCGCGGGGATGCCGATCCGGGTGGCGAGCAAGTCCGTGCGGGTACGCCGAGTGCTCACCGAGGTGCTGGACCGCCCCGGTTTCACCGGGCTGCTGACGTTCACCCTGGCCGAGGCGCTGTGGCTGGCCGAGGACCACGCGGACGTGGTGGTCGGTTATCCCACCGCCGACGCCGAGGCGCTGCGCCGGCTGGCCGCCGATGACCGGTTGCGGGACCGGGTCGCCCTGATGGTCGACTCGCCGTCACACCTGGACTGGATCGACGGCGTGCTCGGCCAGGGTCGGCGCCACCGTGGTCGACCGCTGGCCGACCTATCGCGGTGAGGGTCGCAGTTTCCTCTAGCCCTTGACGATCAGCGCGGGGTGAGCCGGACGAGCTTCATCAGCCGCCGCCGCAGGTCGTTCACCGGCGGATAGACGACCTCCAGGGTGTCCGGTTGCAGTGGTTTGCCGAACACGGCGCGCAGGTGCGAGAAGGTGTCGACCGAGAAGCGGCCGTGATAGTGCCCCATCCCGGAGTCACCCACCCCGCCGAACGGCAGGTCGGGGATGGACAGGTGGATCAGCGCGGCGTTGAAGACCAGCCCACCGGACAGGGTCCGCTCGCTGAACGCCTCGCGGGTCGCGGAGTCGTCACTGAACACATAAAGCGCCAGCGGATGCGGTCGGGCGGTGATGAACTCGATCGCCGCGGACGCGTCGGCCACCTCAAGCACCGGCAGGATGGGGCCGAAGATTTCCTCGTCCATCACCGGGGAGTCGGGGTCGACGTCGACCAGCACCGTCGGCGCCAGATAGCGACCGGCCGCGTCCTGCTGACCGCCCACGACGGCGCGTCCCGAATCGAGCAGTCCGGAGAGCCGTTCGAAGTGCTTGTCGTTGACGATCCGGCCGAAGTCGGGCGACTGCCGCGGCTCCTCGCCGAAGAACGTGCGGATCGCCCGGGCGAGCTCGGTCAGCAGGCGATCCTTGGCGTCCGGGGTGACCAGGACGTGGTCGGGGCTGACACAGGTCTGCCCGGCGTTGGTGAACTTCGCCCAGACGATCCGCCGGGCGGCCGCGGCCAGGTCGACCGAGGCGTCCACGAACACCGGCGACTTGCCGCCCAGCTCGAGGGTGACCGGGGTGAGGTGCTCGGCCGCGGCCCGCATCACGATCTTCCCGACCGCGGTGGAACCGGTGTAGATGATGTGGTCGAACCGCTCTGTGAGCAGGCGCGTGGTCTCCTGCACCCCGCCGGTCGCCACCCGCACCAGCTCCGGGTCCACGTATTGCGGGATCAGCCGCGCCATCAGGTGGGCGGTGTGCGGGGCCACCTCGCTGGGTTTGAGCAGCACCGCGTTGCCCGCGGCCAGGGCGCCGATCGTGGGGGAGAGCAGCAGCTGCAGGGGATAGTTCCACGGGCTCAGCACCAGCACCACCCCCTTGGGTTGCGGGTGTACCTCGGCCGTGGCCGGCTGGGTGTTCAGCGGTACGCCGACCCGACGGGGCATCAGCCACACGCGCAGGTTGGCCAGGGTGTGGTCGATCTCGTTGATCAGCGGCTGCAGTTCGAAGAGGCGTACCTCGTGGGCCGGCTTGCCGACGTCCTGGCAGATCGCGTCGGTCAGCTCGGTCTCGTGCCGGGTGAGCAGACGACGCAACCCCTCGAGCTGGGTACGCCGCCACTGCTGCTCGTGGCTGCGGCCGGTGGCGAACCCCCGCCGCAGCTCGGTGACGTCGGTGCTCTGGTCGCGGCTCTGCTCCATGGGCCAAGCCTGACAGCCGAACCAAAGTGGGTCAATCGCCCAGATGTGACTCCGTCCGTCGGTCACGTCTCCTGCTCAACCGAGGGCGTGCACAACCTGATCGACCGTCAGGCCGTGGACCCCGATGCGACGCAGGTCGGCGAGCCGCTCGGGGCTCGTCTGTGACACCGCGTCGATCACCAGGCCGGCCGGCAGGTCCCGTTCCGAGGCGTCGAACAGAGTCGCGCGGGGACAGTTGGGCAGGTTGCACCCGGCCACCACGACCGAGGACACGTTCTGTTGTTCGAGCCAGGCCTGCAGACGGGTTCGGTGGAAGGCGCTCCACCGAGGCTTGTACAGCAGGACCTCCCGCTCACCGAGAATCTGCGGGGCCCCCGTGAGCAGCAGTTCGGCGTCCACCCGAACTGGTGTCCCACCAGTCAACGCGTAAGGAATCTCGGCGCCCGAGCTGCCGGGGCTGACCACGCGCCGGCCCGATTCGATGTCGGCCCGACGAACGAGATCGACGTCGCCACCGGAGGCGGAATAGAGCCGGATCACGTGCGCGATGGGGCGCCCCGCTGAGCGGAAGGCCTCCACCAGGTGCCGCAGCTGCGGCAGGATCTCAACGGTGCCGGGGACGGGCATCGCACCGTCGACGAAATCGTTCTGGACATCGATCACCACGAGCGCGACCCGCGCCCAATCAATCGCCGTGTAGTCAACCACCCAGTCAGCCTGCCCACCGCTGACCGCACCGAGCAACCCGGGGGACAACTGCCCGCCACGCGCGTGGGGACGCGAGCACGAGCCGGAGGTCATCGCCTCAGCGGGGCCCGACGCGAGCCAGTCGTTGACGCCAGAGGATCAGCGCAGCCGCAGCTGCCAGGGCAGCGACAGCACCCCGTGCGGCAACTGCAGCCCGAGCAGCCCGCCGAGGGCGGCCAGCCGGGTCTCCGGGTCACCGGTCAAGGTGAACGCGCCCGAACCCTGTACGCCACCCCCCTCGCTGGAGTCGGGCGGGCGTACCTGATCCAGCCACGGCATGGCCGGGACCGGGCGTACCGCCAGGTCGGTCAGCTTCGAGCCGACCCGCCGGGCGGCCTCGTCGAGCGCCGCACCCATCCCGCCGAGCTGGTCGACCAGCCCGTGCCGGTGGGCGTCCACCCCGGTCCACACCCGACCGCGGGCCAGCGGCTCGAGGGTGGCGAGCTCCATCGACCGGTCGGCCGCGGCCTTGGCGGTGAAGTCGGCGTACACCTCGTCGAGCCAGGCGTCCAACTTCTCCCACTGCGCCTCGGTGAACGGCTCGGCACCCCCGAGCATGCCGGCGTTGGCGCCGGCGGTGATCTGTTCGCGGATCACCCCCAGCTTGTCGAAAAGGCCCTGGGTGACGAATTTTCCTGCGAGTACGCCGATCGAGCCGGTCAGCGTGGTCGGGTTGGCGAGGATCGCATCCGCACCCATCGCCACGAAATAGCCACCGGAGGCGGCCACGTCACCCATCGAGGCGATCACCGGCTTGCCGGCCTCGCGCAGCCGCAGCACCTCGCGCCGGATCGCGTCGGAGGCGACATAGGACCCGCCGGGGGAGTTCACGCGCAGCACCACGGCCTTGACCGCGTCGTCGCGGGCGGCCTCGCGCAGGTGCGCCCCGACCGTGTCGGAGCCGGCGCTGGCGCCCCCGGGCCCCTGCTGGCTGATCCCGGAGTTGATCCCGCCGTGCACCGACACCACACCGATCGCCGGCCTGGTGCGGTTGAGCAGCTGCTCCACGTTCTGCAGCGGGCCTGAGCCGTGCCCGCGGGCGTACCGGTGGGCGAACTGCAGGTTCAGCTCGGGCCTGTCGGTCCCGGCCTTCTCCTTGCCGAAACGGGTGCGCAGCTCGGCGTACACCTCGTCGCGATAGCCGAGCCGGTCGACCAGGTTGGCCTCGCGGGCGGCCTCGGCGGTGAGCGGGGAGTTGTCCACGGCCAGCCGGACCGCCTGCGGGTCGAGGTCGCGGCGTTCGGCGATCACCCGGATGGTGTCCTCGAGGATCGAGTCGGCGATCCGCTGCATCATCTCCCGGTTGGCGTCGGTCACTTCGGTGGCGGCGAACTGGTCGGCGGCCGACTTGTACTCCTTGCGCTGGCCGAACTCGGGGGTGACCCCCAGCTTGGCCAACCCGCCGCGCAGCAGCACGATCCCGAGCTGGACGCCGTGCAGGCCGACCGCGCCCGAGGGCTGCAGCCAGATCTCCTGGGCGGCGGTGGCGAGGCGATAGCCGATCATCCCGTTGCCGAACTCGCCGAAGGTCTCGCTCCAGGCGATCGTCGGCTTGTGCGCACCGAACTCGGTGATCAGCTCGGCCAGCTCGTCGCACTGGGTCGGCGACAGCGGGCAGGTGCCGACGTGCACCGCCAGCCCGGCCACCGCGTCGTCCTCGGCTCCGCGCCGCAGCCCGTCGCGGATCTCCTTCATCGCCGCCGACTGGCGTGCCCGGAAGGCCTGCAGCGGGTTGTCCGGCGGTGCGCTGAGCACCCCACGGGAGAGGTCGAGCTCGAGCAGCAGCGGCTGCCCGGGGGTCTTGGGGCGGATGGTTTTCAGCCAGTCGATGAGCATGCTTCGAGGTTACGTGGCCGTCGGCCCGTCCCCATCGGGTCGCGAGGAAGCCGGGGAAGACTCAGGTGAACCCGGAGAGGATTCAGGGGCGGGCACCCGGCGTACCCGCGGCGCCACCCGGCCTGCCCGCAGGCCGGCCAGGGTGTCCCGGTTGAGCAGCGGGCCGCCGCCGATGATGCGACCGGCCTGGGAGGCCTGCCACTCGGCCCGCTCCGCGGCCCGGGCCACCGGGTCGAGCAGTTCGAGCACCGCCTCGACGCTGTTCAGCACGGTCCCGCGGAGCAGCCAGGCGTCGCTGTCGGTGCGCGGGTCGACCAGCATCAGCTCGGTCAGCACCGCGCGGGTCTCGCGCAGCACCTCGGTGGTCTCGGCCATCGACTCCTCCACCTCCTCGACCTCACCCTCGGCCTCGGCGTGCACCAGCCCGCCGAACGCGGTCAGGCAGTCGGCGACGTCGTGCAGCACCACCGAGAAGGCGGCGCGCACCTCCTCGCCGTAGCGGTCATCGGATCCGCGGACCGGTGCCTCCCGCTCGATCACCCAGAACAGGGTGCGCAGCGCGACCTGGCTGCGCTCCAGCAGGTCCAGGCCCGAGCGCAGCACCGGCTCGAGGTTGGCGGTGCCGATGGCGCGCGGGTTGTAGCGGCGGGACTCGGCCACGGCGGCCACCTGCTTGGCTGCCCGGCTGATCTGCTCGCCGACCTGGAGCGATTCGGTGAGCCATTCGGCCACCTCCTCGCGGCGCAGCGGACGCTCGGCGAGCGAGTCGGCGGCCCGCCGCAGCACGGCCGCCTGGCTGGTCGCGACCCGGCGTACGCTGTGCGCGGCCACCCGGATCGGGACGGCCGAGGGCAGCAGCACGGCGAAGGCGATGCCCACTCCCGCGCCGACCAGAGTGGTCACCACCCGGGTCTCGACGGCGATCTCCTGCCCGGCGGTGGCCAGGATCAACATCGCGCTGATCGGCGTCTCCAGCGCCTGGTCGCCGAGCCGGAACACCTTGGCCAGCACCAGCGCCGCCGCGATGGCCAGGCCCAGGCTCCACCAACTCAGGCCCGCCCAGGTCGTGACCGCCATCGCGATCCCCACCCCGGTCAGCACCGCGCCGATCCGGACCGCCCCCATCTTCAGCGTCGTGAAGGTGGAGGCCTGCAGCACCAGCAGAGCGGTGAGCGCGCCGGTCAGGTCGATCGGTCCGGTGGTGACGACCAGGGTGAGCAGATAGGAAATCACCGCGGCCGTGGTCAGCCGCAGCACGTGCACGGCGGTGGGATAGAGCCGGAACGGCACCTCGCGCAGGGTGCGCGGGTGGCCCGGCCAGACCAGGTTGATCAGCTTTCGTCCCAGCGGGCGGATTCGGGACACCGATGGTGCGCGGCGGGTACGCCGATGGCGCATCGGGACGACAAAGGTCGCCAGCGGGTTGTGGGACATATTCTCCTTGCGTGCTGTGGCCCACGTCGCTGTCGGGTCGTGCGAGTTCCTTGCCCTCCCACGCTCCCACCCGCAGCGGGCTCGATTCAACTTCCCGCGCGCGTCGCGCGCGAGTCGCGACGACGGTGGCAGGCGACCGGCGCCGGGGTCGCACCATGGGCGTACGCCGTGACCGCGGGTCAGCGGGGAGAACGACCCGGGCTGCGGCATGCTGGGGGTCATGACCGAGCCGACCGAGGACCAGCCCCGCCCCGCCCGTGCCCTGTCACCCGCGCGCTCCGCCGGGTCGCCGGTCTCCCCGGACACGACGGTGTTCTCCGCGAACGTGCTGCCCCGGCATGCGGCCGACCCTGCTGCCGACGCCGGTGCCGACTCTGGTGCCGACGCCGGTGCCGACTCTGGCGCCGACGCCGACGCCGACGCCGGTGCCGACTCCGGTGCCGAGGACGGGCCGGTGGCCGATCGGGCGAGCGAACCCGTTGCCTGGCAGGACCCGGCGACCAGAAAGCTGGCCAATCGCCGCCTGCTGCTGCCGATCGTCGCGCTGCTGCTGGGGCTGCTGGTCGCCGCCGGTTGCGTGGCCCTGGTGCTGCTCGGCGGGATGGAGCGGGTCTGGGGGCTGCCCGCGGTGGTGGTCGGGGCCGGGCTCGCCGGCGGGTGCCTGACTGGCGGGGTGTTTGGGCTGATCGGCTGGTCGCGGCTGCGGCGGACCCTGCAGGCCGCGCCGTGGCTGCCCGGTGAGCTCGAGGTGGAAGTCGGTAATCGGGCCCGGCTGCTGGCTGACGGTGGCGTACCCGGTCTGCTGGAGCTGGAGACCCGGGCGGATCGGCTGGGGGAGCGCGGCGCCCGGGTGCCGGTCGAGGTCGTCCGCGACGGAGTACGCGTGGTGCTGGCGGCGCAGCAGCGCGGTCGTCTGGTGCGGACGTGGCCGGTGGCAGCACGCGGTACCGAGGCGGGCGACGACCGGTCCTGACGCGCGCTGGTCCATCATCTGGACCGCGATTTCAAGCATTTCCAATGGGTCCATTACGGTTGTCAATATGAGGCTGAACCGGGTGCCATTCGTCGTGCGCCGCCACGTGGACCTGCTCCGCGTTGCCAGCAATCAGATGTGCCCCCGCTGACGACCGGAATCGGTCACCTTTCAGCAATCCCCCGAGCTGCCCGATCGCGGGCCCGGCTCATCCCTGCCCGCCCAGAACCGAACGGGACTTCTTCATGACTTCCACCACCACCGCGCGTACGCCCGGTCGCACCAACAAGCCCCAGGGGCAGTGGGCGGTCGACGGTCGTGCGCCGCTGAACCCCAACGAGGAGTTCAAGGCCGCCGACAACGGGCTGAACGTTCGCCAGCGGATCATCGACACCTATGCGGTCGAGGGGTTCGACTCGATCCCCGACGACGACCTGCACGGTCGCTTCCGTTGGTGGGGGCTCTATACCCAGCGCAAGCAGGGGATCGACGGTGCCCGCACCTCCAAGCTCGCCGCCGATGAGCTGTCGGACAAGTACTTCATGATGCGGGTACGCCTGGACGGCGGTGCCGTGAGCACCGAGCAGCTGCGGGTGCTGGCGCAGATCTCGGTCGACTTCGCCCGCGACACCGCCGACATCTCCGACCGGCAGAACATCCAGTACCACTGGATCCGGGTCGAGGACGTGCCGGAGATCTGGCGACGGCTCAACGAGGCGGGCATGGACACCGTCGAGGCGTGCGGTGACACCCCGCGGGTGATCATGGGCAGCCCGGTCGCCGGGATCGCCGCCGACGAGATCGTCGACCCGACCCCGGTGATCGACCAGATCAAGGCGCGCTATCTGAACAACCCTGAATTCTCCAACCTGCCCAGGAAATTCAAGAGTGCGATCACCGGTCACCCCAGCCTGGACGTGGTGCACGAGATCAACGACATCTCCCTGGTCGGGGTACGCCACCCCGAGCTGGGTGCCGGCTTCGACCTGTGGGTCGGCGGCGGGTTGTCCACCGTGCCGCGGCTCGCCGAGCGGGTCGGGGTGTTCGTCCGCCCCGAGGAGGCCGCCGAGGTGTGGGCCGCGGTGGTTTCGGTCTTCCGCGACTACGGCTATCGCCGCCAGCGCACCCGCAACCGGCTCAAGTTCCTGATCGCCGACTGGGGCGTGGCGCGGTTCCGTCAGGTGCTGCAGGACGAATACCTGCACCGCGCGCTGCCGGACGGGCCGGCACCGGAGCCGTCCAGAGGTGGCTCGGACCACGTCGGGGTGCACGCCCAGGCCGACGGCCGGGTGTGGGTCGGGCTGGCTCCGACCGTGGGGCGGGTCTCCGGGTCGCTGCTGCACGAGCTCGCCGACCTGGCCGAGCAGGCCGATTCGCGGCGGGTCCGCTTCACCCCGCACCAGAAGGTGCTGGTGCTCGACGTCGACCCCGAGCGAGCCGACACCCTCGTCGGCCAGCTGGCCGAGCGCGGCCTGCACGCCCGACCCTCGGTGTTCCGCCGCGGCACCATGGCCTGCACCGGCATCGAATACTGCAAGCTCGCCTTCGTCGAGACCAAGGGGCTGGCCGCCCACGTGGTCGACGAGCTGGAGCGCCGGCTCGGTGACCTCGGGCTGACCGAGCCGCTGTCGATCAACCTCAACGGCTGCCCGAACTCCTGCGCCCGGATCCAGGTCGCCGACATCGGCCTCAAGGGGCAGCTGATCGCCGGTGAGGAGTTCGGCTTCCAGGTGCACCTCGGCGGTGGGCTGGCCGACGACACCCGCGAAGGCGGAGAGCTGGGGCGTACCGTGCGCGGACTCAAGGTGAGCGCCAACGACCTGCCCGACTACGTCGAGCGGGTGGTCCGCCGCTGGATCGAGCAGCGCAACGAATCGGAAACCTTTGCGGCCTGGGCCCACCGGGCCGATGAGGAGGCATTGGCATGAGCACCGACACCGGAATCTCCCTTCCCAGCAAGGATCCCGCCGAGGTCTCCCGGTTGCAGCAGCTCGCCGCGCAGGGCGCCCACGAGCTCGTCGACGCCTCCGCCGAGGAGGTGATCGCCTGGGGCGGGCGAGCCTTCGGCGACGGGCTCGCCGTCGCCTGTTCGATGGCCGCGGACACGGTGCTGGCGCACCTGGCCGCCCAGGTGCTGCCCGGGGTGGACGTGTTGTTCCTGGACACCGGCTATCACTTCGAGCAGACCTACGACACCCGCACCGAGCTGGCCGACGCGCTGCCGATCACCCTGATCGACATCACCCCGCGCCGGACGGTCGCCGAGCAGGACGCCGAGCACGGGCCGCGGCTGCACGACCGTGACCCCGCGCTGTGCTGCCAGCTGCGCAAGGTCGAACCGCTGGATCGCACCCTGGCCGGTTACCGCGCCTGGGTGACCGGCGTACGCCGCGAGGACAACACGCTGCGGGCGAACGCCCAGCACGTCGAGTGGGACGCCCGGCACCAGCTGGTGAAGCTGAACCCGATCGCCGGCTGGAGCTTCGACCAGGTGATCGACTACGCCCAGACCAACGGCGTGCCGGTCAACCCCCTGCTGGCCGACGGCTACCCCTCCATCGGCTGCGCCCCCTGCACGCGCCGGGTCGCCCCCGGCGAGGACCCCCGGGCCGGCCGCTGGGCCGGCCTGGCCAAGACAGAATGCGGGATTCACCTGTGAGCACGGAGATTGCTACCCCCCACGCCTCGAGCGCCACGCTTCGGCTGGACCAGCTGTCGGCGCTGGAGAGCGAGTCGATCCACATCTTCCGCGAGGTGAGCGCCGAGCGGGAGCGACCGGTGCTGCTGTTCAGCGGCGGCAAGGACTCGGTGGTGATGCTGCACCTGGCCCGCAAGGCGTTCTGGCCCGCACCCATCCCGTTCCCGGTGCTGCACGTCGACACCGGGCACAACTTCGCGGAGGTGCTCGACTTCCGCGACGAGACGGTACGCCGGCTCGGCCTGCGCCTGGAAGTCGCCTCGGTGCAGGACTGGATCGACGACGGGCGGCTCAGCGAACGCCCGGACGGGACGCGGAATCCGCTGCAGACCCAGCCGTTGCTGGAGGCGATCACCACCCACCGGTTCGACGCCGTCTATGGCGGCGGGCGCCGCGACGAGGAGAAGGCCCGGGCCAAGGAGCGGATCGTCAGCCTGCGCGACGACTTCGGTCAGTGGGACCCGCGCAACCAGCGCCCCGAGCTGTGGAACCTCTACAACACCAGGCATCGCGCCGGTGAGCACGTCCGGGTGTTCCCGCTGTCCAACTGGACCGAGCTCGACGTCTGGCGCTACATCGCCCGGGAGCGGATCGAGCTGCCCAGCCTCTATTTCGCCCACGAACGCGAGGTGTTCGAGCGCGACGGCATGCTGCTCGCGGTGGGGGCGTACAGCCAACCCCGTGAGGACGAGGCCGTCAGCACCCGGCTGGTCCGCTATCGGACGGTGGGGGACATGTCCTGCACCGGTGCGGTGGAGTCGCCGGCCACCGATGTTGCCGCGGTGATCGCCGAGGTCGCCGCCACCCGGATCACAGAGCGCGGCGCCACCCGCGCCGACGACCGGCTCACCGAGGCCGCCATGGAGGACCGCAAGAAGGAGGGCTACTTCTGATGACCAGCACCCACGCACCAGAGGCCGGGGCCCTGTCCTCGGGAACCCTGCTCCGACTGGCAACCGCCGGCTCCGTGGACGACGGCAAGTCGACCCTGGTCGGTCGGCTGCTGCACGACTCCAAGTCGATCCTGGCCGACCAGCTCGACGCCGTGCAGCGGGTCAGCCGCGAACGCGGCCTGGAGACGGTCGACCTGGCACTGCTCACCGACGGGCTGCGGGCCGAGCGGGAGCAGGGGATCACCATCGACGTGGCCTATCGCTACTTCGCCACCGACCGGCGTTCCTTCGTGCTGGCCGACTGCCCCGGTCACGTCCAGTACACCCGCAACACCGTCACCGGTTCCTCGACCGCGGACGTGATCGTGCTGCTGGTCGACGTGCGGCACGGGGTGCTCGAACAGACCCGTCGCCACCTGGCGGTCGCCTCGCTGCTGCGGGTGCCGCATGTCATCGTGGCGGTGAACAAGATCGACCTGGTGGGTTACGACTCCGCGGCCTTCGACCAGGTCGAGGCGCAGGTGCGCAGCCTGGCCACCGATCTCGGAATCTCCGCCCTCACGGTGATCCCGGTCTCCGCGCTGCTCGGCGACAACGTCGTGGATCGCTCCGATCGGACGCCCTGGTACGCCGGTCCGGCGCTGCTGGAGCTCCTGGAGGAGCTGCCCACCGCCGATCGCCCGGAGCAGGAACCGTTCCGGTTCCCGGTGCAGTACGTGATCCGCCCCCAGGCGGCCGCCGTCTCGCCGGAGCATGTCGAATATCGGGGGTATGCCGGACAGGTCGCGGCCGGCGTGGTGCGGGTCGGCGACGAGGTGGCCGTGCTGCCGTCGGGTCGGCGGAGCACGGTCAGCGGGATCGACACCGCAGACGGGGAACTGGCCGAGGCGTTCGCCGGACAGTCGGTGACGCTGCGGCTGGCCGACGACATCGACCTGTCTCGGGGCGACCTGATCGCCGGCAGCGCCGATGCCCCCGAGCCGACCCGGGAGCTCGAGGGATTCGTGTGCTGGTTGGCCGAACGGCCGCTGCGCCCCGGTGACGGGGTGCTGCTGAAGCACACCACCCGCACGGTCCGCGCCAAGGTGGAGGGGATCGACGGCAGTCTGGACCTGGACACCCTGAGCAACCTGCCCAGCGAGCAGCTCGGCCTGAACGACATCGGCCGGGTCCGGCTGCGGTTGGCCGGAGAGGTCGCCGCCGAGGCGTACGCCACCTCGCGGCGGACCGGGTCCTTCCTGCTGGTGGACGCCCAGGGCGGGCAGACCCTGGCCGCCGGCATGGTCGTCGGCACCGGGGCGGACCGACCCGCTGCCGCGGACTGGGTGATCTGATGTTCCCGCTCACCGTGCAGCTGCGCGGCCGGCGCGTGCTGGCCGTCGGCGGCGGGCCGGTCAGTGCCCGCCGGGTGCGGCTGCTGGTGGAGGCGGGGGCCGACGTGCAGCTGGTCGCCCCGGAACTGTGCGAGGACCTCGCCGAGCTGACCGATCGGCTCACCTGGCAGGCGCGGGAGTTCCGGCCCGAGGACCTGACCGGGGCGTGGTTCGTGCACACCGCCACCGGCGACCGACGCCAGGACGCGCGGATCGGGGAACTGGCCGAGCAGCAGCGCATCTTCTGCGTCACCGCGGCCGACGCCTCGCTGGGCTCGGCCGCGGTACCGGCGCAGACCACTGTGCCGGTGCCCGACGGCTCCGTCCGGATCGCCGTGTCATCGGCGGATCCGGCACGCTCGGTCGCCGTCCGCGACCGGATCGTCAACCAGTTGGAGAGCACCCCGGTCGATCTGCGACCCCGCCGGGCGCACCGCGGCTGGGTGGCGCTGGTCGGTGGCGGACCCGGGGATGACGGCCTGCTCACCCGGCGGGCCACCACCCTGCTGCACAGCGCCGACGTCGTCGTGATCGACCGGCTCGCGCCGCGCGGCGTGGTCGCCGGGCTGCCGCAGGCGGTGCAGGTGATCGACGTCGGCAAGACCGCCGGCAACCACCCCGTGCCGCAGGACCAGATCAACCGGCTGCTGGTCGAACAGGCCCAACTGGGCCGCGGCGTGGTCCGGCTCAAGGGCGGAGACCCCTTCGTGCTCGGCCGCGGCGAGGAGGAGCGCGCCGCCTGCCAGGCGGCCGGCGTACCCGTCGAGGTGGTGCCCGGAATCTCCTCGGCCATTGCCGTTCCCGCCGCCGCCGGGATCCCGGTCACCAGCCGTGGGGTCTCCCGCGGGTTCACCGTGGTGACCGGTCACGACGAGCTTGGGGAGGTGCCGGCGGGCAGCGATCACACGCTGATCGTGCTGATGGGGGTGAGCGGGCTGGCCGGCACCGTTCGGACGTTGATCGAGCGCGGCCGCGATGAGCGATGTCCCGTCGCGATCGTGGAGCGCGGCTGTACGCCACAGCAGCGCGTCACGGTCGCCCCGTTGCGTGAGATTGCCGACCTGGCCGCCCAACGCCAGGTCGCCGCACCGGCCGTCATCGTGATCGGTGACGTGGTCACCCTCGGCCCGGACTGGGCCGCCTGCTGAACCTCCCGGAAATTCCGGAATCCCCTTCACAGAAGGAAGCACCACCATGAAGAAGCTCCTCATCCTCGCCCTGGTCGGGCTTGGCGCCCAGTTGATCGACGGCGCCCTCGGCATGGGCTACGGCGTCACCTCCACCACCTTGCTGCTGCTCGCCGGGCTCTCCCCGGCAGCGGCCTCGGCCTCGGTGCACCTGGCCGAGATGGGCACCAACGTCGCCTCCGGGCTGGCCCACCACAAGCTCGGCAACACCGACTGGCGGCTGGTGCTGCGGCTCGGCGTACCGGGTGCGATCGGCGCCTTCCTCGGCGCGACCGTGCTCGCCAACCTGTCCACCGAGGGCGCCACGCCGGTGATGGCAGTCATCCTCGGCCTGCTCGGTCTCTACATCCTGATCCGATTCGCGCTCCGCCCGCCACGGGAGTCGCGAGCCCGGGTTTCCCCGCACCGCAAGAAGTTCCTCGTGCCGCTCGGTCTGGTCGGCGGCTTCGTGGACGCCACCGGCGGGGGCGGCTGGGGACCGGTCACCACCACCTCGCTGCTCAGCGCGGGCCGCACCGCGCCGCGCACCGTGGTCGGGTCGGTCGACACCTCGGAGTTCCTGGTGTCCGCCGCGGCCAGCCTCGGCTTCCTGATCGGGCTGGGCACGGCGGGGATCCACTTCGCCTTCGTCGGCGCCCTGCTGGTCGGTGGGCTGCTGGCGGCACCGCTCGCCGCCTGGCTGGTCAGCCGGCTGCCGGCGCGGGTGCTCGGCACGGCGGTGGGCGGGCTGATCCTGCTCACCAACCTGCGCACCCTGCTGAAGGGGTTCGGGGTGACCGGCACGCCGACCACCGTGGCCTACCTCGTGGTGTCGGTGCTGTGGGTGGTTGCCGTGGTGATCGCCATCGGGCGACACCGACGCAATCCCGCTGCCGCCGACGACACCCAACCCGAGCTGGCACGGACCACGGCCTCTTGACGGTGCTGCTCGCCGCCCACGGCACCCGCGACCCGCAGGGTCGAGCCACGGTCGCGGCACTCGCCGCGGCCGTGGCCGAGCGCGTCGCGGCCCGCGACGTGGTGCTCGGCTGGCTCGACCACGCCGAACCGACCGTTGCCCAGCTGCTCGCCGAGCGGTCGGTGGAGCGGGTGGTGCCGCTGCTACTGGGCGACGGCTATCACGTGCACCACGACCTCGCCGAGCTGACCGCCGGCGCGATCGAGGTGCTGCCCGGCATCGGGCCGGGTCCGGAGCTCACCACGGCACTGGCCGATCGGCTGGCGGAGGCCGGTTGGGTCGACGGGCAACCCGTGCTGCTGGCGGCCACCGGTTCGGCGCTCGCCGGCTGGCGTGCCGCGGTGCAGACCTCGGCCGAGCTGCTCGGTGAGCGCCTCGGGGTGGAGGTCCGCCCGGCGTTCCTCTCCGGGGCGGGGGAGTCCGTCGCCGACGGCCTGGCCACGCTCGGCCGATTCTCCCCGCGCGAGGTCGCTGTGTCGGCGTACCTGCTGGCGCCCGGACACTTCCACAGCCTGTTGCGTTCGCAGGCGCCCGGGGTGTGTGCCCCCCCGCTCGGCGTACACCCCGCCCTGGCGGAGCTGCTGGCGGCGCGCTGCCGGTAACGTGGGACGGAGCCGAGGAGGAACCATGTGTCGCAACATCCGAACCCTGCACAACTTCGAGCCGCCGGCCACCGATGACGAGGTGCAGGCTGCTGCTCTGCAATACGTACGCAAGATCAGCGGGACCACGAAACCGTCGCAGGCCAATCAGGCAGCCTTCGACGACGCCGTCCGCGAGATCACCGAGGTGACCCATCGCCTGCTGGATCGCCTGGTCACTCACGCGCCGCCGAAGGACCGCGAGGTCGAGGCGGAGAAGGCGCGGGAACGCAACCGCGTCCGCTTCGGCTGAAGCCGCTGCGCGCGACCGGTGGGCGGGCGCCGGTCTCGGGCTGCGGCCCGCGTGCTAGACATGGCGCATGGCGACTACTGCATTCAAGGGAAATCCCGTCAACACGGTGGGCGACCTGCCCGCCCAGGGCCAGCCCGCCCCCGACTTCAACGTGACCGGTCAGGGCCTCTCCGAGGTCAAGCTCAGTGACTTTGCCGGCACCCGGTTGGTGCTGAACATCTTCCCCTCGGTGGACACCCCGACCTGCGCGAACAGCGTGCGCAGGTTCAACGAGGTGGCCGCCGGGCTCGACAACACCAAGGTGCTCTGCGTCTCGGCCGACCTGCCGTTCGCGCTGGCCCGCTTCTGCGGCGCCGAGGGGATCGAGAACGTGTCCACCGGCTCCACCTTCCGCTCCAGCTTCGGCTCCGACTATGGCGTCACGATGACCGACGGCCCGTTGCAGGGTCTGCTGGCCCGTTCGGTCGTCGTGCTCGACGAGCAGGGGAACGTGCTGCACAGCCAGCTGGTCGCCGAGATCGCCGAGGAGCCCGACTACGACGCCGCCCAGGCCGCCCTGGGCTGAGCCGCGCCACGAGCACCGCACGGCCGGTCTCCGACCCGGACCCACGTCCGGGCGGGGCCGGCCGTGTGCGAGTCAGCCGCTCACGGCTGCGGCTGCGGGGTCCTTGCGGCGCCTCGGCCGCAGGATGGCGTACGCCAGGATGCCGGCCAGCAGCCCCCAGAAGGCGGCCACGATCCCGAACGGCTGGATGCCGGACAGGGTGACCGCCAGAGTGATCAGCGCGGACTCGATCACCGACTTGTGGTGCGCGCCCTCGTGCATCGTGTCATAGAGCGAATTCTGCAACGGGGCGAGCAGCGCCACCCCGGCCAGTGCGGTGATCATCCCGGCTGGGATGGCTGAGAAGAGCGAGACGATGAAGGTGGCCAGGAAGCCGCCAATCACATAGAACACCCCACATGACATGCCCGCGATGTAGCGGCGGTTGTGCTCCGGGTGGGATTCCCTGCTGGTGGCGATCGCCGCGGTCACCGCGGCCATGTTCAGCGCGTGGCAGGCGAACGGGGCGAACACCGCGGACAGCACCCCGCAGCTGCCCAGCAGCAGCCGGTCGTTGGCGTCATAGCCCGACTGGTGCATCACGATCAGACCCGGGGCGTTCTGCCCGGCGGCGGTCACGATCAGCAGCGGGATTCCCAATCCCAGCAGGACATCCAGCGAGAACGACGGGGTGATCCAGACCGGGGTGGTCAGCGCGAAGTGGAGGTTGAACGCCTGGGTCGAACCCGTCGCAGCGGCCAGCACACCACCGACCGCCATCGACACGAACACGGCGTACCGCGGGATCAGCCGCCGCCCGACCAGATAGCCGAGCACCAGCCCGCCGGCCACGATCGGCACCTGCACCACGGCCTGGGCGACCTTGATCGCGAACGGGAAGAGTACGCCGGCGAGCACGGCCGCGGTGATCGGTTTCGGGGTGGCCGCGATCAGCTTGCCGAACAGTCCGGTGACGCCCAGGATCGCCGAGAGCACACCGGTGAAGATGTAGGCCCCGATCACCTCGCCCAACCGGTTCTGTGCGACGTAGCCCGGCAGCACGGCGATCAGCAGCGCGGCCCCGGGGATCGACCACGCCACCATCACCGGTTGCCGCGTGAGCCAGGACAGCACCAGACAGGTCAGCCCCGACCCGACCGAGACTGCCCACACCCAGGACGCGGTGACCTCGGCCGGCAGCCCGGCCGCACGGGCGGCCTCCAGCACCACCAGCAGCGGCCCGGCGTACGAGATGGCGACCGCGACGAAGCCGGCGATGATCGCGGAGAAGCTGCTGTCCCGGATCAGGTTCGGGCGCGGAACGGTGGCGGTCGATGGCACCTTCGGAGGATACCGACGCAATGCCGTCTTGGGAGGGGTGTCCGGGTGAGGACTGGGCTGATCACTGGGTCATCACCCCGTCGACGGTGACGGGGTGTGGTGGGCAGACTGATGGCCATGGAACCCATCGGTGCGTCGAAGAACGCCTCCCTGCTGGCCGGTGACCTGAATCGCCTGGATCGTGAGACCGAGATGCTGTTGGCCACCGTCAGCAGCCTGTCCGAGGACGAGTTGCGCGCCCCCTCCCGTTGCGACGGCTGGACCCGGGCGCACGTGATCGCCCACCTGATCGGCAACGCCGGCGGGCTGGCCAACCTGATCCAGTGGGCCAGAACCGGCGAGGAGGTGCCGATGTATTTCTCGCGGGAGTCCCGCGACGCCGACATCGCGGAACGCTCCGGTTGGGGCCGCCAGCAGCTGGCGGCGGAACTGCGCGCGGCCTCCGACCAGTTCCGGGCCGCGGCTGTCGGGCTGCGCGAGGGGGTGTCGACCGAGGTGGTGACGGCCCGCTTCGGAGGCCTGTCGGCCTGGGCGATCCCGGCGCTGCGGATCAGCGAGGTGCTGGTGCACCACTACGACCTGGACACGGTCTGGGGGCTCGATGAGGCCGACCTGGACGCCCAGGAGGACGCCCTCGAGCTGCTGGTCGGGATGAGTTCGGCGCAGGACTGGGGTGAGGGCGTACGCCTGGTCACCGACGAGGGCGAGGAGCACGTGCTGGGCGAGGGTGCGGTGACCCTGCGGGGAGAACGCGCCGCGCTGCTGGCGTGGCTGGCTCGGGGGAGCACCGACGGGGTGCGCGCCGAGGGTGACCTGCCGCCCAGCCGCGGCCTGGGCTGACCCCTTGGCGGAACCGCGATCAAGCCACCCGTTGAGCCTGTTCGGCAACTCGGGTCGGGCGGGTACGCGTTGCTAAGGTCGACGCATGCAACTGGGCGTTGATTTCGGGACCACGCGCACGATCGTCGCCTTCGTGGATCGCGGGAATTACCCGGTGGTCAGTTTCACCGATCAGTGGGGTGATCCGCAGGACCATTTCCCGTCGGTGGTGGCGCGGACCGCAGACGGTCTGGTGCACGGCTTCGAGGCGCTGGCGGCCGCCGACGACGGGGCGCCGGTGCTGCGCTCCTTCAAACGGGCACTGGCCTCGACCGAGGTCGGCCCGCAGACCGCTGTCGACCTCGGTGGGGAGTCGATCACCCTGCTCGAGCTGCTGGTCAGCCATCTCGCCGCGCTGCGAACGGCGCTGGGGGAGGCGTCCTCGATCAGCGCCGAACCGCTCGACAGTTGTGCGATCGCCGTGCCCGCGCACGCCCACTCGGCGCAGCGGTTCCTCACCCTGGAAGCGTTTCGGCGAGCCGGCTTCACCGTGCACGGGATGTTGAACGAACCGTCGGCGGCGGGCTTCGAGTACACCCATCGGCAGGCGCGGACCGTGACCTCCCGGCGCCGGCGGGTGATCGTCTACGACCTCGGCGGCGGTACCTTCGACGCCTCCCTGGTCCGGGTCGACGGCACGGCTCACGAGGTGCTGGATTCGCTCGGGCTGAACGATCTCGGCGGCGACGACTTCGACCGGGTGCTGGCCGAACAGGCGCTCGCCGCGGCCGGCGTACCGGAGGCCGAGTTGACCGCCGCCCAACTGGACACCCTGCTCGCCGACTGCCGGGAGGCCAAGGAGCGACTCTCGCCGCAGTCGCGGCGGATCGCCCTGGACGTGCCGAACGCGAGCGGGGGCAGCCGGGAGGTGACCCTGCGGGTCGACGACTTCTATGCGGCGGCGGCCCCGCTGGTGCGGACCAGCGTGGAGGCGATGGCGCCCCTGGTCGGCGGGCTGGACGGTGAGGGCGAGCTGGCCGACGTGGCCGGGATCTATCTGGTCGGTGGCGCCTCGGGACTGCCGATGGTGCCGCGGATGCTGCGCGAGCGGTTCGGGCGGCGGGTGCACCGCTCGCCCTATCCGGCGGCATCGACGGCGATCGGCCTGGCGATCTCGGTGGATGCGCAGTCCGGCTTCTCGCTGACCGATCGTCTGAGTCGCGGCTTCGGGGTGTTCCGCGAGGGGAGCGGTGGTCACACGCTGGCGTTCGACCCGATCCTGGACCGGACCGCCGCCCTGCCCGAGGGCGGCGCCGTGGAGGTGACCCGGCGCTATCGTGCCGCGCACAACGTCGGGGTGTTCCGCTTCGTCGAGTACGCCGCCCTGGACGGTGCCGGCGAGCCGCGCGGGGACCTGGTCCCGTTCGGTCAGGTCACCTTTCCGTTCGACCCCGCCCTGCAGGGGGACTCGCCCCCCGATGCCGTCGACGTGTGGCGCCGTGAGCCCGGCCCCGAGGTCGAGGAGCGCTATCGGATCGATCGCAACGGGATCGTCACGGTGCACATCACCGACCTGGACACCGGCTTCCGCCGCACCCAGGCCCTCACCGCCGGCTGAGGCACGCGCGTCCCGTTACCTTCCCCCGCCCCGCCCCGCTCACGCTTATCGGTCAATTGTCCCGCGTCCCCAATTGGGGGAGCGTGAACCGGGGAGATAAGCGTGAGCGAGCGTGGGGCCGGTCAGCGGCCGCGGTGCCGGCGGATCGGGGGGAACAGCTCGGTCGCCCTCCCGGCCCGATAGAGCTGGGCGGGCCGTCCGCGGCCGCCGGTGCTGCGCTGGGTGAGCGGGACCAGGAAGCCGGGCGTACCCCGCAGTTTCCGCTGAAAGTTCGCCGGATCGAGGGTACGCCCCCAGACCGCCTCGTAGACCTCACG
Organism: Enemella dayhoffiae; assembly: GCF_002250625.1. Classification (GTDB taxonomy): domain Bacteria; phylum Actinomycetota; class Actinomycetes; order Propionibacteriales; family Propionibacteriaceae; genus Enemella; species Enemella dayhoffiae. Next base: position 45,022 of record NZ_NMVQ01000012.1, on the reverse strand, counting down.
CAAGTCGGCCAGGGTGAACTCGCGACCCAGGAAGGCCGTGGCCAACGAGGTGTACTCGAGCTTGGCGCGGGCGCGTTCCAGGCCGTCGGCCAGGATCGTGTCGTGGTCGAAGGCGAGTCCGTCGGCCGGCAATTCGTCCACCGGCACCCACTGGGCTCCCCGCGCATCCGACCCGGCAACCGGCTCGGGCAGATCGGCGCCGAGCACCATGTAGGCCACCGACACCACCCGCTCGGGCCGCGGATCGCGCTCCGGGTCGCCGTAGCTGCCCAGCTGCTCCAGCCCGACCACCCGATCGGCGGGGATCCCGGTCTCCTCGGCCAGTTCGCGCTCGGCGGCGGCGAGCAGGCCCTCTTCCGCGCGCACGAAACCGCCGGGCAGCGCCATTCGATCCCGGAACGGGTCGGTGCCGCGCTGTACCAGCAGGGCGCAGAGCCGACGCTCGCGCAGCGTGAGCACCACCAGGTCCACGGTGACCGCGAAGATCGGGAACTCGGAGGAGTAGGTCACCCGGAAAGCATAATGGTCAAGTTGACCAGATGCCACCCACTGGGTTTATGGTTGAAGTGACCATAAAAGAAAGGTGGGGCCCATGAACTGGACCGAGGTGGCCGGCTTCGTGACCGGGGCCGTGTGCGTATGGCTGTGCGTGCGGCGCAACGTGTGGAACTTCCCGGTGGGGATCGCCAACAACGTGTTCTTCTTCCTGCTGTTCACTTCGGCGGGCCTCTATGGAGATGCCTGGTTGCAGGTGCTCTATCTGGGCCTCGGCGCCCTCGGTTGGTACTGGTGGCTGCGCGGGGGTCCCGAACGCAGCCGACTGGTGGTGCGGCATACGCCCGGCTGGGGCTGGCTGCTGGCGATCGCGGTGGTGATCGTGCTCAGCGCGGTGGTGTGGCGGCTGCTGACCAGCCACACCGATTCCACGGTTCCGGTGGGGGACGCGCTGACCACCGGGTTGAGCGTCGGCGCGCAGGTGATGCTGAACCGCAAGTGGATCGGCAACTGGCTGCTCTGGATCACCGCCGACGTGCTCTACATCTGGCTGTACGCAACGAAGGGGTTGTACCTCACCTCGGCGCTGTACGCCGGATTCCTGATCCTCTGCGTGGTCGGGTTGCTGCAGTGGCGTCGGGTGCTCGACGGTACGCCCCCGCGGACCGGCGCCGACCCAGAGGGCGAGCAGACCGGCATCGACCGAGCGGAGGCCGCCCGATGAAGCAGTTCGAGCACGGACTGGTGCTCGGCAAGTTCTATCCGTTCCACGCCGGCCACCAGCAGCTGGTGCGCGCGGCGAGTGCACGCTGTGGACGGGTGACGGTGCAGGTCCTGGGCAGCGTGGTGGAGTCGATCCCGGTGCAGGTGCGGGCCGAGTGGATCCGGAGCGAGCATCCGGAGGTTGACGTGGTCACCGGGATGGACGAGATCCCGACCGACTATGCGGACGCGCGGATCTGGGACGAGCACCTGGCCATCATCACCGGTCTGCTCGACCGGGCGGTCGAGGCGGTGTTCACCTCCGACGACTACGGCGCCGAGCTGGCTCGCCGGCTGGACGCGCGCTGGGTGCAGGTGGACCCGGGGCGTACCGTCACCACCGTGTCGGGCACCGCCGTGCGCGCCGATGTGCCCGGGCACTGGTGGGCGTTGCCCGCCTCGGTCCGCGCCTGGTTCTGCCGGCGGGTGGTGGTGCTCGGTGCCGAGTCAACCGGCAGCACCACGCTGGCGCGGGCGTTGGCCGAGCACTACCGCGTGCCGTGGGTGCCCGAGTTCGGCCGGGAGTGGACGGTGACCCGTCCCGGCGGGGTGAGCGCGCCGTGGCGTACCCAGGACTTCGACCTGATCGCCATCGAGCACCAGCGCCAGGAGACCGAGGCGATGCGGCGTACGCCCCGGCCCCTGGTCATCTCCGACACCGACGTGCTGGCCACCACGGTGTGGCACGAGCGCTATCTCGGCGAACCGAGCCGCACGGTGCTCGCCCGCGCCGAACGATGGCGGCCGGACCTGTACCTGCTCACCGGGGACGAGATCGCGTTCGTGCAGGACGGCCTGCGCGACGGTGAGCAGCTGCGGGCCGGGATGCAGCAGCGTTTCCGCACGGTCCTCGAAGAGTCCGGCGTGCCGTGGCTCGAGGTGCGCGGCAGCGAGACCGCCCGATTGGCGGCGGCTGTCGCGGCGGTGGACGGGTTGCTGGCTCGCGGCTGGGATCTGGCGGCCCCGCTCGGCCCCGCCACTAAGCGTGAGCAGCGGGGAGGTGTGTGAGCGAAGTATGCTGCTGCGAAGTCCGGCACCGAGGAGGAGCTCCCAGATGACCCAGACCCCGCAGCGTCCCCGGCTGACGGATCGGTACGAGGCCACCAGCGGTCGGGTGCAGTTGACCGGCATCCACGCGCTGGCTCGCCTTCCGATCGAGCAGCACCGGCGGGATCTGGCCGCGGGGCTGGACGTGGCGACGCTGATCACCGGTTATGAGGGGTCCCCGCTGGCCGGCTATGACCTGGAGTTGCTGCGCAACAGGCCGATCCTCGACGCGAACCAGATTGTCCTGCAGCAGGCGCTCAACGAGGAGGCCGCGGCCACCGCGATCCAGGGCAGCCAGCTGGTCAACAACTTCGAGGGCGCGCGGCACGACGGCGTGGTTGGGCTCTGGTATGGCAAGGCCCCGGGACTCGACCGGGCCTCGGACGCGATCCGGCACGGGGCGCTGATGGGCGCCCATCGGCATGGCGGAGTGGTGCTGTTCGTCGGCGACGACCCGGCGGCCAAGTCGTCCACCGTGCCGTGTTCCTCGGAGTTCACCATGGCGGATCTGGCCATCCCGTTCCTCGACCCGGCCGACTCCCAGGACGTGATCGACCTGGGCCTGCACGCGATCGAGCTGTCCCGGATCACCGGGTTGTGGGCCTCCCTGAAGGTCGCCACCGCTGTGGCCGACGGGTCGTCACCGGTCGACCTGGACCGGGTGCGGCCCGAGCCGGTGCAGCCGGAGGGTGGGCGTACCCATGTGCCCTCCTCGCGCCTGCTGGCACCACACCTGCTGCCGCTGGAACGGGACCAGCACGGCCGGAAGACCCAACTGGCCAAGGAATACGCCCGACTCAACGGGTTGAACCGGATCATCGGCGCGACCCCTGGAGACCGGATCGGCATCGTCGCGGCGGGACGCACCTTCCTCGAACTCACCGAGGCGCTGCGCCGACTCGGTATCGACAGCGACGACCTCACCGATGCCCCGATCCGGCTGCTGCGGATGGGCATGGTGTTCCCGGTCGAGGAATCGGTGGTCACCGAATTCGCCGACGGGCTCGAGGAGATCCTGGTGGTGGAGGAGAAGCGGCCCTTCTTCGAGTCGGCGATCAAGGAGATCCTGTACGCCGCCCCGTCCCGTCCGCGGGTGGTCGGCAAGGTGGATCCCGATCGCCGGGAATTGCTGCAGTCGTGGGGAGAGCTGGACTCCGACGCCATCATCGAACCGCTCCGCGCACGACTCGCCGTCAACGGCCTGGATCGACTCGCTCCGCCCGCCCAGACGACGCCCGAGCGGGATGCCCGAGCGGAGGGAGCGGCCCTGGCCGAACCGGGTGCTGGGAAGACCCGGATCGACCTGCCGCTGGTGCAGCGCGCCCCCTATTTCTGCTCCGGCTGCCCGCACAACAGCTCCACCCGCCCGATCGAGGGCAGCCTCACCGGTGCCGGGATCGGCTGCCACGCGCTGGTGCTGATGATGGACCCGCGCCAGGTCGGGGAGGTGACGGGTCTGGCCCAGATGGGCGGCGAGGGCCTGCAGTGGGTGGGGATGGCGCCGTTCACCGACCGAAAGCACTACGTGCAAAATCTCGGTGACGGCACCTTCGACCACTCCGGATCGCTGGCCATCCGCGCCGCGGTGGCCTCGGGCGCCAACCTCACCTACAAGCTGCTCTACAACTCCGCCGTCGCCATGACCGGCGGCCAGCGCGCGATCGGCGGCATGGGCGTACCGCAGATCATCGACGTCCTCCGCGCCGAAGGAGTCGCGAGGATAATCGTCACCACCGAGGATCTCTCGCGCTACAAGGACATCCGGCTGCCCGCCGGCATCCCGGTCTGGCACCGCAGCCGCCTCGACGAGGCTCAGCGTGAGCTCGCCGCCACCAAGGGCGTCACCGTGCTGGTGCACGACCAGCAGTGCGCCACCGAGAAGCGCCGCGGTCGCAAGCGTGGCACGGTCGCCTCGTCCACCACCCGGGTGTTCATCAACGAGCGGATCTGCGAGGGCTGCGGGGACTGCGGGGTGAAGTCGAACTGCCTGTCGGTGCACCCGGTCGACACCGAGTTCGGCCGCAAGACGCGCATCCACCAGTCCTCGTGCAACCTCGATCTTTCCTGCCTGGACGGCGATTGCCCCGCGTTCATGACCGTCACCGTGCCCGACGCCAGCAAGCCGCAGGGCAGCAGCACCGACGAGACCCTGGCCGCCGACGCCTTCGCCGATCCCGAACCGACCGTGGGCAGCGACGAATTCGCGGTGCGCCTGCTCGGCATCGGCGGCACCGGCATCGTCACCGTGTCGCAGGTGCTCGCCAACGCCGGCCTGATCGCCGGTTGGCAGGTGCGCTCCCTGGACCAGACCGGACTCGCCCAGAAGGGTGGCGCGGTGGTGTCCGACATCCGCTTCGCCCGCCGCGGCACGCCGCACAGCAGCAAGATCGGCACCGGCGACTGTGACCTCTATCTGGGGTGTGACGATCTCGTCTCCGCCGACCCGAAGAACCTGACGGTGGCCGACCCGAACCGCACGGTCGCGGTGTTGAACACCTCGAAGATCCCCACCGGCCACATGGTTTCCGACGTCTCGGCGGCCAACCCGAGTGCCGAGGCGGTGCTCGCGCCGGTGTTCGATGCGTGCCGGTCCGAGCTCGCGGTCACCCTGGACGCGCGGGAGCTCTCCGCCCGCCTGTTCGGCAACGACCAGTATGCCAACGTCCTGATGCTGGGTGCGGCCTTCCAACGCGGGGCGATCCCGCTGCCGGCAATGGCCGTGGAGGAAGCGATCCGGCTCAACGGGGTGGCCGTCGAGGCCAACCTGCAGGCGTTCCGGCGCGGCCGCCAGGTGGTGGCCGATCCGCAGGCCCAAGGCCTGCAGGACGCGCGTCGAAACGCTCGGCCGAAGACGTTGGACGACCTGATCGTGCTGCGGGCGAACGAGCTGGTCGCGCATTCCGACCACGCGTACGCCGACCGATTCCGTCAGCGCGTGGCACGGGTCAGGGCCGCGGAATCGGAGCTGGGGCAGGGATCCACGCGACTCACCGAGGCCGTGGTGCGGCACCTGTTCAAGCTGATGGCCTACAAGGACGAATACGAGGTGGCCCGCCTCGCGCTGCTTCCCGAGCTGGCCGAGGACCTGGAACGTACCTTCGGCCCCGGCGTACGCGCCAGCTGGCGGTTGCACCCGCCGATGCTGCGCGAGCTGGGAATGCAGCAGAAGCTCACCCTTGGGCCCGCCTTCGAACCGGCGCTGCGCGCGCTGCGGGCGATGAAGGGCCTGCGCGGCACGAAGCTGGACCTGTTCGGTCTGCCGAGGGTACGCCGCGTCGAGCGTGAGCTGATCACCGAATATGAGCAGGTGATCGACGACCTGGTGGACGGACTCACCGCCGACAACCTCGACCTGGCCGTGGAGATCGCCGAGCTGCCCGACCAGGTGCGCGGCTATGAGCAGATCAAGCTCGACAACGTCGACCGCTACCGCACACGGCTCGCCGAGCTGCGGCTCGCCTTCCAGCGGGCGGGTCGACGGACCTCCGCCTAGCGCAGAGGCGGTGGCTTCGACAGGCAGCCACCGTGGCCGGTCAGCGGGGCATCCGCCGCCACACCGGACGCGGCACGAACGGCGCGACCGAGAACATCGCCCGAAGCTGCCACGGGATCCACACGTCGCTGCCGCGGCCGTGCTCGATCGAGTGCACCACGGCGTCGGCCACCTGGTCGGGGGTGGAGGAGAAGACCGCCGGCTTCATCCCCGCCGACATCCGCCCGATCACGAACCCCGGACGGGCCAGCAGCAGGCGTACGCCCGTGCCGTGCAGCGCGTCGGCCAGCCCGGACGCGAAACCGTCCAGACCGGCCTTGGCCGAACCATAGACGTAGTTGGCCCGGCGTACCCGCACCCCGGCCACCGACGAGAAGGCGACCAGGGTGCCCGAGTTCCGCTGCCGCATCCGCTCGGCAAGCACGGTGAGCAGGGAGGCCTGGGCCACGAAATCGGTGTGCAGGATCGCCACCGCGGCGTGGTGGTCCCGCTCGGCCCGCTCCTGGTCACCGAGGACCCCGAAGGCGAGCACCGCGATGTCGATCGGCCCCACGCGCTCCTCGACCTCGGCCACCAGCCGATCGTGTGCGACCGTGTCGTCGGCGTCGAACTCGACGGTCTCCACCCGCGCGGCACCAGCCGCCACGCACCTCTCCCGCGGCCCGGACAGGTCACCGGGGCGGGCCAGCAGGACGACGGTACGCCCGGGAGCGAGCCGCTCGGCCACGGCCAGGCCGATCTCGCTGCGGCCGCCGAACACGGCAACGACCTGGGGGACTCGCTGGGGGCTCTCGGTGCTGGTCACCGTCCCATCCTGCCAGCACGGCCACGGCCGGAGTCGCGGCAGGACTAGGATCGACAAGCCCGCGTACGCCAGTCAGCCAGGGGAGTCCCGCATGAACGCCGACGTCATCGCCTCGATCGTCACCGGGGTGCTGGTGTTGATCGGCATCATCGGCATCATCGTGCCGGTGCTGCCCGGCACCATCACCGTGATCGCCGGTCTGCTCGTCTGGGCGATCGTGGTCGGCGGGCAGGTCGGCTGGACCGTGTTCGCCATCGGCGCCGCCTTCTGCCTGGTCGGGATGGTGTCGACCTATCTGCTCACCGGACGCGTGCTGAAACGGGAGAAGATCCCCAACCGGTCCATCGTGATCGGGTTGTTCTGCGGCGTCATCGGCATTTTCGTGATCCCGGTGGTCGGGTTGCTGGTCGGGTTCGTCGGCGGCCTGTTCGCCAGCGAATATCAGCGCATGGGGGACGCCGGGAAGGCGTGGCGGACCTCCTGGCAGGCGATCAAGGCGACCGGTGCGGGGGTGCTGGTCGAGTTCTTCTGTGCCGCCGCGGCGATCATCACCTGGGTGGTCGGTCTGTTCCTGCACTTCTGACCGCGATGGGTGTGCTGCTGGCCCTGGCCAACGTCATCGTCCCGGTCCTCGTCGTGGCCGGGGTGGGTTTCGCGCTGGGGCGGTTCTATGACCTCGACGCCGGCACCATCTCGAAGATCAGCCTGCACGGGCTGGTCCCGGCGATGGTGCTGCACTCCCTGCTCACCACCCAGGTGTCCGGTGCGGTCGGTGCCCGCCTGGTGCTGGCGTACCTCGCCGCCTGCATCGTCGGTGCCCTGGTCGCCGCGGTCCTGATCGGGCGGGTCCAGGCGGCGACCCGACGAGCGGTGATGGTCAGCGTGGCGATTTCCAACTCGGGAAACATGGGTCTGCCGATCGCGCTGTTCGCGCTCGGACAGGCCGGATTCGAGCAGAGCATCCTGCTCTTCCTCGCCTCGATGATCCTGGGCTTCGTGGTGGGGCCGCTGCTGCTCGGATCCTCCGGTGGCGCGCGCGCCGCGGTGATCGGGCTGCTCAAACTGCCGGTGATCTGGGCGGTGGTGGTGGGCCTGATCGTCCGCGCGATCGGCATCGCGTTGCCCACCGGGGTGATGCGGGGGGTGGAGATGCTCTCCTCGGCGACCCTGCCGCTGGTGCTGCTGGCCCTCGGCATCCAGCTCGGCGCGAGCAGACGCGTCCGGTTCACCCGCGCGGTCGTCGTCGGCTCGCTGATCCGGGTGGTCGCGATGCCGGGGCTGTCACTGCTGATCGGCTGGGCATTCGGACTCAGCGGCGTCCCGCTGCAGGCCCTGGTGCTGGCCGGCGCCATGCCCACCGCGGTGAACGCCTTCCTGCTGGCACTGGAATATAAGGGAGACGTCCGCACGGTCGCCGACACGGTCACCGTGACCACGATCCTCAGCTTTCCCGTGGCCGCCCTGGTCACCGCCGCGCTGCCCCTGCTCTGAGGTCGAGGGGCCCTCGATAGGCTGGCGCCATGTCGGACGAGATGACCTACCTGTTGCCCAACCACAACCTCGGCCTCGACCTGATGCGGGCCACCGAGGCGGCCGCGCTGGCCGCCGCCAAGTGGGCCGGTCGGGGCGACAAGGAGTCCGGCGACCAGGCCGCGGTGGACGCCATGCGCGCCGTGCTCAACGCGGTCCGGATGGATGGGACGATCATCATCGGCGAGGGTGAGAAGGACGAGGCGCCGATGCTCGCCAACGGCGAGAAGGTCGGGACCGGTGAAGGTCCGGCGGTCGACATCGCCGTCGATCCCGTCGACGGCACCCGGCTGCTCGCCCTGGGCATGCGCAACTCCATCGCGGTGATGGCGGCCGCAGACGCCGGCACCATGTACAACCCGACGATGTGCTTCTACATGGACAAGCTGGTCGTGGGACCCGACTGCGCCGAGGTGATCGACCTCGATGCCCCGATCGGTGACAACATCGCCAAGGTGGCCAGGCACAAGGGCAAGAAGCTGGAGGACGTGGTGGTCGCGGTGCTGAACCGCCCGCGCCACGAAGACCTGGTACGCCAGATCCGCGAGGCCGGCGCCCGGACCCGGATGTTCACCGACGGTGACGTCGCCGCCTCGGTGGCCGCCGCCGCCGACGAGGTGGTCGACATCGACATCCTGGCCGGTATCGGCGGCTCTCCCGAGGGCGTGGTCAGCGCCTGCGCGATGAAGGCGATGGGCGGTCGGATCCTGGCCCGGCTGCATCCGACCAGCGACGAGGAGCGTCAGCGGACGATCGATGCCGGTCTGGACGTGGACGCGATCCTCGACACCAACGACCTGGTCAGCTCCGACAACACCCTGTTCGTGGCGACCGGAATCACCGAGGGTGACCTGACCGCCGGCGTACGCCACAGCGCCCGCGGGGCCCGCACCCACTCGGTGGTGATGCGCTCCAGCTCCGGCACGGTGCGCTACATCGAGGCCTACCACCGCCTCGACAAGGTCGAGGCGTACGCCCGCGCGCACGGGAACATCACCGCCGACGGGCTCTGAGGCTCAGGTCAGCTGCCGGCCGAGGACTGCCGGGACGACGTCGAGTCGACCCCCACTGAGCGAGGCGTCGGCGGCGGCGCGGACCGCCGGTTTGGCGTTGAAGGCGATGCCGAGCGCGGCCAGCCCGAGCATGTCGAGGTCGTTGGCGCCGTCGCCGATCGCCACCGTCCGGTCCATCGACACCCCGGCGTCGGCGGCATAGCGGCGCAGGGCACGGGCCTTCTCGGCCCGGTCGACGACGGCACCCTGCACCCGGCCGGTCAGTCTGCCGTCGGCGACCTCCAACCGGTTGGCCCGGGCGTATGCGATGCCCAGCTCGGCGGCGAGCGGCTCCACCACCTCGCAGAACCCGCCGGAGACCACTCCCACGCGACCTCCGGACGCGTTCACCGCCGCGATCATCGCCGGCACGCCCGGCGTGGGGCGTACCACCGCCCGCACGTCCCCAAACACCGAGACCGGCAGCCCCGCCAGCACCCGCACCCGCTGGTGCAGGCTCTCGGCGAAGTCGATCTCCCCGCGCATCGCCCGATCGGTGACCGCGGCCACCTCCGCCTCCCGCCCGACGTGGGCGGCCAACAACTCGATCACCTCCGCGGTGATCAGCGTGGAATCGACGTCCAGCACCACCAGCAGCGGCTCGCCGAGATGCAGCCACGGCGCCCGGCACACCACATCCCAACCCCCGGCGGCTGCCAGGGCGCCGAGCGGTCCGCGCAACGGCACCCAGGGCACGCCTCGGATGGCGAGCTGTTGGACCTGCAGCGGGCCGGGGCCACCGTCGGCGGGGGTGGTGCCGAGGTCGGCGACGCCCGTGACGCTGCCACCGAGACCCGCCACGGCCGCGCGGATCGCTGCGAGCTCGGGCTGGCGGTCGACGGGGGAGATCAGGACGGCAACGGCGTCGGGCGATGGGTGGTCAGTCACGGGCGCAGGCTACTGAGGGCGATCGGCTCAGTACTTCCGGTTGATGTTCTCGTCCTCGGGGGGGTCCCCCTGCGGCGGGCGCAGCATCTCCCGGGCGACGTTGTGATAGCCGAAGTTGTCCAGCACCCGGGCCGCGGTCTCCGGCGGAATGCTGTACGCCTCCGCCAGCATGCGCACGTTCTCGGTATAGAACGAATGCAGCTTGGACACGCCCTTCAGGAACTCGATCTCTGCGGATGCCATGGGGTCGCCTCTCGGTGGGTGGGTCCCATTGTGGCAAGCCCTGGTCAGGTCCGGGAGCGGGGTCCATTTCGAACTAGGCTGGCCCCATGACCCAGCTGGAGACCACGTCCGAAGTCCGCGTACGCCCGGCGGTCGCGTCGGTGCGGATCGGCGCCGTACTGGCGGCGGTCGGGGTGGCTCTGGGGGCTTTTGCCTCGCACGCGCTGAAGGACCGGGTCACCCCCGACCTGCTGGCCATCTTCGAGACCGGCGTGCGCTACCAGATGTACGCCGCACTGGCGATTCTGGTGCTCGGGGCACTTGGCCAGCGCCGCGGTCCGTTGCTGGTGCTGGCGGGCACGGCGGTGTTCAGCGGCAGCCTCTATCTGCTTGCCCTGAGCGGCGTGCGGTGGCTGGGCGCCATCACCCCGATCGGTGGGGTGCTGCTGATCGTTGGACTGCTGCTGGCGGCGGTCGACGCAGGCCGCGGCCGGGAGCGCTGATGGCGGGCCGGCAACACGCCTCCTTCGCCCGGGTGCCGTTCCTGTTCGGAGCGGCCGAGGCCGCAGCCCTGCCGGGGCCGATCCTGGTCCGGCTGATGGCCGACCTCGGTGGCACTCCCGAGGCGGCCAAATCGGTGTTGCACCGGATGACCGACTTCGGCCTGCTGGAGCTCACCCGCCACGGCCGCGTCGGGGTCTATCGGCTGGCCGGGCAGATGCGGCACGGGTTCGAGTCGATCCGGGACCGGACCGTGACGCAGTCCGACTTGGACGGCCGCCTGCACGCGGTCGTCTACGACGTCCCTGAGTCCCGTCGCGCCTTCCGCGACGCGCTGCGCACGGCCCTGCATCGGCACGGTTATCGCCAGCTGCGCCCGGGGGTGATGCTCGGCGGCCAGGACCGGTCCGAGGCGCTCGGGTCCATGCTCGCCGACAGCGGCGCGGTCGCCGGCTGGTGGGATCTGGAGCGGGAGCAGATGGCGCGGGTGGTGGCCCAGTGCTGGCCGGTCGACGAGCTGGCCAGCCGCTATCGCGCCTGCATCCGCCGGCTCGAACAGGTTGCGGAATCCGACCCGGGAACCGGAGCCGACGCCCTGCGCACCCTGCACGACGCGACGGCTGAGGCATACGCGTTGATGGCCGAGGACGCCACCCTGCCGCGGGCTCTGCTGCCCGCCGATTGGCCACTGCGCCAGCTCGCGGATGCCAGCGAGCGGGTCTGGATCAACGTCGGCCACACGGCCGCAGAGCACGTCCAACGGGTGATCGAGGATTCCCGGTATGCGCACCTGGTCGAGGCGGACACGGCCTGGGCCTCAGCCGACCGAGAGGCCGGGGCCAAGTAGCAGCAGGTTCACCGCGACCAGCAGCGCCCACAAACCCAACCCGGCAACGGGAATCCGGGGCAGTTCCAGTGGCTGGTACGTCTCCTCGGCCACGGCCCGGGTGAACAGGTTGGCCATCGGTGCGAACACCAGGGTGGACGATCCGGCGGCGAGGATCGCGGCCTGGTCACCGCCGGGCACCTCCAACGGCGTGCTGAGCAGATAGGCGAACGCCAGCGCCATGTTGACCAGCATCCCGATCAGCCACGGCCACAGTGAGAACGCCATCCGGTCACGATGGACCGGGCCGGCATGCCTGGCGAGGTGGGTGGCGAATCGGCGGGCCAGCCAGAACATCCCGGCGAGGCCGATCACTCCCGCGACGATTCTTGCCCACACAGGGATTCCGAGGAGGCTCGCCGCAGCGCCTGTGTCGCCGACACCGAACGGGGTCAGGCACAGATAGCTGACCCCCTCCATCGTGGAGGTGAAGGCGAACCACAGCCAGGCCAGGTGCCAGAAGCCCGCCCGCCCGCGCAACGGCAGCCAGGACATCAGCACCAGGCCCGAGAGGAGGCTGAACACCGGCGCCGACAGCAGCATCACCGTTTCCGCCAATCGGGAGGGGTCGCCCTGATGATCCACCCCGAACGGATAGAGCGTGCTGCGGTGACCCAGCAGCACCCCGCTGACCAGGTGGACGAGCTCATGCACCAGCACCATCACGGTGCTGCCGAGCAGGGCCGCGACGACGCTGGACCAGAGCAGCCGAGCGGTTGGGGGAGGGGTGGCGTTCATGGGTTCACCCTTGCACACGAAAGTTTCAAGAACCACCACGCAACGTTCCAGTCGGGAAACGTGCCGGTCACGTGGGACCGCTGTGTCCCTTGTCGACATGGCGTGCGAGAATCCCCGCGAGGAGGCCTCCATGAATCGGCTAAGTGGCGAACAGGCGCACCAGGCGGGATCGAAGGTTCAGCAGAGCAGCGTCTACCAGGCGCTGGTCACGGTCGGACTGATCTGTTTCGGCCTCGTGCACATCCTGATGGGCTGGATCTGTGTCCAGCTGGCGATCGGCGGCGGTGGCGGCGACGCCTCCAGCAAGGGCGCGCTGGCCGATCTGGTGTCCAAGCCGTTCGGCAACGTGCTGGTGCTGGTGGTCGGGGTCGGCATGCTCGCCATGGTCGTCTGGCAGGTGCTGGAGGCGATCCTCGGCTACACCTGGCTGGACGGCAAGGATCGACTGATCAAGCGGGCCGGTTCGGCCGGCCGCGCGATCGCGTACGCCGGTCTGGGCGTCACGGCGCTGACGCTGGCGGCCGGTGGGCAGTCCAAGGACTCCAACGCCGGCGCCAAGAGCGCGACGGCGACGCTGATGGGTGCCCCCGGTGGCCAGCTGCTGGTCGGTCTGCTGGCGATCGTGGTGCTCGCGATTGGCATTTCCCAGGTGGTGAAGGGAATCCGGCGCAAGTTCGTCGAGGACGATCTCGACGGCAGCGTCCCGAAGTGGGCAACCCGGCTCGGCAGCGTCGGTTGGTGCGCCAAGGGGGTGGCGATGGCGCTGGTCGGGCTGCTGATCGGCTGGTCAGCGATCACCTTCGACCCGGGCCAGGCAGCCGGCATCGACGGGGCCCTCAAGAAGCTCGGCGACCAGCCGTTCGGCGTGTTCCTGCTGATTCTGATGGCGGCCGGGTTCGTCGCCTTCGGGGTGTATTGCTTCGTCTGGTCCCGCAACGCCCGACACAGCATGGACTGACCACTTCAGATCGGCAGGACCCCCGATTCAGCGACGGTGCAGCGTGGCCACCAGGTGCTCCTGCAGGTCCAGTCCCATCGCCGCCATCGAGAACCGATAGCTGAGTCGGTCCCCGGCCAGGGTGATCTGGCGGCGCGCCCGGGTGACGGGCTTGGCGGTGTCGGTGGCGTGCACCTCGCCGAGCAGGTCGAGTTCGAACCCGTCCGCGGTCCGGGTCATGGCCCCGGTCGATACCTCAACGTGCCCGGTCGGCATGGCGACCACCAGTTCCGGGGTGCCCTCATCGGTGACCCGCAGATAGCCCGCCTCGGCGTGCCGGGGGTTCCCGTCGGGTGCCTGGGTGGCCTGTCGGTAGGTCAGGAAGGGTTTGCCGACGTGGCCGAAGCTGACCTGTTCGGCATACTCGAACGACGGAATCGTCGGGTAGTGCCCGCTGCCGTGGCCGGCGAAGTCGCCGAGCAGGGCGCTGAGCGGGACCAGGTTCGGGTGCAACTCCATGGGCCCACCCTAGGCGCCGGGACCGGGCGGCGGATCTCCGGCGGCGCGCTCGGTCTCGTTGGTCCGGCCGGCCATGGCGTCCCCGCGTCGGGTCAACCGGTCCACCCAACCGGGAGCCGCGCGCCGCGCGTCGAGCCCGGCCCGGGGGGCTCCGGTTCCACCGGGCAGCAACCTGCCCGCCAACCCGAGGGCCCGCACGGTGGTGGCGGGGGCGATGCCCATCGCCCGCCGGGCCAGCCAGGTGAGGGGGGACAGGTCGGACACGGGCCGCCCGGCCAGCACGTCCCGGACGATCCGGCGTGCGGCGACCTCGCCGTCCAGGGCGAGGAGCGGAAGCGAGGCCCCGGGGGCGAACCACGAGTACTCCTTCTCAGGTTGCCCGCTGTACTGGGCGTGCAGGTGGGACCCGGTTCGCATCGGCGGCGGGCAGATGGCGGTGCAGGTGACGCCGGTCCCGGACAGCTCGGCGTGCAGACCGTATGCCAGGCCGGCAGCCCCGAATTTCGCTGTGCTGTAAGGAACAAGATGGGGTACGCCGGCCACGCCGCCGACCGAGGCGACGATGCCGATCCGGCCCCGGCCCTGCTCGACCATCCGCGGGGTCACGGCGAGCGCGAGATGGGCTGGGCCCTTGGTCATGATGTCCACGCAGTCGGCGACCATCTCGGCGGTCACGGCCTGCCAGGGGCCGACCTGGATGATTCCGGCAACGTGTATGGCCACCTCGGGTGCGGCCCCGGCCGGGTGGTGCCGGTCGACCCACGCCTGCACGGCCTCGGCGTCGCGGACGTCCACCACGTCGGTGGTCACCGGCGCTCCGTCCAGGCTGGCCGCGGCCCGCCGCAACTCATCGGCGTCTCGGGCGCACAGGTGCACGGTGAAGCCCTGCTCGACGAGCTCGCGCGCGATCAGCAGGCCGAGCCCGCGGGACGCTCCGGCCACCAGGGCGCTGGGTTTCGTGGTCATGCTGACTCCTTCGGGGCTTGGCGTCGGTCAGGGCGCGGCGGCTCGGGGGCCGCCGGCCTGTTTGTGCGTGGCGTCGCACCACGGCTTGTTGGCGGATCGACCGCAGCGGCACAGCGCGACGGTACGCCGGGGCAGCGGGATCGGCATACCGTCGCCGTCGAGGATCTCGAAGTCGCCGCGGACGAGCAGCGGGCCGTCCGGGCACACCGAGATCTGCGCGGCGGCGGCCTCGTCGCCGATCGGGGCGGTCACGGCGTCACCGCCGGGAGCAGGGCGGACCGCCCGGAATCCCAGGCGCCGAGCAGGTGCTCGGTCGCTCTGGCCTCGACCCAGAGGGCTGCCGCCGCCCCGAACAGCAGGTCCGGCACCAGCTCCGGCTCCGCCAGCGCCAGTGGCCCGGCCAGGGACCTGGCGCAGATCTGCTCGTGCACCGCGTCGGCCTGCACGTGCTCGGCGAAGTATGCTGCCACCTCGTCACCGAGGCCGAGTCGGCGGATCCCCCGCACATAACCGCGCATCGCCAACGACGAGGTGATCTCGAAGGCGCACAGGTGCCCCACCGCCGCCCCTCGGAGCCGGCGGTTGAGGCCGAACATGGTGACGGTGTTCACGCTGGCCAGCACCGGGGCCGGCACCCGATCCAGATAGTGGCCATAACCCGCCTCCAGCCCGGTGCCCCGCATCGCCCGAGCGAACATCGTCGAGTGCATCCGCGCGGGCAGGCCGCCGCCGTATTCGTCGGCCTGCACCTCCACCAGGGCCGCCTTGGGCCGGCCCTGGATTCGGGGGATGGCCCAGGTGTGCGCGTCGGCCTCCTTCAGCGTGTACAGCGAACGCACGATGAGGAACTCGCGCAGCTGATCCAGGTCGGCGCCCCGGGAGAGGTGCTTGGACAGGTTCGGTCCGTCGTCGCGCGCGCAGAGGTCGAACAGCGCCTGCGGCACCTCGGCGGGGGAGACCGCGGCGATCGGCCCGGTGGCCTGTCGCAGCGCGGACTCGAGGCGGCTCTCCAGCCGCGCGGCCAGCGCCAGCAGCGCCGGGTGCCACTCCCAGCGGTCGTCGACCCCGCGCAGACCGCGGTGGTGCAGCTCGTGCAGGCAGAACAGGGTGAGCTGCTGGTCGTCGTCGTGCACCGGGTCGGTGTCGGCCAGGGTCGGCCAGTCCGGCCACAGGTGCGGGTCGCAGGGGCCGACCAGAACCGCCACCAGCGCCCGGCTCAGCTCGCCCCGCGGCGGCGGCAACTCTGCCGGCGCCGCCAGGTGCTGCTCGGTGAGCGGTGCGGGCGCGGTCGCTCGGGCGGGCGCCACTGGTTCTGCCAATTGGGTCTGCACGTCACTCCTTGATCGGGTGGCTGCGGGCCACCCATGGTCCTTACCCGTTCGGCGGGTGGTTCAATCTCGGGTGACCGAGAGTTCAACCCTACGAGGGGGTGCCCAATGACCGATGTGGATCGACCGGTGCGGCTGGGACGCATCGACGAGTCCTTCCACCAGGTGGCCGCCGCGGTGGTGGAGGAGGTGCTGCTGCGACTCGGGCACCGGGTTGACGTCACCGAGGGACCGCACCCGCGGATGTACCCGATGCTGGCCGCCGGCGAGCTCGACCTGTTCGCCGACGCCTGGCTGCCCGGCGGGCACGCCGTCTATTGGGAACAGGTGAGCGATCACGTCGTCGAGGTGGCCCCGCTCTATGACCAGGCGCTCTTCTTCTGGGCCGTGCCCGCTCACGTGCCGGCCGAGCTGGTCTCCAGCCTGAGCGACCTGGCGCGTCCCGAGGTGATCGAGCGGATGACCACCCTGGAGGTGCAGGGCACCACCTCGGCGGCGGGGTTGACGATGCGCTCCGACGACCTGGTCCGCGACTACGGGCTGGCCGAGCTCGGTTGGCGGCACGTGCACGGCAACCTAAAGGCGATCATCGACACCGTGGAGCGGCGGATGGCGGCCGGGGACTGGTTCGCCACCCCGCTGTGGCAGCCGCAGTACCTGAACGACCGGTTCGACCTGCGCCCGCTGGCGGACCCACGGGACGCCTTCCCACCACCAGACCGCGCTTCGCTGCTCGCCCACAACGATTCCTGGCAGCGACTGCCCGGGCGCACACGGGACGTGCTGTCGCGGATCCGCTACACGGTCGCGGACGTGAACGCGATGGACGCGGCGATGAACCTCGAGGGTGCCGACCCGCTCACCGCGGTCAGGCAGTGGTGGGAGCGTACGCCGGAAACCGTGTCAGCGTGGGGATTGTGACCCCTGGGCTGGATCGGCCTCGCTCGCGGGTACGCCCGTCTCGCTGACCTCGGCGAGCAGTTCCTCCAACAGCTCCACCGCCTCCGCCAATCGCCGGCGCCGATCCTCGGGCCAGGTGGAGATGGTGGGTACGACCACGGCGGCCCGTTGTCCCCGGGCCCGGACCAGCTCCTGGTGTCCCGCCTCGGTGAGGCGTACCACCTGGGCCCGGGCGTCACGGCTATCCGGCAGCCGCTCGGTCCAGCCGGCCTGATCGGTGCGGTTCAGCTGACTGGTCACCGTCGGCTGGGAGCTGTGGTCGGCCGCGGCGAGCGCCCCGACCCGGCTGTCGGGCAGATCGTGGACCAGGGCGAGCAGGCGCAACTGGGCTGGCGGAACGGTGAACCTGCTGCGGTGATTGGCGAGCCGGTTCAGCCGCCCCACCAGGCGTAGCAGTCTCTCGCCGAGCTGGCTGGCACTCTCCACGCGCCCACTGTGCCACGGATGCAGATAGGGCAGCTATCGAAGACTGGGGTCCTTGGGGTGCCTGAGGCGAGGGAGCCGGCGTACCACTTCGAATCGCCACCAAGTAGCGTCGACGCCATGAGCAACGACAGGCGTACCTTCACCGAACGCATCGAGGTGTCCGGCGGCCAGCTCGCCGACAAGATCAAGGAGCTGGTCTCCGACGCGAGCGCTCGCAGCGTGGTGATCCGCGACCGCTCGGGCCGCGAGCTGTTGCGGATGCCGCTCGCCCTCGGCGTGGCCGGGGGAGCGTTCGCGCTGTTCACCGCGCCCGTGATTGCCACCGTCGCGGCGATCGGCGGGACCCTGGCCCGGGTACGCCTGGACGTCGAGCGGGTGACGCCGGCCGACGACGACCACTGAGCGGCGGTGCCATGCAGTTCCATCTGAACGGCCACCAGCTCGGCGACCCCGCAATCCAGCAACCCGGGCCGAACGCCCAGGCCCTGGGCAGCGAGCTGCCCGACGAGGTCGACGTGCTGATCGTCGGCTGCGGACCCGCCGGGCTTGTGCTCGCCGCCCAGCTCGCCCAGTTCCCCGACCTCAGCACCCGGATCGTCGAGCGCAGGCCCGGACCGCTCCAGCTGGGCCAGGCCGACGGCGTCGCCTGCCGCACCGTGGAGGTGTTCGAGGCGCTCGGCTTCGGCGAGAAGATCCGCAAGGAGGCCTACTGGGTCAACGAGACCGTGTTCTGGAATCCCGACCCCGAGCGCCCCGAGCACATCGTGCGCACCGGGCGGATCACCGACACCGAGGAGGGGTTGTCGGAGATGCCGCACGTGATCGTCAACCAGGCGCGGGTGCACGACTGGCTGCTCGAATCGATGCGCAACTCGGTCAACCGGCTGGAGCCCGACTATGGCTGGCAGCTGGCCGACCTGTCGGTGGGGGAGGGTGAGTATCCGGTCACGGTGACCCTGGAGCGGGTGCAGGACCGTCAGGTGGGGGAGAGCCGGCAGGTGCGGGCGCGCTATGTGGTCGGCTGCGACGGTGCGCGCAGCCGGGTCCGGCCGGCGATGGGGCGCGAGCTGCACGGTGACCCGATGAATCAGGCGTGGGGGGTGATGGACGTGCTCGCGGTGACCGACTTCCCCGACATCCGGCTGAAGGCGGCCATCCACTCGGCCACCGAGGGCAACGTGCTGATCATCCCGCGCGAGGGCGGTTACCTGGTGCGGCTCTATATCGAGTTGGACGAGCTGGCGCCGGATCAGCATCTGAGCACAGCGGATGTGAACCCCGAGAGCCTGATCGAGCGGGCCAACCGGATCCTGCACCCGTATCGCCTCGACGTGCGTCAGGTCGCCTGGTGGTCGGTGTACGAGATCGGGCAGCGGCTCACCGACCGGTTCGACGACGTGCCGGCCGACCAGGTGGGCCAGCGGAAGCCGCGGGTGTTCATCGCCGGCGACGCCTGCCACACCCACAGCGCCAAGGCGGGCCAGGGGATGAACGTGTCGCTGAACGACACCTTCAACCTGGGCTGGAAGCTCGCCTCGGTGCTGCGCGGGGTGGCGCGGCCCGAGTTGCTGAGCACCTATTCCGACGAGCGGCACGCGATCGCCCAGGAGCTGATCGACTTCGACCGCGAGTTCGCCAAGATGTTCAGCGCCCCGCCCAAGGGGTCGGCCGAGGACGACGGTGACGGGGTGACTCCCGAAGAGTTCCAGGCCTACTTCGTCAAGCAGGGCCGCTTCACCGCCGGCACCGCGACCCGGTACGCCCCGTCACTGATCGTCGCCGGGGACGAGCACCAGGGGTTGGCCGAGGGGTTCCCGATCGGGATGCGTTTCCAGTCCGCGCCGGCGATCCGGTTGGCCGACGCCAAACCGGTGCAGTTGGCGCACGACTCGCGGGCCGACGGGGCGTGGCGGTTGTACGCCTTCGCCGATCGTTCCGCGCCGGGCGACCCGGCCTCGGCGATCGCGCGGCTCTGCACCTGGCTGGATTCGGCGGAGTCTCCGGTACGCCGGTTCACCCCACAGGGCTGGGACGTGGACCAGGTGATCGACGTCCGGGCGGTGCTGCAGCAGTATCACCGTGACCTGGCACTGGGGGAGATGCCGCCGTTCCTGCTCCCCCGCAAGGGACGCCTCGGGCTGGTCGACTACGAAAAGCTCTATTGCGCGGATCTGCGGCCCGGTCAGGACGTGTTCGACCTGCGCGGTATCGACCGGGACCGTGGTGCGCTGGTGGTGGCCCGTCCGGATCAGTACGTCGCCGACGTGCTCCCGCTGGACGACACCGATCGCCTCGCCGCCTTCTTCGACCGCATCCTGCGCTGAGGGAATATCCGCCCCTCCGGTATCGTTGAACCTTCAACTACACGGAGAGGACGTGGCATGACCAACGACACCAGCACCCAGATGCAGTTCGGCATCTTCACCGTCGGGGACGTGACCACCGACCCGACGACCGGGCACACTCCGAGCGAGAACCAGCGGATCAAGAACACCGTCGAACTCGCCCGCAAGGCCGAGGAGAGATCGACCACGCCGGTCTGCCGCAGAAACTGGTGCTGGAGCAGCTGGACCTGCTCGGCGAGATCCTGCCCACCCTGCGGGCCGAGTTCGCCAAGGGCCGCAAGGACGGCGTACCGGATGCGCCGACGCACGCCGATCGCGTCCTCACCGCCCGCGCGGAGGGGTTGGCGGAGCTGGTGCGCACCGAGCCGGCCACCGACCGCTGGACCGGGACCCGCGCCCAAGAGGACAACAGGAGCCACGCATGAGTGAGCTGATCACCGTGGTGAGCGCTGGCCTGCGCTCACCCTCATCCACCAGGTTGCTGGCCGACCAACTGGCGGCCGCCGTCACCGGCCAGAGCGGTGACGTTGAGATCCGGCACGTCGAGGTGCGCGACCACGCGCACGCCATCGTGGACGCTCTGTTGACCGGATTTCCCAGTGGGGAACTGAAAGAGGCGCTCGACTCGGTGGTGGCGGCGGATGCGCTGATCGTGGTGACGCCGACCTTCCAGGCGACGTTCGCCGGGCTGTTCATGTCGTTCGTCGACCTGATCGAGGCGGATTCGTTGCGGGGTACGCCGGTGCTCCTGGCGGCGACCGGGGGCACCGAGCGGCACTCCCTGGTGATCGACCAGGCGCTGCGTCCGCTGTTCGCCTACCTCGGTGCGGTCAGCACGCCGACCGGCGTGTACGCCGCGACCGCCGACTTCGGTGGGCCGTACGCCGCCATCCTGGCGAGCCGGGTGGACCGGGCCGCTCGGGAGCTGGTCACCCTCGGCGGACTTGCGTCGACAGCGGGGGAGAGCGTCGGCTCGGTGCGGCGTACGCCGGTCGACGAGTTCGACGAGGTGACCCCGTTCGAGACGCTGCTGGCGGGCGTACGCCCTGACCGCTACATCGCGCCGAATCGCTGAACAGGAAGGCCCCGGTCCCGACGGACCGGGGCCTGCTGGGTGAGGGTGTCAGTCGTGGTGATGCCCCGTCGCATCCCCCTCGGCCAGGGAGATGATCTCGTTGGGGGCGTGCGGCAGCTTCACCGAATCGACCACCTTGGCGGTGTCCAGGTGGACCTGGTGCACCGCGGCGCAATGGGTTGCGTGTCGAGGGGCCGAGCCCTCGAAACAGCCTCAGCTACGAGGCGTCAGCGCTCGCGCAGGACATCCGCGCAGCCGACGTGCAACTCGTCGAGCTCCTGCCCCTGGCTGATGGCGCGTTCCAGCAGCCGCTCCAGGGCTTCGGTGGACAGCCGCGGGTCAGCCAGGCCGAGCAGCGCTCGCCAACCCAGTCGCTTGGCCATCACCGCGGCGGTGAGCGCCTCCAGCTCCAGCAGATCCGACAGCGGCGAACGATCCTTGAAGCGCTGGTTGGGTTTGAGCTGTCCGGCCACCTCGGCGACCCGGGCCCCGCTGTCCTTGACCAGGGACGGGCTGGCGCCCACCTGGTTCATCAACTCCTCGAGAAGCTTCTTGTCCTCCTCGATGTCTTCGGCCAGTCGCGCCACGGCCGTCCGAACCTCCGCACGGCTGTGGTTCTCGGCGACGCGACGGAACAGCGCCACCCCCGAGACGGCTCCGGCGTGGTGATCCTGCAGGTAGGTGTGCAACAGCTCGGTCATCAGAGTCTCCAATCGGTGGGTGGGGAGCTGGTCAGTCACGTTGCAGGGCCAGACGAGCGCTGAACCCCAACAGGGCGATACCCGAAGCGGCGTCGATGATTCGGCGGGTGAGGGGGCGAAGCAGCCGTTCGCGCACGGCACCGGCGAGCACGACGATGCCCAACAGCCAGCACGTCCCGGCCAGCGGCAGCACCGAGGCGTGCACCAGCCAGGACCAGACGGGGGCGTGCACTCCAACGAATTGGGGAAGCAGGGAGAGGTAGAACACGAACATCTTGGGGTTGGTGATGTTGCAGAGGAATCCGTTGCGGAAACCCTGGCCACGCGAGCCGTGCGCACCGGTGTCGAGGTCGGCGTACCGTCCGCGCCAGGCGGAACGCAGGGATTGCACGGCCAGGAAGGCGAGATAGAGGATGCCCAACCACTTCAAGGTGGTGAAGATGGGTTGGGATTGCACGATCAGGCTGCCGAGGCCCACCGAGACCAGCGCACCCTGGATCATCGACGCAGTGCCGACACCGAGCGCGCTGCCGGTGCCGGCGGCACGCCCGCCGGCGACTGTGCTGCGCAGCGTGACGACGAAGTCCGCACCCGGTGTCACGATGACCGCCAGCACCACGATCAGAAACTCCCAGCTCATCGGTTCTCCCTCCGGCGGGTGTTCTGCCACCCTACGGGGTGGCTGGCGGCCCCCGGCCGCCGGGCCGCGTACCGCTTTGTCGACCTGGAAGTAGTCTGGCGATGCCCCAGTGTCCATCGAAAGGAACGACGATGACCGAATCGCAGAATCCCGAGGAGCAGGCCGCGGCCACCGAGGCGGCCCAGAACGTAGTCGACGAGGTGACCTCCTACGAATACTCGGGCGAGAAGGATCGCATCTCCGGACAGCTCGACCAGGGCCTGGACGAGGCCGGGGTGGACCTGCCTGAGTCGGAGAAGTCGCGACTGGTGGACGAGATCGATGACCGCAAGGACGAGGATCCCGACGGCGGCCCGGAGGTGGGTTCCGCGAACCCTGCTTGAGTTCCAGCGCTGTCCTGCTGGCGATTCCGGGAACCGCCCTCCACACTTGGACCCATGCCAGACAAGGGGAGCGCAGTCCAGGTCGGCGACCGTTCGATCAAGGTCACCAATCTGGACAAACTGATGTACCCCGCCACCGGCACCACCAAGGGTGACGTGATCGCCTATTACGCCGCGGTGGCCGAGTGGTTTGTCCCGCACGCGCGCCGGCGTCCGGCGACCCGCAAGCGGTGGGTCAACGGGGTGGGCACCGACGCGGAGCCCGGTCACGCGTTCTTCAACAAGAATCTCGATCCGCGGTCCACTCCGGAATGGGTGCACACCTACACGATCGAGCACAAGTCCGACGACAACACCTACCCGCTGATCGACGAGCCGGCGACCCTCGTCTGGCTGGCGCAACTGGCCTCGCTGGAGATCCACGTCCCGCAATGGCGCGTGGACGCCGACGGCGTCCGGCAGAACCCCGACCGGCTGGTGCTCGATCTCGATCCCGGGCCCGGCGCGGGGATGCCCGAGTGCGTGGAACTGGCCTTCCTGATCCGCGAGGTGCTGGATGGCATGGAGCTCACCTCGGTGCCGGTGACCAGCGGCAGCAAGGGTCTGCACCTGTACGCGAGGCTGGACGGGACGCTCACCTGTGAGCAGGTGTCGTCGCTGGCCCGGGAGATGGCGGTACAGCTGGAAAGGTTGCATCCGCAACTCGTGGTCAGCAACATGAAGAAGGATCTTCGCCACGGCAAGGTGCTGCTCGACTGGAGCCAGAACAACGGCAACAAGACGACGATCGCGCCCTATTCGCTGCGCGGACGCGCCCACCCCACCGTCGCCGTGCCGCGCACCTGGGACGAACTGGGAGCCAACCTGCCCAACCTGGAAATGGATCAGGTGATCGAACGACTGGCCGAGGTCGGCGACCCGCTGGCGGCGCTGAACGGCGAAGTGAGTGGCGCCGGTGTCGACCGGTTGGCCACCTATCGTTCGATGCGCGATGCGGGGCGTACGCCCGAGCCGGTGCCCGCCGAGGCGCCGGCCGCCGGACCCGGAAATTCCTTTGTGATCCAGGAACATCACGCCCGGCGGCTGCACTACGACTTCCGGCTGGAGCATGACGGCGTGCTGGTGTCCTGGGCGATTCCCAAAGGTCCGCCGACGAATCCGAACAAGAATCACCTGGCGGTGCAGACCGAGGACCACCCGCTGGAGTACGGCAGCTTCGAGGGGGAGATTCCCAAGGGGGAATACGGCGGCGGCAACGTGCGCATCTGGGACTCCGGAACCTTCGAGCTGGAGAAGTGGCGCGACGGCAAGGAGGTCATCGCGACGTTGACCGGACGTCCGGACGGAGGGCTCGGCGGCGTACCCCGAAAGTTCGCGTTGATCCACACCCGGCTGGGGGACGACGAGAAGAACTGGCTGATCCACCTGATGGAAACCCTGCCCAGCCAGGAGTCCCCGGCACACCCTGGGTCATCGGAGCTGCCCGTCATCGAACCGATGCTCGCCACCGCCGCCGAGACGGGGGAGCTTGCCCACGACGAGTGGGAGTTTGAGGTGAAGTGGGACGGCTACCGGGCGATCGCCACGGTGGCCGATGGCTCGGCGAGCTTCCGTAGCCGGCGAGGCCTCGACTTCACTCGCACCTATCCCGAACTGGCCGAGCTGGGGCAGCTGCTGGCGAATCATGCGGTCGTCCTCGACGGGGAGATCGTGGCGATCGATCCGCAGGGACGATCGAGCTTCGAGTTGTTGCAGACCCACGGATCCGGCGGGTCGAAGGCCCACTTCATGGCGTTCGACCTGTTGCACCTGGACGGCCGGTCGTTGGTGCGAGAGCCGTACACCGAACGCCGCCTGGCCCTGGAGGAGTTGCTGGGTGACGGCGGCCGGCAGGTGCACGTGCCGGCGACCTTCGGCAGTGATCCCGAACTGGCGCTCACCACCAGCCGCGAACTGGGACTTGAGGGGGTGATCGCCAAGCGCCCGACGAGCGTGTATCAGCCCGGTCGGCGAGCGAAGACCTGGCTGAAGATCAAGCATCGCAGGAATCAGGACGTGATCATCGTCGGTTGGACTCCCAGCGAAACGAGCCAGGCCCGCGGAATCGGGGCACTGCTGCTGGCGGTCAACGACGCCGAGGAACTCCGCTACGTCGGCAGGGTGGGCAGCGGCTTCACCGACCAGGCGCTGCGGGAGGCGCGGGAGGTGCTGTCGTCGATCGAGCGGGACGATGCGCCACTGGGAGGCGTACCGGCCCAGGATTCGCGGCGGGCGCACTGGGTCGAACCGCTGCTGGTCGGCGAGGTGGAATATGGGGAGTGGACCGACGTGGGACGGCTCCGCCATCCAGTCTGGCGCGGTTGGCGGCCGGACCGGTTCGCCGAAGAGGTGGTTCGTGAGGACGGCTGAGGCGGCTCGGCCAGCTCAGGTGCGATGGGCGACGATGTTGACCGCGGGCGCGGTGGCGTCCCGGGTGACCAGCTGGAGGTGGGCGCCCGTCTGCGACGAGGTCAGACGGGCGACCCAGCCGAGGTTGAACTCCTCGTCGTCCAGGCCGAGATGGTCGGCGTAGAACTCCTTGCTGGCTTCGAGATCCGGCACTTCAAGGTCGGCGATGATCTCGATCACGCGGACGCGGCTGTTGTCAGGTGTCATGGCCTGACGCCAGCCCACGGCGTCAGCTCTGGGGCAGTGCCGCGAAGGCCTTCTTGACGTCGTTGTACCATCCCAGGGATCGCTTGGGGTGGCGCCAACGCGACTTCATCTCGTCGCGTGCGGGCTGATGGGCGGTGTCGCTCGCCTTCTCGGCGTCCTTCAGGTGCTGATCCTGGGCCTTGATCACGTCGTCGGCGGTCTCACCTCGGTGCGCGAGGTCGCAGGGCCCGCCGAGCTCCTTGCAGGTCATTGTCTTCATCGGATTCTCCTCCAGTGGTTTGCCGTTGTCTGGGTGACGAGTGGTGGGGGAGAAGTGTGACCGGCGGTACGCCGTCAGCGGTGCGCCTGCAGATAGGCCTCCACGAGCTCGGGGGCCAGTCTTCCCCTGGCGGACACCTGGTGTCCGTTTTCCAGGGCCCAGGCACGCACGACGGCGGGCTTCGGCGGGAGCTGAGGCGCTGGTTCGGCTCCTGCGAGTTCGTTGAGGCGGTCGTCGGTGGGGGAGTCCAGGCCGAGTTCGTGGACGGCGGCGGCCAGGAAGCGGTAGGTCCACTCCTGTGCGAGTTGCCGCGTCTCGGCGAAGATGATCGGCACCGAAGGGAACCGGGCCTGACACTCGCCGAGCTGGTCGGCGACCACCGCTGGACGGACGTGTTGGAGGGCGAACACCTGGGAGTAGCGATCCTCGACCACAACGGCTGCCCGGGGGAGGTTCGCCAAGTCGGCGAGCAGGTAGCTCATCCTTCCCCTGGTGATCGTGGTGACCAGATCGACCAGCGATTTCCGTTCCACCGAAGCGATCACGCGGTCGTCCAGCTGCACCGCATAGTCGCCCGCGGGCAGAGCCTGCTTGCGCGTACCCGCCTGTTGGTGGGTGAACTTCCAGGCGTACCGCTCGTGCACGTCGACCAGGATCTCGAGCTCGGCGATGCCGGATGCCTTGGCTGTCGGCGTACGCACTTTGGGCCTGGCCTGCTTGGCGACGCGTGCGGTCTGCCAGAAGATCATCTCCCGGCCGCGCGCCATCGTGAGCACGAACTGCGACCGGTTCTCGCGTCCGCGATCAAGGACCAGGTCGATGGCGGCGCCGCGCTTGCTGCAGGAGCGGGTGGGGACCTGTTGGATGATGTCGGCGTCCTCGGGCCATTCGGCGCGATGGCAGTAGACCTTGGAGGTGCGCGGCCACAGCTCGCGGACCTTGAGCACGATGCCACGCTCGCCGAGGGGGATCCGCACCAGGTAGGGCAGCGACGTGCCCTCCTCCGGGTTGTGCGCGATCAGGAAGTCCGCTGGCATGTGTCCACGTTAGCGGGGTGCCAGAGTTTCACTGGTGCGCCGCGACGCGCCGACCCGCGCGGGCGGCGAATCGGTCAAGCGCGCCGAGCACAGCGGGCACCGTCCAGACCTTCTGGCCGTTCACCTTGGCGTTCTCCAGGGAGAGGAAACCGGCCTCGGCCAGACCGTCGACGGTGCGGTAGGCGGTGGGCGTACTGACACCTGCGAGGTCGGTCAGCATGCCTGCGGTGAACGCCGGCTCGCGGCAGCACAGATCGAGAACGGCGCGCAGGGGAGGGGTGACCCGCCGGCGGGCCGCCAGCACGTCTTCGGTGAACGCGGTGATCTCGTCGGCCAGCAGTCGCGCGTTGGCGATGGCCGCGTCAGCGGCGTTGGCGAAGGATTCGACGATCGGGCCGGGATCTCCTGCCCGGTAGGCGTTCAGGGCCGCGATGTAGTCGTCGACATCGTGCAAGAGCCCCGACGACAGCGGCACGGTCAGGTTGTTGGTCACGCCGCGGGCACGAAGCAGCGCCGAGACCAGCGCCCGCCCTGTCCGGCCGTTGCCGTCGGTGAACGGGTGGATGGTCTCGAACTGTGCGTGCGCGATGGCCGCGTGCACGGTGGGGTCCAAGTCTCGGCGGGCGAGGAAGCGGACGAGATCGTCGATCAGCACAGGCACGTCGGCGTGTGGGGGAGCAACGTACGCGGCCGTGACCGGTGACTCGCCCCCGATCCACACCCACTCGTCGCGCCACGTGCCGGCGTCGTCCTGGACCCCTTCGGTCAACGCGCCGTGCATGCGGAGAATGGCGGCGGCGTCCAGTGAGTCTGAGGCGTCCAGTGCGGCCCGCATGGCCGTGACGTTGCGCGCCACCAGCCCCGCATTCCCGCCGTCGCGTACGCCGATGCTTGCGAGGGTGAGGCGCTTGGCGCGGACGGTGAGGTTTTCGATCTGAGAGCTGGTTGCTGACTCGCCACGCAGCAGGATGGCCGCGAACGGCAGTGTCGCAAGCCCGGGTGACGACTGGTCGAAACGGATCATGCTGTTCGTGGCGTCGGCGGCCAGGGTGGCGAGGCTGGTGGGCAACGAGGGGGAGCGTCGGGCAATCTTCGGGAGCCGGGCGGCGCGGAACTCTCCGGTGTTGCGCTGCCGAGCGCGCCGAGAGGCCATCGGATCTCGGCTGACCCACTGCTCGGCAGTCCAACCGATCGTTGGCCAGGCGCACACGGTGCCTCCTAAATGAGAAGATCTGGAGATATTTTCTCATTAAGGATGCTAATTGGCAACCGATCTGGTCGTTCAGTGTTGAATTGCTGCGATTCCCGGCCGCGTCCAGTGGGCGTCCATCACCACGTATGGCCCGGGCTCATGACCCTCGAAGCCGTCCGGGATCACGTTGTGCATCAGCATCCGGAGCTCGTCGGCAGTCGCTTCGACCGAGATCCGCCAGAACCAGCCGTCGCACTCCATCTCGAGTGCGGCCGTGTTGTCGGCGAAGGTCCCGGTGAGCAGACGCAGACCGGGCTTCTGGTGCCACGAGTCCAGCCAGGCGGCGGTGATCGTCCCATCCGACTCGGGCGCGGCGAGCAGCAGGGTGCCGGACTGGGGGCCGTCATCGGGGTGCATCCAGGTGTAGCGCAACGACCAGCCCCAGCTGTCGGCCTCGGCCGCCGAGTGTGCCCGAGATTCCCCTGTGGACAAGGGATCGGTGGGCATCATCCGGAATCCGTTGCTGCCGTTCCAGTCGCCGACCTGGCTGGTGAAAGGGTTCATCGGTGGGACTCCTTGTTTGGCCACCCACTCGGCGACGCTCCGGACGTATTGCCCGTACTGGTCTCGGGCCAGTGGAATCGCCTTCGAAACGAGCGCGAGATCGACGTTCACATATTCATGAATGAGCACGTTGCGCATTCCTACGCTGGGCTTGAGTGATTCGGCCAGCTGCGCCGGGAACAGACCGAGCGAGGCCGCCTGATCGAACGAATCCCGATACTCCGAAGACACGCGGGATCCCAGGCTATTGGCGGCGTGCTGGTGGACGAGTCTCGGGGCGTCATCGTCGCAGCGCCTCGAGCTGCAGGTCGCGAAAGCGCTGAGTGTCGACGTACTGACCGAACGCCGCCATCTGTTGGAGGGCGAACTTCTGATCAGTGAGCTCGACGAGCACCTCACCACCACCCAGAGCGGCGTATCTGGCAACCGAACCGGCGCGGTCCAGCGGCATGATGTCGAGCAGATCGCCGTACGCTTCGCCGAGTGCGTTGACCACCGCAAGATCGTCCGGTTCGGCGCCATGCTGGAACGAGTAGGCCACGTCCACGTCCTGAGCTTGTTCGGCCGCTTCGCGCGCACTCCCGAACAGCACAAGCAGGTCGACACGATGAGCGGCACACAGGTCCGCGAGCCGACCGTTGTCGCGGTCGGCCCGTAAGCGACGTACGACGTCCGGGACCGAAGTCATGCGCCCATGGTAAAGCCAGCTGCTCACGGGCAGACTGAGGTCGTCCAGCGGCGCGAGACGCCCGATGGCCTTTCCGAGCTGTCGCGGGAGGTGATCGAGGGCGCCATGGGCGGCCAGGAGGCGTACGCCGTCGCGTCACTGGAGGGCATGCGCGAGACCCTCCAGCGGATCAAGGCCGCCGCCGAGGGTCACGCGCGCTCGGAATAGCTGACCCGACGGTGGGGTTGGTAGGGCATGGGAGAACAGCAGGTCAATCTGACCAAGATCCTCGCCGAGAACAAGTTGGGGGTGCTGGCGACCATCCGTCGCGACGGCCGCCCGCAGCTGTCCAACGTGATGTACGCCTATGACGCCGAACGGCGCCTGATCCTGGTCTCGGTGACCGCCGACCGGGCCAAGACCCGCAATGTCCTGCGCGATCCGCGGGCCGTGATCCAGGTGCAGGGAGGGAGCCCCTGGCAGTACGCCGTCGCCGACGGTGCGGTCACCCTGTCCCCGGTGACCGAGGAGCCCGGTGATGCCGCAGGGGAGGAGCTGGTGGAGCTCTATCGCACCCTGAGTGGTGAACACGAGGACTGGGACGCCTACCGCGCGGACATGATCGCCCAGCGACGGCAGGTGCTGCGCCTGAGTGTGGATCATCTGTATGGCATCGGCTGATTGTCCCTAGGCAGTTCGGCGTTCCGCTCACTCACGGTGCTCCCTTCGTGAACGACCTGAGTGCCGCGAGCGACCGCTCGCGACGCACGTCGGCCTTGGACGGGGCGGCTACGACCTTGCGCAATGAGAGGGGACATCCATTGTCCTGTCGCAGTTGAAGTATCCAACGCTTATGCTGATAGGAACGATGTAGTGAGACGTTCCACTGGACGATCATCTCATTGAAAATAGCCACTCCGAACTCACAGATGTGGGCGGGCGGCCATGGTCGGTGGCTGTGACCGCCAACTAGGCGGCCGCCCCACACACGGTTAGTCGTTCTGCACGTCGGCCAGCGGCTTGTACGCCATCTCCTTCAGGCGATGTGCCAGCAACTCGTAGTTCTCCACCCTGTCACGTGGGTTCAGCGACAACTGGAACTCCGATGCGATCTCCCGGCTAATCCTGCGGATCGACTCGGCTTCGTCACTGGCGTCAACCAGTTGGCGTTCCACCTCTTCCAACAGAATCGTGACCTGCGACTTCGTCGCCGTCGTGGGGTGGTCCTTTAGGAAGTTGGCGCGGAGCCGGTTGATGGTGCGGCTGATCCGTTCATGGGTCGTCTCGCTCATCGAGTTTCGTTGCATCTCGGCCAGTCGCGCAAACAGGACATGGAAGTTCCCAAGGATCCGGTCCTGAACCTCGGCAGTTGCCTGAGCAGTAGCCTCTACGACAGCCCGTGCGAAGGCCACCTTGTCCAGCGTCAGTGGCCGATCCAGCGACCCGCTGGCGTCAACAGCAGCTTGCTCGGCGGCAGCAAAGAGCTTTTGTCCCGTCGGCACACTGAACGGTTTGAGAGCGGTCAGAACTGTTGGTGCGTCGTCGCCGAGTGCCTCCTCGGCACACTTCCCGATCGCCACGAGAGCAACATCGGCTGGGATCAGGTCTTCCAAGTCCCGCACACCGTCCGTGTCGATGCTCAGTTGGTCAAGCGGAAGATCGCCAAGGTGTAGGACGTGACGGTCGGCAACCAATCGCTTCTTCCGGTATCCACGCTGGAGTTCTCGCTTGGCGTCTTCCCCAGCCTTGTCACCGTCGAGCAGCACGATGACGGCAGGCTTGTCGATGTCACGGCCCCGTGCGAGGTAGACCAAGTAGGGGATGTGGCTGGCGCCGCCAGCGGGCACGAGCGTCAAGGTGTTGAGGTCCAGAGTCTCTGCCTGCTTCCTCAGCCGAAGTGAGAGCGAGCTCATTCCAGCAAGAAGAACCTGGTCCGCCTGCCCCTCGACGAACAAGTTGCAGTTGCCGATGAACGTGGTCTCCGCTACGAATGCACCGAACGCCGAGCGCAGCGGCTCGTAGTGGTTCTGCGCGGCGTTGCGCACAACGCGGGTGCCCTCCTCCCCGTCACCCTTTTCTAGAACCCGAAGGCGCTCCCCGTGGTTCTTATCTATGAGGAATGGGGAGTGTGTGACGTAGAGAACCTGGAGTGGCCGTTGAGCTGGGTCCTCGGGGTAGGCGAACGAATCAAAGAGCCGGAGGAGATCTTGCTGACCCGCTGTCGATAGGAAAGCGTCCGGTTCGTCCATGAGCAATATCTCTTGCCCTTGAGCGGGCTTGTGAGCGAGAGCTTGGACGAAGTACGACAGAAAGTACTTCATTCCGCCACTTCGCTCGGAGAACGCGTACTTTCTGCCGGTGCGGTCGTGGACCGACAGGAGAAGGTCGAAGTCCCCGCGATCCAAACTCAGGCCA
Organism: Enemella dayhoffiae; assembly: GCF_002250625.1. Lineage (GTDB taxonomy): Bacteria > Actinomycetota > Actinomycetes > Propionibacteriales > Propionibacteriaceae > Enemella > Enemella dayhoffiae. Next base: position 13,534 of record NZ_NMVQ01000012.1, on the reverse strand, counting down.
AACTCCCGGTCTTGGGACCACCACTTGCGAAAGTTGAGCGTGGCATCCAGCCGTTCGTTCATCTTGCCAAGCAGACCGTCCGCATACGCTGTCTCGTCCCGCGCGGCCTTCTGGAACGCCTTGAACGCAGATCGGTCGATTCCGCCGATCGTGACGAGCATGTCGTCTGCAAGCTCGTAAGACTTTAAGGTGCTCTCCTCTTCGTCCACTGACTCTTCGCCACTAAACGTCAGTGATTGAGCGGCTCCTGTGAACTTCTCCTTTGACGAGAACCAATCAGGGTTCTCCCGGAACTTGGAAAACAAGTCCAGCCACTTGCGTCGAGAGCGAGGCTTGCGTTTGGCGTCATTCGCGGCCAAGTAGTCAATCGGGATGCTCTCGGGCAGTGGAACAGTCGCGTCAATCTCGAACACGATGGGGAACGCGATCCGCTTGATCTCTGCGGGCTTGAGTTCCTTGGTAAGGATTTCGTCGCCATCGCGGACGTAAAGGACCGGGCCGCGGTTCAGCCGGAAGAACCAGAACGTGTCGATGACAGCGCCCTCTGCGGCCCCTGAGAGGGCTCGCACAGTCTCGCGGTCCTCGTCGGTCAAATCAGTGAACTCCGCACCGAACTCCGGGTGGAGCATCTGCCCGTCGACGGTGAGGAACTCGGAGTAACGGCAGAAGTCGGCCGTCTCGATACCCTCCCCAGTCAGCAGACGCTTGACTGCCCCAATCAGTTGGCTCTTTCCGGACTCATTGGCCCCAACGACGGTGGTGATTCCTGCTTCCATGTCGACTTGGACGAACGGGTAGAACAAGTCCGAGCCGGGGGCATTGTCCCAAGGTTCGCCCTCGTCGGTGTTTACTTTGAACTTGCGGAGGTAGTCGTAGTTGAACGACTTGTAAAACCTCACGTACATGGTCTTGATCAGCATCCGCGGTGCTCCTTCATTTGGCTGTTAGTCCATTGACCAGTCGTCGGCCGCGAAGCCGAGCGTGTTCAGGTTCTCGCGGATGGCTGCCCGCTGGTCTGGGGTGAGTTTGTCGAGGTCCTGGGATTCCACGTCGAGGGTGACCTTCACGGCGGCACCGTTGGTGGTGACGAAGTGGCTGATGATCTCTGCGTAGATTTGGCCCACGTCCCGGACAACCCGGTCGCTGGTGAGCGTCTTCGTCGCATGGAACCGCGTCGGCGTCAGCGGGGGAGTGGGCCCAACGCCACCGCCGCCACCAATCGTGGTGGTCCCTCCGCCGGGCGGAGTCCGGTCGCTGTCGTCCGGCGGTGTCGGGTCGGCACGTCCACCGGGCTTGTCCTTGTCGCGTTCGGCCTGGTCCTGTTCGATCTGCTCGGTTGCGACCTTCGGGTCTACCAGCAGTCCGCCCTGTCGTACGGCGGCGGGCCGGCTGGTGGTGAGGCCAACGAACCGACCGTCTTCGTAGGAGTCGGCGTACGCGAACCCGTCGTATTCGATGGTGAGGAGTTCGTCGAGGCGCCACACGCAGTCGATGACGACCTTGGGGGTCGTGACCTTCGGCATGTACACGTACTGGCTGAAATAGCCGGTAAGCGCGTCAAGGGCGACGTACGGCTTGTCCTTCCACAGGTTCAGCCGGTTGATCTGCATCCGCAGCAGCGACGGGGAGAACGTGCGGACGACGAACTCGCCACTGTCGGCCTTCTTCGTGACCCGTTCCGCGAGCGTCCCGTCCCCGTTCATCAGGATCGCTTCCAGCTCGACCTCAGTCGCGCCCGGTTCCTGGGTAGGCACCAAGATCCATCGGTACGCCTCACGGATCGCGTCCGCGACAGTCTGCTTCGACTGGGCCACGCGGGCCTCAGCGACCTTGATGTTGTGCTGGTCCAAGTTCAGCGAGTCACGGTTGTCGAGAATGGACGCCCACGCCATCCGCTGCCGGACAGCGTTGAGGAGCACATCCACACGGTCCACGTCCGGGGCCAGGAACACGAGACTGTTCTTGTGGATACGCGCGTTCGTGCCCCGCTTGTTCAGGAACGCCAACGCTTCGCTCTCCGCTGTGGACTTCGCCCGCTTGGAGAACGCCCTGTCCGGGCCGAACACAACCAGCCCGATACCCGGATCGTCTTCCACGTCACCGCTCGTCGGCGGGAACCTGTGAACCCGCTCGAACAGCCCCTTGTCCGATTCCTGACGGACGATCCCCGCGAGCTCGTCGAACACCTGCTCGTCGTGGTACGAGTCCGCGCGTTCCTGCACGATCTGCGCGACCGTCTGCTGCAGCGACAGCCAGTAGCGGTCTTGGTCGCGGTTCATGTACTTGCCCATGTCCCCAAGCCGGCGCAACCCATCGGTCACGTGCGCAGGGTTGTCACCTGGATACGTCGAACCAAGCACTACACGCTTCTGCTCGATCCCGCGCACGGGCGCGTTGCTCCCGTCCCGCTGCCGCAGGTTCGCCATCGGCGCTGAACCGATGAACACACACCGGGCGGCACGCTTCGTCGCCATGGACTTGCCGAGAATCTTGATGTCGCTGTCGATGAGGTTCGCCGTCGATGTTTCACCGGCAATGTCAGCGTCCACGATGGGCTTCCACGCATCGTCCAGATGGTTGGTGAGCTCGTCGATCACTTTCGCGTTGTCCAACGGGACCATCGCGGGAAGGATCATCGGGGACTTGTCCCCACTGCTCCACAAAGCGGAGACAACCGTTGCCATGAGGCGCAGTACGCCACGGGTCCGCTGGAACCGCTCCAACGTCGACCAGTCCTTGTAGAGACGGTCGAACAGTTCCGGGTGGATCGGGTACGCGGTCTTCATCACCGACCTGTAACCCGGTTGCATGACCTCGCTGGGCACGTCGGACGCGTGCCGCAGGTAGTGGTCCATGAACTTCTGGACGACCAGGTCACGCGCGGCGTCCTGCTCCCGTTCGAACGGCCTGAAGATCCGGCGCCGCACAATCTCGAACGATTCTTCGATGGTGGCTGGCTGCCAAGCGGACTCCACCCGGTGGATGACCGAACGAAGGTGCCGCAACGCCTCCAAACCGGCGGTGCCGCCGATCTCGTGCTCGTTCTCGACAGGCGACTCTGCGGCGGGCATGTCCCGCACCACATCGGACGCAGGCAAGGACACAACCAACAGCGCGGTCGGGACGGCCTTGACTGCTTCGGTGAGTGACTGCACGAACGTCATGTGCGCGTCGAACGTGCCCCCCGCCTGGCGGTCTTCGAGCGACCACAACTGGCGCAGGTACGCAACCCACTCGTCAATGAGGATCACGCACGGCCCATACGCCGCCAGCAAACTCGCCAGATCGGTCGTGGTCGGCGGCACCGACTTCTCGTCGTAGCGGGCGAGCATTGCGTAGCCCTCAGCGCCGCCCAACTGGTACGCGAGTTCGCCCCACATGGTGTTGACGGTCGTACCGTCCGCCTTCTGTGAACCGAGCACCGAAATGTCGTTCCCGACCAGCACCGCGCGGCTCACCCCGACGGGGAGCTCCGCCACGCCGAGTCCGTCGAGAACGTCCCGCATCCCCGGCAGATCATCCGCGGACACCCCAGACGCCGCGTGGTACACCGCGAGCAGCGAGTGGGTCTTGCCGCCACCGAAGGTCGTCATCAGATCCAGCACAGGTTCCCCGCCTGTGCCGGTCATGCGCTTCACGGCCTGCTCCAACAGGTAACGCAAACCACGAGTCAGGTACGTGCGGCCGAAGAACTCGGCCGGGTCGCCATACTCCGGGGAGGCGATTCCCTGATGGACCTGCCGTAGGTCAGCGGCAAACTGCGCCAGTTCGAACGTGCCCCGCGCAACGTCATCGTGCGGCTCTACAACGTCCCGCCACGCAGGCAGGCCAGCCGAGTCCACCTGCACCGACAGCGCCTTTTCACGGGCACGCTGCAGGCGCTTCTGGTCCTCCTCGAACACGATCCGGCGATACTCCCGCCGCATCTCATCCGCCTTGTCCGCCTGAGCAGTCGCACCAATCGACCGGAGCAGGTGCTCCCCGTCCATGAGGACCCGCTCAGTCCGCTCCGAACTGATCCGCTCCCCGTGAGCCCACTCCTTCCGCGCATCCCACAACGCTGACGCGGCACGCTTGTCCTCAAACGACAGGTGATCCCTGAAGACCGCATGCCACTGCTTGTCGAACACCCAGAACAGGTACGCCGGGTCAGTCACGTTCGCAGTGGCGTCCCGCCCAGTCAGGCCAGCGGTGCGGCCCACCTCGGTCGCCCAGTCGCTCCCGTACTTCGCGTGCAGCAGTTTGACCATCCACGGGCCAAGCCCATCAGCCACGAGGTCGAGCACACGCCCGACACGTTCTTTGTTCGTCAGCCCAGCCACGATCAGAACAGCCCTTCCATCGTTGCGGCACTATCGCCGCTCAACCTCACAAGTTCAGCCCACGAGTTGATCAGCGCGTTGTACCGCTCCTGATCCGCAGTCCGGCCCTTCTTCGCCGCAATGTCATGCAGCCGGTACGTCAACGCCATCGCAGGATCCTGCAACGAACCCAAACGGGCCATGAGCTTCGACGCCTCCAACTCACCGCCCCCGTCGATCAGACGGTCAGCAAGATGATGCACCGCCTCCCACGCCGTGGGAACGGAGTCCGATGCGGGGATCCAGTCGCGGTCTAGAGCCTCTGGCCCGATCAACTGCACGCGGTTTGCCTGGCTCCGAACCAGTCCTGCCCGAACCACATCGTCGACGCTTATGCCCAACGGGCGTGCGGCCTTGTCCGCTTCGCCAAAGATCGCGGCGTCCCACCCATGCTGCTCCCACCAGCGGACAGCGAAACGGGACTCTGAATCGAGGTCACCCTCTTGTTCCTCCAACACCTCACCCAATGCGCTGTTGATCAGCCGGAGTGCTTGCTCCACAGGAACTTGGTTGCCCTCCTGATCTAGCACACTGCGATAGCGCGAGTAGATCCGCATCCCTGGCCCCATGGCGGATTGAGCCAAGTCCACGGGCAGGATGGATGCTGCTTGGAGGTCGCGAACTGCGGGTCCGAGTTCTCGGCGGAGTGCTCGGTTGAACTCGGTCAACGACGTACTACTACTGGTGGACGGGCGCGGGCGACAAACCATCACGATGTAGGACGCCACTGCATTAGAGCCAACCCCCCGCATCCGAGTTGTACCCGTGCCGTGGATCGGCCAAGTTCCAGTGATCTCCAGGTTCGCATTGAGTATGGCGGTCAAGATGGATGCCCACCGGGTCTCCTCGCCCGCCCCGCTCTTTTGCTCCTTCGACGCGTATACCACGAGCATCGGGAGTCCTTCACGCGTCGACTTCTGGAGATTGTCAAAGACTTCCGTGAACCCGTCGACGAAGTACGTGCGCGCGGCGTCCATAGAGCCGTCGTGCCGGGATGGCGAAGCGATAAGTTCTCCGCCTTTAGGGGCCGCAATGGTGGCATACAGATCGGGGTGTACTTCGCGGAGGGCATGCCTGTGCCAGACGTAGAAGTAGTCGGACAGATCGGCATAGCCGATGGCCTCGAAGTAGGGCGGGTCGGTGGCGATGAGAGCCCCAGTCGGTGACGCCTCGGTCCTGGCATCTCCGCGCTTCACGGTTCCCTTGCCGTTGCTCACGACATAACGCAAGGCCGGGGCCAGCAGGGAGACGCACTGTTGCCAACTCCCAGCACCCGAACCGAACGGGTACGCCTCAGCGAAATCCCAAGTCATTGGGAGGGTAGGCATTCCAAATACGCCCACCGCCTTCCCGCCACCCGAACGAGGGTCGATCGACCAACGGTTCGCGCTGGATCCGAACAGGGCCATCTTGCCTAGTGCCAATGCCAGAAGAGTGGCAATCGCCTCAGCCCAGTCTGGGCTGCCTCCGTCAGCGAGGACATCTGCACGGACCTTGTGGGTCTCATCAGCGAACGCGGTCAGAGCGGCTGCCTGACGATTGGCGAACAATCCCCGCCAGGTGTCTATCCCGTAGTGCCCGACGCGGACGCCCTGCCCCCCAGTGTTGATTGGGAGATCCAGCAATGAGTCGTCGACCGGAACTCGTGCCGCGGCTTCACGTTCGTCGCTTGATGGCTTGCGAAAGACGCGGGTCTTGCCCGCCTCAGCGATGACGCAGATCATCTCCTGCCCCAGTTGTCCTGATTTCCCCATCGCCCGGAGATAGGGGGCGTCGAGAGTTGAACCGCAGCCGAGACAGGAGAACGTGCCATCTGCGATTTTGGGGGAATCCGGGGCCGCACCGGCATTCATTGCTTGGCGGATCTCGTAAGTAACCCTCCCGCCTTCGACACGTGGTTCGATCCACGCCATCTTTCCGCGCTTCTTGGCAAGCCACCATGACGTGCACAGAGGCGTGACTAACCCACAAGCGGGGTTGGGACATGGGGCAGTCCTCACCCAGAAGTAGGCCGTCGGAGTCTCTTCAGCAGGCGATGGATAACGGTCCGCTAGGACCGCCCAGGCCTGCTCGTAGACCTTGGAAGCGTAGTGCTCAACGTCTCCTAGGAGTCCGTTGAATCCCTCGAACGAGTGCATCGGTGGTATCAGTGCCTGCGCGGATCCCTTGCCCTGTCGTCGACCAAGCTGGCTCGCATCAGAGCCGGGGTGTAGCGGCGCTCGCCCTGCCAAGGGAGGCAGGATCTCGGTCAACGTCCGACTGATCAAGGCCGGCACGGGGTTGAGATCCGTTCCGTAGGAAGCGAGTCCTAGCCGCTGGGCTTCCACCAACGTAGAGCCGCCTCCGCAGAAGGGATCCCAGACAACGGGCGGCCCATCAGGGAACTGACGCCCGATCACCTTGCGAGCCTCGTGCACAGTGTCTTGGTCGGGTAGGTCCGCCCCGTTCGCCACAAGGCGCTTGATGAGGTCGAGCAAGTAGACCCGCTGGTTGTCCTCCTCCGGGTCGTCCACGAGTGCCGCGAATAGGAGCGCCCGCCAAGCAGGGAGAGGCATCGGCGCGAACCACTTGTGCAGGTTGCGGATGGTCCCGGTCTTGCGATCCTTGTCGGCCTTGCAGGCGGCGTTGATTTCGTCCAAGGGGAGCGCGACTTCGATGAGCTTCTTGGGGGGCGCGGTTTCGGTCATTCTTGGCTCATCTCTGTGGCGTCGTTCCAGAACGGTTCCCAGTCGTACTCGACGCGGGCTGCTCGTGGGTCGATGGGTTGGGTGATCGGGTGGCGGAGGTAGCGGACGGTCGTGCTGTCGTCGTCTCCGACGCGGACGAGGGCGAGGACTGATCTGTCTCCCTTGTTGAGAGCGGTGACGGCTTCCTGGCGAGTCAACACGAACGTGGAGCCACCCATGACCCGTCCCTTCACCTCGATGAAGTCGAGTCCTGCGGGCGTGTCGGACTCGATGTCGTAGCCGGGGTTGTTGTGGTGCATCTCGGTCGGCTGGTGGCGTAGCGCGTGTTCGACTCGGAGGACAGCGTCGACGGCGAGCCGTTCGATGCGGGTGGTCTCCTTGGCGCGGTGTTCGGCGCCTTCGGGGTCGGTTTGTGCGTCCAGCCAGCCGTGGGTGAGGACGAGGCAGGCGCCGGTGACGCGCGGTGGGCGGACAGAGATGTCGCGTTCCTTGTCCAGGTCAGCGAGGCGTCGGTCGAGGCGTCTGGCGAGGGCTTCGGCGCGTTCACGCATCTGGGAGGCGGGGAGGCGGGTCTTCTTGCCTGCACGTTCCCGTTCTGCGAGCTCGAACGCTCGCTGGTCCCAGTAGTTGATTTCGCGGGTGAGTCGGTCGCGGACGAGCCGTTCGGTCTTGTCCACCTGTGCGATTGCGCGGGCGGTGACGGTTTCGGCGTGCGCTCGAACGAGTGTCACGGATGCTTCGCGGATCACGCGGGTGTTCAGGTCGTCAGCGTTCGCCCACGGTTCCCGCAGCACGTCTGCTGCGGCGGCTCGTTCGTCGTTGCTGGCTGGGTCGAAGTTCGGGATGGGGGTCCCGTCGAGCGGGCTGATGGTGCCGTCTGGGTCGATGCGGACGTACTGGGCGCGGCGGGACAGCACCCACGGTTGCCCGTCCCGGCCGGTGCGCCCGTCGGTCACGTCATGTTCAAGCAGGCACACGACGTACGGCTGGGTGTTCACGTCAGCGCGGTCGACGAGGATTGCGCCGCGGCGGAGCGCGTCATGGTGCCGATCGGTGATCACGCTCATGGTGGCTGCCATGAGCGGGTGACCGGGGTGCAGGAGGGTGGCGACGTGGTTGTTGCCGGGCACTTTCACGAACTTCGGGTCGAAGGCGACTCGGTGGTAGGCGTTCACGACCGGCTGGCCGTACCCGGTGATACGGTCCCTCTCCTTGATGACGGCGGGGACGCTGCGAATCTCGAAACGGTGGCTCTCACGCATCCGCAGGGAACCGGCCACGTCCGTGAAGGCGCGATGGAAGAACGCCTCCACATGGTGCGGTTGGAGCCGTGCGGCTTCGGCGCGTTCCATGTCGCGGCGGATCTCGTCCACTTCGCCCTGGTCGAGCTTGGACGGGACGAGTTGGTTCGCTGCCAGGAGTTCGGGGATGCCTTCGGCGATCTTCGGGTCGACCACCTCGATGAGGTAACGCTCCCGTTCGGGCTTGTTCGCTTCCTTGATCGCGGCGATCATCAGGTCCCGCAGGGCGTTGCCTTGGAACAGTTGACCGAGCACGTCGTAGACGCGTCCACCGAGTGCGGCTCGCTGTTCCTCCAACTTCTCCAGCAGGCGCCCGTAAACGTCACCTTCGCGGGTGTCCTGGGCGACGAGTGACCACATGAAGCACGTGTTCGGTTGTCCGATTCGGTGGATGCGTCCGAAGCGTTGTTCGATCCGGTTCGGGTTCCACGGCAGGTCGTAGTTGATGAGCAGGTGCGCGTTGCGGTGCAGGTTCACGCCCTCACCGGCGGCGTCAGTGGCGATGAGGAACACGCACTTCTCGTCCTGCTCGAATGTTTCCTTCGCCTTCTTCCGATCCTCACGGCGGGTGCCGCCGTGGATGGTGACGACAGCGTCGTCCCGGCCAAGGTGCTGGGTCAGGCGGGCTACAAGGTCGTCGAGGGTGTCCTTGTGCTCGGTGAAGATGATGACCTTCCGCCGTGCCCCGGTGTCGTCACGCATCTCGTCGGCGTCATCGAGGGTGTCACGCAGCGCGTCCCACTTCGCATAGGAAGGGGATGCCTTGATGGCGGTGGACCGGACGATGAGCCGGTCAAGGACCGCGATCTCAGTTTCCAGTTCCTCTGGGGTGCGGGCGTTCGTGGCCCCGGCGATCGCGCGGTCTTCGAGGGCTTCGCGTTCCTCGTCTGTCAGGTCCTCCAGGTCGTCCCAGTCGGGCACGTCCATGTCGTCACCGATAGCGGTTGAGCGCAGCCGTGCTTCCCGCAGCTCGGACTGGAGACGGTTCCGGCGCCGCTCCAGCGAACGGTGGATTGCTGCCGGGGACGATGCGAGCCGGCGCTGCAGTGTGGTGAGCGCAAACCCGACAGCGTTGCGACGCCGCCCGTCCGCGTTCGATTCGTCAACGCGGTTCATCTCCTCACGCACATAATCGGTGACAGCCGTGTATAGCCGCTTTTCCGGGGGGCTGAGTTCGTACTGGACTGTGAACGCGAACCGTTCAGGGAACAGGCGGGTGCCCTCGAACGTGTAGAGCTCTTCCTTCACGAGCCTGCGCATCAGGTCGGACACGTCAACCTTGCGGGTGCCTTCACGAGCGACTCCTTCGAAACGGTCGGAGTCGAGCAGCGCCATGAACAACTGGAACTGGTCCTCTTTGCCGCTGTGGGGGGTAGCGGTCATCATCAGCAGGTTGCGGGTGTGCTTACCCAGTTCCTCAGCCATCTGATACCGCTTGGTCTTCTTCACCTCGCCGCCCCACACGGACGCGCTCATCTTGTGCGCCTCATCGAAGATGATCAGGTCCCAGTCCACCTGGCACGCCTTGTCGAGGATGCCTTCGCTGTTGCGGGCGAGCACGTCCAAACGGGCGAGCCACAAACCGCCCCGTGAGAACGGGTTGCCCTCGTGGATCACCTTGTCGCGGGTCAGGACCTCGAACTCCAAACCGAACTTGGTCCGCATTTCCTCGTCCCACTGGTCAGCGAGAACACCGGGGGAGACGACCATGACGTTCGCCGCGTCACCACGCAACAGCAACTCTTTGACGAGCAGGCCCGCCATGACGGTCTTACCCGCACCGGGGTCGTCAGCGAGGACGTACCGGAGCGGCTGCTTCTCCAGCATGGTCGCGTACACGGCGCGGAGCTGGTGGGGGAGGGGTTGCACGTCGCTGGTGCCCAGCGCAGCGAGCGGGTCGAACAGGTGCGCGAGGCTCATCCGGCGGGCTTCAGCGGCGAGCAGGAACGCGGTCGGGTCAGCGTCGAAACTGAACGCCAGACCGGGGTTCACGGCCTTCACGTGGGTCATCGCGTCCGCGAACACGATCTTCTCTACGATCCCGGACTCGGTGCGGTAGGCAACGTTCGCGGAGTCGTCGGTGAGCCGATCCACGGCGATGAGCTTCACGGGCTGCGGCCCGGCGAGCCCTGTGACGGTCGCGCCCACTTTGAGCACGTCGTACATGGAGGTTTCCGGCGCGTCGGTGGGGGAGGGGTTCACACTCGCGTCCGCTTCGACGCGGGCGGTTCTTTCAGCCCAAACACAACGCTGGTTCCTCTCCGGGCGCGGTGCGTCCGCGCCGTCAATCTGGTGATACCGGTGAGTCTATGAACTCCCACTGACAGAATCGGCTGGGGCACGCGGACAACCGGAAACCGACCCTGGTATGTGGATCGTTTCGGGTGGGTCGGCGAGTCGGCTGGTCCGGCGGAGTGACAACGAGTGGACTGGGCCCATGCCCGTCCCCTCGCCGCGGTGGCTGCTCTACCGCCTGGTCGATCCGACCAGCCCAGCGGAGGACGCTGTGCTGCATGTGGGGGTCCACCCCGAGCTGACGGGCCGGCGTACGGGGTTGGTGGACTTCGCGTGGTTGGCGTCGGGGGAGGACCTTCGCGCGTCAGCCCCCGCCGTGTACGCGCGAGTCGATGCATTGTTCAACCAGGGCATGCCACCACGCGTGGAGGTGGTGTCGGACCACTGCACATGGGGTGAGGCTCCCGCAGAACTCGCGGAACGCCTCCAAGACGAGGTTGTCGGTGCAGACGGGGTTGAGCCTTCGTTTCAGGGGAAGCGCGGATTTGTCTACTCGGGAGACACACTTGACCGGATCGTGTTCGCCCGCCCAGGTGCTCTACCGGATGCGATGGACACGGTCACGGTGGCGTTGCACGACTACGGCGATTTCGACTCACCAGAAGAACTGCTGCAAACGGAGCCGGCGGAGTTGTTCGAGCGGCTCAAACCTCAGTTCGGACGGGACTTGGTGGCGTCCCTGCGAACACGTAGTGACGACTTCCCCTCCTTGTTGGCGGCGGTGGCCGGGGCTGGATTCGCGCGCGGGATGATCCCTCCGGGGTTCGTTCTCGGTGTGTGGCAGGTCCGCGGCACCGCCCAGAACACCGACTTTGAGGCGATCGAAACAGAGCTCGTGAAGGCGGTGCGGCCAGGGTTGATCGGCACCGTGCTGAGGCACGGTACGCGCGTGTTGTGGCACAAGCCGCCAACTACGCCGGATCGGGAGCAGGCAGGGTCGGTCTAACGCGGGAGGTGGCGCAGTAGGTTCCACCTGTCTGGCCCGGTCGCGGTCGCGTTGAGGGCGTGGGCGCGGAGCGCGAACATGATGGTTTGCAGGCGCGTCGACGCCCGCCACGGCTCGTTCATGTCCTCGTCCGGTACGACCCTTCGGGACTCCCGATCCAACGCGGCACGCACGTGTGAGGGCTCTGTGGCAGGGTCTACGGCGGTGGCGAGGAGAGATGGGCGAACGGCGATGCGAGCGAATGCGACCTGTTCGGGATAGATGACAGCGTCCAGCGGCAAACCCGACTGGTCTTGGCGGTTCTGAATCGTGGCGGGGGAGAGGGCAACGCGGGCGCACTCCGCACCGATGCGCATTGCGGGCGAGTCGAACAGCACGAACTTGGAGGCGAGCCGTGCCCGGAAGTGGACTTCCGCCGACAACAAGGCCGGAAGTCTATGGACGGCGGGTTGGTCAGTGATGCCGAGCCACCGTTTGTGGCGTACGCACACCAAACCAACGTGTGGGGCGCGTCCGCGCACGTCCAACCCCGCTGTGCAGACGCGGCAGAAGAACCTGTCCGTCACCCAATCACCGCCGATGGTGTCGGGCATGACGAACGCGTCGTCCCGTAGCCCGCCGAGCTCACGCCACGCTTGGAGTCGGGTCGGGTGACGCGGCGACAGTGACCGAACGATGTCCATGTCCCAGAGCGCCTTCTCGATCCACCGGGCGTCGGTTCCATTGCGTGCGGCGGCACGGCGGGAGTACGTTTCCACGCCCTCCCCGCCGAACAAGCGGGTGGGCACGGGAAGGGGCCGGGTCTGCTGCACGAGTAGGTGACACCTGATCTGGCTTGCCCCGTGTTCCGGGGTGGGTCTGGAAGGATGCCATCGTGCCCAAGCCCTACCCTGACGAGTTCCGAGACGACGTTGTTCGCGTCGCTCGGAACCGTGAATCCGGAGTGACGATCGAACAGGTCGCCAAAGGCTTCGGTGTCCACCCGATGACCCTGCAGAAATGGCTGAAACGAGCCGACGTCGAGGACGGCACCAAGCTGGGCCAGACCCGCGCCGAGGGCGCGGAGTTGCGGGAGGCCCGCAAACGGATCCGGTTGCTGGAACAGGAGAACGAGGTCCTGCGCCGCGCAGCGGCGTATCTTTCCCAGGCGAACCTGTCGGGAAAAGGTACTACCCGCTCGTGAGAGAGCTCGCCGCTGACGGTGTCCCCGTCACGGTGACGTGCCGGGTCCTCAAGCTCGCCAGACAGCCCTACTACCGGTGGCTGAACGCACCCATCCCCCACAGCGAGGTTGTGGCTGCCTACCGCGCCAACGCGCTGTTCGACGCCCACAAAGATGATCCCGAGTTCGGGCACCGGCTGCTCGCCGACGAAGCCCGCGACGCCGGGGAGCCGATGGCTGACCGCACCGCATGGCGGCTGTGCCGGTCGAACCGGTGGTGGAGCAGGTTCGGCAAGAAGAAGGGCAAGCACCAACGTCCCGGACCCGCCGTCCACGACGACCTCGTCAACCGCGACTTCTCCGCCAACGCGGCCAACGAGCTCTGGCTGACCGACATCACCGAACACAAGACCGCCGAAGGAAAGCTCTACCTGTGTGCGATCAAGGACGTCTACTCCAACCGCATCGTCGGCTACTCCATCGACTCCAGGATGAAGTCCCGGATCGCGGTGAACGCGCTCGACAGTGCGGTGGCCCGCCGAGGTGACGTGGCCGGCTGCATCGTGCACAGCGACCGGGGGTCTCAATTTCGTTCCAGGAAATTCCTGCGTGCCTTGACCCGGCACGACCTGCTCGGATCCATGGGAAGGGTGGCCGCGGCCGGCGACTGTGAGAGTGTCGAGTACCTCCTGGCGGCCTGACTCTTGCTGACGACTGACCCCGAAGTCTGGGTGTCCTTGCTGTTGATCTGTCGTCCGTCAGGAGGCGCATCACCCTCGTGG
>NZ_NMVQ01000011.1 GCF_002250625.1 Enemella dayhoffiae | reverse complement strand
GCGCATCGGCGACGACCACTTACCGAAGACCGTTCTGGTGGCCGAGGCCGATACCGTCGTAGGCCTCGTCGCGGGCGCGCTCACCGTCGACCAAGCGTTCGATGCAGGTGAACTCCGCGGAGAGGCCAGTGCACTTCGGCGAGCATTCGCCTGAGCTGCCGCCACCAAGTTACAGATCGGAGAGACCCCAGTCGGGGCGACGCTGTCAACAACGTCATAGCCAGCAACAGCTAGGTCGCCTCGGTGTCGAAGGGGGCCATGGCGAGCGTCGCCTGGCCGCCCTTGGCCTCGGACAGGTTGTCGCGCACCTGCTGGACCTCGGCGCGCACGTCCGCGTCGGCCTGCTGAAGGTCACGTTTGACGTCGTCGATGACCGGCTGCACCTCTTCGAGCAGGTGCTTCTGCACGAAGGCGCGCGGGTTGAGATCGCGGATGTCGACGTCGGTGCCGAGCTCCCGGGAAAGAGTGCTCTGCGCGTTGTTGGCGATCCCGCGCAGATAGTGCAGCACCCGGGCCGCCTTGCGCGCCAGCTCCGGCAGTTTCTCCGGGCCGAACAGGATCACGGCCAGCACCACGAGCAGGGCGAACTCGCCGGGGCCGATGTCGAACATGCTGCTCAGCCTAGCCCGTCAGCCGACCTTGGAGCCGAGCGTGACGCTCACCTCACCCCGGCCCTCCACCTGCAACCGGACCTGCTCACCGGGCCGGTGGGAACGGATCCGGACGATCATCTCGGTGGAGGTGTTCACCCGGTGCCCGTCGACCGACTGCACCACGTCACCGGTCCGCAGTCCGGCGGCATCGGCCGGCCCTCCCCCGGTCACCTGGCTGAGGCGTACGCCGCTGTCGGCGGACTGCACCGAGGCGCCGATCACCGGATAGGTGGCCCGCCCTTCCCGCACCAGCTGGTCACCGACCACCTGCGCGTGCTTGATCGGGATGGCGAACCCGAGCCCGATGTTGCCGCCCTGGTTGGCCGCGGAGCTTCCGCCGAGCGTGAGGATCGCCGAGTTGACGCCGATGATCCGCCCCGCTGCGTCGGCGAGCGGGCCACCGGAGTTGCCGGGGTTGATCGACGCGTCGGTCTGGATCCCGTTGATGTAGGCGACCGCGTCGTCGGCCCCCTGCCCACCCCCGACGCTGAGCGGGCGGTCCACGGCCGAGACGATCCCGGCGGTCACCGTGCCGCCGAGCCCCAGCGGCGCACCGACGGCGACCACGGGCTGCCCCGGGCGTACCCCGTCGGACTCGCCCAGCTGGACCGGAACCAGTTTCGCCGAGGCCGGCACCTTGATCACCGCCAGGTCATAGCTGGGGCTGCGCCCGATGATCGAGGCCGGTACCCGCTCACCGTCGGGCAGCTCCACCTGGAGTTCGCCCCCGTTGGCGGCCCCCTCGACCACGTGGTTGTTGGTCATCACGTGCCCCTCGGCGTTGAGCACGAACCCTGACCCCGTACCGCTGCGACCGCCGCTGCGAAAGGCGATGGTGACGGTGCTCGGCAGCACCGTCTGGGCCACCGACACCGTGTCCCCCGGTACGCCGGGCCGGCTCGCGGAGGTCGGCCGGGTGGTGGCGGCGGGGCTCCCCGACGGACCCGGGGTGGCCCGCGTGGGCGTGGGCGCCACGGCAGTCACCTGGCTGTCGGGACGGGCGAGCAGGGCCCCACCGAATCCGGCCGCACCGCCGACGACCAGCGCGGTGAAGGTGGCCAGCGCCAGCACCGCACCGGTTCCGGGACCGCGGGCACGCCCGGACGTCGCCTGCTGAGCGGTCGGCTTCTGCGGCGTCGGTGCGAGCAGGGTCGGCGGGGTGTGCTGCTGCGGGGCGCTGTGCTGCTGCGGCGGCGCCGCCGACTGCCACGGCTCGGGTCCCCAGGCGCGGCTCGGCGGGGTGAAGCTCGGCTGCGCCTGCTGACCCGGCCCCTGATGACCCGGCCCCGGCGCATCACCGGATCCGGTGCGTGCCCACCAGTCGCTCATCGCCCGCCGCCCAGGATCCGATTCCACCCGTCCAGCACCCGTTCGGTGCGGGTCCGCAACACCGGCGGTTCGTGCGGCAACGACGCCACGGCCCGGGCCGCCTGTGCGACCGAACCGTCGGTGATCACCGTGTAGACAGTGTTGCCCGACTGCCAGGTCAGCATCGTGGTCATGCCCAGACTCCGATAGGCGTCCAGTTCCGGATCCCAGACGAAGCCCTGTGGGGCCCCGCCCAGGGCGCCGCGCTGCTGCAGGACGCCGAGGGTGGTCACCCCGTCCGAATAGACCGCGTGCAGGGTCTCCCCCTGACCCGCGCCGGCCGTGCCAACGGCCCCTCGGCGGACCTCGGTCAGTTCCAACCCGGCCAGCGAGTCCGAGCAGGACCAGCCCTGTTGGACCAGGGCTGACGCATGCCAAGCACTTGAGCCGACGCTGCTGAGCGCGGCGTTCACCGCCATCGTCCGCGGCCGGGTGGAAGCAGCCCCACCAGCTCCAATCGTCAGCCGCTGCCACCCGGCCGAGACGACGGTCTGCCCGGCCTCGTCGAAGGTCTGCTGCCACAGCACCACTCCCGAGTCGCGATCCAGCCACCAGCGCGACACCGGCGCACCGGTCGGCGTACGCGCCTCCACCAGCTGCGACTGGCGTCCGGCCACCACCGGGCCGGGGCCGCTGACCAGGCTGTGCCGCTCGGCGACGCGGTCGGCGCTGTCGGGTTCGGTACCCGCGACGGCCGGCCACCACGTCCGCGCCTTTTGCCGGTCGGAGCCGGCGGCCACCACCTGGCTGCCCCCGCGGGGATCGCTCTGCACCTCGGCGGTGGCGGTCCAGTAGCCGTTCAGGTGGCGTACCTGGATCACCTGGGTGCCCGACAGTGAGAAGCTGCGCGAGGCCAGATCGGCCCGTTCCAGCTGTTCGCGCGCGCCGGCCGGCTGCATCGGCCCGACCGGTCCGGTGGGCAGGCTGACCCGCTCCACCCGGGGCCCGCCGCGATCGGTGCCGCGGGCGGTGGCAACCGCCGGATTGCCCAGCCCGTCGGCGGCCAGCACGGCCGCGAACTCGCCGCGGGCGGTCGGCGCCGGGTCCAGGGCGGGCGTACGCGTGGGTGGAGCGGCCGCCCAACCGACCCCAACCGCTCCGGCCAGCGCGAGGCTGCTCCCCGCCACCGAACCGGCGGCGATTCGGCGCAGTCGACGACGCCGGCTCGGCAACCGGCCAGCCGACGCTCCGGGCGTACGCCGGGAGTCGAACGGGCGCGCATACAGCGGTGCGGTACGCCCCTCCCCGGCGATCGCGCTCAACCGGTTCGTCAGGTGGTGCGGAGCGCCCGGTTCACCCGCGCCACGACGGACCCGCTCCCGCAGCCCGCGCAGCTCTGCCACCTCGGCGCGGCAGTCGGCGCAGTCGACGAGGTGGGCGCGGACCCGATCACGCGCGGGCAGCCCGAGGGCGCCGTCGACGAACGCCGACAGCTGGTCCGGCCGATCGGGGCAATGGGTCACCCCTGTTCCGCTTCCACGCCAAGGTAACGACGGCGTGATCCGGTGGGTTCCCGATGGGTCAACTCTGCCCGCAGTTGGGCCCGGCCGCGGTGGATCCGGCTGCGCACGGTCCCGAGCTTGAGATCCAGCACCTCAGCGATCTCCTCATAGGTGAGCCCCTCGATGTCGCAGAGCACCACGCAGGCGCGATATTCGGGGGACAGCCCATCCAACGCTCGCGCTACGTCGTGGTCCAGACCCGCATCGTCGACGGCATCCTGCGGCGGCGACTGGTCGCCGGCGAGCCGCTCGTCGGCGTTCTCCCCCAGCCCGTCGAAGCGGATCCGCTGCCGGCGTCGGGCCTGGTCGAGGAACAGGTTCGTGGTGATCCGGTGCAACCAGCCCTCGAGGGTGCCCGGCTGGAACCGGTGCAGCGACTTGAACACCCGGACGAACACGTCCTGGGTGAGGTCCTCGGCGTCGTAGCAGTTGCCGGTCAGCCGCAGCGCCAACCGGTACACCCGGGCGGTGTGGTCACGGACCAGCTCCTCCCACGTCGGCGGCACCCAGGTCGGTTCGCGATCGGGGGTGGCAGCAGGGGCAACTGCTCGCTCCGACTCGGCGGTCGAGCGAGTAGGCCAGCGTCCGGTCAGCGGCATGGTCCCCCCTCCGTCGCATCCATCATGCCCCACCAGCCTGTGCGTGGGCTGTGAGCGTACTGAACCTCCGGGCGTACGCCTCAGAGCAGGCCGGAGAACCGCAGGCAGGCCGCGATCGCCTGCCGCTGTTCCTCGGTCGCCTCGATCATCGGGCGACGCAGCCCACCGACCCCGCGCCCCTGCAGGTCGAGGCCGGCCTTGACCAGGATGCAGCCCTGGGTGGCGAACACCCCGGTGAAGGTCGGCTCGAGCCGACGGTGCAGCTCCAACGCCTGCTCGGGCCGGCCGCCGACCGCGTGCTCGATCATCTCCTTGGCGGCGGCGCCGGTGAAGTGGGTGGAGGTGCCGACGAGCCCGACCCCGCCGATCGACAGCAGCGGCAGCGTCATCACGTCATCGCCGGAATAGAACGCCAGGTCGGTGGCGGCCATCACCCGCCCGGACTCGGTCAGATTGCCCTTGGCGTCCTTCACCCCGACGATCCGCGGGTGCTCGGCGAGCCGCTTCAGCGTGTCGGTGGCGATCTCGGTGCCCGAGCGGTGCGGGATGTCATAGAGCATCACCGGCAGCTCGGTCGCATCGGCGACGGTGGTGAAGTGCTCCAGCAACGCCGGCTGGGGCGGCTTCGAATAGTAGGGGGTGACCACGAGCAGGCCGTGCGCGCCCGCCTCGGCTGCGGCCCGGGCCAGATGCACCGTGTGGTCGGTGCTGAAAGTACCGACGCCCGCCAGCACGCGGGCCCGGTCACCCACCGCGGCCACGACGGTGCGCAGCAGCTCCGACTTCTCCTCGTCGGTGGTGGTCGGTGACTCACCGGTGGTGCCGGAGATGACCAGGGCATCGTTGCGCATCTCGTCCACCAGGTGGGCCGCCAGCTCAGCGGCCTTGTCGTGATCCACCGCGCCGGAACCGTCGAAGGGCGTGACCATGGCGGTCAGCAGGCGACCAAAGGGCAACGTGGCTGTGGACATGGAGGAAATCGTAGCCCGGTGTGCCCTCAGCCGAGGGTGACGACCACCAGCGGGTCGCCGTCGCGGACCACGTCGCCGGTGGAGACGATGACCTCGGCGATCCTCCCGACCTGCTCTGCCAGCACCGGGATCTCCATCTTCATCGACTCCAGCACGCAGACGGTGTCGGTCTCGGTGACCCGGTCGCCCACCTCGACCTCGATGCTGAGCACGTTGGCGACCAGCTCGGCGGTCACGGTGTGCCGGTTGCGGCGTTCAGCGGCGGAACTCGTCATGCGCGACATGGTAGGCCCCCTGTCCCCGACGCTAGGCTGACCCCGTGAATGCGACCCAGCCTGCGAGCAGCAACCCCCGTTCCGCCTCCGGGCGCGGCAAGAACTCCGCGCCGGCCCCCCGGGCCGCGTCCTGGGCGTACGCCGAGGAGTTCAGCCCCGAGCCGACCGGCGCGGCCGATGCTCGCATCGAGGCCGGTGCACTGGGGGTGACCCCGCTGTCCCGCGGCACCGCGAGCCTGATCACCGTGCTGGCGCGTTCCGTCCAGGCCCGGGCAGTGGTCGAGATCGGTACCTCCGCGGGCGTGTCCGGGCTCGCCTTCTTCGACGGGATGGGCGACCAGGGCATCCTCACCAGCGTCGACCCCGAGCACGAGCACCAGAGCGCCGCGCGCAAGGCGTTCACCGCGGCCGGCATCCCCAACCGCCGGTTCCGGCTGATCACCGGTCAGCCGCTGGACGTGCTGCCCAAGCTGAGCGACGGGGCGTACGACATGGTGTGGGTCAGCGGCGACAAGCTCGAATACGGCGAATACATCGACCAGGCGACGCGGCTGCTGCGGCACGGGGGCCTGCTGCTGGTGCACAACGCGCTGTGGTCCAACAAGATCGCCGACGCCAACAACACCGAGAACGAGACGATCGTGATCCGCGAGACCCTGGCCGGGATCAGCGAGGACGAGTCCCTGACCGCCACCCTGGTCCCCGTCGGCGACGGCCTGCTGCTCGCCGTCAAGGCCTGAGCCGTCAGTCGCGGGTGACGCGTATCCCCTTGCCGACGACGGTGATCCCGCCGCTGGACACGGTGAACCCGCGGGCCCGATCACGCTCGTGATCCACGCCGACCTCGCAGCCCTCCTCGACCACCACGTTCTTGTCCAGGATCGCGTTGCGGACCACGGCGTTGCGGCCGACCCGGACGTTGTCCATGATCACCGCGTGCTCGATGTTCGCCCACTTGTCGACCCGCACGTTGGGTGAGAGCACCGAGGCGTCGACGTCGCCGCCGGAGATGATGCAACCGGCCGAGACGATCGAGTCCTCCGCGTTTCCACGCAGCACGAACTTCGCACCGGGACGCTGCGGCTGGTAGGTCCAGATCGGCCACTCGTTGTTGTAGACGGAGAAGTTCGGGTCGACCGACACCAGGTCCATGTGCGCCTCGTGATAGGCGTCGATCGTGCCCACGTCCCGCCAGTAGTTCTTGTCCTTCTCGGTGGCCCCCGGGACGGTGTTCTGGGTGAAGTCATGCACCTGCGCCCGCCCCTGGTTCACGAACCGCGGGATGATGTCCCCGCCCATGTCGTGGCGAGCGGTCGCATCGGCGGCGTCGGCCTCGAGGGCCTCGACCAGCGCCTTGCGGGTGAAGATGTAGTTGCCCATCGAGGCGAACGACTCCTCCGGCGAATCGGGCAGCGCGGGCGGGTCGGCCGGCTTCTCCAGGAACTCCTTGATCTGGCGGTCGGAGCCGGCGTCGATGATGCCGAAGGCACTGGCGTCCTTGCGCGGTACGCGGATTCCGGCGACCGTGCAGTCCAGGCCGGAGTCGATGTGCTGCTCCAGCATCTGGGAAACGTCCATCCGATAGATGTTGTCGGCCCCGAACACGACCACATAGTCGGGGTCGTCGTCGTTGATCAGGTTCATCGACTGGAAGATCGCATCGGCGCTGCCCTGGTACCAGCGCGGCCCGAGCCGCTGCTGGGCCGGCACCGGGGTCACGTAATTCCCAAGCATGGTGGACATTCGCCAGGTCAGCGAGATGTGTCGGTCGAGCGAGTGCGACTTGTACTGGGTGAGTACGCAGATCTGGCGCATGTCGCTGTTCACCAGATTGGACAGCACGAAGTCGATCAGGCGGTAGGTGCCGCCGAACGGCACAGCCGGCTTCGCGCGGTCGGCGGTCAACGGCATCAGCCGCTTCCCCTCGCCTCCGGCCAGAACGATGGACAACACCTTCGGACGACCAGTCATGACACGAACCTATGACCCCACACGATCACCCGACAAGCCCCTCCGGGCCCGCAAGCCGGATTGATTTCGAGGAGCACCTGTGCCTGCCCACAACCACTGTGTCACGATCAGTTCATGAGCATGCGCATCTCCATCCTGACCCGCGAATATCCGCCCTCGATCTATGGCGGGGCGGGGGTGCACGTGGCCCAGTTGGTGCCCCAGCTCCGTAAGCTGGCCGAGGTCGACGTCCAGTGCATGGGCGCCCCCCGCGACGGTGCCACCGCCCACGCCGAGGACTTCCCGGCCGGGGCCAACGCTGCGCTGCGCGTCTTCGGCGCCGACCTGTCGATGACCGCGGCCGTGCCCGAGGTCGACGTCGTGCACGGACACACCTGGTACGCCTGCCTGGCGGCCCAGCTGACCGGGCTGTTCCAGGACATCCCGCACGTGGTCACGGCCCATTCGCTCGAGCCCGACCGGCCATGGAAGGCCGAACAGCTCGGCGGCGGCTATCGGCTGTCCACCTGGGCCGAGCGCACGGCGTACGAATCCGCGGGCGCGGTGATCGCGGTCAGCGAGGCGATGAAGCCGGCCATCCTGAACGCCTATCCCGGCATCGATCCGGCCCGGATCCACGTGGTCAAGAACGGGATCGACCCCGAGGAGTTCAAACCCGATCGAGACACCGACATCATCACCGGGCTCGGTATCGACCTGGACCGTCCCGTGGTCACCTTCGTCGGCCGGATCACCCGGCAGAAGGGTCTGGTGCACCTGGTCCGCGCGGCCGAGGAGTTCGACCCGGACACCCAACTGCTGCTGCTCGCCGGGGCCCCGGACACCCCCGAGATCGCGGCCGAGTTCAATGACGCGTTCGCCCACCTCAAGCAGGCGCGCTCCGGCGGGGTGACCTGGGTGCAGGAGATGTTGCCGCGAGCGAGCGTACGCCAGGTGCTGTCGCACTCGACCGTCTTCGCCTGCCCGTCCATCTATGAACCGCTGGGCATCGTCAACCTGGAGGCGATGGCCTGCGAGACCGCCGTCGTCGCGTCCGCGGTCGGCGGCATCCCCGAGGTGGTTCAGGACGGGCGGACCGGGCTGCTGGTCGACTACGATCCCGCGCGCGCCGACGACCCCGACTTCGTCCGCGGATTCGAGAGCCAGTTCGCCGAGCGGGTCAACGAACTCACCCGCGACCGTGACCGCGCCGAGCGGTTCGGCCGCGACGGGCGACAGCGCTGCATCGACGAGTTCTCCTGGGCGAAGATCGCCCAGCAGACGATGGACGTGTACGCCGCAGCGATCGCCGCGCACCGCGGCTGATTCCCAGCACCGACGCTGATTCCCAGCACCGACGCTGATTCCCAGCACCGACGCTGATTCCCGAGCACCGACGCTGATTTCCGAGCACCGACCGCACCGAACGAACAGCAGGGCCCCGGGACATCCCGGGGCCCTGTTGCTGTTCACGCGATCATCGCCTGGTCGTCAGCCGACGACCTCCTTGAGAGCCGCAGCCAGCTCCGTTGCCTCCTGCGCGTTCATCTCCACCACCAGACGACCGCCGCCCTCGAGTGGAACCCGCATCACGATCCCGCGACCCTCTTTTGTGACCTCCATCGGGCCGTCGCCGGTTCGTGGCTTCATTGCTGCCATCGCGCATCCTCATCTCTCTCAGTGGACCATGTGATCGATCCCCAGGTGTGACCGGGCCCATTATTCCGTATTGGGCGGTCGCCGGGGAGGCGGACCCGACTCAGGCCTTCGGACCGGCGTCGCCACGTCCCGGCCGTTGCGGCGCCCAGGCGTCGTCGTCGCCCTTCTCGGCGGGCCGTTCGTCCCCGTCCTCGTCCTTGCCGCGCCACCGGTTCGCCCTGCGGCGCGTGGCGTTCGGCTCGGCCGAGACCGGATCCCGCGATTCCACCGGGCGCGGCTCAGCCGGGCCCACCTCCGCCGGGCGCGGCTCGGCGGGCGAGTTGGCGGACGCCGCATCGGCGGCGCGACGATCCCGTTCGTCCAGCTCCCGCGCCATCCGCGCCATCAGCTGGTCCACCTCGGCCATGTCGTAACCCCGCGCGGAGGTCGCGAACTGCACCCCGGCCAGGTCCTTGCCCTGGATCGGACCGGCGGCCGGGAGCGGCGGCTCATAGCGGTCCTGGACCGCGTTGGCCTGCATCTCACCGAACTTGCCGACGGCCACCATCGACGCCAGTCCGAGCACCGCCACGGCGATCACCACGATCACCAGCTCCATCTCAGGCCCCTTCCTGGGGTGTGTTCCGCTCGACCATGATGGCAACCGCCTCGTCCACATCGTCGGTGATCGGCAGCATGTCCACGTCGGGGGCGGAGATGTAACCCTCCCCCAGCGCCTGCTCGACGATCCACTCCTTCAGCCCCGACCAATAGCCGGATCCGAACAGCACCACCGGAAAGTCGGTGACCTTGCGGGTCTGCACCAGGGTGAGCGCCTCGAACAGCTCGTCGAAGGTGCCGAAACCACCCGGCAGCACCACGAACCCCTGGGAATACTTGAGGAACATCGTCTTGCGAGCGAAGAAGTAGCGGAAGTTGATGCCGAGGGTGACGTATTCGTTGAGCCCGGTCTCGAACGGCAGCTCGATTCCGAGTCCGACCGACACTCCGCCGGCCTCGCAGGCGCCCTTGTTGGCTGCCTCCATGATCCCCGGGCCGCCGCCGGTGAGCACCGCGAAGCGGGCCTGGGCGAGCCGCTGCCCCAACGCTTCGGCTGCGGCGTACATCGGGTGACCGGGCCTGGTCCGGGCGGAACCGAAGACGCTGACCGCGGGCCCGAGCTCGGCCAGGGTGCCGAACCCCTCGACGAACTCCGACTGGATCCGCAGCACCCGCCACGGGTCGGTGTGCACCCAGTCGCTGGATCCGCGCGATTCCAGCAGCCGCTGGTCGGTGGTCGTGGGCAGGACCATGTTGCGGGAGCGGAACACCGGGCCCTGTTGCCGGCGCTCGTGGTCTCCGCGGGCGGGTGGCAGTTGCGGGGTCATCGGTCGGCTCCGGTCAGCCAGCGGGCCATCGCGTCGCGGCAGGCGTACACCTGGGCCGCGGGACAACACTCGTCGTCGGTGTGCGCCTTGGTCGGTTCGGCCGGTCCGAAGTTCACCGCGGGTACGCCGAGGGCGGCGAATCGCGCCACGTCGGTCCAGCCGTGCTTGGGCCGCGGGTCTCCGCCGACCGCGGCCAAGAAACCCTGGGCGGCCGGCTGGTCCAGCCCGGGACGGGCGCCCGGCGCCAGGTCGGTCACCCGGAAGTCGAACCCGTGCAGGAAATCCGCCAGGTAGTCCGTTGCCGCGTCGGCGTCCTTGTCGGGGGCGAACCGATAGTTGAGCTCGACCTCGCAGCGGTCGGGGATCACGTTGCCGGCGATCCCGCCGTTGATCCGGACGGCGTTCAGCCCCTCGTGATACTGCAGCCCGTCCACCCACGGCTGTTCGGGGGCGTACGCCTGCAGCCTGGCCAGCAGCTCTCCGGCGTCGTGGATCGCGTTCTTTCCCAGCCAGGCGCGGGCGGAGTGCGCGGCGGTGCCCTCGAAACTGACCACGGCGCGCATGGTGCCCTGGCAACCACCCTCGATCCGGCCGCCGGTCGGTTCGCCGAGCACCGCGAAGTCGCCGGCCAGCAGGTCCGGGCGTTCGGCCGCGAGCCGGTTCAGCCCGTTCCGGCTGGCCTCGACCTCCTCGTTGTCGTAGAAGATCCAGGTCACGTCGTGCACCGGTTCGCTGATCGTGGCGGCCAGGTTGAGCGCGACCGCGACCCCGCCCTTCATGTCGCAGGTCCCGCGCCCGATCAGCACCCGGTCCTCGCCGCTGCCCTCGATCCGGCAGGGCAGGTTGGGCTCGTCGGTGAGCGGCACGGTGTCGGTGTGCCCGGCGACCACGATCCGGCTGGGTCGGCCCAGGTTGCTGCGGGCGACGAGCACGTTGCCGATCCGGGTCGTCTCCAAGTGCTCGAGGCGCCGCAACTGCCGCTCGATCGCGTCGGTGATCGGGCCCTCGTTCCCGGAGACGGACTCGATGTCCACCAGGTCACGCAACAACTCGACCACGTCACCGGTCAGTTCCAGCTCAGTCATGGTGGCAACCCTAGCGATCACTCGCGCGGTGATCCTGACCTCACGGCTCCACCGAGAAGATCTCCCCCGGCGTACACCCGAGCGCCTCGCACAGGGCGGTCAACGTGGAGAACCGGATCGCCTTGGCTCGATTGTTCTTCAGCACCGACAGGTTCACCAGGGAGACCCCCACCAGCTCGGCCAGCGCGGTGAGCGTCATCCCTCGTTCGGCGAGGAGCACGTCGAGGTGGCAGACGACCCGGTGCGGTTCGTCGACGGGCATCAGACCAGTCCTTCGGTGTCATGGCGCAACTCGGTGCCGCGACGGAACACCATGCCGAGCACCTCCACCAGGCCCGAGGCCGCCAGGCCCGTCAGCGCGAGGGCGATCGACCCCGGGGACGCGGTGGCGTACACGTTGAGGTTCTCCTGGCTGCCCGCGAGCAGGGTCGCACGAGCCGCCAGGCTCCCTTGGGGTGATTATCGTTCTTCGATATTATCGACTGTCGATAATATCGTCAATCGTCAAACGACCAGATGGGCCGAGAAGCACCGGTAACCTGTCCCTCATGACTTCTGCGCAGCACTCCGACCGTTCCGCCTGGGGCTGGGGCCTGGTGTCCCGGCACGACAACGGGCAGGTTCTGGACACCTGGTTCCCCTCCCCGCAGCTGGGGGCGCACGACGGGTCGGAGGCTCCGGCCGAGCTCACCGCGGCGGCCGGGCACGACGTCGCCCGCGGGGTGAGCACGGCGGTCGAACTGGTCAGCATCGACCTGGACGCCAAGCCCGCCGACATGCCGGACGCCTACCTGCGGCTGCACCTGCTCAGCCACACCCTGGTCCGGCCGAACACGATCAACCTGGACGGATTGTTCGGCGTGCTCACCAACGTCGTCTGGACCTCTGCCGGGCCGTGCGCCGTCGACGGGTTCGAGGTCACCCGGGCCAGGCTGCGGGCCGCTCGGGGCCACGTCACCGTGTTCGGGGTGGACAAGTTCCCCCGCCTGGTCGACTACGTGATCCCCGCCGGGGTACGCATCGGCGACGCGGACCGGGTCCGGCTCGGCGCCCACCTCTCCCCCGGCACCACCGTGATGCACGAGGGCTTTGTCAACTTCAACGCCGGCACCCTGGGCGCCTCCATGGTCGAGGGGCGGATCTCCCAGGGGGTCGTGGTCGGTGACGGTTCCGACATCGGCGGCGGCGCCTCCACCATGGGCACGCTGTCCGGCGGCGGCACCGAGCGGGTGTCGATCGGCGAGCGCTGCCTGCTCGGCGCCGAGTCCGGCATCGGCATCGCCCTGGGTGACGACTGCGTGGTCGAGGCCGGGCTCTACGTCACCGCCGGCACCAAGGTCCGCGTCGACGGCGAGGTGGTCAAGGCCGCCTCCCTGTCCGGACAGGACGGGCTGCAGTTCTGGCGGAACTCGCTCACCGGCGAGGTCGAGGTACGCGGGCGGGCCGGGCGTACCGTCGCCCTCAACGACGCCCTGCACGCGAACTGACCCGCTCGGCCGCACCTCGATGGCGAAACGAACCGGACGCACCATCGGCTGCCTGGCCGCCGCGGTGCTGGTCGCGATCGCCGTGGGGGTGCTGGGGTTGGCGTTCCTGCGGCAGCAGGATCAGGTGCCGCCGATGCAGTTCGAGCAGCGCTGCGTGGCCACCGCCGACGGGCGCTCCGTGACACTGACCCGCGAACAGGCCTATTTCACCGCCATCATCGTCGGGGTGTCGGTGCAACGGCAGCTGGACCCGCACGCGGCCACCATCGCGATGGCGACCGCCTATCAGGAGAGCGGGATCCGCAACCTCGACTATGGCGATCGCGACTCGCTCGGGCTGTTCCAGCAGCGGCCGTCGCAGAATTGGGGGTCGGCCGAGCAGGTGCGCGACCCGTGGTTCGCCTCCAACTCCTTCTACACCGCGCTGGAGAAGGTGCCCGACTGGCAGAACGGCGACGTCAACGACACCGCCCAGGCCGTGCAGAAGTCCGGTCACCCCGACGCCTATCGCAAGCACGAGGCGAACGCCCTGGTGCTGGCGAAGGTGTTCACCGGGCAGGCGCCGGGCGGGCTGTCCTGCTTCGACGAACGCAGCGGCGCCGGACGGGCGCAGGCGTTCGGTCAGCAGCTGGAGCTGACTCACGGAAAGGTGCCCACCCGCACCTCCGGGAACACGCTGACGATCACCGCCCGGAACGGCCGGCACGCATGGGCGATCGCCCACTACGCGGCCACCAACGCCGGCCTGCAGGGGATCGCCAAGGTGGAGACCAACGGTCGCACCTGGCAACCCGACGGCCGCACCATGCCCGCCTGGATCAGCGCCGGCGGCAGCGGCGAACGTACCGTCGTGGTCACCTTCCGCTGACTCCGCGGACTGAATTTCACCTCGCGTGGTGAAGTTCACCTCACGGACCACCGGTGACCCGCGGAGTGAACTTCGGCACGCAAAGTGGCGTTCGGCACGCGAAGTGGTCTGGGCTGGCTCAGGTCGAGGGGTACGCCCCGGCTCAGGCACCCCCGAGGCGTACCGCCGCCTGCTCGATCCGCTCGTCGGTCTCGGTCAGCGCGATCCGCACGAAGTCGTCCGACACCGATCCGTAGAAGTCGCCCGGGGCGGCCAGAATTCCGTGCTCGGCCAGGAAATCCAGCGATTGCCGCCCGGATTCACCACGGGTCGCCCACAGGTACAGCCCGGCCTCGGAGTGCACGATCTGGAAACCGACCCGCTCCAGCGCCGGCCGCAGCAGCGCGCGCCGCCGGGCGTACCGCTCGCGCTGCTCGGTGACGTGGGCGGTGTCGGTGAGCACCGCCGCCGCAGCGGCCTGGACCGGGCTGGGCAGCATGAAACCGGAGTGCTTGCGCACCTCGAGCAGTTCGGCCAGCAGCGGCTGGTCGCCGGCGACGAAACCCGCCCGATAGCCGGCGAAGTTGGACCGCTTGGACAGCGAGTGCGCGGCGAGCAGGTTGGCGTGCGAGTCGCCGCAGATGTCGGGGTGCAGCACCGACAGCGGCTCGGCCTCCCAGCCGAACTCGAGATAGCACTCGTCGGAGGCCAGCACGGCGTCGTGTTCGCGCGCCCAGGCCACCCAGCCGCGCAGCAGCTCGGGATCGGCGACCGCTCCGGTCGGGTTGGACGGATAGTTGATCCACGCCATCGCCGCCGGCGGCGCCTCGGTCGGGTCGTCGCACACCAGCACCCTGCTGCGCGCCAGCGCGCCACCCACCGCATAGGTCGGGTACGCCACCGCGGGGATGATCAGCGTGTCGTCGGGGCCGAGCCCCAGCTGGGACGGCAGGTTGGCGACCAGCTCCTTGGTACCGATCGCCGGAACCCCTGCCACCTCACCGATTCCGGCAACCGCACACCGATCGGTGAGGAAGGTGCGGATCGCTTCCTGCAGCGTCGGCGTACCGATCGTCGTCGGATAACCGGGCGAATCGGCGGCCGCCGCGAGCGCCCGCTGGGCCACCTCCGGCACCGGGTCGACCGGTGTACCGACCGACAGGTTGACGATCCCGTCGGGATGGGCCGCCGCCCGCGCCTTCACGCCGGCGATCGTGTCCCAGGGGAAGTCGGGCAGACCGGAGGTGTGCGGGCGTCTCACTCCTCGTGTTCCTGCGGGGGCAGGTTCTTCACGAACTCGTGGTCGTCGTCGATCACGCCGAGCTTCGAGGCGCCGCCCGGGGAGCCGTGCTTGTCGAAGAAGTTGACGTTGACGTCGTAGTAGTTGGCCCACTCGCTCGGAACGTCATCCTCGTAATAGATGGCCTCCACGGGGCACACCGGCTCGCAGGCGCCGCAGTCGACACACTCGTCGGGGTGGATGTAGAGCATCCGGTTGCCCTCATAGATGCAGTCGACTGGGCACTCCTCGACGCAGGCACGGTCCTTCAGGTCCACGCATGGTTGAGCAATGATGTAGGTCAACGTTCCACTCCCTCGTTGTGCGCCCGCGGCGCTGCCGTCACAGTCCAGTATCGCGGTCCACTTCCCACCCCGCAAAGGACCCGCCCATGGTGAGACGTGATCCGCTGGATCACCCGGACAGCGTACGCCCCGGCTGTCGGCTCTCGCTGCGGCTGGCCACCCCCGACGGGCTGACCGATCGGGTTGGGTTACTCGTCTCGCTCGCTCCGGGATCGCTCGTGCTGGAGGATCGCACGGGCGAGCGGCACACCATCGAGCGCGAGCAGGTGGCGTTCGCGCGGGTGATCCCGACGGTTGCCCGCGGGCGCAACCCGTTGGCGTTCGACCCGGGCGGCCTGCGGGCGCTCGCCCACGATGCCTGGCTGGGCGGTTCTGGAGCCTGCTGGGTGGCGCGGTTGGCCGACCTGGTCGACCACCTGGACGACTCCGGCGTACGCCAACTCTCCGCCGAGCGTGCGATCGCCGGCGACTCCCGCGGTCTGGTGAACGGCGAGTGGGCTGCGGTACGCCTGGCCGCCGTCGCCGACCTCGACCCCCTCGCCGCCTGGGCCGCCCGCCGCACCGCCCGCAACCTGGTCCTGACCAGCCCCCTCCCCGACGCCGAGCTCACCGCCCTCGCCCTGCACCCGTTGCCCGATTAGCGGGGGCGCCTGACCTGCAGTCTCCCGGAGCAGCGCGTTTGAAACCCAGTCCCACTGGGTTTGATCATGAACAGTTTCGGAGACTGCAGGCCGGACGTCACGGGCATCTCCCGCCCACCTACTCGGTGGCCCTCAGGGCTTCTTCTCGCACTTGATCTCGTCGGTGGCGGAATACTTCCAGGTCTTGTCCTCGCGGCGGATCACCTGGCCGTTCTGCTTCCAGACGCGGTAGTAGCTGGCGGTGAAACCGGGCGAGGCGGACTGCGGGGTGCAGCCCGGCTTGGTGTCGACGAGCTTCTTCCCGTCATAGAAGTTGGACTTCGTCGGCTCGGGCGACTCGACATCCCACTTCTTGGTGCCCCAGATGCGCACCGTGATCGAGCCCTTGCCGCCGGGCGATGACTTGGCGTTGGACGCCTCCACATAGATCGCGGCGTCGGTGGTGTTCTTGAACTGCACGTCGATCGAGCCCGAATAGATGGTCGACTCACGCCCGGCCGGATAGCGGTCGAAATAGAGCGTGTGCGGCTGGTGCTCGATGTCCTCCAGCCCGGCGAACCAGGCGGCGTTGAACACGGTGGTCGCCGACTGCGAGATGCCGCCGGCGTTCTCCTTCTTCAGCTTGCCCCCGTCGATCACATAGCCGTCGACATAACCCGAGCTCCGGCTGCCGAGTTCCTTGTCCAGGGAGAAGATCCCGCCGACCGGCACGGTGTTCCCGTTGATCCGGGAGGCGGCCAGACCGAGGTTGGTGTTGCGATAGTCGGCGTGCGGATAGAACGTGGTGAACTGCCCGATCACCTCCTTGGGCACCTGCTGATTGGCCTGCTCGGTGGTGAACTTCGCCGGGGCCGGGGTCAGCTCGGCCTTCACCTCGCGCTTGTCGGTGGTGGGCACCGCCGGCAGCACGGCCTTGAGGAAGTTGTCCTTGCCGAGCTGGGCGCCATCCACCGACGGTACGACCGTCGGTCGCCCCCCGTCGAACTTGAACGAGGCGTCCTTCGGCTCCTTGAGGTTCAGCTTCTTGATCGCCGGCTGGGCTTCCTTGAACAGCTTCTCCCCGTCGGTGCTGCCCTTCAGCTTGCCGTTGTCGACGGTGATGCTGCTCGCGTTGCCGATCATGGTCGGGCTCACCTCCGCGACTCCCTGCCCGGTGTCCACCTTGACGGGTCCGGAGACCGCGGGCCCTGCGAAGGTGCGCACGACCTCGTCGGCGTCGGCGTCGGTGATCGCCGGATCGCTGCGGGTGGTGGTCGCGCCGACCTCGGTCTGCTTCAGGTACGCGGACTTGAGCGCGCTGGTCAGGGCCGGCTGCTGCAGCTCCACCGCCTGAGCGGCGGGGGTGCGTTTCAGCTCGCTGCCCGCGAAGGCGACCGTGGCGTCGACGGCCGGCCGGTTCACCTTGCCGGCGAGCTGCCCGACGGCGCCGGTTAGCTTGTTCTGATCGGTGCTGACGACCGGCGAGATCGGGCCGCCTCCGGTGAGCACCCGCCAGATGTGCCCGGGGGCGAGGCTCTTACCGGCGCCGGCCTGGAGCACCGTCTGGTGATGGTCGACGGTGAGGCCGGCATCGGCGGGCTTCACCTCGTGGCGTACGCCGTCGACGGTCACCGCAAACGCCTGCTCGGCCTTCGGCGCATATTCGGTGGCCAGCTTCGTCTCCGCCTCAGCCGCTGTCAGGCCACCGATCGCGATCCCGTCGACGGAGGTGTTCTTGGGCAGTCGGTCCCCCGCCATCGCATATCCGGCGAAATAGATTCCGCCCAGGATCACGGCCAACGCCACCAGCACGAGCGTCACGATTCGGCCGCGGCGCGGCGTACGAGTGGGTCTGGGCGCGGTCAAGGATCCTACCTTCTGCATGGCGACGAACGGGTCCGATCCTACGACAACCCTCGCTCGACGCTGAATTCTTCGGTACGCCGACCGGCCCGACGGAGGCCCTTTCAGCCGGGTCCGGGCAGGAACTCACCCCTGTAGTAGGTCAACGGCCGGCGCGGGTCCTCCACCACCCGACACCCCAGCACCGCCCCGATCAGCAGGCTGTGATCACCGGCCTCCACCAGCTGCTCGGTCCGGCACTCGAACCACGCCAGCGCCCCCTGCAGCAGCGGTGAGCCGGTCAGCTCCGACTGCTCGACCGGCAACCCGTCGAACTGGCGGTCGCGGTCGCGACCGCGGTCGGCGAACCACCTGGCGATCGCCTGCTGGTCCGCGGCCAGCACCGAGACCGCCCACCGACCCGCGCGCACCACCGGATCGTGAAAGCGCCCCGCCCGGGCCACCGACACCATCACCAGCGGCGGGGTCAGCGACAGCGAGGTGAACGAGTTCGCGGTCATCGCGTGCTGCTGGCCACCGTCCTGGGCGGTGATCACCGTGACACCGGTCGCGAAGGTGGCCATCGCCTGGCGCATCCGCCCACCATCCGCGCCGACCAGATCGTCCCGCGGCTCGGCGGGCCACCGCTCCTGACCCGACCGCTGCTCCTGACCCGGCAGACCCTCAGTCACGGGCGAGCCCGGCGAACACGTCGTCCGCCCCGTGCGGCGGGGCCTCGCCTCCGGCGTACACGAACCATTCGGTCGCCCACGCCTGCGGGAACAGGTCGGCCATCGCGAAGAAGGGGCTGTCGAAGGAGATCTGGGTGGCGTGGGCCCGGAACGCGGCCAACTTGTTCGGCACCAGTTCGGGGTCCTGCACGGTGATCGCGATCTGGTCGTCGGGGCGCACCATCGGCGGCATCGGGCCCTCCGGGTCCATCCCTCCCCACGCCTCGGTGTCACCGGCGGCGCGCAGCTGGCGCAGCCCCTCGCGCAGCCAGGTCTCGCTCATCGTCGACCACAGGATCCGCCGGATCCGCCAAGGCTCCCCGAGATCAGGACGGTACGCCCCCACCGCGGCCAGCTGGGCGGCGTACATCGCGACCCGGTGGGCCTGGATGTGATCCGGGTGCCCATAGTTGCCGTAGTCGTCGTAGGTGATCAGCACGTGCGGTCGGCGGTCACGGATCACCGGCACCAGGTCGGTCGCCGCCTCCCGCAGATCGGCGCGCCAGAAGCAGTCGTCGT
Source organism: Enemella dayhoffiae (assembly GCF_002250625.1). Taxonomy (GTDB): domain Bacteria; phylum Actinomycetota; class Actinomycetes; order Propionibacteriales; family Propionibacteriaceae; genus Enemella; species Enemella dayhoffiae. The sequence continues at coordinate 39,264 of NZ_NMVQ01000011.1, read as the reverse complement.
GCAGCACGTCCGCCGGCAGCACGCGACCGTTCTCGTCGGTGGTCATCCCCGAGTCGCGGTATTTCCCGTCCCCGCCCAGGCGCAGGTGATCCTGCACGCCGAGCTCGGCCAGGGCCGCGGACAGCTCACCGATCCGATACTCCCCCAGGCCGCCGTCGCGATCGGCGGCCAGGTGCTTCAGTTCGTCCACCACGATCTCGCCCTCTTCACCGAGGGTGCAGGTGACCAGCGTCACCGCGGCGCCGTCGCGGGCGGCCCGGGCCATGGTGATTCCGGTCGTGGTCACCTCGTCATCGGGGTGCGCGTGCACCAGCAGCAGCCGGTACGGGTTGGCGGTCGAGGGGGGGTCGTGGAGTTTGGCGTCGGTCACGGGCTCCAGCCTATAGAGACGTCACTTGACCCGGACGCTGCTGAGATCGAGGGTGCCGTAGGTGGTCACCTTCACATCGCTGACCCGGTTGGACCAGGCGACGGGGTTGGTGGACACCCACAGCGGCACCGACGGCGGATCGAGGGTCAGCTGCTCCTCGGCCTGGCGGTACGCGTCGTTGGCGGCCGCCTGGGAGGTGGCGCCGGCTGCGGCGCGCACCCGCTGGTCGTAGGCCACGTTGCTGTAGCGGCCGAGGTTGCTGAACGAGTCGGAGCGGAACGGGGTCAGGTAGGGCTCCGGGGAGAGGTAGGTGGCCACCCCACCGGTCAGCACCAGCCCGCCGAGCCGGCCCTGCTGCAGCTGCTTCAGCACCTGGGCCTGGTTGCCCAGCAGCCGCACCTGGCAGTCGAGTTCCAGCGCGTTCTTCAGCTGGTTGCACAGGGCGTCGGCCCACTGCTTGTTGCCGCCGTCCGCGTTCACGGTGATGAAGAACTCACCCTTGTACTCTCCCGCAGCCTCGTAGAGGTTGCGCGCCTGCACCGGGTCATAGACGCAGGTCGGGCCGCAGGCGTCGGTGCGATATCCGGGCACCAGCGGAGAGACCCAGCTGGTGGCCGGGTTACGGGTGTTGGTGAACACCTGTCGGGCCAGCGCCTCCCGGTCGACGGCCATCGAGATTGCCCGACGCAGCCGCGGCGAGGCCAGCTGCGGGTCGGTCATGTCGTAGGTGAGTTGATCGACCCGTTTGATGTCCTTCTTCGACCAACGCCCCGGCATGTCCTTGTGCCACTGCTCGTCGATCAGCTGGTCGCTGGGGATCACGTCGGTGAAGTCGAGCCGGTTGGCGACGACGTCGTTGTACGCCCGGGAGAGATCGAAATTGCGCACCGTCTCGTCGTACATCCGCAGGGTCACCCGACGGACCTGGGCCGGGTAGCGGCCGGTGTAGTTGTCGAACGCCTCCAACGCGAACTCGCTCGGCGTGCTGCTGGCGATCTTGAACGGCCCAGCACCCACCGGCAGCTTGCCGAAGGTCTCCTTGCCCTCGTCCTCGGGGAAGAACGCGTCCGGGAGCGGGGAGAACACCGGGTGGCTCACGCGTGCCGCGAAGTCGGTCAGCGGCCGGGCCGTCTTCACGGTGAAGGTGTAGTCGTCCAGCACCTTCAACCCGCTCAGCGCCGTCGGGCGGCCGTCCTTGGAACAGGGTCGCTCGGGGGCGCACGCCATCTTGTCCGCCCCTTCGATGGGACTGAAGAAGGTCTGCCCGGACATCTTGTTCGGGCCGTACGCCGCCCAGTTCCACGCCGCGACGAAGTTGCGGGCGCGGACCTCGGTCCCGTCGTGGAAGAACCGGCCGCGGGCCAGGCGTACCGTGAACGTCTGCGAATCGGTGGTGTCCACCGAATCAGCCAGGTCGGCCTCGGGCACGCCGGTCTCGGTGTTCCCGCGATAGAGCCGCGCGGTCAGGCCGTCCAGGATGCGCAGCCCGCAACTGTCCAGGGTGTCCGCCGGCAACAGCGGCCGCAGCGGCGTACAACCGCGGATCACGACCTCGCCGGAGGCCTTGGCGGTGCTCACCGGCAACTGCGGATTGGTCGGGCTGGAGGGCTGACCGGTACAGCCGGCCAGGGGCACCAACGCCACCAACCCCAGCAACAGCCGCCGCTTCATCACCCTCCTCCGATCGTCGGTCGATCTTAGCGGGCAACTGATCAGGCGAGCACATCCCGCGGGCGGGCGAAGTGACAGGCCGACTCGTGCTGGCGTACGCCGTCCTCGCGCGGCTCGAGCAGCGGCTCCTCGATCCGACACTTCTCCTCGGCCCGCCAGCATCGGGTGTGGAAGCGGCAGCCGTTGGGCGGGTTGGCCGGGCTGGGCACGTCGCCGGTGAGCACGATCTGCTGCTTCTTGTCGCGACGGGTCGGATCCGGCACCGGCACCGCCGACAGCAGCGCCTGGGTGTAGGGGTGGGTAGGGTGGGAATAGATCTGGTCCTCATCACCCAGCTCGACCATCTTGCCCAGATACATCACCCCGACCCGGTCGGAGATGTGGCGCACCACCGACAGGTCGTGGGCGATGAAGATGTACGCCAGGCCGAGCTCGTCCTGCAGCTTCTCCATCAGGTTCACCACCTGCGCCTGCACCGACACGTCCAGCGCGGACACCGGCTCGTCGCAGATCAGCACCTTCGGGTTCAGCGCGATTCCGCGGGCGATGCCGACCCGCTGACGCTGCCCACCGGAGAACTGGTGCGGATAGCGGTTGATGTGCTCGGGGTTGAGCCCGACCAGGTCCAGCAGTTCCTGCACCCGCTGGCGTCGCCCGCCCTTCGGTACCGCGTCGGGGTGGATGTCGTACGCCTCCCCGATGATGTCGCCGACGGTCTTGCGCGGGTTCAGCGAGGTGTACGGGTCCTGAAAGACGATTTGGATGTCGCGTCGCATCCGGCGCATCGCTCCGCCGGACTGGGCTTGCATGCTCAACCCGTTGAAGTGCACCTCTCCGGCGGTCGGCTCCTCGAGCCGCATCAGCAGCCGGCCGAGGGTGGACTTGCCGCAGCCGGATTCCCCAACGATGCCGAGGGTTTCGCCGGGATAGAGGTCGAAGGAGACCCCGTCGACGGCCTTGACGTGCCCGACGGTACGCCGCAGCACGCCCCGCTTGATCGGGTAGTGCTTGACCAGGCCGCGGGCCGACAGGATGGGCTCCCGGCCGCCCCCGTCGGTGGGATAGGGCTCGAAGGTCATCGAATCTCCTTGATCTCTTCGGGAGCAACGCCTGCGTGCACCTGCTCGGCGTAGTAGCAGGCGCTGGCGCGCTCCTGGCCGATCTCGATCAGCGGCGGCGGAGTGCCCCGGCGGCAGTGGTCGGTGGCGTACGCGCAGCGCGGGTTGAAGGCGCACCCCTCGGGGATGCGCAGCAGGTTGGGTGGCAACCCACCGATCGCCGAAAGCGTCTGCCCCTTCTGGTCCAGCCGCGGGATGGAATCCAGCAATCCCTTTGTGTACGGGTGTCCCGGCTTGGCGTACAGCTCGAACACGTCGGCGGTCTCGACGAGTCGGCCGGCGTACATCACCGCGATCCGATCGGCCACGTCGGCGACCACGCCGAGGTCGTGGGTGATCAGGATCAGGCCCATCTTCCGCTCCTCCTGGAGCTCCTTGAGCAGCGACATGATCTGCGCCTGCACGGTCACATCCAGTGCCGTGGTCGGCTCGTCGGCGATCAGTACCGCCGGATCGAGGGCGATCGCCATGGCGATCATGATCCGCTGTCGCATGCCACCGGAGAACTGGTGCGGGTAGGCCCGGACGCGTTCCTTGGCGGCCGGGATGTTCACCTTCTCCATCAGGCGCACCGCCTGCTGCAGAGAGTCCGTCTTGTTCATCCCACGGTGTAGCCGGAACATCTCGGCGATCTGCCAACCCACCGGGAACACCGGATTCAACGAGGACAGCGCATCCTGGAAGATCATCGAGATCTCCGGACCGCGGACGGTGCGCATCTGCTTCTCCGGCAGCTTCAGCAGATCGGTCCCGCAGTAGCGGACCTGGCCGCCGGTGATGTAGCCCGGCGGAGTGTCCAGGATCTGCATGATCGCCTGCGCGGTCACCGACTTGCCGGAGCCCGATTCGCCAAGGATGGCAAGGGTTTCGGACTCGTCGAGGGTGAAGTTCACCCCGTTGATCGCCCTGGCCACGCCATCGCGGGTGCGGAACTCCACGTGCAGGTCGGCCACCTCGAGCAGTCGGCCGTCGACCGGCTGCCACCTGTTGCGCCGCTCGTCGATCCGCTCCGCCGGCCTGCCGGAGCCCAGGGTTTCACTCTTGGACATCGTGATTCCTCTCAGCGCAGCTTCGGATCGAGGGCGTCGCGGATCGACTCGCCCAGCAGGATGAAGCCGAGCACGGTCACAGACAGGAACGCCGACGGGACGAGCAGCATGTGCGGTGCCGCGGCGATGTAGCCGATCCCGGACGCCTCGGAGATGTCCACACCCCAGGAGATCACCGGAGGTTGCAGTCCGATGCCAAGGAAGGACAGCGTCGCCTCGGTGGCGATGTAGGCGCCCAGGTTGATCGTGGCCACGACCACCGCCGGCGCGAACGCGTTCGGCAGCACGTGGCTGATGATCAGTCGCGGTGCGCCGGCGCCCAGCGCCCGCCCCGCCTGCACGTAGTCGGTCGGTTTCACCTGCAGCACCGAGGATCGCATCAACCGCGCGATGGTCGGCCAGCCCAGCACGACGATCGCCGCGACCACCTTCAGCACGACCACCATGTAGGGGGTGTTCAGCTTGTTCGGGAAGGTGTAGAGGATGATGATGCCGCCGAGCAGCAACGGGATGGCGAAGAAGATGTCGCCGATCCGGGACAGCACCACATCCAGCCAGCCGCCGAAGAATCCTGCCACGATGCCGATCAGCGAGCCCAGCACCAGCGTGCCGATGGTGGCGAGCAGACCCACCAGCACCGAGGATCGCGCCCCGTGCACGGTCCGGGCGAAGACGTCACAGCCCTGCAGGGTGTAGCCGAACAGCGCGCCGTTCTGCCCCGGCTTCTTCAGCGAGTTGTTCAGGTCGCAGTAGTAGGGGTCCACCCGGGTGAACAGGGTCGGCGCGATCGCCATCACCACGACGATCACGATCAGCAATGCCGCGATCCAGAACATCGGGCTGCGGCGCAGCTCCAACCAGGCATCCCCCCACAGCGAGCGCGCCTTGTCGGGCTTGGCGTTGGGACGATCGGCCGCGCTGGAGTGGTTGTCGGCGGGCGTCGGGTCGGTTGTCACTTGAGCCTCAGTCATGGCTGATCCTCGGGTCCAGGAATCCGTACAGCACGTCCACGATCAGGTTGGCGAGCAGGTAGATGAGCACCAGCACGGTCACCGCTCCGACCACCGAGACGCCATCCTGCTGGTCGATGGAGCGGAAGATGAAGAAGCCGATTCCATTGATGTTGAAGATGCGTTCGGTGACGATCGCGCCACCCATCAGGACGCCGAGATCGATGCCGATCTGGGTGACCACCGGAACCAGCGAGTTGCGCAGGGTGTGCACGCCGACGGTTCTGTTGCGGGACAGCCCTTTCGCCTTGGCGGTCCGCACATAGTCGGCGCGCAGGTTCTCGACCAGGGAGGTTCTGGTCAGCCGGGTGATGTAGGCGATCTGCAGACACGCCAGCACCATCGCCGGCATCACCAGCGAATAGATCAGTTCCGGCGACGCCGGCCCGTTCTGTGCTGTCACAGGGAAGAGCTGCAGCTTGAGACCGAGGGTCATCTGGAACAGACCGCCGATCACGAACACCGGCATCGAGATCAGCACCAGGGTGAGGATCGTGATCAGCAGATCGGGCAACTTGCCCTTGGTGATCCCAGCGATCACGCCGAGGGTGATCCCGATCACGATCTCCATCAGGATGGCCATGATGGCCAGGGTGAAGGTGGTCGGGAACCGCTGCGCCAACTCGGCGGACACCTGGTTCTGATAGAAGTTGACGCCCAGGTCACCCTGCAGCAGCTTTCCCAGGTACATCACATACTGGACGAGGATCGGTTTGTCGAGATTGTAGTCCTGCTTGAACTTCTCGATGTACGCCGCATCACACGGCCGCTCACCGCAGCGGCCCTCCCAGGGCTGGCCGGGCAGCGCGTAGACGAGGACGAAGAGCAGGAAGGTCGCGCCGATCAGCACCGGGATCATCTGGAGCAACCGACGCACGATGTAGGTGATCATGACGCCTCCTTTGCGCGACCGCACCGAACGTGCACGGCCCGGACGGTCAGGGGTAGGTCCTTACGCAGGTCTCGGCCCGCCGGCGGGGCCGACGGGCCGAGACCTGGTCAGGATGGGGTCACTTCAGCGTGATGGACGAGAGGTCCAGGGTGCCGAAGGGGGTCACCTTCACGTTGGTCACCTTGTTGGAGTGACCGTACGGGACGGAGGAGTACCACTTCGGAACCGTCGGCAGGTCCTTGGCCAGCATGGCCTCGGCCTCCTGGTACAGCTTGTTCGCCTGGTCCGGATCCTTGGCCGCGTCCGCCTCGACCAGCTTCTTGTCGAAGGCCGGGTTGGAGTAGTCGAAGTCATTCGAGGAGGCACCGGTCTTGTAGATCGGAGTCAGGAAGTTCTCGATCGACGGGTAGTCCATCTGCCAGCCGGAGCGGAACAGGCCCTTGAGCTCGCCGTTCTTGATCTGGTTGCGCAGGGTCTTGAAGTTCGGGGTGATCACCACGCGGCAGTCGATCCCGAGCACCGTGCGCCAGTTGTTGCAGGCGGCGTCGGCCCACTGCTTGTGGCCACCGTCACCGTTCACGCCCAGGGTCAGCGGACCGTTGTAGCCGCCGGCCTCCTGCCACAGCTGCTTGGCCTTGGCCTCGTCATACTTGCAGACGTCACCGCACTGGCCGGCCTTGGCGCCGTCCACCACGGGGGACACCCAGCCGGTCGCGGGGACGCGGGAACCGTTGAAGATGGTCTTGGTGACCAGGTCACGGTTCAGCGACATCGACAGCGCCTGACGCTTGCGGACATCCTTGAGCTGCTCGTCCTTCGGCGAGAACGCCAGCGACTGGATGACGCCGGACTCCTTCTGACCGCTGCGGCCCTGCAGGGTGGCCTTCCAGGCGTCCCCCACCAGCTGGTCGGCCGGGATGATGTCGGTGAAGTCCAGGTTGTTCGCGACGACGTCGTTGTAGGCGGCGTTGGCGTCGTTGTAGATCTTGTAGGTGACCTTGTCCACTTTGCCGGCCTTGGGGCCGGTGTAGCCGGCGTCCTTCTCCAGGATGATCGCCTGCTCGTTGTTCTGGGTCACCTTGAACGGCCCGGCGCCGACCGGCATCTTGCCGTAGGCCTCGGGGTCCTTGAAGAACGAGTCCGGCAGGGCGGCGAAGGCGGTGTAGCCGAGGCGCAGCGGCAGGTTCGACACCGGGCTGGTGGTCTTGATGGTGAAGGTGGTCTCGTCAACCACCTTCAGCCCGCTCATCTGCTCGGACTTGGCGTCGCCCTCGTCCGGGTGCACGTCGAGGTAGCCCTCGATCGGCTCCATGAAGTAGCCGGACAAGTAACCCTGCTTCTTCTGGGCGGAGAAGTTCCAGGCCTTGACGAAGTTTTCCGCCTTGACGGGGGTGCCGTCGGAGAACTTCGCGCCGGACTTCAGCTTCACGGTGAAGTTCTGGTTGTCGTCGGTCTTGATCGACTCGGCGAGGTCATTCTCGGGCTTTGCGGTGTCGGGGTTGTAGCGCACCAGCTTGGCGGTGACGGCATCCAGCACGTTTCCACCGCACACTTCGTTGGTGTTGGCCGGGATCAGCGGGTTCTGCGGCGTGCACCCACGCATCGAGATCTCACCGCCCGACTTGCCGCCTCCAGTGTTGCCACCCGTGTTGCCGCCGCCACCGCAGGCGCTGAAAGCCAGCGCGACGATGCTGGCCGAAGCTGCGGCGACCATCAGGCGAGAGCGTCCTCGCATGAATTCGTCCCCTAGATCGGGGGGCGCCCGTTATGCGGACGCCTGGGAAGTGCCCCGCGCGATCACGCGGGCGCACCGAACTTGCGCCTTTTCTATGGCATTCCCAGAGGCAGTGACAAGAGGCTCCCCAAAGCGCAACCCATTTGTGACCTCGGGGTAACAGAACGGTCCGTCACATGTGAAATTCTTCACAAAACAAGGACTTCTGTCGCTACGGCTTCACGTCGAACTCACGCCCGCAGGGTCAGCCCACCGGGGCGAACCGTTCCAGCGACGTGACAGCTCGCCGCAACTGATCGGTGGCCTCCATCAGGGGACGGCGCAGCCGTGGGTCGAGATCGGCGGAGGCCAGTGTCCCTTCGGCCAGGTCGAGGGTTTCCCGCGTGGTGGCCGAGGCCGGGAACGCCTGCAGGGCGAGTCGCGACAGCGACCAGCCGCGCCGGAACGCCGCGGTCGAGTTGATGCCGGTGAAGAACCGGCGCACGAACGGCTCGGTCAACTGGGCCTGTTCTGGCGCGAAGAAGCCTTCGGCCACGGCGTACAACTCATAGGCGCTGAGCTCGGAGGGGTGCATCAGCAGCCGGAACGCCTCCTCCTTGGAGCTCAGGTCGGCCAGGCTCGCCAGGGCCCGCGCCCGGTGCACCCGACCGGACGCCGAGCGGTCCAGGGCGTATGCCTCCCCCACCGCCTCCCGAGCCCGACCGAGTGCCGCCGGCCCGACCGCCAGCGTTGCCAGGCGCCAGACCGCGGACCACCTCAGTTCGGCGTCCAGCTCCTGGCCGAGTGGCAGGCTCACACCGGAAAGCCAACCCTCCAACAGTTCCACGTCGTCGGTGCAGCGCAGCAACCCCCGCCAGGCGGCCAGCTGACGATCCGAACCGTGCTCGGCGGCCTCCAACAGCTGATGGCCCAGCACGGCCAGGCGGCGCAACCGGCCGGGGCGGTCGGCCGGGGCCGCATAGGGTCCGGCCAGGACGCCGTGCGCCCAGGTCAGCACAGCCGTCACCACCACCTCGTCCGGCTCGTCCAGCAGCTGCTCGCAGACCACCCGCAGCGCCACCGCAGGATCCAGTTCGGCATTGCGCACCTGGTCGCGGATGCTGTTCCACAGCACCACCCGGACCGACGAGTCGGCGATCCGGGCCAGCGGCGGCCACTGTTCGACCGGAGCCGAGGGGCGGATCCGCGCCCAGGTGGAATCCCCCGCATCGGGCACCCAGAAGCCCGCGGGCAAGGTGGGCCGCGCCGGCCGGTCCCCCACCTGGATCTCCGACCGCCCGCGCTCCGAAGCGTCGCTCGCCAGGCTGACCACCTCGATGACGTGCCGCCGCTCGAGCGGCGCCCCCGGCCGACGGCGGAGCTGCCACGTCTCGGGATCGCCGTCGGCGTCCACGGCCAGGGTGTCCATGCCACTGGTCGCCAGCCAGGCCGCGGACCAGTCGGCCAGCTCCGCCGCGCCGGCGCCCGACCAGGCGGCCATCAGGTCACCCAGGGTTGCGTTGCGGTGTTCAAATTCCGCGAAATAGCTGCGCAGGCCGGTGAGAAACACCTCGGGCGTCATGCTGACCAGGAGCTGCTTCAGCACCCCCGCACCTTTGGCGTACGAGATTCCGTCGAACTGCGCGAGCGCCTGCTGGGTGTCGTACGCCCCGTTTCCGGCCACCGGGTGGGTGGCCGGCCCCTGGTCGGCGATCGCCCCCCAGTCCTTGCGCTGGATGCCGAACTCGACCCACAGCGGATAGTCGGTGAAGTCGCTGCACACCCAGTGCGCCATCAACTCCGCGAAGGACTCGTTCAGCCACAGGTCGTCCCACCAGCTCATGGTGACCAGGTCGCCGAACCACTGATGGGCCAGCTCGTGCACGATCGTGCCGGCCCTGTGAGCCCGTTCGGCAGCCGTCACGGAGCCGCGGAACAGGTACTGATCGCGCAGGGTGACGCAACCCGGATTCTCCATCGCGCCGGCGTTGAAGTCGGGTACGAACACCTGGTGATAGTCGCCAAAGGCGTACCGTCGTTGGAAAAGCTCGTGATAGGCGTCGAACGCCCGGCAGGTCACCCGGAGGATGTCCGCCGACTCCCGCTCCAGCGCCTCGGCAAGGGAGCGGCGCGCGTGCAGACCCAGGGCGATCCCGTCGTGCTCGGCCCGCACCGAGGCGTACGGTCCGGCGACCAGGGTGACGAAATAGGACGCCAGTGGGGGCGTCTGTCGCATCTGCCAGTGACCGGGCTCTGTCTCGGCGAAGCGACCGTTGCCGAGGGCCGTCCAGCCCTCGGGGGTGCGCACGCGCATCGTGTAGGGGCACTTCAGGTCGGGCTGGTCGAAGCTGGCGAACCAGCGCGGACCGGCATCCAGGAAGCTCATCGCATAGAGGTACGCCTCATCATCGGCCGGGTCGAGGTGGCGGTGCAGGCCCTCGCCGTCGTTGCTGTACGCCATCTCGCCGACCACTTCGAGGGTGTTCTGCGGGGCCAGTCCGGGCAGCGGCAATCGGTACTCGGACAGGGATTCCACCGGCAGCGGGTGACCGTTGAGGGTGGCCGAGAGAAGCCTTGCGGGGGCGAACTCGACGAACGTGTCGGCGCCCGGTTCGGCACAGCCGAACTCGATCCGCGTGGTGCTGTGGAACGTGGGAGACAGGGGGTCGGTCAGATCCAGTTCAACCGCACTGCGCTGCACGGTGAGCAGCGCGGCCCGGGCGAGGGCCTCGGCGTGGGTGAGTGCCGGCATGCTCGCACGCTATACCCGCCTCGCCCGGGTGACCGGGGTGGGGCGAGCGAGCCGATCGTCGTTTCATAGGGTGGTGTCATGAGATTCGGTGTATTCATTCCGCAGGGGTGGCGCTTCGACCTGGTCGGCATCGAGCCGGCCCAGCACTGGTCGGTGATGAAGTCCCTGGCCCAACGGGCAGATGCCGAGCAGGGGTGGGAGAGCATCTGGGTCTATGACCACTTCCACACCACCCCGACCCCGAGCGAGGAGGCGACCCACGAGGCGTGGACGCTGATGGCCGGCTTCGGCGCGGTGACCGATCGGGTACGCCTGGGCCAGATGTGCACCTGCATGGCATACCGGAACCCCGCCTATCTGGCGAAGATGGCCGCGACCTGCGACCACATCAGCGGCGGCCGGATCGAGATGGGAATCGGCGGCGGCTGGTACGAGCACGAGTGGCGCGCCTACGGCTACGGCTTCCCGCGGGCCGGCGTACGCCTGAAGATGCTCGACGAGGGCGTACAGATCTTCAAGCAGGCTTGGGAAACCGGCACTGCCACGTTGGACGGGGAGCACTACCAGGTGGACGGGGCGATCGTGCAGCCGCGACCGGTGCAGGAGCCCAGGATCCCGCTGTGGATCGCCGGTGGCGGTGAGAAGGTGACCCTGAAGATCGCCGCGAAATACGCCGACTACACCAACTTCGACGGTACGCCGGAGGGCTTCGTCCGCAAGTCGGAGTTGCTGGCCGAACACTGCAGGTCCGTCGGCACCGACTTCGACCGGATCACCCGCTCCTCGAACTACAACGTGCTGATCGGCCGCGACGAGAAGGAGGTCGCCGAGCGCCGCGCCGCCTACGTCGACCGGGTCAAGGGCCACCTGAGCGAGGAGCAGCTCGCCGGCCAGCTCCGCGCCTTCGACGGCATGCCGGGTGTCGGCACCCCCGAGCAGATCGTGGAGAACCTGCGCGCGATGAAGTCCAAGGGCATGACGTACGCCATCACCTACTTCCCCGAGGCGGCCTACGACCCCTCGGGGATGGACCTGTTCGCCAAGGAAGTCATCCCGGCCCTCCAGGACTGACCCCCTCCCCGCCCACCAGCACCACCGGAGGCGGTGCTGGGCGTCGCTCTGAAAATGATCGGGCATCCGATCGGTTCATCGGGCGGGGCAATTGGTCATCGGGCGGCCGAAATTGCCTGACAATTTTGCCCGCCCGGTGTCGATTTGCCCCGCCCGATGAGAGATTCGGATGCCCGATCAAATTCCTGGCACTGTCAGTCAGCCCATGGGGGACGCCTTCAGGCTGCTCGCTTGCCCAGGCGAAGGGCGCGGGAAAGGAACTCGGCGAACCCCTTGCGGTCATCCAGGTCTTTCCAGATCCACCGAATCACCCACGGTCCTTGGCGCCGGATCGCTTCCTCCCGCTGCTTCTCGAGGAGCACGACGTCGGCGATGGTCTGGCCAGGCTTGAGATCCCTGCCATATTTCACCTTTCCGTCGAACTCGCCGACCACGTTGCACTCCGGCCACCAGAAGTCGGATCGCGCGACGAACTCCCCCTTCGGCGTGAGGATCTTGTGCTGCAGGATCGGCGCCGGAAGTCCCAGCTCGTGCATCAGCCACCGGGAGTGTGACTCACCCACGGACTCGCTGAGTCCATCAGCGAACCGGATCAGCCGGCGGGCCTGCACATTGCCCGCGTTGCGCCGAGAGTCGGTCAACTCCAACAGCAGTTCCTGACCGGCACCAAGCCGCAGGGCGTGATCGAGCAACGCCACGGCATGGACCGGTGGTAGCACCCGGGCCAGATCCACCGCGGTCTGGGCCAGCGAAGTCATCGGACCGTGTTCCCCGACCACGACCTCCTCCTGCGGCAGCTGGGCCCGGTGCAGGTGCACGCTGCCGCTGACCCGCCCGCTGTGTCCTGGCCTGGTGACGTGCACCGCACCGATCAGACGAGGGGGTAGCGGGAGTCCGTGCATCAGAGCAGCCGACTGATGACTCAGCACTGCGCCATCCCCGAAGCCGGGCATCGTGGCAGCCACCTTCGCCAGATGCTGTTCGATGCCATCCGCATCACCACCCGCCAGCGCTTCGATCCGCCGATAGACGCCATGCCGGACGCGGATCAGTTGGCCGGATCGCACCTGCGCGCGGATCTCGTGATGGCGTACCCCTTCGGCGAGCAACTCGCGGGTTCTGATCAGCATGAGACCAGTCCAGCAAGTCCGGGCGGGCCATGGTGTTGTCCGTTGCCAGTTATCCACAGCCAAAATTTGGAGGCCAACCATCTGCGGGGGGCCTCCCAGTGCACGCCGGGGCGTCCGCCCGAAAGTGATCGGGCATCCGATCGGTTCATCGGGCGGGGCAATTGGTCATCGGGCAGCCGAAATTGCCTGACAATTTCGGCCGCCCGATGTCGATTTGCCCCGCCCGATGGAATATTCGGATGCCCGATCAAATTCCGCGATGCCCGGGGCCCGGGTCAGCGAGCACCGGGTCAGCGAGCACCGGGTCAGCGAGCACCGGGTCAGCGCAGGGACACGGTCACTCGGTGAGGGCGCGGTCCCGTTGCTCGGGCATGGTGAGGGCGGCGACGGCGCCGATGGCGAAGGCGGCAGCGAAGGTGGCGAAGACGAGCCAGTTGGAGCCGCCGGCGGCCTTGATCAGCACCGGCACCAGCATCGGGGCGATGATCGAGGCGATCCGGCCGAAGCCGGCGGCGGCGCCGGTGGCCGAGGCGCGCACCCCGGTCGGATAGAGCTCCGGGCCGACGGCGTACAACGCCCCCCAGGCGCCGAGGTTGAAGAACGACAGCGCACACCCGGCGGCGATCAGCGTGGCCGGGGTGTGGGCGAGTCCGAACAGGCCAGCGGCCACCGCTGAGCCGATCAGGAAGGTGGCCAGCGTGGGCCGGCGCCCCCAGCGCTCGATCAGGAATGCAGCGGCCGCATAGCCGGGCAGCTGGGCGAGGGTGATGATCAGCGTGTACTCGAAGGATTTCACGAGACCGAAGCCCTGATTCACCAGCAACGTCGGCAGCCAGATGAACGCTCCGTAGTAGGACAGGTTGATGCAGAACCAGACGATCCACAGGGCTGCGGTACGCCCGCGCAGCCCCGCCGACCAGATGGACAGCGGGCTCGCCACCGGCTGCGGAGCGACATCCGGGGACGGCACCGCGGCCACCCCGGCGGCCGACTCGAACGTCCGAACAGCCCGCTCGGCCTCCTGATCACGGCCCCGCTTTTCCAGGTACCGAACGGATTCCGGCAGCCCGAAGCGGACCACTGCGGCGTACAACGTGGGCACCAGGCCGACCGCCAACGCCCACCGCCAACCGTTCGCCACGTTGGGGATGAGCAGATAACCGATCAGTGCGGCGAGGATCCAGCCGACAGCCCAGAACGCCTCCAGCGCCACCACGATCCGACCGCGGATGTGCCGCGGAGCATATTCACTGACCAGGGTCGAGGCGACCGGCAGCTCGGCGCCCAGCCCCAGCCCGACCAGGAAACGCAGCGCCATCAGCACCGCCACCGACCCGGCCAGCGCCGAGGCGCCCGTCGCCACCCCGTACACCAGCAGGGTCAGCGCGAACACCTGGCGACGGCCGAGCCGGTCGGCCAAGAGCCCGCCCAGGGTGGCACCGAGGGCCATCCCGACGAAACCGATCGAGCCGATCCAACCGAGGGTGGTCGGGTCGAGCTTCCACTCCTTGGCGAGGGCGGCCATCACGAAGGAGATCAGCCCGACGTCCATCGCATCCAGCGCCCACCCGATCCCGGATCCGGTGAGCAGCTTGCCGTGCGCCCGGGTGAACGGCAGCCGATCCAGCCGTTCGGCCCGGGTCAGGGTGGTCTGGCCAGAATCGATCGTCATGCCGCGCTCCTAGGGCAACCTGCACAATGGTGCGGTCAACCTACCGCGCGGCGCCCACCGATTCGCGCGCAGCGCGCAGCTGGTGCAGGGCACCGGCGAGTTCCTCGACCTGGTCGAGCACGCCGGACAGCTCACCGGCACGACGATCGGCCGGCTCGAAACCGTCCGGGCCGAACTCGGTGAACAGCGACAGCGACACCTGGTTGCGTACCGCGATCAGCCGCAGGTTGGCGGCGATCACGCGCCACTGCTCAATGGCGCGTACGCCGCCGTCTGCGCCGTAGCCGACCAGGCCGAGCGCCTTGTCGCCCCACTCCGGGCCGAGCACGTCGACCGCGTTCTTCAGCGCCGCGGGGACGCCGTGGTTGTACTCGGGGGTGACGAACACATAACCGTCGAACTCGTCGATCTTCTGGCTCCAGGCTCGGGTCTCCGCCCGCTCGTACTGCCGGTTGGCCATCCCCGGGACGGTGGGCTCGGCGAGCAGCGACAGGTTGTAGTCGGCGAGGTCGACCAACTCATAGTCGGCTCCGGTACGCCCGGCGGCCTGGTCGGCGACCCAGGGACCGACCGACTCGCCGCTGCGGCCGGGGCGGGTGCTGCCGATGATGATGCCGATCTTCATGTCCACTCCTCAGTCGTGATTGAAAGCTCAAACAAGCGGTCAACAGGGCCGGCCCGAGGCGGTATTCCGAGCAACCACCGTGACCCCACCTCACAGCGGAACGCTCGGTTGGCGTACGCCTGCGCGAGCCTCTATCGTGACCACGTTCTCTCAGCACTTTCTCAGGAGCATCAGGTGACGTCACCGGCCAGGCGAGCAGCGGGGCCTGCCCCCCACTCCCCCGTCCGCGAACCCCGCAACCCCGAACACGCCCCGGCCAACGCACGGCGCGCCTGGCGGGAGGAGACCGAAGCCGCAACCGGCCCGCGCCGCGCCGCCGAACCGCCGACCGACCCCACCCCGCGTCGAGCGGCCGCCGCAATCCCGGCCTCTCGGCCGGGCGTACGCCCGTGGCGGACCGGGCTGCTCGCCGGCAGCCTCGCTCTGGTGGTGACCGCCACGGCGGCCGCCGCCCCGGACGCGCTGAGCAGTCTGACCCCTGCCGACCGGCCAGCCGTGCAGGAGCGCGCGGCAGCGCTGCCGCTGGCCACCCCCCAAGCCGCGGCGCCGGACGACCAGCCGGTCGGCGACCGCCCCGATCGCGGCGCCACCCGTCCGCCCGTGCCGGCTGCCGTGCCGCCGGCGGCTGTCCCGCCGCCCCCGGCACCCGCCGTCGTGGCTCCGCCGGTGCCCAGGGTGGCCGGGATCCCGAACCCGTGCCCGATCGACCTGCCGATCACCGACGCCATGAGTGCGGCCACCATTACCGATCGCGCGGAGAAGCGGTGGGGACTGACGCTGACCGGCTCGCAGTGGCGCAGCAGCGAATACCGCCCCGTGGTGAAGCTGTTCGCCGAGACCCTGGACGCGGTCGACTGCACCGACTATCTGGCCCGGGTCAAGGCCGGCAACGGCGGCCGGCTCGAGATCAACTCCGGCTCCACCCGGTCCTGGGCCTGGGGCGACTATGGGCTGACCCGGCCCAACGTGCTCACCCTTGACTTCAGCAAGTTCAAACAGGGGTACGCCGAGGGTGACCGCGGGCGGCTGGTCCGGTTGATCATCCACGAGATGGCGCACTCGCTGAACACCGACCGGGACGCCTCCCCGGCGTACTGGAACCGTTTCCAGGGGGTGTGGGCGGGCAACGGCCCGGTCAGCCACTATGGCAGCACCCCGACCGAGAGCTTCGCCGATGCGGTCGGCTACTACGTGGCGCGTTGCGCCGCGGACAATCCGTACGCCACCACCAGGCACCGCGACTACTACGAATACGTGAAGGCCAACATCTTCGGCGGTCGCGAATTCGGCACCGCGGTGGGCACCCGGCAGAGTTGCGACGGCGAAGGTCGCTGAACCGAACCGCGCCCCGGGCCCGGTGAGCCCGATCCGATACGCTGCGCAATGGACAAGACCTGTAACCGGCAGCCGAGGGAGAACCGCACCGATGCCCAAGATCATCTACACCCTGACCGACGAAGCGCCGATGCTGGCCACCTATTCGTTCAAGCCGATCGTCGACGCGTTCGCCGCGGCGGCCGGGGTCGAGGTGGAAACCCGTGACATCTCCCTGGCCGGGCGGATCCTGGCGGCGTTCGCGGACCGGCTGCCGACCGACCAGAAGGTGGACGACGCGCTGGCCGAGCTGGGCGAGCTCGCCAAGACCCCCGAGGCGAACATCATCAAGCTGCCCAACATCTCCGCCTCCACCCCCCAGCTGAAGGCGGCCATCGCCGAACTCCAGGAGAAGGGGTTCGACCTGCCCGACTATCCCGAGGAGAAGGGTGACGCGGACGTCCGCGCCCGCTACGACTCGGTCAAGGGCTCGGCGGTCAACCCGGTGCTGCGCGAGGGCAACTCCGATCGGCGCGCACCCCAGGCGGTGAAGAACTTCGCCCGCAAGCACCCGCACTCGATGGGTGAGTGGAGCTCCGACTCCAAGACCAACGTGGCGCACATGCGCGACGACGACTTCCACGGCAACGAGAAGACCGTGGTGATGGACTCCGACGACACCCTGTCGATCCACCTGGTCGACGTGCACGGCAAGGAAACCGTGCTCAAGAACAAGTTGCCGGTGATCGCCGGTGAGGTGATCGACGGCACCTTCATGCACATCCAGTCGCTGCACCAGTTCATCGCCCGCGCCATCCGTCGCGCCCAGGACGAGGACCTGTTGTTCTCGGTGCACCTGAAGGCCACCATGATGAAGGTGTCGGATCCGATCATGTTCGGCCACGTGATCCGCGAATACTTCTATGAGGCGTTCAACACCTACGGCGATCAGCTCGCCGAGGCCGGCCTCAGCCCGAATGACGGTCTCGCCGCGATCTTCACCGGGCTTGAAAAACTTCCCAACGGCGCGGAGATCCGCGAGTGCTTCGACCGGATCATGGCCGCCGGCCCGCGGCTTGCAATGGTCAACTCCGACAAGGGAATCACCAACCTGCACGTGCCCTCCGACATCATCGTCGACGCCTCGATGCCGGCGATGATCCGCACCTCCGGGCACATGTGGGGACCCGACGGCAAGGAGTACGACACCCTCGCCCTGCTGCCCGACTCCTCCTACGGCGACGTCTATCAGGCGGTCCTGGACGACTGCCGCGCCAACGGAGCGTACGACCCCACCACCATGGGCTCGGTGCCGAACGTCGGGCTGATGGCGCAGAAGGCCGAGGAATACGGCTCGCACGACAAGACCTTCGAGGTGCCGCACAACGGCCTGGTCCAGGTGCGCAACAGCGCCGGCGAGGTGCTGATGGAGCACGAGGTGTCCACCGGTGACATCTGGCGCGCCTGCCAGACCAAGGACGCCGCAATCCGTGACTGGGTGAAGCTTGCGGTCACCCGGGCCCGCGCGACCGGCGCCCCGGCGGTGTTCTGGCTGGATCCGGAGCGGGCGCATGACAGCGCGCTCACCGAACTGGTGAAGAAATACCTGGCCGACCACGACACCGACGGACTGCAGATCGAGTTCATGGCCCCGGCCAAGGCGTGCCAGTTCTCCATCGAACGGATCCGGCGGGGCGAGGACACCATCTCGGTCACCGGCAACGTGCTGCGTGACTACAACACCGACCTGTTCCCGATCCTGGAGCTGGGCACCTCGGCCAAGATGCTTTCGGTGGTACCGCTGATGGCCGGCGGCGGCCTGTTCGAGACCGGTGCCGGCGGTTCGGCGCCCAAGCACGTCCAGCAGCTGGTGGCTGAGAACTATCTGCGTTGGGACTCGCTCGGTGAGTTCCTGGCCCTGGCCGAGAGCCTGCGACACCTGGCCGACACCTATGACAACGCGGGCGCCAAGGTGCTCGGTGACGCGTTGGACAAGGCCACCGAGACGCTGCTCAACGAGAACAAGTCCCCGGCCCGCAAGCTCGGTCAGATCGACAACCGGGGCAGCCACTTCTGGCTGGCTCGCTATTGGGCCGAGGAACTGGCCCAGCAGAGCGTGAACCCCGAGCTGGCGAAGAAGTTCGAGCCGATCGCGAAGCAGCTGGTGGAGCAGTCCGAGACGATCGACAAGGAGCTGATCGACGCCCAGGGCGAGCCGGCGGACATCGGCGGTTATTACCGCCCTGACGACGAAAAGGCCAGCGCCGTGATGCGCCCGTCGAAGACGTTCAACGACATCATCGCCCAGCTGGCTCCCTGATCGCAGGGCCCGGCCAGGCGGTGCGGGTCGGCGTAACTGGTCCGGCGAGTGGTTCGCGGCGATAATCCACCTTTCGGCTGATCTTTGTCGCGGCCCCCTCTGGGAGATTCTGGGCATGGCTGATTCTCCTGTGTCTTCGCACGCCCGCGATCGATTGGTCATCGTCCGCCGCCCGTGGATCGCCCTGGGGGTGGCGGTGTTGCTCCTGGTCGCGCTCTTCGGCTTGTTCCGTGGGGCCGATCCCGCCCCGAGAACGGGACAGGCGCCGCCCGACGCGGAGGCCAGTCAGGTCAGCACCCTGCTGGCGAAGTTCCCCGACGCGGATCGCCAGTCCGTCCTGGTCGTGGCCAGCCGAGCGGACCGGGGCGTTCTCTCCGACAGTGACCTCGCCCAGCTCAAGGGCCTGCTGCCGATTCTGAAGCACCAGGAGACCGTGCCCGCCTCGGGGCCGGTGGTCAGCGAGGACAAGCAGGCCGCGGTGCTGATCACGCCGATCACGGTCGGTGCCGACAACACCGAAACCGCTGAGGTGATCAAGGAGCTCCGCTCGCGGGTCGGGGCCAATGTCCCCCCGGGCCTGGTGCTGCAGGTCACGGGCGGGCCAGCCTTCGGCGCCGATGTCGCCGCCGCGTTCGACGGGGCAGATTTCACGCTGCTCCTGGTGACCATCCTGATCGTCGCCGTGCTGCTGATCGGCACCTACCGGTCTCCGATCCTGTGGCTGATCCCCCTGACGGTCGTCGCCGTCGCGGACGGGCTGGCCGGGCGGGTCACCGCCGCGGCGGGAGCACAGTGGCACCTGGAGTTCGACGCCGGCATCGTCAGCGTGCTCGTCTTCGGTGCCGGGACGAACTACGCGCTGCTCCTCATCTCTCGCTATCGGGAGGAGTTGCAGCGCACCACCGACGACCGCGCTGCACTCAGCACCGCCTGGCGCAAGACCGCACCCGCCATCGTCGCCTCGAACTTCACCGTGGTCCTGGCGCTGATGACCCTGCTGTTCGCCAGCATCCCGATGACCCGCGGACTCGGCGTCCCGGCGGCGATCGGACTCCTGATCGCCCTGGCGGCGGTGCTTTTCGTCCTGCCACCGTTCCTGGCGGTGTGTGGGCGCAGGGCGTTCTGGCCGTTCATTCCCCGCCCCGGGGCGGAACGGACCCAGGGTCGCGCCTGGCGCGCGGTCGCCTCCCGGGTCGCCCGCCGTCCGGTGGCAAGCCTGCTGGCGGGACTCGCCCTTCTCGGTGTGATGGCGGGCGGGCTGTTCGGCACGACCGTCGGCCTGGATCAGTTGGAGAAGTTCCGGGTCCAGTCGGAGTCTGCGGCCGGACTGAAGACGCTGTCGGCGCACTTCCCGCCCGGCGAGGCACAACCCATCTGGATCGTCACCGAGACCCGATCGGCCGATCAGGTGGTCAAGGCCGCCAGCACGGTCCGCGGAGTCGTCCGCGCCCACCCGGCCGGGAAGACTCCCGACGGCGCGTTGACCAAGGTGATGGTCACCAGCAGGTATTCGCCCAGCACCCCGGAGAGCCTCGACCAGATCACCGCCCTGCGGGCGGCGGTCCACCCCATCGACGGCGCTCAGGCGAAGGTGGGCGGGGCTGTGGCCACCGAGTTGGACTCGCGCTCGGGCAACGAGGCCGATCTCGCCCTGATCGCTCCCCTCGTGCTCGCAGTGAGCTTCCTGGTCCTGGTGTTCCTGCTGCGCTCGGCGGTGGCTCCGGTGCTGCTGCTGATCGTGAACCTGGGCAGTGCCGTCGCGGCGATCGGTGCCGGAGCCTGGCTCAGCCGGATACTCTTCGGCCAGCAGGCGCTCGACCTGCAGGTCCCCATCCTGTCCTTCCTCTTCCTGGTCGCCCTCGGCATCGACTACACGATCTTCCCGGTCCACCGGGCCAGGACCGAGGCCACCAGACTGGGGACGCGTGCCGGCATGGTCGAAGCCATCGCCCACACCGGCAGCGTGATCACCAGCGCCGGCATCGTCCTCGCGGGCGTGTTCGCCGCACTGGGTGTACTCCCACTGGTGACCTTGGGGCAGCTCGGGCTGATCGTCGGCCTGGGGGTGCTGGTCGACACCCTGGTGGTCCGCACCGTGATCGTGCCCGCGATCTTCACGCTGGTCGGTGACCGCATCTGGTGGCCGGGCCGGTTGGCCCGCGAGGAGAACGAACCGGCCGCCGTCTCGTCGGCACCCGCCGAGTATTTACCTGCCGAGGCTGAGACGCGGTGAGTGACTGCTCGCCGCTGCTCGATCGTGCCGCCACGGCTACATTCATCTCGTGTGCGTGATAACCGTCCTGCAACCAGACCCGGAGGTACCGCTGGGTCGTTTCGCCAACTGGCTGGCCGAAGCGGGAGCTCAGGTCGACCTGGTCCGCCTCTGGACCGACCCGCTGCCCCACCCGGCGGATGGGCTGCTCGTGCTTGGTGGTCGAATGAACTGCCGGGCCGATGCCGAGCACCCTTGGCTGCCCGCTGTGCGCGAACTCCTCCGTGACGCGGTCGCGGTCGGTACGCCCATCCTCGGCATCTGCCTCGGACACCAGATCCTGGCCGATGCGCTGGAGGGCGAGGTGGTCGTCAACCATTCCGGCGGGCGCGAGGAGGGCCCGCAGGAGCTGCGCTGGACCGCTGCCGCCCCGGCCGACCCGATGCTGGGTCCTCTTGCCGCGCAGGGGTCCTGCCTGGTGCCGATGTCGCACCGGGATGTGGTCACCACCCTTCCACCGGGTGCGGTCGAGCTGGCCACGACGAGTCATTATCCGCACCAGGTGTTCCGGCTGGGGTCTGCGGTCGGGGTGCAGTTTCACCCCGAGGCCTCCCCCGATCAGGTGGCTCGCTGGGCCGAGCTGAACGGCGGTGACGCCGCCGAGGACCGAGCAGCGTTGGCTGCGGTTGACGACCAGGTGGCCGCAGCCGCCCGGCAGATCGCCACCGGCTTCGCCGAGGTTGTCCGGGGCATCTCTCCAGGAGAGGCGGACAACACCTGAGCGGTGACACGAGGGCCGTCGAGGGGGCTTGTCCTCGGTGAAGGAGGCCCCATGTCCCATGTCACGCCTATCCGGTCCGCCCAGTCAGCCCTGCCCGGGCAGCCACTCCCGACTCCGCCCAGCCGGCCACGCAACCACGCCCAGCCCTACACCGACGAGGACCACGAACAGTTGGTGAAACTTGCTCGCGAGGGCAGGGACGCCGACGCCATCGCCGAGGCCCTGGGTCGTACGCGTCCGGTGGTGCTGCAGCGGATGCGCCGGTTGCTGCCGCTGGACCACCGAGGCTGTCCCACCGACCGGATCCTGTCGGCGCTGCGGGCTGCCGTCGCCGAGCCCGACTACGACTGGCGCACGACCGTTCTGCTGACCCCTCCACCGCCGCCACCGGCGCCGGTGCAGGAGGTGGTGCGCACCGGGTTGGCGGGGCTCGATCCGGACCAGCTGGTGCGGGTCACCCACGCCGTCGCCGTCAGCGCCACACCCGGCTCGCAGGACCTGCTGGACGAGCTCGCCCGGGAGGTCGCTCGGCAGCACCTTGAGCACCGCCTGGTGGCGCTGCACCAGCGTCACCTGCGGCGTACCAACCGGGGTGACCTGGCCACGGACCGGGACACCGCCGAGGCGTGGGCGGCAGAGCTCCTGCGTGGCGGTGACGAGCCGCCGGCCTATGCCTGGTATCGCCCGGAGCCGTCCAGTCAGTCGCGGTCGGGCAGGTGGGAGTAGACCCACATGGACCGGCGTTCCTCGCCGATCTGTTGATAGTCCCGGAGGAGGCCCTCCCGTTGGTAACCGGCTTCCTCCGCGGCGCGCCAGGACGCCTCGTTGCGTGGTTCGACGTGCAGCTCCACCCGACCCACCTCCTCGATCGTGTCCGCCCAGTCGGTGATCAGCCGCAGCGCGCGGGCGGCGTACCCCTTGCGTCGGTGCTCGCGCGCGATCCAGTAGCCGACCGCGGCACGACCGAACTGGATCTCCCGCATCCGCAGGATGATCTGACCGACGGGGCGATCAGTGGCGAGGTCGGCGATCGCGAACGAATAGCCGTAGCCGGAGCTCAACCGCTCCTGCTGCCGTTCGATCCAGGCCAACGCGTCATCCTGCCGGCCCGAGGTGGGCACCGTGGTGATCAACGGAATCATCGGGTCGTCGTGCACCCGGCGGACCAAGTCGACGTCCTCGGGGCGCCATTCCCGCAACCGCACCGGGCGGCGCTCCAGCACCGGCATTTCCTGTGGCAGCACGGGTTCCTCCTCAGTCGGCCAAGTCACGCAGCACCTCGCGCAGAATCAGGGCGTGGTTGCGCTGCTCGTCATGAGCGGCCACCAGCAGGGTGACCACCTTCTGGTCCGCGGTACGC
Source organism: Enemella dayhoffiae (assembly GCF_002250625.1). Taxonomy (GTDB): domain Bacteria; phylum Actinomycetota; class Actinomycetes; order Propionibacteriales; family Propionibacteriaceae; genus Enemella; species Enemella dayhoffiae. The sequence continues at coordinate 16,203 of NZ_NMVQ01000011.1, read as the reverse complement.
CGCAGCAGCGCGGCCGCGGCGTTCCCGGTCGCAAGCTCGGCCCGATAGCGCTCGCTGAACTCGGCCCACCGGCCGTCGAGGTCGGCGTGCGCCCACGTGCGCAGCTCGGTGCTGGGGGCGACCTCCTTGGCCCACTCGGCCAGCTGGGCCCGTTCCTTGCTGGTCCCGCGCGGCCAGAGCCGGTCCACCAGCACGCGGTAACCGTCCGCGGCCACCGGTTCGTGCTGCACCTTCTTCACCCGCCATTCGGTCATCACCCCTCCTCGACGGCCAGCAGACTGCCCCGGTCGACAGCGTCGGTGGTCACTCGTGCTCACCCGCCCATTCTGGCCCACCCTTGCGGACCGCGCGCGTACGTGTCCGCGCGATGCTACGGGCCAGCCCGAACCGCAGCCCGTAGACTCGCGCACATGGCCATCAGCCCGGCTCCCGATTCGGCGGCCCACGTCGACGCCTGGCTCACCGACATGGACGGTGTGTTGGTGCATGAGGAACACGCCATCCCCGGGGCAGCCGAGTTCATCGAAACCCTGCAGCACAACAATCTGCGGTTCCAGGTGCTGACCAACAACTCCATCTTCACCCCGCGCGACCTGCGCGCCCGCCTCCTCGGCAGCGGCATCGACGTGCCCGAGGAGTGCATCTGGACCTCGGCGCTGGCCACGGCCAGTTTTCTCCGTGAGCAGCGACCGGGCGGAACGGCGTACGTGATCGGTGAGGCGGGTCTGACCACCGCCCTCTACGAGGCCGGCTACACCATGGCCTCCCGCGACCCGGACTATGTGGTGCTCGGCGAGACGCGGACCTATTCCTTCGAGGCGATCACCCGGGCGATCCGGTTGATCGAGAGCGGCGCCCGTTTCATCGCGACCAACCCCGACGTGTCCGGCCCCTCCGCCGAGGGCAAGCTGCCCGCGACCGGTTCGGTGGCGGCCCTGATCACCGCGGCGACCGGCCGCGATCCCTACTATGTCGGCAAACCCAATCCGCTGATGATGCGGACCGCGCTGAACCGGATCGACGCCCACTCCGAGCACACCGTGATGATCGGAGACCGGATGGACACCGACATCGTGAGCGGACTGGAGGCGGGTCTGCGCACCATCCTGGTGCTGACCGGTTCGACATCGGCGGCCGACATCGAGCGGTTCCCCTTCCGCGCAACCCGGGTGGCAGACTCGATCGCCGATGTCGTCGAGGTGGTGCGCCAGCGGGTGCGCTGAGTGGTTCAGGAGGGCTGCGCCAGCGCGGTGACCACCCGTGTGATCAGCTCGGCGGGCAATGGCTCGTCGAGCGGGAACCAGAGCGTGCCCTTGCCTCGCCGATAGGGCGCCACGGCCGCTGCCAGGGCCTCGTCGGCCGGCACCGGATAGAGGGCGACGTGGTCCTTCCAACCGGAGACATGGACCGGGGCCCGCTTCTTCGGCGCGGTGCGATATCCGAGCACGCCATAACTCAGCGTCTCCTCGGCGCCGGGGAGCACTCCGCGGACCAGGGAGCGCAGCTCGCCCAGGGCCGGGCGGGCCTGCTCGGGGACGCTGGCCAGATATTCGCCAACGGTGGTTGGCTTTGCCGCGGTCCCGTCGTGGTGACGCAGTGACCGGGCGAGCATCTCGGTGAGCACCTCGAGGTCGGCATCGACCAGCTTGTTCAGGTAGAGGCAGGAGACGCTGATCCGGTGCCTGCCAAGCCGGGCCAGCAGGTCGGCATACCGGTCGAACCCCTCGGAGAAATAGACGGTGATGGTTGCCTTGCGGGGGCTGAACGACAGCCTCGGCACGTCCCCCTCGCGGCCGGTGTCATAGCGGTAGTGCATCGATCCGAAGCCAATGATGCTCGGTCCCCAGAGGACCGGTTGTTGCCCAGAAAGGCGTTGCATCAGTGCGATCAGCTGTTCCGACTCCGTGCGGCGCCGCGCGGTCAGCCCGGCCAGAAACTCCCCCACGTCGGCCGTGGTGGGTCCTGTCTTGTTCTCCCTCACCCGCTCATCCTGACACCTCGACTGAGCTGGCTGCAGATCGGCCACTGCTGTTCCCGACCGAATTCGTTCGGCGGTGACCGAGGCACGCCTACCGCGCCGATCTGGGTCGGATCAAGGGCGTCCTCGAGTCCTTCGCTCAGGGCGCAGGCGTCACCGGGTGAAGCCCCACGGGGTGTTGACCACGACCGCCCCACGCTGATGCACCTGGAGCTGGCCGAGCACGGGCTCGAGCTCGAACGCGACTCGGCTGTCCGCTGATCCCACCGCTGACGTCCGATGGAGTCGTCGGGCCCAGTCCAAACACCGCTGAAGAGCCTTGGTGTCGACGTGCGGTGCACCGGCGAGCAGCGAGTCGACCGCTGCGAGCACGAGGGCCCAGCGCCGGTCGCCGAAGGGGCCCCCTCCGGGGTTGCGCCGGCGCCACACGCGCAGCGCGTGCGTCGCGCCGGCGCGCTCATCGCCGTGCCAGCGTTGCGGCCAGGTGGGGGTGGTGCAACCAAAGGTGGGGGTGCGCCGACCGGCGGCCTTCTCGGTTCGGCGCAGGTTGGCGTACGCCACCTCCTCGGCCATCCGCAGCGCGCGTTCCTGCTCCAGGATCCCCAACGCTGGAAGGAGAAACATCGGATCCCGCCAGGGTCGACCGGTCACGCTCTGCAGGTAGGACCAGGTGGCCTCGAATCCGATGGGACAGCTGAATTGCACGCACGAGCCGAAGGAGCGATAGCGCTGCTCGACCGGCAGAAGCCGGTCGCGCACTCGCTTCGCCTCTCTCCCGAACCCCACCGGCACAGGGTAGCCCGCCGAGACCGCGCGAACGTGACTCACGGTCTACGCCCAGCACAACCCCCAACTCGGTCACCGGGTTAGCGACGCCGCGAGCGGCGTCGGGAGCGCTCTCCGCCGCGTCGAGCACGATCCTGCCCGACGGCAGCCGTTCGGGAGGCGCGCTCCTGATCGGTGCGGGAACTGTTGGCGGTACGCCCGCGGACGATGCCGATGAACTCACTGATCAGCGGGTTGTCCTTGTCCGTGGGCCAGGCCAGCACCATCGGGACCGGTGGAGCGTCCACCACCGGCCGGTGCACCAGGTCTCGGCGGCTCGCCGAGCGGGCCACCGACATCGGCGCCAGCAGCACCGCTCCGGCGTTGACCCGGTCAATCGCCACCTGGTCCGGTTCGCTGAGCACCGTCTCGTCGGCCAAGTCCGCCAGGGTGATGGTGTCGAAGGCCGCGATCGGATGTTCCTTGCTGACCCAGGCCACCATCACCTCCTCATAGAGCGGAATCGCGTGCAGGCCGTCGGTGTCGATCGGCAGACGTACGCAGCACATGTCCACCTCTCCCTCGTCCAGGGCGTGGCGTACCTTCGCCTGTTCGAGCTCGACCACGTCGAGCCGCTCGGTCAGCCGCTCCGCCCAGCGGGTGCGCCACTTGGTCAGCGTGACGCCCGGGACATGGCCGACCCTGAGCACGGCCTGGGCTGCGGAGTCGCTCACCCAGGCACGGTATCGCGGACGACTACGCTGCCTGCGTGAGCCAAACGATGAAGCCCTCGACCGCGGCCCAGAAGCTGGGAGTCCTGTTGTCGGCGACCCCGGAGAGTTTCCGGACCACCCCGATCACCCGCGGAGAACTGGACGCCCTGCGTGCCGATCCGCCGCAGTGGCTGACAGATCTGCGACGCAACGGTCCGTTCCCGCGCGACGTGGTCGCGGCCAAGCTTGGCGTCTCGAAGTCCGGGCTGGCCCGGGGTGGGCTCACTGACCCGCTGGACTCCGACCAGATCGGCGAGTTGCTCGCCGACCCGCCCGAGTGGCTGATCCGTGAACGCGAGACCCACCGTCAGGTCGTGGCGGACAACGAACGCCTCCGCGAGCGCAACGACTGACCCTGTGATGACGTGGCTCGAGCGGGGCCTCTGCCTGGCCGGACTGGTCGTCGTCGGTTGGGTGCTGGTCACCGCGTGGGACGCGGTGGTGCACGGGCACCCGCTGTATCCGGTGCTGCTGGTGATCACCGTGACCGGCTCGGCGATCGGGCTGTGGCGCGCGCGACGCCCACACCGGCGGACGGGCTGGCGACTGGTTGGCTGGGTGGTGATGCTCGCCGGCTCGCTCGTCTGGCTCGTGCTGGTGGGCTGGCTTCGCCCGTTCACCGCCGAGCAGGCGGCGCTCCAGGCGATGCGAACCGATGGTCGGGTCGCGGTGACGGAGACGGCGACCCGGATCACGATGGCTCCCGTCGGAGCGCACAGCGACATCGGGTTGGTGTTCCAGCCGGGTGCACGGGTGGATGCCCGGGCGTACGCCGCAGTCCTGCGTCCGCAGGCCGAACAGGGGCACGTCGTGGTGATTGCGAAGCAGCCGTTGGGCATCGCCTTCCTCAGCCTGGGGGCGCTTGACGCAGCCCGGAGCGCCGAACCCGAGGTGCGGCGGTGGGTCGTCGGCGGGCATTCTCTCGGCGGTACGGTCGCGGCCATGCAGGCGGTGTCCGGCGGGCGTACGCCGGCTCCAGTGGCCGGGCTCGTTCTGTACGCCTCCTACCCGGCCGACGACATCAGCGGCGCGCTCGGCGTCCCCGTGCTGTCGGTCTCCGGAAGCGCGGACGGCCTGGCCACGCCCGTCAAGATCGCCGCATCGCGGCCGAATCTGCCCGTCGGCACGACGTTCACGCGGGTGGACGGCGCCTCGCACGCCCAGTTCGGCGACTACGGGCGCCAACCCGGCGACGGAGAACCGACGATCACCCACGACACCGCTCGAGTCGCCATCGCCGAAGCCACCTCAAGATTTCTCACCGAGCAGGTGCGATAGCGGGCAGCGAGGTTGGCCGACAGGGCCCGGAATGACCCTGACGGCTACAGGTCACGCAGGCGCGAGTGCCAGGCCCAGTCGACCAGGTCACCCGGCATCAGCATCGAGCCCGTGAGGGCTTCATCCGTCAGTGGTCCACGGGTTGATCAGGTCAATTCCCGTATGTGTGAAATTCTTGGTGTTCCGCGTCGCGCAGGTCGCGTCGTGGGCCAGACAGATCGCAGCGATCTGGCCATCGGCAGTGCTGATCGGCGCTCCTGCGGCTTCCCGCCACGAGCACGTCGGCGTAGCGGTCCGCCGCCGCCTCATCGAATGACAACACCGAACTACTTCCCCGGTACGGCTCGATCGCTTCATCGATCCTCGACACCAACGCCGCTTTGCGTCGACCGCCGGGAAGCTCGCGCACGCCGGCCAGTAGCTCCGCGAGAGTGATTGCCGTGATCGCAACGTCGCCCCTCAGTGACTCGAGCCACTGGACGACGCGCCGTTCCGGCGTCGGCCGGAAGATCTCCGAGATCACGTTCGTGTCGAGGACGATCACTCGAAGTCGTCTTCTGCCTCGATGTAGAACGTGACGGCCCGGAGTCCGTTCTTCTCGAAGAGGAACCCGACTCCATCGGCATGGAAGCTGACGTAGTGGGCGTACGGCCTGTGGAACGTCTGGGTCACCGCCGAATCGGACTGCGCGTCGAATACCGCCCGCACGTCGGCGTCGTCCTCCGGTCGCCCCAGCACGGCCAGGTACGGCGTGAACGCGCCCGCGATCGCCGTCATGTCCTCCGCCTCCACGCTGCTCATCGTGCGGCTCGTGACCGCCGTCGAAGACGCTACCAATGCATCAATCCTCCGCGCCGGCGGCCACCAGCGAGACCACCTCGACGCGTCCGCGTTGTTAGTCGAACCGGACGTACTGATCGCCGTAGCGATACAGATCCATGACCTGACTCGATCGCGCTCGCGAGCAGGTCGTCGCTACCGAACTCCGCGCCCAGCGCGGCCAGGAACACGGTGATGTCAGCGCTGAGGTCGGCGGTCATGATCCTTACCCGTTCGTCGGCGGTCGTGAACCTGCCGGGCAGCGCCCGAACGGTTCGAGGCTAGCGCTCGATGAAGCCACCGAACTCACGACGATCGTGATAGCCGTGATCGTCTGGCGCTTGCCCATGTTCACGACGTCCTTCGGGCCGCCGACCACCAGCAACGCCACAGACGTGAACGACTCGCCGTATGGCACCTGGCCGTGGGTCTCGACGGCCTTCGCGTCGATGTCGCCGTCGAGCGTTCGCGTGACGGCGTCAGCCGCCGACGCGCTCGCGCAACACGCGCGCGGTCCAGACGACACCCTCCTCGTCGTATTCGAAGTGCACCACGCGGCCGTCGACCTCGTAGAGATCCCAGTCATCGCCGCGAGACGCCGTCGGCTCGCCGAGCGCAGCACGAACACCGTCCCTGGTGTAGTCCTCGAGGCCGCTGATGAGCGTGGCCCGGCCGGGATACGCGTCGAAGCCGCCATGCGCGACGACGTAGAACGACACCTGCTTCAGCCCCTGTTCGTCGAATGCGAAGCCGACGCCGCTCTTGAAGTAGCTCACGTAGTGGACGAACGGGCCCTTGAAGGTCTGCGTCTTCGCCTTGCCCTGCTGCTGCTCCATGATCGCCTGGACTGCTGCGTCATCCTCAGCGAGGCCGAGCACGGCAAGGTACGGGACGCAGTCACCGGTGATGGTCGTCATCAGTTCACCCTCATGGTCGAGTCGCGCGTGGTCGGGGACGTCAGAAAACGCTGGCAGCCTCAGTCTTCCACGCCCGCGATCGTCATCGAGACGACCTCGACGCGGCCGCGCTGATAGTCGAAGCGCAGATAGTGATCGGCCGCCGGATCGAGGCACGCTCCTTGATTCAGAGCTTCGAGAGCAGCGAGTTCGATCCGAACGATCCCGAGGAGGTGCAGACGGTCAACGACCTGGGTTACGAGTTCGCCAAGAAGCTGCATCCCAACAGCGACGTGCTGGTGATCACGCATATCGACGGTGCGGGCGGCAACCCGCACAGCCACATCACGGTCATCAACCATGACAACGTCACCGGCCGCGCGCTCCAGGGCAACAACATGCACTGGCACGTGGCGAAGCAGAACGACGAGCTGATGCGCGACTACGGGCTCCGCGTGGCCGCGCGCGGTTCACGCAACGTGGACTAGCGCTCGCTGTGGGAGCACCGCCGCGAGGGCGAGGCCGTCTCGGAGTTCGACCGACAGATCGGCGACGTTGAGATAATCGATGCGCCCTGGGCCGGCAGGCCGGTGCGGATTCGGTGGCGCAAGCGCCGCTGGATCTGCCTCGAGGACGTCTGCGCGGTGGTCTCGTTCGTCGAGCAGAACCCCCAGGTCTGCGCTCCGCGGGGGCTGCTGAGCACGCGCGCGATCCGGTGGGCGATCGGCTAGCTCCGGGCCGAGGGAGCGACGATCCAGGGTCTGGCCCGGCAGCTCGGCACCACTTGGAACACGCTCTGGTCCCAGGTCCAGCCCGTCCTGGTTCAGGCCGCAGGCGATCCGTCCAGGTTCGAGGGCGTGCAGGTCCTGGGCGTCGACGAGCACATCTGGCACCACCGTGACCCGCACAGGCGCGGCCCGAAGGACCTCACCGGCATGGTCGATCTGACCCGTGGTCTCCACCCCACCGCCAGGCTGTTGGGTCTCGTCCCCCGGCGATCCGGCAGCGCCTACCGAGACTGGCTGGACGAGCGGGGCGAGGAGTTCCGCAAGCGGGTCGAGACCGCAACGCTGGACCCTTTCCAGGGCTACAAGAACGCGATCGATGACCAGCTCGAGGACGCGACCTGCGTGCTGGACGCCTTCCACATCGTCAAGCTCGCCGGCGCTGCGGTCGATGACGTTCGCCGCCGAGTCCAGCAGGAGACCCTCGGCCACCGAGGCCGCAAGGGCGACCCTCTCTACGGGATCCGCCACCTCCTCCGCGCGGGGCGCGAACGCCTCACGTCTCGCCGCCAGAACCGGCTGGCCAGCGCGTTCGCGGCCCACCCCGATCATGTCGCGGTCGAGGTCGCCTACAAGCGCGCCCAAGACGTCCGCGAAGTGTTCCACCAGCCCACCCTTCCCCGGGGCCGACGCCTCGCCGAGCAGCTGATCCAGAAGCTGCCGTCCTGCCCGATCCCGGAGATCGCCAGGCTCGGGAAGACTCTGCGCCGCTCGCGGACAGCGTTCCTGGCCTACTTCGACACCGACGGCGCGAGCAACAGCGGAACCGAGGCCATCAACGGAATCATCGAGCTCGGCCGCCGCATCGCCCGCGGTTTCCGGAACTTCGAGCACTATCGCCTCCGCATGCTCCTCATCACCGGCGGCCTCGACGCCTCACCCCACACTCAACTCTGAAGATCCGGCACATGTCTTGCGAAATGTCTACGTGGGGTCCATTGTGGAGCCAGGATGAATTTCGTCTCGCGGACTCGGCCGGGCAGCGCGAGCCGATGCGCCGCACGGCGGTTGGGCTCGCGGTTCTTCCGAGCGTTTGCGCCTCTGCTTGGACCACATCGTCCAGGTGGGGTGTACACCTCCGACCGTCGAACAAACATCAGCAGTGGAGTTAGAGCGACTCAGCGTAAATGTGGAGGCGGTGAGATGGGTGACCTCATGTGCGGACCTGCGCATCGCTCAGCAGATGGATCCGCGCTTGATGTCGGTCGATCTGTCCCGAGAGGGCGACGAGTACGTTCTGAGGCGAACCTGCCAGGCATCGACAGCGGCAACGTCACCGCCAGTTGCGACCTAGGCGTCCTGCGGGTGGTGACGCCCATCGAGCAGCCCGCCGTCCGGAAAGATCCCCCTGAAGCAGCCTGCTTCCTGACTCTGGGCACTCAGCCCTGCGCCTGCGCCGATCCTGGCGCGCTCTTTGACCACCCCTGAAACGTGTCTCACGTGACAAGAAAGGAACAACCATCATGGCCAAGGCAGTAGGAATCGATCTGGGGACCACGAACTCCGTTATCGCCGTCTGGGAGGCCGGTGAGGCGAAGGTCGTCCCGAACGCGGAGGGAGCCCGCACCACCCCGTCGGTGGTCGCCTTCACCGAGGACGGTGAACGGCTGGTGGGCCAGCTTGCCCGCCGGCAGAGCATCCTCAACCCGAAGGGCACCATCTCGTCCGCCAAGCGGTTCATCGGCCGGTCCTTCGACGAGATCAAGGAGGAAGCCAACGCCGTCGGCTTCGACGTCGTGGAAGGCCCCAACGGCGAAGCACGGTTCAACATCCGCGGCAAGCAGTACGCGCCGGAGGAGATCAGCGCCCAAGTGCTGCGCAAGCTCGTCGACGACGCCAGCAAGTTCCTGGGTGAGAAGGTGACCGAGGCCGTCATCACCGTTCCCGCCTACTTCAACGACGCCCAACGCACCGCGACCAAGGACGCCGGACGCATCGCCGGGCTCGAGGTGCTGCGCATCATCAACGAGCCCACCGCCGCCGCACTGGCGTACGGAATGGACAAGAAGAACCAAGAGACCGTACTGGTGTTCGACCTCGGTGGCGGCACGTTCGATGTCAGCCTCCTCGACGTGGGCGACGGGGTCGTCGAAGTGCGATCCACCGCCGGTGACACCCACCTGGGCGGCGACGACTTCGACCGCCGGCTGGTGGACTACTTTGCCGACGAGTTCAAGAACGAGAACGGCATCGACCTGCGCAACGACCCGCAGGCGCTGCAGCGACTGTTCGAGGCGGCCGAGAAGGCGAAGGTCGAGCTCAGCTCGGTGTCCCAGACCCAGGTCAGCCTGCCCTTCATCACCGCCGACGCCAGCGGACCCAAGCACCTCACCATGACCGTGAAGCGGTCCAAGTTCGAAGACCTCACCGCTGACCTCGTTGAGCGGTGCCTCGGTCCGGTGCGTCAGGCGATGGCCGACGCGAAGATCAGCGAGAACGATATCGACGAGGTCATCCTCGTGGGCGGTTCCACCCGCATCCCCGCTGTCCAAGCGCTCGTCAAGCGGCTCACCGGTGGCAAGGAGCCGAACATGACGGTGAACCCCGATGAGGTGGTCGCTGCGGGCGCCGCCATCCAGGCGGGCGTCCTCAAGGGCGACGTCGACGACGTGCTGCTGCTGGATGTCACCCCGCTGTCGCTGGGTGTGGAGACCCGTGGTGGCGTGATGACGAAGATCATCGAACGCAATACCACCATCCCCGCCCGACGCAGCGAGGTGTTCTCCACGGCCGAAGACAACCAGCCGTCGGTGGATATCGTCGTCCTGCAGGGCGAGCGGGAGAACGCCGCAGACAACCGGGTGCTGGGCCGGTTCCAGCTCACCGGCATCCGCCCCGCTCCTCGCGGTGAAGCGCAGGTCGAGGTCACCTTCGACATCGACGCGAACGGCATCCTGAACGTGACGGCAAAGGACAAGGACACCGGCACCGAGCAGGGCATCACCATCAGCGACACCTCGAACCTGGACCAGGGCGAGATCGACCGGATGATTAAGGAAGCCGAGCAGCACCGTGCTGACGACCAGGCGCTGCGCCAGGCCGTGGACGCCCGCAACGAGCTGGACTCCGCCGCCTACCAGGTCGAGCGGGTACTGCGTGAGCTCGGCGACGCTGCACCGGAGCACGAGCGTGCCCGCGCGGAGCTGCTCATCACGCAGGCCCGCGAGGCAGTGCAGAACAACGTCGGCGAGCAGGAAGCGAAAGAGCGCACCGGCGAGCTGCTGCAGGTTGCGCAGTCCCTTGCTGCGGCCCGCGCGAACGCCAGCCACGCTGAGCAGCCCGCTCAGGACGACGAAGACGACGTCGTCGACGCCGAATTCGACAAGTAGCACGGAGGGAGGATCGCGATGGTCGAGGAGCAGAACGAGGACACGCGGGCCGTGGACCTGCTGAACGACGACCTCACCGACGTGCCCCCGGAGGAGATCCGCGCCGCGCAAGCGGCGGTCGCCGCCCAGTTGGAGATGGCCGAGGACCGGTGGCGCCGGGCGGCGGCGGACTACGACAACCTCCGCAAACGGATGGCGCGCGAGATCCAGACCGTCCGCGAGGAGGAGAGGCGGAACACCGCCAAAGCCTTCTTGCCCGTCGTCGACGGGCTGGACCGGGCGCTCAGCTTCGGGGCGGACCTTGCCGAGGGCGTTCTGGGTGGCATGCAGGCCGTCCGGGCGCAGGCCGCTGATGCGTTGCGCGCACTCGGGTACCCCGAGATTGCCATCGACGGTGCGGAGTTCGACCCGCAGCTGCACGAGGCGGTCTCGGTGGTCGAGGATGCCAGCGTCCCGCCCCGCAGCATCCTCGCCGTCACTCGCCCCGGGTTCGGAACGCCAGAGCGGATGCTGCGACCGGCTGCGGTCGTGGTCACCCGCAGGCCGGACGAGGAGTAGGAGATGGCGGAGGATCTCTACAGCGCGCTGGGGGTCTCCCGGTCGGCGGATCAGAAGGAGATCCGCCGCGCCTACCGGGAGAAGGCCCGTAAGTTCCACCCGGACGTCAACAAGACCCCGGGGGCGGAGGAGACCTTCAAACGGATCAGTGAAGCCCACGATGTGCTGTCGGACCCGGAAACCCGCGCACAGTACGACCGGTTTGGTGAGAACTTCCGGCAGTACGCCGCCGCGGACGCGGCTCGCTCCTCCGAGCAGCCGCGCCGCAGCGGCGGCACCCGATACACGTGGAGCGGGGGCGGCGCGCAGAGCGCGAACTGGGAGGACCTCTTCGGGGGCGGCGCGCAGAGCGCGAACTGGGAGGACCTCTTCGGGGGCGGCTTCGGTGGTTTCGGTCGCGGTGCCGACCACACCGCGGAGCTGGAGATCACCGTCGAGGAGGCCTACCGGGGCGGGCGGCGCACCGTGCAGGTCGCGTCCCCGTACGGCGGCGCGCAGGAGTACACCATCGACATCCCAGCGGGCGCTGTCGACGGGCAGCGGCTGCGGGTCGCGGGCGCAGGCGGAGCGGGCGCCGACGGACAAGACGGGGACCTGCTGGTCACGCTGCGCGTGAAGGACAGTAAGCGGTACCGGCTCAGCGGCGCGGACATCGAAACGGACCTTCCCATCGCACCGTGGGAGGCGGCGCTGGGCGCGGATGTCAGCATGCCCACCCCCGGCGGCCCGGTCACCGTGCACGTCCCGCCCGGCTCGTCCACTGGCAGGCGGCTCCGCCTGCGCGGGCAGGGGATGCCCCGCGGAGGACAGCCGGGAGACCTGTATGCGCGGGTGAAGGTCGTCGTTCCCCGCACTCTCAGCAAGAAGGAGAAGGAGCTGTTCGAACAGCTCCGCGACGAATCGTCGTTTGATGCCAGGAGAGGATCATGACCTCACAGCACCTGCCCGTCCGTGTCCCCCGGGCCGACCTGGCGGCGACCGCGGTGGCCGCAGGTATCCACCCGGATACGCTGCTGAAGTTCGTCGAGCTGGGGCTGGTCACCGCCCACGTCGACACCAGCGGCCGACTGTGGTTCGCCCGTACCGTCCCCGCCCGCGTGCACACCATCGTGCGTCTGCACTCCGATCTTGCCGTGAACTACGCCGGCATCGCACTCGTGCTCGACCTGCTCGCCCGCATCGAGCGGCTCGAGCGGCACCGGACCATCCGACTTGAAGGAGACTCCCCATGGACATGAACTCACTCACTCAGAAGTCGCAGGAAGCGCTCACCTCGGCCCAGAGCATCGCGGTCCAGGCCGGTCAGATCGAGACGGATGAGGAGCATCTCCTGCTCGCACTGCTCCAGCAGGAGGAGGGGCTGGTTCCCCGACTGTTGCAGACAGCGGGTGCTGACGTGGAAGCCGTACGCGCCGACGTCGAAGCGGAGATCGCCCGCAAGCCCAGCGTCTCCGGGTCCTCCCCGCAGACCGGTCAGGTGTATCTGAGCCGCAGCCTCACCTCCACCCTGGAACGGGCGGAGCGGGAGGCAAAGCGACTGAAAGACTCCTACATCTCCGTGGAGCATCTCGTTCTGGCACTCGCCGACGACTCCTCCAACCGTGCCGCGTCCCGCGTGCTGCGCGGGCACGGTGTCACCCGGGAGAACTTCCTCAGCGCGCTCACCAAGATCCGCGGCAACCAGCACGTCAACTCCGCCACCCCCGAGCAGACGTACGAGGCGTTGGAGAAGTACGGCCGTGACCTGGTCGCTGACGCCCGGTTGGGCAAGCTTGACCCGGTCATCGGGCGTGATGCGGAGATCCGCCGGGTCATCCAGATCCTCTCCCGCAAGACCAAGAACAACCCCGTCCTCATCGGCGAGCCCGGTGTCGGAAAGACCGCCATCGTGGAGGGCCTTGCCCAGCGGATCTTGCGTGAGGACGTGCCCGAGGGCCTTCGTGACAAGACCGTGTTCTCGCTGGACCTGTCTGCCCTGGTCGCCGGCGCGAAGTACCGGGGCGAGTTCGAGGAGCGAATGAAGGCAGTCCTGGCGGAGGTGAAAGCAGCGGAGGGACGGATCCTGCTGTTCATCGACGAGCTGCACACCCTGGTGGGGGCGGGAGCCACCGAAGGGGCGATGGACGCCGGCAACATGCTCAAACCGATGCTCGCCCGCGGGGAGCTGCACCTCATCGGTGCCACCACCCTCGATGAGTACCGCAAGCACATCGAGAAGGACGCCGCCCTGGAACGCCGGTTCCAGACGGTGATGGTCGAGGAGCCTGACGTGGAGGACGCGATCTCCATCCTCCGCGGCCTGCGCGAACGGCTGGAGATCTTCCACGGTGTCCGCATCCAGGACAGCGCACTGGTCGCGGCCGCCGTGCTGTCCCACCGGTACATCTCCGACCGGTTCCTGCCCGACAAGGCCATCGACCTCATCGACGAAGCCTGCGCGCGACTGCGAACCGAGATCGACTCAATGCCTGCCGAGCTCGACGAGCTGACCCGGCGGGTGACCCGCCTGGAGATCGAGGAAGCGGCGCTGTCGAAGGAGACCGACCCTGCCAGCAAGAAACGGCTGGAGGAGCTGCGCCGGGAACTGACCGACCTGAAGGCGGAGGCGGACTCCAAGCGCGCCCAGTGGGAGGCGGAGCGTCAAGCGATCCGCAAGGTCCAGGAGCTGCGCAGTGAGCTGGAGCGGCTGCGGCGGGAGGCGGAGGAAGCTGAGCGCTCCTACGACCTCAACCGTGCCGCTGAACTGCGGTACGGGGCTATCGCTGACGCGGAACGACGCCTGCACGCCGAGGAGGAGCGTCTCGCCTCCAAGCAGGGCCGGCAGAGGCTGCTGCGGGAGGTGGTCACCGAGGACGAGATCGCCGAGATCGTCGCCGCGTGGACGGGAATCCCCGTGGCCCGGCTGCAGGAAGGTGAACGCAACAAGATCCTCACCCTGGACGCCACCCTCGCCGAGCGGGTGGTCGGTCAGGATGAGGCCATCACGCTCGTCAGCGACGCGATCATCCGTGCCCGCTCCGGCATCCGCGACCCGCGCCGCCCCATCGGCTCGTTCATCTTCCTCGGCCCCACCGGTGTGGGAAAAACCGAACTGGCCAAAGCGCTCGCGCAAGCACTGTTCGACAGCGAGTCGGCAATGGTCCGGCTGGACATGAGCGAATACCAGGAACGTCACACCGTCAGCCGGCTCGTCGGTGCACCTCCCGGGTATGTCGGGTACGACGAGGGAGGGCAGCTGACCGAGGCGGTGCGCCGCCACCCGTACAGCGTGGTCCTTTTCGACGAGATCGAGAAAGCGCACCCGGACGTGTTCAACACGCTGCTGCAGGTCCTCGACGACGGCCGCATCACCGACAGCCAGGGACGCACCGTCGACTTCCGCAACACCATCATCATCATGACCTCCAACATCGGTGCCCATCACCTGTTGGGATGCGATGGCGGCGCGATCCCCGACGACGTGCGAAACAAGGTGCTCGGTGAGTTGCGCGCCCACTTCCGTCCCGAGTTCCTCAACCGGGTGGACGACATCGTGGTGTTCTCGCCGCTGGGTCGTGAACAGATCCAGGACATTGTGGAGCTGCAGTTCACCGACCTGCGCTCCCGGCTGGCCGAGCGTCAGATCCGCATCGAGCTGACGCCCGCGGCACGCCAGCTCATCGCCGACCGCGGATACGACCCCGTGTACGGTGCGCGTCCGCTGCGACGCTACATCAGCCATGAGATCGAGACCCGACTGGGTCGTGCGCTGCTGAGCGGGGAGGTGATGGACGGGTCGACGGTCACGCTGGACGTGCAGGACGGCGAGCTCGTCTTCAACATCGCAGCGCCCGCCGAAGAGGATGACACGGCGTGAGCGCGATTGTGACCTGCCCCAACTGCGGGAAGAAGAACCGTGTCCCCGCCGCGGCGTCGGGGTACCCGCGCTACCGGGTCTGCAAGAGCGCCGTGCCGTGGATCGTCGATGCGGGCGATGCGGACTTCGCCGAGGTGGTCGAGCAGGCCCCGCAAGTGGTGCTCGTGGACTTGTGGGCGACCTGATGCGGACCGTGCCGGATGGTCAGCCCTGCCCTCGAGAAGGTCGCCACGGAACGTGCCGGCAAGCTCAAGCTGGTGAAAGTGGACGTGGACGTCGCGCCGGAGACGGCCCGCAAGTTCTCCGTCCAGGCGGTGCCGACCCTGCTCATCCTCAACCAAGGGAACGTGCTCTCCCGCCAATCCGGAGCCGCCCCGCCGGACGTGCTGCTGCGCTGGGTGGACGAGGCGCTGCAGAAGAAGGCTGACTCGGCCGGCGGTGCCCCATGAGATACGTCGACCCACACGTCTCGCTCATCCGCCCGGTCCGTCCCCGCACGCCAGGGGAGTGTGAGGACTGTGTAGCCGTGGGTTCGCGGTGGGTGCACCTGCGGATGTGTCGCACCTGCGGGAAGGTCGTGTGCTGCGACTCCTCCCCGATGCGGCACGCCCGCACGCATGCGCTCACGGCGGGGCACCCCATCGTGCGGTCGCTGGAGCCGGGGGAGAACTGGAGCTGATGCTACGTGGATGAGGCGTTCCTATGAGTGACACGCCCGCCGGCAACCGCAGCCAGGCCGCTCAGACCGAGACGCCTGACACCATCGGCGCCTTCCCGCGGCTCAGCGACGAGCAGATCGCGGTGCTGCTCGTACGAGGGCAGCGCCGCACACTCACCGACGGGGAGGTTCTCATCCAGCCCGGCGAGCACCCGTCCTCCCTCTATGTCGTCCTGGAAGGGCGCCTGCTGACGGCGGACACCGAACTTGCGGCGGATCCGCGTCACTCCGATGAGCCGTTGGCGGTCGAGGTGCACGGCCGCGGCCGGTTCGTGGGGGATGTCGGGCTGCTGGAAGGACAGCCGTCTTTCGTATTTCGTCAGTTGAGTCCCTCATAGTGGTGTAGCCCGTGGTGGCTGGCTCTGGACGACAGGGCGGTCACCGCGTGATCCTCGAGTTCACCTCTCACAGCACCCTCGAAGGAATCATCACGATGACCGCTCCACAC
>NZ_NMVQ01000010.1 GCF_002250625.1 Enemella dayhoffiae | reverse complement strand
CACCAGCAACACCGAACGTGCCGCCGCACTTGCCCCTTGGCTCGAGCACTACAACACTGAACGATGCCACAGCGCACTCGGAGGCAAACCACCGATCAGCCGGCTACCAACCTGATGGCCGGGTACACCTAGAATGTCTCCATGGCACTCGTGGACCGTTACCCGATCGTTCGCTGGGGCGTACCCGTGGCTGCGGCAGCGACCGTCTTCGCGGCCGTCGCGGCACCGCAGGCGTTCGCCGACCCGGCGCTGCCCGAGCGCACCGCCCAGCAGCTGCTGGTCGACCTGCAGAACCCGACCGACACCAGCTTCTCCGGCACCGTCGAGACCCGGACCGACCTCGGGCTGCCGGCCCTCCCGGTGGGCGCCAACGACGGGTACGCCGCGCTGCTCAACGGCACCAACACGCTGCGGGTGTGGCAGGACGGCAAGGAGCGGTCCAAGGTATCGCTGATCGCCTCCGGCGCGGAGACCACCACCGTGCGCAACGAGGCCGAGGTGTGGCAGTGGTCCAGCAAGGACAAGAAGGCGGTGCACGCCACCCATCAGCCGCGACCCCAGCGCGAGACCCCCGCGGAGGCGCCGAAGACCCCCGACGAGGCCGCCCAGCGGGTGCTCGCGCAGCTCGACCCGAGCACCGAGGTGAGCGTCGGGCGCACCTCCCGGGTGGCCGGGCGCTCGGCGTACGAACTCGTTCTGGACCCGAAGTCGCAGCAGACCCTGGTCGGCAAGGTGACCATCGCCGTCGACTCGCAGACGCACAACCCGCTGCGCGTCGAGGTGTGGCCGAGCGGCAAGGCCGCCCCGGCGATCCGCGTCGGCTTCACCCAGATCGACTTTGCCGATCCGGCCGCGAGCACGTTCCGCTTCAGCCCGCCCGCGGGTGCCGAGGTGGTCGAGAAGTCGGCCGCGGACAAGAAGGACGAGCCCAAGGGGGAGCGCCCCGCCAGGCCGCAGCCGAAGAGCGTCGGCGAAGGCTGGGAGCGGGTCACCGTGACCGCGATGCCGAAACTTCCCGCCAACACCGACCCGTCGGTCCAGCGCCGAGCCCAGTACAGCGGCAAGGCGGCCGACTGGCAGCAGCTGGTGCAGTCCCTGACGACAGTCAGCGGCAGCTGGGGCAGCGGGAAGGTGCTGAACACCGCTCTGGTAACGGTCGTCGTCACCGAGGACGGCCGGGTCGCCGCCGGATCGGTCCCGACCGATCGGGTTGTCGCCGCTCTCGCCGGGTGAACGACGCCGCTCCCGCGTGTGCGGTCAGCACCTCGAGGCTGAGCAAGGTCTTCGGGAAGCAGACCGCCGTCGATTCGATCGACCTCACCGTTCCCGAGGGCGCGGTCTATGGGTTTCTCGGGCCGAACGGGTCGGGCAAGACGACCACGATCCGCATGCTGCTCGGTCTGGTACGCCCCAGCGGTGGCGAAGCGCGCGTGCTGGGCGAGCGGGTGCTGCCCGGTCGCAGCGGGGTGCTCGATCGGGTTGGCACGCTGGTCGAGGGGCCGGCCTTCCACCCGCACCTGTCCGGGCGGGCCAATCTGATCCGGCTGGACTCCGCCGACCTGCAGGCCGACCCCGCCACCACCAGCCGTCGCGTGGACGCCGCGCTGGAGCGGGTCGGGCTGGGACCGGCCGCGCAGAAGCGCTATCGGGCGTACTCGTTGGGCATGCGGCAGCGACTGGGGCTCGCCGGCGCGCTGCTGCGGCCACGCAAGCTGATGGTGCTCGACGAACCGACCAACGGGCTCGACCCGCAGGGCACCCGGGAGGTGCGCACGCTGCTGGCCGAGGTGAACGCCGAGGGCACCACCGTGCTGGTGTCCAGCCACCTGCTGTCGGAGGTCGAGCAGGTGTGCAGCCACGTCGGGATGATGCGCGCCGGGCAGCTGGTCGCCCAGGGCACGCTCGCCGAGGTGCGGGCGGGGGCTCGGCCACGGGCGCGGGTGGTGACCGCGGACAGTGACGCCGCGGCCGGCACCCTCAACGCGCTGGGGTTGGGCGGCGTACGCACGGACGGGCTGAAGGTGGAGGGTGAGCTGCCGGACGCGACGGCTCCGGAGGCCGTGGTCGCGGCGCTGGTCGAGGCCGGGGTCGGGGTCCGGGAGTTCACCGTCGACCGGCCCAGCCTGGAGGACCTGTTCATCGCCCAGACCGGGGAGGGGTTCGATGTCAGCGGCTAGGGCGATGAGGTTCTTCGGCTCCGAGCTGAAGCTGATCATCGGCCGGCGACGCAACCAGGTCGGGTTGGTGGTGCTGGCATCGATCCCGATCATCCTGGCGATCGTCCTGCGGGTGAATCGGCCGCGGGGATCGGGCGGGCCTGACTTCCTGTCGGAGATCACCAACAACGGCTTCTTCGTCGCGGTCACCGCGCTGTCGCTGGAGATGACGCTGTTCCTGCCGCTGGCCATCGCCACCCTGAGCGGCGACGCGATCGCTGGCGAGGCCAGCCAGGGCACCCTGCGCTATCTGCTGACCGTGCCGGTGCACCGGACCAGGTTGCTGCTCACCAAATATGCCGCCCTGGTCGTCGGCGCGGTGGTCGCCCCGCTCACGGTCGCGGTCGCGGGGGTGCTCATCGGTGGGCTGCTGTTCGGCCTCGGCCCGGTGACCGTGCTGTCGGGAGCTCAGCTGTCGTTGCCGGCGGCGCTGCTGCGGCTGCTCGGGATCGTCGGCTATCTGGCGGTCGGGTTGGCCGCCCTGGCGGCGGTCGGGCTGTTCATCTCAACCCTCACCGAGCAACCGGTGGCGGTCACCCTCGCCACCGCCGGCGTCGCGATGATCTCCTGGATCCTGGACAGCGTGCCGCAGCTCGAATGGCTGCACCCGTGGCTGCTGGTGCACGGCTGGCCGGCGTACGCCGATCTGCTCCGCGAACCGGTGTTCTGGGACAACCTCGGACGCGGACTGCTCGTCGACCTCGCCTGGCTGGTCATCTTCGGCACCGCCGCCTGGGCCCGGTTCGGCGGGCGTGACGTGACCAGCTGAGCGCCCACGCTCATTTCCCCGGCCCCGCGCCTGCGCCGTGCCAGACTGACGGGTCGGCGTACCCACTTCGAACGCGAGGTGACCGCCGATGAACGCTCCGTGACAAGTTTCCTCGCGGCGCGCCGCGTGGCGCGGGTGGGGCGGAAGGGATGGTTACCGTGACTGACGTGCAGACCGAACGGCCGCTGGTGGTGGCCATCGACGGCCCGAGCGGTTCGGGCAAGTCGAGCACCGCTCGTGGTGTCGCCGAACGGCTCGGACTGGCCTACCTGGACACCGGCGCGATGTACCGGGCGGGGGCCTGGCTGGTCGCCGACCAGAACCTCTCCGGCCCCCAGGAGATCGCCGAGGCGGTCTGTGCCGCCGACATCGAGATCGGCACCGATCCCGGCGACTTCTGGATCCGGATCGACGGCACCGACGTGACCACCGCCATCCGCGAGCCCCGGATCTCCCAGGCGGTGTCGGCCGTGGCCACCGTGCAGCCGGTCCGTGACGCGCTGATCGACCAGCAGCGCGAGCTGATCGCCGACGCCGAGCGGGGAATCGTGGTCGAGGGGCGCGACATCACCACCGTCGTCGCCCCCGACGCCCAGGTCCGCGTGCTGCTGGTCGCCGACCCGCAGGCCCGGATCGCCCGCCGCGAGGCCGAGCTGGCCGGCGCCGCGAGCACCGCGGAGGTGACCGACCAGGTGATCCGCCGCGACCGCGACGACTCCACCGTGGCCGCGTTCACCGAGGCCGCCGAGGGCGTCACCGTGATCGACTCCACCCACCTCGGCCTCGCCGAGGTGATCGACCAGATCTGCAGCCTCGCCGAGAAACCAACACCCTGAGAGGAATCCCGTGAGCGATCGACTGGACATCCGCATCCCGACCGACGAGGTCCCGGACACCCCCCTCCTGCCGATGCTCACCGACCTCCCCAGGCCGCGGACCGCCGTGTTGCGCTCGATCCGCCCCCTCGGCTCGGCGGTGTTCCGCCAGGCGTGGAGGGTACGCCGCCACAACGAGCACCTGGTGCCCCGCACCGGCCCGGTGATCCTGGCCGCCAACCACCTGGCCGTGGTCGACGGGCCGCTGCTGGTGGCGCTGAGCCCGCGTCCCACGTTCGCGCTGGCGAAGAACGAGCTGTTCGTCGGCAACCTCGGCCGGCTGCTGGAGGCGGCCGGGCAGATCCCGATCGACCAGTACAACCCCGATCACGGGGCGCTGCGGCGTGCAGTCGGCGTGCTCGAGGCCGGGCACGCGCTGACCATCTTTCCCGAGGGCGGCCGCGACACCGGCGACATGGCGAGGATCCGCGGCGGCGTCGCCTATCTGGCGATGGTCACCGGGGCGCCGATCGTGCCGGTGGCGTTGCTCGGCACCCGCGAGCCCGGCCAGAGCGTGAAGGAGCTTCCGCGTCGAGGCGGCACCATCCACATCAGCTATGGCCAGCCGGTGGAGTTGGGACGGGTGCTGTGGCCGCGGCGTAAGGTGCCGCTGGCCGAGGCGACCGAGGCGGTACGCCTGGAACTCGCCGAGCAAGTCCGCCGGGCCGAGCGCCAGACCGGGATGCCGCTGCCCGGCGCCCCCGGCTGACCTACGTTCCCCGAGTAGTTGTCCATGCAAGGCAATGGACAACTGTCGAGGGGAACCCGTCGCCCTCCGGATCGACCACGCGTGCGTTCCGGCCACCCGAGGAATGCGGATCTGCGACCGGCCACCGGAATCGCCGGGTCGATCCGGAGGGAACCGCGCAGGACCGTCTCATTGGCCCGCGCCCCGGCGAACCCGGTAGTCTGGGACGGTTTCCCGAACCCAGAGAGGTCCCATGTCGACCGCATCGGAATCGGCCCAGGCCGAAGAGCGCGTGATCAAGCCGGTCGTCGCCGTCGTCGGACGACCCAACGTGGGCAAGTCGACCTTGGTCAACCGGATCATCGGCCGCCGCGAGGCGGTCGTGCAGGACACCCCCGGGGTGACCCGCGACCGGGTGTCCTATGACGCCGTCTGGAACGGCCGCGAGTTCATCGTGGTGGACACCGGCGGCTGGGCCTCCGACGCCCGGGGGATGGCCGCCCAGATCGCCGAGCAGGCCGAGTTGGCGATCGCCGCTGCCGACACGGTGCTGTTCGTGGTGGACGCGACCGTTGGCACCCAGGATGAGGACGAGGCCGTGGTGCAGGTGCTGCGCCGCTCCCGCAAGCCGGTCGTGCTGGCGGTGAACAAGGTGGACGACCAGCGCACCGAGGCCGAGGCCGCGTCCATGTGGAACCTCGGGCTGGGGGAGCCGTGGCCGGTGTCGGCGATGCACGGTCGCGGTACCGGTGACCTGCTGGACGCCCTCCTCGACGCGCTGCCGGACGCCCCGGCCGAGGACTTCGAGCCGGTGGGCGGGCCGCGTCGGATCGCCCTGGTCGGGAAACCCAATGTGGGCAAGAGTTCCCTGCTGAACAAGCTTGCCGGCCAGCAGCGCGTGGTGGTGGACAACGTGGCCGGCACCACCGTGGATCCGGTGGACGAGTTGATCGAACTCGACGGCGAGGTGTACCGGTTCATCGACACCGCCGGCATTCGCAAGCGGGTCAAGGAAGCCTCCGGTCACGAATACTACGCCTCGCTGCGCACCCAGGGGGCGATCGAGCGCGCCGAGTGCTGCGTGGTGGTGATCGACTCATCAGAACCGGTGAGTGAGCAGGACCTCAGAATCCTTTCCAGCGTTGCCGAAGCGGGCCGCGCGATGGTGATCGCGTACAACAAGTGGGATCTCACCGACGAGGAGCGCCGCTACTACCTGGAGCGGGAGATCGAGCGCGACGTGCACTCGTTCGCCTGGGCCGACCGGGTGAACATCTCCGCCCAGACCGGGCGCAACGTGCAGCGCCTCGGCGTCGCCATCGATCAGGCACTGGCCAGCTGGGAGACCCGGGTCTCCACCGGCAAGCTGAACGCGTTCCTGGGCAGGATCGTCGCCGCCCATCCGCACCCCGTCCGCGGCGGCAAGCAGCCGCGGATCCTGTTCGGCACCCAGGCCCAGAACTGCCCGCCCACGTTCGTGCTGTTCACCTCCGGCCAGCTCGAGGCGGGCTACGTCCGATTCGTGACCAGGCGGCTGCGCGAGGAGTTTGACTTCACCGGTACGCCGGTGCACGTCGAGGTCCGTGCCAGGGAGAAGCGCAAGAACCGTTAGAGCTGGATGCCGCGGGTCAGCGCGCCGTCGGCCAGCAGGTTGGTGCCGGAAATCCGGCTCGCCATCCTGCTGGCCAGAAACACCACCGGTGCGGCAATCTCCTCGGGCGTACCCATCCGTCCGGTGGGGTTGAGCGACATCGCGGTGTCGAACAGGCCCGGATCACCCTGCTCGATGCTGGACCACACCCCGTCGGGGAAGTAGGTGTTGCCCGGGGACACGGTGTTCGCCCGGATTCCCTTGTCCGCGAGCGAGAACGCCAACCCGTGCAGGTAGCCGACAAGGGCGGTCTTGGCCGTTCCGTAGGGTCCGCTGGCGAAATCGGACTCCCGTCCGGAGACGCTGGAGATGCCGATGATCGAGGGGTTGTCGCTGCGTTCCAGCCACGGCATGGCGGCGCGGACCAGGCGTACGGTGTGCATCACGTCCACCTGCCAGCTGGCCTCCCAGTTCTCCTCCGTGTCGGGGATGGCCAGGGCGCTGACGTTGGCGACCACGCAGTCGATCCCGCCGAAGCGTTCGGCGCACTCGCCGACCCACTGCTGCAGCGCGGCGGCGTCGCCCACGTCGAGCGGGCTGCCGTGCACCTGCCCGGCCGGGGCCAGGCTCTCCTCGGCGCGGGCGACCATCTCCGGTGTACGCCCGCAGAAGGCCACCCTGGCGCCCTCGGCGAGAAACCCGGCCACGATCGCCCGGCCGATACCACGGGTGCCGCCGGTGACCAGCACGGCGGAGTCCTGAAGTCCTAGATCCATCCCGTATCCCCTTCTTCCCCGGGTATTGGTGTTGGCCTCAACCCCGCAGTTGGCGGGCCTGTTCGCGGAGGTGGTCGTGCATCCCGCGGTACGCCTGGGCGGCGCGGGGCAGATGGGCCTTGGCCACCTTGACCGCGACGCTGTAGTTCGCGTCCGCCACGTTGGCGATCGGCGCCAACGCGATCTGCGAACACAGCTGGTAGGAGTCCAGCTGGTCCAGGCCGGTGAGCTCGGACACCCAGCCGATCAGGTCGGCGTTGGCGATCCGCCAGGAGTCCTCCATCGGGCGGGAGGAGCCGATGGTCATGATCGCGTCGTCGTGCTCGATCCGTGGCCACCCCGGCGCGTTGCCCTTGATCAGTTCCACGATCAAGGTGGTGGTCATCGCCCCCTCCACCGCGGTGCCGCACGCCTCGCCCTCGCCCTGGCGGTAGTGTCCGTCCCCGATGGAGAACATCGCGCCCTCCACGTTGACGCCGAGATAGATGGTGGCGCCGGCGCGCAGCTCGGGGGTGTCCATGTTGCCTCCGAACCGGTCCGGGACCAAGGAGGAGCGCACCTCGCCGGCCGCGGGGGCAACTCCCACCGTGCCCAGCATCGGGTTCATCGGCAGCTCGATGTGGTGGTCGCTGTTGCGGGCAGCGAAACCGACGGTGCCGCGCTCCCGGTCCAGCTGATAGATCCAGGTGCTGTCGGGCAGCGGGGGCTGCAATGTCACGGTCCGGTCGGTGCTGGTCATCCCGCCGAAGAACGGGATCGCCGCGGACGCGCCCCAGTCCCGGGCCGGCACCAGATCCACGAAGTGCAGCACCAACGTGTCCCCGGGCTCTGCACCTTCGACGTGGAACGGGCCGGTCTGCGGGTTCACGAAGCGCAGGTCCACCTTCTCCGCGGAGCGGTCGTCGACGCTTGTCAGCCGGCCGCCGAACGCGTCGTCCGACCACAGCCGCAGCGCGACCCCGGGGCGGATCCGGCGCAGCGCCGGGGCGCCGCCGAAGGTGTAGGCGTACTGGTTGCGGTCCGGGGTGATCTCCAGGAGCTCCATCGACCGATCCTAGGTGTGGCGCACGGGCATGTCCACAGCGGATGCGTCCGTCCGGACCGACCTCGGGGACGTCGACGGAGCACCCGGTGGACGCCCCCGTCCGCGCGGGCTAGGTTCGGCTGCTGTGACAACCGCGCCCGCTGCCGGGCCACCGTGGCAGCTGCAGTTCGGCCTGCTCAGCCTGATCTGGGGATCGAGTTTCCTGCTGATCGAGTACGGACTGGTGGTGCTCGCGCCGCTGCAGGTCTCGGGGTTGCGGATCGTCTCCGGTGCGCTGGTGCTCCTGCTGCTCGCGCTGCTGGGGCGTACCCGGTGGCCGCGGGAACCGTCCACTTGGCTGCACCTGGCGGTGACCGGGCTGTTCCTGTGCACGATTCCCTACACGCTGTTCGCGCTGGCCGAGCAGCGAGTCACCTCCGCGCTGGCCGGGATCGGCAACGCGTCGACCCCGTGTTCACCGTGGTGCTGAGCATGCTGTTCCTGCCCAGCGACCGGCCCACGGTCCGCAAGGTGACCGCCGTGGTGGTCGGGCTGATCGGCGTACTCGTCATCCTGCAGCCCTGGCACGCGCTCGGCCGGCCCGATCCGATCGGGTTCGCGATGGTGCTCGGTGCCTCGTCCTGCTATGGCATCGGCTGGGTCTGGAACCGCCGGTTCATCGGCGGTCGCGACCTGGGCGGGCTCGCGCAGCCGACGGTCCAGCTCCTGCTGGCGACGGTGCAGATCGCGATCGGGTACGCCATCGCCCACGCTTTCGGCGCAGTGCCACCGGTGTTGGCGTTGGGCGGAAACGGCCATCAGCGGGCGCTCGGAGTGGGGTCGGTGCTGGTGCTCGGCGTCCTCGGGACCGGGATTGCCACCCTGCTGCACTACAACGTCGTTCGCGCCGCCGGACCGACGATCGGCACCATGGTCACCTACGTGATCCCGGTGGTCGCGGTCGGTCTGGGCGTGCTGCTGCTGGGGGAGCGGGTGCAGTGGCCGCAGCTGATCGGGGCGGCGCTGGTGATCTTCGCGGCCCTGGTCACGCAACCGTGGTTCCTGCGCGCCCGGCGGTAGGCTGATCGGGTGAGTGAGACCGAACCGCCCAAGTCCCTGCTCGGGACCTTCATCCGCCAGCAGCGTGAGCTGGCGGAGCTGTCGATGCGCCAGATGTCGACCATGGTGGGGATCTCGAACCCCTACCTGTCGCAGATCGAGCGCGGCCTACGGGCGCCGTCGGCGGGGGTGGCCGCGGGGATCGCCACCGCGCTCGGGATCAGCGTGGATGAGCTCTACCAGCGGGCGGGCTACGTATCGGCCAAGGCCGAGGCCGGCGAGAAGACCGATCTGCAGCGCGCCATCGACAGTGCGTCGGAGCTCACCGCCGCGCAGCGTCGTTCGCTGAGCGAGGTCTACCGTTCCTTCGTCGACGCCAATCGGGTACGCCACCCCGACTGACCCGCGGCGGCGGACCAGGGTCGTCAGTTGCGGGTCTGCCGCTTGGCGGGCCGGGCCGGCGGACGGGACGCCTGGTCGCGTACGCCGGTCAGTTCCCGTCCGGGGCGGGAGAGCTCGGCGATCTGTCCGAACACCACCGGCCAGTGGTTGGCCAGCGCCTCGTGACCCATGAACAGACCCAGGTGCCCGCCGTCGGAAATCTGTCGGCCCACCTTGTCGGGGTCGGTCGACACATAGTCGGCGAGCGCCCACACCTGCGGCGGGGGAGTGATGTGGTCGGTCCTGCCGGCCATCAGGAACAGCGGGCAGTCGATCCGGCCGAGGTCGACGAGTTGCCCCTTGACCTCCAAGGTGCCCTGGATCAGCTCGTTCTTCTGGAACAGGTGTTCGACCACCCAGAGATAGAACGTGCCCGGAAGTGCCTGGGTCCACTGGAACCAGGTCTCGAAGGTGCGGTAGCGCTGGACGTAGTCGGGTTCGTGCAGGTGCGCCAACAGCTGGAGCTGGCGATCCAGCTCCTTGTTCAGCTGCATCCCGATGAAGCCGCCGAGCAGGAACGAGCCCGGCAGCACGCCGTCGTTGGCGGCGACCACGGAGCGATAGAACGACAGGTCCTCGCCGGGGGTCAGGTAGCGGACCCAGTCGTGGATCAGCGGCTCGCCGGCGTGGAAGTCGATCGGTGCCCCGGCGATGGTCAGGCTGTGCACCAGCTCGGGGTGCAGCGCGGTGAAGATGGTGGCCAGCCAGCCGCCCTGGCAGTCGCCCACCAGGTTGGCCCTGCCGCCGAGTCCCTCGATGGCTTCGCGCAGCACGTCGATGTAGTCGTCGATCCCGGCGTTGCGGGTCTCCCGGGTCGCCCCGACCCAGTCCAGGGCGAGCACGCGGGTGCACCCGGACTCGCGGGCGGTCAGAATCTGGCTCTGTCCCTCGGCGTAGTCGACGATGCAGGAGTCGTGACCGGCCTGGGGTGGCAGCAGCAGGGTGGGCACCTGCTCGGGATCGGCGTCATCGGTGGAATAGTCGCGCAGTCGCGCGATCGGCCACTCGCGGACCAGGCGGTGCTCGTGCGCC
The DNA here is from genome assembly GCF_002250625.1 of Enemella dayhoffiae. Taxonomy (GTDB): domain Bacteria; phylum Actinomycetota; class Actinomycetes; order Propionibacteriales; family Propionibacteriaceae; genus Enemella; species Enemella dayhoffiae. The sequence continues at coordinate 48,879 of NZ_NMVQ01000010.1, read as the reverse complement.
CACTGGGGGCGCTCCCGGCGGCTCGCCGTGGCGTACCAACGCCACAGGTCGGTGGTCACGTCGAGGGGCGTCGCGCCGCGGCGCCAGGCGCCTGCCCAGTATTCGACGGTGGCTCGGCCCACCGCTTCCCAGCCGCCGACGGTGGCGTCGAGCCAGGACTCGACGATGCGGTCGGGGACCTTCGGTGTGAGCAGAGTCATGACTGCCTCCTCGGAGTCGCGTGCCCAACCATGCAACTGGGCTACTGTGCAGTATTACCCAGAGTTTGGGCGAAAGACACCCTGCGGACCATGTGTCGGGACGGTTGGTGACCCAACCGATACCGGTCGGGTGCTGGAGCCAGGGACGACGACGGCCCCGCTGGAGTCCCAGCGGGGCCGTCGCGCGGGGGTCAGCGACCGCTCACTTGAGCAGTTCGCGGGCAGCCTTGGTCCAGGCGTCGGTGACGTCCTGGGCGAGCTGGATCTGGGTGTTGGCCACCGAGGTGGCCCACTCGACCTGGCTGGCGCCGGCCAGCTGACGCTGGAAGTCGAGGGTGCTCTTGACGGCCTTCTCGTAGTTGTCGACCGCGAGGCGGCCGGTGGCCTTCGAGGACTCCAGGACGCGGGCGTTGAAGTCCTTGGCGCGCTGGACGTTCTCCTCGAACTGCTTGGTGCTGTCGGCGAAAGTGCTGTTCTCGTTCATGTCGGTGGCTCCTTCGTGTCTTGTACGCTGCTTGCGTTAGCAACGCTAGCACGCATCCAGCTAACGAGCAAAACCAGCGCGCTGTGGCGTACGCCTCACATGTCCATGCCGCCGTTGACGCCCCACACCTGGCCGGTGATGTACGCCGACTTGTCCGCGCACAGGAACCCCACCACTCGGGCGATCTCGTCCGGATCAGCCAGCCGGGCCATCGGGATGTTGCCCTTGATCTTGTCCAGCACCTTGTCGGGCACGGCTTCCACCATCTCGGTGTTCACATAACCCGGGGTGACGGTGTTCACGGTGACACCGATCGAGTTGTCGTGCAGCTTGTCGGCGCGCTGCAGATAGAACACGGCCTCTCGCGCCAGGGTCTTGGTGAGCCCGAACAGCCCGGACTTGGAAGCCGCGTAGTTCGCCTGCCCGATGTTGCCCATCTCGCCGATGATCGAGGACACGTTGACGATCCGGCCGGTGCCACGCTCCAGCATGTGCTTCAGCGCAGCCTGGGCCATGAAGAACGTCCCGGACAGGTTCACCTGGAGCACCGCGGTCCAGTCGTCGTCATCCATCTTCAACACGGTTCTGTCGCGGGTGATCCCGGCGTTGTTGACCAGGATGTCGAGCCGTCCGTGGGTGTCGATCACCTCCTGGACGGTCCGCCGGCAGTCGTCACCGGAGGCCACGTTGCCCTGATGGGTGGAGAACGTGCCGCCGGGCATCGCGGACCGCAACTCGTCGAGGAACTCCTCGGCCCGGGCGGTGTCCTTGCCGTAACCCATCGCCACCGTGGCGCCCTGCTCGGCCAGGCCCCGGCTGATGGCGGCACCGATCCCACGGGTGCCGCCGGTGACCAGCGCCACCTTGCCGCTGAACCGGCCTTCTGTGCTGCCTGCTTCCTGTTCCGCCATCGTTGCTCCCTGTGCTCGCTACGGGTGTGCGGGGAAGTCTCAGTGGGTGGCCGGTTGCCGGGCGGTCAGCCACTCGGAGATCTGCGGCCAGATCTCGCGCCGGGCCTTGGAGCCGGCCATCAGCCCGATGTGACCGCCCACCCCGTCCAGGTGCTGGATGTCGGTGCTGGACACGATGTCGAACAGCGGCATCGTGCCGTCGCGGGGGGCGATGTGGTCATAGCTGGCGGTGACCACCAACATCGGCGTGGTGATCCTGGACAGGTCGACCCGCTGGCCGCGCAGGCGGATCCGCCCCGAGATCAGTCGGTTGTCCTTGTACATCCAGGTGACCCACTGCTGGAACGCGCGGGCGGTGAAGTTGGGGTTGTCGGCGACCCACTTGGCCATCGACTGGTAGGCGGCGCGGCGAGCGGTGCCGTCCTGCACCTGCTGGTACAGGCGCAAGGGCGTGCCGATCAGGTTCGGCACGGGCTTGAGCAGCTTGTTGTACAGGTCCACCGCGGCGCCCGGCAGGTAGGGCATCGAGTCGGCCAGCTGGTCCACGTCGAATTCCTCGGGGCCGAGCCAGCGGGCGAAGGTGGTGTCCTCGGTGTCCAGCGGCATCGTGAGCGAGATGTAGTTGCGCACCGGTGCGTCGGGGGTGAGCGCGAGGTACATGGAGGTGATCACGGCCCCGATGCACCAACCGACCAGGGTGATCTCCTTGGCGCCGCTGTCGCGCAGCACCTCCCGGATCGCCCACGGCAGGTGGTCGCACACAAGGTCGTCGATCCCGATGTCCGAGTCCTCCTCCTGCGGATAGCCCCAGTCGACCAGGTAGACGTCGAAGCCCTCCCCGAGCAGGAACCCCACGAAGCTGTTCTCCGGGCTCAGGTCGAAGATGTCCGGCCGGTTGATCAGCGCGAAGGTGAGCAGGATCGGCACCGGGTGCTTGCGATTCCTGCTGCGGAAGCGAAACAGCGTGGTGCGGCGATAGGTCCAGATCTCGTCCTTACCGGTCACCCCGACCTTGGCGTCCTCGGTGGTGAGCAGGATGTTGTTGTACTCCAGAAGGGTCCTTGGCAGGTTCAGGGCCTCCTTGAGCAGCGACATCACTTCGGGGCTCGCTTGGCGGTGACTGCGGACTTGGCCGTCGTCGCCGCGGAGGAGGTGGTACGCCGGGCTGCGGCCTCTTCCAGTTCGGCGTTGCGGGCTCGGGAGTCGGCCAACTCGTCCTCGAGACGTTCGACGACCTGGAGCACCCGCTCGAGCTTCTCCTCGGTACGCGCCAGCTGGCGCCCCAGCGAGGCGACGTCGCGGCGTCCCGCCAGCCGGGAGTTGCGGATCGCCAGATCGAGCACCTCGTTGCTGATCCGGGTCAGGGCCACCAGGTTGCCGGTGGTCTGGGCGACCAGGGATCCGAAGGCGCGGGTGTTCACCACCTCTTCCAGCCCAGCCCCCTGGCCCTTGAGGAAATCGTCCAGCGCCTTACGCAACTGCTGGGAGACGGTCTCTTGCTCTGCCATGGTCGACCCTTCGTCGAGGACGTGATTGATGCTACTGGGCCGCTGCGCATCCGGAACAGGGGCCTGGGGAGTTGGAACACCCCCCGTGCTTCGACGGGGGGTGTGGCCGTGGCGTACGCCGAACCGTGGTTGCGGATCGGCGTACGCCACGGAACGGGTCACTTCATCAGGTCGCGGGCGGCCTTGGTGTAGGCGGAGGTGAGGTCCTCGACGAACTGGGTCTGCACCTTGGCCAGGTTGGACACCCACTCGATCTGGCTGGAGTCGGCCATCGAACGCTGGAACTCGAGCATCCGCTTCAGGGCGTGCTCGTAGGAGTCCAGCGCGTTGCGGCCCGACTCCTTGGACGACTCGATCAGCTGCTCGTTGAACTGACGGATCCGCTGGACGCTCTCCTCGGCGGCCGCGGTCGCCTCGGACATGTTCTTGGCGGCCTGGTCGCTGAACTGCTGCGCCTGCTTGGAGGCCTGCTCGGTGAACTGCTTGGCCTGGTCGTTGCTCTGCTGGGTGAACTGCTTGGCCTGGTCGGCGCTCTGCTCGGTCATCTTGTCTGCCTGGTCCATTGTCTGCTCCATGATCTGTCGGTTCTGCGGCGTCGGCTGCTCGGTCGACTTCTGGGCGTTTTCAGTTGTGGGTGATGCGGGGGTGGGAACCTTGGGGGCTGCTGAAGCCTTGGCGGTGGGCGATTTGGTGACGGGCGCCTTCGTGGCAGGGGCCTTCGTGACCGGCACCTTCTTGGCCGGGGCCTTCCTCGCCGGAGGCTGGCTCGGGCCGGTGCCGGGGGTCTCAGTGCTGGGCGGCTCGGACTCGGTCATCAATGAACTCCTTCTCGCCGGTTGGAGTTAGCAACGTTAGCAAAATGGGAGCAAACGGTTCGACGGTCGTGCTGTTGGGCGGGACGCCGCACTTCGTGTAGTGTTGCTGCGGCCCGCTCGGCGGGGCGTACAACACGATAACGGGCTGTAGCGCAGCTTGGTAGCGCACTTGACTGGGGGTCAAGGGGTTTACCCCTCCTGGTCGGCCCAAAAATTTAATAACGGGATGTGGCGCAGCTTGGTAGCGCACCTGACTGGGGGTCAGGGGGTCGCAGGTTCAAATCCTGTCATCCCGACAAAAAGCCCTGGTGAGAGGCAACTTTCACCAGGGCTTCGTCGTATCTGGACGTGGTCACTGGCTGGTCCAGCTGCGGAACACCGTCCGCCACCAGCCGGACAGAGCCCCGGGGAGTGGTGGGGTTTGGGTGACGGCGCGGCGTCCTGACTAGAGGGGCCACCGGCGAGATTCTCGATGTGTACCGCCCAAGCACGCATCTAAGGAGATCTCACCGATGGCCTTGTCCCAGTCTGCCTTGTCCGAACTGCAGGAGGTGTTCCGCTCCGGCGAGGGCACTGATTTCATTCGCGAGTGTGTCCGGGTCGCGATGCAGGAGCTGATCGACGCCGAAGCCACCGCGGCGATCGGCGCCGGCCGGTACGAACGCACCGAGTCCCGGGTGACCGAACGCAACGGGTCGCGCCCGCGGCTGTTGACCACTCACGCCGGCGACATCGAGCTCGCGGTGCCCAAGCTGCGGGCCGGGTCGTTCTTCCCGAGCATCCTGTCGCCGCGGCGCCGGATCGACCAAGCCCTGTATGCGGTCGTGATGGAGGCCTACGTGCATGGGGTATCGACCCTCAACGTCGACGACCTGGTGACCGCGTTGGGTGGGACCGGGATCTCCAAGTCCGAGGTGTCCCGGATCTGTGCCGGGCTGGACGAAGCGGTCGGCGCGTTCCGGACCCGACGCCTGGACCATGTCGAGTTCCCGTACGTGTACCTGGACGCGACCTACCTGCACGTGCGGACCGAGCACGGCATGGTCGTGTCCAAGGCGGTCGTGGTGGCCACTGGCGTCACCAGCCAGGGGCGCCGGGAGATCCTCGGGTTGGACGTCGGCGACAGCGAGGACGAGGTGTTCTGGCGCGCCTTCCTGACCGGGTTGAAGAAGCGGGGCCTGTCCGGGGTCCAGCTCGTCATCTCCGACCAGCACGCCGGCCTGGTCGCCGCGATCGGGCGAGCGATGCAGGGCAGTGCGCATCAACGCTGCCGCGTCCACTTCATCCGCAACGTCCTGGCGCACGTGGCCAAGGGCGAGGGCGAGATGGTCGCCGCCGTGTTCCGCACGATCTTCGCCCAACCCGACCTGGCCTCGATGGGCAAGCAGTGGGACAAAGTCCGCGACGAACTCGCCGCCCGCTACCCCAAGATCGGTGCCCTCATGGACGACGCGAAAGCCGAGGTCCTCGCCTTCGCGGTGTTCCCGCGCGAGCACTGGCGCAAGATCTGGTCCACCAACCCCCTCGAGCGCCTCAACAAGGAGATCAAACGCCGCGCCCGCGTCGTCGGGATCTTCCCCAACGAAGCCGCCGTCATCCGCCTCGTTGGAGCGGTCCTGGCCGACACCCACGACGAATGGGCCACCGACGAACGCCGCTACCTCTCCGAAGAATCCATGGCCAAGATCGGCAAGAGCGAGCAGACTGACACCGTCGCCCTCACCAAGGGCTGACCGGTCGGCATCGAGATGACCTCAAGCCCACCACTCCACGGGACTCTTACACCAGCCGGATCAAAGCCCAATCCTCCATAGAGATCACCCATCCAATCTGTCTGGGTGGCCTCGTTTTCGACCGTCGCTATGGCCTCGTTTTCAAGCGTCGTCGACAGGCCTTCCGGCTGTCTGGGGTTCGTCGTACAGTGGAAGACGAGGCGGCCTCTAAATATGCGCTGTCGCTCGTCGCGACAGTATGGCTCCACCGCTCGCGGGTGAGTCCTTCAAGGTTCTTGTCGCCGAGACCATGACAGGACTCGGCCATGCTCCGACTCATCTGGACCCTCAGCGTCCACACCCGCAACTTCCTGCGCCACTACATGCCCCCCCCAACCGGCTCCTCGACGCGATCCGCACCCGCCGCGGCCTCAAGTGGGGCATCCCAGCGATGCTCCTCGCGATCCCGTACCTTCTCGCCGCGGCCGTCTTCCTGGATCTCATCGAGGGAGGCGGGCCCGGATGGATGAACCTCCTGGTTCTCCTGTGCATCTGGAACTCGATGAAGCTGACCATCATGGGGCCCGTCAGCGTGTTTCTACTGCTGCGGGCGAGGGCGCGCGAGCATGTCGAGCGGCGTCGCGCCATCGACTTCGAGCAGCGGACTCCCGTACGAGAAGAGGTCGTGTAGTAGCGCTACGACCACAGGGGAGCGCAACCCTCGCCGTTACCAGCCTGATGGTGCAGGTTTCGGTGTCTCAGAAGGCCAACTGAGCAAAAGTGGGGTAACGGTTGTAGTGAGCGGTGAAGGCATCGAGCTGGTCGTCTTCCAGGTCGAATCCGGCGTCCTGGATGTCGCTACGCGTAATGGACTTGGTGGTTGGTAGCAGGGCGCGGATGGCTCCGACCTCGCGTGTCGTCAAAGGTGGTGTAGTTATCGCCGCCCCAACGATGCCCGGCCAACTTGGGTCGCTGATGATCCTGCGGACATCATCCGACGTCTCCGGGCTCGGAAGATGGAGGCCAACCGTCACCATAGGTGCCCCGTCGCGATAACGCATACGGAAAGCTGGCACGGCGGGTGAGCGCCCTGCGCTAATTGAGATGCTGCGAAGGCGGCGTTCCAGCGAGTCGGCTAGGACTTGCGATAGACCGTCCTCATCGCGAACATCGTCGTTCTGCAAGCCGTCGGGAGCCGCGAAGCCGAACAATTCCTGGATGCGTTGTACTCGTTGGTTCGGCTTCCCGTAAGGGCTAGGGGTAGCACTGAACGTCGTGACAACCGTCGACTCGTCGGGCATGTACCTGATGAGATCGTCGAGCTGTTCAATCCGATCCTCGTCCAGAGCCTTGTCGTAGTCCAACCAGGCGATCCACGGCTGCCCGGCCAGGTCATCGCGGTCGCGGAGTTCCGGCAGGACATCGTTCGAGTCGCCCTGAATGACATCGATAGTTTTGTAAGGTTTGTTGAATTCCGCGCGCTTTGCAGTGACCTCGTCCAGCTCTATGGAGATCATTCGATCGATGCCCAGGTGGCGGTGAGCCAGATGAAAGTCCGTAAACCACACTGATCCGAAACCGATGTACACCAAGGGGTTATGTGGGTGAACGCCGACATAGAGAGCTCGGAGGCCGTCGAAGACAATGCTTCGCTCTATCGCCTTGTTCTGTCGGATGCTGTAGTCGATGCGGGTCGTGGAGCTCATTCGTCATCGTCCACGTGATCGTTGTATGTGTACTCGAACGACGCAAGTCCAACGTCTCGGTAGCTCATGCCCGCGTCTCCGAGCGCTTCAGCCAGTGACTTCATCTTGGCAAGTGGAACCGAATAGTTGATGTTCGCAACCCGTGTTCTTTTGGTTGTGATCTTCGGGAGCACGACGGAAGCGTTCTCGGCGACACTTGACGCCTCGATGGGCTTTGCAGACTCCTCGAACTTCTTCGCGCGCTCTATCGCTGTCTTCCGTGCGTTCGTGTAGTCGATCCAGGATCGGGTTGGCTTCATCATCTGGTTGACGGTGCGTTGGTACACGGCTGAGGAGACGTCGACGTTGCGTTTCGTGGTGGTCATGGGAAGGAGGGAGGGATCTGCGGCGGAGAAGAGGACGATCCCGATGAATCCGGAGTATTGGCCGTGCCACTGAGGGAATCCCTTAACGCCCCAGCCCGTGGATGTAGTACGGTCGGCCGCAAGAACGACTCGTCCATTGCAGACCACATACCACCCTGAATCCCGGTCTTGGCGCGACCCATCGGGCTCATTGTCGTCCGGAGGCGCAGCGTGCATCCCCGCAATGATCTCGATGGTAACTTGGCCGTCTTCGATCGTTTCTCGAAGCGGAGTGAAGTCTTCGCTCGCAAGCAGGCTTATCGGACGGTATCCAACCTCGTTTCCGTTTACCGTGATCGTGAGCCCTTGCATGAGTGGAATCATGTAATCTCGTCGCAATATGTCGCTTCTGAGCGTTTGCTCATAAGCAGGGTCGGCGAATCTGCGCTTCGATTCTTCGTTCAGGTCGGTAACATCGATCACTACGCCGGGGCTCGAAAGCGGCTCCGCTGGGACGATATCGAAATCCCACGGTGTCGTCGTATCAGCAAGCCATTCTTTCACCATGATAGGCACCGCGAATGAATCTGACGATGACCGATCCGAATGTGTGGTTGTAATCGTGATATCGTTTCCGATCTTGAAGATCGCACGTTTCATCCCGATGCCGTAGACGCCAACCGAGTAGTCGGGCGAAGATGGATCGCTGTCGGGGTCTTCATCCTCGCCTTGGCCGCCCTCTAGCTCAGCAGAAGATGACTCGTCGGTGCCGTCTTTCCGGCCGAACGTAAATGCATAGTCCGCCGCGTTATCGAGAGATATGCCGCCACAGTTGTCTGATATGCGAAAGCTAGTCTCATCGAATTCGATGTCGATGCGGTATTCCTTGAGAAGTTCGCTCGGAGTGAATGCGGTGGGGCGAACTCCTGCGTGCTGCCAGGCGCTATCGATGCTGTTGTCGATCAGGTCAAGGATGCAGTCATCGAGCGAGATGTCGCGGGTTAGCATCCTGACGAAGAACGCCTTGGTTGGGCTGGCGTCCGCAGAGGAGCGCGCAAGCTGGTGGGAGGGCATCGTCGACTCCGTCGGTTGATCGGACCTTGTGACACCGATTATCCCATGTGACCCCCTCCTGTACAGCAGACTTGGTCAGCCGCTCTGCGGTCGATGCTGTGGTGTGTCGCGGTCTCTGCGTCGTACGTCCCGGCTAGACTCGTCTTGACAACGGCCGAGTGAGGCCCCGGCTAACGTGAGGCGCACCCCGCAGTGACACTTGGACTCCGCAGGCGACCAGTCGCCGTCGACCTGTACGCAGGCGCTGGTGGCTTGTCGTTCGGCGCTGAGCGAGCGGGTTTTGACGTGATTGCAGCTGCCGAGTTCGACCCGGTGCATGCATTAGTTCACCGGTATAACATGCCGAATACTCCGGTTCTGTGCCGCGATCTGCGTGAGGGGTCTCCGGAGCAAGTCGCTAATGAGATCGTCGCTCTGGCCAGAGTTGGCCTGGTGCAACATGGCCGTGCCGACGAAGAGTTGTCGATCGACGCGATTATTGGCGGCCCCCCCTGCCAAGGATTCTCCGTCGGGGGCGTCAGGGACCTGACCGATGAGCGAAATAATCAGTTGCTCCGGTTCGTCGATCTAGTTGTGGCGATGCAACCTAGAGTGTTCTGCCTCGAAAATGTAGCGGGCCTACTCGAGCCGCGGTTCAAGGAGCTCCGTGAAGAGGCGGTGCGCCGCTTGACGATCGACGGTGGCTACGTTCTGAACGAATTTGAGAACGTCGTAAATGCGGCCGATTACGGTGTTCCACAGAGCCGGCGTCGGGTAATCATGATGGGGTCTCGCGAAGGTTCTGCACCAACTCTTGAAGCACCCCATGTTGAACGAGTTACCGTCGCAGACGCATTCGCCGGTTTGCCGGAACTGGCCAAGTATCGACGGCTGCTGGCGAGTGACGAAGTGCAACTTGATGAGGAAGATTTGGCGGGCCTACTCGATGCGGAGTCCCTGTACGCGAAAGGTCTGGTCGGCGTCACAGTAGATCCCATCGACATGAGCGTGCCGCGACGATACGACCCAGGCGTACTCACGGGTTCGTTGCGGACCGTGCACACGCAGAAGACAGTGCAACGATTCGCGCGCACTCCTCAGGGCGAGGCCGAAAAGGTTAGTAGGCTGTTCCGCCTTAGCCCCAGTGGCCAAGCACGGACCTTGCGCGCGGGAACCGGAACCGATAGAGGATCTCACACTTCGCCGAGACCAATCCACCCGGCCAAGAACCGCGTAATTACGGTCCGAGAAGCCGCCCGCCTTCACGGATATCCTGATTGGTTTCGATTCAACACGACGAACTGGCATGGGCACCGCCAGGTAGGGAACAGCGTGCCGCCACCACTCGCAGCGGCCGCGGGACGTGCTCTGATTGCCGCCCTGGGAGTAGAGGGTCTGGTTCGTCCGACGGATAGCCTCGCCCTCGGCGACCCGGCGTGGCTCTCCTGCAACGTGACCCAAGCAAGGGCGGAGCTACGCAGCCAATCCGACGAGTGGGAGCAGTGCGCGATCTCGGCTCCACACTCAGAACCCGCGAGGGTCTAGACCCAGTATGCAGGGGTCGCGACGCGAGTCCTGGGCTAGCAGCCCCCGTGCTCGCAAAGTGAGGCAGGGCAACAAGTCGCGCGACACAGCTCCCGAGATGGCCGTAAGACGGTTGCTGCACGCCGCAGGCCTGCGGTACAGGGTCTCAGTCCGCCCGGAACAGAGCCTTCGCCGCACGGCAGACATCGTCTTCACAAGGTCGAAAGTTGCCGTCTTCATCGATGGCTGCTACAGGCACGGCTGCCCTCAGCACTGTCACCTGACGTCCTCGAACTACGACTATTGGACAACCAAGATCAAAGACAACAAGGCGCGGGATGCCAGTACGAGTAGCATCCTTCGGCTAGCCGGGTGGACCGTCCTCCGGTACTGGGAACACGAGCCAGCCCAGGAAGTGGCGGCTAGCGTTATCGATGTCGTCAGGCTCAGGGCAGGGCAACCATGAGGCAGCGGGTGCCGTTTACCGACGACAGGCTGTTTGACTACTGCTACACCTGCGGTGGCACCATCACGCCTAGGACAAGGACCATCGAACATGTGCCAGCGCGGGCATTTCTAGACCGGCCCCTCCCGGACAATCTCGCCACCGTTTACTCATGCTTTTCGTGTAACAACGGCACTTCGGCGGATGAGCGATTCATTGTGTGCCTGCTGGAGGCTGTGTGCGCGGGAAGCGCTGATCCCGCGTTGTTCGAGCGGCCCCGAGTGCGTCGGTCCGTGGAAGCGACGGAGGCGATCGCACGACAACTCGATTCGACCCTCTCATCGGGACAGGCGTGGGATCACGGCGACAACGGCGATCGCCTGCGAGCAGTGATTCTGAAGCTGGCACGCGGACATGCCATGTACGATCTCGGCGACCCTCGCTATGACAGTCCCAGCTCCGTCAGGTGGTTTCGACTAGACCAAGCATCGCCGGATGAAGTCATCGATTTCGAACAATGGATGCCAGCGAACGATCAGACGCTGCTGCTTCCTGAAGTCGGGTCACGAGCGCTACTGCGTTGGTTCGACAGCGCCGAAGAAGAGAAGGTCTGGTTCACCGTACAGCAGGACCGCTACCGCTACTCGTACCGGGTCGATAGAGCCTTACGGATTCGCCTGGTGCTGCGCGGGTTCTTGGCCTGCGAAGTGTGTTGGTCAGACTGATCGCGCTGTCGTGCTGCGCCGACACCGTAGGCAGGCATCGAAGTGGACCAATCAGGTGACCAACAGCCTGCAAACCCTGCAAAACGTGACGCGCAGAGCACGCTCCTGAAACACAAAACCCCAGGTCAGGTGGGTTATGAGCCGTGCTCCTGCCACCTGGGGGTCAAGGGGTCGCAGGTTCAAATCCTGTCAGCCCGACGTTTTGAAGTCCCGAGGCATCGTCCAGATGCCTCGGGACTTCGCTCGTTTCCGGGGTCGGCCACTCAGCGGCCTGAGCTCCACTCGGCGGCCCACCAGTGAGCCGCCGAGTGACGTTCGCGCCACGGAGTGGGAACGAGGCCGGGGGGCGTGAGGAACGAATGGGTGACAACTGATCGTTAGTGCCGGGAGGCGCTGGCGGGGAGGATGTCATCATGCCCGGTCCCTATCCCAGAGAATTCCGCGAGGACGTCGTCGCGGTCGCTCGTCGCCGCGAGAGCGGCGTCACCATCAAACAGATCGCCACCGACTTCGGGATCAGCGAAGCGACGCTGCAGAACTGGCTCCGCCAGGCCGATGTCGAAGACGGGAACCGTCCCGGTCAGACCGCCGCGGATGCGGCCGAGGCTCGCGAGCTGAAGAAGCGGATCCGGTTGCTCGAGCAGGAGAACGAAGTCCTCCGTCGTGCAGCGGCGTATCTGTCGCAGGCGAACTTGCGCCTCGGCGGCTCCCCAAAATGACGTACCCGCTCGTATCTGAGCTCGCCGAGGACGGCATCCCCGTCACGGTGTCGTGTCGGGTCCTCAAGCTCGCCCGCCAGGCCTACTACCGGTGGCGCAACAACCCTGTCCGCGACGCGGACGTGCTCCGGGCATATCGGATCAACGCACTGCATGACGCGCACCACGACGACCCGACGTTCGGGTATCGATACCTCGCCGACGAAGCCCGCCGAGCGGGGTGGCGGATGAGCCGGCGGACGGCGTGGAAGCTGTGCTCGCAGGCCGGGATCCTCTCGTCCGCGCAACGCCGGCGCCGCGGGAAGGGGAAGAAGGCCGGCCCGCCGGTGTTCGACGATCACGTGCAACGGGTGTTCCGCGCCGATGCCCCGAACCGGCTCTGGCTCACGGATATCACGGAGCATTGGACGAGCGAAGGCAAGCTGTACTGCTGCGCGATCAAGGACGTGTTCTCCAACCGAATCGTCGGCTACTCGATCTCGGACCGGATGACCGCGAAACTCGCCGTCGACGCCGTCCGAAACGCCGTCGCGCGCCGCGGTGAGGTCGCCGGCTGCATCCTGCATGCCGATAGGGGCAGCCAGTTTCGGAGCCGGGCGATGGCCCCGCGAGCTGCGCCGTCACGACATGGTCGGATCGATGGGCCGCGTCGGCGCCGCCGGGGACAACGCGGCGATGGAGAGCTTCTGGTCGCTTCTTCAAACGAACGTGCTCAACCAGCAGCGCTGGGACACACAGCAGGAGCTGCGACTCGCGATCGTCGTCTGGATCGAGCGGAAGTACCACCGGCAACGAGCCCAGGACACCCTCGGCGGCTTGACGCCCATCGAGTTCGAAGCCAAGCTAGCCGAGCCGCTCACGCTCGCGGCCTAAACCGAACCTGTCACCAGTTCGTTCCTCACGCCCGGGGAAGTCACCCTCCGCTGGTGTCGTCCGGGGTCTGGGTGGATTCCCGCCGGGTTTCCTCGGGGTGCTGCGTACGCTGCTCGGACTCCTCGAGGATCGCGTCGGCCTGGGCCTCGGGATCGGAACTGCCGGCCGCCTCCTCCTCGGGCAGCAACTCATCGCGGGTGTCCAGCTCGGGCTCATCGGGTGTTCGTGTCATCCGACGAGCCTACGGTGGGGCGATTCCCGGCTCGGCCGGACCTCGGGGCCTGTTTCGACCCGGGCCTGCCCCTGATCATCGTCCGGGCGTTTCCTGATCCTTGCCCGAACCTGCCAAAATGGCACCCATGCCCACCGCCCGGCGTACCACCGCCGCCGAAGTCTTCGCGCGAACGACCGCGCGAATGCACCGGTGGCTACCGCGGTGGCTGAGCTGGATCCCGGCCACCGGGCTCGGATTCTGCATCCTCGGGCTGACCACCTTCCTGTTCGACATCCTGCTGCTGAGCATCTTCAAGAGCTGGTTCCACATCCCGTACCCGATCGCGGTGACCCTGGGTTACCTGCTGGCCAGCATCCTCAACTTCTTCCTCAACAAATGGCTCAACTTCCGCAGCCACGGTCACATCGCCGCACAGTCGGGCAAACAGCTCGTGGTGATCATCAGCAACTACGTGATCTGGATCCTCGGGTTCTCCTGGCTGCTGGAGCATCTCGGCGTGCAGTACCAGGTGGCGCGGGTGGTCGCGGCCTGTGTCGAGGGCGTCTACATCTACCTGCTGATGAACCTGTGGGTGTTCCCGGAGAACGTCAGCGAGCAGTTCCGCACGGTGTGGGCCAAGCTCCGCGGCCGGCGTACCGACGATCAGGGACGCAACGAGGGCGGCGAGCCCGCTTCGGCCCGCCGCTGACTCGCCGCGTCGTCGGTCAGTCGGAGAGGGCGTCCAGCAGTGCCTTGTTGAAGGCGGGGATGTCGCCGGGGTTGCGGCTGGTGATCAGGTTCTGGTCCACCACAACCTCCTCGTCCACCCAGTCGGCGCCGGCGTTGCGCAGGTCGGTCTGCAGGCTCGGCCACGACGTCAGCTTCCGGCCCCGCACCACGTCGGCCTCGACCAGCGTCCACGGCGCGTGACAGATCGCCGCGACCGGTTTGCCCGAACCGATGAACTCGGCGATCAGCGCGACGGCCTGCTCATCCGTCCGCAACGCGTCGGGGTTGGCGACTCCGCCGGGCAGCACCAGTGCGTCGAAGTCGTCCACCGACACCTCGGAGACGGTCCGGTCGACCGGGTAGGTGTTCGCCTTGTCGAGGTGGTTGAACGCCTGCACCTCGCCGGAGTCGGTGCTCACCAGCACCGTCTCGTGACCGGCCTCGTCCACGGCTCGGCGGGGGTCGACCAGCTCCTTCTCCTCGATCCCCTCGGGGGCTACCAGGAATGCAATTCGCTTCTGTTGTCTCGGCATGTCGCTCAGTCTAGTTGGTAACGATTGGGTCACTCGGCGGCGCCGCCCGGGCCCTGGTTCTACCTTCATCCCATGCCCTCACGACACCGCCGGCTGTTGGCCGGATCAGCGCTGATGCTGGCGGGACTGGCCACCGGCTGCGGCCCCACCGCACCCACCTCCGCACCGGCTCCGGTCGCGGCGCCGATCGCCAACGCCACCCAGCCCGCCGCCGTCGCGCCGACGAGCACGGCCCCGATCCCCCCGCCACCAGCGGCGACCACCCAGGCCGCTCCGCCAACCTCCACCCGGCCGACCCCCACGCGGACGACGGCTTCTCCCACGCGGACGACGCCGGCGCCTTCGCGGACCCCCGCCCCGTCGGCCACCGCGACCAGATCCACCCCGTCGAAGGCTCCCAGCACTGAATCGGAGCCGCAGGCGGTCACCGGCGGCGCGAAGGTCTACAAGAACTGCGAGGATCTGCGCAAGGACTACCCGCACGGGGTCGCGCGCAGGGGCGGCGTGGACCTGACGAGTGGGAAGCCCAAGAAGGTGCAGCCCGCGTTCGTGGTGAACGACGACGTCTACAACGTCAATCCCGCGCGGGACGCCGACGGTGACGGCGTGGCCTGCGAGCAGAACTGACCCAGGGGCAACCCGATCAGGGGCGTTCCCAGGCGGCGATCGGTCCCGGCACGACCAGGAACAGCGGATGCGGTTCGAGGGCCCGTGATTCGTTCGCTCGCACGGTTTCCGGGGATCGTACGCCGAGCTTGGCGTGCAGGTGCTCGGCCTCGAAGGCGAGCTGGCCGGCGGTGACCTCAAGGGTGTTGGCCACCGGCCCGGGGCGGTCGATTCGGCTCCGGTCGAACCGGTAGCCGCGACGGTCCGCCTCGTCGGCGAGCCCGGTCAGATAGACGCCGATCGCCGCCACCGGATCGTCGGTGGCGCGAAACCGGATCAGCTGGGGGTGGTTGCGATAACCGCGGGTCCGCCCGGCCAGAACCGCCTGCGCCAGCAGGGTTTCCCGCCAGCAGGCGATCAGGCCGGCGCGATCGAGCAGGCCGGGGTGCAGGGACCAGACGCGCATCAGGCACCGAGCACGTCGGCGAGGTCGAACTTCACCGGCTGCTCCAGCTGGTCGAACGTGCACGACTTCGGATCGCGGTCCGGCCGCCAGCGCACGAACTGGGCGGTGTGCCGGAAGCGTTTCCCTTCCAGATAGTCGTATTTCGCCTCCACCACCAGCTCGGGTCGCAGCGGGGTGAAGGACAGGTCCTTGCCGTTGTTCCAGCGCGACCCCTCACCGGAGCGCGGCGTACGCGTCGCCATCTCGGCCGCCCACGCCCACGGGTGGTCGCTGAAATCGCACACCAGGGGCTGCAGCTCGGCGTACAACTCCTTGCGTCGTGCGGCCGGGAAGGAGCCGATCACCCCCAGCGAGTGCAGGTTGCCGTCTTCGTCGTAGACCCCGAGCAGCAGCGAGCCGATCCCTTCCGGATCGTTCTTGTGGGTGCGATAGCCGGCGACCACGCAGTCCGCGGTGCGCACGTGCTTGATCTTGGCCATCACCCGCTTGTCCGGCTGGTACGCCTGCTCCGGGTCCTTGGCGATCACCCCGTCCAACCCCGCCCCCTCGAACGTGTCGAACCAGCGCTGGCCCTCGTCCAGATCGGTGGTCAACGGTGTCAGGTGCAGCGGCGGGCGCAGGTCGGCGAACAGCTCGGCCAGCAGCTTGCGGCGTACCCGGAACGGTTCCGCGGACAGGTCGCGATCGCCCAACGCCAGCAGGTCGAACGCGACGAAGCTGGCCGGGGTTTCCTGTGACAGCTTGGTGATCCGGCTGACCGCAGGGTGGATCCGCTGCTGCAGCACCTCGAACTCAAGCCGGCCGGCGGACGGGTCGACCACGACGATCTCGCCGTCCAGCACACACGGCACGGCCAGCTGCTCGGTCAGCGTGGCAACCAGTTCGGGAAAATAGCGGGTCAACGGCTTCTCGTTGCGGCTGCCCAGCACGACCTCGCCACCGTCGACGAACACGATCGAGCGGAACCCGTCCCACTTCGGCTCATACCACCGGTCGGCGGGGATGTTCGGCACCGACTTCGCCAGCATCGGCTTCACCGGCGGTTGCAGCGGCAGCACCATGATTCTCCTTCGCGCGAGGACGGTCTGGCCTGCGATCATCGAACCATGACCAACCGAATCTTCGCGGCAATCTTCCCCCCGCCGCACGTCGTTGACCGATTGGAGGAATACATCGCACCCCGCCGGGAGGTGGACACCCGCCTGGCCTGGGTGTTCCCCGAACAGTGGCACCTGACCACGCTGTTCGTCGACGACTGCCCCGAGCGCAGCGTCGAGCCGCTGCTGGAACGACTGACCGAGGTGGCGGGTCGCGTCAATCCGTTCCGGGTACGCCTCGGCGGCGCCGGCTGCTTCCCGGACCCGTTCGCGGTGCGGGTGCTCTATCTCGACGTCGCCCAGGGCCGCGAGGAGCTCGCCGTGCTGAGCCGCAACGGCCGCGCCGCGGCCAGTCTGGTCGGGGCGGAGCCGGACGGGACCCGGTTCACGCCACACCTGACCCTGGCCCGGGCCCGCCGACGGTTCGAGGCGACGAAATGGCTGCGGGTGATCGAATCGTTCGGTTCCTTCGAGTTCACCGCCGAGGAGCTCGTGGTGGTGCAGAGTCACCTGCGCCAAGGGGCGTCGGGACGGTCGCGCTATGAGGTGCTCGGGCGGTTGGCGCTGGGTGGGGGTGCGGGGGTTTCCCCTCGACACGCGGACCATTGCTCCGCCTGGTCAGCCATTCGGGGAACGTAGGAGATGGACAGGCCCTGGAGGGCGGTCGAGCACGGGTAGGGTTTTGCCATGTCTGAGACCGAGAATGCCGCGTATCGGCCGGAGACGTTGATGGTCCACGCCGGGCAGGAGGAGGCCGACAGCGCCACCAATGCCCGGGCCGTGCCGATCTACCAGACCACGTCGTACGTGTTCGATGACACCGAGCACGCCGCCGACCTGTTCGCGCTGAAGACGCCGGGCAACATCTACACCCGGATCATGAACCCGACCACCTCGGTGTTCGAGGAGCGGATCACCGCCCTGGAAGGGGGAGTGGGAGCGCTGGCCACGGCCTCCGGTGCGGCGGCGGTCACCTACGCGGTGCTCAACCTCTGCTATGCCGGGGACAACATCGTCGCCGTCTCCACCCTCTATGGCGGCACCTTCGCGCTGTTCGCGCACACCCTGCCGCAGTATGGCATCGAGGTCCGCTTCGTCGACCCCGAGAAGCCCGAGGAGCTCGCCGCCCAGGTCGATGAGAAGACCCGGCTCGTGTTCGGGGAGACCCTCGGCAACCCGAAGGTGAACGTGCTCGACCTCGACGCCTGGGCCGCCGCCGCCCACGCCCAGGGGCTGCCGTTCATCGTGGACAACACCGCGACCACCCCGCACCTGTGCCGGGTGTTCGAGCACGGCGTTGACATCGCCGTGCACGCCGCCACCAAGTACATCGGCGGGCACGGCACCTCGATGGGCGGGGTGATCGTCGACTCCGGCCGGTTCGACTGGGCGGCGCACAGCGACCGTTTCCCCGGCCTCACCGGACCCGACGGCGCCTACCACGGCGTGGTGTGGACCGACGCGGTCGGCGAGGCGGCGTACATCATCCGCGCGCGTACCGTGCTGCTGCGCAACACCGGGGCCACCCTTGCCCCTCTCAACTCGTGGCTGTTCCTGCAGGGGTTGGAATCGCTGCACGTGCGGATGGAGCGGCACAGCGAGAACGCGCTCGCCGTGGCGAAGCATCTGAAGGACCACCCGGAGGTGGCGTGGGTGAACTATCCGGGCCTGTCGGACAGCCCCTACAAGGAGGTCGCCGACCGGATGTTCACCGGCCACGGCTATTCCGGGCTGATCTCGTTCGGGCTGCGCGCCGGGCGGGCCGCCGGGTCGAGGTTCGTCGAGGCATTGGAGCTGTTCTCCCACCTGGCCAACATCGGTGACGCCAAGTCGCTGGCCATCCACAACGCGTCCACCACGCACTCCCAGCTCACCGAGACCGAGCTGGAGGCGGCCGGCGTACCGGCGGACATGGTGCGGCTGTCGATCGGCATCGAGCACGTTGACGACCTGATCGCCGACCTCGACCAGGCCCTGGCCAAGGCGACCGGTGGCACCGACTGATCCGCTGAATGCTGGTGGTGTCGGGCAGGTGCGCACCGAACGGGTACGCCTGTTCGACGCCGACAACCCGCTGCGGTTGAGCAGCGGCGCCACCCTCGCCGAGGTCGACATCGCCTACGAGACCTACGGCACCCTGAACGCCGACGCCAGCAACGCCGTGTTCATCTGCCACGCCCTGACCGGGGACGCCCACGCCGCCGGGGTGCATGAGGGGGCCACCAAACCGGGCTGGTGGGACAACCTGATCGGCCCCGGCCGGCCCGTCGACACCGACCACTTCTTCGTGATCTGCCCCAACCTGCTCGGCGGTTGCCAGGGCAGCACGGGGCCGGCCTCGGTGAACCCCGAGACCGGCCGGGCATACGGGTTGGACTTCCCGCTGCTGCAGATGAGCGACTTCGTGGCCGTGCACCGCGCCCTGCTGACCCACCTCGGGGTGCAGACGCTGACCGCCGTGGTCGGCGGATCGCTGGGTGGGATGCAGGTGCTGCAGTGGGCGCTGGCACACCCCGAGCAGGTGCGCAACGCGGTGATCATCGCGGCCTCCAGCCGGCTGTCGGCGCAGAACATCGCCTTCTCGGCGGTGGCGCGCGAGGCGATCATGCGGGACACCGGCTTCCGCGCCGGTCACTACCTGGACGAGGGGACCCTGCCCGAGGTGGGGTTGTCCATCGCGCGGATGATGGCGCACATCACCTACCTGTCCGAGGAGGCGATGGCGGAGAAGTTCGGCCGCCGCTTCCAGGACTCGACCACCCCACGGCACGGATTCGGGGTGGACTTCGAGGTGGAGAGCTACCTCAACCACCAGGGGGAGACCTTCCTGAACCGGTTCGACGCGCTCAGCTACCTCTACCTGACCCGGGTGATGGACTATTTCGACCCGTTCTCCGAATATGCCGAACTGGGCCACGTGCGCGCCGCCGGCACCCGGTTCTGCGTGTTGTCGTTCGACTCCGACTGGCGCTTCGACACCACCCACTCCCGGCGGATCGCCACCCGGTTGGAACAGTCCGGCTGTGCCACCACGTTCCGCGAGATCAGCTCACCGTGGGGCCACGACTCCTTCCTGCTCGAGATTCCCGCCTACCACGCCACCGTGCGCGCCTTCCTCGAACGGGCCCGCGAGGAGGCGCTGCGATGAGTCCCGGGCTGCGCGCCGACCTGGCGCTGGTGGCGGATCTGATCCCGGCCGGCTCGCGGGTGCTGGACCTCGGCTGCGGCCAGGGCGATCTGCTGCGGCACCTGATGGACCACAAGAGGTGCACCGGGACCGGGGTGGACAGCGACGACGAGCAGGTGCTGCGGGCGATCCGCCGCGGCGTGCCGGTGATCGAGCTGGACATCGACACCGACATGGGCCAGTTTGCCGACGGGACCTATGACACCGTCGTGCTCTCCCGCACGATCCAGGCGGTACGCCACCCCGGCCGACTGCTGCCGCAGATGGGGCGGATCGGTCAGCGGTGCATCGTGTCGGTGCCCAACTTCGGCTGGTGGCGCAACCGCGTGTCGGTGCTGCGCGGTCGGATGCCGATCTCGAAGGACCTGCCCTACACCTGGTACGACAGCCCGAACGTGCGCTACACCACGCTGGCCGACCTGGAGGACTTCTTCGCCGACGTCGGATTCGCTGTGGAGCAACGGATTCCGCTCGGTGATGATCAACGGCCGGTCCGCTTTCCGCGGACGGCGAACCTGTTGGCCGGCTCCGCGGTGTACGTGCTCACCCGCCCGCGCCCCGACCAACGATCCTGAGCGGTCGCTCAAAATGGGTGGGTGAGCGCCATGGACCGACCGACCCCGACGGCCGGCTCCGCCGCGGTCCAGCGCCCCGAGCGGCGTCTGAACACCTTCCTGGTCGCGATGGCGGTGATGTGGGGGGCGTACGCCGCCATGCTGGTGATCCTCGGCGGCGGTTTCTGGTGGACCGCCTTCTTCCTCGCCGGCGCCAGCGGCGCCCTGGCCAAGTATTGCGGCCTCACCGACGGCGAGGACGAAGACGAGGACGAGGGTGAAAGCCGCAAGAAGAAGCGGCGCGATCGGCGCGAACTGGAGGACGGTGAGGGCCGGGACGAGCGGGCCTGAGCCCACCCACCCCGAACCCCACCGCTCAGCGCACCAGCTGCACGCGGGTGGGCACGTGCGGCTGGTACCGCAGGACCAGACCGGCCTCCTTCGGGGTCCGGTTGGCCTTGTTGAGGTTGCACGGGCTGCACGCCGCGACCGTGTTCAACCACGAGTTCGGCCCGCCCCGGGACTGGGGCACCAGGTGGTCGACGGTGTCGGCGTACCCGCCGCAGTAGGCGCAGCTGTGCCGGTCCCGCTTGAGCACGCCGCGCTTGGTCCACCCCGGCGGGCGGGCGTACAGGAAGGCGGTCTTCACGTAACGCACCAGGCGGAGCACCAGCGGCCAGGGGTAGGGGCCGATCAGGTGGCCCTCCCGGGCCTCCTCGACGATCGCCACCTCACGCACCAGCATGCCGATCGCGTGCTTCACCGACACGGTGTGCAAGGCCGTGTTGTCGGCGTTCAGGACCAGTACTCCGCTCATGGTTCCTCCTCCCGTAGCGGCTCGAACTTCAGCAAATCCTGTGGACAAACAAAAACCGTCCCACGCACACGCAGGACGGTTGACACAGGCCGGGCCGGGAGAACCCGCGGCTCAGCCTGGACAGCCGTCGATGGTGCGGCGACGCAGACAGGGACGAGCGAGCACGCCCGTCTCGTGCGGCCACTCATGGCTGATGGTCACGATCATCGTTTGCTCCTCCTTCCCGGTCGTTGTCGGTCGCGGACCAGTGTCCCGCGGCGCGGGTGGTGGTCCGGGAACAGAATAGTTGCGGGTCGTCAAACTGTCAGCAACATTTTCGGGTCAACGGCCGAGCGCGGCCAGCACCCGTTCGGCGCTGGAGCCCAGCGCGAGCCGTTCGGTCAGCTCGGCGAACCGTTCCGGGTCGGCCGGTCGGGTGGGCAGCTGCAGGTCGGGCAGCCGTACGCCGAGGTCGAGATCCCGGCGTACCCGCACCACCTCGCCCGCCACCGCCAGGTAGTCCGCCGCCTGGTCGAACCGCTTGCGCTGGGTCCCGGTCATCGCGCTGTCCGGGTCGAGCGCCGCCTCGATCATCGACTCCAGGTCGCCGAACGCGTTGACCAGGCCGGCCGCGGTCTTCTCGCCGATGCCCGGCACTCCGGGGATCCCGTCGGAGGTGTCCCCGCGCAGGGCGGCGAAGTCGGCATAGTGCCGCGCGGAGATCCCGTACTTCTGCTGCACCCAGGCGTTGTCGACCAGCTGCAGGTTGGACATGCCGCGGGCGGTGTAGAGGATGCGTGCGCCCTGCGCGTCGTCGACCAGCTGGAACAGATCCCGGTCGCCGGTGACCACGTCGCACGGCACCTCGGTCTGGGCGGCCAGCGAAGCGATCACGTCATCGGCCTCGAAACCGTCGGCACCGACGATCGCGACGCCCAGCGCGGTCAGCGTGTCCACGATCCACGGCACCTGGTGGCTCAGCCCGTCGGGGGACTCCTCGGCCACCCCCGAGTCGGCGCCGACCCCGCCGGCGCCGATCACGGAGGGTTCGGCTCGCTCCGCTCGCTCGGCCAGCGGAGCAGGTTCAGCCACGCGGTGGGTCTTGTAGCTGGCCAGCAGGTCGACCCGCCACTGCGGCCGCCAGTCGTTGTCCCAGCAGGCGGCCAGGTGACTGGGGGAGTGATCGGTCACCAGCCGCGCGATGAAGTCGAGCAACCCGCGCACCGCGTTCACCGGCCGACCGTCGGGGGTGCGGATGCTGTCCGGCAACCCATGGAAGGCACGGAAATAGAGGCTGGCGGTGTCCAGCAGCATCAGCCGAACGGGCGCGGAGGATGACATGGGCCCCATCGTGGCACGCTCGGACGCGGACTGTCTCGGCGCAGTGGAAACCCCTGACCGGTTGGTCCGCCGGTGGCAGGATGGGCCCATGGAGGAGATGGACCGAAAGATCTTGTCCCTGCTGGCTCGCGACGGACGAATCTCCTATACCGACATCGGTCGGGAGACCGGACTGTCGACCTCGGCGGCCCAGCAACGGGTCCGCCGGCTCGAGCAGCGCGGGGTGATCACCGGCTATACCGCGCAGGTCGACCCGGTCGCCCTGGGTCACCTGATCACCGCGTTCATCGCGTTGCGCCCGCTCGACATCGCGGAGGCGGACAGCATCCCCGAGCGGCTCAAGCCGCTGCCGGAGGTGGTGTCCTGCTATACCGTCGCCGGCGAGGCCAGCCATTTGATCATGGTGCACTGCAACACCCCGGCCGAGCTGGAGCGGCTCCTCTCTGGAATCCGTACCACGGCACGGGTTTCCACCCACACCACCTTGGTGCTGTCGATACCCTTCCACGAGCGGCCCAACCTCTGAGGCCGTGTGGGGAGGGCCAGTGACCATCGAGGGTTTTCATTCTCACCTCGGGCACCAGGCGGCCGGCCGTCCGGTCGACGCCGTGGTGCTGACCGGTGCCGCCCTGGTGACCCGTCCCGGACTGGACGCCCTGGCCGTCGACAACGGCCGTATCGCCTGGTTCGGCCGCTCGGAGGACGCGCCACGTCTCGGCCTGCCGATCCACCGGCTCGACCAGTCCGCCGACGAGCGGCTGCTGCTCGCGCCCGCCTTCGTCGACGCCCACGCCCACGTGCTGCTGACCGGCCGCGGCCTGGCCGGGCTGGAGCTCGGCCGACTCGGCTCGGCGACCGAACTGCTCGGCGCGGTGTCGACCGCCGCCGCCCGGCACCCGGGTGCGCTGGTGCACGGGCAGGGGTGGGACCACACCGACTGGCCCGAGGGGCGGCCCGCCACGATGGCCGAGCTCGACCGGGCCGCCGCCGGGGCTCCGGTGTTCCTGACCCGGGTGGAGATGCACTCCGCCCTGGTGTCCTCCGCGCTGGTGGACCGGGTGCCAGGGGTCCGGGCGGCCGACGGGTTCACCGCGGACGGGTGGATCACCCGCGACGCGTTCGCGCTCGCCTCCCGCGCCATCGCCGGCATGTTCACCTCAGACCAGCGACGAGCCCAGGTACGCCTGGCGCTCGGCCAGGCGGTCACCCACGGCATCGGCACCGTCCAGGAGATGTCGGCGCCGCACATCAACACCGTCGAGGAACTCGCGCTCACCCGGCAGGAGGCCGCCGCGATGGGCGTACGCCTGCCCGCCTGGTGGGGGGAGCTGGCCACCGCCGAACTGCTCGGCTGGGCCACCGCCGAGGGGTTGGCCGGGCTGGGCGGCGACCTGAACTGCGACGGGGCGATCGGCTCCCGGACGGCCTGTGTCGGCGGTGGCTATCACGACCACCAGTCCGGCGGCTTTCTCTATCTGGATGAGGAAACCGCGGCCCGCCACGTGGTGGACTGCACCGTGGCCGGGCTGCAGGCGGGCTTCCACTGCATCGGCGACGAGGGGGTCGGGACCGCGGCCCGGGCGATCGCCCGCGCGTCCGCCGAGCTGGGCCCGGATCGGGTCCGCGCGGCCCGGCACCGGCTCGAGCACGCCGAGATGACCGACGACCGGGCGATCGAGCTGATGGCGCGGCATGGGGTGGTGGCCAGCATGCAGCCGATGTTCGAGGCGCTGTGGGGCGGCCCCGGCGGGTTGTACGAGCAGCGGCTCGGAGTCGACCGCCCGGCGATGAACCGGTTCGGCAGCCTGCACCGCGCCGGCGTGGGTCTGGCGTTCGGCTCCGATTCACCGGTCACCCCGTTCTCCGGGTGGGAGGTGATCCGCGGGGCCGTGCAGCACTGGCGGCCCGCGGAACGACTGGACCCGGCCACGGCCTTCGCCGCCACCACTTCCGGCGGTCACGCGTCGGTCGGCGACACCGACCGTGGGGTGCTGCGCGAGGGCGCGCCGGCCGACCTGGCGCTCTGGTCGGTGCCCGAACTCGTCGACGGCTGGCCCGACCTGGCGGCGTACGCCCCGCTGCCGAGCTGCCTGGCCACCCTGGTGGATGGGGTCGCTGTGTTCGACGAGCGCGGGCTGTTCGGGCGGGCCGCGGCGTGATCCGGCTGCCGCGCGGCGTACGGGCGCTGGCGCTGCTGCTCGCCGGAGCGCTGACCGGACTCTCCTTCGAACCCACCGGCCTCTGGCCGCTGCAACTGCTCGGGGTCGCGTCGCTGGTGCTGCTGCTGGAGCGGCCCCCGACCGGTGCGACGGGTCCGGGACAGGGGTATCGCGGGCGCGGCTTCGGCGCCGGCTATCTGTTCGGGATCGGCCTGGGTGTGGTGTCGCTGAACTGGCTGCGGGTGCTGGTCCCCGGGGTCGGCCCGCTGCTGGCGGCCGCGCTGATCGCGTTCGAGGCGCTGTTCTTCGGGCTGCTCGGGGTGGCGCTGGTGCTGGTCCGCCGGTTGCCCGGCTGGCCGGTGTGGATGGCGTTGTGCTGGGGGCTGTGCGAGTGGGTCTACGGCCGGTTCCCGTTCGGGGGGTTTGGCTGGATCCGCCTGGCGTACGCCCACCCGGACTCCCCGCTGTCCGGGCTGTTCCCGTTCCTGGGCGTGTCCGGGGTGTCGGTGCTCGCGGCCGGCGTCGGTACCGGGCTGGCGTGGTGGCTGCTTCGCCCGCGTCGGGTACGCCGGGGGCTGGCCCTGCTGGCCGTCGTCGCGGTGCTGACCGGGCTGGGACTCGCCGGCCGGGCGTACCAGGTGGAACCTGCGGCCGGAAAAGGCACGATCACCGTCGGCATGGTGCAGGGCAACGTGGACGGGGTCGGAATCGGGGGCATGGGACGGGCGCGTTCGGTCACCAACAACCACCTCAGCGAGACGGTGAACCTGATGGCGCGGGCACGCGCCGGGGTGCAGCCGATGCCCGACTTCATCCTGTGGCCCGAGAACTCGACCGACATCGACCCGACCCTCGACGTGCAGACCCGCCAGGTGGTGGCCGCCGCGTCGCGGATCAGTGACCGGCCGATCCTGGTGGGCGCGGTGATGGAGGGGCCCGGAGTGGACGAGCGGCAGACCTCGGGGCTGTGGTGGAACCCCGACCAGTCGATCACCGCCCGCTATGACAAGCGCAACCTGGTGCCGTTCGGGGAGTACGTGCCCTTCCGCGACGAGCTGCTGCCGCTGATCCCGCTGCTGGAACTGGTTGGAGCCCAGTCGGTGGCCGGCACCGTGCCCGGGGTGCTCGAGGGGCGCCTGGTCGACGGGAGCACGGTGCGGGTCGGAGACGTGATCTGCTTCGAGCTGGCGTACGACCGCACGGTGCGCGAGGCGGTGAATGGGTCGGAGGTGCTGGTGGTGCAGTCGAACAACGCGACCTACCGGCGTACCGCGCAGATCCACCAGCAGTTCGCGATCACCCGGATCCGGGCCATGGAGTCCCGGCGCGAGATCGTCGTTGCCACCACCAACTCGGTCTCGGGGCTGGTCGACCGGGACGGTCGGGTGGTGCAGCAGACCGCCGAGATGACGTCGGCCTCCAGCGCGTACGCCGTGCCCAGGCGCGAGGCGTTGACCCCCGCCGTGCGCTGGGGCGGTGTCGTGGACGGGGTGGTCGGTGTGGCGGCCGGGCTGGCGCTGCTGGCCGCAGTGGTGCTGACCCTGCGCCGGCGGGCGGCGCCCGGTGGCCGCGCCGCGGGGCCGGAATCGGAGCAACCGACCAGCGGAAACGCGGCACGCGGGCGGGGCAGCGACGCACCGTTGGCCCGGTAGGCCAAAATGGATCGTTGACAGCGCTGTGCGCCACCTGACGACCGAGAGAGACACATGACCGACGCCCACTCCACCGCAGCCGATTCCTACCCAGGGCTGGGACGGGTTCTGGTGATCATTCCGACCTACAACGAGGCGGAGAACATCCGACCCATCGTCGAGCGGTTGCGCCAGTCAGTGCCGCAGGTGCACATCCTCGTCGCCGACGACAACTCACCGGACGGGACGGGCCGGATCGCCGACGAGCTCGCGGCCGCCGACGAGCACGTGCACGTGCTGCACCGGCAGGGCAAGGAGGGCCTCAGCGCCGCCTATCTGGCGAGCTTCCGCTGGGGGCTGGAGCGGGACTACGACGTGCTCGTGGAGTTCGACGCCGACGGATCGCACCAGCCCGAGCAGCTGCATCGGCTGCTGGACCGGCTGGCGCAGGGACCGGACATGGTGAAGGGGTCCCGCTGGGTCAAGGGCGGCTCGGTGATCAACTGGCCGATCCAGCGGGAACTGCTCTCGCGCGGCGGCAGCTTCTATACCCGAATGATGCTCGGCATCCCGGTCAAGGACATCACCGGCGGACTGAACGCGCTGCGCTCGGACATGCTGCGCAGCTTCATCGACGACATCGACGCCCAGGGGTTCGGCATCCAGCGTGACCTGACCTGGCATGCGCACCGCAACGGGTTCCGGGTGGTCGAGGTGCCGATCGACTTCAAGGAGCGCGAGCGCGGTAACTCCAAGCTCGGCCGCGACGTGTTCGTCGAGGCGCTCAAGCAGACCACCCTGATGGGGCTGGAGCATCGCGGCAACCAGCTGCGTCGCCTGGCCGGCCGGGCCGGTGACAAGGGGCGCCAGCTGCGGGCCCAGCGGCGCCGCAACCAGCCAGGCCAGTCCGGGCAGTCAGGCCAGTCCGGGCAGTCAGGCCAGTCCGGGCAGTCAGGCCAGTCCGGGCGGGCCGGTCACTGATGTCGGGCCAGCTGCCGGGAGCGCAGCCCCGCCGCCGACGGGGGTGGGTGCTGCCGGTGCTGATGGCGGTCTTCCTGATCGTCCCGTTGGTCGAGGTCTTCATCCTGCTCAAGGTGGGGGACCTGATTGGCGTGTGGCCGACGGTCGGGTTGCTGGTGCTGATGGCGGTGCTCGGATCGTGGCTTTCCAAGCGGGAGGGGGCCCGCGCCTGGGGTGCCCTGAACAAGGCGCTGGCCACCGGTCAGATGCCGCAGGGAGAACTGGCCGACGCCGCGCTGATCCTGTCCGGCGGGCTGATGCTGCTGTTCCCGGGCTTCTTCACCGACGTCATCGGGCTGTTCTGCCTGTTGCCGTTCACCCGGCCGATCGCCCGCAAGGCCCTCGGCAAGTTGATCGGGGCGCGCCTCAAGGCCTACCGGCCGCCCAATCCGCTGGACGGCTTTCTCGGGGGCGCGCCTGGCCACGACCCGCACGGTTCGGCGTACGGGCGGCCGAACTATCGTCAGGGTGACGTGATCGAGGGTGAGGTCATCGACGACGACCCGGACCGGAAACGCTGACGCGCCTCCGGCGTACGTCTCACTCCTTGCCGCGGAGCAGGTCGAGCCGCTCGGCGAGCAGGTCCTCCAACTCGGGGATGGAGCGGCGTTCGCGCAGCATGTCCCAGTGGGTCCGCGCGGGCTTCTCCTCCTTGACCTCCATCGGTACGCCATCGGAGCGGATGCTCTCCTGACCGCACCGGGGGCACTCCCAACTGGTGGGGAGCTCCGCCTCCTCGGCGAACGTGCGGGTGAAGTGATGGCCCTGCGGGCAGTCGAAACCGATCTCGGTCCGCGGAGCGAACTCGATGCTCGTCTCGTCCTCGAAGCTCTTGGCACCCAGCCCCGACCCGCGCAGTGAACGATCTGCCATGGTTACCTCCAGAGTCTGTGCTTGGTGCAACGTCAGAAAACTGCGTGCTGTTCCAATGTAGCGCGGGTCACAACCGCAGCGACGGCGGCCCGGTCAGGGCCACAGGCCGCGCTCCAGGCACACGCGTTTCAGCAGGTCCGGGCGGTCGGTGACCAGTCCGTCGACACCGAGGTCGATCAGCCGGTGCATCTCGGCCGGATCGTCAATGGTCCACACGTGCACCTGCTGACCCGCGGCGTGCGCCCGGGCGATCAGACCGGGCGTGACGATGGTGACCTCGCGGCCGGCGATCGGCCAGGTCGTCGGCACCTGGAAGGCGACACCCGGGTCATGGGTCCAGCGCGGCAGCAGGGGAGCGAAGGCCGACCAGGCCACCCCGGCGGGGTTCACCGAGGTCGCCACCGAGCGGCCCACCTGACGGCGGAAGCGGGCCAGCCGCTCGGTGGAGAAGGAGCCGACGCAGACCCGGTCGTGGGCCCGGTGGGCGGCGATCGTGCGGGCCAGCGGGAGCACCGCACCGGGGGCCTTGAGGTCGATGTTGAACCGCACCTCGGGAAAGCGTTCGAACAGCTCATCGAGAGTCGGGATCGGCTCGCCGCCGATCCGCACCTGCTCGAGCTCTGTCCACGGCAACTCGGCGATCAGGCCGGTGGCGTCGCTGACCCGGTCCAACTGCTCGTCGTGAAAGGCGATCAGTATGCCGTCGGCGGTCACGTGCACGTCGGTCTCCAGCCAGCGATAGCCGAGCCGGACCGCCTGCTCGAAGGCGTACGCCGTGTTCTCCCGGCCGAGATTGGCCTCGAGCAGCGTACCGCCGCGATGGGCCAGCGGGATGAAGGGGGCGTCGAAGTAGGGGTAGTCGGCGGCGCGCGGAGCCATGGACACAGTATGTCGTGGCAGGATGGCTCCTTGTGACAACCATCCTTTCGATCCAGTCCTCGGTGGCCTACGGCCACGCCGGCAACTCCGCCGCGGTGTTCCCGATGCAGCGCCGTGGCGTCGACGTGTGGCCGGTGCACACGGTCGCGTTCTCCAACCACACCGGCTATGGCGCCTGGCGCGGGCCGCTGCTGGCGGCCAGCGACGTCGCGGACATCGTCACCGGGATCGACGAACGCGGGGTGCTCGATCGGGTTGACGCGGTGCTGTCGGGCTATCAGGGCGGCGAAGAGGTCGGCGCGGTGATCCTGGAGGCGGTCGCGCTGGTGAAGCAGCGGAACCCGTCGGCGATCTATTGCTGTGACCCGGTGATGGGTGATGTGGGGCGCGGTTTCTATGCCCGGCCCGGGATCCCGGAGTTCTTCCGGGACAAGGTCGTCCCGCACGCCGACGTGATGACGCCGAACCACTTCGAGCTCAACTTCCTGACCGGGCGTGAGGCGTCGTCATTGGAGGAGGTGCTCGCCGCGGTGGACGCGCTGCGCCAGCGCGGGCCACAGACGGTGCTGGTCACCTCGGTCACCCACGCCGGTCAGCAGCCCGGCACCCTCGACATGCTCGCCGTGGACGCCGACGGGGCATGGCTGGTCACCACCCCGCTGCTGGATCGCACGTTCACCGGTTCGGGGGACCTGACCACGGCCATGTTCCTGACCGCGCTGCTCGACGGCGCAGGCACGCCCGGGGCGCTGGCCCGGACCGCCGCCATCGTCTTCGGGGTGCTGAACCGCACCGCCGAGCTCGGTGAGGCGGAGTTGCGCCTGGTCGCCGCCCAGGACGAGATCGCCAACCCCACCCGCACCTTCGAGGTACGCCAGGTCCGTTGATCGGGGTTGACCGATGGTAGGGATCCGGATCGAGGACGCGGACTTCACGCGAGGTGATCTGGCCGAGTTCCTGCAGGCGCACCTGGACGACATCGCGCCCACCGCGCCCGCCTGCAGCCAGCACGCCTTGGACCTGTCCGGGCTGCAGAGTCCAAGCGTACGCCTCTGGACCGCGGTTGCCGAGGATCGGGTGGTCGGCACCGTCGCGCTGTCCGAGGCGAGCCCGGGGCATCTCGAACTCAAGAGCATGCGGACCGCTCCCGCCTGTCGAGGGCGCGGCATCGGCGCCCAACTGCTGGCGTACGCGTTGGGTGAGGCCCGGTCGCGTGGCGTCTCGCGGGTGTCGCTGGAGACCGGCAGCCAGGACTTCTTCGCCCCGGCTCGCCGGTTGTACGCCGCCCACGGCTTCGTCGAGTGCCCGCCCTTCGGGTCCTATGTCGAGGACCCGAACAGCGTTTTCATGACGCTCACCCTGTAGCCGCCCGAGGGGCGGGGCTGATGCGCCTCGACACGGCCGCAGGCGGCCTACTCGGCGAGCGTGGGTTCCACTACGGTCCCCGAGTAGCTGCCCATGCGGAGCGGAGCAATGGGCAGCGTGTCGAGGGGACCTTGGCCACCGAGCCCCCCGAGCTGTGCGATGCCCCCGCTGTACCGGGTGCGTCGCACAAGTCTGGGGGCGGGGCTGATGCGCCTCGACACGGCCGCAGGCGGCCTATCGGCGAGCGTAAACTCAGTCCCAGAAGACCTGGATGTCGGCGCCGATCTTGTTGAGCCGGGTGGCGAGGTCCTCGTAGCCGCGGTTGATCATGTAGACGTTCCGCAGCGTCGAGGTGCCCCGGGCGGCCAGCATGGCGAGCAGGATGCAGACGCCGGGGCGCAGGGCCTGCGGGCAGACGATCTCCTGGTAGCGCCAGCGGGTCGGCCCGTTCACGATCAACCGGTGCGGATCGAGCAGCTGGATGTTCGCGCCGAGCTGGTTCAGCGGGAGCATGTGCACCGACCGGTTCTCGTACACCCAGTCGTTGATCAGCGTCTGGCCCTCGGCAGCCGCGGCGATCACCCCGAAGAAGGGCAGGTTGTCGATGTTCAGCCCCGGGAACGGCATCGGGTGGATCTTGTCGGTCGGCGCCTTCAGCTTCGAGGGGTGTACGGTCAGGTCGACCAACCGGGTACGCCCGTTGTGCGACGGGTATTCGGGGGTCATCTCGACCTGCAGCCCCATCTCGATCAGGATCGCCATCTCGATCTCCAGGAACTCGATCGGCACCCGGGTGATGGTCAGCTCCGACTCGGTGACGATGGCCGCGGTGAGCAGGCTCATCGCCTCGATCGGATCCTCGGAGGGGGCGTACACGACCTCGTTCGGCACCTCGCCGATGTCGATTCCGGTCACCTTCAGCGTGGTCGACCCCAGCCCCTCGATCTTCACCCCGAGCAGCTCGAGGAAGAAACACAGGTCCTGCACCATGTAGTTCGAGCTGGCGTTGCGCAGCACGTGGGTGCCCGGGGTGAGGGCCGCGGCCATCAGCGCGTTCTCGGTCACTGTGTCGCCGCGCTCGACGAGGACGATCGCCTTCTCCGGGGCCCGCTTGTTGCTGGTCGCCTGGTAGTAGCCCTCGGTGGCCTGCACGTCGAGCCCGAAGTGGCGCAGCAGCTGCAGGTGCGGTTCCACGGTGCGCGAACCGAGGTCGCAGCCCCCGGCGTACGGCAGGTTGAAGGTCGGGTAGTAGTGCAGGAGCGGGCCGAGGAACATGATGATCGAGCGGGTACGCCGGGCGGCCTCGACATCCATCTGGTCCAGCCGCAGCTCCTCGGGGCGGGTCAGCGTCAGGTCGCGGCGGTCGTCGGACCAGATGGCCTCGACACCGATGCTGGTCAGCACCTCCAGCAGCCGGTTCACCTCCTCGATCCGGGCGATCCCGCGCAGCACGGTACGCCCGGGCACCAGCAGCGAGGCGCAGAGCAGCGCCACCGCGGCGTTCTTGGAGGAGCGAACCTCGATCGAGCCCGACAGCTTGGTGGGGCCGTTCACGCGGAGGTGCTCGGCACCGGTGGCACCCAGCGAGATCAGCTCCGAGTTGAGTGCGGCGGCGATCCGGTTGATCATGTCCACACTGAGGTTCTGGTTTCCGGACTCGATCCGGTGGATCGCGCTCTGGCTGGTACCGATGTGGTCAGCCAGCTGCTGCTGGGTGAGCCCACGGTGCTTGCGCGCGTCCCGGATGATCGTTCCGATACGGTCGAGGGAGGTCTCAGTCACCCGGCCACGGTAACTCATATCAGAGATATCTCAACATCGCCGTTCCGCGTGGCGCCCCCAATGGGCGTCCTTCCCGCAAACTCCCTAGAGTTGACCCCATGAGTGCACACTTTGATGTCGTTGTCCTGGGCGCCGGGCCGGGCGGCTACGTGGCGGCGATCCGCGCCGCTCAACTGGGCCTGAAGACCGCCGTGATCGAGAAGAAGTACTGGGGCGGAGTCTGCCTGAACGTCGGCTGCATCCCGACCAAGTCGCTGCTGCGCAATGCCGAGCTGGCCCACATCGTGACCAAGGAGGCCAAGACCTTCGGCATCTCCGGCGACATCACCGTCGACTACAACGCGGCGTTCACCCGCTCCCGCGGGGTCGCGGACAAGATGGTCAAGGGTGTGCACTACCTGATGAAGAAGAACAAGATCACCGAGCTGGACGGCTGGGGTGAGTTCGTCGACGACAAGACCATCAAGGTCTCCGGCGGCAAGGACGAGCAGACCGTCACGTTCGACAACTGCATCATCGCCGCCGGATCGGTGACCCGGATGCTGCCCGGGGTCAAGGTGAGCGAGAACGTGCTCACCTACGAGGAGCTGATCCTGGCCGAGGAGGTGCCCGAGTCGATCGTGATCGCCGGTTCGGGCGCGATCGGCATCGAGTTCGCCTACGTGCTGGCCAACTACGGCGTGGACGTGACCGTGGTGGAGTACCTCGATCGAATCGTGCCGCTGGAGGACCCGGAGATCA
This sequence comes from Enemella dayhoffiae, assembly GCF_002250625.1. GTDB lineage: Bacteria > Actinomycetota > Actinomycetes > Propionibacteriales > Propionibacteriaceae > Enemella > Enemella dayhoffiae. The sequence continues at coordinate 15,887 of NZ_NMVQ01000010.1, read as the reverse complement.
GCAAGGAGCTCGCCAAGGCGTACAAGAAGCTGGGCGTCAAGCTGATGACCTCCACCAAGGTGGAGTCGGTCGTCGACAACGGCGACGGGGTCGAGGTGACCGTGGCGCCGGCCAACGGGGGCGACCAGCAGACCCTCAAGGCCGACAAGCTGCTGTCGGCGATCGGGTTCGCTCCCCGCACCGAGGGCTACGGGCTGGACAACACCGGCGTACGCCTGACCGAGCGCGGCGCGATCGAGATCGACGACTTCATGCGCACCAACGTCGACGGGATCTTCGCGATCGGCGACGTCACCGCCAAGCTGATGCTGGCGCACACCGCCGAGGCCCAGGGCGTCGTCGCGGCGGAGACGATTGCCGGGGTGGAGACCTTCCCGATCGACTACATCATGGTGCCGCGGGCCACCTACTGCATCCCGCAGGTCGCCTCCTTCGGCTACACCGAGCAGCAGGCGAAGGACAAGGGCTACGACGTGAAGGTGGCCAAGTTCCCGTTCTCGGCCAACGGCAAGGCCAACGGGCTGGGGGAGAGCGGCGGGTTCGTCAAGATCGTCGCCGACGCCAACTACAACGAGATCCTCGGCGCCTCGATGATCGGCCCCGACGTCACCGAGCTGCTGCCCGAGCTGGTGCTGGCCCAGCGTTGGGACCTGACCGCCGACGAGGTGGGCCGCAGCATCCACGCCCACCCGACCCTCACCGAGGCCCTCAAGGAGGCCGCGGAGGGTATCGCCGGGCACATGATCAACCTCTGAGGAGCCTGACCCGACCCTGATGAGCACCGACCCCGAGGACACCACCACCAGACACGACGCCGACCCGCCCGACGCCGAGGACCCCACGCACGCCGAGGCGGCCGTCGACTCGGTGGGGCAGGTGCTGGAGACCCGGACCGGCTGGCTTCCGGTCTGGGTCAGCGCCGGGATGGCGATGCTGGTGGTCGCGGGAGCGGTCGCCCACCAGGCCACGCTGCCGCCGTTGCGCGGACGCGAGTTCTCCGACCCGTTGACCAACCAGCTGACCGGGTTGGTCGACCTGATCACCCAGCTGGCGATGTTGACCACGCTGGGGTTGCTGCTGGCGGCCGCCCACTTCGCCCCGGTCCGGCGACGGCACCACGAGCTCTCCGCGCAGGGCCGCGGACTGGCCCGGCTGGCTGGCACGACGGCGGCGGTCTGGTTCGCCGGCGCCCTGCTGCTGGTGCCGCTGACGGCCGGGGAGAACAACGGGGTGTCGGTGCTCACCGCGCTGCCGGCGCTGGTGCCGTTCCTCAGCGTCACCCAGTCGGCCGCGGCCTGGCTGTTCCCGGCGGCGATCGCCTTGGTCACGGTGTTCGCGGCGCGGCGGGTACGTCGGCTCGGCGCCGTGCTCGCCCTGCTCGTGGTCGGCGGGGTGTGGCAGCTGGCCACCGTGCTCACCGGCAACGTGTCGGTCGGCGCGGATCACGACTTCGGCTCCGACGCGGCGATCATCGCCACCCTGGCCCAGACCGTGGCGATCACCGCCACCATCGCGGTGCTGGCGACGGCGGTCGCCGACTCCGGCGCCGGTCGGCTGGAGCGTCGCCAGCGTCGGCTGGTCGGCTGGGCACTGCCGTTCGTGCTGGCCGGCTGGTCGGTGGTCACCTGGTATGAACTGGCCGGCGCCGCGCCGCTGGCGACCGGCTATGGCGTGCTCCGGGTCGGGGCCCTGACGCTGTGGTCCCTGCTGGGCGTACGCCTGCTCGTCGCCTCTCTGCGCCGACAGGCCCGGAGCCGGACCGCCATCGGAGTCGACCTGGCGATCGCCGTGCTGGCGGTCGGACTGCAGGTGGCCACCGCACACCTGGCACCGCCGCGGTTTCTCGAGCCGCAGACCTCGGCGCAGATCAACTACCTCGGCTTCGAGCTGCCGCACCCGCCGACGCTGGCCGCGCTGGTGCTGCCCGGACGCCCCAACCTGCTGATCGTCACCGTCTCGCTGCTGGCGATCGCGGTCTACCTGGCGGCCTACCTGGTGCTGCGTCGCCGCGGCATCGCCTGGTCCGGGGTACGCCTCGGCGCCTGGCTCGCCGGCTGGGTGGTGATGCTGTGGGCGACCGGATCGGGGATCTGGGCGTATTCCGGCGCCACCTTCTCCAAGCACATGCTGGTGCACATGACGGTGAACATGCTCGCCCCGGCGCTGATCGTGCTGGGCGCGCCGGCCACGCTGCTGCTGCGGGTGCTGCCCACCCACCAGGACAACCAGCCCGCCGGCGTACGCGAGCTGATCACCGGACTGGTCGGCTGGAAACCGCTGGAGATCCTGCTGCACCCGGTGCTGGTCGGGCTCAACTTCGTCGGCGCGTTCTATCTGATCTATTTCTCCGACCTGTTCGGTTATCTGATGCGCTATCACTGGGGCCATCAGCTGATGACGGTGCACTTCATCCTGTCGGGGCTGGTGTTCTTCGGGCTGGTAGCCGGATCGGACCGGATGCCGCGCGAGCTGCCGCATGTGGCCAAGCTCGGCTTCCTGTTCGCGGTGATGCCGTTCCACGCGTTCTTCGCGGTGGCGCTGCTGTCCACCGACGGGATCATCGGCGAGAACTTCTATCGTTCGCTCGACCTGCCGTGGATGACGAACCTGCTGGCCGATCAGAAGACCGGCGGGCAGTTCACCTGGGCGCTCGGTGAGCTGCCGATGCTGGTGGTCGTGGTCGCGCTGGTGTTCCAGTGGTTCCGGCAGGACGCCCGCGACGCCAAACGCCAGGACCGGGCGATGGACAGCGGCCTCGACGACTCCTTCGAGGCCTACAACGAGATGCTGAAGAAGCTCTCCGAGCGGGCCGACCGATGAGCACCGAGACCGTGACCACCGAGCAGGACGAACGGATCGAGCTGGCCGTCGGCGGGATGACCTGCGCCGCCTGCGCGGCCCGGATCGAAAAGAAGCTGAACAAGCTCGAGGGCGTGCACGCCACCGTCAACTACGCGACCGAGCGTGCGCTGGTCGAGGGCACCACCGTCGAGGCCGCCATCGCCGCGGTGCAGAAGGCCGGCTATACCGCCGTCGCGGCGACCGGTGACGACAGCGAGCTCGGCCGGATCTCCACCGAGCGTGTCACCAACCTGCGGCGTCGCCTGGCCGTGGCCGCGGTGCTCACCCTGCCGCTGGGCAACCTGGCGATCGTGCTGGCGCTGGTGCCCTCGTTGCGGTTCCCGCTGTGGGAGTGGCTCTGTGTCGCGCTCGCCGCGCCGGTCGTGTTCTGGTGCGCCAAGCCGTTCCACGTCGCCAGCTGGCGCAACCTGCGCAACCGTTCGTTCAGCATGGACACCCTGGTCTCGTTGGGCGTGCTGTCCGCGTTTGGCTGGTCGCTGGTGTCGATCGTGCTGGGGGCGCCGGACACCGAGGGCTACTGGCTGGGCTACGGGATCACCCCCGCCGGGGCGGATGCCATCTATTTCGAGGTGGCCGCTGCGGTGACCACCTTCCTGCTCGCCGGCCGCTATTTCGAGGCGCGCGCCCGGCGCAGCGCCCAGGGCGTGCTCGGCGCGCTGAACGCGCTCGCCCCCAAGCAGGTACGCCGGCTCACCGCCGACGGTCGCGAGGAACTCGTCCCCGTGGCCGCGCTGCGTCGCGGTGAGCTGTTCGTGGTCCGCCCCGGTGAGCGGATCGCCGCCGACGGCACGGTCGCCGAGGGCGCCTCGGCGGTCGACGCGTCGATGATGACCGGCGAACCAGTGCCGGCCGAGGTGACCGAGCACGCCACCGTGCTGGGCGGCACGGTGAACGTCACCGGCCGCCTGGTGGTGCGCGCCGACCGGGTCGGGGCGCACACCCAGCTGGCCCAGATGGCCGCCCTGGCCGAGCAGGCCCAGCTGCGCAAGGCGCGGGTGCAGCAGCTGGTGGACCAGGTCGTCGGCTGGTTCGTGCCCGCGGTGCTGCTGATCGCGCTGCTCACCCTGGTCGGTTGGCTGGGCACCGGGCACGGCGTACGCTCCTCGGCCAGCGCCGCGCTGTCGGTGCTGATCATCGCCTGCCCGTGCGCGCTGGGGCTTGCCACCCCGACCGCGCTGATGGTCGGCGTCGGCCGCGGCGGACAGCTGGGCATCCTGATCAAGACCCAGGAGGCCCTCGAGGCCAGCGGCAAGGTGGACACGGTCGTGTTCGACAAGACCGGCACCATCACCGAGGGCGCGCTGACCGTGACCGAGGTGCACGCCGTGGGTGCGCTGCCCGCCGAGCGGGTACGCCTGCTCGCCGCCGCTGTGGAAAGCCAGTCCGGACACCCGCTGGCCCGGGCGATCACCGCCGACGCCCCCGGGGAGCTGCCCGCGGTGACCGAGGTGGAGACCCCGGTCGGGCAGGGTGCCACCGGTCTGGTCGACGGTGAGCGGGTGGTCGTCGGGAACGAGGCGATGCTGCAGGCGTACGCCGTCACAGACCTGCCCGCGGAGACCCGGGCACTGCTGGATCAGGCGCGATCCAGCGGTGCCACCCCGGTACTGGTCGCGGTCGCGGGCGAGGTCGCCGGCGTACTCGTGCTGACCGACCGGATCCGGCCCAGCGCCGCCGCCGCGGTGCGCCGACTCAAGCAGCGCGGGTTGCGCACGGTGCTGCTGACCGGCGACCACGAGCAGGCCGCCGCCGCCGTCACCGCCCAGGTGGGCATCGACGAACATCGCGCGCAGGTGCTGCCGGCCGACAAGGCGGGGGTGCTAGCGGAGCTGCAGGCCGACGACCATCAGGTGGCGATGGTCGGCGACGGGATCAACGACGCCGCGGCCCTGGCCACCGCCGACCTGGGGCTGGCGATGGTGTCCGGCACCGACATCGCAATGAAGTCGGCCGACGTGATCCTGGTCCGCGAGGACCTCAACGTGGTGCCCGACGCGATCAACCTCTCCCGGGCCACCCTGCGCACGATCCGCGGCAACCTGATCTGGGCGTTCGGCTACAACTGCGCGGCGATCCCGTTGGCGGTGGCCGGGTTGCTGAACCCGCTGATCGCCGGTTTCGCGATGTCGCTGTCGTCGCTGTTCGTGGTCGGCAACAGCCTGCGGCTGCGCAACCGTTCGCTCGACTGACTCAGCCGAGCAGCAGCGCGGCCAGCGTCCCGCCGAGTTGGTACGCCGCAGCGGTCGCCTCGTCATCGACGTCGCCGAGCAGCTCCACCACCTGGTGCGCCTGTTCCCAGCCGAGCGCGGTGGTGATGCCGAGCACCTGGCGCACCGCGCCGGCGGTGTCGTAGCGCCCGTGCACCAGCAACCCGAACGGCCGACCCTTCGTGCTGCCGCTGCTGGAGTCGGCGGAACCGTCGGCGGCCAGAGCCCCGCCGATCTGCAGGAAGGTGGAGTCGAACACGTGCTTCAGCGCCCCGCTCATCGCCCCGAAGTTGGCCGGGGTGATCAGCAGATAGCCGTCGGCGGCCAGCAGATCGGCGTGGTCGGCCTCGCCGCGGGCGAAGGCCAGCGCCTCGAGTTCGCGCACCTCGAAGTCGGCCAGCTCGTCGGCGAGGTCGGTGACGTCCTCGTCGGCGAAGTTGGCCCCGGCCAGCACCGCCTCGGTCAGCCGGCGCACCGAGCGGCTGGGGGAGTGGTGGACGACCAGCAGGGTGGTCATCAGGCGAACGCGTCGGCGGTGCTGATCACCGAGCCGGCGACCTCCGGCAGGCGGGTGAATCTCGCCTGCAGGTTCAGCACGGCGATCGACTGCTCCGGGGTGAACCCGGCGCCCCACTCGCGCATGTCCTCTGTGGTGTGCGCGTCACTGACCAGCGTGACCGAGTGCCCGCGATAGAGCCCGCCATAGAACGTGGAGCGGACGCAGGCGTCGGTCTGGGCGCCGCAGATGACCAGGTCGTGCGCGCCCAGCTCGGCCAACCGGTCACCGAGATCGGTCTCGGCGAACGAGTCGCCAAAGCGCTTGTCCACGATCGGTTCGCCCTCGGCGGGCACCAGCTCGTCGACGATCTGCCAGCCGGGCGTACCTCGCACCAGCTCGTTGTCGGCGTTGTGTCGGATCCAGACGACCGGCACGCCGCTGCCGCGGGCCTTCTCGACCAGGGAGCCGATGTTGGCGATGGTCAGTTCGGTGTTGACGCAGGTGGCCATCACGTCGCCCTGGACGTCGATCACGACCAGCGCTCGCTGCTTGGTTGGGGTGTTTTCACGCATGGAGGGGACGCTATCCCAGGCCACTGACGGCCTCCACGGCCGGGTTTTCCTCTGGCAGGATGAGCCCATGACCACGCGTAAGCTCTGGCTCACCGGCAACGAGACCGCGGATCGGCTGCTCAGTGAGGATCCGAACGCGCTGCTGCTCGGGATGACCCTGGACCAGCAGGTGCCGATGGAGAAGGCGTTCAGCGGGCCGGCGGTGATCGCCGAGCGGATGGGCGGAAAGCTCGATGTGGCAGCGATCGCCGCGATGGACACCGAGGAGTTCGTCGCGCTCTGCTCGCAGCGCCCGGCGATCCACCGGTTCCCCGGATCGATGGGCAAACGGGTGCAGCAGGTGTGCCGGGCCCTGGTCGACGACTACCAGGGTGACGCGGAGAACCTGTGGGCCGGGGTCGACGACGGTGCCGCGCTGTTCAAGCGGATCAAGGCGCTGCCGGGATTCGGCGACCAGAAGGCGAAGATCTTCGTGGCCATGCTGGGCAAGCTCTGGGGAGTCACCCCGAAGGGATGGCAACAGGCGGCCGGGGAATACGGCACCAAGGAGCTGCTCTCGGTGGCCGACGTCACCGACGAGGCGTCGCTGCAGAAGGTGCGCGAGGCCAAGAAGCGGATGAAGGCGGCGGCGAAGGCGGCCAAGGAAGAGGCGTGAGGCTCGTCGTCGCGGCGGTGCTGCGGCGGGGTGACCGGGTGCTGGCCTGCCGGCGTACCCGTCCCGAAGCGTTGGCCGGGCTGTGGGAGTTTCCCGGCGGCAAGGTCGAGCCCGGTGAGGCGCCCGAGGACGCGCTGGTCCGCGAGCTCGCCGAGGAACTGGGGGTCAACGTACGCCTCGGCACGGAACTCGTTGCCGCACAGGGAATGTGGCCGATCTCGACGGAGCTGGCGATGCGGGTCTGGTGGGCTGAGACCGAGGGGGAGCCGGTGGCGGGGGAGTCGCACGACCTGGTCCGCTGGGTTGGCCGGGGTGAGTTCGGCGAGTTGGAGTGGGTGCCGGCCGACGTGGCGATCGCCGCGCTGGTGGCCGATTCGTTGACCGGGTGACGATCAGCCGCGGGTGAGGGTGATCACCGGGAGCTGCGGGTCGGCGCCGATCCGCACCGGTGTGCCCCATCCGCCGGCGCCGCGGCTGGTGAACACCGGCACGTCGCCGACCCTGGCCAGGCCCTCGACCATCGGCTGCTGCAGTGGCACCAGCTGGCGCCCCGGCCACAGCTGGCCGCCGTGGGTGTGCCCGGAGAGTTGCAGATCCACGCCCTTTCCCTGTGTCCGCAGCGCCTGCCGCGGTTGGTGCGCGGCAAGCAGCAGAAACGCATCCTGCGGTACGCCGGCCAGGGCCGCCTCCGGATCGGGCGCGAACGCTCCCTGACCGGACCAGTCGTTCACCCCGGCGACCACCAGGTGTGCCCCGTTGTTCGTGAGGATGCGGTGCTCGTTGCGCAGCACGGTGACGCCGAGCTGTTGCCAGCGCTGCAGCCAGCTTTCGGTGCTGCTGTTGTAGAACTCGTGGTTACCGGTGACGGCGTACGCCCCCAGCGGCGCCCGAAGTTCGCGCAGCGGTTCCAGGACCCCCTCGAACCGTTCCCGGTCGCCGTCGACCAGATCGCCGCCGAGAATCACCAGGTCGGGTCGGGCCGCGTTGACCCGTTCGACGACCAGTCGGGTGAACTCGGCGCCGCGCAGCGGTCCGACGTGCAGGTCGGTGACCAGTGCGATCCGGAGGCCGTCGAGCCCAGGGGTGACCGCGGGGGAGGCGTACCGGAGTTCGGTGATCCGCGGGTCGGCCGAGCGGGTCACCCCGACGCCGACCAGCAAGAGCACGGCCAGCACGGCGACCGGGACTGCCCGTCGGTTCCAGCGGAGTCGGGCCGGCCGCGAATCGCCGCCACGGTTGACGATCCGGACGATCAGCGAGCCGAGTGCGACGACCAGCAGGGCCAGGGTCAGATAACCCCAGACGGCCAACCACACCCCGCCGAGCCAGACGAACGGCCGCATCACTGCCGGCGGGAGCCAAGCGGGAGCCGCGAACTGGGTGAACACCAGCCCGAACAGCGCGAGCAGCCCGGCAAGCACCGCGACTCGCCAGCCGCGAGGCAGGCCGGTTGCGCCAGCCAGCCGGGCGTACAGGAACCAACAGCTGCCACCGATCAGCAGGAGCGGAATCAGGAAGAACGCGTTCACCAAGGACTGACGATAGCCGGGATCCCCAACCGTGGTGGCCGGGAACGAAACCGGGCCCGGTCGGCAGGAGCCGACGCGAGCCCGGTTGGGTGGTGTGGGGTGACGCTCAGACGGTCTGGTCGCCCGCGCGTCCGGCGTGCCGGAAGCCGAGCAGGGCCAGCAGAAGCATCACCACGCCGCCGACGAACGCTGCCACTGCAGCGATTCCGGCGATCATGCCCATGGTGCCGAAGGCGTAGGCGTTCAGCAGCATGCCGCGCAGCGCGTTGCCCATGAACAGGCTCTGCCGCAGGTCGCCCATCTTCTTGGCGGCCTCGGTGGTCTTGTCCGGCAGCTTCTGGTATTCACCGGAGACCTCCTCGTAGGTCTTGCCGCCGGAGGACTTGTTCATGTGAACCAGGATGTAGTTGTCGGCGAACGCATTGCCTGGGCGCCCGTGGTCATCTCCTGGCCCGCATAGGGCGCCAGAATGGCCTTGTCCTCGGCCGGCAGCGAGTCGAGCGGCGCCAGAGGGCATCGTGATGCGCTGGGAGGCGAGCTGGTCGTGGACCTGCTGGTTCACGAACGTGCTGGCCCAGGTGAGCAACCCGCCAGCGATCACCAGAATCGCGGCCAGGGCCAGGCCACCGTAGGAAATGAGCTTGTCGAGTGCGCTGCGTCGCATGGGAGTTCCTTCTGTTCATCGGGCTGTCGTGATCGACACAGGTAATGCAACACTCAGCTACTACGCAGCGTAGTCATAACAGGGTCAACTGACCGAAGTGTCAGGAACATCACACGCGGCGCAGACTACCCTCCAGTAGAGGGAGGACCGATGACCACCGAACAGTGGATTGACGAGCTCGAGGGGGAGCTGTCAGCCGGTGGTGCAGGCCCCGGTGGCGACCGGGGCGGCCGCGGGACTGCGGGCGATCCGAAGCGCTTCCGCGGTGGTCTGGTTCGTCAGCACGAACCCGGTCTCGGCCGCCACCGTGGAGCGGGCGAACACGGTGCCGGCGACCTGGCCGTCGGTGGTGAGCAGGGGACCGCCGGAGTTGCCGGGGTTGACGTCGGAATAGATCGAATAGATCTCGCGCGTGGCCGGCTGCTCGCCGTAGATGTCGCGACCCTGCGCCTGGACGGTGCCGCGGATCCGGGCGGGCTCGAGGTCATAGGGTCCGTTCAGCGGGAAGCCGGCGACCACCGCCGAGGCGCCGGCGGGGAGACCGTCGACGACGGGGAGTGCAGGGGCGCGCAGGTCGGGCACGTGCAGCACGGCGACATCACGGCGCGGGTCGAACCACACCACCTGGGCGTTGAGGCTCCGCCCGGTCCCGCCCACGCGCAGGGTGACCGTGCGCGCGCCGGCCACGACGTGGGCGTTGGTGATCACCCGGTGCGGCGCGGCCACCCAGCCCGACCCCTCCGACATCCGGTTGCAGCCGGGGGCGTCGGACAGGATCTTCACCACGCTCGTGCGGGCCCGCTGTACGCCGGCGGAGTTGAGCGCCTCCCGTTCCGGTGCCTCGGCCTGCATCCGTGGCTCGTCCAGCGGGTTGCCGAACACCGGCGGGAAGCCGGCATCATAGAGCGCGACCGTGAGGCGGGCGGTGGCGGTGATCACCTGGGGCGGCATCAGCTCGGCCGTGGTCGAGACCACGCGAGACTCCTGGAGCGTACGCCGCCAGGCACCTGGCACCACGGGAAGCAGCGCCATGCCGATCAGGCCGACGGCGACCAGGGTGACCAGCGCGTTGACCACCGCCCCCGCCAGGGAGTCGAGGCGTCCGCCGCCGGTGTCGCGCCGCGGAGCCATCAGCCGTGAGCCGAGCTGGGCCATCAGCCCGTGCAGGGCCGAGGCGATGCCGAGTACGCCGACCAGCATGATGATCGTTCGCAGCGTGGAGTCTGGCGCGATCGGGGTCAGCGCGAGGATGCTGGACAGCCCCCACAGCGCGAGCACGGCTCCGCCGACGTAGCCGACGACCCCGAAGATGGAGGTGACCAGGCCGCGCGCCCACCCGATGGCGACCTGGATCACCAGCAACGCCAGCAGGGTGAGGTCAACGAGCTGGGCGGCGGTCACAGGTCAATCATGGTGGACCGGGACAAGCCTGGGTCCGCATGGGGGAGCCCGTGGCCAGCAATCATTTTGCAGCACAGGCGGCGATTCCGGACGTGCCCATGAACGCCCGATTGATCACCGACACTGCACGCGCCAACAGCATTCGGCTGCCGCTGCTGGACGAGTGCCTGCAGCTGCTCACCGAAACCATGGATTTCGGGCACGGCGCCGAGGACATGATCGGCGTCCTCCACGCGCTCACGCGTCGTGTCAGCGCGGCCGAGTCTTCGAACTGAGGCCGCGCTGATGATCGGCCGTCGCATCACCCTACGCGAAAATGAACGCGGCTCTTGGCCACCGGACGGTGGCCGAGGGGTGCTGTCCGGTGCCACTGAACATGTGACCGAGCTGGAACTCTGACTAGGGATTTGACAAGGACCCGACACGTCGGCTGCACAGATGTGTGACACGGATCATGTTATTTCCGGACGAGCTCAAGTTGACGGTTGGGTCTCGTAACGCGCGCATGGATCCGCTTGGACTCGGCGCGTTTCCGGCGGGCGTCCTGGGTCTGCCGCCAGTTGGTCAGGCCGGTGTTGCGCAGCTCACGGCTGGGCCAGACCAACTAGTCCGTCGCTTGGTTGCGTCCCTCGTCCTTGGGGGTCCTGACTGGGGCTCCTGGGAGTCGCCATGGTGAGTCGGTCCGGGGATGCGCCAGGGACCACGCCACGAGTTCCCGGTACATTGGGACTGTTGCACTTGGGTGTACCCCAAAGCGACAGTGCTGGATCTAAAGGTTGAGCGAAGATCGCTCAATCCGGAAGTTGAGTCTCGGGCGCTCAATGTGGTGGCTGTTCCTGTTGCCCTTGGATGACGTCGAGAGTTGACCGCGCAACGGAGCGGGTCAGGTATCATCGGCCAGTGGCGAGGCCAAAAATCTCGCGCTCAACCTGGGAGCGGCTCAGCGACCACGCTGCGTCCTCGGGGTGACCCCAAGCATCGAGCAGCACGAGGTACCGGCCGTACAAGGCGGTGCTCCCCAGTTCCAGCCGCACATCTGCGTGGGTCGCGATCCAGTTCCGCACCTGCATGTCGCGGATCGGTGCTGCGGCCGTGTCGTCGAGGCCCTGGACAGCGGTGGTGAAGTACAGCCACTTGGTGAAGAATGCCGCGCGCAGGTACTTCGAGTAGCCCTCATTGTTGAGGTATCGGTAGCCCGCCTCCGCGCCGGCCATGCGGGCGATCTTGGCGCCGGCGGCCAGGTGCTCGGACACGTGAGGGTTGAGGCTGGCCCCTCGGACTTGGTCCCTGTTAGAACCCAGGTGGTTCGTCGCGGTCCATAGCCGGTGGTGCCATAGCCCCAGACCATTGCCGCCACGAAGGCGGGGACGATGCGTCCGGCCTCAAACTCATCGAGCACCACACGCCTTGTCGACTCTCGATCAACCTCCTCTGGCAGACGATCGAGCAGATCGGCGACTCCATCGAAGGGGTCCAGGAGGCACCATCGCTCGCGTCCCCACTCGAATGCCCGTTGTGGGCGTGGTCAACAACAGCCGGGGTGCGAGGTCCGTGGGGACGGCTGGTATCCAGCCGGCGTTCATCGGGCGCCTGACCTGAACTCGTCGTAGGTGCTGGCGAGGTAATCGATGAAGACGCGGCGGATCTCCGGGTTGGCGAAGTACGCGTCGAAGAGCTGGCCGTTGCGCTGGCCTCGTTCGAGGATGATGTCGTCGGCGCGGTCCTCGAGGACGATGTTGTACTGCGCGCGGTCGTTGTTCTCGGCCACGATGCGCATGTCGTCGTGCCGCATCAGATCCATACGTGCCTGCTCGAAGGTGAGCTTGTCGGCGTCGGTGAGCTCGGCACCGAACTTCTCGTTGACCAGAGTGATGAGCGCCGACAGCTTGTCCATCTGAGGCTCGTCCATGGGTCCGAGGCCGCCGCCGGGCAACGCCGTGCCGGGAGTCTGTTCGTCGGCCTGCAGCTGGATGTCGGTCTCGCCGCTCACGGAGAGCCGCAGGTGGGTGAGCTGCACCTGCTTGCTGATCTGCGGCAACGGCTGGTCGTCACTACTGGTGGGGAGCTGGGTGAGCAGCAGCTTGCCGTACAGGTACAGCTTCTCCAGCTGCGGGTCGATGAAGGGCATCACCTGGGCGAGGAACCCGTAGGCGCGGCAGAAGTGGTTCAGGGTGGCGCGGAAAGTCTCCTGGGCCTCCTCGTCGAGGTTGATCCACCGTCCGACGGTCGGGTCGAGGTTGGCGTACACCGCCGTCTGCTGGGCGGGGTCGTCGCTGAGGAGCGCAGCGACGGAGGCGTCCATTTCGGGTTCGGACAGTACCTGCGCGGCCCGTAGGTCGGTGGACAGGTTGTAGAGCACGTTGGGATCGGTGGGGGTGGCCAGCGACACCTCGTAGAACTGTTGGAAGGCCTGCTCTATCTCCTCGGCGGTGTTGGCGAAGTCGAGCACGAAGGTGTCCTCCTTGCCCGGCGTTGTCCGGTTCAACCGGCTCAAGGTCTGGACGGCCTTCACACCGGAGAGCTTCTTGTCGACGTACATGGTGTGCAGCAGCGGCTCGTCGAAGCCGGTCTGGTACTTCTCCGCAACCACGAGCACCTGGTAGTCGTCGCCGTGGAACTTCTTGGGCAGCTGGCCCTCGGGGAAGCCGTTGATTTCGGCCTCGGTCCATTCCTTCTCGGGCAGGTCCGGGTCGGGCACCGACCCACTGAACGCCACCAGCGCCTGGATCGGATGGGCGCCCTTGTCGTAGCCCTTCCGCTCGATGTACCGGGTGATCGCCTCATGGGTCTTCACCGCATGCAGCCGCGACCGGGTGACGACCATCGCCTTGGCATGACCGTTGATCCTGGCGGCGGTCTTCTGCCGGAAGTGCTCCACGATCACCTCGGCCTTCGCGTCCAGCTCGTAGGGGTGCAGCGACGCGAACCGGGCCAGGGCGGCCTTGCCCTTGCGGGCCTCCACGTCCGGGTCCATCGCACCCTCGACGTTGGCGAGGCGGTAGTAGACGTCGTAGGTGGTGTAGTTGCGCAGCACGTCGAGGATGAAGCCCTCGGCGATGGCCTGCCGCATCGAGTACACGTGGAAGGGGTGGTACTGATCGTCGTCGCCCTTCTCGCCGAACAGCTCCAGCGTCTTGGGCTTGGGGGTGGCGGTGAACGCGAAGAAGGACAGGTTCTTCTGCTTGCCCCGGTAGGCCGCGGACTCGATGATCACGTCGGCCGCGTCGGCGGCTTCCTCGGCGGCGTTCTCCGCTTGCTCGGCGGCGGCGAGCAGGGCTTCGGGGCCGCCGAGCACCTTCTTGAGTTCCTTGACACCCTCACCGGACGTGGAGGAGTGGGCCTCGTCGACGATGACGGCGAAGTGCCGGCCGGCGACGTCCTTGCCCTCACCGCGTTCGGCTTCCTCGGCGGCGGCCTTCACCACGACGGGGAACTTCTGCAGCGTGGTGATGATGATGCGGGCGGCGTTGCCCTCCAGCGCTTCCTTGAGCTGGGCGGAGTTCTTGTCGACCCGCACGATGGTGCCCGGGGTGTGGTCGAAGCCGGCCACGGTGGCCTGCAGCTGCTGGTCAAGCACCTTGCGGTCGGTGATCACCACGACCTTGTCGAAGATCGGCGCGTCCGCGTCGTCGTGCAGCCGGGACAGCTGGTGGGCCGACCAGGCGATGGTGTTGCTCTTGCCCGACCCGGCCGAGTGCTGGATCAGCCGGTCCACCCCGGCGCCGTCACGCCGGGTGGCGTCGAGGATGCAGCGCACCGCGTGCCACTGGTGGAAGCGGGGGAACAGGATCGTGCCCTCGTTGTCGTGGACGAAGTTGCCCAGGATGTCGAGCCAATTGTCGCGCTGCCACACCTGCTCCCACAGGTACGACGTCTGATACCCGTCCGCATCGGCGGCGGGGTTGCCCGCGGTGCCGGGCTGGCCCGCGCCAGCGGACCCCTGGTCGAAAGGCAAGAAGCGGGTCTGCTGCCCGGCCAGTTTTGTGGTCATCGACACGTGGTGCGGATCTACGGCGAAGTGCACCAGCGAGCGCTTGGCGAAGATCAGGTCGGCCGGGTTGCGGTCGGTGCGGTACTGCTCGCGGGCGTTCTCGACGTTCTGCCCGGTGAGCGTGTTTTTCAACTCAGCCGTCGCCATCGGGATGCCGTTGACCACCAGCGTCATGTCCAACGAGTCCATCGGCCGCGACTCCGAATGGTGCAACTGCCGCACCACCGCCAGCCGATTCGCTGCGTAGCGCTTGGTCTGGTCGGCGTTCAGCCCGGACGCGGGCTTGAAGTAGCACAGCCGGACATCGACACCCAGGTCCTTCACCGTGCCGCGCAGCACGGAGACGGTGCCCCGGTGGTCCAGCTCAGCCGCGACCCGTGCCAGGAACTTCACCCGCGCCGCCTCCTCGCCGCCATGGCGGCGGACCAGGTTCGCCCACGCCTTCGGCTGAGTCGCCTGCACGAACCCGACCACCTCGTCGGGGAACAGGCCCAGCTTCCGGTCGTAGCCAGCGGGGGAGACCTTAGTCCAGCCGTGGGACAGCAGGTGGGCCTCGATGTTGCCCTCGAAGGTGTGCTCAGTGGTGACCGACATGACTCACTCCGGGATCGGGGCTGCACTGGTGACGTCGAACTCACCCGTCACCGCAGCCGTGATGAGGGACTGCTTGTACTCCTGCAGGACGGAAATCTGTCGCTCAGCGCACGCTTGGCCTTGGCGCCAGGCGTTGTCTGTGCGCTCGTATGCGGCCAACGCCTTCCGCTGGTCATCTAGCGGAGGGAGGGGGAGCTCGAAACTCATGACATCGGACAGATTGATGACGCCCTGCGCTGCTCCGTACTGGACACTGTCGACGTCCTGCTTCCCCAGAGGAGAGTTGAAGAAAGCGGCGAGCCACTCCGGCTGCAGGTCGTCACCAGGGCGGAGAAGGAGCACTGATGCGCAGTTCCCACCTGCCAATTCGGGAGGAACGACAGCAGCCCTACCAGGGAACCCAGCCCGAACAACGAGGACATCGCCCGCCCTTAGCTGAGACCTGCTCAAAGCGTTCGAAGACGTTTGGCTCATGTGCTTGACCTCCGTGAGATCAAGATAGCCATCGCGCACGTTGTAGCCATGTACGAACGGCACGCCCTCGTCCTCGAAATAGGTCGAGGGGTTCACGACAACGCCAACGGCACCCAAGGCCACCACACGTGAGATTCGCTGTGTCGGGGCCGAGCCCCGGACCACGGCATCCAGATTAGCCAAACGCCCCAACTCGGCCAGTTCTACTTGCTGTTGGCGGGCGGCGATGATCTGCTCGATCCGGGCGACGCGGTCGTCGAGGAAGTCCGCGATCCGCCGCTGCTCATCAAGTGCAGGCATGGGGATCGGCGTGGGACTGTCCGACGAACGGTGTAAGTGGCGGTTTCCATGTCAGCGGTCCTCGGCGGCTGGCATGCGGTCTGCGAAGGTGATGGCGAAGGCGTTCAGCGCGGGCTTCCACCTCATCGTCCATCTTGTC
>NZ_NMVQ01000009.1 GCF_002250625.1 Enemella dayhoffiae | reverse complement strand
GCACAACCGGCGACGTCGGCACAGCCAGCTCGGATGGCTCACGCCGATAGAGTTCGAACGCAACCACATCACCGTGGCATGAGAATCCCAAGAATCTCGACTACACGGAAGCCGGGGCACACCAGAGCCTCCAAAGAACCCAGTGCGGTTCACCCGTCTGTCGTTCCCGGCTCGGAATTGACCAGTTTGCGCGGAGTCGGCCACCTTGATCCCCAGAGTGGTCCATGCTGGCTGTGCGTCTGGGCCCGCCCTAGGTTTCAAAGCCTCAATGAGGACCAGGAGGCACTGTGAGCGGCAAACCGCGAGGCACTCGGGGCACAGGCAATGGAAATTCTGCCATGAAAGAAATCGATCGTCGTCATTTCGTTGGCGGGCGTCGCGGATCTACGTTGAGATTCCAGGTGGCGCAGCCTATCATCCACAGGCCCCCGGCCACCTAGATTTGGGGCCCTGTAACAGTTTGTCTGTCCAGGCTCATACCGATCGCAGGTCGCCTTTCCCGTCAGAAGTACACCACCGCTCACCTCCCCCGTTCCCGGCTTCCCGAAAATCGCCAAGGCACCCGCCGAGTCGACTCCGCCTGCCGGTCGAACTCCGCGCAAAAGCAGGTTCATGAACCATCGGGCCGGGGAACCAGCCGAATGTGATCGATCTGGCAACCGCCGCTGCCGAGATCTGCCATGCTCGGAGCATGTGGTATCGGTGCGTGGCCTTGCTCGTCGCGGTGGCGATGACCGTCTCCTTGGCTTCCTGCCACGTAAGCCCGCAGCCAGGCGAGTCTGCCCAGTCCCGGACAACTGTGGATCAGGTTGCTCACGAGTTGCGGAGCGGTGACTTCACCGTGACCGTGCCAGCTGGTGTCGCCCCGCCAGGTACCCCGGCTGTCGTTGAGCAAGCCCCTGCACCTGCAGTCGCAAACGACTCGGTGAAGAGCATCGGACCGGCCATCAAGGTCACCCTTGGCGGGCATCAGCCCGCCGTCCCTATGCCGATCAAGCTCAAGGCGCCTCGAGCCGAACTCGGGCTCGCACCCGATGAAGATCCCGACAAGGCGCTTTTCCTTCTCGCCATTTCTGAGGATGGAACAAGGGACCTCGTGCCCGGGCACTATGACGCGGCCACTCAAACGTTCAACGCGCAGTTGCCTCATCTGAGCCTGTTCAGCTTCATCCGAATCGACTGGCGATCCGTCGGTCAAAAAGCCCGTGACTACGTTCTCCAGACCACAAAGATCGAGAGCGCCCGACCTGCTTGCGTGGACAAGCCGGTGAGCAGGGAAGGCATCCGGTTCAGCGTCATTTCCGCCGCCCAGGCATGGGCCTGTGTTCAGCAGGACGGCGACCGGATCGGACTGAGCATCACCCCCAACACTCCAGTCACCTTCACGGTCAAGCCGCGCCCAGCCGGCAGCGCTTCACTCAACATCCAGGGCGACGGCGGCATGAATCTGCCCGCTGCCATAGCGGTTGCCGCAGGTCAGGCGTTCGCTCCGGGAGAAGGTGCTGTCATCATGGGGCCGGGCGTGAAGGTCGTCGGGTGGCCCGCCCAAAGCGCCACCACGTCCCTGGAGCTTGCGTTCACGCAAGCTCCAGAAGCTCTGCTCCTCATGGTTCTGGGAGCTGTCATCCAAGTGGTGGGCGACGCCATCGGAGCCAAGCTGCCGGAATACGTGGGCAACATTTCGAAGCTGGCTCAGGATTTTGAGCGCCTCGCATGCTGGACAGACGTCGCGCAGGCCGCCGAGAGCCTGCAACGCGGGCTGACCCCCGAATCGGCTGCCAAGATCACCATCAGCTTTTTCACCTGCGGGGGTCCTGTCATCCTCAACATGGTGGGTCAGGGGGCACGAGGTCCCGCGGCTGTGATCCTTGGCATCATCACGGCAGCGCCCGCACTCTTCAGTGGGACGGTTATCGGAGCGATAACCGGCCTCGATCCCAATCTGCGGCAGTTCACGATCAAGCTCGAGCGAACGGGCACACATTCCAAGGGAGAAGTCTTCTCACCGAGCCCGCGAGAGGTCCGCTCGGTCGCCGAGGCGGGGGCGCTGCTGCCTCCTGACCTGGCAACTTTCGCAGCAGAGCAGTTCCGTCGCGATTCCACCACCGCGTGCGCGTCGGGGAGAAAACCTGTCATGTCCTTGGACAAGATGCGGGCCTACGACCTGGTGTCAGGATCGGTGTCACTCTGCTTCGACGGTTACGCCTTCCTGTGGGCCAAGACCGACGGGCGCTGGAAGGTCGCTTGGGCTGGAATGGGTGACCCAGAGTGTGCTGAGCTGCGGCGGTCAGGGGTCTCAGCCATCCCCACAGGTTTCACGGGCGCGGAGTGCGTGGAGGACGGACAACTCGTTCCTTATCGTTCTGTCTCACCGACAGCCGGCGGGACGTGTTCCGTGCCTGTCGAGCTCTTCAGGCAAGGCCTCGGTAACCCCGAGGTTGTGATTCGGGGAACGCGGTGCTCGAGAGTTGACCCGTCATGGGCACGCGTCGAGCTCGCCGCCAGCGCGCACACGACGGGAGCGACGAGCAGCAACGGCCTCGGATTCGCCCACCGGGTTGACGGCGACTGGGTTTATGGCGCCGCCGGCTTCCGGAACGGGCGATTCTGCGAGGCCCGGACCGACCCGACCTTCCCGGCTGACTTCAGGAACGAGTTGGCCGCCTTGTGCCCTTAGGTTCACCGGCCACCCCACTCACCCCTCGGTGAGGATGACCAGGTGCGCGAGCACGTCCACCCGCTGCAGGTTCTCCAGCCGGGCCGGCCCGCCGAGCCGCAGCGGCGGGAAGAAGCCGTACGTCTCGCTGGGGCTCAACTCACCGAGCTCCGCTCGGGCCCGGTCGAACAGCCAGTCCCCGTCCTCGTCCTCGAGGTCGAACGAGTCCGGCCGGGCGATGGAGAAGAACGATCCGGCGACCAGCTCGGCGTCCTCGGGCAGCTCGTCGGAGGTGTCGTCGACGAACACGTTGCCGGTCGCCGGGCTGACGGTGACCACCCCGGTCTGCTGCGACCAGGCGTACACGTCACCGAAGGCCGTCCGCCCGAACGCCGTCAACTCCCCCACCGGCTGCGGCAGTTCGGCCGTCTCGAGCAGCATCTCCAACGTGGGCTGCCAACGCGCCGGATCCACCAGCCAGAACAGTCCCCGGCCAAACCCGCTGAACCCGTGGCTGATCATGAAATCGAGGATCGTCCGCGGCAGCCGTTGCGCGAAATCGCGCTCCAGCTCGGGGCCGGCCGACGGTCCGTCGATCACGCCCGGGAAGTCGTTCAGGAACAGCTCGACGTGCTCCGACACCATCAGACGATCACCTCCACGTTGACCAGGCTGTCGCCGTGGCCGGCCGCCTGCTGGCGCCTAAGGTACTGCTCATAATCCGGCCGCACCCGCGGACCCATCTCGCCGAACGCGTTGTTCACCCGGCCGTCACCGGTGGTGGTCGCGTGCGGGTTGCCGCCCAGGTGCATGTCCGGGTTGTGGGTGACCTGCTCGGGGTTCTTGCCGCCGGTCGGGAACGTCTCGTCGGCGTAGTGCCGGGCCATCTCCCGGGCCTCGGCCGGTGAATAGCCCTCCCGGATCAGGTCCCGCTCACCGCGCCGGGCGAGACGGTCGCGGGCGTCGTTGCGGATCTGCCTGCTGCTGGGTCGCGACGGCTTGTTGTTCAACCGGTGCAGGGTTTCGTTGACCGTCTGGGCGTTCATCCCCTCCTGATAGGCGTCGCGCTGCAGCCGCACCTCGCTCTCGGGGGCGCCGTTGCGGCGGGCCCGGTCGATCGAGCTGCGGCCGTCGATCGTGTGCCGCTCGGGGGCGCGCGGCAGGTCGTGCCGATTGTTCAGCCCGCGTCGGCGCGCCAAGTCGTCGAGCCGGTTGGCGTTGTGCACCCGTTCCAGCCGGCGCCGGGCCGCACGCTGGCTGGCCAGCGTGCCGTCGAGCACCTCGCGTCCGGTCCGCCCGCCGGCCCGTGCCGGGGTCCGCAACAGGTCGTCGACCAGGGGTTTCACGAACCCCTTCAGCGCCTTGCCCTTGCCCATCGGCCACCCTTCTGATCGCGCGGTCCCAAGTCTGTCGGTCCGGGGTTCACGCTGGTGGTCGGATCGGGCGGGAAGTTCCGCTCAGGCGGACCAACCGCTGGTCACCAGCGCCACAGGCCGCCCTTTTGCTTTGCGTACGCCCGGGTGCGCGCGATCCGGCCCCGCAACAGTGCGTGGTCGCCGCCGGGGTTGTTGCGTCGGGCCGAGCCGAGCGCCTCCTCCAGTACGTCGAGCAGCACCAGCGCCGCCGCCCAGCGCACCCCGGTTGTCGATCGTGCCGTCGAGGCGCTGCGCCAGATCGGCCAGCTCGTTGCCGTTGTTGCTCGCCAGGTGCGCCAGGCTCTGCCGGTCGACGCGGGCGCCGTGGGCGATCAGGGTGCGCACCACCTCATCGGTGGCGCGGGCGTGGTTGGTCGCGGCGTGCCAGCTGATCGGGTCGAGCACCGGGAGGCCGAGCTGGCTGCGCCAGTCGATCAGCGCGCGGCAGGCAAAGTCGATCAACCGCTGCGCGAGGTCGCCGGGCAGGGCGGCGTCGGTGATCTCGCGCACCAGGTCGCCGCCGGAGGCGTACTGCTGCACCGGATTGCGGGGGCGTCGATCCAGCAGAGCATCCGGAACGCCGCCGGGAGGTGTGGGGCGAGCACCCGCTGGGTACGCTCGTGCGGTCCGCTGGTCCAGCCCGGGGTGGCCTCCCGTCACACGATCTCCTCGCCGCTGCCGCGGTCGACGAACAACCGGTCGGGATATTCGAACCCGCCGAACGGGACCGCGGGCATCGCACCGTCCCAGTCGATGCCGAGCTCGGCGACCTCCTCGGTGGTGAGCTCGCGCTGGTCGTCGAGCCAGTCGATCAGGTCGTAGTAGCCCTCGGCGCCGACGTAGAACAGGCCGGTCCAGGAGACGCATTCCACGTTGCCGTCGCGCGGGACCCAAAGCTCATGGTCGAGCTCACCGCCCGCAGTGAACCGCCACAACTCGGCGAGCTGGTCGGGCACCGGGGCGCCGATCAGCTCCTCGACGCGGGCCAGGTCGGCGGCCGTGATGGGCGGCTGGGCGCGGTGCACGACACGGTCGGCGACCAACGCGAAACCGTGTGTACGCGGGGTTCTCAGCTCGGCGGCGGTGGAGGGGACGTCGCCGCACCAGAGGGTGTCCCACGCGTTCAGGGTAGGGATCGGGCGGGTCGCTCGCCCCGCTGATGAGTGGTTCCGGTCGGGCGTCCGGGTATCGACGAAATCGTGCGTCTTGCCCTGCCCCGGCCCCGGACCGTGCGTCGCGTGCTCGTCGCCGGGGGCGTGCTGAGCTTTGGTGTGGTTCGGCGGGTGTCTCTATTGGTTGGGGTTCCCGACCGTGGATCCGCCGCGGCAGACCGATGCGGCGTACGTGCTCGCCTCCGGTGTCGGACTGGCCAAGGTGAGCGCGGGCAATCTGCGCGCGCTGCCGGGGAAGGTGATCCCTCGACACACTGCACCGGCCTCCGCCCGGTTCCGTTACTCGGGGAACGTGGGAGGTGTCCCCTAGACTCCCTGAGTCACCCGCACCAAACGGAAAGAGCAACATGCCCACTCGCGCCGACCTGCGCAATGTCGCCATCGTGGCCCACGTCGATCACGGCAAGACCACCCTCGTGGACGCCATGCTGTGGCAGTCCGGGGCGTTCCGGGAGGGCTCCGACGTCGACAACCGGGTGATGGACTCGATGGACCTGGAGCGGGAGAAGGGGATCACCATCCTCGCCAAGAACACCGCGGTGAAGCACGTCATCGACGGCACCGAGGTGACCATCAACATCATCGACACCCCCGGCCACGCCGACTTCGGCGGCGAGGTGGAGCGCGGGCTCGAGATGGTCGACGGCGTGGTGCTGCTGGTGGACGCCTCCGAGGGGCCGCTGCCGCAGACCCGGTTCGTGCTGCGCAAGGCGCTGCAGAAGCGGCTGCCGATCATCGTGGTGGTCAACAAGGTGGACCGCTCCGACGCCCGGATCGCCGAGGTCGTCTCCGAGACCGAGGATCTGTTCATGGACCTCGCCGACGACGCGGCCGACGCCGACGTGCTCGACTTCCCGGTGGTGTACGCCTCCGCGAAGGCCGGGCGGGCCTCGCTGGAACGCCCCGCCGACGGTGGGATGCCCGACTCCGAGGACCTCGAGCCGCTTTTCGAGACGATCATGAAGCACGTGCCCGCCCCGACCTACACCGAGGGGGCCACCCTGCAGGCGCACGTCACCAACCTGGACGCCTCCCCCTACCTGGGCCGGCTCGCGCTATGCCGGATCATCGCCGGCGAGTTGAAGCGCGGGCAGGCGGTGGCGTGGTGCAAGCAGGACGGCACCGTGCAGACCGTCAAGCTGTCCGAGCTGCTGATGACCGAGGCGCTGGAGCGCAAGCCCGCCGACTCGGCCGGACCGGGCGACATCGTGGCGATCGCCGGCATCCCCGAGATCACCATCGGCGAGACGCTGTCCGACCCCGAGGACCCCAAGCCGCTGCCGCTGATCACCGTCGACGAACCGTCGATCTCGATGACGATCGGCATCAACACCTCCCCGCTCGCCGGCAAGGCGGGCAAGAACCTGACCGCCCGCCTGGTCAAGGCGCGCCTGGACACCGAGCTGATCGGCAACGTGTCGATCCGGGTGAACAACACCGAGCGCCCCGACACGTGGGAGGTGCAGGGCCGCGGCGAGCTGCAGCTGGCGATCCTGGTGGAGATGATGCGCCGGGAGTCCTATGAGCTGACCGTCGGCAAGCCGCAGGTGGTCACCCGCACCATCGACGGCAAGCTGCACGAGCCGGTGGAGCGGCTGACCATCGACGTGCCGGAGGACTTCGTCGGCACCGTCACCCAGCTGCTCGGCACCCGCAAGTCTCGGCTGGAACAGATGGTGAACCACGGCACCGGCTGGGTGCGGATGGAATACATCGTGCCGGCGCGCGGGCTGATCGGGTTCCGCACCGAGTTCCTCACCGAGACCCGCGGCACCGGGCTGATGCACCACGTGTTCGAGTCCTATGAGCCGTGGGCCGGCGAGCTGCGCACCAGGCCGACCGGGTCGTTGGTCGCCGACCGGCGGGGTGTGGTGACCAGCTATGCGCTGTTCAACCTGCAGGAGCGCGGCACCATGTTCTGCGGGCCGGGCACCGACGTCTATGAGGGGATGATCGTCGGCGAGAACTCCCGCCCCGACGACATGGACGTCAACCCAACCAAGGAGAAGAAGCTGACCAACGTGCGCTCCTCCACCGGCGACGAACTGGAGCGGCTGATCCCGCCCAAGCTGCTGAACATGGAGCAGGCGTTGGAGTTCTGCCGCGAGGACGAGTGCCTGGAGGTCACCCCGAACGCGGTGCGGATCCGCAAGGTGCAGCTCACCGCCAACGAGCGGGCCAAGTCGCGCAACCGCGCCAAGAACGGCTGAGGCGTACGCCCGGCAGGGCCGTGTCGACAACTGTTACTTTTCCGTGACCTGCCTGTCCGGGTGTGCTGAAATGCCCCCTGACAAGGGGAGATGTGGCGTACCAAGAATGGACAGGGATTAGGCGATGGCGCCGCCGGGACGTACGTTAAGCGTGTTCATGGGCGTCGGGGTCTGATTCGTCGGCGGTTCATGGCGCGCCGGGTCTCCCTTCCCCACCCGGGACACCACGACGGATCGATGACGAGGACGACAGATGAAGCCAGTCGTTTCGACCGCGGTGGGGGTGGCAGTCGCAGCGTTCGCGCTGACCCTGCCCAACCTCGCCGTGGCAGCACCCACCCCCGGCACAACCCCCTCCGCCAGCGCCAGCGCGTCCCCGTCGGCCCGGCCGACCGCCGCCCCGACCCCGCGGGCGACGGCCAGCCCGGCGTCCCCGACCGGGGCGCCGAGTCCGACCGCGACCGCCAGTCCGGTCACCGTGACCCCGCAGATCGTGGCCCTGTGGACCGCCCAGGGCGGCGCCGCGGGCTGGCTCGGCGCACCCGTCGGCGCCGAGACCGCCGTCCCCGGCGGCGTCAAGCAGGCGTACGCCAGCGGCGACATCTACTACTCCTCGGCGACCGGCGCCCACTACGTGCGCGGGATGATCAAGAAGAAGTACGACGAGCTCGGCGGCGCCGGCTCGGCCCTCGGCCTGCCGACCACCAACGAGATGAACTCGGGCGCGGTCGCCGACGCCAAGGTGAACGGGTTCGCCGGCGGCACCATCCTCTGGAGCCCCGGCACCGGTGCCGCGGCGGTGAAGGGCGCGATCTATCAGAAGTTCGCCCAGCTCGGTTATGAGTCGGTGATGGGCCTGCCGCTGGGTGATGAGTTCAACGGCCAGAACAACACCATCATCGGCCGGTTCACCAACGGTGTCATCGTGTACGCCAAGGACACCGGCCGGGTGCAGGCCGTGCGCGGGCGCATCCTCGACGAATACGGCGTGCACGCCTGGGAGGGCGGCATCCTCGGCCGCCCGGTCAGCGACGAGTATCCCGGCGCATCCGGTGCCCAGGTTCAGAATTTCGAGGGCGGCCTGATCGTCTGGAAACCGGAGACCGGCGCCCACGCCGTCTATGGCGCGATCATCGGCGCGTTCGCCGCCACCGGTTATGAGGGCGGCGCGCTCGGCGCCCCGACCAGCGGTGAATACGTTGGCGCCGGCGGCGCCAAGGTGCAGAACTACCAGCACGGCATCGTCGTGTTCACCCCCGAGTCCGGCGCGCAGCCGGTCTATGGCGCGATCCTGGGCGCGTTCGCCGCCAACGGGTTCGAGACCGGTCCGATCGGCGTACCGACCAGCGCCGAATATGCCGGCGCCAACGGAGCCCGCGTGCAGAACTTCCAGCACGGCCAGATCGTGTTCACCCCCGGCACCGGCGCCCACGCCGTGTTCGGGGCGATCATGAACACCTACGCCGCGATGGGCTTCGAGGGTGGCCCGCTGGGCGCCCCGGTCGGCCCCGAATATCCCGGTGTGCCCGGGACCCGGATCCAGAATTTCCAGCACGGCATGATCTTCTGGTCCCCCGGCACCGGCGCGCACGCGGTCTATGGCGCGATCCGCGGCGAATACGGCGCGCTGCGGTTCGAGGGTGGCCCGCTGGGTCTTCCGATCAGCCCGGAATACAACGGCGCGGGCGGTGCTCGGGTGCAGAACTTCCAGCGCGGCCAGATCGTGTTCACCCCCGGCGGCGGCGCCCGCGGCGTCTACGGCGCCATCTGGATGACGTTCGCCGACATGGGTTATGAGGGCGGTCCGCTGGGCGCACCGGTGAGCGGTGAGTACGCCGGCGCCCGCCAGGCACGGGTGCAGAACTTCCGCAACGGCCTCGTCGTCTACACCCCGCGCACCGGGGCGTACGCCGTCCGCGGCGCGATCCTGCAGGAATATGGCCGGCAGGGCTATGAGGGTGGCCGGATGGGCGCCCCGATCGGTGACGAGCTGCCGATCCCCGGTGGCTGGTCGCAGGACTTCGAATTCGCCCGGATCGAGTTCGTGAACAACACGTTCCGCATCGTCTGGCCCGGCCCCAAGGTCGACGCCCGGTGCATGACCGGACGGGTGATGTGCATCTCGAAGGCCGATCGCAAGCTGCGCTGGATGATCAACGGCCAGGTCGTTCGTGAGATGGACGCCCGCTTCGGCGCCGCGGCCACCCCGACCCGCGAGGGCGAGTTCTCGGTGTTCTCGATGGTGCGCGACGAGATCAGCTATCTCTACGGGAACACCCCGATGCCGTTCGCGATGTACTTCTCCGGCGGGCAGGCGGTGCACTACTCCTATGACTTCGCGGCTCGTGGCTATGCCGGCGCCTCGCACGGGTGTGTGAACATCCGCGACTGGAACGGGATCCAGTGGCTGTTCGACACCCAGGTCCGACGCGGTGACAAGGTCGTCGTCTATTGGTGAGCCGACGCTGATCCTCGGACGGGCCCTCGACCTCGGTCGGGGGCCCGTTCACGTTCCCTGCGCGAGCGAGGAACGAGGAGTCGAAGGGGAACGCCACGTCTGGGATGCCGAAGGCTACGCTTGCCGGATGGAGAGCGTGCGCGTGGACACCTGGCTGTGGACGGTACGCCAGCTGCGCAGCCGCTCCTTGGCCACTGCGGCCGCTCGCGCCGGTCACGTGCGGGTCAACGGGCGTCCTGCCAAGGCGTCCACCCCAGTGCGGGTGGGAGACGAGGTACGCCTGCGGGTGCAGGGATTCGACCGGATCCTCGAGGTGCGCAAACTGCTGTCCACCCGCGTGGGCGCCCCGCTCGCGGTCGAGGCGTACGCCGACCAGTCACCCCCACGGTTGCCGCGTGAGCTCGCTCCGGCGCCGATCATCCGCGACCCCGGGGCGGGCCGGCCCACCAAGCGCGAGCGTCGGCAGCTCGATGAGCTGCGCGGACGCCGGTCCCACTGACCCGCACCGCACAACTCCGGTGTCTTGATGGGCGGTGCCGCGCAGACCCGCGTCCTGCCGTCGGCCTCAATCCATGCGACCGGAGTTGTGCGGGCCGCTCACGGGCGACTCCCTCAGGGAACGCGGAGGTTCGCTTGCAAGAGTTTGCAAAACGCTAGCCGCAGCTAGCACAATGGGAGTATGGCCCGGAAGTCATCGACCGTGACGAACAGCTGGGGGGAATCCCTCGGCGAGTTCATCGCGGAGCAGCGGCGCAACGCGTCGCTGTCGATGCGTCAGCTCGCCGAGCTGGCCGGGGTGTCCAACCCCTATCTGAGTCAGATCGAGCGTGGCCTGCGGCGGCCGTCGGCAGAGGTGCTGCAGCAGCTCGCGAAGGCGCTGCGGGTGTCCGCCGAGTCGCTCTATGTCCGCGCCGGGATCCTCAGCCCCGACGACGACGGCACCACCGACGTGACGCGAGCGGTGCTCTCCGACACGGCCATCAGCGAGCGTCAGAAGCAGGCGCTGCTGGAGGTGTATGCGGCCTTCGTGCACCAGCACACCGCCTCGACCCTGCCCACCCAGACCCCACGATCCTCACAACGTAAGGAGAAGACAGCATGAACAAGCCCAAGGAAACCCCGTTGGTGGAGACCAGCCTCAAGGCGCTCTATGTGGCGGCCGGCCTCACCGACGTGCTCGCCGAGCGGGTGATGGAGTACGCCGAGACCAAGCAGGCCGAGGCGCGCAACCGGCGGGCGAAGCGCAAGGAGCAGCTGGACCAGGCCGCCGAGCTGCTGCGCGAGGCGCCGAACCGTGCCCAGGGCCTCCTCGACCAGGCTCCCGAGATGGCGCGCAACCTGCCCGATCAGGTACAGAGCCAGCTGGAGGAGCTGCTCAAGGAGCTCAACCTCAGCTTCGACGAGATGGCCGTCCGCGGAGAGAACCGGATCGCCGAGGTGCGCCAGCAGGCCGCCGGGACCGCCCGCCGCGGCGCGCGGCGTACCGCGAAAACCGCTGACAAGCTGACCGACGACTTCGTCGCCGACGTGGACGATCTGGCCGACGCCACCGCGCGCACCAAGCCGGCCGCCAAGCGCGCCGCGAAGAAGTCCCCGGCCCGGCCGGCCGACAAGCAGACGACGACCGCGACCAAGAAGACCCCGGCGAAGAAGGCTCCCGCCAAGAAGGCCCCGGCCAAGGGCGCGGCGGCGAACAAGGCCGCCGGCACCTCGGGCGTCACCGAGTAAGGACGGCTCAGCCGTCGCGGGAGCGGGGCACCGAGGCGGTGATCAGGCTGCCGTCCTCGCGGTAGCCCCCCTTCAGCGGCCACTGCACGATCTCGCCACGGCGCCGCTCTCCCTGACCGGAGAGCGGCACCGTGGTGGGTTCGGAAGGGTCGAGGTCGAACTGCTCGGCTCCCACCTGGACCCGGATCCCCGGACCGGAGACCACCTCGAAGCGCATCTGGTCGTTGCGCAGCGTGACCAGCAGGCGGGTGTCCCGCCAGTGCAGGCGGAACCGTAGCTCCGGCCAGGATTCCGGCAGCCGCGGCTGGAAGCACAGCTTGGCGTCGTTGTCGTGCATGCCGGCGAAGCCGTATACCAGCGCCGACCAGACGCCCCCGGCCGAGGCCACGTGCACGCCGTCGGAGGTGTTGCCGTGGCGGTCGGCCAGGTCGACGAACAACCCGGCATAGAAATAGCGCAGCGCCAGGTCGTGATAACCGGTCTGCGCGGCCATGATCGACTGCACCACCGCCGACAGCGTCGAGTCGCCCGTGGTGATCGGGTCGTAGTATTCGAAGTTGGCCCGCTTCTCCTCGGGGGTGAAGTCGTCGCCGAGCAGGAACATCGCCAGCACCACGTCGGCCTGCTTGAGCACCTGGAAGCGATAAAGCACCAGCGGGTGATAGTGCAGCATCAGCGGGCGCTTGTCGGCCGGAGTGTTCGACAGGTCCCACACCTCGCGCTCGAGGAAGTGCATGTCCTGCGGGTGCACGCCGACCTCGTGGTCGTAGGGGACGTACATGGCGGCGGCGCAGCGCGCCCACTCGTCGACCTCGCGCTCCTGCAGGTCGAGCCGCTTCGCCACCCGGGCGTACGCGTCGGGGTTGCGGACGCGCAGCTCGTTGACCGTCTCGGCCGCTCGGGCCAGGTTGAACCGGGCCATCACGTTCGTGAACAGGTTGTCGTTGACCACGGTGGTGTATTCGTCGGGGCCGGTCACCGAGTGGATGTGGAATTCCTTGTCACCGTTGGTTCTCCAGAAGCCGAGGTCGGCCCACAGCCGCGCGGTCTCGACCAGGATCTCGACCCCCTCGTGCAGCAGGAAGTCGATGTCACCGGTTGCGTTGACATACTTCACCAGGGCGTACGCGATGTCGGCGTCGATGTGATATTGCGCGGTACCGGCGGCATAGTAGGCCGAGGCCTCCTCACCGTTGATCGTCCGCCACGGGAACAGCGCGCCCAGCTGAGCCATCTCGGCCGCGCGCTTCCGGGCGGCCTCCAGCATCGTGTAGCGGAAGCGCAGCGCGCAGCGAGCCGCCTGCGGGAGGGTGTAGGTGAGGAACGGCAGGACGTAGATTTCTGTGTCCCAGAAGTAATGCCCGGAATATCCCGGACCACTCACCCCCTTGGCGGCGACACCGTACGCCTCCGCGCGCGCGGTCGCCTGGGCGACCTGGAACAGGTTCCAGCGCACGGCCTGCTGCAGGGCCGGCTGGCCCGGCAGCTCGACGTCGGCGTTCTTCCAGAAGTCGGCGAGCCAGGCGAGCTGGTCGTCGTGCACCGACTCGACCCCCTGCTCACGGGCGCGATCGAGGGTACGCCGGCAGCGGTCGATCAGCTCGCGGACCGGGACCGAACGCGACGAGTGATAGGCGACCAGCTTCTCCAGATGGATGGGTACGCTCTGCTGGGCGTTGATCCGATACACCATCTTGCCGGAGTCCGGATCGGCCGAAACCTGTTCTGAGTAATGGTTGTCGGTGAACAGGGAGTGGTCGACGCCGACGGCCAGGGTCATCCGGGACTCGTGCGCGCGATAGCCGAGCATGATCCGACCGTCGCCGCACCACTGGGTGATGGGGTCGAGGATGCGCCGGTCCAGGGTCTCCTGCTTGCGCGGATCGTTGTGCACCGGGGCCGCGCTGTAGTCGTCGTGGCCGTCCTGACGGTTCAGCACCTGGGAGGAGATGACGATCGGAGCGTCCCCCTCGAGCATGGTCACGTCCATGGTCATGATCGCCAGGTGCCGCTGGGCGAAGGAGACCATGCGGGTGGTGTTGATCTGCACCCGCTTGCCGGCGGAGGTGCGCCAGATCACCTTGCGGCGCAGCACGCCGGAGCTGAAATCCAGTGTGCGTTCATATTCGTCGAGGTCGGCCACGTCGAGGGTGAGCGGTTCGTCGTCGACGTAGACCTTGATCACCTTGGTGTCGGGGACGTTGACGATCGTCTGGCCGACCCGGGCGAACCCGTGCGCGTCCTCGGCATGCCGGATCTGCCACACCTCGTGGAAACCGTTCACGTAGGTGCCGTGGGTGTGCGCGTCCCTGCCCTCCTCGGGGTTGCCGCGCATGCCGAGATAGCCGTTGCCGACCGCGAACAGGGTTTCGGTGGTACCCAGATCCTTCGGGTCGTGGTCGGTCTCGACCAGGCGCCACTCGTCGATCGGGAACCGGGTGCGGTCCATCGGGTCCTCGGCCTCGGGCGGGGCGTCGCTCGGTCCGTCGGGCGCCTCGGCGGGTGGTTCGAAGCTCCAGGGGTCGGCGTAGACGTGGCCCGGATCGGGGGCGCTCGATCTGCGCTGGGAGCCGTCCTCGGCGGGGAGGGCGGTGGCGGTGTCGGTGGTCCCCTCATCGCTCATCGGGTCAGCTTCGCCCATCGGATCAGCCTCGCTCATCGATCAGCTCCGCCAGGTCGGTCACCACCACGTCGGCGCCGGCCTCGGTCAGCCGGTCGGCGCCGGTACCACGGTCGACGCCAACGACGAGGCCGAAGTCACCGGCCGCGCCCGCGCGTACGCCGGACAGGGCGTCCTCGAAGACGACGGACTTCTTGCCCGGTACGCCGAGCCGCTCGGCCGCGGCGGTGAAGGTGTCCGGTTCCGGTTTGCCCGGAATGCCCTCCTCGGCGGCCACCCGCCCGTCGACGATGACCGGGAAGCGGTCGAGGATGCCGGCCGCCTCGAGCACGGGGCGGGCGTTCTTGGAGGAGGAGACGACGGCGAACCTGATGCCGCGTTCGGCGAGGGCGTCGAGCAGTTGTACCGAGCCGGGATAGGGCTGGATCCCCTCGCGCTGGAGCACCTCGTTGAAGGCGGCGTCCTTGCGATTTCCCAGCCCGCACACGGTTTCGGCGTCGATGGGGTCGCTGGGGTCGCCCTGCGGGAGCTCGAGGTCGCGGCTCTGCAGCAGTGCGGCGACGCCCTCGTAGCGGGGGCGGCCGTCGAGGTGGTCGAAATAGTCGGCGTCGGTGTAGGGCTCTGCGCCGCGACTGTTCAGGAACTCGCTGAACATGTCCGCCCAGGCGCGCATGTGCACCTCGGCGGTCGGAGTCAGCACCCCGTCCAGGTCGAAGAGGCAGGCCTCGTATACATCCCAGTTCACCCTCCGGACTCTAGTCGTAACCGGTGGCTCAGCGAAGGGGCTGGCCGCGGCTCTGCGTGGAATCGTTGTCAAACGGTCAGAACGGTGGCTGAGGCTGTCGCAGCCACCCGCCGTAACGCGGGCTGAGCCGAGCTTGCCAGTCGAAGCCCTCACGTTGGCTGAGCCTGTCGAAGCCTGTTGGTTGTGGTCACCTCCTGTGGTTGCGTGCGGTGGTTGCGGCGGAAAGGGCGTCCCGCCCACCTCGCTGGTGGTTGGGTTTGTGCTGCCGCGATTGGGTCTCCAGCTCGGTACGCCCGACCACGCCCCGACGCCCTTTCCGCCTCCACCACCTCAGCGCCCCACATCCAGTTTCCAGGCCGGCGGTCCGCGTGTCGAGGGGAACGGCCCTCACCCCTCGTAAAACGCTGTGCTGGAGTGGCCAAAACTTTTCGACCTTTTCTGCCCACACAGCCATTTCGGGCCGTTTTCGGGGTCGGACTGTCAGACCCGACTGATGTACTTGAACCATGAGCACAGCAGCCGACACCCCCACGGTGATCACCGCGGTGTCGATGCTGCCCGAGCTCGACAACCTCGCACTGCTCACCGACGAACAAATCCTCGCGTTGCTGGACCGTGCGGACGCGATGGCCGCCGCGGTCGCCGCAGCGCGTGCGAAGGTGATCGCCGAGACCGAGCAGCGCGAAGCCGCCGAACGAACCCACCTGTGCTCCACCGCTACCTTCCTCACCCGGCAGCATCGGCACAGCAGCCGGGAGGCACGCCGGATCGTGAAGCAGGCCACGATTCTGTTCGGCCGGTTCAGCCTGATCGCCGACGCCGCCTGTGCTGGGTTGCTGTCGGACAGCCAGGTCCGCGGCATCCTCAACGGGCTGCAGGACCTCCCCGACACCCTGTCGGCCGAAGAGGTGCAGCAGGCCCAAGAGCTGATGGTGGGGTTCGCCGCCGACTTCGCCCCCGACGACCTGCGCATGCTGTCCCTGCACGTGCGTCAAACCATTGACCCCGACGGCACCGACGCCGTCGAAGCGGCGCGGTTGGAGGCCGAACGGCTGCAGGCCGAGAAGAACCGGCGGCTGTCGTTGGCGCCGGATCATCACGGTTCCTACCTCCTGGCCGGCAAGCTCCCGCTCGCTGACGGGGAA
Organism: Enemella dayhoffiae; assembly: GCF_002250625.1. GTDB lineage: Bacteria > Actinomycetota > Actinomycetes > Propionibacteriales > Propionibacteriaceae > Enemella > Enemella dayhoffiae. The sequence continues at coordinate 87,102 of NZ_NMVQ01000009.1, read as the reverse complement.
GAACTGGCCGCGTTGTTGAAAGCGCACGAGTCGGCGCTGTGGCGAGCGGTCACCGAAACGGATGCGGTCCCGCCGACCCGGGCGCAAATGCGGGCGGATGCGTTGATGATTCTGGTTCGCCGGGCCGCGAAGGTCGGTGATGCACCCCGCAACGGTGGTGATCGTCCGCGGATCTCTGTGCTGGTGTCGTTGGAGACGTTGCGCACCGGTCTGGGTACGGCGCAGGTGTCGTGCGGGGAGCACCTCTCCGCCACCGAACTCCGCCGCCTGGCCTGTGATGCCGACATCCTGCCGGTCGTGATGAACGGCAAAGGGGTTCCGATGGAGGTCGGCACCCCGCAGCGGCTGGTCACCCCCGAAATCCGGGCCGCGCTCGTGGCCCGCGACAAAGGCTGTGTGTTCCCCGGCTGTACGCACCCGCCGGAGGACTGCGAGGCCCACCACATCCAACCGTGGTGGGCGCTCGGCCCCACGAAACTGTGGAACCTGGTGCTGCTGTGCCCCCACCACCACCGCCAGGTCGAACCCGCCCGCGACCGACCCTGGAACGCCGACAACCCCGACCGCTGGGCCATCCGCCTCGACGAAGACGGCCTCCCCTTCGTCATCCCACCGACGTGTTTCAACGCAGACCGCACACCACGCCGTCATGCCCGCTTCCGAATCCCCAGACCTGGTTGACAATCCCGTCGACGAGGAGACCCGCAGGAAATTCCCCTCGACACGGCCGGCATCGCTCCGCAAGCTCCACATGCCGACCTAGTCGGGGAACGTAGGTTCGACTCGCAAGCTCGCTCACCCAGTGGACGGCTGGGAATCAGCTCACAGGCCGAGACCGGTCAGCAGACGGTTCAGCAGGGCGGTGATCCCGGTCAGGGGCCCACCACGATCGAGCAGTCCGGCCACGGCGCAAACCAGGTTGCCGAGAAGGTTGCCCCCCGCCCCCGGTACCGCGGTCGCGTCAAGGCTGACAGGGGCCAGATCCACGACCAGGCCCAACAGGTCGAGGTTGAGCGGCCCCAGGTCGAGGGTCAGCACCTTGCAGCCGTCCGGAGCCGCGAGCGACTGGATGGGTGCGGTGAACTCGGTGCCGCCAGCCGGCAGTTCGGTACCGGAGATGGTGCCGGTGAGCTGCTGGGCGCCGTTGACCACCGAGGCGGTCAGGTTGCTGATGGTGCGGGTGAACGTCTGGCCGTTGCTCAGGGTGCCGGTCACCGGAAGGCTGGTGGCCTGGGTCTGCGCCGGGGCCTGGACGGGCCGGTGCCGCATGGGCGGTCACGGCTGCGGGCAACAGACCGGCAACGCGACAACGGCGATCATGGACGTCAACTTACGCTTCGTGAACATGGTGTTCCTTTCGCTCGGACGTGATGCACAAGTCGTGAGCGACACACCTCTGGGGGCGTCGAGATGAGCTGAGTGGCTTGTCGACGCTCTATATGGACATGCTGTGCCGGAGGGCGCAAGGGAGGACACTCGCGTGGCTCTTTGCACTCGCACAGTTATCTGGGTAGCGCCTGGGAAACTTCCGTTAGCAGGCGGAAAGATTGGTTATCCCTCAGCGGAGCCGGTGGCGGTTGGCGTCGGCGACCGCGGAAGCGCCGTCGTGGTCGCCCACCGAACGCAAACCCTGCACCAGCGACACCACGTCCTCGGCCGGGCGGTTCTGACTCTGCTTCGCCTTGGCCTCGATCCGCGACACCCGGAGCTCGACCCCGACGATCGCCCGCGCTAACCCGGCAACGAAATCCGCCGGCGCGTCGCGCACCCGCCACGGTTCGGCGAAGGGCTCCTCAAACTTGTCGGTCTGCGCGTTGACCTGGCGCAGGATCCAATCCGGTTCCTCGTGCACCACCACCCGACCGTGCACGTGCACGGTGGTGTAGTTCCACGTGGGCACGACTTTCGGGTTGGTCGCCTTCGAGGCGTACCAGTTCGGGCTGATGTAGGAGTCCGGACCGTGCACGATCAGCAGCGACTCGGCAGCGGTGTCCCGGAGCAGCTGCCAATGCGGGTTCTGCCGCGCCAGGTGACCGCGCAGCACCCCCAGCTCACCGGTTCCCTCGTCGAACACCCACGGCACGAACGTCGCCTGCAACCCGTCGGGTCCTGGGGTGACCAAGTCGCCCGATCCCATCTCGTGCAGGATTTCCAGCGCCTCGTCTGCTGGCAGCGCGAACCGGTCGGGGATCCACATGGCTCAATCCTGCGACTCGAAGAACCCCGCGCGAACCCGGATCTCACCGACCGGACGACCGTGACCGAGCACCGGCACCGTCAGCTGCTCCACCAGCACCGGGTGCGCATAGCCGAGCCAGCGCAGCACGGACGCCATCAGCGCCGCTCGCCCCCGCGGAGTACCGTCCTCGATCTTGAGCGCAATCCCTGTCCCGTCAGGCAATCCGGCCGCCTGCACCGCCTCGGCACCAGCCTTGGTGACGATCCCCGGCACGGCCCCGTGCAGGGCGGCCTCGTCGCGGCGACTTCCCGACGCGTACGCCGGATGGTTGCGAAAGGCGTCGGCGACCAGCCGCTCCGGACCGCTGCCCGCGGCAGCGATCCGACCGAACGCGCGCGCCAGACCGGCCAGCGAGATGGCGTACAACGGCGCACCGCACCCGTCCACGGTCGCCGGCGGCAGCCGATCCCCGGTCAGCCTGGCGATCGCCGCGGCCACCGCCCGCTGCACCGGATGTCCGGGGTCGCGATAGCCGCTGGTCGGCCACCCGTTGCGGACACTCGTGCGCAGCATCGCGGCGTGCTTGCCGGAGCAGTTCATCGCGACCGGTTCCGCGCCACGACCGGCGCGCAACCACTCGGCGCGCGCCTGCTCGTCCAGCGGCAGGTCCGCAGTGCAGTCCAGGCCATCCTCGGGAATCCCTGCCTCGGCCAGGATTCGGCGTACCCCCGCCAGGTGGAAATCCTCGCCCGAGTGCGAGGCCGCGGCCAGGGCGAGCAACTCGCCGTCGAGGTCCAGCCCGGCCTCGAGCATCCCGATCGCCTGCATCGGCTTGGCCGCGGACCGTGGATACATCGGCGCGTCCACCGCGCCGAGCGCCAGCCGGACCCGACCGTCCGGATCGGTGACCACGACCCGGGCGGTGTGCACGGACTCGACCAGACCGCCGCGCACCACCTCCAGCGCGACAGGGTTCACGGGCGGGCCCGCACGTGCAGTCCGACCTCCGGATCGACCAGAGTCTCTTGTGCGGCAGCGATTCCGTCCACCACCAGGGGCGCGTCGACTGCCACGTTGCGCTTGATCAGCCCCAGTGCGATCGGTCCCAGCTCGTGGTGCCGGGCCGAACCGCCGACGAGTCCGACAGCCCGCTCCCCCAGCGTCAGCTCAGCGCCCGGGGTCGGCAGTGCGTCCATCGACCCGTCCAGGTGCAGCCGGACCAGCCGCCGCGGCGGGCGCCCCAGCGTGTGCACCCGGGCGACGGTCTCCTGGCCGCGATAACACCCCTTGTCCAGGTGTACGCCGTCGGAAAGTCCAAGCTCGTTGGGGATCGTGCGGTGGTCGGTGTCGAGGAAGATGCGCGGGACCCCCGCCGCGATCCGACGAGCCTCGTAGGCCCACAGCCCCGCCAGCTGCCCGCCGGCCACCCCGAACAGGTAGTCGTCGAGGTGATCGCGCGGGATGAACGACTCGAAACCGCCCAACGAATCCGCCGTGGCCCGGGTGATCCGCCCCTGAGGCGGTTGCCCCGGCTGCCACACCACGGCCAACCGGTCGGTGCGCAGGCTCACCTCGACCTGGCGCATGAAAACCATCCTGGACAGGAAATCCACGAGTGCCTGACCCCGACCGGGCTCGGTGTGCGCCCACAGCACCTCACCGTCGTCGACGGCGTAGAGGACGTGCTCGATGTGACCCTGTGGGGACAGCACGAAGGCGGTGGTGCCGACGCCGGGGGCGAGCTGCTCCAAGTGCTGGGTGGTGAGCGAATGCAACCAGGACAGCCGATCCGGGCCGGATACCTGGAGCACGTCACGGTGGTCGAGTCGTACCGCACCGGCACCGGACTCCAGCATCCGCTGCTCGGCCACCGGGTCGCCGTAGTGCCAGATGGCGCCGGCGTCCGGGCCCTCGGTGAGTGGCACCCCACCGTTGGCTGAGCCTGTCGAAGTCACCGTCGCTCCAGCTCCCCGGTGAGCCAGGACCGCAGCGGGATGTCCTGATCGGCCCGGTCGCAGGCGAACATCAGCTTGTCGGCCACCTTGCCATAGAGCCGCGAACCGGCCGTGTGAGTGCCCTGGCTGAGCACGGCGTCGGTGGTCAACTCGATCTTGGTGCCGAGCTCGCCGCCCGGGGTGGACTGCAGCCCGGTGATCGATCCGTGCCACTTCTGTGCGACGCCCTCGGGGTTGGTGATCACCGCCATCACCTCGTTCTTCTCCCCCGGCACCCAGAATCCGGTCTCCATGTAGAGGGGGCGGCCGAGTTGACCGTCCTCATCGGCGTACGCCTGAAGGAGATAGTGCAGATAGGGCTCACCGTTGTGGTGGAAGTCGACCTGTTCCAGGACGCGGGCGTTGTCGGAGCCGGGCCACTGGGTCTGGCCGAAGCCCTCCCAGTGCCCGATCAGCCAGGCCAGCCCCTTGAGCCGCGGGTGCAGCCCCTCGGGAAACGTGAAGTCGAGGTTGGCGTTGTCGGTCATGCGGGCCAGCCTAGTTCCCCGCCCCACAGGAGTCACCGGCCCGCACTGCTAGGTTCCGCTGCATGCGAGTGGTGGTGCAGCGGGCGGCGTCGGCGGAGGTACGCGTGGACGGCGCGGTGGTCGGACGGCTGCCGCGGCCCGGTCTGCTGGTACTGGTCGGGGTGACCCACACCGACACCGAACAGACCGCGACAAAGCTGGCCGAGAAGGTGTGGCGGCTGCGCATCCTTGACGACGAACGCTCCGCCGCCGACGAGGGGGCGCCGCTGCTGGTCGTCTCGCAGTTCACGTTGTACGCCGACACCCGAAAGGGCCGGCGCCCGTCCTGGAACGCCGCCGCTCCGGGGCCGGTCAGCGAACCGCTCGTCCGGGCGTACGTCGAGGCGCTGCGTCAGCTCGGCGCCGAGGTCGAGACCGGCGTGTTCGGCGCCGACATGGAGGTCGCGCTGGTCAACGACGGCCCGGTCACGCTGATCCTGGACGCCGACTGAGCCCGTGGGCCGGCAGGTCCGCTCGACAGGCTCAGGGACCGGGTCAGCCGCCGGCAAAGGGCGGCAGCACCTCGAGCCGCGTCGGGGCGGTGAGCGGTCGGTCGAGCTGGTCCGGGCGCTGCCGCTGCCCGTCGACGAGCAGGCTGCTCACCGACAGCACCTTGCCCAGCGCGGCACCGCGGGTCTCCCGGGCGGTGGTCAGTGCATCGGCGAGCGTTTCGGCGGCGATAGTCTCTTCCTCGACTCCGGCCGCCGCTGCGGCGCCGGCCCAGTAGCGGATCTGCACAGCAACCATGTCCGCATTCTCGCACGGGAGGTGACTGCCACGGCCACGCTGCTGCTGCTCAGCCGCGAGCGCCAGACGGCGGCGGACATTCTGCCCGCGCTCGGGCTGCTCTCGCACACCGTGCGGGTGGCCGCGGCCGAGGCGGCGAGTCTGCTGGACGCCGACCCGGACCTGATCCTCGTCGACGGGCGGGTCGACCTGGTCGGCGCCCGCAACCTGTGTCGCACCCTGGCCGCCACCGGCAACGGGCTGCCCGTCATCCTGGTGCTCACCGAGGGTGGTCTGGCCGCGCTGTCGGCCGAATGGGCCCCCGACGACTTCGTGCTCGCCGGCGCCGGCCCGGCCGAGGTGGAGGCGCGACTGCGCCTGGCCAGCCGGGTCGAGAACACCGAGGACCTGATCCGCGCCGGCGGCGTGGAGATCGACGAGGGGGCCTACACCGCCCGCCTCGACGGCAGGTCACTCGACCTCACCTACACCGAGTTCGAGCTGCTCAAATATCTCGCCGGCAACCCCGGGCGGGTGTTCAGCCGCGAGCAGCTGCTCAGCGAGGTGTGGGGTTACGACTACTTCGGCGGCACCCGCACCGTCGACGTGCACGTCCGCCGGCTCCGCGCCAAGCTCGGCGACAAGGAGTCGCTGATCGGCACCGTGCGCAACGTCGGCTACCGGTTCGACCCCCGCTAGGCAGTCGGCGCGCGCCCTCCGGATCGACCACTGGTCGCAGCCCCCGGTCGGCAGACCGTCGGCCGCTGGTCGGGTCCCGACGACGGGTGGTCGATTAGGAGGGGCCCCGCCAGACGCCACCCAACTCACAGGTGCACGGGACCACCCGCGACACCGCGCAGCCTCACTCCAGGATCGCGGCGGCCGGGTCCTTGCGGTCGACCGCATCCGGGTTCTGCGAACGCACCAGGCGCCGGAAGTGGTTCGGCAGGGTGCCGGGCGGACCGTCCAACCGCAGATATTCCACCGCGGCCAGCACGTGCGCGACCAGCAGCAGCGGCAGCATCGCCAGCGCGGTCCAGCAGGACAGGTCGGCCCAGCCCGCCTCCCGCGCCTGCCACACCGCCGACACCGCCCCGGCCAGCGCCACCGGATAGGACACCAGGTGAGCCCACCACGACGGCGCGAGCACCCCGCTCAGGTTCACGTCCTTCACGCCCCGCCACTCGGCCATCGCCTCTCCCCAGGCCCACGCCTGGAGTCCGCAGATCCCGAGCATCAGCACCGCGCTGACGATCCCGGCGATCGACCAGCCGATCGACCCGTCGTCCCAGCGCGGCAGCAGCACCGAGGTGAGCACGGCGGCCAGCGTCGCCAGCACCGCCGAGCCCAGTCCGATCCGGGCCCCGCGCAGGTGCGGCCGCATCCGGCGTACCACCAGCGGCTGAGCGGTGACGCCATAGCCACCGAGCTCCTCGCTGGTGTAGTCAGCGGGCTCGCCCATCGCCGCCTCCCCGTCGCCGAACTGGTCACCGAGAGACTACCGTGTGGCCCATGGCAAGCGCACCGATCCGGACCACCGCCGTCGCCGCCCTCTCCCCGGAGCAGCGGCAACGGGTGGGCGAGATCGTGAACCGTGCCAGCGCCACCGACGGGGTCGTCCCGCTCAACGAGCACGCCCGGCTGGAGGTGGCCCGCGGTCAGGCCAGCGACGGCATCGCGCACCTGCTGGCGAGCATCGACGACCAGCTCGTCGGCTATGCGTTCCTCGACTCGACCACCGACGATCCGATCGCCCAACTCGTGGTCGACCCGAACCACCGCACCCGTGGTGTGGCCACCGCGATGATCGGCGAGCTCGGCTTCGACCCCCGCGACCCGCACGGCCGCTGGCAGCGGCAATCCCTGCGCACTTGGGCGTTCGGCGACCTGCCGGCCGCCCGCGACCTGGCCGCCACCCTCGGCCTGCGCAAGGTGCGCGAACTGCTGGTGATGGAGCGCGACACCGAGGAGCTGCCGGAGCCGCAGGTCCCCGACGGCGTGCAGGTACGCGGATTCCGACCCGAGGACACCGACCAACTGCTCCGGGTCAACGCCAACGCGTTCGCCCACCACCCCGAGCAGGGTGGGATGACCCGCCAGGACCTGCAGGACCGGATGAACGAACCGTGGTTCGACCCCGAGGGTCTGCTCGTCGCCACCCGCCCCGGCCCCGACGGCACCGAGCAGCTGATCGGGTTCCACTGGACCAAGGTGCACGACCCCTCACTCGGCGAGGTGTACGTGATCGCGGTCGACCCCGCCCACGCCGGCGGCCTCGGCCGGCAGCTGCTCCACCTCGGCCTGCGGCACCTGGCGGCCACCGGCGTACGCCGGATCATCCTCTATGTCGAGGGAGACCAGGAATACGTGGTGCAGCTGTACCTCTCCACCCGGTTCGTGATCGCCAACCGCGACGTGGTGTACGCCTCCCCCCTCCCGGAGCACGCCGTGCCGGAGGGGACCGCGTCGTGACCCAGGACCCGATGCACCGGGGCGGCGAGCCGCCCCACGAACCGTGGCTGCCCAAGGACCGCTTCGCCGACCGCGAGCTGAGCTGGCTGGCGTTCAACGAACGGGTGCTGGCGATGGCCCGCGACGAGGGCCGGATCCCGCTGCTGGAGCGCGCCAAATATCTGGCCATCTTCGCGTCCAACCTGGACGAGTTCTTCATGGTCCGGGTGGCCGGACTGAAACGGCGGATGGCGGCCGGCGTCGCGGTCCCGAGCGTGTCCGGGTTCCTGCCCAGCGACCTGCACACCGCGATCCTGCGGCGTACCCGCGAACTCGTCGCCGAACAGACCCGCATCTTCGCCACCGACGTCCGCCCGCGGCTGGCCACCGAGGGCATCCAGATCCTCACCTGGAGCGAGCTGAGCGCCACCGAGAAGGACCGGATGCGGACCCTGTTCGCCGAGCGCATCTTTCCGGTGCTCACCCCGCTCGCGGTCGACCCGTCGCACCCGTTCCCCTACATCTCCGGGCTGTCGATCAACCTGGCGGTGCTGCTGAAGAACCCGCAGACCGGCGTACGCCAGTTTGCCCGGGTGAAGGTCCCGAACGTGCTGCCCCGCTTCGTCACCCTCGGCGAGGGCCGGTTCGTGCCGCTGGAGGACGTGATCGCCCGCCACCTGGACCAGCTGTTCTCCGGCATGCAGGTGCTGCAGCACCACGTGTTCCGGGTCACCCGCAACGAGGACCTGGAGGTCGAGGAGGACGACGCCGAGAACCTGCTGTTCGCCCTCGAGCAGGAGCTGCTGCGGCGCAAGGTGGGCCGCCCTCCGGTACGCCTGGAGGTGACCGCCGACATCGACGACCGGCTGCTGGAGATCCTGGTGTCGGAGCTGGACATCAGCGAGCGCGAGGTGTTCAAGGTCGAGGGCCCGCTCGACCTGACCGGCCTGTTCTCGCTGGCCGACCTGGACCGCGAGGCGCTGAAATATCCGGCCTTCCTGCCGATCACCCACCCGCACCTGTCGGAGGTGGAGACCGCGCAGCCGGCCGACCTGTTCGGCGCGCTGCGCCGCCGCGACGTGCTGCTGCAGCACCCCTATGACTCGTTCGCCACCAGCGTGCAGCGGCTCGTCGAACAGGCCGCCGCCGACCCGCACGTGCTGGCGATCAAGCAGACCCTCTATCGCACCTCCGGCGACTCGCCCATCGTGGACGCGCTGATCGACGCCGCCCAGGCCGGCAAACAGGTGCTGGCCGTGGTCGAGATCAAGGCCCGCTTCGACGAGCAGGCCAACATCGGCTGGGCGCGCAAGCTGGAGCAGGCCGGCGTACACGTCATCTATGGCATGGTCGGACTCAAGACGCACTGCAAGCTGGCGCTGGTGGTCCGCGAGGAACCCGAGGGGTTGCGCCGCTATGTGCACATCGGCACCGGCAACTACAACCCCAAGACCGCGCGCAGTTATGAGGACATGGGGCTGCTCACCTCCAACCCGATCGTCACCGAGGACGTGGCCCGGGTGTTCAACCACCTGTCGGGGATGACCCGGGAGACGCAGTATCGCCGGCTGCTGGTGGCGCCGGACTCGATCCGCAACGGGCTGATCGAGCGGATCGAGACCGAGGTCGCGCACCATCTGGCCGGGCGCCCGGCCGGGATCCGGTTCAAGGTCAACTCGATCGTCGATGAGCGGATCACCGACGCCCTGTACGCCGCCTCGCAGGCGGGCGTACCGGTGGACCTGTGGGTACGCGGGATCTGCGGCCTGCGACCCGGCATCCCCGGGTTGAGCGAGAACATCCGGGTCCGCAGCATCCTCGGGCGCTTCCTCGAGCACTCGCGACTGTTCTGGTTCGCCGGCGGTGGGCAGCCGACCGTGGGGCTCGGGTCGGCGGACCTGATGCACCGCAACCTGGATCGGCGGGTGGAGGTGCTCGTCGCGCTCACCAACCGGGCGCACGTGTCCCAGATCCAGGACCTGTTCGACCTGGCGTTCGACCCCCGCACCGCCGCCTGGCTGCTGACCCCCGAGGGGTGGCGCGAGCAGACCTACGACGAGCACGGCGCACCGCTGCTCGACCTGCAGGCGCGGCTGATCGAGGTGGCCCGGCACCGCCGCGCCAACTCCGCAAAGGGATGATCAGAGTGGGACGCAAGCCAGACATCTCGGCGGCCGGCGCGGTGGTGCTGCGACCGCAACAGACCGCCGACGCTGGCGTACGCCAACTCGTGCTGGTGGTGCACCGGCCCGCCTATGACGACTGGTCGCTGCCGAAGGGCAAGGTCGAGCCGGGTGAGGTACCGGCGGTCAGCGCGGTCCGCGAGGTGCTGGAGGAGACCGGCGTCCGGGTGCGGCTGATCGCCCCGCTGGATGCGCACTCCTACCGGATCGGCAAGCACACCAAGCGGGTGCTGTGGTGGCGGGCCGAGGTGTTGTCGGAGCAGCCGCACGAGCCCGACGACGAGGTGGACACCGTGCTGTGGGTCACCGTGCCCGAGGCGCTGCAGCTGCTGTCCTACGAGGCGGAGGCCGAGCGGGTACGCCAGGCGGTCGAGCAGCCGGAGACCACCACCCTGATCGTGGTCCGGCACGCCAAGGCGATGGAGCGCAACAAGTGGTCCGGCCACGACTCGGCGCGCCCGCTGACCCGCCGCGGGCGTACCCAGAGCCGGGAACTGGTCCCGATCCTGGACGCGTTCGGCGTACGCCGGGTGGTCAGCTCATCGTCGAACCGGTGCGTGTCGACCGTGCTGCCGTTCGTCACCAAGCACCAGCTGACCATCGACCGGCAGACGATCCTCAGCGAGGAACGCGGGGTCGGCGACCCGGCCGGGGTCGGCGACCTGCTGTTCGACCTGCGCCACGAGGTGGTCCGCACCCGCCGCCCGCTGGTGATCTGCGGGCACCGCCCGGTGCTACCGGCGATGCTGGTCGCCCTCGACCTGCCAGACCGCTCCTTCAACACCGCCGAGTGCGTGGTGGTCAGCCTGACCGCCGACAATCAGGTGTACGCCGCGCAATGGATCACGACACCGCACCGTAAGTGAGCGGGTTCGCGCGCAGCCCGCTAGATAACAATTCAACCAACCGGGACGTTCGTTCACCTTCCGTTCACCTTTCCGGCCGTAACGCGTCACCACCCCTCCCTATGTTCGTGGCGTCAACGCACTCCGGCCGACTGGGTCGGAGCGAATCCGGGGCAAACCCTTGACCTGAAGGATGATTTCCGTGTCGCTGAACCGACGTTTCGCCAAGCTGGCCGCCGTGGCCGCGATCGGCACCCTGGCGCTGTCCGCCTGCGCCGCCAACGAGCCCCAGACCCAGCCCGGTGGCAACACCGGCGGCGATCAGCTGTCCGGCCAGCTCAAGGGCCAGGGCTCCTCGGCGCAGAAGGTCGCCCAGGACACCTGGATCAAGGAGTTCCAGACCAAGAACGGTGGCGTGACCATCAACTACTCCCCGGACGGCTCCGGCGCCGGGCGTGACGGCTTCAAGAACGGTGCCGTCGACTTCGCCGGCTCCGACCGGGCCTACAAGCCCGAGGAGAACGAGGCCGGCAAGTTCGCCAAGTGCGAGTCGGCCTCCAAGGCGCTGAACATCCCGGTCTACGTCTCCCCGATCGCCGTCTCGTTCAACGTCGAGGGCGTCAAGGAGCTCAACCTGGACGCGAAGACCACCGCCGCCATCTTCAAGGGCGACATCAAGAAGTGGAACGACCCGAAGATCAAGGCGCTCAACGCCAACGCGCAGCTGCCGGACGCCGACATCACCGCCGTGCACCGCTCGGACAACTCGGGCACCACCGAGAACTTCACCGACTGGCTGAACAAGGCCGCCGCCGACGTGTGGACCGAGAAGGCTTCCGGCGACTGGCCGGCCGCCCTCAAGGGTGAGGCCGCCAAGGGCACCGCCGGTGTCGTCGCCGCGGTGAAGAACGGCAAGAACACCATCGGCTACATCGACGAGTCGCAGGCCCGCGAGCTGACCAACGCCAAGATCGGCGAGGGCAGCAACTTCTCCGCGCCGAGCGTAGAGGCCGCCGGCAAGGCCCTCGAGGCCTCGCCGATCGAGACCGGCCGCGACGCCAACGACCTGGCCATCAAGGTGGACCGCAAGGCCGCCGGCTACCCGGTCTACATGGTGTCCTACGCCCTGGTCTGCGCCGACTACAAGGACGACAAGACCGCCAAGCTGGTCAAGGCCTACGTGAGCCACATGGGCTCCTCCGAGGGTCAGCAGTCGGCCGCCAAGTCGGCCGGTGCCGCCCCGCTGCCGAGCAAGCTGGCCGCCCAGGTCAAGACGGCCGCCGAAGCCATCAAGTGACCTCTGGCCCACACCGCCACACGCCCGCCCCTGACAAGGGATGGGCGTGTGGCGATTACCGGGTCATCACTGACCACCGATAAGATCCACCCGGCGACCGCCTGTTCCAAGGAGAAGGATGTCCAGTCGCACCACAGCGGGGCCGCAGCAGACGGCCGTTCCGCCCGATAAGCAGGGCGACGGCAAACGCGTCGCCGCCGTTGCCAAGCAACGCGCCAGCGGTGCTGGCGAGTCCTTCTTCAAGGGCCTCTCGACCGGCTCCGGGATCCTGATCCTGGTCATCCTGGCGGCCGTGGCCGCCTTCCTGGTCGGCCTGTCGATCCCCGCGCTGACCGCCGATGTCCGTCAGCTGCCGTTCGGCGAGTTCTGGTCCTTCGTGCTGCCGTATGCCTTCGGCACCGTCTGGGCCGCCTTCCTGGCGCTGCTGATGGCGCTGCCGGTGTCGATCGGCATCGCGCTGTTCATCTCGCACTACGCCCCGCGCCGGCTGGCCGCCGGCCTGGGTTATGTGATCGACCTGCTGGCCGCCGTGCCGTCGGTCGTGTTCGGCCTGTGGGGCATCAACGTGCTCGCCCCGCAGATGCTGCCGCTGTTCACCTGGCTGAACACCTACCTGGGCTGGATCCCGCTGTTCTCCGGTCAGGTGTCCGGCACCGGGCGTACCGTGCTCACCGCCGCCGTGGTGCTCGCGGTGATGGTGCTGCCGATCATCACCGCGCTGTGCCGGGAGGTGTTCCTGCAGACCCCGCGCCTGCACGAGGAGGCGTCGCTGGCGCTCGGCGCCACCCGGTGGGAGATGATCCGCCAGGCGGTGCTGCCGTTCGGCACCCCGGGCATCATCTCCGCGGCCATGCTCGGCCTCGGCCGCGCGCTCGGTGAGACGATGGCGGTCGCCATGGTGCTGTCGCCGGCCCACCTGATCAGCGTCCAACTGCTCACCTCGCAGAACCCCAACACCATCGCGGCGAACATCGCGCTGGCGTTCCCCGAGGCGAACGGCCTCGGCGTGAACCAGCTGATCGCCTCGGGTCTGGTGCTGTTCGTGATCACCCTGGCGGTGAACATGGGCGCCCGCTGGATCATCGCCCGCCGCTCGGAATTCTCGGGAGCCAACTGATGTCCTCCACCGTTGAACCCACCAACCAGCAGCTCGCCGACAACGACCGCTCGAAGGCCGAGACCCGGCGTACGCTGACCTCCGGGCGGCTGCCGAACTTCATCGCCATCGCGGTGCTGGTGGTCGCGATCGTGGTCGTCGCCGCGGTGCTCGCCCTCCTCGGCGCGTTCTCCATCGCCTCCACCCTGATCCTGGGCACCGTCGTGTTCCTGGTCGGCATGCTGGTGCTGTCGACCGTGGTCGAGGGCGGCCGCCGGGCCCGGGACCGGTTCGCCCGCTATCTGGTCACCATCGCGTTCGTGATCGCGCTGCTGCCGCTGGTGTCGGTGATCATCGGCACCATCTCCAAGGGCGTGCAGCGGATGGACGCCCAGTTCTTCACCTATTCGATGCGCAACGTGATCGGTGAGGGCGGCGGCGCGATCCACGCCATCTACGGCACGCTGATCATCACCGGTCTGGCCACCCTGATCTCAGTGCCGATCGGCATCCTGACCTCGATCTATCTGGTCGAATACGGCCAGAAGAGCCGGATCGCGCGCGCCACCACGTTCTTCGTTGACGTGATGACCGGCATCCCCTCGATCGTGGCCGGCCTGTTCGCGTACACGATCTTCTCGCTGGTGTTCGGCCCCGGCACCCGGATCGGCATGGCCGGTGCGGTGGCGCTGTCGGTGCTGATGATCCCGGTCGTGGTCCGCTCCACCGAGGAGATGCTGCGGCTGGTGCCCAACGAGCTCCGCGAGGCCTCGTACGCCCTCGGCGTACCGAAGTGGCGCACCATCCTCAAGGTGGTGCTGCCGACCTCGATCGCCGGCATCATCACCGGCGTCGTGCTGGCCATCGCCCGCGTCATCGGCGAGACCGCCCCGCTGCTCGTCGCCGCCGGCCTGACCAGCTCGCTGAACACCAACCCGGTGGACAACGCGATGACCACGCTGCCGGTGTTCGTCTACTACTCCTATGTGACCCCCGGCCTGCCGCCCGAGCCCGACATCGCGCGGGCCTGGGCCGGCGCGCTGACGCTGATCCTGATCGTGATGGCCCTCAACCTGCTGGGTCGCCTGATCGCCGCCAAGTTCGCCCCCAAGCCGGGCCGCTGACCCAGAAGAGAAGGAAGACATGTCCAAGCGAATCCAGGTCGAGAACCTGAACATCTACTACGGCAAGTTCCACGCCGTGCAGGACGTCAACATGACCATCGAGCCCCGCTCGGTGACCGCCTTCATCGGGTCCTCGGGCTGCGGCAAGTCCACCGTGCTGCGCACCCTGAACCGGATGCACGAGGTCATCCCCGGCGCCTACTGCGACGGTTCGGTCAAGCTCGACGGCGTCGACCTCTATGGCAAGGGTGTCGACGCGGTGGCGGTACGCCGACTGGTCGGCATGGTGTTCCAGCGGCCCAACCCGTTCCCGACGATGTCGATCAAGGACAACGTGCTGGCCGGCGTACGCCTGAACAACAAGCGGATCAGCGCCTCGGCGGCCAACGAGCTGGTCGAGAAGAGCCTGCGCGGCGCCAACCTGTGGGACGAGGTCAAGGACCGGCTCGACAAGCCCGGTTCCGGCCTGTCCGGTGGTCAGCAGCAGCGGCTGTGCATCGCCCGGGCGACCGCGGTGAACCCCGAGGTGATCCTGATGGACGAGCCGTGCTCGGCGCTCGACCCGATCTCCACCCTGGCGATCGAGGACCTGATCCAGGAGCTCAAGGAGAACTACACCGTCGTCATCGTGACGCACAACATGCAGCAGGCCGCCCGGGTCTCCGACCGGACCGCCTTCTTCAACCTCGAGGCGACCGGCAAGCCGGGCAAGCTGATCGAGTTCGACGACACGGCGAAGATCTTCTCCAACCCGGCCAAGGAAGAGACCGAGAACTACATCTCGGGCCGCTTCGGCTGATCCACACCAACGAACCACGGCGCGGGCCGGCACCTCGGGGGTGTCGGCCCGCGCCGCTTGTTCGGCGGCCACCTAGAATCGCCAGCACCACCCCGATTCGATCAAGGAACTTCCAACTGATCACGGAATGCCCGGACCCGATGTCCCGTCACCGCCCGCCGCGCCGCCTCGGCGCGGCCGCCCTCGCCATGCTGCTGCTCGGGGCGCTGGCGGCGTGTGACTCGGCCCCCCAGCCGCCGGTGGTGCTGCCGTCGCCCAGCAACGTGTACGCCTGTCCGTCCGGCCAGCTGCTGGTCGAGGGGGCGACCGCCTCGGAGCCGATGGTCAGCTCCTACATCTCCTCCTATGCCGAGGCGTGCCGCAACCGGGCCACCGTGGTGTGGAGCACGGCCGAGGATTCGGGCCACGAGAGCTTCGTGAACGGGTTGGTCCAGGTGGCGACCACCGAGACCTGGCTGACCGCCGAGGAGACCGCCGCCGCCCAGCGCCGCTGCCAGCAGAACCCGGCCTGGCATCTGCCGACCACGGCCAGCCCGGTCACCATCATCTTCCGGCTGGACGGGGTGGAGGAGCTGAAGCTGAGCCCGAACACGCTGGCGATGGTGTTCAGCGGGCAGGTGACCCGGTGGAACGACCCGCTGATCGTCAAGGAGAACCCGGGCGCCAAGCTCCCCGCCCAGCCGATCCAGGTGTGGTATCCGAACCGTCCCTCGGGGGCGTCGGAGGCGCTCGGCCGCTATCTGGCGCGCACCGCCCCGCTCAAGTGGAGCCCCCGCAACACCACCCCCAACTGGCGCGGTCAGGGGCAGGGCAAGGACCGGCCCCAGGACGTGGTCAGCTCGGTGCAGGCGAAGTCCGGGACGATCGGCTTCGTCGGAGCCGCCCAGCGCGGGGACGCCAAGGTCAGCGAGCTGGCGATCGACGAGGGCGCCGGCCCGCTGCGGCCCACCCAGGAGGCCAGCGGCCGTGCGCTGACGGCCGCCCGCTTCGTCGACCCGGGCAGCAACGACCTGCGGATCGACCCGGCGTCGCTGTCGGCGCCCGGGGCGTACCCGGTCCAGTCCGTCACCTATCAGCTGGTCTGCTCCCAGGGGCTGCCGGTGGAGGTGACCAGCCTGGAGCGTGACTTCCTCGGTTACATGGTCAACCCGGAGACCCAGACCGGGCTGCCGGCGATCGGTCGGGTGCCGCTGCCCGACGGGCTGCGGCGGCGTACCCAGGAGGCGGTGGCGGCGATCCGGTGAGCCCGGAGCGTTTCGTGGAAGTTCGGGTGCGGCCGGGCCCCTATGCTGGTCCAGGCTGATGGGCGCGGAGGATCCGAGCAGATCCAAGGAGCAAGGGGAGGAGGCCAGCATGCGGATCGGACGGTGGGTCGTCGGCGGGGTGGTGACCGCGCTCGCGCTGACCGGTTGCAACACCGCCACCAGGACCGACGCCGCCCCCCGCGCCAGCGCCTCCGCCTCCACCCCGGCCGGGCTGTCCTGCCCCAGCGCGATGATCATCGGGGTCGTGCCCGCCGTGCAGCGGGAGCCGATAGCCGAGGTGCTGGACGGCTATGCGAAGACGTGTCGCAACAAGGGCTCGGCCTCGATCCAGGTGAAGAGCACCGACGAGTCGATGCTGATGTTCCGCAATGCGCTGGCCACCTGGGTCGCCGTTGCCCAGCCGCTGCCCGCCGACCAGCTGACCGGGTTCAGCGAGCGCTGTTCCGGGGAGCCGCCACGGCACCTGCCGACGAGCGCCGCCCCGCTGGTGGTCAGCTGGAACCTGCCGGGGGTGGACCGGCTGCAGCTCACCCCGACGGTGCTGGCGCGGATGCTGAACGGGTCGATCACCCGCTGGGACGATCCGGCGCTGAAGCAGCTCAACCCGGGCGTACCGCTGCCGGGGGTCCCCGTGACCGCGATCCACCCCGAGGACTCCCCCGGCCTGCTCGCCACCGTGTCGGACTGGTTGCACACCACCGCCCCCGCGGACTGGCCGGCAGCGGCCTCGGCACCCTGGCCCGGCAAGGGCGTACCGGCTCAGAACCTGGCCGCCGCGGTCTCCCAGCTCGGCGCCACCCCGGGGGCGCTGACCGTGCTGCCGCAGTCCTATGCGCGCACCAACTCGCTGCCCGCGGCGAGCATCGACTTCGGCGCCGGACCGGTCGCCCCCGGTCCGGAGTCGGCCACCAAGGGGCTCGCCGCGGCAAGCCTGGCCGAGGGGACCGATCTGCGGGTCACCCCGAAGTACGCCGGGGCGCCCGCTGGGGCGTACCCGTTGAACCTGATCAACTATCAGGTGGTGTGCACCAACAACGTGGCCAAGCAGGGGCCGCTGCTGCGGGACCTGGTCACCTATTGGGTGATGCCGGCCACCCAGCAGTCGCTCGGTGAGCTGGGTTATACCCCGGTGCCGGAGGCGTGGGCACAGCGGATCGGCGAGCGGGCCAAGCAGCTGCGCTGACCCTTCGACAGGCTCAGGGGTCGACAGGCTCAGGGTGCTCAGCGGCGCGAGGAGCTGCGACTGCCCGAGGACGAGGATGAACCCTTGCTGCCCGAGGACGAGGATGAACCCTTGCTGCCCGAGGACGAGGAACCGCCCTTGGTGCCGGCCGAGGAACCCTTCGAGCCGGAGGATCCGCGGGTGCCCTTGGTGGTGGTGTCGCTGCCGGAGCCAGAACTACCCGAACCGGAGGAGGCGGCCTTGGTCTGCGGCGGCCGCGCGGGGCGCCGGGTGGCCTGGGTCCGCTCGCCGCGGTCGTTGACCGGATAGCGATAGTAGCGATAGCCCGGGCGGTCGTAGTAGCCCGGCACGTAGTGGCTGCGCTCGGCCCAGACCCAGATGTAGCGCGGCTCACCGGAGCTCTCGCAGTAATTGTCCTCGACCCGGACCTCGCGGGTGGTGTCCACGCAGTATTGCCGATCGCCGACGCTGTCACCGCCGCAGCCGACGAGGCCACCGGACAGCAGCGCCGCGGCGGCGATCAGACCAAGGGTTCGCTTCGTCCCAGACATGGTGCTGCTGACGATAGTGGGCGCTCAGGGGTTCCCCCTAGGGGTCGCGCGCGGTCGTTGGTTGGCCCGTTCTGCCTAGACTTGGAGCCGTGAGCAGCGCAGGGTGGTACCCGGATCCGGGCAAGCAGGCCGGCATGTACCGGTACTGGGACGGGCAGGCGTGGTCCGCGGCGCTGTCCCCCACCCCCGAGGCCGCCCCGCCGCACGGATCGCTCGGCGGGCAACCGGGTACGCAACCGGTCGGTGGGCAGGGTGCGCAACCGGTCGGCGGCGGCGCTGGCACCCAGCCGCTCGGCGGCGGCCAGTACGGGGGCAATCAGTACGGCGGGAATCAGTACGGGGGCAATCAGCACGGCCAGGGTCGGTTCGGGCCGGGCGTACCACCAACGCCCCAGCCACAACGCAACCGCGGTGGGATCGGCCTGTGGATCGCCGCGATCGCCGGTCTGATCGTGATCGTCGTGGTGGCGGCCCTGGTGGTCCGCGGCATGGGGGGCGGTACCGACGTCGCCAACAACCCCGGCGGCCGCTCCACCCGTGCGGTCTGCCCCAACCCCGAGAGCATCGCCCCCACCCGGGCCAACGCCACCCGGGACGGGCGGGTCTATGGCGGCAAGCTCTCCTATGCCATGCTGCCGCCGCCGTGGGCCGAGCCCACGCCGGAGAGCCGGGTGCCGTTCGGGCGCAACGCGTGGCACCAGAACATCCTGGTCGAGCAGTACGGGCCCGGTCAGTCCTGGGTGGCCTCGGTGCTGGTCGCCGAGTTGCACGCCGGGGACGGGTTCTATACCCCGCAGGCCGGCTCCGAGATCGTGGTGAAGTGCATCGTCGGCGCCTTCTATGGCGACGCGAAGGTGGATCGTCAGGACCGGGTGAACCGGGCCACCACCGTGCAGGGCAAGGAGGCGTGGCTGGTCGAGTCGCACCTCACCTTCAACATCCCCAACCTGAAGACCAAGGGCGAGTTGGCGATCGTGCTGATCGTGCAGACCAGCGAGAACACCTCCAGCATCTACTACGCCTCGATCCCCGACACCAGCCCGCAGTGGGAGGCGCCGGCCCGGCAGGCGATGGCCGGGCTGCGCGTCGACGGCTGAGCTCAGCGGTTCGGCGTACAGGGGGCGGCGCCGTGCCGCGCCTTCCAGGAGACCACCCGGCCGGCGCTCTCGGTGACCCGCTGGGCGAAGGCCGGGTCGCGCTCGGCGCGCTGGCGTACCGCGGTCACCATCTGTCGCTGGATCGCCGGGTCGCCGTTGATCACCACGTCTCCGCCGGCCTCCACGAAGCGCACCGCGCGGTCGCCGGGGCTGACCTGAGCGACCTGCTTGGCCGCGCCCAGGTCGTCGGAGATCACTACGCCGGTGAAGCCGAGGTCGCCGCGGATCATCTCGGTGACGATCACCTTCGAGAAGGTGGCCTGCCTGCCCGGGTCGATCTTCGAATAGATCGCGGTGGACACCATCACCAGGTCGGCGCCGGCGGCGATTCCCGAGCGGAACGGGCCGAGGGTGGCGTCGGTACGCGTCGTCTGGGTATCTGCGACGCCCGCCTGCAGATCGGTGTTGCCGCGGACCCGCCCAAGGTTGGGGAAGTGCTTGACGCTGGTCGACACGCCGGCCGCGGTCATCCCGCGGGCGAACGCCGAGGACTTCTCCTCGATCACCTTCGGGTCGCTGCCATAGCCGCGACGCAGGGCGCCGATCGGCTGGTTGGCGGTGCCGACCTCGCTCGGCACGGTGTCGGTCACCGGAGCCAGGTCGACCTCGATGCCGGCGGCGCGGAGCTGTTCTGCCCAGCCGCGGGCGCGGCGTTCCAGCTCGTCGTTGGGCAGTTTGGCCTGCTCGGTGGCCGAGGGGATCGTGTCGAAACCAGCGCCCTTCAGCCGCTGCACCTGGCCGCCCTCCTGATCGGCGGCGAGCAGGGGGCGTACGCCCTTCGGCGCGACCGCGGCGGAACGGACCTGGTCGGTCAACCGCTTCACGCCGGCCTGGCCGGCAGAGGTGTTCTCCAGCAGCAGCACGCTGCCGGTGTGGGTCTCCCGGAGAATCGTCCGGAACTCCTCGTCGACCGGTGCGTTGGCGCCCTTGCCGACCATGAACAGCTGGCCCACCTGCTCGGGCTGGGTCAGGGAACGGGCCAGGTCGGTGCACGCGGCCACGGTCGGGCTCTGGCTCGGCGGCTGGCCGGGTGGCGCGGTTGACGAGGCCGCCGGGGCCGCGGTCATGGTGGACGCCGGGCCGCCGGCCGCCGGGCCGGAACTCGGCGGCGTACCGCAGGAGGTCACGGCCAGAACGAGCAACAGCAGACTGGTTCCTGGGCGCTGCATGGGAGCCACCCTAACGAGCTATCCCGTGGCCGGGCCTCACTCGTCGACCGGGCCTCACTCGTCGACCGGGCCTCACTCGTCGACCGGGCCTCACTCGTCGACCGGGTCGGGCTCGCGCTCGTAACCCTCCAGCGGCAGGGACAGCAGCGCGTTCTCGACCACCTCGGTGAGCGCGGGGTGGATCCAGTACTGACCACGGGCCATCTCGCGGGCGGTCAGGCCGGTGCTCATCGCCTGGATCAGCGGTTGGATCAGCGTGGACGCCTGTTCGCCGATCAGGTGGGCGCCGAGCAGCTTGCCGGTGTGCGGGCAGGCGAGCAGCTTGCAGAACCCGTCGCGGTCCTCCATCGCCCAGCCGTAGGCGACCGAACCGTAGTCCTGCACCGCCTTGACGTAGTCCCGTCCCTGCTCGCGCAGCTGCTGCTCGGTGGCGCCGACGGCGGCCACCTGCGGGTGGGAGAACACCGCGTGCGGGATGGCGTCGTGGTTGGCGGGGATCAGGTCGTCGGGGTGCAACAGGTTGTGCTGGACGACGCGGGTCTCGTGGTTGGCGACGTGCTTGAGCTGCCACGGCGAACAGACGTCGCCGAGGGCGAAGATGCCGTCGGCGGTGGTGCGCTGATATTCGTCGACCTTGACATAGCCGCCCTCGGTCACCTCGACCCCGGTCGCGGACAGGTTCAGCCGGTCGCTGTTCGGGATCCGCCCGGTCGCGTTCAGCACCACCTCGGCGCCGTATTCGTATTCGATGGCCTCGGCGTCGCTGGCCACCACCAGTACGCCGCCCTCGTCGGGCTCGAGGCGGGTCAGGTGCTGGCCCAGGCGGACCGGGATGCGTTTGGACATCAGCCTGGTGAACCGCTGGGACACCTCCTCGTCCTCCTGGCGCAGGAGCGCGTTGGAGCGGTTCACGATGGTCACCTTCACCCCGAAGGAGGCGAACACGTGGGCGAACTCGGCGGCGATGAACCCGCCGCCGATGATCACCATGGTGCGCGGCAGGGTGTCCAGCCGCATGATCGTGTCGGAGGTGTGCACCGTCACCTGGTCGGCGCCGGGCACCTCGAGCGCGTGCGGGCGCGAACCGGCCGCCAGGACGTACCGGTCGGCGGTGATCTTGCCGCCCGCCACGCCGAGGGTGCGCTCGTCGACGAAGCGGCTCTCACCCTCGAGCAGGGTGATGTGCTCGTTGCGGATCCGCCAGTCCCGTCCGGCGCTGGAGATCGCGTCGATCCGCCCGAACACGCGATCGCGGATCTTCGGCCAGTCCGCGCTGCCCGGGGCCAGGCGTACGCCGAGCCGCTCGGCCTCCACGTGGGCGTACGCCAGGTCGGCCGGGCGGACGAACATCTTGGTCGGGATGCAGCCGACGTTGAGGCAGGTACCGCCGAAGTGGCCCTGCACCCCCGCGTCGACCAGGGCGACCTTGAGGTGGTTGAACCGTTCGTCGAGCAGGGAGTTCCCGGACCCGGAGCCGATCACGCACAGGTCGAAGTGGGGCAGATCCATGGACCCATCCTGCCATTGCGGTCGGGCTCGCCGGCGGATGGTCACCGACTGCCACTCATCCGGCTGAGGGGGCCGGATTCGGGTGGTTTCCGCGGTTGAGTGGCAATCGGTGACCAGGCTCGGGGATCTATTGTTGGCGCCATGCCGACCTACGCCGTGCACTACACCTACATCGACGACGCCGCGGAGCGGGACCGGGTCCGTCCGGCGCACCGGGAGTTCCTGGCCGAGCTGCCCGAGCTGCTCGCCGCCGGCTCCTACGCCCCGCACGAGGACCCGGGTGCCTTGCTGCTGTTCCGCGCCGACTCCCCCGAGGCGCTGGACCGGGCGCTGGCCGACGACCCGTTCCGCACCGAGAACGTCGTGACGGCGATGCGGATCGTCGAGTGGCGCCCGGTGCTCGGCCCGGCCTCGGAGCAGCTCACGTCCCACTAGGGTGGCGCCCATGAGCGTTGTTTCGGGGACGTCCTTTCCGTTGCGTGGTACCGCCCTGGTGACCGGGGCCTCCGCCGGGCTCGGCGCCCAATTCGCCGATTTCCTGGCCCGCAGCGGGATGGACCTGCTGCTCACTGCCCGCCGCAAAGAGACGCTGGACGCGCAGGCCAAGCGGCTGCGCGAGCGGCACGGGCGCCGGGTCAGCGTGCTGCCCGCCGACCTGACCGCCGCCGCCGCCCGGATCCGGCTGCTCAAGGAGGTCGACGACCTGGGCACCCCGATCAGCGTGCTGGTGAACAACGCCGGCTTCGGCAGCGCCGGCCGCTTCGTCGAGCACGACACCGACCGGGTCACCCGCGAGGTCGAGCTGAACTGCGTGGCCCCGACCCACCTGGCGCGGCACCTGCTGCCCGGGATGTTGGAGCGCGGCTACGGCGCGGTGGTCAACGTGGCGAGTGCTGCGGCGTACCAACCGATCCCGTCGATGGCGGTGTACGCCGCCACGAAGTCGTATCTGCTGAGCCTGAGCCAGGCGTTGTGGTCCGAGACGGCCGGGACCGGTGTCCGCGTGGTCGCGGTGTGCCCCGGCCCGACCGACACCGACTTCTTCGTCAACACCGGCGAGCCCGACGCGATGACCTGGCGGCGTACCCCCGAGCAGGTGGTGCAGTCCACCTTCCGCGCGCTCTATCGCAACCAGCCGAGCGTGGTCGACGGCGGCGCCAACGCGGTGCTGGCCAAGCTGTCGCAGATGCTGCCGGTGCGGATCGTGCTGCCGATCAGCAAGCTGTACGCCCAGCCGCGCCGGCGGCGCTGAGGCTCAGACGAGCGCCGGGATCGGGAACCCGTTGCGGCCGGGAAACTCCGGCGCCAAGGTGCGGGCGTTCGGCATCTTCAGCCAGGTCGGTATCCGGATAGCGGTCGACGGGCAGTCCGCGCAGCACCGCGAAGCCGCGCCCGTTCTCGAGTTCGTCGGCGTACGCCTGCAGGCGGCTCGAGAGGGTGGGCAGGGGGAAGTCGTCGCGGGTCAGCCGGGGCGGCGTACGCCCGGCGTCGCGGACGTGGGCGAGGGCCCGGTCGAGCTCGTCGAGCTCGTCGGCGCTGAGCACGTGCAGCCAGTCGGTGACCCCGGCCAGGTCAGCGCCGCGCCAGGTGGCCGGTCCGGTCAGCGGTTGCTTGACGATCATGCTCACGCCCCATTGTCCCGCGGCGCGTACCGGTCAGGGGTGTGTTCCGCTGCTGCGCACGCTGATCAGGTGCCAGCACCAGAACAGCCCGCCGGCCGCGAACACGCACAGCGAACCGATCGCGAACTGCAGCAGCGAACCGGCCACGTGCGGGGCGACGAAGGCGGTCACCGCGGCCCCGAGCAGCAGTTGCAGGAAGCCGGAACCGGAGGCGACCGCGCCGCGCCGGTCGGGGAAGTGGTCCATCATCCGGAGCTGGATCGCGGGCAGCTGCATCATCATCCCGAACGACATCACCCCGATCCCGAGCACGGCGAACGGCAGCGGCGGGGCGTGCAGCGCGGCCTGCAGCACATTCAGCAGGGCACCGATCAGGGCGACCACGAAACCGAGGCTGATCACCTTGTCCCGGCTCCAGTGGGCGGCCAGCCGACCGGAGGTCCAGGAGCCGGAGATGATGCCGATGATCAGCGGAACGAACAGGATCCAGAAGTCCCGCTCCCCCTTGCCGAGCAGGTTCACCACGAACAGCGGCGCCCCGCCGATGTACGTGAACACCCCACCGAAGCCCAGCCCGGCGGCCAGCGCCATCCGCAGGAAGCTGAGGCTGGTGAGCACGCCGGACAGCGACTTCAGCACCCGGGTCGGGTGCAGGGGCGTACGCCGTTCGCGCGGGTGGGATTCGGGGAGGGAGGCGGCGCTGATCAGGCACACCACGCCATAGACGGCGAGGAACCAGAAGATGACCGGCCACGGCCCGAGCTTGAGCAGCCAGCCGCCCAGGATCGGGGCTGCCGCCGGGGCCAACCCGAAGATCATCTGCACCTGCCCCATTGCCCGCTGGGCCGCGGGCCCGGTCATCAGATCCGGGATCACCGCTCGGGCGACGATCGTGCCACCGCCGGCGCACAGGCCCTGGATAGCGCGGAAGAACAGCAGCACCGGCAGGCTGGGCGCCAGCGCACAGCCGACGGAGGCCAGCGCGAAGACCGCGGTCGAGGCGATGATCACCGGGCGGCGGCCGAGCGCGTCGGACAGCGGCCCGTGGAACAGGCTCATCCCGGCGAAGGCAAGCATGTAGACGCTGGTCACCTGCTGCATCGCGGCGGCGTCCACCTGGAACTGCACGCCCATGCTCTGGAACGCGGGGAAGATGGTGTCGGTGGTGAACGGGCCGAACATCGACAGCAGGGCCAGGATCAGCGTGACCCGCAGACCTGGGTGCTCGGAACGGCGCTCGCCCTCGTCGTGCGTCTCTTCATCGCCCGGGCCGGGCGCCGCGCTCACTTCGCGTAGGAGTGCAGGCCAGAGACCAGCAGGTTGATCCCGACGAAGTTCCACCAGAACGAGACCATCCCGATGATCGCGATGATCGCGGCCCGCTTGCCCTTCCAGCCGGCGGTCGAGCGGGCGTGCAGATAGCAGGCGTAGATCACCCAGGTGACCAGCGACCAGGTCTCCTTGGGATCCCAACCCCAGTAGCGGCCCCAGGCGTACTGGGCCCAGATGGCGCCCGCACAGATCACGAAGGTGAACAGCGGGAAGGCGAAGGCGAGCAGGGAGTACGCCACCGTGTCGATCTTCTCCGCGCTCGGCAGCTTGGCCAGGTAGCCGCGGATCACCTCGTTGCGCTGCTCGGCTCGGGAGCGGATCAGATAGAGCACCGAGGCAGCACCGCCGACGGTGAACGCGGCCCCGGCGATGGTCGCGGCGAGGATGTGGAAGGCGAACCAGATCGAGTGCAGCGAGGGTTGCAGCGGGCCGATGTCGACGTAGAAGACGGTGACCGCCAGGCCGAGCGCGATGGTCGCGAACATGGTCACCGGCAGCCCGAGCCAGCGCATGGTGAAGCGGGTGGCGGCGACCAGGTACGCGGTCACCGCGAAGATCATCGAGGTGGTGGAGAACTCGTACATGTTGCCCCACGGCAGCCGGTCGGCCGCCAGCCCGCGGAGCACCACCCCGATCACGTTGCAGATCAGTGCGACCACGGTGAGCGCGATCCCGATCCGGCCGAACTTGTCGGTCCGCAGCCGGTCCTTCTCCGACTCGCCCTGCTCGGCCGGTGGCGGGTCCTGCGGAGCCTCGGTGTCGGCGCCGGCGGCGCCGGCCCCGACGAGCACCCGGTCCCGGAGCCGTCGGCGGCGCACCACCGGGGCGCTCGCGTTCTTCGCCGAGGCCCACTCCGCGGCGTGTGCGAACACCGCCAGCAGGTAGACCACCGCGGCGGTGACCATCGCCAGCATCGAATAGTTGCTGTAGTCCATTGCGTCCTCCCAGCCGCCAATCTAATCCGTCTTGCCGTCTTCGACCGCATCGGCCAGTCCGAGGACATCGTCCTCCAGCCCGGTCCGGGCATCGGCCCGGTCCAGGCCGGCGACCTCGGCGGTCCCGTCCGGGCGTACCCGGATCCAGAGCCGGCGTGGCCGGACGAACAGCGACAGACACAGCCCCGCGACGCCGATCATCACCGAGGTGAGGGTGAGCCACATCCCGGGAGTGCTCGAGACCTGCAGGGTGACCCAGCGCTGGTAGCCGTCGAAGCTGATCGAGCCGCGGCCCTCGGGCAGCGTCCAGGTCTCGCCCTGTCTGAGCCGCTGGCGCAGCAGGTCGCCGTTCGGCCGGGTGAGCTGGGTCATTCCGCGCTTGTCGAGGGAGTAGACGTTCTCCGGTACGCCGTCCTCGACCCGCGGCGGCCCGACCCAGGCGTTCAGGAACAGCGCCGGGTTGTAGGCGTCGGGGAACAACGAGCGTGGCATCGCCGAGTCGACGGGCGCGGTGGGCACGAAGATGCCCTCGAAGGCGAGCCGCTCGGGCCGGGCGTCGGGCGCCTTGACCACGCCGATCGAGTAGAAGGTGCCGTCCTGGGGCAGGAAGATCACCGGACCCGACCAGGCCACGTTGCCCTGGCCGTCGCGGACGGTGACCTTGGGTGCGTAGCCGTGGCCGAGCAGGTGCACCTCGGCGCCGGCGACATCGATCGGCTGGTTCACCTTGATCACCGCATTCCGCGGTGCCGCGCCGGGGCTGTCGACAACGCGCACCAGGGCGGTGAAATCGGTCGGCTGGCCGGTGTTCACCGGCCCGGTCTCGAAGCGCACGTCGAACCGGTCGATCAGCACCGAGAACGGTGGCAGGTCCTGGTCGGTGAAGGCCGCCCCGGAGCGGATGTCGTCGTACTGGCTGAGGTTGTTGGAGAAGCCGCTGCCGACCAGCACCGTCGAGGTGCCGCGATAGCCGAAGAGCACCCCGACCGCGATACCGAGCAGGATGAAGACCAGCGAGGTGTGGAAGACCAGATTGCCAAACTCCCGCAGGTAACCGCGTTCGGCGGAGATGCTGGCGTCGGCGTCGTCGCGCCGGATCCGGAATCTCTTGCCCCGCAGGAATTCCTCGGCCCGATCCAGCGGATCCGCACCGGCGGGGACGATGGTGGAGGCGGGCAGCCGGGTCAGGTTCCGCGGTGTCGGCACCGGCTTCGCCCGGACCGCTCTGGCATAGGTCATGATCCGCGGAATGATGCAACCGACCAGGGACACCAACAGCAGCAGATAGATCGCCGAGAACCAGGGTGAGGTGTAGGCGTCGAAGAAACCGAGCTTGTCATAGATCGCGCCGACCTTCGGGTTCTCATCGAGGTACGCCTTGACCTTCAGCGGCGAGGTGGGCCGCTGCGGCAGCAGACCGCCGGGGATCGCGGCGAGCGCGCCGACGAACAGCAGCGTCAACGCGGTCCGCATCGAGGTCAGCTGGGTCCAGCAGAACCGCAGGAATTCCAACGGGGTAAGGGTTCCCGCGCCACGTTCGGCCAATCAGATCACCGTTCCGAAACTCAGGGCCCACTGCCGGACCACGCCCATCAGCGCGTCCCACCAACCGGTGATCAGCAGGATCCCGACCAGCACCATCATGGCCCCGCCGAGACGCAGCAGCGCGAGCTGATGCCGGCGGACGAAGGCCACCACCGGCTTCATCCGGGTGAACGCGATCGCGGCCAGCACGAACGGGATGCCGAGCCCCAGGGCGTACGCCAGGGAGAGCAGCGCGCCGCGGACCGCGGAACCCTCGTTCAGCGCCAGGGTCAGCACCACCGACAGCGTCGGCCCGATGCAGGGCGTCCAGCCGAGACCGAAGAGCAGTCCGAGCACCGGGGAGAAGGCGACCCCCACCTTCGGCATCCGGTGGATCCGCAGCTCCCGCTGCCCCAGCGGTACCACGCCGGCGAAGATCAACCCGAGCAGGATCGCCAGCACCCCGAGCACGATCGTCAGCGGGCGGGCATAGCTCAACAGTAGCGTGCCCAGGCCGCCGAGCAGCGCCCCGGTGGCGACGAAGAAGAGCGCGAAGCCGAGCACGAAACCCAGGCTGCCGAGCAGCATCCGGTGCCGGCTGCCGCGCTCTTCGATCACGTCGGCGGCGCTCAGCCCGGTGGCGTACGACAGGTAACCCGGCAGCAGCGGCAGCACGCACGGGGAGAAGAACGAGACCAGCCCGGCGAGGACCGCCACCGGGACGGCCAGCAGCAGTGTCCCGCCGGCCGCGTTGGCGGCCCAGTCACCGATCTCGAACGGCAGCATGGCGCCGTTCACTTCCCCGCCGCGGTGTCGTTGACCAGCCCGACCAGGGTGGTGGTGTCGACCGTGCCGATCACCCGAGCCGCCACCCGGCCCTGCGGGTCGATGACCAGGGTGCTGGGGATGCCCGAGGGCGGCAGCTCACCGGAGAACTGCAGCAGGGTGCGGCCCTCGGGGTCGTAGATCGAGGGGTAGGGGATGCCGAAGGTGCGGACGAAGGCCTGCGCGGGGGCCGGGTCGGGGTCGCGGGTGTCGATGCCGAGGAAGACCGCGGTGTCCTTGGTCTGCTGGTAGGCCGCGACCAGATCGGGCGCCTCCTTGCGACACGGCGCGCACCAGGAACCCCAGACGTTGATCACCACCACCTTGCCGGAGTGGGCGGTGGTCAGCTGCTCACCCTCCAGCCCGGTACCGGTGGCGGTCGGGGCGGGCTTGCGCTGGTCGACCGGGACCCTGGTCAGCCCGGTGCTGCCGGCCACGAAGCCCGAACCGCCCCCACCTGAGGACACCGGATTCGCCCCCGCGCAGCCGCTCAGCGCCAGCGCCAGCGCGGTCGCCGCGAGAGCGCTGCGCCGGAGTGGACGCCACCAGTGAGTCGAAGCCACCCCTCAGGCCCCCGCGACGAACTTCTTCGAACGCCGGGTGTCCTTGACCGGGACCAGATCGATGCACGGCTCGGCATAGTCCACCCGGGTGACCCGTCCGTCGACCACGGTGAACGAGGTCAGGCTGGCCAGGGTGCACTGGCGTTTGCGCGGGTCGTGCACCAGAGAGCGGCCCTCGGCGTCGAGCCGGGCCATCCAGATCGGCAGCTGGTGCGACACGATCAGCGCCTCGCGCCCCTCGGCGGCCTGGGCGGCGTCGGCGATCGCCAGCCGCATCCGCTTGACGATGTCCTTGTACGCCTCACCCCAACTCGGGCGCAGCGGGTTGTAGAGCCGGCGCAGCACGCTCGGCTGCAGCAGCTGGGTCAGCTTGCCGGTGAACACCCGCCCGGCGAGCTTGTTGCCGGCCTCGATCACCCGCTCGTCGAGCACCGGTTCGATCCCGTGCAGCTCGGCGATCGGGGCCAGCGTCTCCCGGGCCCGCTCCAGCGGCGACACGCGCAGGTGCACCAGGTCGAACTCGGCGGTGTGCGAGGCCATCCGTTGGGCCATCTGGCGCCCGATGTCGGAGAGGTGGAAATCCGGCAGCCGTTCATAGAGGACGCCGTTCGGGTTGTCGACCTGCCCGTGGCGCAGCAGGTGGACGATGGCCTTCGACATGGTGCGGGAGCTCCTGGAGTTCTGGTCGGCGGTGGTCGGGCGGGGTCAGGCGCGGGAGGCCGCCGCGGCGGCCCTGGGCAATGCCTCAACGATACGCGTCAGCGCCGCATCGTCGTGGGTGTGTGACAGGAACCACCCCTCGTAGGCGCTGGGCGGCAGATAGACCCCCGCGTCCAGCATGGCGTGGAAGAAGGCGGCGAACCGGTCGGTGCGCTGGGTCTTGGCGGTGGCATAGTTCGGGACCGCTGTGACCGACTCGTCGGGGGTGAAGAAGACGCTGAACAGGTTGCCGGCGGCCTGGATCACGTGGGGTACGCCGAACGCGGACAAGGCGTTGGTGACCTCCGCCTGCAGCGCCGCCGAGGTGGCGTCGACGTGGGCGTACACCTCGTCGGTCGCCAACCGCAGGGTGGTCAACCCGGCGGCCACGGCGACCGGGTTTCCGGACAGGGTGCCGGCCTGATAGACGTCACCGGCCGGGGCGAGTCGCTGCATCAGCTCGGCGCGTCCGCCGAACGCCGCGGCCGGGAAGCCGCCGCCCATCACCTTGCCGAAGGTCATCAGGTCGGGGCGTACGCCGTCGAGGCCGAACTGGCCCGAGCGGGACACCCGGAACCCGGTCATCACCTCATCGGAGACGAACAGGGCACCGTTGGCGTGGCAGATGTCGCGCAGGAAGGCGTTGAAGTTCTGCCCGTCATCGCCGACCGCCGGGGGGACCACGCCCATGTTGCCGGCGGCGGCCTCGGTGATCACGCAGGCGATCTGGTCGCCGTGCTCGGCGAAGAACCGGCGTACCGCCTCGCGATCGTTGTATTCGCAGACCAGGGTGTCGGCGGTGGTCGCCGCGGTGACCCCGGGGCTGCCGGGCAGGCCGAGGGTGGCCGCCCCCGAGCCGGCGGCGACCAGCAGCGCGTCGACGTGGCCGTGATAGCAGCCGGCGAACTTCACGATCTTGTCCCGGCCGGTGATCCCACGGGCCAGGCGGAGCACGCTCATCGTCGCCTCGGTGCCCGAGCTGACCAGGCGTACCTCCTCGACCGGCGTACGCCCGATGATCTCCTCGGCCAGCTCGACCTCGGCCTCGGTCGGCGCGCCGAAGGAGGTGCCGTCGACCGCCACCTTGCCGACGGCGGCGAGCACCGACGGGTGGGCGTGACCCAGCAGCATCGGCCCCCAGGAGCAGACCAGGTCGACGTACTGGTTGCCGTCGGCGTCATAGAGGTGGGGCCCCGAGGCGCGCTGGATGAACCGCGGCGTACCACCCACCGACTGGAAGGCCCGGACCGGTGAGTTCACCCCTCCGGGGATCACTCGCTGGGCGCGTTCGAACAGGTCGGCGGATCGGGTCGTCTGCACCCACGCATCCTATCGGCCGGCACCAACGCGCCCCGCCACCCGGGAACCGGCCTGATCGCCGGGTTGGCCATCGGCGTGGTCGGTGCCCTGATCATGCTGATCCATGCAGGCCTTCGGGCGGCGTCGCCGGATCGGGGTACGCCACCATGAGCGCGGGCTGGTCGTGCTCGACCGGCGCACGGTCGTGGCCGGGCGCTGGCGCGAGCTGCTGGTCAGTGAGCGGGAGTTCCCGCGGCGTACCAATCGGTGGAACGTGAGCGCCAACGGCAGCAGGATCGAGATCACCGACAACACGTGGTCGGACGTCACCCTCTATGACCAGCGCTGGCGGGAGCTGGACAAGCTGGTGCTCGACGACGGAGACCTGCTGCAGCGGATCCTCGCCGGGTACGCCCGGGTGGAGCTGAGTTGAAACCCTGCCCCGCTGCTCCGGGAGGCTCAGGGGGCCTCGCCGACGGGCACCTGCTGGGCCAGGTAGTTCTCGATGCCCACCCGCGCGATGGCGTCCAGCTGGCCCTCGAACCAGTCGGCGTGCCCCTCCTCGTCGCGGGCCATCTCCTCGAAGACGGCGGCGCTGGCGTGGTCGCCGAGCTCGTGGCACTCGTTGGCGGCGTCGTTGAACTGGTCGACCGCCTTGTATTCCCAGTCTCGGGAGAGTTCGAGCATCTCCTTGGGCTCCTCGCCCACCTGGAGCGGGTCGAGCTTCTGCAGGTTGGGGTGCCCGTCGAACAGCAGGATGCGCTCGATCAGCGCGTCCGCGTCCTTCATCTCGCCGATGGACAGCTCATAGAAGACCTTGCCCAGCTTGCCGAATCCGCGATTGTCGAGGATGCGCGCGGTCAGGAAATAGGAGTTGATCGCGGTGAGTTCGGTGGTCAGCGCTGCGTTCAGCAGCTCTACTACGCGGGGGCTACGCGGCTTCATCGGTCTCCTCGAGGCTGTGGTCCTGGGGGCCACAATAGCGCTCGAGGATCGCCCGGATGGACTCGTGACAGCCGCCGCAGCCGGTACCGGCCTCGGTCATCATCCCGACCTGCTCCACCGTCTGCGCACCACGGTGACAGCTGGCCGCTACCTCGCGGTCGCTCACCACTTCACAGTGACAGACGATCATGCAGGTAAGGCTAACCTGACCGACTCGGACTTGTGAACCCCTCGCTACAGATTGTTTCGTTTCCCACGCCCCCATCCCCCCCAACTTTGTCAGTGTCATGCCCCGCGTGAGGGCTCGCGCACCCACGCCCCCGGGGCTCCGGACCGGGTAAAACCGCTAAAGGGATTGGGGCGGGCGCCGCGGGGAGAGCGGGAGGAAGTCCGCATGACAACTGACAAAGTGCGTCCAAGGGGTGAGCCACACTTGGCGGGCGAATGCCCCCGCCCTATATTCGCATTGCCTATCGACCAATAGGGATGAGGAATATCCATGACAGCGGCTTCAGTGACGAACCCCCCGCAGACCGACGTGCGCGTACGCAAGGTGTCGGAGAGTCTCGGCGCGCTCGTCGAGGGCGTAGGCCTCAGCGGGGACCTGCCCGAGCCGACCGTGGCCGCCATCCGCGCCGCCCTGCTCGAGCACCGGGTGCTGTTCTTCCGGGGGCAGCAGCTCGACGACGAGAGCCACCGCGCCTTCACCGGTCGGCTCGGCCAGCTCACCCGGTCGCACCCGACCGTCGGCGGCCTCGACGATCACGGGGCCCTCACTCTGGACGCCCGCGACAGCAAGGCGAACGCGTGGCACACCGACATCACCTTCCTCGACCGGGTGCCCGCGATCAGTGTGCTCCGCCCGCTGGTACTTCCGCCCTACGGTGGGACGACCACCTGGGCAAATGCGGTGGAGGCGTACAAGCGTCTGAACCCGGGTCTGCAGGCGATGGCCGATCGACTCTGGGCGGTGCACACCAACCAGCACGACTATGCCCAGTTCCGCGGCCAGGTCGCCGACCCGCCCACCGACGCGCGCAGCCGGGCGTACCAGGACACGTTCAACTCCAGCCGGTTCGAGACCGAGCACCCGGTGGTGCACGTGCACCCCGAGACCGGCGAGCGCAGCCTGCTGCTCGGCGCGTTCGCCAGCCACCTGCTCGGGGTCTCCCGGGTCGACTCCGATGCGCTGATCGCGCTGCTGCAACGGCACGTGTCCCGGCTGGAGAACACCGTGCGCTGGGACTGGTCGCCCGGTGACGTGGCGATCTGGGACAACCGCGCCACCCAGCACTACGGGGTCGCCGACTATGGGGACGCCGACCGGGTGCTGCGCCGGATGACGGTGGCCGGAGAGGTGCCGGTCAGCGTCGACGGCCGCCGATCCGTGCCGCGCGTGGGCAGCTCTGCCGCCTTCGTCAACGCTGCGTGATACTTGTCCCAGTCGACCCAGCCCGATCCAGGAGCCCGAACCATGACCCTGCACCGCCGATCCTTCCTCGCCGTGGCCGCTGCCGCCGGAGCCGGGGCGCTGGCCGCCTGCGCCGGACCCGGATCGACCGCGCCCAAGGGCGGCGGCCAGCCCGCCGCCACCGGCAAGCCCGAGGGCAAGGTGTCGTTCGCACACTGGCGGGCCGAGGACCGGGCCACCTTCGACCAGCTCGGCAACGCGTTCGCCGCCGCCACCCCCGGCGTAACGGTCGCTCAGGACATCACCCCGTCCAACGACTATCAGTCCCAGGCGCTGAATCGCTTGCGTGGCAGCAAAATCGGCGACGTGTTCCCCACCTTCCGCGGCGCCCAGTTCGAGCAGTTCGTCAAGGCGGGGGTGTACGCCGACCTGACCGGGCAGGACGTGGTGCAGAACTACGAGCCCGCGCTGATCGAGGCCGGCCGCAAGGACGGCAAGCAGTGGGGCCTGCCCTATCAGGTTGTCTTCCCGATGCCGGTGGTCAACCTCGAGGCGCTGCAGAAGGCCGGGCTCAGCGAGGCCCCCGGTGACTGGGACGGATTCCTTTCCATGTTGGAGAAGCTGAAGGGCGCCGGCTTCACCCCGATTGCCTGGCCCGGCGCCGACATCGGCAACGCCGGCCAGCTGTTCAACTCGATGGTGATGAACAACCAGCCCAGTGACGACGCCTGCGCCCAGGTCGAGGCCGGCAAGCTGAAGGCCACCGACCCCTGGTTCGTGCAGACCCTGCGGCAATACGCCCAGCTGCGGCCGTACTTCCAGCCCAACGCCACCGGTACCGGCGCCGAGGCCGCCCAGCAGCTGTTCAGTTCCGGCAGGGCCGCGATGCTGGCCACCGGCAGCTATCAGATCGCCTCCGTGCGCTCGATGGGCGGCAAGTTCCCGGTCGACGTGCTCGCCCCGATCACCACCACCAAGGGCAAGGCGAAATATCAGGGCACCTACAACGCCACCTTCATCCTCGGGCTGAACACCGGCTCGGCCGTGCAACCGGCGGCCAAGGCGTGGCTCGCATTCCTTTCCGACAAAGCGAATGCGACGACGTATGCCAACGCGACGGTGCAGCACGTCACCGTGAAGGGGGTCGACTATCAGAACGCCGACCTCAAGCAGCTCGCCCCGTGGCTGCAGAAGAAGACGATGCTGGCGCCGCGCTTCCAGTTCCTCAACCTGGACGTGCGCAACGCGCTCGAGGGGGCGTGCATCTCGGTGGTCGGCGGCACCTCGCCCGAGCAGGCCGCGGAGAAGGCGCAACAGGTCGTCGCCGAGAAGATCAGGTGAGCCGACGCCGCTCCCCCGCCGATCCGCGGTGGACGATCCACCTGTTCTGGGTGCCGGCGATGGCGCTGTTCGTCTTTTTCTTCGCCATCCCCACCCTGCAGGCGCTGCAATATGCCGTCACCGACTGGGACGGCTATTCGGCGGACTTCAACGACGTCGGCGCGGACAACTTCACCCGGGTGCTGACCGGTGACAGCCTGTTCCGCAACGCGCTGATCAACAACCTCAAATTCCTGCTCGTGGTGGTGCTGCTGCAGACGCTGATGTCGCTGGTGCTGGCGTTGGCGCTGCTGCGCAACACCCGGGTGTCGGTGCTGCTGCGGGCGCTGTACTTCTTTCCGACGATCCTCTCCTCGGTGTCGGTCGCGTTCATCTGGAAGTTCGTCTACGACCCCAGCTTCGGGCTGGCCAACGGGGTGCTCGGCGGGCTCGCCGCCGTTCCGCGTCTGTTCGGGCTCAACGTGGCGGACCCGGCGGTGAACTATCTCGGCAACGACGCCGTGGCGATCTACTGGGTGGCGCTGGCGCAGTGCTGGGCGCACATCGGGCAGATGATGGTCGTCTTCGTGGCCGGTCTGCAGCAGGTGCCCAAGGAGTTCTACGAGGCCGCGGCGATCGACGGGGCGGGCGCGCTCAGCCGGTTCCGGCACATCACCGTGCCGCAGATCGTGCCCTCGCTGACCATCGTGGTGGCGTACACCACCATCCAGTCGTTCAAGGCCTTCGACCTGATCCTCGGCATGTCCGGGATCCCGCCGAAGCAGTCGCTGGACATCCTGTCGACGCGGATCTACACCAGTTACGCCAACTCCCAATACGGGTACGCCGCCGCCGAATCGCTGGTGTTCATGCTGCTGATCGCGCTGATCACGGTGCTGCAGCGCCGCGGACTGGCCGCGCTGGGCCGGGAGGGGCGGGGCTGATGCTGACACTCGGTCGCCGGACCCTGCTGCTGGTCTACACGCTGATCATCGTGGTGCCGTTGGCGGTGGTGCTGTTCGGGTCGGTGAAGACCCAGCAGGAGATGTTCGAGCACCCGTTCGCACCCACCCTCACCCCGCAGCTGGACGGTTATGCGACGGTGCTGGGCAGCGGCGGGCTCGGCCAGGCGCTGTTCAACAGCACCGTGATCACGGTCAGTTCGGTGCTCGCCACCCTGGTCATCGCCAGCCTGGCGGCGTACGCCCTGGCGCGCGTCCGCGGGTGGCTGGGGACCGCCGTGTACGCCCTGCTGATCCTCGGCATGGCGGTGCCGGCGCAGGCGAACATGATCCCGCAACGGGTGCTGTTCGAGGTGCTCGGGCTGCTGGACAGCCGGTTCGGGCTGGTGCTGATCAACGTCGTGGTCACGCTGCCGGTGGCGGTGTTCATCCTGACCGGGTTCATGCGCAGCCTGCCCGGTGAGCTGTTCGAGGCCGCGGCGATCGACGGGGCCGGTGACCTGCGGGTGTTCCGCTCGGTGGTGCTGCCGCTGTCGCTGCCCTCGCTGGCGGCCACGGCGATCTTCCTGTTCGTGATGCACTGGAACGATCTGCTGTACCCGCTGCTGTTCATCCAGTCGCCGGAGAAGAAGACGCTGCCGCTGGCCCTGCTCGGCTTTCAGGGCGAGTTCCTGACCAACTATCCGCTGCTGTTCTCCGGGGTCGTCGTCGCCTCCCTCCCGCTGGTGGTGGCGTACGTCTTCCTGCAGCGCTACTTCATCGAAGGGATGACCGCCGGCACCGGCAAGTAGCAACCCGACTTTGTCAGTTGTTATCCCCTTGTCAACCCTCCCCTCCCGCCTGGTCAGACAGGGGAAAACCGCCAAAGAGATTTCGCGGGGTGCCGCGGGGAGAACGGGCGTACGCCGCTGAGGGCATCGGGCGTTGTGGGGGGCGGAGCCCCTCACGGAGGGCATAACAACTGACAAAGTCGGAGGTCGGCGGGGGGAGAAGTTTGTCAGTGGTTATGCCGGGTGGGTGGTTCGTCCCGAGGCCCCGTGGGTCAGCGGCGGGCGTGTTCGAGGGCCCAGTAGCTGAGGATGATGTCGGCGCCGGCGCGGCGGATCGAGGTGAGGGTCTCGGAGATCGCGCGCTCCCGGTCGATCCAGCCGTTGGCGGCGGCGGCCTCGACCATGGCGTACTCGCCGGAGATGTTGTACGCCGCCACCGGCAGGTCGGTGTGTGCGCGGGCCGCGGCGATCACGTCGAGGTAGGCCAGGGCCGGCTTCACCATGATGATGTCCGCCCCCTCGGCCACGTCGAGCTCGATCTCGCGCAGCGCGTCGCGCAGGTTGGCCGGGTCCTGCTGGTACGTCCGCCGGTCACCACTCAGCGAGGAGTTCACCGCCTCACGGAACGGCCCATAGAACGCCGAGGCATATTTCGCGGCGTACGCCAGGATCACCGTGTCGCTGTGCCCGACCGCATCGAGCGCGGTCCGGATCACCCCGACCTGACCGTCCATCATCCCGCTCGGCCCGACCACGTGGGCCCCGGCCTCGGCGTGCAGCACGGCCATCTCGGCGTACGCCCGCAGGGTCGCGTCGTTGTCGACCAGCCCGGAGTCGGTGAGCACCCCGCAGTGCCCGTGGTCGGTGAACTCGTCGAGGCAGACGTCGCTCATCACCAGCAGCTCGTCACCCACCTCGGCGCGCACCTCGCGCAGCGCGACGGCGAGGATGCCGTCGGGGTCCAGCGCCCCCGACCCGCTTGCGTCCTTCTCTTCCGGCAGCCCGAACAGCATGATCCCGGCCAGGCCGGCGTCGGCACACTCGACCGCGGTCCGCCGCAGCGAGTCGATGGTGTGCTGAACCACCCCGGGCATCGAGGAGATCGCACGAGGCTCGCTCAGCCCCTCGGCGACGAACGCCGGGAGCACCAGCTGGCGCGGCTGCACCGAGGTCTCGGCGATCATCGACCGCAGCACCGGCAGCGACCGCAGCCGCCGCGGCCGCGACACCGGATAGCGCGCGGTCATCGGCTGCGCCTCCTCATCGGCGCCTCGTCATCGGCCGCGCCTCTTCATCGGCGACGGGCGGGCTTGCGCTCCGACGGCTTGCTGACGGTCTCACCTGCCGCGGTCAGCTGGTCGCGCCGCTCGGCAGCGAAGTTGGCGAGCGAGTCGGCCAGCTCCAGCGCGCCCGGGTTCGGCGCCATCACGTCGACCCGCAGCCCATGCTCCTCACAGGTCCGCGCGGTGGCCGGGCCGATCACCGCGATCACGGTGCCGGCGTGCGGCTTGCCGGCGATCCCGACCAGGTTGCGCACCGTCGAGGAGGAGGTGAACACGACCGCGTCGAACCGCCCGGTCTTGATCGCCTCGCGCACCTCGGCGGGCGGCGGGGCCGCGCGGACGGTGCGATAGGCGGTGACGTCCTCGACCTCCCAGCCGAGGGTCGCGAGCCCGGCGGACAGGGTCTCGGTGGCGATGTCGGCGCGCGGCAGGAACACCCGGTTGATCGGGTCGAGCAGCTCGTCATAGGGCGGCCACTCGGCGGCCAGCCCGGCCGCCGACTGTTCGCCGGCCGGCACCAGGTCGGGCTCGATCCCCCACGCCTGCAGAGCGCCGGCGGTCACCTTGCCGACGGCGGCCACCTTCAACCCGGACAGCGCGCGGGCGTCCAGCCCGTAGTCCTCGAGCCGCTCGCGGACCGCCTTGACCGCGTTCACCGAGGTGAACGCGACCCACTCATAGCGCCCCTCGACCAGGCCGCGGACGGCCTTCTCCATCTGCTGCGGGCTGCGCGGCGGCTCCACCGAGATGGTGGGCACCTCCTCGCTGTGCGCGCCGTAGGAACGCAGCCGGTTGGTCATCGGGCCGGCCTGGTCCTTGGTCCGCGGCACCAGCACCCGCCAGCCGAACAGCGGCTTCGTCTCATACCAGGACAGGTCCTCGCGCAGCTCGACCGCGGGGCCGACCATCAGATGTACCGGCTCCTCGGGATCCAGTTGCCGCACCTGCGGGTCGGTCACCGCCTCGGCCAACCCGGCCAGCGGGGTCGCGACGGTGCGCTGCTCGGTGGAACCGCCATAGAAGGTGATCAGGCACCCGTCGGTCTCGCTGCGTCCGGTCGCCAGCACGGCCGCGACGACGTCGGAGAGCAGCCCGGCCAGGGTGGAGACGACCAGTGTCCCGGTGGCCGCCCACTGCGCGGACTGGGCCTTGCTCACCCGGTCACCGGTGGAGACGAAGTGGGTGCCGCCGGCGTTGTGCAGCGGGATTCCGGCATATTCGGGGACCGCGGTCATCGCGGACACCCCGGGCACCACCTCGAAGTCGATGCCGCCACGGACGCAGGCGGCGGCCTCGTCGGCCACCTGACCGTCCAGGAACGGGTCGCCGGCGACCAGCCGCACCACGCGGCCGCCGCCGGCGGCAAGCTTCAGCACCTGCTTGGCGCGCTGGGCGGGCGGCAGCATCTTGCCGGAGGGCTGGTGCGGCAGCACGCTGACGGGTACGCCCTCGGCCACCTTCACCGACGGGTGCTCGAACAGTCCCTGCATCAGCTCGGTGTCGAGCAGCACCGCGCTCGCCTCACCGATCGCGGCGACCGCGCCGAGGGTGAGCAGATCGGGGTCGCCGGGACCGGTACCGACGAAGATGACTCGACCGCGCACGGCCGGCGCCGGCGGAGTGGCCGCGGCCGCGGCCGCAGCCCCGTTGGTCGACGCGCGCGCAGACCTCTTGCGAACCCCAGCTGTGCTCAACGTGATCAACTCGCGATCTGTGTTGTGGGTGGACCTCAAGTCAAGCGCGCAAGCGCCGCTTTGGCCAACTCTCGGCCGAATTCGACGCCCTGCTCCCCCGAGAACGGTCCACCGCCGAGGGTGCGCTCGAGGCGTACCACGTCGTCGGAAGTCGGCCCTGCGGAAGTGCTCACTAAGGTTCTCCCAATAACTGCCGAAAAGGTCAAATCCGCCGACCCGTCGGCGGACGGGGTGCGCCGCACCAGCACCCCAACCGGGGCCAGGCAACCGGCCTCCAGTTCGCGCAGGAACGCGCGTTCGACATCGACCGCCAACCGGGTCTCGGCGTCGTCCAGCCGGGCGATGAGCTCCGGTACGCCCGGCCGGGCGGCCGCGGCGATCTCGACCGCCAGCGCGCCCTGGGCGGCGGCCGGGGCGAGCACGTCGAGCTCGAGGAATTCGTGGGTGGGCAGGGAATCGACCAACCCCAGCCGGCGCAGGCCGGCCGCGGCGAGCACGGTGGCATCGACCGTGCCGCTGCTGACCAGCTCCAGCCGGGTGCCGACGTTGCCGCGGATCGGGCGGA
This sequence comes from Enemella dayhoffiae, assembly GCF_002250625.1. GTDB lineage: Bacteria > Actinomycetota > Actinomycetes > Propionibacteriales > Propionibacteriaceae > Enemella > Enemella dayhoffiae. The sequence continues at coordinate 47,298 of NZ_NMVQ01000009.1, read as the reverse complement.
ACTCCAGCTGCAGCCCGCGCGCCCCGGCGTACGCCTGCAGTTGCGCCTGCCGTCGCGGGGAGCCCGTGCCGATCACCATGCCGTCGGCGAGTTCGGCCAGCCGGTGCCCGACCAGCACGTCGCGCGGGTCCTCCCGCGGCGGGACCGCGGCGATCACCAGCCCGGGGGCGGGAGCGGTCGGCAGGTCCTTCATCGAGTGCACCGCGACATCGACCGCACCGGAGCGCACCGCGTCGCGGACCGCCACGGCGAACACCCCGGTACCACCAATCTCGGTGAGGTGCCGACGGTCCACATCGCCGCGGGTGTCGATCCCGATCAGCTCGACCTCGGTGCCGAGGGCGCGCAGCCGCTCGCCCACCCATTCGGCCTGGGCCACCGCGAGCGGGGAGCGGCGGGCACCGATCCGGACGACGCCCGCAGCAGCCCCGCTCATCGAGGCTGGCTCACGATGTCGACCATCGCGGCGTCCAGGGCGAACAGTTCGCGCAGCGCGGCGGCATAGTCCGGCGAGTCGGGCAGTGCGGCGAGTTCCTTGACCCGCACCGTCGGCTGGTGCAGCAGCTTCTCCACCACCCGGCGTACCGTCTGCTCGATCTCGTGGCGCTCCTTCTCCCCCAGCCCGGGCATCCGGGCGTCCAGGCGGGCCAGCTCGGTCTGCATCACCTCGGTGGCCATGCTGCGCAGCGCGACCACGGTCGGGGCGACGGCGGCGGCCCGGCGCAGGCCGAGGAAGTCGCCGACCTCGCCGAGCACCAGCGCCTCGGCGTCGGCCAGGTCGGTCCCGGCGGAGGGGCTCTGGGCGAGGGTCTCCAGGCTGACCAGGGCCACCTCGGGCAGTTCGCCGACGGCGGGGTCGACGTCGGCCGGCAGGGCCAGGTCGAGCACCCCGCGGACCGCCCCGGCGATCAGCTGGCCGGGGGTGATCCGCAGGCCGCGGGCCCCGGTACAGGTGATCAGCACGTCGGTGTCGGCGATCGCCGCGTCCAGTTCGGTCAGCGGACGGGCGTGGCCGCCGACGGCCTCGGCGAGCTTCTCGGCGCGGGCGAGGGTCCGGTTCACGCAGACCACGCGGGCGCCGCGCTGGGCGACGGTGTGGGCGGCGAGGGCGGCCATCGACCCGGCACCCACCACGAGCACCCGGGCGCCGGCGAGGCCGACCCCGCTGCCCTCCAGTTCATCCAGTCCGGCCGAGACCACCGAGCGGCCGGCCGATCCGGCGCGGGTCTCGGTCTGCACCCGTTTGGCCACCCGCAGCCCCTGCTGGAACAGCGCGTTCAGCGCGGTCCCGGCGGTACCACCGCGTTGGGCCGAGGCGTACGCCTGCCGCATCTGCCCGAGGATCTGATGCTCCCCGGCGACCATCGAGTCGAGCCCGGAGGCGACCGAGAAGCAGTGGCTGACGGCGGCCTCGTCATAGAAGATCGAGCAGTTGTCCTGGACCAGTTCCACCTCGACCCCGGTGCTGGCGGCGAGCTGGTTGGTGGCGTCGGCCAGGGCACCGTGGAAACGCGACACCGAGGCGTACACCTCGAGCCGGTTGCAGGTGGACAGCACCACCGCCTCGTCGACGAACTCACCGCCGATCAGTTCGCGGCCCAGCGCCTCGGCGGAGTCGGTGTCGAGGGTCAGTCGGCCCAGCAGGTCCATCGGGGCCGTCTTGTGCGACAGGCTCACGACCAGGATGCTCAACTCGGATCCGTTCCTTCGACGTCAGGGAAGGGCGCCCGCTCACTCACCGGAGTGACCGTAGCCGCCGGGGACCAGCCCCTCGGCCGAGATCGCGTCGGCCAACGACATCTGCCGATGGTACGCCAGAATCTGCAGCTCGCTGCCAAGGTCAACCTTACGAACGGTCACCTGGGCCGGGACGGCGAGGTTGATCGGGGCGAAGTTGAGCAGGCACTTGATGCCCGCGTCGACCAGGGTGTCGGCGACCGGCTGGGCGTGCTCACCGGGAACCGTGAGCACCCCGATGGTGACCAGCGGATCGCGGACCACGCTGGCCAGATCGCTCAGGTGGTGGATCGGGAGGCCCTCGACCCGGCTGCCGACCAGGGCCGGGTCGACATCGAACAGGGCGCTCACCCGGAAGCCGCGGGAGGAGAACCCGGCGTGGTTGACCAGGGCGCGGCCCAGGTTTCCGACGCCGACGATGATCACCGGCCAGTGCTCGGCCGAGCCGATGTTCTGGTCCAGCTGGAAGCGCAGATAGGCGACGTCATAGCCGACCCCGCGGATGCCGTAGCTGCCGAGGTGGGAGAGGTCCTTGCGCAGCTGGGCCGGATTGACCCCGGCGGTGGCGGCGAGCTCGCCGGAAGAGACGGTGGCCACGCCGGCGCTGGCCAGGTTGTTGAGCACGCCCAGATAGGTGGCCAGCCGGCTCACCGTGGCCTCGGGGATCCCGCCGCGTCCGCGGGCCGGCTCCACCGGCAGCGACGAATCCTCGTCTGGCCTGTCTTGCCGATTGGACACCCGTCACCCGCTCCGCCGGCCGGACCCCTGCGGCCCGTTGCGGAATCCAGCCTAACCCACCCTTGTGAACCCGTGCACAAGGCCGAGCGGGCCGTTCAGCGGCCGGACAGCGCGTCCCGCAGTCGGCGCTCATCCACCCGCCAGAAGTCGTGCTGCTGCCCGTCCACGAAGGTGACCGGGACCTGGTCGGTGTAGGCCTCCCGCAGCTGCGGATCCTCGTCGATGTCGACGTCCTCCCACCCCACGCCGAGCTCGTCGCAGACCCGGGCCACGACCGCCAGCGCGTCGTCGCAGAGGTGGCAGCCCTCGCGGGTGAGCACCCGGACCCGGGCCTGGGTCATCGCTCCTCCTCGTCGGTGGTGTCGAGCAGGTCGCGCAGGGCACCGCGTCGGATCTTGCCGGTGGCCGAGCGCGGCAGCGACTTCAGCACGACCACCTCGGCCGGCAGTTTGTAGCGGGCCAGCCGCTGCTCGGCGTGCTCCATCACCTGGTCCACGCGCAGCAGGTCGCCGACCAGGAAGGCGACGATCCGCTCGCCGGTGTGCTCATCGGGTTGGCCGACGACGGCCGCGGCCTGGACGGAGGGGTGCTCGCAGAGCACGTCCTCGACCTCGCTGGGGAACACGTTGAACCCGGAGACGATGATCAGGTCACTGGCCCGGTCGACCAGGAACAGGTCCTCGCCGTCGAGATAGCCGACATCGCGGGTGTTGTACCAGCCGTCGGCATCGGGGGCGCTGTCGCCGTGCGGCCAATAGCCGGAGAACAGGTTGTCACCGCGGATGAAGATCTCCCCGGGCTCGTCCGGCCCGCCGCTGAGCGAGACGCCCTGGGCACCGATCCGCACCTCGACGCCGGGCAGCGCGCGGCCCACGTGGCCGGCTCCGCGCAGCTCGACACCGACCGTGTTGGCCACCCCGGGGGCGGCCTCGGTCAGCCCATAGCCCTGGTCCAGGCGTACCCCGGTGAGGCGCCGCCAGTGCTCCACCAGCACCGCGGGCAGCGGCGCCGCCCCGCTGGTGACCAGCCGGAGCCAGCCGCTGGCGGCGGTCAGCCCCTCGGCCTGGCTGAGCCGATAGAGCGCCGACGGGGTAAGCGGAAGGTGGCTCACCTGCTCGCGGTCGAGGATCTCGACCAGGGTGTCCGGCAGTCCGTCGACCAGCACCGTCCGGGCGCCGACGTGCACGGCGGCACCCAGCACGGCGTTGAGGCCATAGACGTGGAACAGCGGCAGCGCGCAGAGCACGATCGAGTCGGTGGTGCTGAGTCCCTGGGCGGTGCTGTTGCGGCAGTGGGCGAGCAGGGCGCGGTGGGACAGCATCGCCCCGCGCGGTTCGGCCGAGGTGCCGGCGGTGTAGATGATCGCCGCACAGGACTCCGGGTCGGTCAGCGGGGGCGTCCGCGAATCCCCCGCATGCTCGGCGAGTTCGGCCAGCTCGAGCTGGCGTACGCCGGGCAGTTCGACCGGGGTGCCGGCCGGGAGCAGCGCCAGCGAGGCACCGCAGTGCTCGGCCACCCGGGCCCACTCGGCGGGCGGCAGGTGCGGGTTCACCGGGACCGCGATGCAGCCCGAGCGCAGTGCCGCGAACCAGGCGGCGGCGAAGTCGATGGTGTTCTCCGCCGAGATCAACACCCGGCGACCACCCCAGGCGCCGAGGGCGTCGAGTGCGGCCGCCGAGGTGGTGACCTGCTGCTCGAGGTCGGCCCAGGAGATCTCCCGGCGATCCGGTTCGACCTGGACCAGGGCGATCGCGTCGGGGCGCTCGGCGGCGTGCTGACGGACCAGGTCCGAGAGCGTACGCGGAGACGATGGATCGGGCATGGGCCGAGTCTGGCACGCCGCTTCGGCGGTTCGGACGCTGGGGTCGCCTAGGCTGGCCGCATGACCGAGCCTGGCCCCGACGCCCGATCCGGGGCTGCCGCCTTCTTTGACCTGGACAACACAATGGTGCGCGGCACCTCGATGATCCAGTTGGGCAAGGGGTTGTACGCGCGCAAGTATTTCCGCGCCGGGATCATCCTGCGCGCGCTGTGGCTGGAGGCGTGGTTCCGGGCCACCGGGGCCGAGCACGAGGGCCACATCGTGGAGATCCGCGAGACGGTGCTGTCGATCATCGAGGGGCGGACCGTCCAGGAGCTGGCGGCGGACTCAGAGCAGATCTTCAACGACTCGATCGCCGGCCGGCTGTGGCCACAGGCGACCGCGTTGGCCGACAGCCACCTGAGCGCCGGTCGGCCGGTGTGGCTGGTCACCGCCGCCCCGATCGAGGTGGCGCGGGTGTGCGCGAAGCACCTGGGCCTGACCGGGGCGATCGGCACCGAGGCGGAGTCGGTCGAGGGGGTCTACACCGGTCGGCTGCACGGGCCGCTGATGCACGGCCCGGCCAAGGCGGATGCGGTACGCGCCCTGGCGCTGGAGCGCGGCTATGACCTGAGCCGCTGCTCGGCGTACTCGGATTCGTTCAACGACCTGCCGATGCTGAGTCTGGTCGGCGACCCGCACGTGGTGAACCCCGACGGGGACCTGCTGCGGCACGCCCGCGCCGCCAACTGGCCGGTGCACGATTTCCGCGGCCCCGGCCGCCGCCGCACCATCGTCGGCGCCGCGGTCGGCGGAGCCGTCCTCGGCGGTCTGGGAGTGGAGTTGGCGAGGCGCCTCGGTCTGGCGGGCCGCGCGCGAGCAGACCTCTAGAAGAACGTGTGGGGGCGGTCTTCCAAGAGGCGGTAGAGCCGGTTCTGGATGGTGATCCGGACCTGGTCGGTGATCTGGAAGACGGTCATCGGGTCCTCGGCGGCGCCGGGGGGCAGTTCGTCGGTGGTGAGCGCCTCACCGAACTCGATGATCCACTTCGACGGCAGCGGCACCATCCCGAGCACGCCCAGCAGGGGGAACAGCGGGGTCACCGGGAAATACGGCAGCCCGAGCGCCTTGGCCAGCGTGGGGGCGGTGGAGATCAGCGGGAAGATCTCCTCCGAGCCGACGATCGAGACCGGCACGATCGGCGCCCCGGCGCGTACCGCGGTGGAGACGAATCCGCCCCGGCCGAAGCGCTGCAGGCGATAGCGCTCGGCGTACAACTTGCCGAGGCCCTTGAACCCCTCGGGGAAGACCGACACCAGTTCGCCGGAGGTGAGCAGCCGTTCGGCGTCCTCGGGGCAGGCGACGGTGCAGCCGGTACGCCGGGCTACATCGTGCGAGATCGGGGTCTTGAAGACCAGGTCGGCGCCGAGCATCCGCGGGTGCCGGCCGACCTCGTCGTGCACGATCCCCTGCAGCACCAGGGCGTCCACCGGGAGCGCGCCGGCATGGTTGGCGACCAGCAGGGCCGGCCCCTCGGTGGGCACGTTCTCGATCCCGCGCACCTCGACGCGGAACCATTTCCGGGCCAGGAACCGGACCGCCGGCATGAACACCCGTTCGGTGAACTCGGGGTCGTAGCCGAACTGGTCCACCGCATAGTCGCCGGTCAGCCGATCCCGGGTGTAGGCGATCAGGTCCCCGAGCGAGTCCTGCCACTCCACGCCCAGCTGTTCACCGAGGGCGATCAGGGTGGCGATCGGGTCCGCGGCGAGCTCCTGCAACTGCTCGGTGGGCACCTCCCGGACGCGGTCGCGCAGGCTGAGCAGGCCCTCGGCGAGCTGGGCGATCAGGTCGGGGCGTTCGTCGTCGGTCATGACCCACCCCCGTGGCGTCGGCCGAGCAGGCGGTTGGCCAGGCTGAGCGCACCCTCGACCCGGGGCACGGTGAGCATTCCGGGGCGGGTCAGGGCGGCGAACTCCTCGACCGCCCGGCGCGAGCTGTAGTGCGGGTGGACGCCGGCGGTGTCGGTGAAGCGGGTGGTGTCCAGGGCACGGCCCCAGGTGATCGCGCGCAGTTCGTCGTTGGTGAACTCGACCAACCTGGTCCGTCGACCGAGGCCGAGCACCAGGCCGCTGCTGTCCCCGGGCACGCCGAGCCAGGGCCTGCCGAGCACGCCGAGCACCTGGGAGAGGGTGAGCACGTCGGGTGCGGCCACGTTGAACCGGCCGGGAACGTCGTGCAGGGTGACCGCCTCCAGCGCGGCGACGGCGTCGGCCGGGTGCAGGAACTGCAGCCGGGCGTCATAGCCCAGCGGTCGGGGTACGACGGGCAGGGACAGCCAGCGGGTGAGCGGGCTGTCCACCCCACCGCCGATCAGGTTGGCCGGACGCAGGATGGTGCGCACCACGTCGGGGCGGCGCACGCCCACCCCGTGCAGGTAGCCCTCGGCCTCCATCGCGTCACGGGCGAAGCCGCTGCGCGCCGGGTGCCGACCGACCATCTCCTCGGTGAACCGGGCGGGGTCCAGCGGGCCGGCGCCATAGACGGCGCCGGTGCTGAGCAGCACCACCTTGCGGACCGAGGGGGCCTTCTGGCAGCCGGCCAGCAGCTGCATGGTGCCGATGACGTTGGCCTCCTTGACCGCGGCGCGGCTGGAGCCCTCCGCGGACAGCCCGAGGTGCACCACTGTGTCGACCTGGTGTTCGGCGACCACGCGGGACAGCACCGGACTGCGGAGGTCTGCCCGGACGTACGCCACCCCGCCGAGCTCGTGGGTGGGGGCGGTGGCGTCGAGACCGATCACCTCGCGCTCGCCGGGGGCGGCCAGCGAGCGGGCGAATCGAGCACCCAGGTCACGCGACACCCCGGTGACCAGGACGACACGTGACATCGGCGGCTGCGGCCTACTTGCCGGCGCGGCGACGCTGGATACGCGTACGCTTCAGCAGCTTGCGGTGCTTCTTCTTCGCCATGCGCTTGCGGCGCTTCTTGATGACCGAACCCACAGGTGGTGCCTCTCGATGAAGAGTGATGGTGGTCCGACGGGTGCCGGACAACCATCACATCCTACTCGGCACCGCCCCCTTGCGGCAAAGCTCGCTCAGGCGGGCGGGCGCTCGGTCCGTCGGTCGGCGGTGGCCAGCCTCACGCCTCCCCGCGCTGCCGGGCGCGATAGGCGGCCACATTGGCCCGGTTCCCGCAGCCGGCGTCGCAGAACCGGCGGGAGCGGTTGCGGGAGAGGTCGACCAGCACGTTGTCGCAGTCCTCGGCGGCGCAGCGCTGCAGCCGGGAGAGCTCCTTGTCGCGGACCACGTCGACCATCGCCATGGCCAGCTCGACCACCAGCCGATCGGCCAGCGGGGCGTCGGTGCGGGCCGCGTGGATGTGCCAGTCGAAGCCGTCGTGGCGGGCCAGTTGCGGCAGCGCGCGGTAGCGCCGCAGGAAGTCGTTGGTCCGGCGTACCGCCTCGAACTCGTCGGTGATCCACAACTCCTCGAGCCGCGGCCGGATCCGGCGGACCTGGTCCAACTCCTCCGCTGTGCCCGCGAAGACACCGGAATAGCGCCAGCGATCGACGAAGTCGGCGAGCTCCTCGACGGTGGTCAACGTGTCGGGTTCGTGGGCGGTGTTGATCAGGTCCGCGGCGGCCTGCAGGGACACTTCGACGTCATGCTCAAAGATCACATTGACTCCTTACCCCAACCGTCCTAGTGTCACGAGTGAAACAACTTCTGACTCATGACAGCGAGTCGCCCCACGACAGGAGGTGCCAACGCCGATGACCATGTCCGAGACGGTACTCGAAACACCGACCGACCACGCCCCCACGCGACGCCCGGGCGGGTTGCTGATCGCCCTGCTCTCGGCGGCGGCCTTCAGCCTGTCCGGAGTGTTCGGGCACGCGCTGATGGCCGGCGGCTGGTCGCCGGGCGCGGTGGTGCTGGTCCGGCTGGCTCTGGCCACGGTCGTGCTGCTGCCACTGGCGCTGCGGGCGGCCGCCGGGCGCTGGCGCAAGGTGCTGGCGGCCTGGCCGGTGCTGCTGATCTATGGGGCGCTGGCGACGGCCGGGTGTCAGGTCTTCTATTTCTATGCGGTGCAGCGGCTGTCGGTCTCGGTGGCGCTGATGCTCGAGTATTCCTCGCCGGTGCTGATCGTGCTCGGCGCCTGGGCGATCACCCGCCGCCGTCCGGGGCCGTTGGCCCTGGCCGGCACGGCGACCGCGATGGCCGGGTTGGCGCTGGTGCTGAACGTCTTCCACGGCGTACGCCTGGACGCCCTGGGCGTGGTGTTCGGCCTGCTGGCCGCGGTGGGGTCGGCGGCGTACTTCGTGGTCGGCGCCCGGCTCGATGACGACCTGCCGCCGATCGTGCTGGCCACCGGCGGCCTCGGGATCGGCGCGGTGCTGCTGTGCGTGCTGGGCGGGGTCGGGCTGCTGCCGCTGGCCGTCCGCGGCGGGCAGGTACCATTCGCCGGGACCCAGGTGGGCTGGTGGCTGCCGCTGCTCGGAATCGCCGTCGTGTCGGGTTCCTTGGCGTACGCCACCGGGATCGCCGCGAGCCGGCGGCTGGGCTCGCGGATCGCCTCGCTGGTCGGGCTGTCCGAGGTGCTGTTCGCCTGCGTGATGGCGTGGCTGCTGGTCGGCGAGCGTCCCGGCCCGGGCCAGCTGGTCGGCGGCGCGGTGATCCTGCTCGGCGTCGTCCTGGTCAAGTGGGACGAGTTGCGCCAGTCCCGCGCCGTCGCCCCCTCAAGGGGTGTCGCTTCTGGTGTGCAGTCCTGACCACACCCCGTGGTCAAACCCCGTCCTGACCACACCGAGTGGTCAAAACCCGTCCTGACCACAAGGAGTGGTCAAGAGTGCACCCGGTGGGTGCAGTCTTGATCCCACCCAGCGATCAAGGCGCGCTTTGATTCGACTGGGAGATCAAGGCCGGGTTTGATCTCCCTGGGAGATCAGAGTGCACAGCCTGAAGCGCACCCTCAGGGGTGGAAACACCGGCGGGAGCGCGCGCGGCGGGGACCGTCGCGAAAGCGGTGGCTCGGTGGCTCAGCCGACGTCGAAGAATGAGCTCTTCAGATATTCGTTCACGGCCTTCTCCGGGACGCGGAAGCTGCGGCCGAAGCGTACGGCCTCCAACTCGCCACTGTGGATCAGCCGGTAGACCGACATCTTGGACACCCGCATGATCGTGGCCACCTCGGCCACGGTCAGGAACTTGACGGCCGACAGGCCACCAACGGCCGACAGGTTGGGCCGGTCCTTGGAATCGCTCATCTGCGCGCACCTCTCGCACGCATCGACCGCCGGCTTCCCCTCCGGCGTGTTGCACGTGCTGCAGGTGACAGTAGTGGTAAATGGGTCCGGTGAAAAGCCACTCCGGGATCCGACCGCACCAGCTCAGAAGTCCGGGTCGAGACCGAACTCGGGAAACACGGCCCGCCGGGTCGCGATGATGGCCTGATCCACCCGGGAGGAGGGGTTGTAACCCCAGCCGATCGGGTCGAATTCGATGTCGGCCCCGTCACCCATCCGAAGCGGGGCGCTCTCCCCCACCAGGTCCCGCCAGGCGGCCGGGGTCTCGGACTCCAACGGGATCGGAGCGCCCGCCACGACGCCGAGCAGATGCGCCCAGGCCCGCGGGACCACGGTGTCCACCGCATAACCGCCACCACCGGTGGCCACCCAACGCCCCCCGCAATAGCGATCCGCCAACTCGGCCACCATCAGATACGACGCCCGCTGCCCGTCCACCGACAGGCACAGGTCGGTCAGCGGGTCGTCGACGTGGGAGTCGCAACCGTGCTGACTGATCAGGATGTCGGCGCCGAAGGACTCCAGGATCGGCGGCACGATCGCGTCGAAGGCACGCAACCACCCGGCGTCGTCGATCCCCGGCGGCAGCGCCACGTTGACCGCCCGCCCCTCGGCCTCCCCCTTGCCGGTCTCGGAGGCGAAACCGGTGCCGGGGAAGAGGTGGATCGGCGACTCGTGCAGGCTGATCGTCAACACGTTCGGGTCGTCATAGAAGATCGACTGCACCCCGTCCCCGTGGTGAGCGTCGATGTCGAGATAGACGATCTTCTTCGCACCACCCTGCTGCTGCAGCCAGCGGATCGCCACGGCGCAATCGTTGTACACACAGAAACCGCTGGTGCCCGACGGCATCGCGTGGTGCAGCCCACCGGCGATGTTCACCGCACGACTGGCCTCCCCGCTCCACACCGCACGAGCGGCCACGACCGTCGCCGCGCAGATCTGCGAGGCCACCGCGTGCATGCCCACCACCAACGGATTGTCGGTGGTGCCGATCCCAAAGCGGGTGTGCACCCGGTCCGAGCGCACCGCCTCGAGATAGTCCTCGGTGTGCACCAGGCGGACCAACGCGTCGTCCCCGGGCGGGGGTTCGACCACCTCGAGCAGATCGAGCACGCCCAACTGCCGCGCCAGCTCGACCGCCAGGCGCACCCGGCCGGGACCCATCGGATGACCCTCACCGAAGTCGTAGCGGGTCAGCCCCTCCGAGTGCACCATCCGTGCCCGCATCTCAACCTCCGCCGCCCTCACCGTGCTTGTGCCGCCGACCCTACTGCCAGCGAGCGCTCGGCGTACCCCGTTCCACGGAGGGAGTCGCCCGGATCAGGGCTGCTCGTTCAACTGAACCAGCTGGATCAGGTTCCCACAGCTGTCATCGAGGATCGCCACGGTGTTCGGACCCATCTCGGTCGGCTCGGTGGTGAACCGGACCCCCTTGGCGGTCAGCTCGTCGTACGCCACGCGCACGTCGGGCACGGTGAAGAAGGTGTACGGCATCCCATCGGCGACCAGGGCCTGCTTGAACGTCCTGGCCGCCGGGTGCGCATCCGGTTCCAGCACGAGCTCGACGCCCTCGGGGTGCTCTGGGCTGACCACGGTCAGCCACCGGAACTCCCCCATCGGGATATCTCTCCGGGGCAGGAACCAAGCTTCTCGGTATAGAACGCGAGCGCCTTGTCCTGGTCGTCGACCATGATCGAGGTGACGGCGATCGTGGGCATGGATTGTCCTTTCAAGATCATTTCTCGGGTTCGAGCGGCCAGCGCCGCAGTGCGGTCCGCAGCGGCTCCGGATCCAGGTGGTGGATCTTCGTCCGCCCATTCATCCGCGTGGTGATGAGGCCCGCGTCCTCCAGCACGCCGAGGTGCTGCGAGATCGCCTGACGGCTTGAGGTAACACCATGATTCGTGGCCAGGCTCGCGCAGATCTCGAACAGCGTGAGGTCGTTCCGCGTGAACAACTCGTCCAGCACCAGGCGTCTCGTCTCGTCCGCGAGCGCATGGAACAGGTCGGCCATACCGACACAATAGGCAAGCATTCACTTGCATGTCAATGGGTCAGCGACCCCTACGAGCGCGTTCAACCACCCAACTCGACCGACCGGTCCCGCGCCGCGGTCAGCGCATCGCCGAAGGCGGCCCGCAGGCCGTGCTGCTCGAGCACGGCCAGTGCGGCGGCGGTGGTCCCACCCGGTGAGGTGACCTGTTCGCGCAGCAGGGTCGGGTGCTCCCCGTTCTCGGCGAGCAGGGTGGCGCTGCCGAGCAGCGTCTGGGTGACCAGTTCCCGGGCGGTGTCCCGGGGCAGCCCGAGGGTCACCGCGGCGTCGGTCATCGCCTCGGCGACCAGGAACAGGTACGCCGGCCCCGAGCCGGAGACCGCGGTGACCGCGTCCTGCAGCTTCTCCGGTACCTCGACCACCCGCCCGGTCCCGGCCAGCAGCTCGACCACCCGCGCCACCTGCTCGGCGCTCGCGTGCCGCCCGGCAGATGCCGCCGCCATCCCCTGCCCGATCCGGGCCGGGGTGTTCGGCATCACCCGCACCACCGGCGTACCGGCGGGCAGCACGTCCTCGACGGCCGCCGTCGACACACCGGCGCACAACGACACCACGAGCGCCCCCTCGGCGAGCTGGCCGGCCACCTCACCCAGCACCCCAGCGACGTCGGCAGGTTTGACCACCACCAGCACCACGTCGGCGCCGCGCACGGCCTCGGGCCCGGAGGCGGTGGCGACGCCGTGGCGTACGGTCAGTTCGGCGGCGCGTTCGGCGCGCTTCTCGGCGACCACCAGGTCGTCGGCGGCGTGGCCCGAGGCGAGCAGTCCGCTGAGCACGGCCTCACCCATCACCCCGCCACCGAGCAGTGCCACCCGCGTCATCGAAGCATCCTCACGCGGTCGCGCCGGCCGGACTCTTTCGCTGTGCCAGCACGACTTCCGCGATCTGCACCGCGTTCAGCGCGGCACCCTTGCGCAGGTTGTCGTTGGAGGCGAAGAACACCAGCCCCTTGCCGTTCGGCACCGACTGGTCGGCCCGGATACGACCGACGTACGCCGGGTCGGCACCGGCCGCGTCGCGCGGGGTGGGCACGTCCATCAGCTCGACCCCGGGGGCGGCGGCGAGCAGCTCGGTGGCCTGCTCCGTCGAGATCGGCCGGGCGAACTCGGCGTGCACCGCCAACGAGTGACCGGTGAACACCGGGACGCGCACACAGGTGCCGGAGACCAGCAACTCGGGCAGGTGCAGGATCTTGCGCGACTCGTTGCGCAGCTTCTGCTCCTCGTCGGTCTCACCGGAGCCGTCGTCGACCAGTGCACCGGCCAGCGGCAGCGCGTTGAACGCGATCGCCTTCACATAAGGGGCGGGGTCGCTCACCTCGTCCACCCGCCCGCGGAAGGTGAGACCGGTCAGGTCGTCGGTGGCCGCGACCTGGTCGGCGAACGCCTGCACCGCGGTCCCGCCGGAGCCGGAGACGGCCTGATAGGTGGCCACCCGCAGCCGCTCCAGCCCGGCCGCGTCGGTGAGCGGCTTGAGCACCGGCATGATCGCCATGGTGGTGCAGTTCGGGTTGGCGATGATCCCCTTCGGCGGCTCGACACAATCCTCGGGGTTCACCTCGGCGACCACCAGCGGCACCTCGGGATCCAATCGCCACCCCGAGGAGTTGTCGATCACGATCGCACCGGCGGCGGCGACCTTGGGGGCGTACTCCTTGGAGGCGGTTTTGCCGGCCGAGAACAGTGCGATGTCCAGCCCGGAGAAGTCGGCGGTCGCCATGTCCTCGACGGTGATCGGCTGACCCTTGAAGTCGATGGTCTTGCCCGCGGACCGGGCGGAGGCGAAGAACCGGATCTCATCGACCGGGAAGTCGCGCTCGACCAGCAGGTCGCGCATCACCCCGCCGACCTGGCCGGTGGCACCGAAGACTCCTACGCGCATGGGGTTTCACTCCAAGACTCATCACCGGGTACGCCTGCCGCCCCGGGTTGCTCCGGCCAAGCGTACGACGACCGACGTGGCTCAGACATAATCAAACCGTGAGTGAGACCCGGGATCTGGCGCGGTTCGCCTGGCTCGCGATCGCGGCCGCCATCGTCACGATCACGCTCAAGGCCGGGGCCTGGGCGCTGACCGGATCGGTCGGCCTGCTCTCCGATGCCGCCGAATCGGTGGTCAACCTGGTCGCAGCCGTGGTCGCCCTGGTCGCACTCAAGATCGCCGCCCGGCCGGCGAATCCGCGCTACCCGTTCGGGCGGACCAAGGCCGAATATCTCTCCGCCGCCGTCGAGGGCACGATGATCTTCATCGCCGCCGGGGTGATCTGCGTGACCGCGGTGGAACGCTTCATCAACCCGCGTCCCCTCGAGAACGTCGGCATCGGCCTGCTCGTCTCGGTGGTCGCCTCGGTGCTCAACGGGGTGGTCGGGGTGATCCTGATCCGCGCCGGCCGGAGGCACCGCTCGATCACCCTGACCGCGGACGGCAAGCATCTGATGACCGATGTGGTCACCTCCGCCGGGGTGCTGATCGGGGTCGGGCTGGTCTGGCTGACCGACTGGGACCGGCTCGATCCGATCGTCGCGTTCGCGGTCGGGGTGAACATCATCATCACCGGCACCAGGCTGATCACCGAGTCGATGTCCGGCCTGCTGGACGCCGCCCTGCCGAAGGCCGAGAGCGACGCGGTGATCGAGGTACTGCGGCGGCGCAGCAGCGACGAGGTCGCCTTCCACGGCCTGCAGACCCGGGTCGCCGGGCACCAGCGGTTCGCCAGCGTGCATGTGCTGGTACCGGGCGCCTGGAGCGTCCAACACGGCCACGATTTCGCCGAGGAGATCGAGAACGAATTGCGCACCACCGTCCCGGAGCTGACCGTCACCACCCATCTGGAACCGATCGAGGATCCGGCCTCCTGGGCCGACATCCCGGTCGGCGAGGTCCCCCTCGACGAGCCCTGAGCCGGGCGGGCGGCCTCCCGGTGTGATTCACGTCTCGATCAGCGACCGGGAGGATGGTCAGGCGTCTAATCGAACTGTAATGATAGGCCCGCCGCAGCCACTCTCGGACGGGACGACCCATCATGCGTGACCCTCACCGCCGCAACTCAGACCGCGTCCGCGCGATCCGGTCGCTGATCATTCTCATGCTCTCTGGCCTGCTCGCGCTCGGTGGCCTGGTGATCCCCTCGGGCCCGCACGCCGCCGCCGCGCCCGGCGATCTCGCGTTCGGGATCATCCGCTCCGATGCGGTCAGGAACCAGACGGTCGAGACCACTGGCGCCCCCGGCACCGTCGACAAGGGCATCCCCGGGGTCGCGGTCACCCTGCGCTGCAGCACACCGGTCGACAGCAACAACCCTATCGTCGCGTCCACGACGACCGGCGCCGACGGCTCCTACCGGTTCTCAGCGGCCACGGTCACGCCGATCATCGCCACCAGGTGCGCGCCCGGTTCGACGGTCTTCGTCGCGCTGGACGCCAACGGTGCGGCCGGCGATGTGCTGGCCGCCTACGACGGCATCACCCCGAACACCGCGAATGCGTTCGACGCCGTGGGCTCCGGCGGCGACAGCGCCCAGCGCGCCCAGACCGCGCCGTTCAACCCGGCCGCCGCCGCGACCACCCCGGTGGAGTTGAACGGCCTGCTGTGGCCGACCTGGAAGACCAATCTGGCGCTGGCCGCGGATCCCAACGGGTTCGGCGGCCAGGCCGTCTACACCGGCACCGCGCCCTTCGACCCCACGGGTGGACAGGCGGGCACCGACTCCGGTGCCAACAACGACATCGTCCGCTCCGGCGACACGGTCAGCTACAACTGGAACCTGACGGTGTCGGCCGAGCAGCCGCTGTCCAACACGGTGAAGTCGGTGGTCTTCGAGCAGGTGCTGACCCTGGCGCCGGGCGCCTCCGCCAACTTCTCCCGCATCCCGGCCGACTGCGTCGGCACCAGTCCCGCCAGTTCGATCGTGGCGCAGCCGTCGGGAACCGCGGTGCCGGCCGGCACCCCGCCGCCCGCCGGCACCACCAGCCTGACCCTCACCTGCAACCTCGGCCAGCTGGGCACCGATACCTCGGCGGTGCTGCTGCCGACCACCGTGCGGACCTTCTCCAGCAGCGCCAACGGCTCGACCTTCACCACCACGGCCCGCGCGTACGGCGTGGACGCCACCGGGTTGGCGACCGCCCAGCCGAGCCAGCCGGTCGACAACGGCCCGATCACGATCACCGCGGCACCGCGCTACGACCTCAGCAAGATCGGCTCGACCTACACCCGCTTCGGCACCCAGAACGTCAATGGGGTGCCCACCCAGGGCGTGTTCTTCCGTTACATCATGCAGGTCTCGACCGATCGCAGCACCGGCGTGGAGGCATTCACCCAACCGGTGACGATCACCGAGGACTTCTGGGGCACCAACCCGTTGCAGAACAACTCGGTGATGACCGGGTTGAAGTGGTACCTGGTCACCTGCGTCCCGAACGACGACGGCAATGTGGCCGGAGCGGTGCTGGGCAAGCGAGACGTCGCCGGACGCAGCGAGGTGCTGAAGGCTCGCTCCGTGATGGATTCCGGCACCTGCACCCCGAGCACCCGAGCTGCCGGAGACGATACGAGCCCCTACCAACTGACACTGAAGGGGATCGACACCTCGGGCCAGTGGTATCCGAGCAGGACCCTGCCGTCCACCGGCGGCTCCGACCTGTCGGCCGGGCCGTTCTATGTGGCGTCGTATCGGATGGAGGTCTTCGTCCCGCTGACCGAGGTCGACGGCACCGACGGCGATCCGACCAACCGGTCCGGTCGCTTCAACGCCAACAACCAGGTCACCGGTTTCGATCCCTCCAGCGTCACCGGCACCTCGAACTACGGCACCGGCAACGAGCCGGGCTTCTGCCCGGACCGCCCGGCGGGCGGCGCGTACGCCGCCTGTGATCGGATGCCGGCCACCAATGCGCGCAGCAACAACGTGGCCGGCCCCTCGGGGGTCACCATCAGCCCGGGCACCTTCGCCAAGTACTGGTACGACCAGGGCGCCGCCTGGACGTCGACGCTGGACAAACCCCTGCCACAGGCCGCGACCAGCCACGACGGGCAGGGCCAGGTCCAGCTGGGCGAGACGCACACCAGCATGATCGCGGTGAGCAACGGCGGCACGCCCTGGACCGCCACCGGCGCCTGCGACATCTTCGACAACACCACCATCCGGCTCGCCGAGCTGCGGAGCGGCGCGATGACCAACGCCAGCAGCTATCCGGCCGGGATGTACGCCTTCGTCCACAACTCCGCGCTCCCGTCCAATCAGGCGGGGCAGCAACCCAATCAGGCCAATTACATCGTCGAGTACGGGCATTTCGACTTCGGCAACGACACCGCGAACAACGGCGCCTACGACGCGACGACCGGGCGTTTCGGCGGGAGCTGGACCAACCAGGCGGCGGTGCGGTGCACCGACAACGCCACCACCTGGTACGCCGATCCCGGGCAGGTACCCGGTGGCATCGACGCGGTCAACGCGGTGCGGGTCCGCAGCAAGCCGGACGCCCCGGTCGTCGACCCCGGCAGCAACCTGCGCTTCTACTTCGCGTTCAAGCAGCGCGAGACCTTCCTCGGCGGGCCGAACAACGGCCAGCCGATCCCGGCGGGCACGGTGGTCGCCAACTACGGCCAGCCGATGACCAGCAACATCGGGCCGAACTGGAGCTGGAACTCGCGCAGCTTCATCCCCCAGCCGGACAACGGGGCGACCGATGGTGACCGCTACACCATCACCAGCTTCACCGCGAACCTGAAGAAGCGCTCGGTGGTCGTCGACGGCCAGGGCAGCGGCGCGGCCGACTACGGCAACACCGGTACCGCGATCGCCGGCGATCCGGTGATCTGGGAGGTCAGCACCTCCATCTCGGCCAACTCGGCAACGCCGGGACCGGTGCAGAACGTCGTGATCACCGACACGCTGCCCAGATACGTCACCTACGACGCGGCCAAGACCGCTTCGATCACCGGCGGTACGCCGGCCGACACCGCGGTCGTCAATGCCGACGGCACCACCACCCTGACCTGGAACCTCGGCACCTGGACACCGAACAAGCTGATGCCGCCGCGGCGGATCTACACCGTCACCGACTCCCTCGCCCCGAGCAACACCTCGGTCACCAACAAGGCGGAGATCCGCGCCGACGGCCTGATCTTCAACCCCGGTCAGCACAGTGACGACCACACCGTCGTGCTCGAACAGAGCGGCCGGTTGCAGTTGCGCAAGGACGTCGACCAGACCCTCGACCTGCAAGACGACAACCAGGCGTACGTCTTGAACGTCAAGAACTTCTCGGCGAACCTGTCGATCGCGAACCCGACCGTCATCGAGGTGTTCTCCTACAACGGTGACGCCACCAACCCGGCCGGTGCGAACCGCACCCCCGCATCGAAGTTCGTCGGCACCAACCAGATCACCGGCCCGGTCACCGCGACCGAGTTCACCGGTACCGGCACCTCACCCGGCACCGTCTACTACACCAAGGTCCCGGGCGCGCAGGTGTCCCAGGATCTCAACGACCCGACGAACGACAACACCAAGAACAACACCGCCGGCAGGGTCTGGTTCTCCGCCGATCGGTTCGGCGCGCTGGCCGGTGCGCCCGCCAACTTCAGTGAGGTGACCGCGTTCAAGTTCGTCGCGGACCGTGCGCTGGCCACCGGCACCGGCCCGGCCTCCGGCCTGAAACTCGGCTACACCCTCAAGCAGGGCGCCAACGGGCCGGGCAACCTCTACGCCGACCGGTTCACCGCGTTCTCCCCGACCCTGGTGAACGGCACCAAGTTCCAGGTGCTGACCTCGAACCAGACCACGGTGCGGGTGCTCGGCTTCTCGCTGGGTGATCTGATCTGGGTCGATCAGAACGCCGACGGCAAGCACACCGCCGGCACCGATCGCCCCGCCCCGGCCGGAGTTCCGGTGCAGGTGCACCGGGTCGATGGGACGACCGACACCGTCGTCGCCACCACGACCACCGACGCCAACGGCCGGTGGATCGTCAACGACCTGGCGCGCGGCGATTACTACGTCACGGTGCCCGCCTCGGCCTTCGCATCCGGGGGTGGGCTCTATCGGACCGAGCCGAGCCCGGTGAACTCGGTCGCCGACCCCAACACCGACAAGAACGAGGACGTGGACCACAACACCACCCCGTTCGCCGGTGGCA
The DNA here is from genome assembly GCF_002250625.1 of Enemella dayhoffiae. Lineage (GTDB taxonomy): Bacteria > Actinomycetota > Actinomycetes > Propionibacteriales > Propionibacteriaceae > Enemella > Enemella dayhoffiae. Next base: position 28,516 of record NZ_NMVQ01000009.1, on the reverse strand, counting down.
TGCGGTCCTCGGGGCTGATCCATCTGGACGCCACCGTCAACGGCAGCACGATCACCGGTCAGGAGCCACTGGGGGACAACGTGGCCAACCTGCCGGTCTCCCCGCTGACCACCGACGCGTTCACCAACCTGACGCTGGACCTCGCGGTCCGCCCGGTACCCGGCTACACCTTCGCCAAGTCGGCGGCACCGGCCTCCGGCACCGCGGTCGCACCCGACGGGACGATCACCTACACCCTGCGCGGCACCAACACCGGTGGCGCCCCGCTGAACGTGACCATCGGCGACGACCTCGCCCAGGTGCTCGACAACGCCACCCTGGTGCCCGGCTCGGCGAAGGCGACGATCGACGGCGCCGCCGCCACCGCACCGGGGGTCAACGGCACCGCCTTGTCCTGGACCGGCGTACTGCAACCCGGCCAGGTGGCGGTGGTCACCTACCAGGTCAAGGTGAACACCTCCGCCAGCACCGCCCAGAAGCCCGGCACGGTGCTGAAGAACAACGCCACCTCCAGCGCCGTGGCGCCGTCGCGGCCCGACCTGCCGGCGTTCACCGGCTCCGGGCAGACCACTCACCCGGTCCCCGGATACCGGTTCACCAAGACCAGCGATCCGGCCACCGGCACCGCCGTCGGGCCGGGCAGAACCGTCACCTACACCCTGACCGGTGAGAACACCGGTGCCACCCCGCTGGACACCCGGATCACCGACGATCTGGCCGCGGTGCTGGACCAGGCCGCGATCACGACCGCGCCGCGGGCCACCATCGACGGAACCGACGCTGCCACCCAGCCCACGGTGACGGGCAACACGCTCAGCTGGCAGAGCGCGCTGCCCGCGGGTGCCACCGTGCGGATCAGCTACACGGTGACCCTGGATGCCCGCAATGCGGGCTCGCCGATCAACAACTCGGCCACCTCGACCGCCCAGCCACCCAACGGCCTGCCCCCGTTCAGCGGGACCGGCCGCACCGAGCACCCGACGCCGGCGTTCACCTTGGCCAAGTCGGCCACTCCGGAGTCCGGCCGGGCGGTGCAGCGCGGTGACACGATCACCTATCACGTGACCGGCACCAACACCGGCGGCACCGTGCTGGATCCGGTCACCGTCACCGACGATCTGTCAAAGGTGCTCTCCGATGCGACCCTCACCGGTACGCCCACGGCGAGCGTGAACGGCGCTCCCGCGCCCGCCCCGAGCCTCAGCGGCACCACGCTGACCTGGAGCGGGCCGCTGCCGGTCGGTGCGAAGGTCGAGCTGACCTACACCGTGACGGTGTCCGGTGCACCCCACGGCGTGGTGCTGCGGAACCGTGCCACCGCGACCGCCGTGCCACCGGCGGGCGCGGACCCGATCACACCCCCGCCGGTGGAGACCCAGCACCCGATCGCCGGGTTCACCCTGGCCAAGTCCAACACCCCGGGCGACGGCCGGGCCGTCCTCCCGGGTGATCAGATCACCTACACGCTGCTGGGCCGCAACACCGGCGCGACCACCCTGAACACCACCATCACCGACGACCTGTCGCAGGTGCTGAACCACGCCGGGCTGGTCGGCTCCCCCACCGTCACCGTCTCCGGGGTCGCACAGGTGCCACCGGCGACGGTGTCGGGCAACCGGCTGACCTGGTCCCATGACGCCCTCCCCGCCGGGGCCACCGTTCAGATCAGCTACACCGTGAAGGTGAACCCCGACGCCGCCGGAGCCACCCTGGTGAACCGTGCCGGTGCCACCGCGACACCGCCGGCCGGCGGCCCGATCCCGGTGGATGAGGTCAGCACCCGTAACCCGGTGGCCGGCTACACGTTCACCAAGACCGCCGATCCGGCGAGCGGCAGCCCGCTCAGCCCGGGCGACACCGTCCGCTACACCCTCACCGGCACCAACACCGGCGCCACCCGGCTCGACCCGGTCACGGTCACCGACCAGCTGGCCGGCATCCTCGACGACGCCGATCTCAGCGGCGCGCCGACCGCCACCATCGTGGACGCCGACGGGAACGAGGCCGGCAGTGCCGCGGCGCCGACCATCGCCGACGGAACGCTCAGTTGGACCGGCTCGCTGCAGCCGGGTCAGCGGGTCCGGATCAGCTACGCGGCCACGGTCAAGGCCGGCGCCAGGGGCGGCGTACTGCAGAATCAGGCGTCCTCGCAGGCGCAGGGCCCCGACGGGGTGTCGATCAGCCCGCCGCCAGTCCAGACCTCCCATCCGATCGCCGGATACGGTTTCGCCAAGACCTCCGACCCGGCCTCCGGAGCCACCGTGCTCCCCGGCCGGACGATCACCTACACCCTCACCGGCAGCAACAGCGGCAACGTCCCGCTGGCCACGGTGAACATCGCCGACGACCTGACCCAGGTGCTGAACGCGGCCTCACTCACCGGTACGCCGACGGTGAGGATCACCACACTGTCCGGTGCGGCGGTGACCGACCCCGCCGGTGCGGTGACCCGCGAGGGCGACCTGCTGAGCTGGTCCGGGGCGCTCGGCATCGACCGCAGGGTCGTCATCAGCTACACCGTGACGGTCGCCGACGACGCCGTCGGCAAGGTGCTGACCAACCGGGCCACCTCGACCGCGGTGCCGCAGGGCCTGCCCGAGACACCGGAACAGACCGGGACCGTCAGCCATCCGGTCGCCGGGCACGAACTGAGCAAGACCTCCGACCCGGCATCGGGCACCTCGGTCGCAGCGGGCCAGCAGATCGGCTACACGATCGTCGACCGCAACACCGGCGCGACCCCGCTGCAGGGGGTGCGGATCTCGGACAACCTCGCCGCGGTGCTCACCGGCGCCCGGATCAGCACCGCGCCGACCGCGCGGATCCTCGACGCCGCCGGTGCCGAGGTGCCGGGCGCCGCCCCGGTGGTCGACGGCACGGTCCTGACCTGGAACGGCGCGCTCGGCATCGGGCAGCGGGTCGAGATCCGTTACACGGTCACGGTGAACGACGACGGCGCCGGTCAGGTGCTCACCAATACCGCCACCTCGACGGCGACTCCGCCGGGCAGCGACCCGCTGCCGACCACCCCGCAGACCGTCACCCATCCGGTCGCTGGTTATCAGACCCCGCCACCCACCCAGCCGCCGGGGACCCAGCCACCGGGGACCCAGCCACCGGGGACCCAGCCACCGGCTCCGGGGAATCCGCCGACCGGTGCGCTGCCCGCCACCGGCGCACCGCCGATGGCCCTGCTGCTGCCGGCCCTGCTGATGCTGATCGCTGGTACCGGCCTGGTCTGGCGCGGCCGCCGGCGGCGCTGATCCACGGCGGCGCTGATCCACGGCGGCGCTGATCCACGGCGGCGCTGATCCACGGCGGCGCTGATCCGGGAGCGCCCGCCGCGGCCGGTTCAGTCCCCCCCGGGCAGATCGGCCGCGGCGAGTGCGGCGTCCACCTCGCCGCGGGTCGGGCCGTACGCCCCGGCACGGCTGACGGTGATCGCGGCGGTCGCGACGGCACGCTGCAGGGCCGGCCGCACGTCGGCCCAGCGGGCCACCGCGAGCCGCGCGGCGGCCGCCCGGGAGCCGACGAAATCGGCGTCCACCAGACCGGAGATCAGCCCGGCCATGAACGAGTCGCCGGCGCCGACGGTGTCGGCCACCGTGACCGGCAACTGATCCATCTGGATCAGCTCCCGCTCGGCGGTCAGCGCGGCGATCGCGCCCCACGGGCCGCGGGTCACCACCACCAGCTTGGGGCCCCGGCCGCGCCAGTCGTCGATCACCTGCTCCAGCGGCAGATCACCGTAGAGCCATTCGATGTCCTCATCGGAGGCCTTGACCACATCGGAGAGCCCGATCAGTTCCTCGATCCGGTCCCGGACCGCCGCGGGGCTCTCCATCAGCGCCGGGCGGATGTTCAGGTCGTAGGAGATCGTGCCGTGTTCCCGCACCACCCGGACCGCGGCCACCACCCCGGAGCCGCCCGGTTCCAGCGTGCACGCGAAGCTGCCGGTGTGCAGGTGCTGGTAGTCCCCTTCGGCGGGCAGGTCGTTGAGCTGCCACTCCAGGTCGAAGGTGTATTCGGCGTGCCCGTGCAGGTCCAGGGTCGCGTACGCCACCGGGGTGCGTTCGGCGTCCTCCGAGCCGGGCGCGAGCCGCGCCCCCGCCGCCGTCACCCACTCCCGGATCCGCGCACCGCGCTCATCGCGGGCGATCCAGGCCCGGATGGTGGAATCGTGATCGAGCCGACCCAGGCCGCAGGCCACGTTCATCGGGCTGCCGCCGACGTGCTCAAAGGTGCGACCGTGCTGGTCAACCACATCTATCAGTGCCTCGCCGACGCTGAGCAGCCGGGGTCTGTTCATCGAGCATCCTCCGTCACGCCGAGCTTTGCCTCCATCTCCTCGAGTGGGACGCCCTTGGTCTCCGGCATCACCTTGAGCACCCAGATCAACTGGCCGATCATCGCGATGAAGAAGATCAGGAAGGCCACACCGCCGCCCAGGGCGCCGATGATCGGCGGGAACGCGAACGAGGTGATCGCGGCGAACACCCAGTGGGTAAGGGATCCCAGCGACTGACCCCGGCCGCGGATCCGGTTCGGGAAGATCTCGGAGATGAACACCCAGATCACCGAACCCTGGCCGAAGGCATGCGCAGCGATGAAGACCATCAACCCGAGCAGCACCAGCACACTGGAGGTCGAGTTGAAGCCGATCCGCTCGTAGAAGAACATCACCGCCGACAGGAATCCCAACGACAGCAGGTATCCGATCGATCCGACGATCATCAGGCTGCGCCGCCCGATCCGGTCGATCACCGTCAGCGCGGCCATTGTCGCGACCAGGTTCATCGCGCCGACACCGACGCTCATCAAGAAGGCGGCGTTGGTGCTGGCACCGGCGGCCTCCATCACCCGCGGCGCGTAGTAGAGGATCGCGTTGATGCCCGACATCTGGTTGAAGAAAGCGATCGCGACCGCGAGCAGAATCACCTTGCGGTGGTTGGGAGCGAAGAAGGGCACCGAGGGGGCGTTCTTGGCCGCCTTCAGCGAGGCCGAGATCTCCGCGATCTGGGCGTCGGACTCCTCGGTGGTCATGCACAGTCGCTCCGAGGTAGCCCGCGCCTCGTCCTCGCGTCCGTTGGCCATCAGCCAGCGCGGGGTCTCCGGCACGGTGGCGAGCAGCAGCAGGAAGATGACCGAGGGCACGGACATTACCCCGAGCATCCACCGCCAAGCGTGGTCCCCGTCGAACAACGCGCGGATGATCGCGTTGGAGGCGTACGCCACCAGGATGCCGAGCACGATGTTGAACTGGACCAGCCCGACCAGCTTGCCGCGGTTCTTCGGCGGCGCCACCTCGGCGGTGTAGATCGGCGCACACACGGAGGAGGCGCCGACCCCGATGCCACCGAGGAAGCGGAAGACCTGCAGCACCCACACGTTGGGCGCCAGGGCGGAGCCGATCGCACCGACCAGATAGAGGATGCCGATCACGAAGAGCACCTTCTTGCGTCCATAGCGGTCGGCCGGCTGGCCGGTGACCATGGCGCCGAGAATGGTGCCGATCAGGGCCGTGGTGACGGTGAATCCGAGCATCCCGTCGGACAGCCCGAACACGTGCTGGATGGACTTCTCGGCGCCGGAGATGACGGCGGTGTCGAAGCCGAAGATCAAACCACCGACGGCTGCCACGATTGCGCTGCGGATCACGAGGGGCTTCATATCCACACGCTAAACCCAGACACCGCCTGCCGGAAGACCCACGCTGTCGACATTCGGTTGCAGGTGGGTCACGAGATCACAGCCAGGAGACTTTGCCGGCCACCGCGGCGTATCCGACGAAGGCGACCACGTCGAGCAGGGTGTGCGCCACCACCAGCGGCATGCATCGCTTCCAGCGCAGGAAAAGCAGGCCGAAGACGACCCCCATCACGAGGTTGCCGAGGAACCCGCCGAACCCCTGATAGAGGTGGTAGCCGCCCCGCACCACCGCCGAGGCGATCAGCACCCACCACCAGCCGCCCAGCCCACGTCCCCTGAGCCACCCATCACGTTCCCTGAGCGAGCGAGCAACGAGCGAGTTGAAGGGCAACTGCCGCAGCCGGAGGAACACATAACCCAGCATCAGCACCTCCTCCAGCACCCCGTTCATCGCCGCCGCGAGCAGATAGACCGGCACCGTCCACCAGTTCTCGGCGAGGTTGGCCGGGGCGACATTGGTGTTGATCCCGATCTGGCGGGCGAACAGATAGAACGCCAGCCCCGGGATGCCGATCGCGGCCGCGATCGCCAACCCACGCAGCAGATCCCGCCCCGGCTGGGTCAGGTCGAACCCGATCCGTCGGATGGCCGGCAACTCGACCCGGTCCCCCGGCCAGGCGGCCCGGCCCGGCAGCAGGCTGAGCAGGTACAGCGCCAGCAGCACCGGAACCAGCGGGAACGCGAGGTTGGCGAGCTGGTAGGCCAGATCGAGCCACGGCCGGTCCGGGGTGGCCGAGGAGTTCATCGTGGTGGTCTGCTGCGACAGCGGCTGTTGCCGTGTCAGCCGATCCGCGATCCGCAGCACCGAATAGATCGCCGACTCCCCCAGCGACACCCCGAGCACCAGCAGCACCTCGACCAGCGGGCGGGCCGGGCCGACCCGAGCCACCCGGGGGACCTGGCTGCTCACGGGGTGAAGGTCTCCACCACCGCCACGATCAGGAACCAGCCCACCACCAGCAGCGCGATCACCCCCATGGCCAGGGCGGCGACCCGAAACGGGCTCCTCGGCTTGTCCCCACGTGGTCTGTGTTCCATCGATCCCTCCTCGCCGCGCTCACTGCCCCGGGCCGGTGCCGGTCCCCGCGGTCCGCACCAGGCCACGCGGCAGCTCGGCCAGTCCGCTCGGCTCCTCGGCCAGCCGGCGCGCCAGATAGCCGGACCAGTCCTCACCGAACGACAGGTTGGTACGCACCAGCAGCCCGGCGGCGGTCAGCCGGCGACGGTCGACCGGGTGCATCCGGTGATCCAGCAGGAACTCCTGATCGCCGACCCCGCGGCCGTGTCGCCGCACCAGGTCGGCACCGATCGCCAGCAGCCGCGGGTCGTGGGTGGCCACCACCGGGGTGGCGGGCCCCTCCATCAGGGTGCGCAGGCAGCGCACATAGGCCAGGTCGACGGCGCCGGTGTCGGTGTGCGCGGCATCGGGCACCGGATGCACCGAAAGCCGCACCAGGCGTACCCGCATCCCCAGCTCGCTGAACCGTTGCGCCTCGAGCTCGGCCCGGTGCAGGTGGGCGGCCAGGGTCACCCCCAGCGACCCGAACTCGCGGTGCAGGTCGGCGGCCAGGTCAAGCCCCAGCCTGGCGCCGCGCGGGCCCTCCGGGTCGAGGTTGACCCGATGCCCCAGTTCGGCCGCCACGGTGCAGATCCCGGCCAGCTGGGCCCGCGCGGCCGCCCCCGGATCGGCATCGGCGGACAGCGCCGACAACCGCACCGACAGTTCGGTGCCCTCGACCCCGGCCTCGCTCAGCCCGGCCAGCAACCGCCGGTACCCCTCGGCGGCGGCCGCCACCTCCGACCCGGTCCGGGACCGGTGGCGCAGCGGTTCCAGGGCCACCAGTCGTTCGGTGTCGGCCAGGGCCCGGGCGATCGGCAGCGCCTCGTCGTTGCCGAGCCCCAGGTGTCGCCGCGCCAGCGCGTGGCCGGCCGGGGTGGCAGCGAGTAGCGCTGCCAGTCGACCGTTTCGGGCGGCGGTGCGCACCACGGACCCCAGCACGTCGCCTCCTAAGACGGGTCCGCCACCGCGGCCAGGTGGGTGCGGGCGAAGTTGAGCGACTCGATCAGGTCCTGCTCGCGCTGCCGGCGGCTGCCCGCCCCGCGGGTGTTCACCTCGAGCACCACGTCGCCGGTGAACTCGGTGCTTGCGGCCAGGTGCCGCAGCAGTTCGGCGGCGGGTTGCTCGCCCCGGCCGGGGACCAGGTGCTCGTCCTTGAACGAACCCTTCCCGTCGGTCAGGTGCACGTGCTCGAGCCGGCTCCCCCAGGAGCGGGCGAGTTCGAGGGAGTCCTGCCGGGCCGTCGCCGCGTGGGACAGGTCGAGGGTCAGGTGGTCATAGTCCAGTTCGCTGGGGTCCCAGCCGGGCAGGTACGCCTTGAGCTCACCCCGGGGCGTCCGCCACGGGTACATGTTCTCCACGCAGAAACGGATCCCGGTGGTCTCGGTGAGCCGGCGTACGCCCGCCACGAAGCCACCGGCATAGCGGCCCTGCCAGCGAAACGGCGGGTGCACCACGACGGTCGGGGCGCCGAGTTGCAGTGCGGCGCGGGCCGAGCGTTCCAGCTTCTCCCAGGGATCCGATCCCCACACGCGCGGCAACAGCAGCAGGGTGGGCGCGTGCACCGAGACGATGGGCAGCTGGTGGTGATCGCGCAGCCGCTCCACGGCGTCGACATCCATCGACACCTGGTCCAGCCCGACCATCAGCTCCACCCCGTCATAGCCGAGCCGGCCGGCCCACTCGAAGGCGGCAGCGGTCGACTCGGGATAGACCGAGGTGGTGCTCAGGGCGATCCGCGCGCCAGTGCTGCTGCTCATCGGGTTCAGCCTACTCAGTGCTGTGTCGACAGCTGGTGCCAGACCCGATCTACGCCGCAGGCTCAGCGGTCGGGTGCGGCCTGGCCGATCAGGTCATTGTGCAGCAGCCGCGACTTCAGCCCGTTGCCGTTGAAGTAGTCGAGGTGGTCGAGATGGTTGAGGATGATCCCCTCCCGCAGGGCCCACGGGCAGATCTGCAGGGTGTCCACCCCGGCCAGCTCCATCACCGATTCGGCCACCACCGCGCCCGCCAGCAGCTGCGGGGCCCGGCCGTGGGACACCCCGGGGAGGTCAGCGCGATCGGCCGGCTTCATGTCGGCGATCCGCTCGACCGCCTCCGACAGCGCCGCCAGCTCCAGGGTGCGCGGCACGAACGGACCCTCGGCGGCCGGGGCGGTGCCGGTGATCCGGCCGAGGGTGCGGAAGGTCTTCGAGGTGGCCACGGTCTGGTCGAAGGGTCCCCGGCGCAGCACTTCGCCGATCACCGCCCCGATCTCGGCGCGGGCGTGGCGACGCAGCTCCGTGACCTCCTTGGGCCCGAACCGTCGCGCCATCCGACCGGCGCCGACCGGCACCGAGAGGGCCACCTCCGGCTCCTCGTCCTCACCGGCCGCGATCTCCAGGGACCCGCCGCCGATGTCGAACACGCTCAGCGTTCCCGCCGACCAGCCATACCAGCGTCGGGCGGCCAGGAAGGTGGCCCGGGCCTCGTCGCGACCCGAAAGCACCCGCAGCGACACCCCGGTCTCCTTCTTCACCGCGGCGATGACGTCGTCGCAGTTGGAGGCCTCCCGCAGGGCGGAGGTGACGAACGGCAGCATCTCGGCGCAACCGGTGCGTTCGGCGAAGTCGCGGCAGGAGGCGACCATGTCGACCAGCTGCGCGATCCCCTCCTTGTTCATCGCGCCGTCGGAGGTGAGGTGTTCGGCCAGCCGCAGCTCCCGCTTGTGGGAGGCGGCCGGAATCGGGGCGCCGCCGACCCGGGCGTCCACCACCAGCAGATGCACCGTGTTCGAGCCGATGTCGAGAACGCCAAGTCGCACCCGCACATTGTGGCGCCTCGCAGGCGTACGCCCCAACTCGCCCGCCTGCTGGCGAATCCGCCCGCTCGCAGCGCGGTCTCCCGGGTAGTTCCGAGGAGTAGGGTGCACGCCGTGCCCGAGATCCTGCTCGACTTTCCCCGGTCCTATGTGGAGTTCGCCGACCCCGCCGATGCGGACCAGGTGTTCCGTTGCGACCTGACCTGGCTCACCTCGCGGTGGCAGTGCATCTTCGGCAACGGCTGCCGCGGGATCTATGCCGACCGTCCCGACGACGGTTGCTGCACCCTGGGCGCGCACTTCTCCGACGCCGACGACGAGGCGCGGGTGGCCAAGGCCGTGAAACGGCTCAAAAAGCCCTACTGGCAGCACAAGGCGGCCGCCCGCGACGGCGGCTGGGTCGAGGAGGAGGACGCCGGCGAGGGGGAGGCTCCGGCCCGCAAGACCCGGGTCGTGGACGGTGCCTGCATCTTCTTGAATCGGCCCGGATTCCCCGGCGGCGAGGGCTGCGCGCTGCACTCGCTGGCGCTTCGTGAGGGCCGGGATTTCGTGCAGACCAAGCCGGATGTGTGCTGGCAGCTGCCGTTGCGGCGGCAGTACCGGACGGTGACCCGCGCCGACGACTCGAGCTACACCGAGGTGACGATCGGTGAATACGTGCGGGCGGGTTGGGGGCCGGGCGGGCACGACCTGGACTGGTACTGCACCTCCAACACCGAGGCGCACACCGCCGACGAACCGGTCTATCGCGGCAACGCCGCCGAGTTGACCGAGCTGATGGGTCCGGCCGCATATGCCCTGCTGGTTGGGTTCTGCGAAGACTTCGAGGTTGCTGGTGGGCGGACCGGGCATCCCGCCAGCAGATCGCGGTGATCTGTCGCGTTCCTGCCCCGGAACCGGACCCGATTCGTTCGGTCGAGGGCACGGGGGCCACAATGGGCACCATGCACGTCGACCATCTCGTCTTCGCCGCCGGCCCGGAAGGCCTCCAGGCCACCGCTGAACGGCTCAGCAAGGTTCTCGGTGAGCAGTCCCGGGATGGCGGCTTCCATCCACGGTTCGGCACCCGGAACCGGTTGATCCCGCTGGCCGACGACCGCTATGTGGAGATCGTCGAGGTGCTGGAGCACCCGGTGGCCGAGAAGGCCCCGTTCGGGCAGGTGGTGCGGGCCCGCTCCGAGGCCGGTGGCGGCTGGCTGGGCTGGGTGCTGTCGGTGGATGACCTCGCCCCCTACGAGGAGCGGCTGGGCCGGGAGGCCGTGGACGGTTCCCGGCACTTTCCCGACGGGCGGCTGCTGGAGTGGAAGCAGATCGGTGTGAAGGGGTTGATGGCCGACCCGCAGGTGCCCTTCTTCCTGAAGTGGATCTCCGAGGAATCCGTACGCCCGAAGGCGTTGGACGGGCGGGTGGAGCTGATCCGCCTCGAGCTGGCCGGGGACAAGGCGCGGGTCGAGGAGTGGATCGGCGGGCGCTGCGAGGACCTGCTCGGCAACTTCGAGATCGAGTGGATCGCCCCCAACGGGCAGCCCGGGATCGTCGCCGCGCACTTCCGCACCGACTCCGGCAAGATCCGCGTCTGATGGCGGAGGCCCCCCGCGTCCGCCTCCGAGAGTGCATCGAGGCGCTGCCCGCCTATCGCCCCGGCCGTCCGGCCCGGCCCGGACCGGATGGCCGGGCGTACAAGCTGTCCAGCAACGAGAACCCGTTCCCGCCGCTGCCCGGCGTGCTGGAGGCGGTGCAGGCGTCCTGTGCGGAGATGAACCGCTATCCCGACGCCGGCAACCTCGGTGTCGGTGAGGCCGTGGCGGCGATGCTCGGCGGGGGTGTCAGCACCGAGCACCTCGCCTTCGGCACCGGTTCGGTGGCGGTGCTCTTCCACGCCCTGCAGGCGGTCTGCGATCCGGGCGACGAGGTCGTGTACGCCTGGCGCAGCTTCGAGGCGTACCCGATCGGGGTCCAGCTGACCGGCGCCCGCGGGGTACCGGTGCCGCTGCGCCCCGACACCACCCACGACCTGGCCGCGATGCGGGCCGCGATCGGCCCGCGGACCCGGGCGGTGCTGCTCTGCACCCCGAACAACCCGACCGGGCCGACGATCGAGCACGACGAGCTGGTTTCCTTCGTGGACAGCGTTCCCGCGGACGTGCTGGTGATCGTCGATGAGGCCTACGTCGAGTTCGTCACCGACCCGCGGGCAACCCGCGGGCTCGAGGTGTGGGCCGAACGGCCCAACGTGATGGTGCTGCGCACCTTCTCCAAGGCCTACGGACTTGCCGGCTTCCGGGTCGGGTACGCCGTCGCCCACGAACGGGTCGCCGCTGCACTGCGCGGGGCCTCGCTGCCGTTCGGCGTCTCGCTGCCGGCGCAGGCCGCGGTGGTGGCGTCGGTGCAGGCAGCGGGGCCGTTGCTGGAACGGGTTCGCGAGCTGGTCGCCGAGCGGGAGCGGGTGGTGGATTCCCTGCTGGAGCTGGGATTCCGGGTGCCGCAGAGCCAGGGCAACTTCTTCTGGTTGCCGGCTGGCGAACGTACCGGCGAGTGGGCCGAGCACTTCGCCAGCAACGGGGTCTCCGGGCGGGCGTACGCCGCCGGCGAACCCAGCGACGGGGTACGGATCAGCATCGGCACCCCCGAGGCCAACGACCGGGTGCTCGAGCTGGCACGCGCCCTCCCCCGCTGAACCGATGACCGAGCCTGTCGGTCCCGGCGCATAGCATCTGAGGCGTGGCAAAGGCATCGACGAAACCCGCGTACCACTGCACCGAGTGCGGTTGGACCTCGCTGCGCTGGGTCGGCCGCTGCGGGGAGTGCCAGACCTGGGGGTCGGTGGTCGAGCAGGGCGCACCAAAGGTCGCCGAGGTGCGCACGTCCGCGCCGACCACCCGGGCGGTGCCGATCGCCGAGGTCAGCGCCCGGGCCGCCGACCGCTCGCTGACCAGGGTCGCCGAGCTCGACCGGGTGCTCGGTGGCGGCCTGGTGCCGGGCGCGGTCGTGCTGCTGGCCGGTGAGCCCGGGGTGGGCAAGTCGACCCTGCTGCTGGAGGTCGCCGCGCGCTGGGCGCGCGCCGGGCGGCGTACGCTCTATGTGTCCGGCGAGGAGTCCGCGGCCCAGGTGCGGCTGCGCGCCGACCGGACCCGGGCACTGGCCGATGATCTCTACTTCGCCGCCGAATCCGACCTTGGGACGATCCTCGGCCACATCGAACAGTTGGACCCGTCGCTGATGGTGCTCGACTCGGTGCAGACCGTCAGCACCACCGAGGCCGACGGCTCCCCCGGTGGGGTGAGCCAGGTCCGCGAGACGACGGCCGCCCTGGTCCGGGTGGCCAAGCGGATCGGGATGGCCGTGGTGATCGTCGGCCACGTCACCAAGGACGGGGCGATCGCCGGACCGCGGACGATGGAGCACCTGGTCGACGTGGTGCTCAACTTCGAGGGCGACCGGCACTCCGGTTTCCGGATGGTGCGGGCGGCCAAGAACCGGTTCGGGCCGGCCGACGAGGTCGGCTGCTTCGAGATGGCCGGGGAGGGGATCGTCGAGGTGCCCGACCCGTCGGGGCTGTTCACCTCCTCCCACGCCGAGCCCGTCTCGGGCACGTGCGTCTCGGTGATCATGGAGGGCCGCCGGCCGCTGCTGGCCGAGGTGCAGGCGCTGGTGGTGCCCAACGTGCAGCAGAAGCCGCGGCTGATCACCCACGGCCTGGAGAACTCGCGGGTCACCATGCTCACCGCGGTGCTGCACCGACGCGCGCAGGTCAAGGTGCTCAACCACGACGTGTACGCCTCCACCGTCGGCGGCGCCCGGGTGCTGGACCCGGGGATCGACCTGGCCGTGGCGATCGCGATCGCCTCGGCGGCCCGCAACCAGACCGCGACCGGCCCATCCGACGACCGCCGGCTGGTCGCCATCGGCGAGGTGGGCCTGGCCGGGGAGCTGCGGCGGGTGCCGGGGCTGGATCGGCGGATCGCCGAGGCCGGCCGGCTCGGCTTCAACACCGCGATCGTGCCCACCGAACGGGGTGCCAGACCGAAACCGCGGGCGACCAGCGGGATGCGGGTGATCGAGGTGGCCACCCTGCGCGAGGCGCTGTTCCAGGCGCTCAACCAGAATGTGGTGAACGTCCGACGCGAGCCCGGCAACGCCCGCTGACCGGACCACAGTCGCCACCACAAAGCGGACCCTAGGATTGCCCGGACCGACCAGACGAGCCGACCCAGACGAGGAGACCCCGTGCCCGACACCCCCGCCCGGATCCGTCGCTATCGCGCCCTGATGGCGCCGGGCACCCCGCTTCGGGAGGGGCTGGAGCGGATCCTGCGCGGTCGTACCGGCGCCCTGGTGGTGCTCGGCACCAATCGCCAGGTGGAGGAGATGTCCACCGGCGGCTTTCGGATCGACGTGCCCTTCACCGCGACTGCGCTGCGCGAGCTCGCCAAGATGGATGGTGCGATCGTGCTGTCCGCGGACGCCGAGCAGATCGTCGCCGCCGGCGTACACCTGTCGCCGGATCCGACCCTGCCGACCGTCGAAACGGGGACCCGGCACCGGACCGCTGACCGGCTCGCCCAGCAGACCGGGCTGGCGGTGGTGACGGTGTCGGCGTCGATGAACACCATCCAGCTGTTCCTGCGGCACACCCGCACGCTGGTCGAGAACTCCGAGGCGATCCTCAGCCGCGCCCACCTGGCCCTGCAGACGCTGGAGCGATACAAGGAGCGGCTGCTGCAGGTGCTGAACCGGCTTTCCGGGATGGAGGTGCAGGATCAGGTCACCGTGCGCGACCTGGTCATCGTCGCCCAGCGGTTGGAGATGGTACGCCGACTCGCGGAGGAGACCGGTGGTTACGTCAACGAGCTGGGCACCGACGGTCGGCTGCTGGAGCTGCAGTTGCTGGAGGTGAACATCGGGTTGGCCGACCTGCCCGAACTGCTGGCCCAGGACTATCGCCCCGACGACAACGCCCCGTTCGGGTTCGACCACCTGCCCGAGCTGTCGGACGCCGAGCTGGTCGACGCCTCGGTGGTGGCCCGGGCGATCGGGTTCACCGATCACCTGGAGTCGCGGGTGTCGGCGCGCGGCTATCGGCAGCTGGCGAGCATCAACCGGTTGCCCGCCGCAGTGACGGCGCGACTGGTCGAGCAGTTCGGCAACCTGCAGCAGCTGTTCGGCGCGAGCAGCGCCGAACTGCAGCTGGTCGAGGGGGTCGGCGAGAGCCGCGCCCGGATGATCCGGGACAGCCTCACCCGGCTGGCCGAGGCGGCGTACACCAGCGACCCGCTGGGCTGAGCCTGTCGACGCCGGCTGAGCCTGTCGAAGCCTGCGGGCGGCTCAGCCCTGCAGCTGCATCACCAACTGGACCGGGCGGGCGCCCTGCACCTGCGCGGTGGCGACGTAGGTGCCCGAGTTCATCGGTTCGCTGCCCTTGCGGCACTGGCCGACCGAACGGTTGGACAACCACTCCTGCTGCCAGCTGAGGTCCCGATCGGGGTCGAGCAGGACCTTCTTGGGCGGCATCCCGATCACGCAGTCGAGGGTGGACCAGATCCGGTCGGTACCCGAATAGACCTTCAACTCGAAGGTGCGTTCGGTGACCTCGAGCCGGCAGCGGCGACCGGTGCCGTTGACGATGGAGACCCGGAACGACGTCGGCACGTGGGCTGTCACCTGACGCGGCCCGTCGACGGCGACCCGCAGTCCGGCCGGGTCGCACCACTCCGGCTCACCGGTCGTCGGCGCCGGCGCGGGTGGCGGCACGGGCGCGGGTGCCGGCGCCTGGAAGGTCGCGGGCGCCCGGCTCGGAGCGGGGGCGGGGGTTTGCGTGGGGGCGGGGGTCTGGGCCGGCGTGGCGGTGACGCTCGGCGTGACCGAACTGGTCGGTGTGGTCGGCGTGGTCGGTGCCTCGGGCTCCGGGGGTGATGCCGGGGCCGGGGCTGGGGCTGCCGGGGGCTCGGTCGCCGCGGCGGGTGGGGCGGCGGGCTCCTCGTTCCCCCTGGCCTGACTCAGCCCACTGACCATGAATCCGACGCCGACCAGCAGAGCCACCAGGACAGCCAGCACCGCTGCCCGGCGCAGCCAGTACGTCTGCGTACTCTCGGGGCCGATCGGATGCACAAGTCCGCCCATGGCACGGAGCGTAGTTTTCCCAACCCGTCAGACGGCGAAGGCTCGCCCAGCGGGTAACGGATTGATCAAGATCCACCCGGCCCTCCCCCTGCGGTGCCCGTCCCCGGCTGTGCACTCTTGATCTCCCCACGCGATCAAACCCCGCCTTGAGCTCCCACGCGATCAAAAGTGCATCGCGCGGAGCCACCAGCTGGCGGGCCAGCCACGCGGAGGTGGGGCGGCACTATTCTCGGGCGCATGCCCGAGCGCCTGGAGAACCGGCACGCCGAACTGGTGACGGCTGTCGTCGACTGGTTCGGCGAGCACGCCCGGGACCTGCCGTGGCGGCGGCCCGAGGCGGGGCCCTGGGGCGTACTCGTCAGTGAGTTCATGCTGCAGCAGACTCCGGTCTCGCGGGTGCTCGAGCCGTGGGCGCAGTGGCTGCAGCGCTGGCCCAGCCCGGCAACCCTGGCCGCTGACCCGCCGGGGGAGGCGGTGCGGATGTGGGGCCGCCTGGGTTACCCGCGTCGGGCCCTGCGCCTGCACGCCGCGGCCGTCGCGATCGTGGAGCGGCACGATGGGCAGATCCCCGCCGACCACGACGCGCTGCTGGCGCTGCCCGGAGTGGGCGCCTATACCGCTGCGGCCGTCTCGGCGTTCGCCTTCGGCGGCGACGAAGTCGTGCTGGACACCAACGTGCGCCGCGTGCTGGCCCGGGCGGTCGGCGGCGTCGAGTTCCAGGCGAACTCCCCGACCGCCGCCGAACGCCGGCTCGCGGCCGAGGTCTGGCCGCCCGAGGGTGCCGCCCGCTGGTCCGCCGCCGCGATGGAGCTCGGGGCACTGGTCTGTACCGCGGCCACCCCGCGCTGCGTGGACTGCCCGATCCTCGCCGACTGCGCCTGGGTCACCGCCGGACGCCCGCCCCACTCCGGCCCGCCCCGCCGCGGGCAGGCGTACGCCGGCACCGACCGGCAGGTGCGGGGCCGGCTGCTGGAGGTGCTGCGGGCCAGCGAGGAACCGGTGGCCGCCGCCCGCCTCGACCTGGTCTGGGACGACCCGGTGCAGCGCGACCGCGCACTGGCCTCGCTGCTGACCGACGGTCTGGTGGTCCGACGCGGCAAGGAATACGCGTTGCCCTGACCGAGCAGCTCAGCGCGGCGGCTCCGGGTCGGCGTACCCCTCGGTGAGCCGCTTCTGCAGGAACAGCACGTCGTGCCAGCGACCCAGTTTCCAGCCGGCCATCTCGGCGACACCGAGGTCGGTGAAGCCGAAGTGTCGGTGCAGCCCGATGCTGGCCTCGTTGGGCAGGGCGATCGAGGCGATCGCGACCACATAGCCGCGCTCGGTCAGTCGCTGCAGCAGGGCGGCGTACAACGCCTTTCCCGCCCCGGCACGCCGCAGCCCGCGCCGCAGATAGACGCTCACCTCGGTCGACCACTGCCAGGCGAACCGCCCGCGGAACGGCCCGGCGTAGGCGTGCCCGAGGATCTGCCCGTCCAGCTCGGCGACCAGGAAGGCGTGGGCCTGCTGGGCCGCCGCGATCCGTTCGGCCATCTCCTGCGGCGGGCAGGGGCGGTCCTCGAAGGTGATCGCGGTCTCGGTGGTGTAGGGGGCGTAGGTCGCGGCGATCGCCGCGGCGTCGCTCGCGCGGGCGTCCCGGATGTTCAGCTCAGGCACCGGGTCAATCTAGTGGCTGCGGAGGCTGCGTGGCGGCCGCTGGTAATCTGCGCAAGACCCCCGGGAGGGCCGATCCATGCCACGTTCGCCCAGCTGCGCACCCCGGACCGGACGACCCCGGTCCGGGACCGAGTTGCGCGCGTGAAGGTGGTGGTCGCGGCCATCGGCAGCCGAGGCGATGTGGCGCCGTTCGCGCACCTGGCCGGGCGCCTGGTGTCCGAGGGGCACGAGGCGACCCTGGTGACCCACGAGTCGCTCGCCACGTTGGCGGAGCCGGCACTGCCCGTCATCCCCGTACCGAGTGACCCGGCCTCGCTGATGGCCGGTCCGGCCGCGCACGCGGTGCGCCGGGTCGATCCGCGCAAGCTCAACCGGACCCGTGACCTGTTCGCGCAGTTCGTCCACTCCGCGATGGAACCGACCCGGGAGGCCCTGGCGGGTGCCGACGTGCTCGTCGCCTCGACCTTCGCCATCGCGGCGGTCGACGAGGCCATCCGGCAGGCGGTCCCGGTCGTCCGGGCGCACATGTGGCCGGAATACCCGGGCCTCGGCGGCCCGATGCCGCTGTTGCCCTACGGATGGCTCGTGCCCGCTCCCGCGCGGCGCCTCGCGCGGGGCGCGTTGCGCCGTGTCGAGCCCTATCTCGGCGGACTCGACGGGTGGTGGGAGCGTGGTCGACTGCACCTGGTCGCCCGACACCCGGTGGGGCTGACGACCGCGACCGCCGGCTCGCTGTACGCGTTCAGCCCGCTCATCCTCCCGAGCCCGCCCAAGGCGGGGATCGCCACGGGGTGGTGGACCGCCGCGGCCGGCCCGTCGACGTTGTCCACGGAGGTGTCCAGTGCATTGGCAGATGGTGGGGACTGGATCTACGCCGGGTTCGGTTCGATGCACCAGGGCGATCCGACCACGTGGCTGGAGCGGCTGGGCGCCGCCTGCGAGCGCGTCGGGGTACGCGCGGTCGTCCAGGTCGGCGGCGTCCGCGGCCGACCCCACCCGCGACTGCTGTGCGTCGGTGATGAGCCGCACGACGAGTTGCTGCGCCACGTACGCCTCGCCGTCCATCACGGTGGCGCCGGGACGACGGGCAGCGTCGTACGCGCCGGCGTCCCCTCCGTCGTGGTGCCCCACCTGGCCGATCAGTTCTATTGGGGTTGGCGCCTGCGCGCGTTGGGGGTGGCCACCGCTTCGAACCGCCGGGCCCTCGCGTCGACGCGTGTCCTGAGCAGGCTGATCGAGGAGGCTCTCGCCCCGGCCCCGGCCATCCGCGCGGCCCGGCTCGCCCACCGGGTCCGGGACGAGGACGGTTGCGGCCGCGCGGTCCGCCAGCTCGAGGGGTGGGTGGGCGGCCCGGGCCGCGGACCCACCCCGCGCTCCCGATGACCGCGCCCGCGCACCGCGCCGCGGGCGCCACCGCGGCCGGCGGAGCACCCGGTCCGCTGCGCCTGGCGGCCGTGCCGATGGTCGGCGTCACCATCCTCCTGCTCGCCGTGGCACCCCGCTACGGGCCGCACTGGGATGAGCTCTATTTCGGCATGCTGCCGCTGCGCTGGTGGTACGTCGATCAGCCACCCCTGACGGTCTGGTTGACCTGGGCCGCCACCCAGTTCAGCGCAGAGCTCTGGGTGCAGCGGCTCCCCGCCGTCGCCGCCGCCGCGGCCGGGGTCGTCGTGGCGGGCCTGTTCCCGCGGACCGTCGGCGCCGGGCCGAGCACCCAGCGGCTCGCGGCCTGGGCACACGGGTTCACCGTCTATCCGCTGATCATGGGCCACATCTTCACCACCGCGGCGCTGGACCTGCTCGCCTGGCAGGTGGTGATCCTGCTCGTGCTGCGGGCGAGCACCGGCCACCGGCACAGCCTCACGTGGGCCGGCGCCGTGGCCGGCATCGCCTGCTGGAACAAGCTGCTGATCGTGGTGCTGGTGGCGGCCCTCTTCATCGCCCTGCTGCTCACCGACCGGCGGCTGCTGCGGACCCGTCAGGCCCTCGCCGGCGGCTGCCTGTTCGGGGTGATCGCCACCCCCCAGGTCGCCGCGCAACTCGCACACGGGCTGCCCATGGTGCAGGTCTCGGCCGGGCTGGTGGCGCAGCAGGGGTCTCAGGTGCGCCTCATCCTGCTGCCCGCGCTGGCCCTGTTTCTCGGGCCGCCGCTGCTTCGGGTCTGGGTGAGCGGGCTGATCGATCCGTGGCGGGACGCCGGACGCCCGGCGCGCTTTCTGCTGCCGACGGTGCTGCTGCTGATCCTGTGGACGTTCACGTTTCCGTCCCAGCCCCACTATCCGGTCGCCGCGGCGCTGCCCGCCCTGGCACTGGGGTGGGCCAGCCCACGCCTTCGGGACCGCTGGAGTCTGCGCACCAGGCGTACCGTGATCGCCGCCAACTCCGCCGTGGCCTGCCTGCTCTGCCTACCGCTGGTGCCCTCCTCCGATCCTTGGCTGCCCGTCCTGTCGCGGCTCAACCCGACGATCCGCGACCAGGCCGGCTGGCGGGAGCGCGCCCAGCAGATCGAGGCCACCCGCGGCAGCGGTGAGGCCGTCCTCACCGACAACTACGCCCTGGCCGGCGCCGTGCACCGCTTCTCCCCGGGCGGACCGGATCGGGCTTCGGTGCACTCCGGCCACAACGCGCTCTGGGAGCTGGGGCCACCGCGCTCCGAGCGCGTACTGCTCGTCGGTCGACAGGCCGTGGCCCAACGGGCACTCTTCCGGTCGTGCACCCCTGCGGGGACGCTGCGAACCGCACCCGTGGTCCATCCGCAACTCGCCGAGGTGCCGATGCTGCACTGCACCGACCCGGTCGCCAGCTGGCCGACGCTCTGGCCGCGGTTCCGCCGGCTGAGCGGGTGACGATCCGCGCCCTCAACGCCCCCGCGCCCTCAACGCCCCCGTGACCCCAGCACCCGGGCGGCCTCCCACAGCAGGGCGAGCAGGAGGCAGCCGACGATGACCAACTCCCCCGCCCCGCGCGGCAGTGGGCTGACCGGCAGCCGGCTCTCGGCGCAGAGGACGAGGGCGGCACCACCGAGCACTCCTCGTCGCACCCGGCCCGGCCGCAGCCAGGGCGTCCCGGGGCGGATGCCGGACAGCAGCAGCCCGGCACCCGGCACCACGAGTGCCAGGACCACCCCTACGAGGTGGAGCGCCCCGTCATCGCCGGCGGGAAAGACCCCAGCGACGACCAGGCCCCCGCCCATCACGCCCACCCCGCCGGCCAGGACGCGTCCCCAGAGGGCGTGCAGGCACCCGGCGGCCGCGACCAGCAGCACTCCGGTGAGCATCAGCCCCGCGTTGAAGATTGCGAAACCGGGCGAGCAGATCCACCTGCCGCCGCGGGTGCGGCAGGAACCGTCCCCGAGGTCGCTGATCAGGTTCAGGTACCAGATGTAGGACGTTCCGCTCGTGCCGAGCGAGACCGCGACGGTGGCCGCGAAGCAGGCGAGCGCGATGATCACCGCCAGGGCCCCGAACCGAACGCGGCGGTCGACGTACGCGGTACGGGGGGTTGCTGGCCCCACCCGGTCACCACCCGCACGGGGTGGCTGTGGAGATTGGGCCGCGGGCACCTGTCAGTCCACCGGTTTCGGGCCGGCCGAGCGGGTGGCCCCGATCGAGGCGATCACCACGCACGCCATCGCGATCCACTCGATCACCCCGAGCCGCTCGCCGAGCAGCAGCAGCGCCGCGAGCGCCGCGGCGGCCGGTTCGAGGCTCATCAGGATGCCGAAGGTACGCGCCGGCATCCGGCGCAGCGCGGTCAGCTCCAGGCTGTAGGGGACCACGGAACTGAGCAGTCCGACCGCGGCCCCGATCAGCCAGACGTGGCCGTTGCAGAGGTCGGCGGCCCCGCCGTCGGCGAGCATCGGCACGCTGGCCAGGCCGGTCGCGATGGTGCTCGCCACGGCCAACCCGCTCACCCCCGACCAGCGCTGTCCCGTGCGACCCGACAGCAGGATGTACCCGGCCCAGGCGGCACCGGCCAGCACCGCCAGCCCGACCCCGATCCAGTCCAGCGTCACCGGCCCGAAGCCGAGCAGCAGCACCCCGACCGCGGCCAGTGCGGCCCAGATCAGGTCCCGGGCCCGCCGCGAGCCGAGCACCGCGACCGTCAGCGGTCCGAGGAACTCGATCGTGACGGCCAGCCCAAGCGGGATCCGCGCGAAGCTCTGATAGATCGCCCAGTTCATCAACGCCAGCACCGCTCCGAAACCGGCCACCACCACCCAGTCCGACCGGGTACGCCCGCGCAACCGGGGCCGCGCCAGAGCCAGCAGCACCACCGTCGAGGTGGCCAGCCGCAGCCACACCATGGTGCTCGGGCTGACTTGGCCGAACAGCCCCTTGGCGATGGCCGCGCCGACCTGCACCGAGACGATCGAGGCGAGCACCAGCAGCCAGGCCGGGACTCCCCGCTCGGCCCGATCGACGTCGGCCGCGATGTTCACGAGACCCGGCCCGTTGCGGGCGTACGCCGACGCAGCAGTTCCTCGGCGAGCAGCCCCACCGCCAGTGCCCCGGTCGCGGCCAGCACGGCGTCCCACCAGATCTGCATCAGGTCGGCCATCCGCGCCTCGGCGGGCCGGGCCGCGCGGTACCAGATCCGCACCTCGGTGCCCTTGGCCGGGGCCGGCTCGGTGGTCCACTGCTGATCCACCCGGCGATACTGGCCGTTGCTGTCGGCATACTCGATGGTGACCGTCCAGGCCGGTGGTCTGCGCGGTTGCCCGTCCGGGCCCGGCAGCGGCTGGACCTGCACCACCTCACCGGTCACCGCGTTGGTGCCCAGGTGGAAATAGAGGTTCTGCACCGCCAGCACCGTCGCGGTGATCCCCAGCCCGATCGCGACCACCACCAGCACCCGGCCCAGCAGCACCCTGGCCGGGTGGGCCGGGCGGACCGGGTCGGGCGCGATCGTCACCGGTGCAGGCTACCCCCCGAACGACCAGCGCCCCGCCCCTGATCAGGGACGGGGCGCTGTCGGCGACCTCCGGGGCGTACGCCTCAGCCGGCGTGCTTGTCCTCCTCGCCCTCGCTCGGGCCGGTCAGCTCGACCGGCACCTGGTCGGGGGCGGAGTCCTTGCTGGAGCCGGTGAAGGTGAACGGGTGCTCCTCGGCGTCGTCACCCTTGTTCACGTCGACCAGCACGATCTCGCCGGCCTTCACCTCGCCGAACAGGATCTTCTCGGCCAGGACGTCCTCGATGTCGCGCTGCAGCGCTCGACGCAGCGGCCGCGCACCGAGCACGGGGTCATAACCGCGCTTGGCGATCAGCTCCTTGGCCGGCTTGGTCAGCTCGATGCCCATGTCGCGGTCGGCCAGCCGACCCTCGATCTCGGCCACCATCAGGTCGACGACCTGCTCGATGTCCTCCGGCGTGAGCTGGTGGAAGACGACGATCTCGTCGATCCGGTTCAGGAACTCGGGGCGGAAGTGCTGCTTCAGCTCGTCCGCCACCTTCGCCTTCATCTTCTCGTAGGAGGACTCGGTGTCCCCGGCCTGGGAGAAGCCGAGGTTGACCGACTTGTTGATGTCGCGGGTACCGAGGTTGGTGGTCATCACGATGACGGTGTTCTTGAAGTCCACCACCCGGCCCTGGGCGTCGGTCAGCCGACCCTCGTCGAGGATCTGCAGCAGCGAGTTGAAGATGTCCGGGTGCGCCTTCTCGATCTCGTCGAACAGGATCACCGAGAACGGCTTGCGGCGCACCTTCTCGGTGAGCTGGCCACCCTCTTCATAGCCGACATAGCCGGGCGGGGAGCCGAACATCCGCGAGGCGGTGTGCTTCTCGGAATATTCGGACATGTCGAGGGTGATCAGGGCGTCCTCGTCACCGAACAGGAACTCGGTCAGCGCCTTGGTCAGCTCGGTCTTTCCGACACCCGAGGGGCCGGCGAAGATGAACGAACCACTGGGTCGCTTCGGGTCCTTCAGACCGGCCCGGGTACGCCGGATCGACCGCGACAGCGCCTTCACGGCGTCGTGCTGGCCGATGTAGCGCTTGCCGATCTCGTCCTCCATCTTGAGCAGTCGCGCGGACTCCTCCTCGGTGAGCTTGAACACCGGGATGCCGGTGGCCGAGCTGAGCACCTCGGCGATGGTCTCCTCGTCGACCTCGGCGATGGTGGAGTCATCGCCCTGCTTCCAGGCCTCCTCCTTCTCGGCGCGCCTGGCGAGCAGCTTCTTCTCGTCATCACGCAGCCCGGCGGCCCGCTCGAAGTCCTGGGCGTCGATCGCCGCCTCCTTCTCCAGGCGTACCGCCGCGATCTTCTCGTCGAACTCGCGCAGGTCCGGCGGGGCGGTCATCCGGCGGATCCGCAACCGGGCCCCGGCCTCGTCGATCAGGTCGATCGCCTTGTCGGGAAGGAAACGGTCCTGGATGTAGCGGTCGGCCATCTGCGCCGCGGCGGTGAGCGCCTCGTCGGTGATGGTGATCCGGTGGTGCGCCTCGTAGCGGTCCCGCAGCCCGCGCAGGATGTCGATCGTGTGCGCGATCGACGGCTCGCTGACCTGGATCGGCTGGAAGCGGCGCTCCAGCGCGGCGTCCTTCTCGATGTGCTTGCGGTATTCGTCGAGGGTGGTCGCACCGATCGTCTGCAGCTCGCCGCGGGCCAGCATCGGCTTCAGGATCGAGGCCGCGTCGATGGCTCCCTCGGCGGCACCCGCGCCGACCAGGGTGTGGATCTCGTCGATGAACAAGATGATGTCGCCGCGGGTGCGGATCTCCTTGAGCACCTTCTTCAACCGCTCCTCGAAGTCACCGCGATAGCGGGAACCGGCGACCAGCGCGCCCAGGTCGAGGGTGTAGATCTGCTTGTCCCGAAGGGTTTCCGGGACATCACCGCGCACCACGGCCTGCGACAGGCCCTCGACGACGGCGGTCTTGCCGACGCCGGGCTCGCCGATCAGCACCGGGTTGTTCTTGGTACGCCGGGACAGCACGGTCATCACGCGCTCGATCTCCGGCTCGCGGCCGATCACCGGGTCGAGCTTGTTCTCCCGGGCGGCCTGGGTCAGGTTGCGGCCGAACTGGTCCAGCACCGTGGAGCTGGCCGGGCCGCCCTGGCCGGGCTCGGTGGCCGCGCCGACGCCGGCCGGCTCGCCGCCCTTGTTGCCCTGGAAGCCAGAGAGCAGCTGCAGCACCTGGTTGCGTACCCGGTTGAGGTCGGCGCCCAGCTTGACCAGCACCTGGGCGGCGACGCCCTCGCCCTCGCGGATCAGGCCGAGCAGGATGTGCTCGGTGCCGATGTAGGAGTGGTTCAGCTGCAGCGCCTCGCGCAGCGACAGCTCCAGCACCTTCTTGGCGCGCGGGGTGAACGGGATGTGGCCGGTGGGCGACTGCTGCCCGTGGCCGATGATCTCCTCGACCTTCTCCCGGACGGCCTCCAGGGAGATGCCGAGGGACTCGAGAGCCTTGGCGGCGACGCCCTCGCCCTCGTGGATCAGGCCAAGCAGGATGTGCTCGGTGCCGATGTAGTTGTGGTTGAGCATCCGGGCCTCGTCCTGGGCCAGCACGACGACCCGTCGTGCCCGGTCGGTGAACCGCTCGAACATGTAGTACTCCTCGGCTTGTGTGTCCTTCAACTGTAGTCGTCACTCGGGTGTCACCAAGGTGTTTCACGAATGGCGATCCGGAGTTGAGCCCAGCGGACTCAACAACCTTCGCGGTTGCCGCGCTATTCCGCGCGTGGAGCGGGTTTCGCCGGGGGCGAACAGGCGGCTACGGGTACGCTGTCGCCGTGACCGACGCACAGACGACCCGACCGAACCCGCCCACTCTGACCCTGCTCAGGGTGTCCGCCGCCGTGACGGCCCTGGGCGCGGTGGTGCAGACCGGGCTCGGCATCGCGCTGGCCGTGGGCAGCACCGGCGGACTGCAGATCCACTCGGTGGTGGCGATGGTCACCCTGCTCGCCGCAGTGGTCGCCGGCGTCGCTGCCGGCCTGTGGTCCCGCCGGGGCGGGAATACCGGGCTGATGATGCACGCGCTCAGTGTGGCGGTGCTGGCGGTGGTCCAGTTCGGGCTCGGCGAGGCGCACGTGCGGACCGTGCACATCGTGCTCGGCGTGGTGTTCCTGGTCGCCGCCGTGGCGCTGGCGACGCTGGCGTACCGGAAGCCCTACGCCGCCAACCCCCACGGCGCGCTGAACGAGTCCACCCACCACCACGACGCCTGAGGTGGCCGCGGAGTCGGCGTCCGGCGAGGACGCCCAGTATCGATCGCCCGCCCGCCGGGCGTTGACCCTGGTCAAGGAGATCGCCATCGTGGTGATCGGCGCCATGGTCGTCTCCGCGCTGCTGCGGGCGTTCGTGTTCGAGCCGTTCACCATCCCCTCGGGTTCGATGGAGAACACCATGCAGGTGAACGACAAGGTGGTGGCGCAGAAGCTCACCACCTTCAAACGTGGTGACGTGATCGTGTTCCGCGACCCGGACAACTGGGTGCCCGGGCAGCGCGAGCAGCGCACCGGCATCGTCGGACGCGGCCTGGAGTTCATCGGGGTGCTGCCGAACTCCAGTGACGACTTCCTCACCAAGCGGGTGATCGGCACCCCCGGTGACAAGGTGAAGTGCTGCGACGTGCAGGGCCGGGTGAGCGTGAACGACCAGCCGCTGGACGAGACCTATCTGTACGCCGACAACAACGGCCGGGTGCTGCCCTCGGAGAAACCGTTCGAGGTGGTCGTGCCGATCGGCCGGGTGTTCGTGCTCGGGGACCATCGCAACGCCTCGGCCGACTCCCGGTGCCATCTGGCCGACGTGAACACCTCCGGCGGACCGCCGGGCGAATCGGCGTTCGTGCCGGAGGAGAACATCGTCGGCCCCGTGGGACTGATCGTGGCCCCCTTCGAGCGCTGGCAGCAGTTGCGGACACCAGCCACCTTCGACGAGGTGCCGGCACCCCAGCAGGACGCCCCGGAGCGGGCCCGGATCGTCACCTCGTACCGCTGCTGAGGGGCGGATTCGGGGGACCGGAGTTCACCCGCCGAGTTCGTCGAGCCGGGCCAGCAGCTGGGCCGCCTCGTGCTCGCGGTCTGCGAGCTCGATGGCCGTCAGGTCGGCCCGTTCGCCGGCCTCCCTCGACCGCTGCTCCAAGTGTGGTCGCTGGTCGGTGAGTCCCGACAGCTCGGCCTCGGCGGTCGCCAACTCCCGCCGCAGTTCCGCCACCCGGGCGGACGATTCGGCGGCGCGCTGGCCGAGGTCGGCCAGCTCCTGATCGGCTCGGACGCGGTCCCGTTCCGCCTGCTCGTGGGCGCTGCGGGCGTCGTTCAGGCGTAAATGCAGCCCATCCAGCTGCCGTTCCAGGCGACGGATCTGCCGGCTGCGCTCCTCCCCCGGCTCGGCGGACTCCGGATCGTGCGCGGGGTCCCGCCCCGCGGCGGGGGCGGGCGTACGCACGGGCCGCAACGGAATCACCTGGGCGAGCGGGGCAAACAGGTCGACCGGACCGAAACCGGCTGCCCGGACGGTGGCGACCATCGCCCCCGCGGCGATCCGCTCCCCCAGCTCCGGATCGGCCAGGGCCGCCTGCAGGGTCTCGTTGGCCTCGGTCAGGGCCGCCTGGGTGGGCTGCCAGCCGCGGCCAGCTGCGGCCCGGGCAGCGTTTCGGGTGGCTTCGTCGAGCACCTCTCGTCGGGTGGCGGTCAGGTCTCGCAGCGCCGTCGCATCGGCCGCCCGGTGCGCTTGGGCCAAGTCTTGTCCGAGCTCTCGCACACGCTGGACCGACTCGGAGAAATCGGCCGCCAGAACATTCAGCAGCCAGGCACCCCGACTGGGTTTGCGCAGTTTCCGGATCGCCGCGGCAGCGGCACGATCACCCGTTGCGGCTGTCGATTTGGCGATTTCCGCGCGGCCAGCGACGAAATGGTCGAGGTCGCCGCAGTAGAGCGCTCGCACCTCGGCCGCGACGTCCGATCCGATGGCGTCCGAGGCCATTGACTAATCGGTTCAGCTGTGCGCGCGCTCGTAGGCCTCGCGCACCTCGGAGGGCACACGGCCGCGGGCATTCACCGTCATGCCCTGTTCCGAGGCCCAGGCGCGGATGTCGGTCGCGGAGCCGCGCTGCGGGCGGGACTGACCACGCTTGCGACCGGCCACGCGGCGAGCATTTCCGAGCCACGGTCCGATCGCATTGCGGAATTTCGCCGCGTTCTTCTCGGACAGGTCGATCTCGTAATCCACGCCATCCACGGAAAAGCGGATGGTTTCATCGGCCTGGGAGCCGTCGATATCATCTTCAAGAACGACCTGTACGCGTTGCGCCACAATATTTCCTCTCAATGTTGCTTATGAGCCGCTTATTACGGCAGTTCAGACAATAGTCCGAACGGAGGGTCATTCACAAGCCGACGAAGAATTACGCCTTGTTCGTCTCGACACATTTCCCTGCTTATCGTCGAATGCGCTGTTTCGGCTCTATTCCGCAACCTTGGACGAGTGGCAGCACCCGCCCGGCCGGGCTCGGCTCATCGGGTGCCGGTCGCTGTCGGGGTCGGCTGCGGGCTGCTGGCCGGGGTGGCGCTGCGCATCACAGTCGGGGTTGGCGTCGGCGTCGGGGTTGGGGTTGGCGCCGGCCCACGGCGAGATCCACGGGTGCAGCGCCGTCAATGGCCAGATCGATATCGGTGAACAGGTCCAGGATCGACAGGACCTCCTTGTCGGGGAGGGCGACGCCGGCCCCGGCGTCGAGTTCCTCGGGGGAGAGACCTTCAGACAGGGCAGACATGTGCAAGCTCCTCCATGTCAGAGACGCGATCACACTGCGGCGGCGTGAGCGGGCAACAGCAAGGTTGGCAGGCCGTGCCAGATCGAAGCCTTCTCGGCTCCTGCTGCCTGGGGGTGGCCGGCGCGTGCGACAGGGAACTTGTGAAGTTTTTGTTCGACACGACCATTCCTATTGATCAGCGGGCCGCACCGGAAGGTTACGCAAATGAGATCTTCATTAGAGTTTGCCAAACCCGATCGTGCCGCGGTCCGGATGGTCGGCTGTGGCTTCGTTCGCTTGGTGGCGGGGTTTTTGCAGCGCTCCGTGGCGGTCTTGTTGCCGCGATCATGCAGGACTGGCTGCAGGTAGGTGTCGCGGTCTGAACCGAGAGGGGTGCGCCCGGTCGGGGCCGTTTGGATCGCTGCCGCTACGTCAGAGTCCGAAGGCTCCGCCGCTGACGAGGATCACGATGCCGA
>NZ_NMVQ01000008.1 GCF_002250625.1 Enemella dayhoffiae | reverse complement strand
GGTGGAAGGGCACCACGTGCCGGTCGCCGAGCCCGCCGAGCCGCTCTTCGACACCCCGGCGGTGGCCGCCGGGGCCGGCACGGCACGAAAGGTCGTGACCCGGTCCACGGCCAACAAGGCCCCCGCCAAGAAGACCACGGCCAAGAAGGCCCCCGCGAAGAAGGCGGCGACCACCAAGGCGACCACCCGGAAGACCGCCGTCAAGAAGGCCCCGGCGCGGAAGGCGACCGCGAAGAAGACGGCCGCCAAGAAGGCCCCGGCCAGGCGAGCCGGCGCGCGCTAGTAGGTGTCAGCCCGGGCGTACGGCACAATCGTGCGGGTGTCCAGACCCGAATCAGCCGCCCCGGCGTACTCGCTGACCCAGCGGCTGGCCGCCTGGGGGGTCCATGCGCTGACGATGACCGGCATCGTCTGGGCCTGTCTGGCGCTGCTGGCGCTGCTGCGCAACGACCTGGTGGAGATGTGGGGCTGGCTCGGCGTCGCGCTGATCGTCGACGGGCTCGACGGGACCCTCGCGCGCAGGGCCAAGGTGACCGAGCGGGTGCCGTGGTTCGACGGGTCGGCGCTGGACCTGATCGTCGACTATCTGACCTGGACTTTCATCCCGGCGCTGTTCATGTACCGCTGCCTGCCGCTCGGCCCGGACCCGGTGCCCGGGCTGGTGCTGATCGTGGTCTGCGCGTCCTCGCTGTTCTGCTACTGCAACAAGCAGATGAAGTCGACCGACTACTACTTCGTCGGCTTCCCGGCCGCCTGGAACGTGGTCGCCGTGCACATGTGGCTGCTCGGCACCGGCTGGGTATTCAACCTGGTCGCCACGCTCGTGCTGGCGGTGCTCACCCTGGTCCCGATCCAGTTCGTGCACCCGTTCCGGGTCCGCCGGCTGATGATCGTCAACATCGTGGCCGTGCTGGCGTGGCTGGTCGCCATCGTCTGTCAGACCCTGGTCTATCCAGAGCGGCAGCTGCCGGCGCAGCTGCTCATGTGGATCGGTGGCGGCTGGTTCCTGTTGGCGGGGTTTGCCCGGACGCTGCGGCGCCGGGCCGATCCGGCAGCCTGAGCAGGTCGCGCTCGAACAGCGCCCGCATCCCGGCGCGTTGGGCGGCCGAGTCCCATTCCAGCCGCTCGAACTCCCGCACCGCCTCCACCACGACCGCGTCCAGCCCGGCGGCGCTGATCAGCCCGTGTTCGTGCGCCACCAGCGCGGCCCCCACGTAGGTGTCGAAGAACCAGATGCCCTGGCGGGCGTACGCCTCCCGCTCGGTCGGCGCGGTGCCCACCACGTCGTGGATCAGCACCAGCCGGACCACCTCGCCGTGCTCGGCGTACAACCCTTCGCCGACCCGCACGTCGCCCTGCCCGGAGTCGCCGATGAACATCAGCTGGTATTCACCGAACAGCCGGCGGTAGTGCCGCACGTTGTCCAGCTTGCGCCTGGCCATCGCCGCCCGGGAGTGCAGGTGCCGCAGGGTGCCGGACATCAGCGACAGCCGGGACACCCCGGCCCGCCGCAGCGCGTCACGGGAGCGGCTCTCGATCAGCCCGAACGCGTCGCGGGGCCGGGCCGTCACGAAGGTCAGGTCACCGGTGTCGAAGGGCGCATCGTCGGGGCCCTGGTCCAGCGCCCCATACAGCGCCAGCACCCCGGGATAGACGATGCCGCGGGGATAGCGGCGGTCGTGCAGCACGCACAGCGCGGTGTCGTCGATGTCGGACAGGATCTTCGGCTCGCCGATGCTGAGCCCCGCCGCCTCGGTCGCCAGATGGTCCAGCACCCGTTGCCGCACCTGTTCGGCGGCCAGCCGGGCATAGACCAGGTCTTCCAGGTCGTGGGCGCTGTGGGTGTTCAGCAGGTTCTTCAACCGGGTCAGCTCGATCCCGCGCACCTCGAGCAGCAGCGCCGCCAGCGCCTCGTCCCGCTTGGGGTCGGCACCCAGCAGCTGCAGCCCCAGCGCAACCTGGGCCCGGCCGGGCAGGTCGAGCTCGGCCCGTCGCTCGACGGCCAGCAGGTGCACCAGCTCGGAGCGCAGGTCGGGGCCGAACAGCCGATCATCCACCGACCCGAACAGCGCCACCGGGTCGACCTCGGCGAGCAGCCGGTTCAGCTCCGCCGCGGGGCAGCCGGCGAGCAGTCGCAGCACCGCCCGCTCGTCACGCCGATCCGTGCGACCGTGCAGCAGTTCGGCGACCCGCTCGCTCAGCTCACCCACCCTCGGCTCCCTCGTCCGGCACCCTGGACTTCCCACCGCCGACCCGTGGGTCCAGGCGTACCGCGATCGCTCCTGGGTCCACCCGGAACCGGGCCTCGCCCACCGCCGAAAAGGGGTCCCCGTCGAGCTGGACCGGCTGTGGCACCTCGGGCACCACCTGCACCTCGTGACAACTGCTCAGCACCAGGCCCGAGCCGCGCACCGGCCGGTGCAGCAACCCCTGCCCGGCGACCGGCAGCCACTGGGCCGGGTTGCGGACCCGGGCCTGCATCACCTCCAGCCGGGCGTCGTCCAACCGGGCGTGCGGGAAGATCTGGATCCCGCCGGGGATCCGGCCGCAGTTCCCGACCAGCAGCGACCACACTGAGGTGTCCTCGGACTCGCGGCCGTCCAGGCTGACCCGCAGGCGTACCGGTTTGCGGTGCAGATGGCGGGCGCCGCTGCCGAGGTAGGCCAGCCACCCCAGCAGCGACTTGCCGGTGGCGGTGGTGCCGCGGACCGTGGCGGCGTCGTGGCCCATCCCGGCGAGCACCAGGAAGGTCTCCTCGGGCAACCACTCGCCGAACCCCGGCCGAGCCCGTACGCTCACCCAGCCCAGGTCGACCGTTGCCGTCGCCCCGTGCAGGGCCAGCCGGACGCAGCGGCGCAGGTTTCCCGGCGGCAGCAGCAGGTTGCGGGCGAACAGGTTCGCGGTGCCGAGCGGCACGACCCCCAGCGGTACGCCCGAATGGGCCAGCCCGCGGGCGACCGTGCGCACCGTGCCGTCGCCGCCCATGGCCACCACCAGGCCGGCTCCCGTGGCCACCGCCCGCTCGGCCTGGCTGGCACCGGGTTCGGCGATGGTGGTGGTGACGATCTCGGGGTCGGGCCAGTCCGCCTGCTGGCAGGCGACCCGCAGCTCGTTGGTCGCCCAGGCGGCCTTCGGGCGGACCGGATTGACGATGCCGACGACCCTGGTCGGCCGGCCCGGATGGGCCACCGGCAGCTGTTCCAGCGGCAACCGCCCCGGGCGTGCTCCGCGCAGGCGCACCGTCAGCCGATCACCAGGTTGTCACCCGACTCGGTCACCGGGGCGGCTGTCAACCCCTTCCGGGCGGGGCCGGCGGTCCGGGCGCCGTCGGTGATCGAGAACTCCGAGCCGTGGCAGGCGCAGACGATCTGCTGGTTCTTCACGAACGAGACCGCGCAGCCGCCGTGCGGGCACACCTTGGTGAACGCATGGTATTCGCCGGTGCTGGGTTGGGTGACCACGTAACGCTTCTCCAGCACCACGCCGCCGCCGACCGGCACCTTCGCCTTCGGCACCTCGACCGGCGGCCCGGCCGGGGTGGGCGTGGGGGCTGCCCCGACACCGTCGTCGGCGCACCCGACCAGGGCGAGGGCGGCACCGGCGCCGGCGATCGCCATCGTGCCCTGCAGCAGCTGTCGCCGGCTGGGGCAGCGATCGGTCTGCGGACAATCGGTCATGCCTGGACTCCTGTCGTGGTCAACCCGGCCAGCGTAGCGGCCCGGGCCGAGCGCGGGCGCAGGGTGGGTCGGCGGCGGTCGGCGGGTCAGCGGCGGGCCAGCCGGGCCGGGGCCTCGCCGGTGTGCGCGAGCCCGTGAGTGATCCGTCGGTCGGCGTAGATCTTCCAGCCCTCGATCAGGAACCCGCTGAGCACCAGCAGCGCCACCACCAGCACCACCCACCACGGATAGTCATCCCCATAGGCCCAGAAGTACACGTAGGGGGCGACGAAGGTGACCGCCGTGACCAGGGTGCCGATCGCGCGGTACAGCGCGCGCTTGGCCGTCACCATCGCGATCACCCCCCACGTGTAGGGGATGGCCGTGACCATGTCGATCGCCCAGAGGATCCCCAGGTGCCCGTGGAACTGGTCGATGAACGTGACCGGCAGCGCCCGCAGCGCGGAATAGACCAGCACGATCACATAGAAGAAGACGGCGGGGTCGCGCAGCCACCGGCCGAGCCGGCTGCGCGGCACGTGCGGAACGTCCAGGCGTACCAACGAGGGAACCAGCGCGGGCGGCACCCGCAGGGTGTCCAGGCCCTGCAGGGAACGCGTCAGCCAGGCCTGGCGGCGAGCGTCGGCCTCCGGAGCGGCGAGCGCCTGGGCCAGCCGGGGCGGGCTGATCGCCAGCGGCATCCGGCCGTCCTGGGTCTTCCCGACGATGTGCACCTGGTCGGCGCCGAACAACTCCCGCAGCCGGTCCAGGGCCGCCGAATCGCCCTCGCACAGCCACAGCTGGATCCCGTCCTCCAGGCCCTCCTTGAGCAGCGCCCCGATCGCGGCGCCCTCGGGGTTCCCGGCCAGCACCCCGGCCGGGTCGGTGCTGAGCCGGCTCAGCTGGGCGACGTCGCGGACATGGCGGGGGCGCAGGTCGGAGATTCGGCGTACGCCAGCGGCGCGCATCAGCGCGTCGGCGTCGATGCTCAACTGACGTGCGGTGGGGAACGACGTGATGTCCCCACCCTGCAGCAGCTCCCGCAGGGCCGAACGCATATCCCTGCTGGCCATATGTCCCATGCTAGGCGGTCCCGGACCCTCGGTCGTCCAGGCGCGTGCTCCGGGCGTCGCCCGGTACGCCGAGCCTGCGGTTTGTCCGCGGCGGTGACTACGCTGGCGAAATGGCCGACCCGTCCAGCTATCGCCCCGCACCGGGGGCCATCCCCACCCAGCCCGGGGTGTACCGGTTCAGCGACGAGCACGGTGTGGTGATCTACGTCGGCAAGGCGAAGAGCCTGCGGTCGCGGCTGAACTCCTACTTCGCCGATCCGGCCAATCTGCTGGAGCGGACCCGGCGGATGGTCACCACCGCGGCCCGGGTCGAGTGGACGGTGGTGCAGACCGAGGTCGAGGCGCTGCAGCTGGAGTATTCCTGGATCAAGGAGTTCGACCCGCGGTTCAACATCAAGTACCGCGACGACAAGTCCTATCCGTGGCTCGCGGTGACCTGGTCCGAGGAGTTCCCGCGGGTGTTCGTCGGCCGCGGCGCCAAACGCCGGGGCACCCGCTACTACGGGCCCTACGGGCACGCCTGGGCGATCCGCGAGACCGTCGACCTGCTGCTGCGCGTGTTCCCGATGCGCTCCTGCTCCAACGGCACCTTCCGCAACGCCGCGGCCGCCGGCCGGCCCTGCCTGCTCGGCTACATCGACAAGTGCTCCGCGCCCTGCGTCGGCCGGATCTCGGCCGAGGACCACCGCCAGATCGTGGCCGACTTCTGCCAGTTCATGGCCGGCCAGTCCACCACCATGCTGCGCCGGCTGCAGACCCGGATGAAGATCGCCTCGGACGACCTGGAATACGAGCTGGCCGCCCGGATCCGCGACGACATCGCCGCACTGAATCGGGCCACCGAACAGAACGCGATCGTGCTCGGTGACGGCACCGACGCCGACGTGGTCGCGCTGGCCGAGGACCCGCTGGAGGTGGCCGTGCAGATTTTCCACGTCCGCGGCGGTCGGGTGCGCGGGGAGCGCGGCTGGGTCGCCGACCGGACCGAGGACGCCGGCACCGACGAGCTCGTCGAGACCTTCCTGCTCCAGCTCTACGGGGACGTGCTCGCCGGGGGAACGGCCGACCCCCAGGCCGACAGCTCGCGGTCCATCCCGCGCGAGGTGCTGGTGCCGGCCCTGCCGCCCTCGGCCCAGGCGCTGGAGGAGGTGCTCAGCGACCGCCGCGGCACCCGCGTACGCCTGCGGGTCCCACAGCGCGGGGACAAGAAGACGCTGCAGGAGACCGTCACCCGCAACGCCCGCGAGGCGCTGGTCCGGCACAAGACGAAGCGGGCCTCCGACCTGACCACCCGCAACCGGGCACTGGAGGAGATCGCCACCGCCCTCGAGCTGCCCGAGCCGCCGCTGCGGATCGAGTGCTACGACATCTCCAACCTGCAGGGCACCGAGGTGGTCGCCTCGATGGTCGTCTTCGAGGACGGGCTGCCGCGCAAGAGTGAATATCGCCGGTTCGTGATCCGCGGGGTGGAGGGGCAGAACGACGTCGCCTCGATGCACGAGGTGATCACCCGCCGCTTCCGGCGGCTGCTCGACGACCGGGCGGCGATGGCCGCCGGCCGCGACGACGGCTCCGGTTCCGAGCAGGCCCTGCTCGTCGACCCGGAGACCGGGGTGCCGCGGAAATTCGCGTACGCCCCCGCGCTGGTCGTGGTGGACGGCGGCCCGCCGCAGGTCGCCGCCGCGGCGGCCGCGCTGGCGGAGCTGGGCATCACCGACGTGGCCCTGTGCGGCCTGGCCAAGCGGCTGGAGGAGGTGTGGCTGCCCGAGGAGGAATATCCGGTGATCCTGCCCCGCTCCAGCGAGGGGTTGTACCTGCTGCAGCGGCTCCGCGACGAGGCGCACCGGTTCGCCATCGGTCACCACCGCGGGCGGCGCAGCCGGTCGATGGTCGAGTCGGTGCTGGACGAGGTGCCGGGCCTGGGCGAGGTACGCCGCAAGGCGCTGATCGGGCACTTCGGTTCGCTGAAGAAGCTGCGCGCCGCCAGCGTCGAGGAGATCGCCGCCGTGCCCGGGTTCGGCGTACGCACCGCCGAGGCGGTGCACGAGGCGCTGGCCGGTCAGCCGACCAGGGAAGCGATCAACATGGCGACCGGTGAGGTGCTGCCCGGTGGCGGATGACCATAATGTGGCTGTGGTGAACCCCTCGACCAGCCCGGCGAATCCCGGCCCGACCGAGTCCGACATCCGCGTGGTGATCGTCACCGGGATGTCCGGTGCCGGTCGGCGGACCGCGGCCCACGCACTGGAGGACCTCGGCTGGTATGTCGTGGACAACCTGCCGCCGGTGATGCTGCCGCAGCTCTATGACCTGGCCCGCTCCGAGGGGCTGACCAAGCTCGCCACGGTGCTCGACGTGCGCGGTCGTGAACTGTTCGAGGAGCTGCCGGGGGTGTTCGCCCGGCTGGAGGCCGGAGGTACCGTCCCGGAGATCCTGTTCATCGAGGCCAGCGACGAGGTGATCGTGAAGCGGCAGGAGTCGTCGCGGCGGCCGCACCCGCTGCAGGGCGACGGCCGGATGCTGGACGGGGTGCGCCGGGAGCGGGAACTGCTCGCCACCCTGCGCGCCGGGGCCGATCTGGTGATCGACACCTCGGCGATGAACGTGCACCAGCTCACCTCACGCGTCGCGCACGCCTATGACGGCGAAGGGTCCGACCGGCTGCGGGTGACGCTGATGTCGTTCGGGTTCAAGAACGGCATCCCGATCGACGCCGACATGGTGATCGACGTGCGGTTCCTGCCCAACCCGCACTGGGTGCCCGAGCTGCGGCCGCAGAGCGGGCTGAACCGACCCGTCTCGGAATATGTGCTGCGGCAGCCGGCCGCCGGCCCGTTCCTGCAGCAGCTGCAGGCGCTGATGATCACCGTCGCCGCCGGCTATCTCAACGAGGGCAAGCGGTTCGCCACAGTGGGCATCGGATGTACCGGCGGCAAGCACCGCTCCACGGCGATGGCCGAGGAACTCGGCAGCCGGCTGCGCGAGATCGGCATGCCGACCAAGGTGCTGCACCGGGACCTGGGGCGCGAATGAGCGTACGTCGTTTCGATCTGGCCTTCGACCGGCTGCCCTCGGTGACCGCGTTCGGCGGTGGCCACGGACTGTATGCCTCGCTGTCGGCCCTGCGCCGGGTCACCGACCGGCTGACCGCCGTGGTGACGGTCGCCGACGACGGCGGGTCGTCGGGGCGATTGCGCGCCGAGTTCGACTGTCTGCCGCCCGGCGACCTGCGGATGGCGCTGGCCGCGCTCTGCGGAGACGACCACTGGGGGCGTACCTGGGCCGATGTGCTGCAGTCCCGGTTCGGCGGCGAGGGGTCGCTCGGCGGCCACGCCGTCGGGAACCTGCTGATCCTCGGCCTGTGGGAGAAGTTCGGGGACCCGGTGGCCGGGCTGGACATGGTGGCCGAGCTGCTCGGCGCCAAGGGCCGGGTGCTGCCGATGTCGTCGGTGCCGCTGGAGATCGTGGCCGAGGTGATCGGGGTCGACCCGCTGCGGCCCGACGAGATCTCCGAGGTACGCGGGCAGGCGCAGGTGGCCAAGAACCCCGGCGAGGTGCACTCGGTACGCCTGGAGCCGCACGATCCGCCGGCGCGGCCGGAGGTGATCGAGGTGGTCCGGGAGACCGACTATGTCGTGCTCGGGCCCGGGTCGTGGTTCACCTCGGTGATCCCGCACCTGCTGGTCCCCGACCTGGCCGAGGCGCTGACCGAGACCTCCGCCCAACGCTTCCTGGTGCTCAACCTGCGGCCCGCCGAAGAGACCGACGGCTATTCGGCCAGCCAGCACCTGGAGATCCTGGCCGACCACGCACCGCGGCTCCGGCTGGACGCGGTGATCGCCGACGAGAGTTTCGCCCGCGACGATCGACACCTGGCGAACTACGCCGCCTCCCTGGGGGCGGACCTGGTGGTGGCCGATCTGGCCATGCGGGACGGCTCCGCCCGCCATGACCCATTGCGGTTGGCCTCGATCTTCGCTGAACTGATGGGGGTCTGATATCAATGGGCATCTTGCCCGCCAACGAAGGGAACCGGAACCGGCGATGGCTCTGACGCATCAGGTGAAGGCCGAGCTGGCCACGGTGCCCGTGACCAAGCCCTGCTGCCGCCGGGCCGAGGTCGCCGCAACCCTTCGGTTCGCCGGGGGACTGCACCTGGCCGGGGGCCGGATCGTGATCGAGGCCGAACTGGACACGGGGGCGGCGGCCCGGCGGCTGCGGACCGCGATCACCGAGGTGTTCGGGCACGAATCGGATCTGGTGGTGGTCACCGGGTCCGGGATCCGGCGGGGCACCCGCTATGTGGTGCGAGTGATCAGGGACGGCGAGGCGCTGGCCCGGCAGACCGGGCTGATCGACTCCCGTGGCCGTCCGGCCCGGGGGCTGCCGCCGCAGGTGGTCAGCGGAGGAGCGTGCGACTGCGTGGCCGCCTGGCGTGGCGCCTTCCTGGCGCACGGTTCGCTCACCGAACCCGGCCGGTCGATGTCGCTCGAGGTGACCTGCCCCGGCCCGGAGACCGCGCTGGCGCTGGTCGGCGCCGCCCGACGACTCAACATCTCCAGCAAGGCCCGTGAGGTGCGCAATGTGGACCGCGTGGTCATCCGCGACGGTGACGCGATCGCCGCCATGCTGACCCGGATGGGCGCGCACCAGTGCCTCCTGGTGTGGGAGGAACGCCGGATGCGCCGCGAGGTGCGGGCCTCGGCGAACCGCCTGGCCAACTTCGACGACGCCAACCTGCGCCGCTCCGCCCGGGCCGCCGTCGCCGCCGGAGCCAGGGTCGAGCGTGCCCTGGAGATCCTCGGCGAGGACGTGCCCGAGCACCTGCGCGCCGCCGGCGTGCTGCGCGTGCAGAACAAGCAGGCGTCGCTGGAGGAACTCGGCCAGCTGCACACCCCGCCGCTGACCAAGGACGCGGTGGCCGGCCGGATCCGCCGGCTGCTGGCGATGGCCGACAAGCGCGCCGCCGACCTCGGCATCCCGAACACCGAGGCCAGCCTCAGCCCGGACATGCTCGAGGACTGAGGCGGCGAGGGCAACGCACCCTCAGGCGTACCAGTTGGCAACCGGTCCCATGTCAGGCGGCCGAACGGCGACCGCTAGGGTGATTGGTGTCCGACAAGTCGGGCCGGAGAGGCCCGCGACACGCCTCCGAAGGAGCAACCCAGCATGACCGTGAAGGTTGGAATCAACGGCTTCGGCCGTATCGGCCGCAACTTCTACCGCGCCCTGGTGGCCTCGGGTGCGGACATCGAGGTCGTTGGCGTCAACGACCTGACCGACAACAAGACCCTGGCCCACCTGCTCAAGTACGACTCGATTCTGGGCCGGTTCCCCGGCGATGTGAGCTTCGACGACGAATCGATCACCGCCGGCGGCCAGACCTTCAAGGCGTACGCCGAGAAGGACCCGGCGAACCTGCCGTGGGGCGAGCTGGGTGCCGACATCGTGATCGAGTCCACCGGTTTCTTCACCGACGCCACCAAGGCCAAGGCGCACCTCGACGCCGGCGCCAAGAAGGTGATCATCTCCGCCCCGGCGAAGAACGAGGACATCACCGTGGTGATGGGCGTCAACGACGACAAGTATGACCCGTCGGCGCACAACATCATCTCCAACGCGTCCTGCACCACCAACTGCCTGGCGCCGATGGCCAAGGCCCTCAACGACGAGATCGGCATCGTCAAGGGTCTGATGACCACCATCCACGCCTACACCCAGGACCAGAACCTGCAGGACGGCCCGCACAAGGACCTGCGCCGCTCCCGCGCCGCCGCGCTGAACATGGTGCCGACCACCACCGGCGCGGCCAAGGCCGTCGCCCTGGTGCTGCCCGAGCTGAAGGGCAAGCTGGACGGGTATGCCATGCGCGTGCCGACCCCGACCGGTTCGGCCACCGACCTCACCTTCGAGGCCTCCCGCGAGGTCACCGTCGACGAGGTCAACGCCGCGGTGAAGAAGGCGGCCGAGGGGCCGATGAAGGGCTATCTCGTCTATACCGAGGACCCGATCGTGTCCAAGGACATCGAGACCGACCCGGCCTCCTGCATCTTCGACGCCGGCCTGACCAAGGTGATCGGCAACCAGGTGAAGGTGCTCGGCTGGTACGACAACGAGTGGGGTTACTCCAACCGTCTGGTCGACCTGGTCAAGCTGGTCGGCGAGAAGCTCTGACCCACCCGATTCTGCTGCCCAGCAAGAGAATCTGATGCCGAACGGGGCCGTACGCCGAGCGCTGCGGCCCCGTTCTGCTTCCCGCCCGCCGATGTTGGCTGAGCCTGTCGAAGCCACCCACCGCACGCACCCGCGTACCCGAAAGGAACACCCATGAAGTCCATCGCCGACCTCGGCGACCTCCGCGGCAAGAAGGTCCTGATCCGCTGCGACCTGAACGTCCCGCTCGACGGTGACCGGATCACCGACGACGGCCGGATCAAGGCGTCGTTGCCCACCCTGACCCAGCTGCTCGATGTCGGCGCCCGGGTGATCGTGCTCGCCCACCTCGGCCGGCCCAAGGGTCAGGTCAAGCCCGAGTTTTCGCTTGCCCCGGCCGCCAAACGGCTCGGTGAGCTGCTCGGCCGCGAGGTGAAGCTGGCCGACGACGTGGTCGGGGAGTCCGCCCAGCAGCTCGCCGACGCCCTCGGCGACGGTGAGATCATGCTCTGCGAGAACGTTCGCTACGAGCCGGCCGAGGAGTCCAAGGACGAGACCGAGCGCGGAGAGCTGGCCAAGGCGTACGCCGCCCTGGTCGGCCCGGACGGAGTGTTCGTCTCCGACGGGTTCGGCGTGGTGCACCGCAAGCAGGCGTCTGTCTATGACGTGGCCAAGCTGCTGCCGAACGCCGCCGGTCTGCTGGTGCAGAACGAGGTCGAGGTGCTGCAGCGGCTCACCACCGACACCCAGGAGCCCTACGTCGTGGTGCTCGGCGGTGCCAAGGTGTCCGACAAGCTGAAGGTGATCGACAACCTGCTCGCCAAGTCCGACACCCTCGTCATCGGTGGCGGCATGGTGTTCACCTTCCTGAAGGCCAAGGGTTACGAGGTCGGCAAGTCGCTGCTCGAGGGCGACCAGGTGCAGACCTGCCAGGAATACCTCGATCGCGCCGAGGCCGAGGGCAAGCAGATCCTGCTGCCGACCGACATCGTCGTCGCACCGGAGTTCAAGGCCGACGCCCCGCCCACGGTGGTCGCCGCCGACGCGATGCCGGCCGATCAGCTCGGCCTGGACATCGGCCCCGAGTCGGCCCAGGCGTTCGGCAACGTGATCCGTTCGGCAAGGACGGTGTTCTGGAACGGCCCGATGGGGGTGTTCGAGATGGACGCGTTCGCCGCCGGCTCGAGGGAGGTCGCCGAGGCGTTGACCAAGGTGCACGGGCTGTCGGTGGTCGGTGGCGGCGACTCCGCCTCCGCCGTACGCCACCTCGGCTTCTCCGACGACCAGTTCGGACACATCTCCACCGGTGGTGGGGCGTCGCTGGAATACCTTGAGGGCAAGGAATTGCCGGGTCTCACCGTGCTGGAGGAGGGCGACCGATGAGCGAGCGTACGCCGCTGATGGCGGGCAACTGGAAGATGAACCTGAACCACGTCGAGGCCAACGGGCTGGTGCAGAAACTGGCGTGGACGCTGAAGGACCATCGCTGGGACCCGGCGAAGTCGGAGGTGGTCGTGCTGCCGCCGTTCACCGACCTGCGCACCGTGCAGACCCTGATCGAGGGTGATCGGCTGGAGATCGGCTACGGGGCCCAGGACGTGTCGGTGCACGACTCGGGCGCCTACACCGGTGAGGTGTCGGCCGAGATGCTGGCCAAGCTGGGCTGCCGCTATGTGGTGGTCGGGCACTCCGAGCGGCGGCAGTATCACGCCGAGACCGACGACGTGGTCGCGGCCAAGGCGGTCAAGGTGCTGGAGCGGGACATGATCCCGATCATCTGCGTCGGCGAAGGACTGGACGTGCGCAAGGCGGGCGACCAGGTGGCGTACACCCTGGAGCAGGTGGCCGGCTCGATCGCCGGGATCGGTGACGACGCGCTGGCCACCTGCGTGATCGCCTACGAACCGGTGTGGGCGATCGGCACCGGCGAGGTCGCCACCCCCGAGGACGCGCAGGAGGTGTGTGGCGCGATCCGGCGATTCCTGGCCGAGGAGCGGCACATCGAGCTGGCTGACAAGGTGCGGATCCAGTACGGCGGTTCGGTGAAGTCGGGCAACGTCGCCGAGATCATGGCCCAGCCGGACGTCGACGGCTGCCTGGTCGGCGGGGCGAGCCTGCAGGCCGACGAGTTCGCCGCGATCGCCCGGTTCTACGACCTGCCCAGCATCGGCTGAGCAGTCCCGGGCGATGTCGAAGGGAACGGTCGTCCTCAAGGGATTCGTCCGCGACCTCCTGGACGATCTGCTGCGGCAGCTGGACAGGGTCGCCACCAGAAACATGACGAGCTGGCGGGAAAGCTCGGCAAGCAGGTCGGTGGCGATCTGCTGAAGCACAACAGGTGCACGGCCAAGCCCGGACCAGAACTGCAGAAGAAGCTGGACGCCGACCCCTGGCTCCGCCGCGAGTACGAACGCCAGGTCAGGCTCCAGGAGAAGGGTCTGCACTCGATGTCGGTCGAGGACTTCCTGCGCGGCTACACCCGCACCGGCAAGGCCCAGAGCGAGATGCGGGATCGGTTCGACAACATGGTCCAGAAGCGCGTCGATTGTGGCGAGCTGACCGAGGCCGAGGCCAAGGAGATGAAGGATTCCCGGGCGGCGCTGCACAACCCTGACCCTCGCGGCGGCGGCATGGACCGGTCCGACGTGATGTCGCTGGGCGACCGCAGCGTGGCCGCGGCCTTCTCCAGCATCGACCGTGGTATGGACATGCGGCTGGCCGACGACTCCTCGGCATCAAGGCGGCGCTGGCGGCGTACGGGCCGGTCGCCCACGATCAGGTGTACGCCTTCAACCAAGCCCTGCCGCTGGCGGGGGATGCGGCCCGCACCACCGAGCATCTGTCCATCCAGTCCGCCGCGGCCCATCTGGCCTTTCTCAGCACGCTGCCGGGCCTTGGTTGATCCCGCGACGGGGCCGTTGCTGTCGCCGTTTGGGCGAATCGGCCGGTCGGAGTTAGAGTTGCGCCCGTGATTCTGCTGCCTCTGGCCATGAAGTGGCCCATCCTGGTGGTGACCATCCTGCTGGGCCTGACGAGCGTGATCCTCGCGCTGATGGTGCTCATGCACAAGAGCCGCGGCGGCGGGATGTCCGACCTGTTCGGCGGGGGCATGTCCACCTCGCTCGGCGGCACCTCGATCGCCGAGCGCAACCTGGACCGGATCACCATCATCATCGGCACCATCTGGTTCGCCTGCATTCTGGGTCTGCTGGCCCTGTACAAGTTCCTGTCCTGAGGCACGCGGCCTCCTCCCAGCACAAATGTTCAACCCCCCGTTCGCGGGTCAATCAGGCCTCAAGCCATGACGAAGGAGACATGCACGTGGTAGGTGGCAGTGCCATCAGGGGTAGCCGGGTCGGCGCCGGACCGATGGGTGAGGCGGAGCGGGGCGACGCCGCGCCGCGGCTGTACGTGTCGTACTTCTGCGCCAACTCACATGAGACCCGCCCGGCCTTCGCCGCCGACGCCCAGGTCCCGGAGAACTGGGACTGTCCGCGGTGCGGCCTGCCCGCCAACCTGGACGCGGAGAACCCGCCGCCGCCGCCCAAGACGACGCCCTACAAGACGCACCTGGCCTACGTGAAGGAGCGTCGCAGCGACTCCGAGGCCGCCGCGATCCTGGACGAGGCGCTCTCCGCGCTGCGCGCCCGCCGCGCCGCCGGCGAAGTCATCTACTGACCCCCTTCTCGCTCACGCTTATCGGTCAATTGTCCCGCGCACCCAACTGGGTGCGCGGGACTGTTGTCTGGTGAGCGTGAACCAAGGTCGGCGCCGAGGGGTGCGCTGTCACCGCAGAGGGAAATCTGTGGACAGAATTCGTCGGCGGAAACTGCTCCTGTGGAGAACGCCCATCGGGGTTGCGGAGCCTGTTTGATCGGGGTCATGGACGAATGGGTGTTCACGACCGAGCAGCTCACCGAGATGGGCTGGAACACGGAGAAGATCCGTTCCGCGGTGCGCGGCGGGGAGTTCGTGCGGATCCGGAACGGGTTCTATCGACCGGGTACGCCGGCCGACGAGTTCGAGCGGCAGGACTGGACGCCGGAGGACTATCAGCTGCGACACCGCTGCCTGATCCAGGCCGCCGGGGCCGTGATCTCCGACGACACAGTGCTCAGTCACCGCAGCGCCGCGGTGCTGCACGGGTTGCCGTTGCCGCCCGGGCTGCTGCGTCGGGTCGACCTGCTGCGGGACGGCGTGGACGGAGCCAGGCGTACGCCGACCGCGCACCACCGGCGGGCACCACTGCCGACCGACGATCGGACCGTCATCGAGGGGTTGCCGGTCACCGGACTGGCCCGGACGGTGGCCGACCTGATCCGCACGTTGCCGTTCCGGGACGCCCTGGCGGTGCTCGACGTGGGACTGGCCCGCGGGGTGACGGCCGCCGAATTGGGCGTACGCCTGAAGCGCCGGGCGATCGGCAACCCGCAGGCCCGCCAGCTGCTGGAGCTGGGGGATGAGGCTTCCGAGTCGCCGGGTGAGTCCCGGTGCAGGGCGACGATGGCCCTGGCCGGGATCCCGCGGCCGGTGTGCCAGTTCGTGGTGGCCGACACCTGGGGGCGGGAGATCGCCCGGTGCGACTTCGCCTGGCCGGATCTGGGTCTGGTGGGGGAGTTCGACGGGCTCACCAAATATGGCCGGCTGCTGAAACCCGGACAGAGCTCCAACGACGCGATCCGCGACGAACGGCTGCGCGAGGCCAGGATCCGGAACGCCGGCCTCTGGTGCGTACGCTGGATCGACGCCGAATTGCGTGACCTGAACCGCTTCCGGGAGGGTTTCCGCGACGCGGCCCGCTGCGCCCGCACGCTCCGCGACGCCGCCTGACTCCTCGCCCCCTCCGCTCACGCTTATCGCTCACCGCTCACGCGCCCCCAATTGGGGTCGCGGGACAATTGACCGATAAGCGTGAGCGGAGGGGGTGGGCGGTCGGGCGGCAGGAGGGGCGGGTCAGCGGGAGGGGACGGCGGCCTGGTCGACGAACCAGACGGTACGCAGGCGGCCCTTGACGCGCCCGGCGGGGAGGTCCCGGTCGCCCGCGATCGCGCGGGCGGCGGCTGGCGCCTTCTCGTCCCCGGCCACGATCAGCCATACCTCGGCGGACTTGTTGATCACCGACAGGGTCAGGCTGAGCCGCTCCGGCGGCGGCTTGGGGGAGTCGGTCACGCCGATCACCGAGCCGGAGGCCGCGCTGGAGGGGTGGTCGGGGAACACCGACGCCACGTGGCCGTCGGGCCCCATCCCCAGCAGGCAGATGTCGAAGCGGGTGTCGCCGAGCTCGGTCGCATACTGCACCGCGGCCTGATTCAGATCGGCCAGACCACCCTCCGCCGGCATCGGGTGCACCTTGGCCGGGTCGAGGGGGATGGTGGCGGCGAGCAGGGCCAGCGTCTGGCCGGCATTGCGGTCGGGGCTCTCGGTGGCCACGAAGCGCTCGTCCCCCCACCAGAACTCCACCCGCTTCCAGTCGACGG
The DNA here is from genome assembly GCF_002250625.1 of Enemella dayhoffiae. GTDB lineage: Bacteria > Actinomycetota > Actinomycetes > Propionibacteriales > Propionibacteriaceae > Enemella > Enemella dayhoffiae. The sequence continues at coordinate 88,117 of NZ_NMVQ01000008.1, read as the reverse complement.
TGTTGTCGCCCTGGCCATCGGCCAACTGCTGGTACATCCGGTTGGCGATCCGGCCCCCGGTGAGACACACCTGGACCACCCGGTCCTGGTCGCCCTGCAGCTGGCTGAGGGAACGGCGCAGCTGATGGGCCACGGTCGCGGCCAGATCGTCGGCGTCGGTGCAGCTCACGACGGTCATCCGTTGGTCCTTCCGCTCGCCTTCCTGGTGGACCTGGCAGGCGTCTTCTTCGCGGATGCTGCCTTCGCCGGCGCCGTCTTCCTGGCCGCGGTCGTCTTCTTCGCGGCGCTGGTCGTCTTCTTCGCGGCGCTGGTCGACTTCTTCGCCGGTGCGGCCTTCTTCGCCGCCGCCGTCTTCTTCGCAGGGGCGGACTTCCGCGCCGCCTTCTTGGCCGCGGTACGCCGGGTCGCCCGCTCCAACCGCGTCACCAGCATCTGGCTGGCGGCCTCGAAGATGTCGTCGTGGTCCATCCGGCGCAGCTCCTCGGCGAGCAGCTGGTTCACCTCGCGGCGCCGCAGCGCCACGAGCCGCTTCGGCTGGCCGGGCACCAGATAGGAGGCCAGCAGGCCGTCCTCGCGGGTGATCGCGATGTCACCGGCCGGGGTGGTCATCCGCACGGCGGTGATCCCCGGACCGCGGGAGTCGACCCGCTGCACGTCGACCTTGAGCCGGCACTCCAGCCAGGCGGCGAGCAGGTTGGCCGGAGCGTTGTCGCGGGCCGCCTCGATGCTGACCGCGCTGATCGGCGCCGGATACTGGTCCAGGGAGGCCGCCAGCAGCACCCGCCACGGCGTGATCCGGGTCCAGGTCAGGTCGGTGTCACCCGGCGCATGGTGCCGCGCCCGCACCTCGAGCGCCTTGAGCGGTCGGACCGCCCCCATCGCGTCGGTGATCCGACGGTCGCCGAGCGCGCCCAGCGGGTCGCGTCCGGGATCCTCCGGAGAGTTGCCGGGCCACCAGACCACGACCGGCGTGTCGGGCAGCAGCAGCGGCAGCACCACCGAGTCGGCGTGCCGCGCGATGTCGCCGGCCACCCGGACCACGATGATCTCCCCGGGCAGTTCACCGATCCGCACCTCGGCATCCAGTCGGTGCCGGCGGCCCCGCCCGGTGACCACGATCAGGATCCGCGACGGGTGTTCCCGGCCGGCGGCCAGGCAGGCCTGGAGTGCGTCGTCGAAGTTCCGCTCCTCGACCGGGACGATCAGCGTCAGCACCATGCCCGAGGCCGGCGAACCGATCGAACGGCGCGCCTTCACGATGGCCGAGGAGATCTTGGCGGAGGTGGTGTCGTTCAGCTCGATGATCATGGGAGTCTCCGATCAGGGCCGGCGCCAGGCGCGGCCGTCGCGGGCGAGCATCTCGTGGGCGCTGGAGGGACCCCAGGAACCCGCCTGGTAGTCCTCCGGAGGCGTACCCAGGCTCGCCCAGTGGTCGAGAATCGGGTCCAGGATCATCCAGGACAGCTCGACCTCCTCCCGCTGCGGGAACAGCGGTGGTTCGCCCAGCAGCACGTCCAGGATCAACCGTTCGTACGCCTCAGGGCTGGTCTCGGTGAACGAGCCGCCGTAGGCGAAGTCCATGTTCACCTGACGGATCTCCATCTGGGTGCCCGGCACCTTGGCGCCGAACTGCAGGGTGATCCCCTCATCGGGCTGGATCCGCATCACCAGCGCGTTGTGCCCGAGTTCCTCGGTGTCGGTGTCGGTGAACGGCAGGTGCGGGGCCTTCTTGAACCCCAGCGCGACCTCGGTGACCCGCCGCGCCAACCGCTTGCCGGTGCGCAGATAGAACGGCACTCCGGCCCAGCGACGGTTGTCGATGTCGACCCGGATCGCGGCGAACGTCTCGGTGGTCGAGGACCGGTCGATGCCCTCCTCCTGGACATAGCCGCGCACCTTCTCACCGCCTTGCCAGCCGGCGGCGTACCGGCCGCGCGCGGTGTGCGCGGCCAGGTCCTGCGGCGGCCGGGTCGCGGCCAGCACCTTCTGCTTCTCGGTGCGCAGTTGGCTGGCCTCGAACGAGTTGGGCTCCTCCATCGCGGTAAGCGCGAGCAGCTGCAGCAGGTGGTTCTGGATCACGTCGCGGGCCGCGCCGATGCCGTCGTAGTAGCCAGCCCGGCCGCCGATCCCGATGTCCTCGGCCATCGTGATCTGCACGTGGTCGATGTAGTTGTTGTTCCAGATCGGCTCGAACAGCTGGTTGGCGAAGCGCAGCGCCAGCATGTTCTGCACGGTTTCCTTGCCCAGGTAGTGATCGATCCGGAAGACCGAATGGGGCGGGAACACCGAGGACACGGTCCGATCCAGCTCACGCGCCGACTCGAGGTCGTGCCCGAACGGCTTCTCGATCACCACCCGGCTCCAGGAACCGTTGCGGCTCTCGGCCAGCCCGTGCTTGCGCAGCTTGCCGACCACCGTGTCGAACAGCCCCGGTGGCAGCGACAGATAGAACGCGTGGTTGCCGCCGGTGCCGCGGATCTGGTCCAGCTCCGTGATGGTCTGCTTCAGGGAGGCGAACGCGTTGTCGTCGGTCAGGTCGCCCGGCACGAACCGGATCCCTTCGACCAGTTGCTTCCACACCTCTTCACGAAACGGTGTGCGCGCGTGCTGGCGTACCGAGTCGTGCACGATCTTCTCGAAGTCCTGATCCGCCCAGTCGCGCCGGGCGAAGCCGACCAGTCCGAAACCGGGCGGCAGCAGTCCCCGGTTGGCGAGGTCATAGACGGCCGGCATCAGCTTCTTGCGGGACAGGTCGCCGGTGACACCGAAGATGACCAGGACGCAGGGGCCGGCGATCTGCGGCAGCCGACGGTCCTGCGGGTCGCGGAGCGGGTTCACCTGCCCCAGGGCCGCCGCGAGATCCTTCGGGTTGTGCCGGATCGCGTCTGCCACGCTCAACTCCTTGTTCGTCAGGGTTTGGTACGCCTCAGCCGTACGCCTCAGCGCTTCTGCAGGGCGGTCTTGACCGTCTCCACCAGCTCGGACCAGGACTTGTCGAACTTCTCGACGCCCTCGTCCTCCAGCACCTTGACCACGTCATCGAGGTCGATCCCGGCCTCCTCCAGCGCCTTCATGGTGGCGCGGGCGTCGTCCAGGTGTGGGGTGACCGCATCGGCCACCACCTCACCGTGGTCGGCGAACGCGTCCATCGTCTTCTCCGGCATGGTGTTCACGGTGCCGGGGACGATCAGGTCGGCGACATAGAGGGTGTCGGGATAGGCCGGGTCCTTGACCCCGGTGGACGCCCAGAGCGGACGCTGGGCGTTGGCTCCCTTGGCCTTGAGCGCGGCGAACCGCTCCCCGGACTCGAACACCTGCTGGTACAACTCGTACGCGAGTCGGGCGTTCGCGACCGCCGCCTTCCCCTTCAGCCCGCTGGCCTGCTCCCCGCCCAGCTTGTCCAGCCGCTTGTCCACCTCGGAGTCGACCCGGGAGACGAAGAAGGAGGCCACCGAGTGCAGCCGGGACAGGTCACGGCCCTGTTCGGCGGCCTTCTCCAGCCCGGCCAGATAGGCGTCCATCACCCCCTGATAGCGCTCCAGGGAGAAGATCAGCGTCACGTTGACCGAGATCCCGTGCCCGATCACCTCGGTGATCGCCTCCAGCCCCTCGAGGGTGGCCGGGATCTTGATCAGCACATTGTCCCGGCCCACCATCTCGGCCAGCTCACGGGCCTGGGCGATGGTGCCGGCGGTGTCGCGGGCCAGCCCGGGCTCGACCTCGATCGACACCCGGCCGTCGACCCCGTCGGTGGCGCGGTTGGTCGCCGACATCACGTCGCAGGCGGCGCGCACGTCGTCGGTGGTGATCTGCTTGATCGCGTCCTCGACGCTCACCCCGCGGTCGCGCAGGATCCGCACCTGGGACTCATAGGACTCCCCGTCGGCCAGCGCACCGGCGAAGATGGTCGGGTTGGTGGTCACTCCCGTGACGGAGGACTCGGCCACCAGCCGGGCCAGGTCACCGGAGCTGATCCGCTGCCGGGACAGGTCGTCCAGCCAGATCGAGACGCCGGCGTCGGAGAGCTTCTTCAGTCGATCGGACATGTCTTCTCCTTGGTTCTCGGACGTGCGGGTCACTGCTTCTGGGCGATCATCGCGTCGGCGGTGCCGACCGGTCCGTGCGCCCGGCGGGGGAGCGCGGCGCGCGGGTCCTTGGCGGCCTGGATGCTCTCCCTGGCCGCGGCGACCACGTGCTCGGCGGTGAAGTCGAGCTTCTCGAACAGCAGGGTGCCGGCGGCCGAGGCGCCGAAGTGCTCCAGGCTGACGGCGCGACCGGCGTCACCGATCAGGTCGAGCCAGCTCATCGAGATACCGGCCTCGACCGACACCCGGGCCCGCACCTCGAGCGGGATGACCGACTCGCGATAGGCGTCGTCCTGCTCGTCGAACCACTCGCGGCACGGCATCGACACGACCCGGGCGGACACGCCCTCGCCGGCCAGCTGCTCGGCCGCACCGACGGCGTACTGCACCTCGGAGCCGGTGGCGATCAGGATCACCTCGGGGGTCTGCGCGTCGCCGAAGTCCTTCAGCACATAGCCGCCGCGGGAGACCTCGGAACCGTCGGCGAAGCCGTCGGTGCCGCGCGGGAAGGTGGGCACGTTCTGGCGGGTCAGTGCCAGCGCCGAGGGCCGGTCGAGGTGGCCGAGCACGGCCTTCCAGCAGGCGATCGTCTCGTTGCCGTCGGCCGGGCGGATGACGTCCAGGCCGGGGATGGCGCGCAGCGCGGTGAGCTGCTCCACCGGCTGGTGGGTCGGGCCGTCCTCGCCGACGCCGATCGAGTCGTGGGTCCACACGTAGGTGACCGGCAGCTTCATCAGCGCGGCCAGGCGTACCGGAGGACGCATGTAGTCGGAGAACACCATGAACGTGCCGCCATAGATGCGGGTCGGGCCGTGCTGGGCGACGCCGTTCATGATCGCGCCCATCGCGTGCTCGCGGATGCCGAAGTGCAGCACCCGGCCATATTCGGAGCCGGAGAACATCTTGCTCTGCCGCTCGGCGGGCAGGAAGCTCGGCTCACCCTTGGGGGTGGTGTTGTTCGATCCGGCCAGGTCGGCCGAGCCGCCCCACAGCTCGGGCAGCTTCGGCGCGGCGGCGCTGAGAAACTCACCGGAGGCGGCGCGGGTGGCGACCCCCTTCTCGTCGGCGTCATAGCTCGGCAGGTCGGCGTCCCAGCCCTCGGGCAGCTCGCGCGCCTGCAGCCGCTCGAACAGCTTCGCGTTGTCGGCGTTGGCGGACTTCCAGGCGTCGAACTGCTTGTTCCACTCGGCCTGGGCCTGCTCACCGCGCTCGGCGAGCTTGCGGGTGTGCGCGATCACCTCGTCGGCGACCTGGAAGTCCTGCTCGGGGTCGAGACCGAGGATCTTCTTGGTGGCGGCCACCTCCTCCTCGCCGAGGGCGGCGCCGTGCGCCTTGCCGGTGCCCTGCAGCTTCGGCGCCGGCCAGCCGATGATGGTGCGCAGCTGGATGAACGAGGGCTTGTCGGTCACCTTGCGGGCGGCCTCGAGCGCGTGCTTCAGCGCGACCAGGTCCTCGACATAGCTGCCACCGCCGTCGGGGGTGTCCTGGCCGTCGCGGTCGCGTACCCATTCGACGGTCTGCACGTGCCAGCCGTACGCCCGGTAGCGCTCGGCGACGTCCTCGGAGAACGCGATGTTCGTGTCGTCCTCGATCGAGATCCGGTTGTCGTCCCAGATCAGCGTCAGCGCGCCCAGCTGCTGGGTGCCGGCCAGCGAGGACGCCTCGGCCGACACGCCCTCCTGCAGGTCACCATCGGAGGCCAGGCAGTAGATGTGGTGGTCGAACACCGACTCGCCCGGCTTCGCGTCGGGATCGAACAGGCCGCGCTCGCGGCGGGCCGCCATCGCCATCCCGACCGCGTTGGCGACGCCCTGACCGAGCGGACCGGTGGTCGTCTCGACGCCGAGCGTGTGGCCGTACTCGGGGTGGCCCGGGGTCTTGGAACCCCACGTGCGCAACGACTTCAGGTCGTCCAGCTCGAGCCCGAAGCCGCCCAGATAGAGCTGGCAATAGAGGGTCAGCGAGGAGTGCCCGCAGGACAGCACGAACCGGTCGCGGCCGGGCCAGTGCACATCGGCCGGGTTGTGCCGCATCACCTTCTGGAACAGCAGGTAGGCCGCAGGGGCCAGGCTCATCGCCGTCCCCGGGTGCCCGTTGCCCACCTTCTGCACCGCATCGGCGGCCAACGCGCGCGCAGTGTCCACGGCCCGGGAGTCCAGTTCGGTCCAGCCTTCGGGGTGGTGGGAGGCATTCGTCACGGAGGGTTCCTTTCACAGGTTCTGCGGCATTCGGCCAACGGCCGTCCATCTTGGCACGGTGACGGTCACGGAATGGTCACGACCGACACTACTGCGTGGGACCAGCGCTGGGGCAGCCCCCTCCCGGTGGTTCGGTTTTCGCCCCTCGCGAGTTCGGTCGTACACTTCGGGGGACCCGCGAACCGGGCGACGACGCGCACGAAGAGAGCTGGAGAACATTTCTGTGACCCACACCGATGCCCACCCCGTGGTGGCGACGGCCGGTGTGTCGGCCAAGACCTGGCGCGATGTCGTCAAGGCCTACGTCGCGCTGACCAAACCACGGGTCGTCGAGTTGTTGCTGGTCACCACCGCCCCGGCGATGTTCCTCGCCGCGCACGGCGTACCCAATCTCGTGCTGGTGTTCTGGACCCTGGTCGCCGGCGCGCTCGCCGCGGCCAGCGCGAACACCTTCAACTGCGTGCTCGACCGCGACATCGATGAGAAGATGCGCCGCACCCGGCGCCGCCCGATGCCGCGGCACCAGGTCGAGCCGATCCAGGGGACCGTCTTCGGGATCGTGCTCGGCGTCCTCGCCACGCTGTTGTTCGGACTGTTCGTGAACTGGCTGTCGGCGGCCCTGGCGCTGGCGGCGAACGCGTTCTATGTCCTCGTCTACACGATGTGGCTGAAGCGCACGATGTCGCAGAACATCGTCTGGGGCGGCATCGCCGGCTGCTTCCCGCCGCTGATCGGCTGGACCGCGGTGACCAACTCGGTCGCCCTGGCCCCCTTCGTGCTGTTCGCGATCGTGTTCTTCTGGACCCCGCCGCACACCTGGGCGCTGGCGTTCCGCTATCGCGCGGACTATGCCGCCGCGGAGGTGCCGATGCTGCCGGTGGTGATGTCGGCACCGCGGGTGGCGAAGCGGATCCTGGTCTATTCGGTGCTGATGGTGCTCACCTCGCTGGCGCTGTGGCCGATCGCCGGGACCGGCTGGTTGTACCCGGCGGTGGCCGCCGTCGGCGGTGTCGTGTTCCTGTGGGAGTCCGTGCAGCTGCTGCGCCGGGCCAACGCCGGGGCCGACGACGTCGAGCTGAAGCCGATGCGGCTGTTCCACTGGTCGAACAGCTATCTGGCGCTGATCTTCCTGGCCGCGGCCGTCGACCCACTGCTGTTCTGAGCCGCACCCTGGAACGGGACGGTCTCGATTTGGTGACGAAGTCGGGGTTGTCGTCAGCGAAGTGGTCCATGGCACCGTGACTGGCTAGCGTCGGACGCTACTGCCGACAGAGAGGCCGAACCCCGTGGCCGATTTCATCGCTGAGCGGTGGGCGGACATCGCCTTCCGGTCCTATCAGCACGTCAGCCTGGTGGTCCAGGCCATGATCCTGGCGACCATCATCGCGATCGCCCTCGCCGTCCTCGTGGTCGGGCGGTCCCGCCTCGAGGCGCTGGCCAACGGCATCTCCGCCGTCGGCCTGACCATCCCGTCCTTCGCGCTGCTGGGCCTGCTGCTGCCGCTGGTCGGCATCGGTGCGCTCCCCGCGGTGATCGCGGTCGCGTTCTATGGGGTGCTGCCGATCCTGCGCAACGCGATCGTCGGCCTCGCCGGGGTGGACCGCAACCTGCTGGAGTCCGCCAAGGGGATGGGGATGAACCCCCTGGTCACCTTCTGGAAGGTACGCCTGCCGCTGGCCTGGCCGGTGATCATGGCCGGGCTGCGGGTGTCCACCCAGATGTCGATGGGGGTGGCCGCGATCGCGGCGTACGCCCTCGGCCCCGGCCTGGGCACCTACATCTTCACCGGACTGACCCAGATCGGCGGCAAGAACGCGCTCAGTTATGCGCTGGTCGGCACCGTCGGTGTGGTCATCCTCGCCGTCATCCTCGACTGGGGGCTGCTGCTGATCGGTCGTTTCACCACCTCGAAGGGAATCCGCGCATGAGCGACAACCAGTCCGGTGTCGAGATCGAGCTGATCGACGTCACCAAGAAGTACGCCGGCCAGGCCAAACCGGCGGTCGACTCGCTGTCGCTGACCATCCCGGCCGGGGAGATCGTGATGTTCATCGGCCCCTCCGGCTGCGGCAAGACCACCTCGCTCAAGATGATCAACCGGCTGATCGAACCCTCCTCGGGCACCATCCGGATCAACGGCAAGGACATCAACGACAGCGACCCCGACGAGCTGCGCCGCAATATCGGCTATGTGATCCAGGGCGGCAGCCTGTTCCCGCACCTCACCGTGGCGCAGAACGTGGGCATGGTGCCGGGCCTGCTCAAGTGGGACAAGCAACGCACCCGGAACCGGGTCGATGAACTCCTGGACATGGTGGGCCTGGACCCGGCGCGCTATCGCGACCGCTTCCCCCGGGAACTCTCCGGCGGTCAGCAGCAGCGCGTCGGAGTGGCCCGTGGGCTGGCCGCCGACCCGCCGGTGGTGCTGATGGACGAGCCGTTCGGTGCGGTGGACCCGATCACCCGGGCCCGGTTGCAGGACGAGCTGATGAGCATCCAGGAAGAACTGCGCAAGACGATCGTCTGCGTCACCCACGACATCGACGAGGCGGTCAAGCTGGGCGATCGGATCCTGCTGCTGCGCGAGGGCGCGCACATCGCCCAGTACGACACGCCGGAGGTGCTGCTGGGTGCGCCGGCCGACGACTACGTGGCCGATTTCGTCGGCAGCGGGTCCACGCTCAAGCAGCTCAGCCTGCAGCGCGTCTCGGAGATCGAACTCAGCCACCCGACCACCGCGCGCGTCGGCAGCCGGGTGAAGGACGCCATCAAGACGGCCGAACGCAACGGTGACGAGGCGGTGATCGTGCTCGACGAGCGCAACCGTCCCAAGGGCTGGGTGTGGACGCGCAATCTCCGCGGCGAGCTCATCGAGGGTCACCAGCACCCCGCCTTCAGCACCGTGGACCACCGTTCCACGCTCGCCGACGCCCTGGACACGATGCTCGCTTCCGGCCACGGCGGCGCCGTTGTCACCGGTGTCCGCGACGAATATCAGGGCGTGGTCTCCTTCCGTGCGATCACCGAACGGATCCGCGAGATCGACCAGGCCGCGGCCGAGCGTCAGCGACAGGACCCCAAGCAGCCGGTCGAGGCGGGGGAACGGTGATGCGGGATCGGCTCACCAGAGAGCAGATCGGCCTGTTGGTCGGCCTGCCGATCATGGTGCTGGTGGTCTTCGGCGGCTGGCTGATCTGGCGTTCCACCGCCGAGCTGGACTCGATCGAGTCGCGTCAGCTGGCCTGGGCCACGATCGGCCAGCTGACCCGCGAGCACATCGTGATCACCGTGATCTGCACGTTGGTGGTGGTGTGCACCGCGATCCCGATCGGGATCGCGCTGACCCGCCCGGGCGTACGCCGGATCGCCCCCGTGGTGGAGGCGGTCGCCAACGCCGGACAGGCCGCCCCGGCCATCGGCCTGCTGGTGCTGCTGGCGATCTGGATCGGCTTTGGGCTCGGCACCGCGGTGCTGGCGCTGTCGTTGTATGCCTTCCTGCCGGTGCTGCGCAACACCATCACCGGCCTGCAGGCGGTGGACCCGAGCCTGGTCGAGGCCGGTCGGGGGATGGGCATGTCGGCACTGGCCGTGCTGTTGCGGCTCGAACTGCCGATGGCGATCCCGGTGATCATGGCCGGCGTACGCACCGCCCTGGTGCTGGTCGTCGGCACCGCCACCTTCGCCACCTTCATCAACGCCGGCGGCCTCGGCGCGCTGATCCAGACCGGGATCACCCTGTTCCGGTTCAAGGTGCTGGTCAGCGGCGCCCTGCTGGTCGCCCTGCTCGCCCTGATCGTCGACTGGATCGGGCGGGTACTCGAGATGCTCGTCAAGCCGAAGGGACTGTGATGTACAGCCGCGCGATCCGACTGTTCACCCCGCTGCTGCTGCTCACCGTGCTGCTGGCCGGCTGCGGACTCGGCACCGCCGGAGGCTTCGCACCGACCGGCAAGCTCGCTGGCGCGTTGGCCGGTGCCCCGCGCCTGGACGGGGTGAGCATCAAGGTGGGTTCGAAGAACTTCTCCGAGCAGCTGCTGCTGGGCAAGATGGCGGTGATCCTGTTCCAGTCCGCCGGCGCCAACGTGCAGGACCTGACCAATATCCCGGGTTCGCAGAGCGCCCGTCAGGCGATGCTGCAGAAGCAGACCAACTTCCAGTGGGAATACACCGGCACCGCCTGGGTCTCCTATCTCAAGCAGGAAAAGGCGATCCCCGATGAGCAGGGTCAGTGGCAGGCGGTCAAGGACGCCGACGCGAAGAACGGTCTGGTCTGGCTCAAGCCGGCCCCGATGAACAACACCTACTCGTTCGCGATGACCGACAAGACGAAGCAGAAGCTCAACATCCGCACCATGTCGGAGCTGCAGAAGGTGCCGGTCGACCAGCTCACCTTCTGCCTCGAATCCGAGTTCGCCAACCGAAACGACGGATTCCAGCCCTGGTTGAAAACCTACGGCCTGCCCGACCTGCCGCCGCAGAACATCAAGACCCTGGACACCGGCGCCATCTACGAGGCGACCGCGCAGGGACTGTGCAACTTCGGTGAGGTGTTCACCACCGACGGTCGGATCAAGGCGCTCAACCTGACCGTGCTCGAGGACGACAAGAAGTACTTTCCCAACTACAACGTCGCCCCGGTGATCACCACCGAGCTCAACGAAAAGGCGCCGCAGCTGGAACAGCTGCTCGCCCCGGTCCAGGCCAAGCTGGACAACCAGACCCTGTTGGATCTGAACGCCCGGATCGACGTCGACGGCGAGGACGCGGTCGACGTCGCCTGGGACTGGCTGCAGTCCCAGGGTTTCCTCAGCGCGTCGTGACCCGGCGTACGCCCCAGAGGACGTTCGCGGCGAGGGCGGTGACCACGGCCACGCCGACCATGTGCAGGGCGACGATCCAGATCGGCAGCCCGTTGAAATACTGCAGATAGCCGACCAGACCCTGGAACAGCACGGCCACCCCCAGCCAGAGCAGGCTGCGCGAGCGCGTGACCAGCCAGCAGGCGACCATCGCGATGATCACCGCCCACACGCTCCAGGCATGCGCCTTGGCGACGATCTCCAGGGTGAACCCGGTGCGCGCGGCGTCGGCGTCACCGCTGTGCGGGGCCGAGCCGGTGACCAGGGTGCCCAGCACCACCGACAGCATCACCAACCAGAAGGTGACCCGGGCCAGCGCCTGGCCGCGCGCGTCGGTCGGGTCGGGCGGGACCCGGTACGCCCGGCGTACCAGCAGCACCAGCACCACGATCAGCGCCACCGACACCAGCAGGTGCGAGGCCACCACGTAGGGGTTCAGCTTCGTCAGCACGGTGATCCCGCCGATGATCGCCTGGGCCGGGATGCCGAGCGCGGACCAGAACGCCAGCCGGCGCAGGTCGCGCCGCGGGGCGCCCCGGTCGCGTACCCGCAGCGCGGCATAGAAGGTGCCGATCGCCAGCGCCACCAGCACGAAGGTGAGCAGCCGGTTGCCGAACTCGATCGCGCCGTGCAGCCCCATCCCTTGCGGGATCAGCGACTCGTTGGTGCACTTGGGCCAGGTCGGGCAGCCCAGCCCCGACTTGGTCAGCCGGACCAGCGCCCCGGTCAGGATCAGGCCCATGTTGCCGATCAGCGAACCGAGCGACCAGGCCCGCAGGGTCTTCCAACCCGAGTCGACGCCCACCGGCTCCTCGGTCACGACATCCATCGGAACACCTTTCTCGTCAACACAATCGTGGCCACGGCCCAGACCAGCAGCGCCGGCAGCGTCCACCAGTGGGTCTGCCCGGTACCGGCCCCGCGCAGGGCCTCGCCGAGCGCAGCCGTCGGCAGCAGCGCGACCACGGCACGGACCGGTTCGGGATAGCTCGCCAGCGGCACCAGGATGCCGCCGGCCCCCAGCAGCACCAGATGGATCAGGTTGGCCAGACCGAGGGTGAGCTCGGCGCGCAGGGTCCCGGCCAGCAGCAGTCCGAGGGCGGCGAAGGCGATCGTGCCGAGCAGCACCGCCAGCACCCCGACCAGCACCGGCGCCGGGCCCAGCACCAGCCGCCAGCCCAGCAGCAGCGCGACCAGCGTCAGCACCAGCAGCTGTCCGAGCAGCGTCACCAGCAGCCCGATCGCTTTGCCCAGCAGCAGGCCCGTGCGGGTCAGCGGGGTGGCGGCGAGTCGCTCGAGCACCCCGTAGCGGCGCTCGAAGCCGGTGCTGATCGCCAGCGAGGTGAACGCCGAGGACCACACGGCCATCGCCAGCACCGACGGCACGAGCAGTTCGGTGCCGAGGCCGAACCGGACCCCGAACAGCCGGCCGAGGATCAGGGCGCCGACCGGAATCACCAACGTCAGCAGCAGTTGCTCGCCGTTGCGGGCCAGCAGCCGGGCCTCGGTCAGCCCGTGCCGCCAGATCCGGCGGCCGGCCGGTGCGGCCCCGGGGGCGGGGGAGAGATCGAGGGTGGTCATCGCCCCTCCGGTCTCGTGGCGGTGAGGAACACGTCTTCCAGGGATCGCTCGGCGGTCAGTTCGGCGACCGGCCCGCTGAGCACCACGCGGCCGGCATCGATGATGTGTACGCCATCGGCCAGCGCCTGCGCCTCGTCCATCGCGTGGGTGGTGAGCAGCATCGACACCCCGGCCGACCTGAGCCGCTCCAGCAGCGACCACACCTGACGACGGACGTGCGGGTCGAGCCCGGCGGTGGGCTCGTCGAGCAGCACCAGCGCCGGCCGGCCGATCAGCGCGCCGGCCAGGTTGACCAGTTGCTGCTGCCCCCCGGAGAGCCGGCGATAGGGCGTACCGGAGAAGCGGTCGATGCCGAGCTCGGTGGCCAACGCGCCCACCGGCAGCGGGTGCGCGGCGAGCCCGGCCAGATAGGACAGCAGCTCCAGCGGCCGGATCCCCGACCAGGCTCCGACCGACTGGGGCATCACGCCGACCAGCCCGGCGGCCACCGCCTGATCGGGTCGCTGGCCGAACAGCTGGACGGTCCCGGAGTCGGGGGTGAGCAGGGTGGTGCAGCAGCGGATGGTGCTGGTCTTGCCGGCCCCGTTCGGGCCGAGCAGGGCGGTGATCTGCCCCTCGGGGGCGGTCAGCGAGAGCCCGTCCAGGATCCGGTTTCCGCCACGGGCGAGCCGCACGTCGGCGATCTCGAGGGCGGCTGGCACCCCGACAGTCTACGGCGGCGGATCGGGATCGGTGCCCGCCGAGGCTGTGGTGTGCGGCACGGCGGGGCGTTCACGTCCCCCTGCGCGGTTGGAGCCGTGAGCTCTGACCTGCAGTCTCCGAAACCGTTCATGATCAAACCCAGTGGGACTGGGTTTCGGTCGAGCCGATCCAGGAGACTGCAGGTCAGGGGTCACGGAGCCCCGGGGCGGGGGAGTTAGGTGACCCTTGCTTGTGTCGGGAAGAAATAACGCAAGAATGGCGTTGTGAAAAATATGCGAGTGGACCGGGACGACCCCGTGACCCTCGCCGAGGCTCCGGGTGTCACCCACCCGTCCGAGGTGGAGGGCGCGGATCACGACGCCTCCACCCGGCAGCGGGTGCAGCACTCGATCATGCAGCACGGGCCGTCCACGGCGGCCGAGCTCGCCGAGCGGCTCGAGCTCACCCCCGCCGCCATCCGCCGGCACCTGCAGGTGCTGATCGACCGCGGCGACCTGGTCGCCCGCGAGCAGCGGGTCTACGGCGCGCGGGGCCGCGGGCGTCCGGCCAAGGTGTTCGCGCTCACCGACGCCGGTCGGCAGGGGTTCCACCAGGCGTACGACGAGCTGGCCCGGGTCGCGCTGACCCAACTGGTCCGGGCCGCCGGTCCGGACGCGCTGGATCAGCTCGCCCGGGTGCGGATCGCCCAGGTGGAGCGGCACTACCACGAGATCCGGGACTGCGACCCCACGGCCAGCCCGGTGGACGCGATGGCCCGCGCCCTGTCCGCCGACGGTTACGTCGCCTCGGCACGCCCGGCCCGGGCCGGGGAGCAGCTCTGCCAGCACCACTGCCCGGTCGCCCACGTGGCCGCCGAATTCCCGCAGCTGTGCGAGGCGGAGACGAAGCTGTTCGGGGAGCTGCTCGGCGTACCCGTGCAGCGCTTGGCCACGATCGCCCAGGGCGACGGGGTCTGCACCACCCACATCTCGACGGCCGCCGGGTCGTCGCCGAAGAAGCACCTGCCAGATCCACGAGCGAGGGAGAATCGACATGACTGACCTGGAACAGCGGATCATGACCCAGGACGACACCCTGGAGGCGCTCGGCAGCTACGAATACGGCTGGCACGACCCCGATGTCGCGGGGGCCTCCGCCCGCCGCGGCGTGGACGAGGCGGTGGTGCGTGACATCTCCCGGCTGAAGGACGAGCCGGAGTGGATGACCGAGCTGCGGCTGAAGGGCCTGCGGCTGTTCGACAAGAAGCCGATGCCGACCTGGGGTGCCGACCTCGGCGACATCGACTTCGACAACATCAAGTACTTCGTCCGCTCCACCGAGAAGCAGGCGCAGACGTGGGACGACCTGCCCGCCGACATCAAGAACACCTACGACAAGCTGGGCATCCCCGAGGCGGAGAAGGCGCGGCTGGTCGCCGGCGTCGCGGCCCAGTATGAGTCCGAGGTCGTCTATCACAAGATCAACGAGGAGCTCGAGCGCCAGGGCGTCATCTTCCTCGACACCGACACCGCGCTGAAGGAGCACCCGGAGCTGTTCCGCGAGCACTTCGCCAGCGTGATCCCGGCCGGTGACAACAAGTTCTCCGCACTGAACACCGCGGTGTGGTCCGGCGGCTCGTTCATCTATGTGCCGAAGGGTGTGCACGTGGAGATCCCGCTGCAGGCCTACTTCCGGATCAACACCGAGAACATGGGCCAGTTCGAGCGGACGCTGATCATCGTCGACGAGGACGCCTACGTGCACTACGTCGAGGGCTGCACCGCACCGATCTACAAGTCGGACTCGCTGCACTCCGCGGTGGTGGAGATCATCGTGAAGAAGGGCGCCCGCTGCCGCTACACCACCATCCAGAACTGGTCCACCAACGTGTACAACCTGGTCACCAAGCGGGCCACCTGCGCCGAGGGCGCGACCATGGAGTGGATCGACGGCAACCTCGGCTCCAAGGTGACGATGAAATATCCGGCCGTCTATCTGATGGGTGAGCACGCCCGCGGTGAGACCCTGTCGATCGCGTTCGCCGGCGAGGGGCAGCACCAGGACGCCGGCTCGAAGATGGTGCACATGGCGCCGAACACGTCGAGCTCGATCGTCTCCAAGTCGGTCGCCCGGGCCGGCGGTCGCTCCTCCTATCGCGGCCTGGTCCAGGTGCAGCCCGGCGCGCACCACTCGGCCTCCACCGTGAAATGCGACGCGCTGCTGGTGGACCAGATCTCCCGCTCCGACACCTACCCCTATGTGGACGTCCGCGAGGACGAGGTGTCGATGGCGCACGAGGCGACGGTCTCCAAGGTGTCGGACGATCAGCTGTTCTATCTGATGTCGCGCGGCATCGAGGAGGACGAGGCGATGGCGATGATCGTGCGCGGCTTCATCGAGCCGATCGCCAAGGAG
The DNA here is from genome assembly GCF_002250625.1 of Enemella dayhoffiae. Classification (GTDB taxonomy): domain Bacteria; phylum Actinomycetota; class Actinomycetes; order Propionibacteriales; family Propionibacteriaceae; genus Enemella; species Enemella dayhoffiae. The sequence goes on along the minus strand of NZ_NMVQ01000008.1, from coordinate 72,298 downwards.
CTGCCGATGGAATATGCCCTGGAGCTCAACCGGCTGATCGAGCTGCAGATGGAGGGCGCGGTCGGCTGACGCCGGCTGAGCCTGTCGAAGCCCAACGCCGGCTGAGCCTGTCGAAGCCAATTCCAACCCAGAAAGAGAACCGCGACGTTGTCAGTGGACACCAAGCACACCCCGAACGTGCAGGGGGCGGTCGAGTCGAAGGTCGCCTCGCACCTGCACGCGCGACCCTCCTATGACCTGGCCGACCACCCCGTCCCCCAGGGCCGCGAGGAGATCTGGCGGTTCACCCCGCTGCGTCGGCTGCGCGGGCTGATGGAGGCCACCGGTACCGGTGCGCGACTCGACTGGCAGACCGCAACCCCCGCCCAGGTGACGATCGAGGCGATCAGCAGTGCCGACGCGCGGGCGCTCGGCGGGCGCGCCCCGAGCAACCGGCTCGCCGCGCTGGCCGCCGAGTACGCCGGCGGCGCCACTCGGGTCGACATCCCGGCCAACGTCGAGCTCACCGAACCGGTGGTGATCGACCTGACCGGCGGCTCGGCCGAGGACGTGGTGCACGGGCATGTGGTGGTCACCGTCGGCCACCACGCGCGCGCCACCATCGCGGTACGCCACCGCGGCTCGGCCACCTACAGCGCGCTGACCCAGGTGCTGGTGGGCGACGGCGCCGACGTCACCTTCGTCCAGATCGCCGACTGGGCCGATGACGCCGTGCACACCGGCCAGACCTCCTTCACCGTGGGCCGGGACGCCCAGCTGCGCAGCGTCGCGGTGTCCCTCGGCGGCGACCTGGTCCGGCTCGCCGAGACCGTGGAATACGCCGGCCCCGGCGGGTCGGCGGACCAGTACGGGCTCTATTTCGTGGATGCCGGCCAGCACATCGAGCACCGGCTGCTGGTTGACCACAACGCCCCGCGTACCCGCTCCAACGTCGACTATCGCGGCGCCCTGCAGGGAAAGCGGGCGCACAGCGTGTGGGTCGGCGATGTGCTGATCCGCAAGATGGCCGAGGGGATCGAAACCTATGAGTCCAACAAGAACCTGCTGCTGACCGACGGGTGCAAGGCCGACTCGGTGCCCAACCTGGAGATCGAGACCGGCGAGATCGAGGGGGCGGGCCACGCCTCCACCACCGGCCGGTTCGATGACCAGCAGCTGTTCTATCTGCGCAGCCGCGGGATCGACGAGGTCGAGGCGCGTCGCCTGGTGGTGCACGGCTTCTTCGCCGACATCATCCGCCGGATCGGCGTACCGGAGGTGGAGCAGCACCTGCTCACCGCCATCGAGGCAGAGCTGGCCAGCACCGTCGGCTCGCCCACACTGACCAACGAATCCGCCACCGAAGGTGAGGAAGCCTGAAATGTCGAAGCTCGAGATCAAGGACCTGCACGTCAGCGTCGACACCGAGAGCGGTGCCAAGGAGATCCTCAAGGGGGTCGATCTCACGGTGAACTCCGGTGAGGTGCACGCGATCATGGGCCCGAACGGTTCGGGCAAGTCCACCCTGGCGTATGCCATCGCCGGCCACCCGAAGTATCAGGTCACCTCCGGCACGGTCACCCTGGACGGGGAGGACCTGCTGGCGCTGTCGGTCGACGAGCGGGCGCGGGCCGGGTTGTTCCTGGCCATGCAGTACCCGGTCGAGGTGCCCGGGGTGTCGGTGTCGAACTTCCTGCGCACCGCCAAGACCGCCATCGACGGTGAGGCGCCGAAGTTGCGTCAGTTCGTCAAGGACGTCAACGGCGTGCTCGATCGGGTCAACCTGGACAAGAGTTTCGCCCAGCGCTCGGTCAACGAGGGGTTCTCCGGTGGTGAGAAGAAGCGTCACGAGATCGCCCAGTTGGAGCTGCTGAACCCGAAGTTCGCCGTTCTCGACGAGACCGACTCCGGTCTCGACATCGATGCGCTGCGGATCGCCTCTGAGGGCGTGAACCGGTACGCCGGACAGGGCGATCGCGGCGTGCTGCTGATCACCCACTACACGCGCATCCTCAACTACATCAAGCCCGATCACGTGCACGTGTTCATCGACGGCCACTTCGTGGAGCAGGGCGGCCCGGAGCTCGCCGCCCAGCTCGAGGCCGAGGGCTACGACAAGTACCTGCGCGCCGCCCGCGCCTGACCCGACGCTGGCTGCGCCTGACCCACGCTGGCTGAGCCTGTCGAAGCCACCAGGAGAGCGATGACCCAGACCCACACCAACGAGGAGATCCCCGACCCGGCCCCGCTCAGCGGAGCCAGGTTGCCGCTGCCGCACGGGATCGACATCGACGCGGTACGCCGCGACTTTCCCATCCTCAGCAGGGAATCCGGCGGTCGGCCGATCACCTACCTCGACTCCGCGAACACCTCGCAGAAGCCGCAGGTGGTGATCGACACGATCGCCGAGCACTACCGTGACCACAACGCCAACGTGGCGCGGGCGATGCACCTGCTGGGTGCCGAGGCGACCGAGGCGTTCGAGGGTGGCCGGGCCAAGGTGGCGGCGTTCATCGGGGCCGCGCGCAGCGAGGAGGTGGTGTTCACCAAGAACGCCTCCGAGGCGCTGAATCTGTGTGCCCACACGCTCGGCAGTCGGCTCGGCCCAGGTGACGAGATCGTGGTGTCGGTGATGGAGCACCACTCCAACATCGTGCCGTGGCAGCTGCTGGCCGAGCGGACCGGCGCCACCCTGCGCTGGTTCGACATCACCGAGGAGGGTCGCCTCGACCTGGCCGCCGCCGAACGGGACGGGCTGATCAACGAGCGCACCAAGGTGGTCTCGGTGACCTGGGTGTCCAACGTGCTCGGCACCGTCAACCCGATCCGCCGGATCGCCGATCAGGCGCACGCCGTGGGCGCGGTGATGGTGGTCGACGCCTCCCAGGGCGTACCGCAGTTGCAGACGCGGGTGTCCGAGCTGGGTGCGGACCTGATGGCGTTCACCGGGCACAAGATGGTCGGCCCGACCGGCATCGGCGTGCTCTGGGGTCGCTATGACCTGCTCGCCGAGTTGCCGCCGTTCCTCGGCGGGGGAGAGATGATCGAGATCGTACGGATGTCCGGGTCGACCTTCGCGCCGCCCCCGCACCGGTTCGAGGCGGGTACGCCCCCGATCGCCCAGGCGGCCGGCCTCGGCGCAGCGGTGGACTATCTGTCCGGGATCGGCATGGGATCGGTCTCCCGGCACGAACGGGAGATCACGGCGTACGCCCTGGAAGGGCTGAAAACCCTGCCCGGGTTGAAGATCCTCGGACCGAGCGAGCCGGTGGACCGCGGGGGTGCGATCTCGTTCACCCTCGACGACATCCACCCGCACGATGTCGCTCAGCTGCTGGACAGCCGGCTGGTCGCCGTCCGCGGCGGGCACCACTGTGCGCGACCGCTGCACGATCGGCTGGGCGTGCAGTCGTCGACGCGGGCGTCGTTCTACCTCTACACGAGCCAGGCCGAGATCGACACCCTGGTCGACGCGCTGGCGTACACGATCAAGTTCTTCAGGGGTTGAGATGAACGTCGAGGAGTTGTACCAGGAGATCATCCTGGATCACTACAAGGCCAAGCACCACAGCGGTCTGCGCGATCCGCACGAGGCCGAGGTGCACCACGTGAACCCGAGCTGCGGCGACGAGCTGACGCTGCGGGTGCACCTGGACGGGGACACCGTCGCCGACATCTCCTATGACGCCGAGGGTTGCTCGATCTCCCAGGCGTCCACCTCGGTGATGACCGACCTGGTGATCGGCAAGAAGGTCGACGACGCGTTCGACCTGCACCGGGAGTTCAAGGTGATGATGGACTCCCGGGGCGACTACGACCCCGACGAGGACCGGTTCGAGGACGCGATCGCGTTCGTCGGGGTGGCGAAGTTTCCGGCCCGGATCAAGTGCGCCCTGCTCGGCTGGGAGGCCTTCCGGGACGCCGCGCTGCAGGCCGGCGCCAGTGACCAGCACGCGGACAAGTGAACGGCGAAAGGAAATCCGATGAGTGAGCAGAGCACCGAGCAGGCCACCGAACGCCCCTCCGACCGGGTCCGCGACACCCTGCCGGATCAGGTCGAGCAGCCTGGTGTCGTGGGGGAGAAGCCGTCCGAGGACGACCTCTACGAGGCGCTCAAGGACGTGGTCGACCCCGAGCTGGGGATCAACGTCGTCGACCTCGGCCTTGTCTATGGGCTGCACGTGGACGACGATTCCGCCGTCACCGTGGACATGACGCTGACCTCGGCGGCCTGTCCGCTGACCGATGTGATCGAGGACCAGACCAACACCGCGCTGCAGGACCTCGCCTCGCGCACCGCGATCAACTGGGTCTGGATGCCGCCGTGGACGCCGGAGAAGATCTCCGACGACGGCCGCGACCAGCTGCGGATGCTCGGCTTCAACGTCTGAGCCCCTCCCACGCTCCTGAGCCTGTCGAAGGGTCCCTGAGCCTGTCGAAGGGCCCACATGGTGGGACGGGGTGTCCGCGTTTCGGTCGGTGGGGCCTAGGGTCATCCCGCCCCCGACCGAAGGACGACGATGACCGACACCGCCGAGCTGCCCCCGCACCTGAGCCGCGGACACAACCCCAACCGGCCCGGCCGGGTGCTGACCGCCAGCCTGGTCGGAACGACGATCGAGTTCTTCGACTTCTATGCCTACGGGACGGCCGCCTCCCTGGTCTTTCCCAGCCTGTTCTTCCCGTCGAAGAACCCGACCACCGAACTGCTGGCCTCCTTCGCCGTGTTCGGTGTCGCCTTCCTCGCCCGTCCGCTCGGGTCGCTGATCTTCGGGCACTTCGGCGACCGGGTCGGTCGCAAGAAGACGCTGGTGGCGAGCCTGCTGGTGATGGGCATCGGCACCTTCCTGATCGGCTGCCTGCCCACCGCGCACACTCCCGGCTGGGCCATCTTGGCTCCGCTGTTCCTGGTGGTGCTGCGCTTCTGCCAGGGCATCGGACTCGGTGGTGAGTGGTCCGGCGCCGCGCTGCTGGCGACCGAGAACGCGCCGCCCGGAAAGCGCGCCATCTATGGAACCTTTCCCCAGCTCGGTGCGCCGATCGGTTTCCTCACCTCCAACCTGCTCTTCCTGCTGCTGAACCAGAACCTGAGTGCGGAGGCGTTCAGCGCCTGGGGCTGGCGGATCCCGTTCCTGGTCTCGGCCCTGCTGGTCGCGGTCGGTCTCTACGTGCGGTTCCAGCTGATCGAGACACCCTCCTTCCAGAAGGTGCTCGACGAGAACCAGGTGGTACGCCTGCCGCTGGCGACCGTGCTGAAGAGCTCGTGGAAGCCGCTGATCCTGGGCACCATCGTGATGGTCGCGACCTACGTCATCTTCTACATGATGACCGCGTTCACGCTGACCTACGGCACCACGGCCGACACCGTGGAGAAGGCCGCAGCGGCCGCCGCGAAGGCAGGAAAGCCTTTCAACGCAGCTGGTTTCACCCCGGGACTGGGTTTCGCCCGGACCGAGTTCCTGACCTACCTGATCATCGCGGTGGTGTTCTTCGGCATCTTCACCGTGGTCTCCGGGCCGCTGGCCGAGCGGCTGGGCCGCAAGCGGATGCTGATGGGGGTCACCGTGCTGATCGCGGCGTACGGGCTCGCGCTGCACCCCATCTTCAACGCCGGCAGATATGGCGCACTGCTCGGGCTGATCATCGGGTTCACCCTGATGGGGCTGACCTACGGCCCGATGGCGGCGTACCTGCCCGAACTGTTCCCGGCCAATGTCCGCTACACCGGCTCGGCGGTCTCCTACAACCTGGCCTCGGTGGTCGGCGCCGGACCGGCACCCTTCGCGCTGGTCGCGCTCTGGCAGCTGAACGGCGGCAGGATCGTCTATGTCGGGTTCTATGTGGTGGCGGCGGCGATCACCACCATGGTCGGGCTGGCGTTGGCGCACGAGACCCGCGACAGCGACTATCACACCACCAGCGCCGAGGGCTGAGGAGAACGGAGGTCAGGCCTTGACGATGCTGTCGCCGTCGACCTTGACGTTCACCTTCTCCAGCGGCTTGTTGGACGGGCCCCGCTGGACGGCTCCGTCGAGGCCGAACTGGGATCCGTGGCAGCCGCAGACGATGCTCGCCCCGCGCAACGAGGACACCATGCACCCCTGGTGCGGGCAGATGCCGGACAGGCCGACGAACTGACCGGCGCTCGGCTGGGTGAGGACCATCCGCTCGGCGGTGAGGATCTTGCCGCCGCCCACCGGGACGTCGGCGGTCTTGGCCAGGGCGCCGGCGACCGGGCTCGAGGGGGTCGTCCCGCCGCCGGTCGGTGTGGCGGAGGTTCCGCCGCCGGTGGGGGCCTGGCTTGCCGGGGTTGCAGCGCCGCCGGCGGGGGCAGTGGTCCGCGTGTTCTGGGATCCGGCGCCGCTCGAGCAGGCCGTCAGGCCGCCCACGGCCAATGCGGAGAGCCCGAGGGTTGCGGTGAGTACGCCGCGTCGCGAGGTGGTCATCGCTCACCAGCTGCCGAGGTTGCCGCTGGAGGATTCCTCGCCCGAATCGCCGATGACCCCGGCCGAGTCGGCGTACTCTTCTTCGCCGGACTCGTCGTCGGGCAGGATGATCTCCTCCTCGGTCAACGCGACCTCACGCTGCTCGTCGGGTACCGGTGGTTGCTGTGGTTCGGTCATCGCGTCCTCCTGACTGACGGCGTGCACGTTGTCCCCCAGTATGCCCACCCCGTTCACACCCGGGCAGGGGGTGCGGTCAGGCTGTCCGCGGCGGCCTCGATCATCGCCTCGGCCAGGGCGTCGAGCACGGGGGAGCGGAGTTTCCACTGCTGCCAATACAGGGCGACCCGCACCACGCCACCCGGTTCCAGCTCGACCAGGTCGGGTGTGCGCTGCAGGTCGGGGATCATCCCCCAGCCCATGCCGAGCCGGACCGCCCACGCATAGCTGGTCGACTCCGGCACCAAGTGCCGTGGCGGGTCGAGCCGGCGGCTGCGCCGGCGCAGCCACCGGTGCTGCAGGTCGTCGTCGCGGTCGAACACCACCACCGGGGCCTCGGCCAGGGCGGCCACGGTCGCGCCATCGGGAAACCAACGCTGGCAGAAATCCCGGGTCGCCATCGGCCGATACGGCATGGCGCCGAGTCGGCGTACGCTGCAGCCCGGGACCGGATCCGCAACCGAGGTGACCGCCGCCATCGCCGCACCGCTGCGCAGGCCGCGGGTGGAGTGGTCCTGGTCCTCCCGGGTGACCTCGACCCGCACGCCGTGCTCGCTCGCCACCCGCGCCAGCGGCGGCAGCGCCCAGGTGGCCAGCGAGTCGGCGTTCACCACCAGCGTGAGCGAGGGGTTCGGGCCGTCGCTGGCGCCCAGCTCGCTCAGCGCGTCGGCGCGCAGCAGCTCCTGCTGCCGGGCCAACCGCATCAACACCGCCCCCGACTCGGTCGGTAGCGCTGGCCGGGCCCGAATCAGCACCGTCCGGCCGAGCTGGGTCTCCAGCGCCTTGATCCGCTGACTGACCGCCGACGGGCTGATTCCCAGGGCGTACGCCGCGTCCTCGAACGATCCCTCGTCGACCACCGCCAGCAGGGTGCGCAGCTGCTCTGATTCCATGAAGCAATGCTAAAGCAGGTGAAGAATCTTTAGTTGGACTGATCCGGACAGACTGCCTAGCGTTGGCCGCGTGGATCTCACCCTGCTTCCGCCGGCGCTGGCCGGACTCGGCTTCGGACTGTCGCTGATCATCGCCATCGGCGCGCAGAACGCTTTCGTGCTCAGGCAGGGATTGCGACAGGAACACGTCGGCCCGATCGTGGCCCTCTGCGCACTCTCCGACCTCGTGCTGATCCTGGCCGGGGTCGGGGGAATGGGCGCGGCGATACAACGGATGCCCATTCTGCTGTTGGTGATCCGCTTCGGCGGGGCGGCGTTCCTGATCGGGTACGCCGTGCTCGCTGCCCGGCGGGCGCTGCGCCCCGACGCCCTCACCGCGGAAACGACCGGCCCCGGGCTCGGCCTGGGGCAGGCGGTGGCCACCGCGGCCGCCCTGACGTGGCTCAACCCGCACGTCTATCTGGACACGGTGGTGCTGCTCGGCTCGGTCGCGAACACCCACCGGCCACACCAGTGGGCGTTCGCGACCGGGGCCAGCATCGGCAGCGTGCTCTGGTTCTCCGGGCTCGGCTTCGGGGCGCGACTGCTCGGACGGGTGTTCGCCCGGCCGATGGCGTGGCGGGTGCTCGACGGCGCCATCGCGCTGGTGATGCTGGGGCTCGGCGTACGGCTGCTGATCGGCTGACCGGCAGCCGGTTCGCGCCCGCAGGTCAGTCGGCCTGGGCCTGCTCCGGCGTCCACGGCTTGATGAACGCGTTGCCCGCCCGTCCCTGGACGGCGAACAGCAGCGGCATCGCCTGCGCCCCGTCGATCTGCTCGCGGATGATGTCGGCGTGGCCGGCGTGCCTGGCGAACTCGTCGACATGGTGCACCAGCAGCATCCGCTGGGTCGCCTGCACCGGTTCGGGCTGGTCGTCCCACGGCTTCGGGCCGACGGTGACCTCGGCGGCCGGGTCCATCGCCCGGATCGCGGTCAGATAGCCCGGGCGTATCTGGTCGAACGCCGCGAGGAGGCGGGCCAGGGTCTCGTTCTCGGCCGGGGTGAAGCTGCCCATGAACTCGGCCGCCCGGGCCGCGAAACCCGGTTCGGCGTCCGAGCCCTCGTCCTGGTCGGCGGGCAGCTGCTGGCGCATCACCCAGGTGGCGTGCTTGATGATTCCGGTGATGGACAGCCCGGAGCGGCAGGGTCGCGAACGCCCCTGCTCCTCGGTCAACCCGTGCGCGGAGTTGCGGATGCCGTCGAGCATCTCGTCGATGTAGCCGGTGATGGCCTGGGACTCGTCAAGAAGTGCGGGATACATGATTTCTCCTTCTCCAGTTGGTTTCAGCGGTGTGCGTAGAGATCGCGGAGCAGCGCGATCTCGGCGCCGTGGTGGATCAGCTCGCGGTTGATGTGCAGCACCAGGTCCACCATCGGTCGTTCGGCGTACTCACCCTCGGCCCGACCACAGGGCCGATCCAGACCGTCCTCGCCCAGGGCCTCCACTCCGGCGTGCCAGTCGGCGTACGCCCGGTCGAGCTGCCCGAGCGCCTCGGCCGCGGTGCCGGCGTACGCCCAGCTCGGGTAGTCCGCCGGTGGGCCGCCGAAGTGCGCGGCGTTGCGCACCGCCAGCACGCCGACGATCACGTGACCGAGCCGCCAGGCGATCGTGGTGACCCTCGACGGTTCGGGTTCTGGGTACGTCCAGTCGATCTCGTGGCTGCCGGTGCCGGAGGCCATCGGGGTCGCTCCGGTGCCGGCCGGGCGTACGCTCCAGGCCCCCGGGGTGGGTCGCCAGAAGTATTCGTCGTCGGTCAGCCCGTCGAGCCGGGGCCGCAGCTGGTTGTCCCAGTGCCAGTCGAGCTGGAACAGCGCCGCGTCAAGGGTGCGATGTCGCATGGGTCCTCCTCATCGGTTTACACCAGCCTGCGGGACCAACAGGACAGGAGCTGTCCGCTGGGGGTGACAGGCTGGTGCCATGACGGAAACGACCTATCGGGTGCTGACCCTGCTCAGCCTGCTGGAGAGCCGGCCCACCAGGAGCGGGCCGGACCTGGCCGCGCAGCTCGGCGTGACCACGCGGACGGTACGCCGGGACGTCGAGCGGCTGCGGGCGCTCGGCTATCCGGTGCACGGTGAGCAGGGCAGCGAAGGCGGTTATCGGCTCGGTCGCGGCCGGCGTCTGCCGCCGTTGGTGCTCGACGACGAGGAGGCCGTCGCGGTCACCCTGTGCCTGCGGCTGGGGGCCGCCGGGGTGCTGGTCGGGGTGGAGGAGAGCGCCCTGCGCGCCCTGACCAAGCTGGATCAGGTGCTGCCCGCGCGGCTCAGTGCCAAGGTGCACGCGGTGGACGACGCGACCACCGCGCTGCCCGGCACCCGCGGCGTACGCATGGACACCGACCTGCTCACCCGGCTCGCCCAGGCAGCGCAGGAAACCGTACGGGTGCGTTTTGACTACACCGCCCGCGACGGGACCGCCACCGAGCGACACGTCGAGCCCTATCGGCTCGTCACCACCGGAAGGATCTGGTATCTGTTCTGCTTCGACCTCGACCGGGAGGACTGGCGCACTTTCCGGCTGGACCGGATGTCCGGGCTGCACGTGACCACGTTCCGGTTCCGGCCGCGACCCACCCCCGACCCGGTCGAGCACGTACAGCGTGCGTGGTCGCGCTCGTCCTGGCGGCACACCGTGACGGTGCTGCTGGGTGCCCCGCTGGAGCAGGTGCAGAGGCGAATTCCGCAGCGCTACGGCACCTGCACCGCGGTCGGGCCGGACCGGACCCGGGCCGTCTGCGGGGCCGACGAGCTCACCGAGCTGGCGCTGCACCTGGCCTGGGCCGCCATCGACCTCGACGCCGACCTCGAGGTGGTCGAATCCCCGGAGCTGGCCGAGGAACTGCGCCGTTTGGGGGAGCGGATCACTTCCTTCGCCGCGACTTCTGCTCGGCCGGGCGTCCGTCCTGGCTGAGCTCGGGCCGCAACGGTTCCGGAGCCGGCCGCATCGGGTACTGATAGCCCGAGTTGTCGCTGATGAGTCTGGTCCAGTAGTTGGCGGTCGCCGCGTGGTCATCCAGCGAGAACCGGCTGCCGGAGTCGTTGAGCTGGCGTTCGTGAGCGGTCGACACGTCGCTGGGATTGCGCAGCTCCTGGCGCGGCAGGTGGCGTTCCTTCGCGGTACGCCGGGCCGCCGCCTCGGCGTCCTCCTTGCGGGTGATCGCGCGACGGGCCCCCTCGTCCAGCCCGGCGGGACCGCTGGTCGAAGCACCGGCCGCCGGCGCGGACGGATGAGGTCCGGCCTGCAGCCTGACGACCAACCCGCGCAGGGTTGCGCACGCCTGCTGGAACAGCCGGTCGGCCGCGTTGATCGCCTCCTTGATGGCGCTGAGCAGGGCCGTGAACTCCTCCAGCAGCTGCTTCGCCTGCGAGACCAGGTCCCAGGCCTCCTTGATCGCCAGCGCGATGCCGATCGGAAGGAGCGGCCCGACGAACACGGCCTCGGCCATCACCTTTCTCACCAGGGCTTCCAGCAGGCCCTCCACCAGGGTTCCGGGAACCCGACCGAGGTGAGCGCTGCCCCAGTGAGGGTGGCCGTCACGATTCCGTCGGTGGCGGTGCCTTGCGCGGTGCTGACTGGGTCGTCTGTGGGGGTGCTCATGAACCTCCGACGTGATTGCCAATGCAAAGAGTTTCTTGGGAAACTGCAAATCTGCTGATTTGGTCCGCCGCTGCGGCGTACGGGATCATGGGGCGAGTGTTGAGTGTCAGGGATCTCGAGGTACGCGCAGGGGCGCGGCTGTTGCTGTCCGCGGTCTCGTTCCAGGTGACCCCGGGCGACAAGATCGGGCTGGTCGGGCGCAACGGAGCCGGCAAGACGACGATGACCAAGATCCTCGCCGGCGAGGCCCAACCAGCCAGCGGCCAGGTGACGCGTACCGGCAAGATCGGCTATCTGCCGCAGGACCCGAAGACCGGAGACCTCTCGGTGCTGGCCCGCGACCGGATCCTCTCCGCCCGCGGACTCGACGGCATCCTGCGCCGGCTGGACACCTATTCCGAGCAGATGGCCGACCCCGACCTGCACGACAGGGCGATGGCGTCCTATGCCCGGGCCGAGGCGGAGCTGACCGCGGCCGGTGGGTACGCCGCAGAGGCCGAGGCGGCGCGGATCGCGGCCAACCTCGGCCTGCCCGACCGGGTGCTCGGCCAACCCCTGGAAACCCTCTCCGGCGGACAGCGGCGCCGGGTGGAACTGGCCCGGATTCTCTTCTCCGACGCCGATTCCCTGCTCCTGGACGAGCCGACCAACCACCTCGATGCCGACTCGATCACCTGGCTGCGCGGGTTCCTGCAGGGCTATCCCGGTGCGGTGATGATGATCTCCCACGACACCGCCCTGCTCGACGCCACCGTGACCAAGGTGTTCCACCTGGACGCCAACCGCTCCGAGCTGGACATCTATTCGATGAACTGGAAGCGCTACCTCAGCCAGCGCGAGACCGACGAGAAACGCCGCCGCCGGGAGCGGTTGAACGCCGAGCGCAAGGCCGATCAATTGCTCACCCAGGCAGCAAAAATGGGCGCCAAGGCGACCAAGGCGACCGCGGCGCACAACATGGCCCGCCGCGCCGAGAAGCTGCTCGCCGGGGTCGAGGGGGAGCGTACCCAGGACCGCGTGGCACGGATCCGTTTCCCGAAGCCCGCCGCCTGCGGCAAGACCCCGCTGACCGCGGCCGACCTGTCCAAGGGATATGGCTCGCTGGAGGTGTTCACCGCCGTCGACCTGGCCATCGACCGTGGCAACAAGGTCGTGGTGATCGGACTGAACGGCGCCGGAAAGACGACCCTGCTGAGGATTCTGGCCGGGGTGGAGCAGGCGGACACCGGAGAGGTGATCCCCGGCCACGGGCTGCGGATCGGCTATTTCGCCCAGGAGCACGACACCATCGACACCGACCGCACGGTGCTGCAGAACATGGTGTCCTCCTCCCCGGATCTCAACGAGACCGAGGTGCGCAAGATCCTCGGCTCCTTCCTGTTCACCGGTGACGACGTGGAGAAGCCGGCCCGGGTGCTGTCCGGTGGAGAGAAGACGCGGCTGTCGCTGGCGATGCTGGTCGTCTCCGGCGCCAACGTGCTGCTGCTCGATGAGCCGACCAACAACCTCGACCCGGCCTCCCGGGCGGAGGTGCTCGAGGCGATCCGCACCTACGAGGGCGCGGTGGTGCTGGTCACCCACGACGACGGGGCGGCCGAGGCGCTCGACCCCGACCGGGTGCTGCTGCTGCCCGACGGGGTGGAGGACCACTGGAGCGCCGAATATGCGGAGCTGATCGAGCTGGCCTGACCAGCGCGCTAGGGTCTGGGAAATGGAGCTTGAGCACCGCACCTTCCGCACCACCTCCGACCGGATCGAGGACAACCCGGAGTTCCAGGGGTGGTGGCAGGCGGTGCACCTCGGCTTCCACGAGGGGCTGGCCGAGAACCAGACGATCGAGTGGACCCTGCGCCAGAGCGTCGCCGACAACTGGCAGCTGCGCGGGGCGTACGACAACGATCTGCCGCCCGAGGCGCTGTCTAAGGTGCACCCGATCGGCACCTTCGTCTCCTTCGAGAAGACGCTCAACGTGGGCGCCGGCCGGCTGCTGCCCGCCCATCTGGTCTCCCAGGTGACGGTCCGCCCGACCCACCGCCGACAGGGGATTCTGCGTCGGATGATGACCGACGACCTCACCGCCGCCCGCGACGACGGCCTGGCGATCGCTGCGCTGACCGCCACCGAGGCGACCATCTATGGCCGGTTCGGGTTCGGCCCGGCCAGCTTCTGCCAGCGGATCAGTGTCACCACCGACGCCCGCTTCCAGCTGCGCCACCCCACCACGGGCCGGGTCGAGCTGACCGACCAGGAAACCATGGGTCGGGTCGCCCCGCAGGTCTATCAGCGGGTGCACGAGCGGATCTTCGGCTCGATCGGGCGGGAGTTCCTGTACGCCGAGGAGCGGGCCGGGGTGTTCGACCTGGACGCCCAGAAGCGCAACCGAAAGGTGCGCAACGCGCTGCACTTCGGCGCCGACGGACGCCCGGACGGGTTCGTCTGCTACAGCGTCTCCGGCTTCGACACCCGCCCGGTGACGATCACGGTGCTCGACCTGTGCGCCGTCGACGGGGCGGCCCAGCTCGCGCTGTGGGAGTTCCTCGGCGCGATCGACCTGGTCGAACGGGTGGACTGGAAGGAGGCGCCCACCGAGGACCCGTTGAAGTGGGCGCTCGCCGACCAGCGCTGTTATCGGGTGAACGCGGTCGACGACCGGCTGTGGCTGCGCATCCTCGACCCGGTCGCCGCGTTGGAGGGTCGGGCGTACGCCTGTGAGGACCTGGACCTGGTTCTCGAGGTCAGCGACCGGATGGGCCTGGCCGCGGGGACCTTCCGGATCGGCGTACGCGACGGCCAGGCGAGCGTCACCCCCACCACGGGGCCGGGTGAGGTGCGCCTCGATGTGGAGGAGTTGGGGTCGCTCTATCTCGGCGGGGTCGATCCGGGCACCCTGGCGGTGGCCGGACGATTGTCGGGGGATGAGGAGGCACTGACCCGCCTGCGGCAGCTGTTCACCGGCTTCGGCCGCCCCTGGTGCAACACCATGTTCTGACACCCCCTGCCCACGCTTATCTCCTCGCATTCACGCGTCCCCAATTGGGGGAGCGTGAATGCGAGGAGATAAGCGTGGGCAGGGGGTCGCATCCGATAGAGTGCGCGGGTACCGGGGACGATCCACCCACCCGTTCACGAGGAGGTTTCCGGATGGCAGTCAACTCGTCGGTTTCCCCCGGTCGCGGCGCACGCATCGTGGGCGGTGCGCGTATCGATCTGGCGTCAGATCTGCGCCGCCGCTATGAGGCCGGAGAATCGATCCGGTCGATGGCCGACGATCTGGGACGCTCCTACGGGTTCGTCCAGGGACTGCTCAAGGAGGCCGGGGTCACCCTGCGCAGCCGCGGCGGAGCGACCCGCGGTGCCGAGGCCGTGGCCCGGCGCGAGGCCACCTTGGCGGCGGTGCAGCAGGTCCGCGCGGAACTCTCCAACGGCACCCCCGTCACCGCGACCGAACCGAAGCATGAGTCCGGCAAGAAGGCCGCCCCGGACAAGAAGGCGAAGAAGGCCAAGAAGTCCGACAGGGTCACCGCCACCGCGACGGATGCGAAACCGGCCAAGAACGTGAAACCGGCCAAGGCCGAGAAGTCGGGCAAGGCCAAGAAGTCCGGCAAGTCCAAGAAGGACAAGAAGGGCAAGAAGAACTAGATGAGCAGTCCCGGCGGCGGCGGGGGCGGCGGGATGGGACCGCTCAGCGGGATGCGCCGCGACCGCTCGGTGGTGCATCACCGGCTCGGTCAAGGGGTGGTCCGCCGCGTCCTCGGTTATGCCGCGGCCTATCGCGGTCTGATCGCGCTGTTCCTTGTGTTGATCGTTTTCGCGGCGGTGCTCGGCGTGCTGCCGCCGCTGCTGTTCCGCGAGATCATCGACGACGGCGTACTCGCCGGCAATCTGCAGCTGGTCGTCCGGCTGGCCCTGATCGTGGCGGGGATCGCGGTGGCCGACGCCCTGCTCTCCCTGGTCCAGCGCTGGTGCTCCGCCCGCATCGGTGAGGGCCTGATCCTTGACCTGCGCACCCAGGTGTTCGACCACGTGCAGTCGATGCCGATCTCCTTCTTCACCCGGACCCAGACCGGGAAACTCGTGTCCCGGTTGAACACCGACGTGATCGGCGCCCAGCAGGCGTTCACCTCCATCCTGTCCACCTCGGTGTCCAACATCATCTCCCTGGCACTGGTCCTCGGCGCGATGATCGTGCTGTCCTGGCAACTCACCCTGGCCGCCCTGGTGCTGCTGCCGATCTTCCTGATCCCGGCCCGGATCATGGGCGCGCGGCTGGCCGGGATGACCCGGGAGCAGATGACCCACAACGCCGACCTGTCGGCCACCATGACCGAACGGTTCAGCGTCTCCGGTGCCCTGCTGGTGAAGCTGTTCGGCCGCCCCGAGCACGAGCACCAGACCTTCGCCGACAAGGCGGACGCGATCCGGCGGGTGTCGATCCGGATCGCGATGAACACCCGCTTCTTCATGGTGTCGATGACCCTGGTCGCGGCCCTGGCCACCGCGCTGGTCTATGGCGTCGGCGGCTGGCTGGCCATCCGCGGATCACTCACCGTCGGCACCCTGACCGCACTGGCCGGTCTGCTGGCGCGGCTCTATGGCCCGCTGACCCAGCTGACGAACCTGCGGGTGGACGTGATGAGCGCCCTGGTCAGCTTCGAGCGGGTGTTCGAGGTGCTCGACCTCGAGCCGGCGATCGCCGATGCCCCGGACGCTCGCCCGGTCGGACCGTCGGGGTCGGTGGAGTTCGACCGGGTCGACTTCCGCTATCCCGACGCCAGCCAGGCCTCGCTGGCGTCGTTGGAGAGCGTGGCCCGCAGCGAGGACGCCGACGGCGCGCTGGTGCTGAACGAGGTCAGCTTCCGCGCCGAGCAGGGTCAGACCGTCGCCCTGGTGGGTCCCTCGGGCGGGGGAAAGACCACGCTGACCCACCTGATCGCCCGGCTCTATGACGTGACCGGCGGTGCCGTCCGGGTGGGCGGGGACGATGTGCGTCAGCTGCAACTGGCCTCACTGCAGGCGGCGATCGGCTACGTCACCCAGGACGCCCACATGTTCCACGACACGATCCGCGCCAACCTGGCGTACGCCAAACCGGAGGCCAGCGAGGAGCAGATGTGGCAGGCGCTGGCCGCCGCGCAGATCGACCGGTTGGTGCACAGCCTGGCCGACGGGCTGGACACGGTGGTGGGGGAGCGCGGCTATCGGCTGTCCGGTGGGGAGCGGCAGCGGCTGGCGATCGCCCGGCTGCTGCTCAAGGCGCCGCCGGTGGTGATCCTCGACGAGGCCACCGCCCACCTCGACTCCGAGTCCGAGGCGGCGGTGCAGCGCGCCCTGGACACGGCGATGGTGGGGCGCACCTCGATCGTGATCGCGCACCGCCTCTCCACCGTCCGCGAGGCCGACCAGATCCTGGTGCTGGCGAAGGGCCGAATCGTCGAACGCGGCCGACACACCGAACTGCTCGCCGCCGACGGGGTGTACGCCGAGTTGCACCGGACCCAGTTCGCCTGACCGGGGCGGGCCCTCGCCGAGCGCGGGTCAGCGGTGGCCGAAGGTCGACAGCCGCACCGACACGGTCACCTCGGCCCGCTCCGGAACGGCGGGATCGCTGTGGTGGAAGGCGTTCGGGCCCATCGCCACCAGCCGGCGCAGATCGGTCGCGGTCAGGTCCAGGTGATATGCGAGTTCCTGCTCGTCCAGCAGCGTCAGCTGCTCTCCCATCGTCTGGTGCAGTCGTTGCCGCTTGCCGCGCTCGACCTCCAGCAGCCCGAGGGTGCTCCGCAGTTCGGCCAGGTGATGCTCGGTCGGGGTGAGCACCAGCACCCGCCCCTGGGGTGCCAGCACCCGGGCGAACTCGGCCGGATTGCGCGGGGCGAAGACGCAGAGCAGGGTGTCGATCACCCCATCCAGGACCGGCAGCCCGGCCCAGGTGTCGGCCACCACCGCTCCCACCCGCGGCAGCCTGGCAGCGCGTCGGCAGGCGTACGCCGACAGGTCAGTTGCGAGGCCCCGGGCGTTCTCGCCGAGGCCGGAGCGCACCCCGGCCAGGTAGTGCCCGGTCCCGGCCCCCACCTCGAGCAGTCGGCTGCCCCGGGCCCGCGTGCCGAGCAGGTCGATCAGCGGGTCGAAGTGCCTGCCGGACAGGAAATCCGCGCGTTCCGCGACCATCTCGGCGGTGTCCGCGTGGCGCGGCGCGGCCCGGGTGAGGAGGTTGACGTAGCCCTGCCGGGCCAGATCGAACCGGTGCCCCCGGGCACAGGACAGCACCCGGTCGGTGAGCTCGCACGCCGACTCGCAGTGCGGGCACCGCAGCAGCTCGGCGACCTCGGCCAGCACGTCAGCAGCTCGACCGGGTCAGGGGGTGGGCAGGACGGCGCCGTCGACCGGAATCACCGTCCCGCTGACATAACTCGCCGCCGGGGAGAGCAGGAAGCAGGCGACCCGCCCGAACTCGGCCGGCTCACCGATCCGGCGCAGCGGGATGCCGGCGGCGACCTCACGCAGGGCCTGCTCCGGATCGTCGCTGCCCTGCAGGGTGCGCGTCAGCCGGTTGGTGGCGATCGAACCCGGCATCAACCCGAACACGCGCACCCCACGCGGGCCGAGCTCTGCGGCGTACTGACTCACCAGGTTGGCCAGGCCGGGCCGCAACCCGTTGGAGATGGTCAGGCCGGGCAGCCAGGTCCGGACCGAGGTGGACAGCACCAGCCCGATCGCCAGGTCGTCGGCGGTGCCGTGCTCGACCGTCGCGGAGATCGCGCGGATCGCGGCGAGGAAGACGGATTCGAAGGCCTCGCGCCACTGCTCGTCGGTGTTCGACAGGGCGCTCCCGCCGGGGGGCCCGCCGGCCGAGATGAAGGAGCCGTCGAGGCGACCGAAGGTGTCCAGGGCCAGTCTGCAGGCGCGGTCCGGGACCTCGGCGTCGGTCAGGTCGGCGGTCAAGGTGACCACGCGATCCTCCCCGAGGCGAGCCCGGTGTTCGGCGAGCCGGTCACCGCTGCGCGCCACCAGCACCACCCGGGCGCCCTCGGCGAGGAGTTGCTCGGCGGTGGCCAGGCCGAGCCCGGAGCTGGCCGCGGTGATCACGAACACCCGGTCGGTGAGTCCCAGATCCATCGGAATCCCTTTCGTTGCTGTTGATCCTCAGTGCCGCACCGAGGTGCTGTCCAGGGAGTCGGCGGGTGCGTCGACGGTCGGTACGCCGTCGGCGGGCTGCTCTTCCCCGGTCCGGGCCGCGGCGGCTGCCCGCTCGGCCCGCAGCCGGCGCCGTGCCTTCAGGTCCCCGCGGACGAGGATCACCACACCGACCACGCCGATCAGCGTGAACGCGAACCACTGCACGGCATAGGACAGATGGGGGCCCTCGGTGATCTCGGGCAACGCGATCGGTTCGAACCCGCCGGACTGCTCGGGCTGCATCGAGATCGCCGACAGATAGCCGTCCACCACGGGATAGGGCAGCGCCTTCGCGATGGCCGGGGAGTTGATCAGGCGTACCTGGCCGTTGGTCGGTTCGATCGCGTTGGCCCTGCCCTGTTCGTTGCGCCGCACATGCCCGGTCACCACCACGACTCCGGTCGGCGGCTGGGGCAGGGTGTCGGGGATCCGTTCCCCCCGAGGGACGTGCAGGAACCCCCGGTCGACCAGCACCACCTGACCAGTGTCGGTGCGCATCGGGGTGATCACCTCATAGCCGGGTTGGTCGCGGTTGGCCCGATAACGCACCTGGAGCTGGTGTCCCGCGTCGAAGGTGCCGCGGACCTGGACCCGCTGCCACTGGTCGGCGTCGGTGATCGGGCGGTTGAACACCTCGGCGAACGGTTTCACCGGCGCGGCATCGTTGGTGAGCACGATCCGGTTGCTCTCCCGACGCTCCTCGAGCCGCCGCAACTGCCATTCCCCGAGGTTGACGAAGGTCACCGCGAGCACGGTCACGAAGAGCAGCAGGGCGATCCAGCGCAGCCACAGCCTCCTCACCCGGCCACCCTACTCGCGCGGGCGAAGGTGAGCTCAGGCGTCGGCGGCCTCGCCCAGGCTCTGGGCCAGCTCCGTGGCCCGGGCCGCGGCCGAGCCCAACGACTGTCCTCGACCGACCGCCACCCCCACCAGGAAGGCGGTCAACGGGGCCGCCGGACGCACGATCTCGTGGGCGGCGTCACGGGCCAGATCGAGCAGGATGTGCATCGACTCCTCGTCGATCTGATAGTCGGTGCCCAGGTGCGCACCCAGCGTGTCCACCCACTGCTGCAGGCCAACGGGCTCCTCGCTCATGTTCTCCTCCGGTGTCCCTCGGGTCCGTTGCGATCATGGCACGAGCGGCTCGGGCGCCCGGCAGGGGGGTGAGCGGCCCGCCATCGCCGGCCCCCCGGGGCGGGAATCGGCGGACAGCCCACCCGTACACTCGGGCGCATGCCTGCACGCATGCTGCCACTGGCGGATCGCCACGGCCGAGTCGCGACCGACCTCCGGGTCTCGCTGACCGACCGCTGCAACCTGCGCTGCACCTATTGCATGCCGGCCGAGGGACTGCCCTGGCTGCCCAAGGACGAGATCCTGACCAATGCCGAACTGATGCGGCTGATCCGGGTCGCGGTCGAGCGGCTCGGGATCGCCTCGGTGCGGCTGACCGGGGGAGAGCCGCTGCTGCGCCCGGACCTGGAGCAGCTGGTCGCCGGAATCGCCGCCCTCACCCCCCGACCGAAGATCGCGCTGACCACCAACGGGATCGGGCTCGACCGGCGCGCGGCCAGTCTGGTCGCGACGGGACTCGATCGGGTGAACGTCTCCCTGGACACGCTGCGCCCCGAGGTGTTCCGTGACCTCACCCGACGTGACCGGCTGACCGACGTGCTCGACGGGGTGCGGGCGGCGAAGGCGGCCGGGTTGGATCCGGTGAAGGTGAACACGGTGCTGATGCGCGGGGTGAACCACACCGAGGCGGCCGACCTGGTCGAGTGGGCGTTGGGCGAAGGGGTGCAACTGCGGTTCATCGAGCAGATGCCGCTGGACGCCCAGCACGGCTGGGATCGCGGCGAGATGGTGACCGCCGCCGAGGCGATGGCGCTGGTCGCCGACCGGTTCGAACTGATCGAGGACCCCGAGGTGGCCGCCGCCCGCGGATCGGCGCCGGCGGAACTGTTCCGGGTCGTGGGTACGCCGCAGCAGGTGGGCTTCATCGCGGCCGTCACCCGGCCCTTCTGCGGTGACTGCGACCGCGTCCGGCTGACCGCCGACGGGCAGATCCGGAACTGCCTGTTCGCGCGGACCGAGTCGGACCTGCGCGCGCCGCTGCGGGCCGGCGCTGACGACGACGAGATCGCGCAGCGGTGGGTGCGCGCCGTCGCCGGGAAGCTGCCCGGTCACGGGATCGACGACCCGAGCTTCCTGCAGCCGGATCGCCCGATGAGCGCCATCGGCGGCTGAAGCGCGCCGCGGACCGATGGTGTTATAACCTGAGCGAGGTTATAAGTCGCTCGGAGGTGTGATGCGAACTCAGCTCTACCGCTCCGGGGCGGGTCTGATGCCGCCCGAACTGGCCGGCCGCGACGAGGAGCTGCGCGGTTGGCGGCTCGCCCTCAACGACGCCCGGGTGGTCGGGCGGTTCGCCGGCGGCGACCGGGTCTGGACGGGGCTGCGCGGAGTCGGCAAATCGGTGCTGCTGCGCCGCATGGCCGACGACGCCCGGGAGCACCACTTCGACGTGCTCGCGCTGCAGGCTGACCAGTCCTCGGCCCTGGTCCGGGCGATCCAGGTCAGCGCGACGACGCGGGCCGACAAGGGGGTCGGCGCCTGGGGACGGGCCGCCGCCGCGCTCGGACGGATCACCGCGGTGTCGGCCCAGGGGCCGGTCGGGCTGAAGGCGCAGGTCGACTTCGCCGGGCGCGCCCGGCAGGACCCGGACCACATTCACCCCGCCGCCGTGGCGGAGGTGCTCGCCGACCTCGCTGGCGCCCTGCGCGACCACTCCGGCGGTGGGCTGGTGCTGATGGTGGACGAGCTGCAGATGGCGCGACCCGACGACCTGCGCACCCTCGGGGGCGTACTCAATCATCTGAATCAGCACCTGGACACCGCGCCGATCCTGTTCGTCGGGGCCGGCCTGCCCAACCTGCGCGACCGGATGGTGGGTCCGGACGCCGACCACCCGCTGATCACCAACCCCGAACGGCTGTTCCGTTTCCACCACCTGCCGGCGCACCTCGACCCCGACGCCGCCCGTGACGCGCTGGTCAAGCCGGCTCTGCGGATCGGGTCGGGCTGGGAGCCGGAGGCGGTGAAACTGGTGCTGACCCGCACCATGCGTTATCCGGCGCACCTGCAGGCGTACGCCGACCTGGCCTGGCAGCGCGGCACCGGCAACGACCCGGTGACCGGGACCGATGTCGCCGACGCCACCGGGGACGCGGAGCTGTTCGTCGCCGAGCAATACCTGGCGCCGCGCTGGAACCGGCTCAGTGACCGGCAGCGGGAATACCTGACCGCGCTGGCGGTGTGCGACGGCCGTGCCACCTCGGGCGAGGTCGCCGCGACGCTCGGCCGTCGAGTGGGGGAGGTGAGCTCCTTCCGGGAGGCGCTGATGACCCGCGGGGAGATCTTCGACCCGGCCTACGGGATCGTGCAGCTGACCATGCCGTCGATGCGGGAGTTCGCGCTGCGGCACTATCCCACCGCGCGGCCACGGGCCGAGGTGGAGCTGGTCGCACCCCGGGTGATGCTGGCCAACCGGGAGAATTGGCTGGCCGCCCGCCCGGACCGGGAGGCGGAGGTGGAGGGGTTTCCGCCCGAGCTGCTGCAGCGCCCCGGTCAGGGGTGAGGTCAGCGGCGCTGGTCCTCGACCACCTCACCGGAGACCACGTCCACGCTGCGGTCGGACAGGGCCAGCGGTTCGGGCTCCGGGGGCGCGGACCGGGTGCCCTCGCCGCGCTTGTCGATCACGTTTGCCAGCACCACGGCGATCGCGGGCAGGAAGGCCGCCCCGGCGAGCAGCACCCACCTCCAGACGCCGGGGGTGATCGCCATCCCGATCAGGCAGGCGATCCGGACGCCCATGGTGATCAGATAGCGCCGTTCGCGGGCCGACAGGTCACGCGATCGCCCGTGCCGGGCGTTGGTGATCACGGCCTGACCCGTGCGGGACGGCCGCGAAGATCGCTCCCGACGGGAGCCGGCGGTTGCCATCCGTCCACACTACGCCCGGGTGTGGCAGGGTTGCCCACATGACTGCGCAGCACGACAGCACCGGCACCGCCCGATCCGTCCTGGTCACCGGGGGCAGCAAGGGGATCGGGCACGCGATCGCCGCCCGGTTGGCCGCCGCCGGGCACAGGGTGGCCGCCACCTATCGCAGCGGCGAGGTGCCCGAAGGGGTGCTCGGGGTGCAGTGCGACGTCACCGACGCCGAGCAGGTCGACGCGGCCTTCAAGCAGGTCGAGGAGGAGCACGGGCCGGTCGAGGTGCTGGTCGCCAACGCCGGGGTGACCGCGGACAACCTGATGATGCGGATCACCGACGACGCCTGGGACAAGGTGATCGACACCAACCTGACCGGCTCCTTCCGGGTGGCCCGCCGGGCGGCCCGGCCGATGACCCGGGCCCGGTTCGGACGGATCATCTTCATCTCCTCGGTGGTCGGGATGCTCGGATCCGCCGGTCAGGTCAACTATGCGGCGTCCAAGGCGGGCCTGGTCGGGATGGCGCGCTCGATCGCCCGCGAGCTCGGTTCGCGCAACGTGACAGCCAACGTGGTCGCCCCCGGCTTCATCGAGACCGCCATGACCGCAGTGCTCGGCGAGGAGCAGGTGAAGGCCTACCAGCAACAGATCCCGCTGGGTCGACTCGGGCAGGTGGACGATATCGCCGCCACCATTGAATTTCTGGCCTCCGACGCCGCCGGCTATATCACCGGTGCGGTGATCCCGGTCGACGGCGGCCTCGGCATGGGCCACTGACTCCTTCTTCACGATCTGCACGGAAAGGCTGAGCAGCATGGGAATTCTCGAGGGTAAGACGATCCTGGTGGCCGGCGTCACCCACCCCACCTCGATCGGCTACGCGGTGGCCCAGATCGCGCAGGCCGAGGGGGCGAAGGTCGTGGTCTCCAACTTCGGGCGCGCGATGAGCCTGACCCGTCGGGTGATCCAGAAGCTGGAGCCGGTGCCCGCGCTGCTCGAGCTGGACGTGACCGACGAGGACCACCTCACCGGACTGGCCGACGCGCTGCGCGAGGCCGGGGTGGAGCGCCTCGACGGGGTGGTGCACTCGATCGCGTTCGCCAACCCCGAGACCGCGCTGGGCGGGAAGTTCCTGGGCACCCCGGCCGCCGATGTGAGCGCCGCCGTGCAGGTGTCGGCCTATTCGCTGGTGTCGTTGACGATGGCGTGCAAACCGCTGTTCGGCGAGCGCGCGTCGGTGGTCGGGCTGACCTTCGACGCGACCATCTCCTGGCCGGCGTACGACTGGATGGGCGTGGCCAAGGCGGCGCTCGAGTCGACCAGTCGCTATCTCGCGCGCTATCTCGGCCCCGAGGGCGTACGCTCCAACCTGGTCGCCGCAGGTCCGCTGGAAACCCTGGCCAAGAAGGCGATTCCGGGGGCTGGCGAGTTCAACGACATCTGGGGCGAGCGGGCCCCGCTCGGGTGGGACGCCAAGGACAACGGGCCGACCGCGCGGGCCGTTGTCGCCCTGCTCAGCGACTGGTTCCCCGCCACCACCGGCGAGGTCGTGCACGTCGACGGCGGGCTGCACGCGATGGGCGCCTGAACCCCCGCCGCAGGGGACTCACAACCCGCTCCGAGTCGTTAAATGTATATTGACTGCTGATCCCGGTTATCACCCGGGCGGGTGATCCCGTCGTGCGTCCCTTGGCGCGCGTCCCGACTATGCGCCACAGTTGGCGCGGGCAGGAGCACAGATGAGCACCAACGATCCGCATGACCCCTTCGACCGCAACCGCACCTCAGGCACCGGTGCCTTCCAGAACCCGAACACGACGACCGGCGCCCACGGCACCGATGATCGGTCGCGTACCGACGTCGCCAAGGAGCAGGCGTCCGGGGTGAAGGACCACGCCGCAGAGGCTGGCAAGGACCTGACCCAGACCGCGCGCGCCGAGGCCGGCAGCGTCGTCCGCGACGCCCGCAGCGAGGTCCGCTCACTCGTGGACACCTCGGTGCACGAGCTTCGCGGACAGGCCAGCCGCGGCCAGCAGCAGGTCGCCGAGCAGGTACGCACCATCGCCAAGGAGTTCGGTGAGATGGCCAGCGGCAACGAGAACTCCGGTACCGCCTCGAAGCTGGCCCGGCAGGCCTCCGAGCAGGGGGACCAGCTCGCGTCCTGGCTGGAGAACCACGAGCCCTCCGACGTGCTCGACCAGGCCCGTCGCTTCGCCGCTCGCCGGCCGCTGGCGTTCCTGGCCATCGCTGCCGGTGCCGGTCTGCTGGTGGGGCGTTTCGCCCGCGGGATGCAGGCCGAGCACGCCGATGACAACACCGCCCAGCAGGGTCAGGGCTCCCGATCCCAGTACTACTACCAGGATCCGGGCTACAGCCAGGTTCAGGCCGGTACCGGGTTCGAGACCCAGTCCCCCTCGGCGTACGGCACGGGAGCGCACGGCGGCCCGGCGTACCAGCAGCCCGGTCACGCCGGCTCCGGATCTGAGCAGGTGCAGGGCCACAATGACGGCCTCACCCCGCCCGCACAGGAGCAGGGTTTCGTGCCAGGACAGGGATTCTCCGGTGGTCGGCCGCTCGGCGACCAGGGCGGGTCGGCGCAGTCCGGCGGCTGGTCCGGTGAGAGCCGATGACCGAGCACCAGAACGTCAATTTCCAGGGCGGCGCCCACCCGCAGCGCGCGGAGGGGTTCGTCGAGGGGCGGGCGGTCGAGCGCCAGCTGGTGGGTGACGACCGCTCCATCGGTGACCTGATGGGCGACATCACCCGCGACCTGTCGACGTTGATGCGTCAGGAGGTCGCGCTCGCCAAGGCGGAGGCGACCCAGTCGGCGAAACAGGCCGGCAAGGGCGCAGGCATGTTGGGCGGGGCCGGCGTTGCCGGGCACTTCACCCTGCTCTTCCTGTCCCTGGCGCTGTGGTGGGGGCTGGCGCACCTGCTGCGCAGTGAGGACCCCATGTTCGGCTGGTCCGCGATCATCGTCGCGGTGATCTGGGCCATCATCGCCGGCATCCTCGCCGCCACCGGAAAGTCCGCGTTGAACAAGGTCGAGGGCGTGCCCCAGACCACCGAGACCGTAGGCCAGATTCCCAATGCCCTCAAGGGCGAGGAGGCGCAGAACCGATGACGCAGAGCAACGATCCCGATCAGATCCGACGTGATATCGAGCGCACGCGGGCCAATCTCAGCCAGGACGTGAACGCCCTGACCGACGAGGCCCGCCCCAGCAACGTGGCCCGTCGCCAGGTGAACAAGGTGGCCGAGGGGGCCCGCGGGCTCAAGGAGCGGATCATGGGCTCCGACGACGAGCCCTACGGTGACGGCCGCTACGGCTACGGCTATGACCGCGACGTGCGCACCAGCGGCCCGAGCATGGGGGACCGCGCCCAGCAGGTGGGTCAGCAGGCACGTGAGGGCATGCAGGATGCCCGCCAGCAGGCCAGCCACGGCCTGCAGCAGGCCGGTCAGGCCATTCAGGGCGCACCCGATCAGGTGAAGCGGGGCACCCGGGGCAACCCGCTGGCCGCCGGCCTGATCGCCTTCGGCGTCGGCGCGTTGATCGGCGGGCTGGCTCCGGTCAGCCGGCGGGAACAGCGCGCCGTGGCCCAGCTCGCCGACCGGGCCCAGCCGTTGGTCGAGCAGGCACGCGAGACCGCCCAGGGCGTGGCCCAGGAGGTCGGCGAGAACCTGCGCGAGCCGGCCCAGCAGGCGGTGCAGAACGTCAAGGAGTCGGCCACCGACTCCGTCGACACCGTCAAGGGTGAGGGCCAGCAGCACGCCCAGAACCTCGGCGACCACGCCAAGGAAGCCAAGGGCAACGTGCAGGACCACTGACCCGCTGGTGCACCGCGATGGCCGTCCCGCTCGTCGGGGCGGCCATCGCTGCGTTCGGGTACGCCTGGTCGCCTAGCCCTGGCGACCGGTCCAGCTGACGGCGGCGCAGAGCACGTCGGTGGCGGCCCGGCGTACCTCGTTCAGGACGCGGCTGCGGGCCTGGAGGGCGTGCAGGTGCAGTACGCCGCCGTCGTCGCCCAGGGCGGCCTCGCACGCCTGCAGCAGAGTCCAGGCGCGGGCGGCGGCCCGCTGGGCCCGCGAGCCGTAACCGGCGGGTAGCGCGATCCCGGTCAGGTCGGGTCGCTCGGCCGGGGTGAGCTCCAGCTCGGCCAGCTCGCGGCCGGCGGCCAGCACCACCTCGCGCAACGCGCGGTCGGCCTCGGCCGGGGTCTGACTGAGCCGCGGCGGGCGGCAGGCCGTGACCTGCCACTGCACGGCCGGACCGACCCGGTGCGGCAGCCAGGCGATCCCGCCGCTGGCCGACAGCACCACCGCACCCGCCTCGATCGCCGCGGCGTTCAGCGCCGGCGGGCCGGCCAGGACGCCGGTCGCGCCGGGCCGCGGCAGCACCAGCACCCAGTCCGCGTCGACCAGCAACAGCGCCGCCCGCAACGCCTCGTCGAGTTCGCTGGCCCGCAACGGGTCCAGGCCGAGCAGCCCCTCGGGGTCGGTCACGTGGTGCGCGGCGTCCTCGCCCACGACGGCGCGCGCGGCCACCTCCGCGCTCAGCGGGGTGTGCCGCAGGGCGTTCAGGTGCGCCGTCAGGCGTACCGCAGCAAGGGTGTCCATCCCGCCAACGTTAGCGGCGCACGCCAGCGGCAGGCCACGACGTGGGGAAGCCCGCCGGGCGTTGATAGGTTTGCCCGCATGGCCGCAGTCGTGGAACTTGCCGATGTCAGCATCGTCCGGGGTGGGGCGACCCTGCTCACCGGAATCGACTGGCAGGTTGACGAAACCGACCGGTGGGTGGTGATCGGACCGAACGGTGCCGGCAAGACCACCCTGCTGCAACTGCTGGCCGCCCAGCTGCACCCGAC
The DNA here is from genome assembly GCF_002250625.1 of Enemella dayhoffiae. Taxonomy (GTDB): domain Bacteria; phylum Actinomycetota; class Actinomycetes; order Propionibacteriales; family Propionibacteriaceae; genus Enemella; species Enemella dayhoffiae. The sequence continues at coordinate 45,090 of NZ_NMVQ01000008.1, read as the reverse complement.
CACCGGTGTGGTGGGGCTGCTCGGCGAGGTGCTCGGCGCGGTCGACGTGTTCGAACTGCGCCCCCGGATCGGCGTCACCTCCGCCGCCCTGGCCGACCGGATCCCGCGCGGGGAGGCGGTGCGCGACGTGATCGTCTCGGCCAGCTATGCGGTGATGGGGCGTTGGCGCGAGCAGTATGACGAGATGGACCACGCCCGCTCCGAGGAGCTGATGTCCCAACTGCGGGTGGATCACCTGGCGAACCGCACCTTCGGCACCCTCTCGGAGGGGGAGCGCAAGCGGGTGCAGATCGCGCGGGCGTTGATGACCGATCCCGAGCTGCTGCTGCTGGACGAGCCCGCCGCCGGGCTCGACGTCGCCGGCCGGGAGTCGCTGGTCCGCACGCTCAGTGAACTGGCCGCCGACGAGTTTGCCCCGGCGAGTGTGCTGGTCACCCACCACGTCGAGGAGATCCCGGTCGGGATGACCCATGCGCTGCTGCTCAAGCAGGGCCGGATCGTCGCCGCCGGGCCGATCGACGAGACCCTGACCGACGAGTCGATGAGCAGCACCTTCGACCTGCCGCTGCGGATCTCCCGGACCGACGGGCGCTGGAGCGCCCGCGCGATCTGACCGTCATGACCTGGACCGATCTGCTGCTCGCCGGTCTGGCCGGGATCTGGGCCGGCATGATCAACACCGTGGTCGGTTCCGGCAGCCTGGTCACCTTTCCCACGCTGCTCGCACTCGGGCTTCCACCGGTGATGGCGAACACCACCAACAACATCGGCCTGGTCGCCGGCGGAATCTCCGGCACCGTCGGCATGCTGCCCGAGGTGAAGGCGTTGCGGCACGAGCTGATCCGGTTGGGACCGGCCGCGCTGGCCGGCGGCATCGCCGGCGCGCTGCTGCTGCTGAAGCTGCCCTCGAGCGCGTTCGATGCGATCGTGCCCGTGCTGATCGCGATCGGCTGCGTGCTGGTGGTGCTGCAGCCGTGGCTGACCTCCAAGATGACGGCCCGGGCCGAACAGTTGTCCGCCGAGGGTCGTCCGCCGCCGAAGCGCCGGTCGATCTGGCCGGTGCCGATGATCGCGCTCAGCTCGACCTATGGCGGCTATTTCGGGGCGGCGCAGGGGTTGTTGCACATGGCGATTCTCGGCCTGGCGATCCCCGAGGAGCCGTGGTCGCGGCTGAACGGGTTGAAGAACGCGCTGGCGCTGATCATCAACCTGACCGCGGCGGTGGTGTTCGTGCTGGTGGCGCCCGTGTCGTGGCCCTATGTCGGGGCGCTGGCGGTCGGCTCGGCGCTGGGCGGGTTGCTGGGAGCCAAGGTGGGTCGGAAGCTGCCCGCTGTGGCGTACCGGATCATCATCGTGGTGATCGGCGTGATCGCGATCATCAACCTGGTGCTGAAGTAGGTCGCGCGGGTGCTGATCGAGATCACCGATCCGGGCGACGATCGCCTGGCCGATTATGTACGCCTGCGCGAGACCTCGCTGCGACGCAGCCTGGAGAGCGAGCAGGGGTTGTTCATCGCCGAGGGGGAGAAGGTGATCCGCCGCGCGGTGGAGGCCGGTCATCGACCGCGCTCCTTCCTGCTCGCCGAACGCTGGCTGCCGGGGCTGGCCGATGTGCTGGAGCGGCACCCGGACGCCCCGGTCTACGTGGTCACCGAGGCGCTCGCCGAGCAGGTCACCGGATTCCACGTGCACCGTGGGGCGCTGGCCTCACTGCACCGGACCGTACGGCACCGGGTCGAGGACCTGCTCCCGCTGCGCCGGCTGGTGGTGCTGGAGGACATTGTCGACCACACCAACGTGGGCGCCATCCTGCGCTGCGCGGCCGGCCTCGGCTGGGACGGTGCGCTGCTCGCCCCGCGGGCTGCCGACCCGCTCTATCGCCGCTCCATCAAGGTGTCGATGGGGGCGGTGTTCTCCCTGCCGTGGGCCCGGCTCGAGGACTGGTCCGGCACGCCGGAACTGCTGCGTACGCACGGTTTCCGCACGATCGCGCTGGCCCTCACCGATGGGGCGCGCCCGCTCGCCGAGGTCGCTGCCGGGGTGGTGCCGGGCGACCGGGTCGCCGTGCTGCTGGGCACCGAGGGGGCGGGGCTCTCCCGGCGCTGGATCGAGGGCGCCGACGAGGCCGCCATCATCCCGATGGCCGCCGGCATCGACTCGCTCAACGTGGCCGCCGCGGCAGCCGTCGCCTGTTATGCGCTGAATCCGGCGTTTCCGCCCCGGGCTTGAGGCTATTCCGTCCGTCGGCGGAAGCGTCCGCGGATCCCGCCGCCTGGGCTGCACGGGTGGACACCCGTGCCCTGAGCGACCTGCTGGAGCGTCGCCCGTCGAGGGGTCGGCCGCCGTGGTTGACCAGCCCCAGCGTCGACGCCGAGGGCCGGATGATCAACAACCCGTCCCTGGCCACCCCCGACACCGTCGCCGCGATCCGCCGGCTGCCCGGGGTGAGCGGTGTCCGCGCCGACGTGGAGACGGTCGTCGAGATGGTGACCCGCGAACGCAGTCCGGGTGCTGATCGCCCGCGGCGTACCCGAGCTCGACCCGCGCACCCACCTCGTCGAGGGGCGCACGCCCACCGCCCCCGACGAGGTGGCGCTCGACCCCAGCGCCGCCCAGCTGCGTGGTGTCGCGCCGGGGCAGAGCATTGAGTTGCTGTTGCCCGCGCCGGCCGCACCCCCGGCCGAACGATTCCGACGACGAGGCGGCCGCCGAGCCGCCGCCCCCGAGGCCACCATGGGGAAGCTGGGCGTACCTCACCCGACGGGGGCGCTGATCCAGTACGCCAAGGGGACCGACATCCAGCAGACCGAGGAGAGGCTCGGCGCCATCGAGGGCCTGCAGGTCGGTGGGCCGGCGCTGGCTCGGGCCGAGCTGGGGAAGATCATCTCGACGGTGCTGTGGATCGTCACCGCCCTGCTCGCCGTAGCGGTGGTGATCGCGCTGGTCGGCGTTGGCAACACCCTCGGGCTGTCGGTGCTGGAACGTACCCAGGAGTCCGGGCTGCTCCGGGCGCTCGGACTCACCCGAGGCCAGCTGCGTGCGATGGTCGGGTTGGAAGCGCTGGTGCTGGCGGGGTCGCCACGGTAGTCGGTGTCGGCCTGGGCATCGGCTACGGGATCGCCGGGGCGTACGCTTTGATCGGTCGCGAGATGCAGGTCGCGGTCAGCGTGCCCTGGCCCACGATCGGACTGGTCTGCGCGGTCGCGCTGCTGGCGGGGCTGCTCGCCTCGGGGCTGCCGGCGGGCCGGGCGGCCCGGGTCAGCCCCGCCGCGGCAATGGTCACCGAGTGAGGGGTCACCGAGTGAGAGTCAGCTCGCGGGCTGCTTGGCGCTGATCGGCCAGTCCTCGAGATAGCGCTCGGCCAGGTCGTCGTGCTGGGCGTACAGCTTCTTGCGGGAACGGGCCGACAGCCGGTCGCCGAAGACGATGCCGTTGAGGTGGTCGGTCTCGTGCTGCAGGCAGCGGGCGAGCAGCCCGGTCCCGACCACGGTCACCTCGTTGCCGTCGGCGTCCTGACCGGTGCAGGTGGCCCGGTCGGGGCGGGCGAGGGTCTGGTACGCCCCGGGCAGCGACAGGCAGCCCTCCTCGGCGGCCTCCAGCTTGCGGTCCTTGCCCTCGGGCAGGGTCACCTCGGGGTTGCAGATGACGCCGGCGTGGCGGACCTCGTCCTCGTCGGGGCAGTCGTAGACGAACACCGCCAGGTCGACCCCCACCTGGGTCGCGGCCAGTCCGACCCCGGAGGCGGCGTCCATGGTGGCGAACATGTCGCGGACCAGGGTGCGCAACTCGTCGTCGAACTCGGTCACCGGCTTCGTCTGGGCGTGCATCACCGGGGTGCCCCAACGGGTGATGGGTCGCACGGTGCCGCCGGTGGTGAGCTCGTCGATCGGGGTCTGCGGGGTCATCGGGTCGGGCCTCCTCAAGGTTCGCGGGCATCGTAACGGGTTTGCCGCGATCCGACCCTGCTCGGGCATGGCAACCGGCTCCCGGGGTGGTCCTGTCGCACACTGGGCCGGTGCCAGAACCGCAGGGAGCCGACCCGCAGCCCGAGGAGCTGAGCGAGGCGTACGCCCGGGTGCTGGCCGACTATGAGCGACATCTGGCCGCGGAGCGGCACCTCTCACCGCACACCGTGCGCGCCTATCGCACCGACCTGATCGGACTGTGCCAGCACCTGCAGGAGCTGGGGCACGAGGACCTGTCCGAGGTCGAGTTGCGCTCCCTGCGCAGTTGGCTGGCCGAACAGCAGGGTCGCGGGGCCGAGCGGACGACGTTGCAGCGCCGGGCCGCGGCGGCCCGGGTGTTCTTCGCGTGGTGCCATCGCACCGGGTTGCTGCCCACCGACCCGGCCGCGGCGCTGAAGTCCCCGAAGCTGCCCAGCCGGCTGCCGCCCACCCTGGCCCAGCGCGACGCCGCCGCGATGCTGCGGGGAGCCGTCGAGCGGGCGGCCGAGGAACCCGGGCCGGTCGGCGTACGCGATGCGGCGATGCTGGAGGTGTTGTACGCCTGCGGGATCCGGGTTGCCGAGCTGTGCGGGCTCGACCTGGCCGACCTGGACGCCGACCGCCGGTTGATCCGGGTGCTGGGCAAGGGGAACAAGCAGCGGACGGTGCCGATGGGTGGCCCGGCGTGGCGGGCGGTGGAGTCGTGGCTGGCCGTGCGCGGGGAGCTGGCGTCCGATCGGTCGGGCAATGCGGTGTTCCTGGGGGAGCGGGGCGGGCGGATCGACCAGCGGGTGGTGCGCCGGGTGGTGCACCGGGCGCTGCGGGTGACCCAGGGGGCACCCGATCTCGGCCCGCACGGGCTGCGGCACGCGATGGCCACCCATCTGCTGGAGGGCGGCGCCGACCTGCGCAGCGTGCAGGAGATGCTCGGCCACGCGTCCCTGGCGACCACCCAGCTCTACACCCACGTCACCAGCGACCGGCTGCGCCAGGCGTTCCGGCAGGCGCACCCGCGGGCCTGAGCGGCGCGGCCGTCAGTCGCGGACCGGTTCCTCGGCGAAGCTGTACCCGCCGCGTTCGGCCAGCGAAAGGGTCTGCCCCGACAGGTGCCGGGGAACCTGCCGGAAGGTCTGGGTGAAGCCGGCCGCGGCGATCATCAGGTCGAAGTCCGCATGGCTCTCCACGTGCCAGCCGCCGCGGACCGGGTGGATGTCGGCCAGGGTGATCGCGCGCGGGGTCCCCGTGTCGATCGCGGTGTCCAGCTCCAGAGCGGTGACGCCGTGGAAGACCAGGGTGACCGGGGCGACCCAGAAGGAGAAGTAGGGGCTCGGTGGCACCGGATCGACCCAGCGGGTGATGTAGTCCAGGTCCAGGGCCACCCGATCCACCGGCCCGAAGGTGAACCCCGGCTCCGAGTGTTCGACGCGGTAGCCCCACAGCGTGCTGTCGTGCCAGCCCAGCACCGGGAAGTCGCGCTCGGTCCAGACCCAGCGCCCGATCCCATGCTCGGCGGTGACCGCGTCCAGTTCCTGCTGCAGTGCGGCCGGTACCGGTGGGCGGGGCAGGGACGTCCAGCGATCCGGCCCCGGCGCGGTGTCCGGCGGTGCGGTGTCCGGCGGGGCGGGCTCCGCCGCGGACGGGCGTCGCCGCCTGAAGAAGTCACGCACGCCGTCCATGGTCCCGCTGCTCCGGGTCATCGGCCGCGTGCCCCGCCAAGCTCACAGCCAGCGCGCCGGGTCCACCAACTGGTCATCGACCCAGAGCATGAAGTGCAGGTGGCAACCGGTGGAGTAACCGGTTGAGCCGCTCAGCCCGATCACCTGCCCGGCGCGCACCGACTGGCCGGGGGAGACCAGGTAGCGGATGGCATGGTTGTAGGCGCTGCGGATCCGTCGCCCGCGCACCTCGCCGTGATCGATCAGCAGCCGGTTGCCGTAACCGGCGTTGTAGTAGGAGTCGCTGACCACCCCGTCAGCGGTCGCCCGCAGCGGCGCTCCGCAGCCGGTGCCGAAGTCGGTCCCGTCGTGCAGCTTCCACACCCCGAGCACCGGGTGCCGCCGCATCCCATAGGGCGAGGTGATCGGGCCGTCGGCCGGGCGGACCAGTCCGCTGGCTCCCGGGGGCGGGGCCGGCCCGCCGCCGACCTGGCTCGCTGCGGCCGCAGCAGCGGCGGCGCGGGCCCGTTCGGCGGCGCGCCGCTCGGCGGTGCTGACCGCCCCGGAGGGCAGCAGGCGTACCCGCGGGTTGCCGGGGCCGACCATCAGCATCGGATCCAGGTAGTCCTCGCCCGCGCGCAGCCCCCAGTGCAGACAGGCCGCCGCCGCACAGCCGGCGTGTCCCGCCAGCAGCACGCCGATCCGCTGCCCGGCGGTCACCCGGTCCCCGACCCGAACGCTGCCCTGGACCGGCTCATAGGTGGTCCGCACCGAGCCGTGCTCGATCACCACCACCCCACGTCCGGCCAACTGACCGGCGAAGGTGACCCGCCCCGATGCGGCCGCCAGCACCGACTCGCCGGCGCGGCCGGGCAGGTCCACCCCGCGGTGCCCGGACTGCCAGCGCTTGGCGGGTGGCTGGAACACCCGGGTCGGCGCGGGGGAGTCGGCCAGCGGGCTGCGTCCGATGGGCACGACCGGGGGCGCCGGCACCGCCGCGGCCGGGCGTACCCAACCGGAAAGCAGCACCAGCGTGGCCAGGGCCGTCCCCAGGGTCCGCCGCAGCATCCGCACGAGGTCACGATGCCGATCCGGGCGCCGATCGTTCGCCGCCGACCCGTCGGCTGTGGACAGTGCTTCGAGGCCCGTCGGAGCTGTGGACAACTCGAGTTGTTACCACGTCGCGCGCGGGCATAGACTTGGGGCCGCAACCCGGCCATCCGGGTTGACTTCGCATGCAGTCAGGCCCCCTGGGGTGCGCTCGGGCGTTGGTCCACCACAGGTGGTGCCCGATCCGCGACTGCGTCAGGCGGTGCCGAGAGCCGGCACCGAACCAACCGACACGGCGTACGCCCCAGCGGGCACGCCACAAGGAGGAACGGCCATGGCCGTCGTCACTGCGCGCCAGCTGCTCGAGAGCGGCGTCCACTTCGGGCACCAGACCCGTCGCTGGAACCCCAAGATGAAGCGTTTCATCTTCACCGAGCGCAACGGCATCTACATCATCGACCTGCAGCAGTCGCTGACCTACATCGACAAGGCGTACGCGTTCATCAAGGACACCGTCGCCAAGGGCGGTCAGGTGCTGTTCGTGGGCACCAAGAAGCAGGCCCAGGAGGCCATCTCCGAGCAGGCCACCCGGGTCGGCATGCCCTATGTGAACCAGCGGTGGCTGGGCGGCATGCTCACCAACTTCCAGACCATCTCCAAGCGGATCAGCCGGCTCAAGGAGCTGGAGGGCATGGACTTCGACAAGGTCGCCGGTTCCGGTCTGACCAAGAAGGAACTGCTCATGCTGAAGCGGGAGAAGGACAAGCTGGAGAAGGACCTCGGCGGCATCCGCGACATGGGCAAGACCCCGCAGGCGGTGTGGATCGTCGACACCAAGAAGGAGCACCTCGCGGTTGACGAGGCCCGCAAGCTGCGGATCCCGATCGTCGGCATCCTGGACACCAACTGCGACCCCGACGAGGTCGACTTCGCCATCCCGGGCAACGACGACGCGATCCGTTCCGTCGCCCTGCTCACCCGCGTCGTCGCCGACGCCGTCGCCGACGGACTGATGTCGCGCTCCGGCGGCAACGCCGGTGGCGAGTCCGGGGCCGAGCCGATGGCGGAGTGGGAGCGCGAGCTGCTCGCCGGTCAGCAGTCCGAGGGCGCCGCCGCCACCGAGGAGGGCATCGACGTCCAGGGCAAGGCCCTGGCCGAGGCCGCCGGCGAGTCGCAGACCGCCGAGGCCGACAAGTCGGCTGCTGAAGAGAAGCCCGCCGAGGCCGAGAAGTCCGAGTCCAACTGACCTACCAGCAACGACAAGCAAAGGACATTCATGGCGATTACCGCTGCTGACGTGAAGAAGCTCCGCGACGCCACCGGCGCGGGCATGATGGATGCGAAGAAGGCGCTGACCGAGGCCGACGGCGACTTCGACAAGGCCGTTGAGGTGCTGCGCGTCTCGGGCGCGGCCAAGGCCGCCAAGCGAGCCGACCGCGAGGCCTCCAATGGACTGGTCGCCGGCTCCGGCAACGCGCTGATCCAGCTCGCCGCCGAGACCGACTTCGTGGCCAAGAACGACGAGTTCGTCGCCCTGGCCGGCGAGGTCGCCAAGGCCGTCGAGACCGCCAAGGCCAACGGGGTCGAGGCCGCCAACGCGATCGAGCTGCCCTCGGGCAAGACCATCGCCGACTCGATCCACGAGCTCGCGGTGAAGATCGGCGAGAAGCTCGAGCTCAAGGAGGCCGCCTACTTCGACGGCACCACCACCACCTACCTGCACCGTCGGGCCTCCGACCTGCCGCCGCAGGTCGGCGTACTCGTCGAGGCCGAGGGCGACAACCCCGAGCTGCTGCACGGGGTCGCCCTGCAGATCGCCTCGATGCGTCCGCAGTGGGTCTCCCGCGAGGAGGTGCCCGCCGACGTCGTCGAGAACGAGCGCCGCATCGCCGAGGCCAAGTCGCGCGAGGAGGGCAAGCCCGAGCAGGCCCTGCCCAAGATCGTCGAGGGCCGGGTGAACGCCTTCTTCAAGGACGTCTGCCTGGTCGATCAGGCCTCGATCACCGACGACAAGAAGTCGGTCGGCCAGCAGCTGCAGGCCGCCGGGGTCACCGTGAAGCGGTTCGTCCGCTTCGAGGCCGGCGCGTGAGCTGAGCCCAACCGCAGCACAGCGGCGTCGTGGGTCCTCCCACGGCGCCGCTTCAGTTTGGGCCCCAATGCCGCTCACGCTTATTGGCCAATTGTCCCGCGCACCCACTTGGGGTCGCGGGAAAGTGGGGCGATAAGCGTGAGCAAAGAATGGGCAGGATCGGAACGTCGATGCCGGGCTGCCGGGGGCGTGGCGGCGTACCAGCACGAGGGTGACACCGAGGTGGTCGCGGTCGGCGTACAAGACCTGGAAACGGGTACGCCGATCGCGCCGGACACGCTGTTCGCGGTGGCGTCGCTGACCAAGCCGATCACCGCCGTGGCGGCGCTGCTGTTGGTGGCCGACGGGGTGCTCGCGCTCGACGATCCGGTCGAGCGGTGGCTGCCCGAACTGCACCGTCGACGACTGGCGGCGCTTTGGTCGGATGCTGCTGGCCGGAGGAGAACCGCTGCTCCCCGAGCCGCTGGTCGGTCAACTCCTCAGCAACCAGGTGGGCCCCGGAGCAGGTCGCCGCGGCGGGCGTGTTCCTGGCCGGTGAGCAGGGCTGGGGGTATGGCGGGTCGGTCCGCGACGACGGGTCCTACGGCTGGAACGGCGGCACCGGTACCACCGCTCGGGTCAACCCGCGGACCCGCCGGATCGGCATCCTGTTCACCCAGGTCGAGATGCTGGGCCCGCAGCGGACCCCGCTGGTCGCCGACTGCGAGGCACTCGTCAACCGCTGACGGCACCCCAGCCCGGCCCGGTGGGGAGTCAGCCGAGCAGGCTGGCGATGGCGTACACGGCGAAGAACAGGGTGATCGAGATCAGGAACACCCGCTCGAACAGGCCGAACCAGCGCCGCAGTCGGGGGACCAGGCAGACGCACAGCAGGATCAGCGAGACCAGCGCCACCCAGTGGAGCGCGACCAGCATCGGGTGCCCGGTGAACATCATCCGCGAGATGTCACCGGTCAGGCTGTAGCTGAGCCCGAACGAGGCGATCGCGAACAGGTAGTGCAGCCCGCCGCGCAGGGTCAGCTTCTCGCCCTCCAGATCGGTCGGGACCAGGGCGGTGAGCACGGTCAGCACCGCGATCCCGGCCAGCATCAACGTGGCCGGCAGCCGGAAGCTCCAGTCGGGATAGCCGAACCAGGTGCCCACGGCCAGCGCCAGCCACGCGGCGGCGGTCAGCGCCCCCAGCAGCCGGAAGGTCCCGGCGGTCCGCCCCACCCCGTAGTCGCTGACGGCCTCACGGACCGGATGGCGGTCGGACACCTTGTGCAGCCAGCCGAGTATGCCGAGTCGTCCGGCGAGCAGGGCGGTGGCGAGGGCGAAGGAAACGATGGGCATCAGGACTCCTTGGGGTCGTTGACCAGTTGCTGGTGGATGTCGTGCAGGGCGGCGGCCAGCCGGTCGGGGTCGTGCCCGCTGCGGCGTACCACCTCGTCGAAGGAGGACCCCAACGCGCCAGTGGTACGCCCCAGCAGTTCCGTCCCGGCGGGGGTCAGCCGCAGCGACTGCCGATTTCCGGACCCGGGCGCGGCGTCGGCCTCGGCCAAGCCATCGGTGACCAGGCCGCGCACGATCCCGCTGGCCGCCGCCCCGGTCACCCGCAGGCCACCGGCGAGCTGGCGTCCGGTCAGTCCGGGGTGTTCCCCGATGATCGTCAGCGCGACGTGCTGGCGCAGGTTGACCCCCAGCGGCCGCAACACCTCGGCCGCCTGGCGGTCCATCGTGAGCACCAGATCGTGCAGTTCGGTGGCCAGGTCCATGGGGTTAAGTTAAGCACTTAATATACTCGCGGGCAAATCGGGCCCGGCCCCGCTGTTTGGGGTCGCCGCCGGGGTACGGGATAGTCTCGGGCGGAGTCACCACCGACCGAGGGAGAACCATGGCGTACAAGCGCGTCCTGCTGAAGCTGTCCGGGGAAGCGTTCGGGGGTGGCAGCGTCGGGGTGGATCCCGACGTGGTGTCCTCGATCGCCAAGCAGGTGGCGGACGTGGTGCGCAGCGGGGTGCAGGTGGCGGTGGTCGTCGGCGGCGGCAACTTCTTCCGAGGCGCCGAGCTGCAGCAGCGCGGCATGGAGCGCGACCGCGCCGACTACATGGGCATGCTCGGCACCGTGATGAACTGCCTGGCCCTGCAGGACTTCTCCGAGAAGGCGGGGATCGAGACCCGGGTGCAGACCGCGATCACGATGGGCCAGGTCGCCGAGCCCTACATCCCGCGCAAGGCCGAACGGCACCTGGAGAAGGGCCGCCTGGTGATCTTCGGTGCCGGCTCCGGCATGCCCTACTTCTCCACCGACACCGTCGCCGCCCAGCGGGCCCTGGAGATCGGCGCCGAGGTGTTGCTGATGGGCAAGCAGGGGACCGATGGGGTCTATGACTCCGACCCGCGCAGCAACCCGGACGCGAAGATGTTCGACGAGCTCAGCTATGACGAATTCCTCACCCGCGACCTCAAGGTGGCCGACGCGACCGCCATCTCGATGGCCCGCGACTATGCGCTGCCGATGATCTTCTTCAACCTCGACACCGAGGGGAACATCGCGCGTGCGGTGCAGGGTGAGAAGATTGGTACCAGGGTGCACGCCTGAGGCCGCCCCCCAGACGGAACAAAGTCCCCACCCGAGGGGCTTCGACCAACCAAGAGGAAGGAGCGGTCATCGTGATCGCTGACATCATGCGTGAGGCCGAGCAGAAGATGGATGCGGCCGTCGAGCACGCGAAGGAAGAGTTCGCAGCGATCCGCACCGGCCGCGCCCACCCCGCCATGTTCAACAAGATCGTGGCCGAGGCCTACGGCCAGCCGATGCCGATCCAGCAGCTCGCCACCATCCAGGTCGTCGACGCGCGGATGGTGCTGGTGAGCCCCTTCGACAAGTCCACCCAGAACGCCATCGAGAAGGCGATCCGGGACTCCGACCTCGGCGTCAACCCGGCCAGCGACGGGCAGAACATCCGGGTGGCCCTGCCGCAGCTGACCGAGCAGCGCCGCAAGGAGTACATCAAGCTGGCCAAGGGCAAGGCCGAGGACGCCAAGGTGTCGGTCCGCAACGCCCGGCGCCACGCCAAGGACGCGATGGACAAGCTGGTCAAGGACAAGGAGGTCGGTGAGGACGAAGTGACCCGGGCCGAGAAGCAGCTCGAGACCGAGACCAAGACTCGCACCGACCAGATCGACGAGGTCCTGAAGAACAAGGAAGCCGAGCTGCTCGAGGTGTGATGGCCGCCTCCCAACCCCAGGCGCGGGAGCCGGGCAGCCCGGCTGGGCAGACCCCAGCAGCCGCCCCGGCGCGCAACCACGGTCGGGCAGGTCGCAACCTGCCGGCGGCGATCGGCGTGGGCGTGGTCCTCGGTGGCGCCCTGGTTGCCTGCCTGCTCTGGTGGCCGCTCGGCTTCGTGCTGATGATCGCCGCCTTCCTCGTGCTGGGCGCGGTCGAGGTGCACAAGGCGCTGAAGCGGCTCGAGATGCACGCCGCGATCGTGCCGATCGTGCTCGGCACCTTCAGCATCGTCACCGGTTCCTACTTCGCCGGGCGCTCGGACTTCGACATCCCGTCGAACACGCTGATGCTGGCGATGATCGGGATCACCGCCCTGTTGACCATGGTCTGGCGGATGTTCGGCGGCGAACAGGGCTATGTTCGCGATGTCGCCGCCAGCATGTTGATCATCGGCTACATCCCGCTGCAGGGCTCGTTCGTCGGGTTGATGCTGGCCGACGACATGGGCCGGGCCCGGGTGATCACTTTCATCGCGGTGGTCTGCTTCGGTGACATCGGCGGCTATGTGCTCGGGATCCTGGCCGGCAAGCACAAGATGGCGCCCCGAATCAGCCCCAAGAAGACCTGGGAGGGGTTCGGGGGCTCGCTGCTGTTCGGCATCGTTGCCGCGGTCGGGATGACCGTCTGGGTGCTCGAGGCGCCGTTCTGGGTCGGCATCATCCTGGGCGTCGTGCTGGTCGTGGTGGGCGCCTGCGGTGACCTGATCGAGTCGCTGATCAAACGCGACATCGGGATCAAGGACATGTCCTCCTTCCTGCCCGGCCACGGCGGGGTGATGGACCGCATCGACTCGCTGGTGGTCGCCGCCCCGGCCGCCTGGCTGACGATGTTCCTGATGCTCCCGGGGGCGCCATGAGTGTCGGTGAACCGCTGAAGCTGGTGTTCGACGCGCCGCGCCGCGGCAGGCCGCCGCGGCACTGGGCCGACCTGGCCGTCGAAGAGCGCCGCCCGGCGCTGAGCGAGGCCGGACTGCCCGCTTTCCGGGCCGACCAGCTCTCCCGGCACTGGTTCGAGCGGCTCGAGGAGGATCCGCGCACCTGGACCGATCTGCCCGCGGCCCAGCGCGAGGCGGTCGCCGAGGCGTACTTCCCGACGCTGCTGCATTCGGTACGCCAGCTCACCTGCGACGACGGAACCACGGTGAAGACGCTGTGGCGGCTGCACGACGGGGCGCTGGTCGAGTCGGTGCTGATGCGCTATGCCCGGGGCGTACGCAGCGCGGACGATCACGCCGACGACGCGGCCGACGCTGCGAGGGACGCATCATCGGGGCGGGGGATGCGGACCACCATCTGCGTCTCCTCCCAGGCCGGCTGCGGGATGGCGTGCCCGTTCTGCGCGACCGGTCAGGGCGGGCTGCAGCGCAACCTGTCCACGGCCGAGATCGTGTCCCAGATCGCCGACGGTGCCCGGCTGCTGCGCCACAACCGGGTCGCCGGCGGACCGGGCCGGGTGAACAACGTGGTGTTCATGGGGATGGGGGAGCCGCTGGCGAACTATCGCGCGGTGATCGGCGCGGTGCGGTCGCTGACCACCCCCGAGCCGCACGGGCTCGGCATCTCCGCCCGCGGCATCACGGTCTCCACGGTCGGCCTCGTGCCGCGGATCAACCAGCTCGCCACCGAGGGGCTCCCGGTCACCCTGGCGCTCAGCCTGCACGCGCCGGACGACGAACTGCGTGACGAACTGGTCCCGGTGAACACCCGCTGGAAGGTCGACGAGGTGCTCGACGCGGCCGCGGCGTACGCCCGAACCACGGGCCGGCGGGTTTCCATCGAGTATGCCCTGATCCGCGACATCAACGACCAGGCCCACCGCGCCGACCTGCTCGCCAAGGTGCTGCGCGCCCGCGGCCGGGGCTGGGTGCACGTGAACCTGATCCCGCTCAACCCGACCCCCGGGTCGAAGTGGACCGCCTCCCGGCGCTCCGACGAGCGCGAATTCGTCCGCCGGTTGGAGACGGGCGGCATCCCGGTGACGGTGCGAGACACTCGGGGCCAAGAGATCGACGGGGCCTGCGGCCAACTGGCCGCCAGCGACCCGACAGAACACGACTGACCGCCGCACCACCCGGACGGGGCGTACGAACAGGAGAACCATGGACAGCACGCTGCAGCAGACCTTCGACGCGGTCGTCGCCCGGAACCCCGGGGAGCGGGAGTTCCACCAGGCGGTCAAGGAGGTCTTCGAGAGCCTCGGTCCGGTGCTCAAGCGCAACCCGCACTATGCCGACGCCGCCGTGCTGGAGCGGATCTGCGAGCCGGAGCGGCAGATCATCTTCCGCGTGCCGTGGACCGACGACGGCAACCGGGTGCAGATCAACCGCGGCTTCCGGGTCGAGTTCTCCTCGGTGCTCGGCCCCTACAAGGGTGGTCTGCGTTTCCACCCCTCGGTCTATCTCGGCATCGTCAAGTTCCTCGGCTTCGAGCAGATCTTCAAGAACTCGCTGACCGGGATGCCGATCGGCGGTGGCAAGGGCGGCTCCGACTTCGACCCCAAGGGCCGCTCCGACGGCGAGATCATGCGCTTCTGCCAGTCGTTCATGACCGAGCTCTATCGCCACATCGGTGAGTACACCGACGTGCCCGCCGGCGACATCGGCGTCGGCGGCCGCGAGATCGGCTATCTGTTCGGGCAGTACAAGCGGATCACCAACCGCTACGAGGCCGGCGTGCTCACCGGGAAGGGGCTCACCTGGGGTGGGTCGCTGGTCCGCACCGAGGCGACCGGCTATGGCACGGTGATGTTCACCGAGGAGATGCTGAAGGCCAACGGCGAGGACCTCGATGGGCGCCGGGTGGTGGTCTCCGGCTCGGGCAACGTGGCGATCTACGCCGCCGAGAAGGCCGCCCAGCTGGGCGGCACCGTCGTCGCCTGCTCCGACTCCTCGGGCTATCTGGTCGATGAGGACGGCCTCGACCTCGACCTGCTCAAGCAGGTCAAGGAGGTCGAGCGGGCGCGGCTGACGGCGTACGCCGACCGGCGCGGCTCGGCGAAGTTCAGCAGCCGCGGTTCGGTCTGGGAGGTGCCCTGCGACGTGGCGCTGCCGTGTGCCACCCACAACGAGCTGGACGCCGACCACGCCCGCACCCTGCTCAAGAACGGGGTCCGCGCCGTGGCCGAGGGCGCGAACATGCCGTGTACGCCGGAGGCGGTGGAGGTGCTGCTCAATGGCGGCGTGCTGTTCGGGCCGGGCAAGGCCGCCAACGCCGGCGGGGTGGCCACCTCGGCGCTGGAGATGCAGCAGAACGCCTCCCGCGACGCCTGGGACTTCGCGCACACCGAGCAGCGGCTGCAGGAGATCATGACCGGTATCCACGACGACTGCGCCGAGACCGCCGAGGAATACGGCACTCCGGGCAACTACGTCGCCGGGGCCAACATCGCCGGCTTCACCAAGGTCGCCGACGCCGTGCTCGCCCTCGGTGTGATCTGAGCCTCGGGGTGATCTGAGCCTCGGGGTGATCTGAGCCTCGGGGTGATCTGAGCCTCGCCGGGAATGATTCCGAACCGGCCGAGGTTGGCCTCGGTGTGACCGGGTATGTCCGCGGTGGCCTGTGGTGGCGCCGCTACGTCGATCTGGCGTTGACCGCCAGTGCCGTGTGTCGAGCGCTGCCGCTGTCCTGACCCCTCATCGACCCCTCACACCTTCGGAGCATTTCCCATGTCATCTTCCACCTCGAACGAGCGCGGCACCGCGACCGAGCCCGGCTCGGTCAAATCCGGGCGCCGCGGCGTACCGTTCTGGGCGCAGACCCTGATCGGTCTGGCCCTCGGCATCGTGCTCGGCTTCGTCGCCCGCACCTGGAGCCTCGCCTGGCTCACCACCACGCTGACCACCGTCGGCACCATCTTCGTGCAGCTGCTCAAGGTGGTGGTCGTCCCGCTGGTGCTGACCGCGATCATCGTCTCCATCGCCAACCTGCGCCAGGTCGCCAACGCTGCCCGGCTGGCGGTGCAGACGCTGATCTGGTTCGCCATCACCTCCGCGATCGCGGTCACCATCGGCATCGTGCTGGGCCTGCTCACCAACCCGGGCCGCAACGCACAGCTCGACCTCGCCACCGGCAAGGCGCCGAGCAGCTCCGGCAGCTGGCTCGACTTCCTGCAGTCGATTGTCCCGGCCAACGTGCTCGGCCTGGAGAGCTCCTCGAAGGGCCTGTCGTTCAACGTGCTGCAGTTGGTCGTGATCGGCATCTTCGTCGGCGCCGCCGCGCTGGCCGTCGGCCCGAAGGCCGACCCGGTGCTGCGCTTCTCCGAGGGTGTGCTGGAGATCTTCTCCAAGCTCACCTGGTGGGTGATCCGCCTCGCCCCGATCGGCACGGCCGCACTGATCGGCAAGGCCGTCGCCAGCTATGGTTGGAACCTGGTCGCACCGTTGGGGATCTTCACCCTGGATGTCTATCTCGGCTGCGCCATCGTGCTGTTCGTGGTCTATCCGCTGCTCGCGTGGGCGCACGGGCTGAACCCGGTGAAGTTCTTCGCCGGCGCCTGGCCGGCGATCCAGTTCGCGTTCGTCTCGCGCTCCTCGGTCGGTACGCTGCCGCTCACCCAGCGGGTTACCACCCGCAACCTGGGCGTCGCCGAGGAGTACGCCTCCTTCGCCGTGCCGATCGGCTCGACCACCAAGATGGACGGCTGCGCCGCGATCTATCCGGCGCTGGCCGCGATCACCATCGCCCAGCTGTTCGGCGTACCGCTGGGTCTGCAGCACTATCTGCTGATCGCGCTGGTCTCGGTGATCGGGTCGGCCGCCACGGCCGGGCTGACCGGTGCCGTGGTGATGCTCACGCTGACCCTGACCACGCTGGGGCTGCCGCTGGAGGGGGTTGGCCTGCTGCTGGCCATCGACCCGATCCTGGACATGATGCGCACCGCCACCAACGTCGCCGGGCAGGCGCTGGTCCCGACCATCGTCGCCAAGCGCAACGGCCTGCTCGACCAGCAGGTCTATGACGCCAGCACCTTCGGCAACGCCGAGGAGCGGCTGAACAACGCCCCCGGGGGCCAGCGGGACACCGTCACGGTCTGAGGATCACCGGCAGGCGACCCCGGCCGTGCCTAAGGTGCGGGCATGGCTGGGGGGTCTGTTCATCGTTCGTGCGCGCTCGCTGCGGTGCTGCTGCTGGCGGCGTGCAGCAGCCCGGCCAGGCCGGGCGGCGACCCGGGCCCGGGCGCCGCTCCGGGGACTCCGGTGCGAACAGCCTCGGCGGCCCCGGGCCCCGGCCAGACCCCGGGCCCCACGCCCGCTCCGGGGCCGCGGCGGGCCAGCGTGGTGCTGAACGGCGACCTCCTGTGGCACAACACGCTGGTCTTCGGAGCCCGCGAGGACGCGGCCAGGGCCGGGCGTCGGGGCGCCGATGACCTCGACTTCGAGCCGCTGCTGGCCGGCGTACGCCCGGTCGTCCAGGCGGCGGATCTGGCGGTCTGCCACAACGAAGTGCCACTGGCGCCACGGGGCGGTCCCTACACCTACTATCCGAGCTTCGCCGCCCCGCCGCAGACACTGACCGCGGTGCGCGCGGTCGGTTACGGGCTCTGCACCACCGCGTCCAACCACTCACTCGATGCGGGGTGGCCCGGGCTGGTCCGCACCCTCGACGCCATGGACGCCGCCGGGCTGAAGCACAGCGGCACCGCCCGCACCCAGCAGGAGGCGGACCACCCGCCGGTGTTCACCACCGCGGCCGGGGTGCGGATCGCGGTCGTCACCGGCACCTACGGCACCAACGACGTGCCGCGACCGGCGGGCAAGCCGTGGTCGGTGCCCGGCCTGGACATCGACCAGTTGTTGGCGCGGGCACGCACCGCCCGCGCCGACGGGGCCGAGATCGTGCTGGTCGCCATGCACGCGGGAGAGGAATACCAGCACCAGCCCAACGACCAGCAACGCCGATTGGCCGAACGGCTGACGGCCTCCCCGGACGTGGATCTGGTCTATGGCCACCACGTGCACGTGGTGCAGCCGTGGACCCGGGTGAACGGCAAGTGGGTCGTCTATGGCCTGGGCAACCTGGTCGCCCAACACAGCGCGGAACGCCCCGCTGGCTACGAAGGGGTGACTGCGCGCTTTTCGTTCGAGGAAACAGAACCCGGCCGGTTCAAGGTCGTCCGGGCCGAATACCTGCCCACCCTGGTCAGCCGCTATGCACCCGGTCATCCTGCCCGGCTCTCCCTGGTGAACGCCGACCTGCGCGAGGGCCGCGGGGACCGGGCCCGGCTGCAGCAGGCGGAGCGCCGGACCCGCGCGGTGGTCACCTCCCTTGGTGGGGTGGAGGGGTTGGTCGAGTCCTGACCGGATGGCGGGCGCTTGACCGATCGGTCGGGCGAGCGTCGACAATGGAGGTCCGCCACGAAGGAGTGTCTGATGACCGCCACCTCCGCCGATCTGGACCAGTTGCTTTCCCGACTCGACCTGCGCCAGAAGGTGCGGCTTCTCACCGGCGAGGACTTCTTCACCCTGTACGCCGAACCCGCGGTCGGGTTGAGGAAGCTGGCGTTCTCCGACGGCCCCACCGGGGTGCGCGGGCTGCGGTTCACCGGCGGGAATCGGGTGGTGCTGATGCCCAACGCCACCCTGCTGGCCGCCAGCTGGGACGTGACGGTGCTGGAGCGGGTCGGTGACATCCTCGGTCAGGAGGCCGAGCGCCAGCAGATCCACACCGTGCTCGGACCGACCATCAACCTGCACCGCACCCCGCTCGGGGGCCGGCTGTTCGAGGCGTACAGCGAGGACCCGCTGCTCACCGGAAAGCTGGCCGCGGCGTACGTGCGTGGGATGCAGGCGCACGGGGTCGCAGCCTGCCTGAAACACCTGGTTGCCAACGAGTCGGAGACCGACCGCAACTTCATGGACTCCCGGGTCGCCGACGACGTGCTCCGGGAGGTCTATCTGCTGCCGTTCGAGATCGCCTGGACCGAGGCCCGGCCGTGGTCGATGATGTCGGCGTACAACCGGGTGAACGGGGTGTTCGCCACCGAGCATTCCGTTGTTCAGCAGGAAATCGTCAAGGACGAGTGGGGCTTCGACGGGCTGATCATGTCCGACTGGTTGGCCACCAAGTCCACCGTCGCGCCGGCCAATGCCGGGATGGATCTGGTGATGCCCGGCCCCGACGGCCCCTGGGGGGAGCGGCTGGTCGCGGCTGTCGAGGCGGGCGAGGTCGCCGAGACCTGTATCGATGACAAGGTGCTTCGCCTGCTCCGGCTGGCGGAACGCACCGGTGCCCTCGGTGAGCACCGCGAGTGGTCGCAGACCGTGCCGGCCCCGGACTCGGCGCAGCGACGCCGCGAGCTGATCGAGCTCGCCGCCGCCGGCATGACCGTGCTCCGCAACCGCGATTCCCTGCTTCCGTTGCACTGCGGCGTACGCCTCGCCCTGATCGGACGGCACGGTACCGAAACCGTGTGCATGGGCGGCGGATCGGCCAAGGTGAACCCGCCGCACCAGGTCTCCATCGCCGAGGGCCTGCGGGCCGCCGGGGTGTCGGTGAGCGTCTGCGACGGGGTCGAGATCCGCCGCCGCCCGGTCCCGGCGACCGGAGAATTCGTCACCCACGAAGGAAAACCGGGCATGCTGGTGGAGCTCTATGACGCCGACCGGGCGCTGATGGAGTCCCACCACTACGACCTCGGCGAGTTTTCCGTCGGCCAGGACGACAGCACCCCGCGGCCGGTGGCGTACGCCCGGATCCGCGCCACCGTGCAACAGTCCGGACCGGCCGAGGTCGGCGTCCGCGGAACCGGCAGGTGGCAGGTGCGGGTGGGCGAGCACGAGGAGGACGTGCTGTTGAAGGTGTCCGGGCACGACCCGGGTGAGGCGCACTTCAAACCGCCCCACTGGCAGCAGCGGCGGGAGCTGGCCGCCGGCACCGAAATCGAAGCTTGGTTGGAGATCCGGCCGGCCGAGGGAGTAGCCGATCAGACCAGCGGGCACGACCAGCTGGATGAGGTGATCGCCTCCGGGCTCGGCACCAAGACCCTGATCGCCCGTCCCGCCCCGCGGCCCGTCGAGCAGGTGCTCGCCGAGGCGGCCGAGGCGGCGGCCGCGGCCGACGTCGCGGTGGTGGTCGTCGGGCTCACCGAACAGGACGAGACCGAGGCGATCGACAAGGAGACGCTGCGGTTGCCCGGGGAGCAGGACCAACTGGTGCACACCGTCGCCGCCGCGGCCCGGCGGACCGTCGTCATCGTCAACTCCGCCACCCCCGTGCTGACCCCGTGGGCCGAGGAGGTGGACGCCATCGTGGTGATCGGACTGCCCGGGCAGGAGGGCGGGCATGCGGTCGCCGCGGCACTGCTCGGGGAACTGGAGCCAGCCGGCCGGTTGGTCACCACCTGGCCCAGCGCCGACGGTGCCGCTCCGGCCTGGCAGGTCGAACCCGACGACCGCCGCGGCCTGGACTACAGCGACGGCCGGTTCGTCGGCCACCGGGGATTTGCCCCCTACGGACTGGCGCCGGAACCGGCGTACTGGTTCGGCGAGGGGCTCGGCTATGCCAGCTGGGAGTACGCCGACGCGCGCCTCGAACCGGGGGAGCAGGCGCCCCGGGTGCGCGTGCGGATCGACAACACCGGCGAGCGGAGTTCCCGCGAGGTGGTGCAGGCCTACTTCCAGCCCGAACGCGACGACGAGCCGGTACGCCTGGTCGGCTGGGCCGCCGCCGAGGTGGCGCCGGGGGAACCGGCGGAGGTCACCGTCGACTGCGATCTGCGGCTGTGGCGCCGCTGGGACACTGCGGCGAACCGGTGGGGGCAGCTCGACCGGCGCGGGGAGATCCTGTTGGCCCGCGGGCTCGGTGACGTGCGGGCGCGGCTGGCGCTGGGCTGATTCGCAGAGCCTGCACAGGGACGCGTCCGCACGAGCCGTGACCACGATGAGGTTCAGCAACGTTGCAGCTCGGTCAGGCGATGTCGATGTTGAGCCTGAGGTCAGGGTCCCCGGAGGTCAGCGAGCTTCCGGGCTTCTTCGGTGAGTTCGTTGCTGGGTTGCTCCACGGTCGAGCACGTCAGGCCCCAATCCGCCATCGACGTCAAGATCGTGACTGCCTCGACGACCTCTCCCGGCGCGCGACACCCGTGGAGTCCGGCGGAACGGGCGAACAGACTTCGTGCGACCGTGACCATCAGGGGCGCGCTCACGCAGGACTCGGAGCGTGCGAGCACTTCGACGACGAAGCGTTGTGCCGACCGTCCCGCCGCATCGACCTCCGTCGGCGCAGGTGTTCGCGCGTCGCCCAGTTCGGCGAGGGCGTTATCGCACAGCCACGTGTCGAGCCGCCCGACCTGCACGTGCCGGCTGATGGTGACCACCTCGGACAAGGGTGTGGCGGTGACGCGACGAGTGCTCCACGGTTCCGGGAACGTCCACTCACGGCCCGCGGCCGGGGACTCCAACGGCCGCAACGAGCCGTCGCGGACGACTAGCCGCTCGGCGGTGTTGCGGCGCCCGGTGGCCCGGGTGCCGGGAGTCGGCCACCAGTGGTCAAGCCACATGGGCACGTCGAGTTCCTGGCTCCACGCGCAGCGTGTCGCGCGTGCCCGTGCATTCAGGACGTGAGTCTGTCTCGGCGACCTGGGCCGGGAGCCGGTCGACCGGACGGGCTGCCTTGGCGCGGCGTGCGCAACCACGCTGGCCAAGCAGGTCCCCCTACGGCTGGTCGCCGAGCGCGGCCACGGCGTCGACCAAGGTGTCCGCGAGATGCAGCCGGCGACCCAGCTCGCGGCCCTCGCCGAGCGCCCGCAGCAGCGGCCAGGCGGGCAGCCGCTCGGTCCAGTGCTCCCGGCCGACGAGCACCATCGGGGCGACCTGGTCGTCGTCGGCCGCGTAGTAGTTGCCGGTGGCCGCCTGGAAGATCTCCTGCACCGTGCCGGCCGCCCCCGGCAGCACGATCAGCCCACCCCGGCAGCGGTGCAGCAGGCTGTCCTCGCGCAGCGCGTTCGCGAAATATTTGGCGATGTGGGTGCAGAACACGTTCGGCGGTTCGTGGCCATAGAACCAGGTCGGGATGCCGATCGACAGCGTGGTCCCTGCGGCCGGGTGGCGGTGCCGCAGTTCCAGGGCGACCCGTGCCCAGGCTCCGGTATCGGGCTGGAAGGACGGCACCTCAGCCAGCTCGGTCAGGCCCTGTTCCAGTTCCTCGGCACGCCCGGCGAACCAGGCGCCCAGGTTGGCCGCCTCCATCGCGCCCGGGCCGCCACCGGTGAGCACCACCCGGTCGCGCTCGGCGAGCGTACGCCCCAGCCGAGCGGCTTCGGCGTACGCCGGGTCGTCGCGGCGCAGCGCGTGCCCGCCCATCACACCGACCACCCGGGCGGAATCCAGGTGCACCTCGTCCAGGGCATCGGTGATCGCGTGATCGTGCAGCGCGGTGGCCAGCGTGTCCGGCAGCGGCGGGACGGGCCCGGCCGCGCGGGTCCAGGCGTACACCCGGGCGTCCAGGCTGTCCTCGTAGCGCGGGGTGTCATAGAGCTCCTCGGCGCTGTAGAGACCCGCGCGATAGGGGTCGAACGGCACCCCGCTCAACCGCGGGAAGATCAGCGCGCCGCGGCGGGTCAGGTCCTCGGCCACCGCCGGCTCGAGCTGGCAACCCAGGAAGACCGCCCCGGCCGGGTCGACCCGGGACAGCGCGGCGCCGCGCTCGCTCAGGTCCACCGACTGCAGGAACCAGCCGTGCAGCGTCCTGGTGTGCCGCAGGTGCTCGTCGAAGCTGTCGAGGGACTCGATCTCCAGGAACTCGCGGCTCATGTCCGGAGGCTAGCAACGTGACGAGGCTGGCATCTTGACTGGGCGTTACAGTTCCACCCGTGCGTGCAGTCCTCATCTCAGTGCTCGCGCTGGCTCTCATGGTGCTGTTCGCTCCGGTCCAGGACGCCACCAAGGTGACCGAGGTGGGAGCTGGTGGACTCGGCTCCGAGCCGATGGGCGAGCCCGCCGATCGTCCGACCGTGCGGGCCATGGTGCTGGGAAAGGTCCGACGGGCACCGGTGCGAAAGTCCCCGCCGCTGATCCGCCCGGCGGTGAAGGTGCCCCAGCCGAAGACCTCGCTCGCCCAGACCCGGGCCGCCCTGCGGACCCAGCTGATCGCCGACTTCAACACCCCCGGACCCCCACCCGAGCCGCCCGCCGGGGTGTTCGAGCGGATCACCTACCCCTCGCAGGTGGGGGACCTGTCGGCCTACCTGACCCCGCTGCCGGATCGCGGCAAGCATCCCGCGGTGATCTGGCTCGGCGGTGGTGACACGAACACGATCGGCGACGTGTGGAGCGACCAGCCGGCGGACAAGGACATGACCGGTGCCGCCTTCCGCCGGGCCGGGGTGACGATGATGGTGCCCAGCCTGCGCGGCGCCAACGGCAACCCGGGCCGCAAGGAGATGAACCTCGGTGAGGTCGACGACGTGCTGGCCGCCGCCGACTTCCTCGCCGCCCAGCCGACGATCGACCCGAAGCGGATCTATCTGGTCGGCTATTCCACCGGCGGTGGGCTGGCGCTGCTGACCAGCGAGAGCACCGACCGGTTCCGCGCCGTGTTCTGTTTCGGTCCGGTGTGGGACGTCCGTGACTATCGGGAGCGGCAGCCCTATGACCAGGCCGACCAGACCGAGAACCGGCCGCGCTCGCCCGGCTATTGGCTGGAGGACGTGCGCAGCCCGATCTGGGTGATCGAGGGCGGCGACGCGAACACCGCGCCCACCATCCGCCGGATGCGCAAGGCCACCAAGAACCCGATGGTGTACGCCCTGATCGTCGCCGGGCGCAACCACTTCTCCCAGCTCGACCCGGTCAACCGGCACATCGCCAGCGACATCCTGCTCGACCCCGGCACGGGCGTCTATCGCGGGTCGCTGCCCGAGTTGCCGCGCGGTTGAATCGTCTCCCGGCACCGAAAAGCGGCGGGGCCGGTCCGCAGACCGACCCCGCCGCCTCGGTCGACAGGTGTTTCCGCTGGGTCAGCGGGCCGACTGGACCGCCTTCAACGCATCGACGATGCCGTCACCGTAGAACCCGTTGTAGGCGGGCGTGCCGGTGCAGGTCTGCACCTGCGGATAGCGGGGCGGCTGCGGCGGACAGGTCGCCGGGCACGGCGTGTCGGTCGCCTGCCGGCGCAGCTGCGCGATCAGCTGGGCGGGGGTGGCCGACGGGTTGACCGACTTCATCAGCGCCAACACACCGGCGACGTGCGGGGACGCCATCGAGGTGCCGTTCAGCAGGGCGTACCCCGGTCGAGACGGATCGTCCATCGGCATGGTGGACAGGATCCGACTGCCCGGAGCCGCCACGTCGATGACGCCGTTACCGTAGTTGGAGAACGGCGACTTGACCCGGGCCTGATCGGTCGAGGACACCGTCACCACTCCGTCGAGCTCGGTCGGGATGTCGTGGCAGGTGGAGTTCACCGTGCGGGTGACGGCCGTGCTGTCGTTCGGCGAGGTGTCGTCGGTGGTCTTGTTGGCCAGGTCATAGGACGAGTTGCCGGCGGCGGCCGCGTGCACCACGCCCTTGCCGGTGGCATAGTCGACGGCCCGACGGACAGCCTCCTTGGCGGCCGCCTGGTTGGGCTGGTCACCGCACCAGAACTCGAACGGGTCGATGAAGTAGGAGTTGTTGGTCACGTCCATGTTCTTCTCGGCCGCCCAGACAAAGCCGCAGATGGCATATTCGGGATAGATGAACCCGTCGTCGTTGACCACCTTCACCGACGCCATTCGCACGTTCGGGGCGACACCAACGATGCCGGTGCCGTTGCGGGCGGCGGCGATGGTGCCCGCAACGTGGGTGCCGTGATAGGAGGTGGTGTCCTCCCAGGCGGCCTTCCCGTCGATCATCCCCTGGTTCGGCTGACCGGCGCCGGTGCAGCTGACCGAGGTGGCGCGGTCGAGGTTCGGCGCCAGGTCGGGGTGATCGGGGTCGATGCCGGAGTCGAGCACGCCGACCAGCACGTTGCGCGAACCGTCGGTGATCTGGTGGGCCTTGTCGGCGTTGATCTGCTGCAGGTCCCACTGCTGGGACTCCATCCGATCACCGGCACCGGTCGCGGGGGAGGGCGCCGGAGCGGGCGCGTCACCGTTGGTGAACGGCGGCTTCTTCTTGTACGCCGAGGGAGCGGAAACCGCCGGTGCCGGGGGTGCCCTCGGACACCGCAGCGGTCCGGGTCGGGCCGGCGGACTCGACGACGTTGCCCTTGACCGCGCGGATCTTGCCCAGGAAGTCGGAGTGGGTCGAGTGGGCGATCACCACGCCGATCTGCGGCCAGGACTGCACCACGGTGCCACCGGCGGCGGCGACCGCTCGCTCGGCCTGCTTCGCCTTGCCCGGGTTGGCCTTGGCGGTGTTGATCACATAGCTGTTGACCTCCCCCTCGACCGGGGCGAACGGCACCGGCGTCGAGGGGGCCTCGGCCCTGGGGGCGGCTTGGGCGGCCACTGCGGGCAGGGTCATCGCGACCGCTGCCACGCACGCAAGCACGCCCCTTCTGAGGGTGTGGGAATGCATGAATCTCCTTGTTGGGGTGTCGGCTCGGGGGTGGTCGAGACTCGGGGGGTGTCCGAGATGTGGGATCGAACCTAGCCACAACCGAGGCCGCAGGGGAAGGGATGCACGCCGGCCGGGTTGGGCCGGCTCGTTAACCTTCCCTCATGTTCGGCGCTCGATCCGCACCCCTGCTGACGGTCCTGCTGGTCGGCTGCGGCCCCGCACAGGAGCCACAGACCGGGCCGGCGCCGCAGCCCCCGTCGGCTCCGAGCACACCCTCGGCCACCGGCACCACCCCATCCCCGCGGCCCTCGGCGACGACCACGACCGCCTCGCCCGGGCCGTCGGCCACACCGAGCGGAGAACCCTCGGCCGACCCGCGCTGGCGGTTCTTCAGCAACGACCAGACCCGCTACGGATCCCACTGGTATGCCGGGAAGCACCGGGTGATGATCGGCTTCGGCTGCACCGAGGCGCCCTACTACGACCACGATTCGCGATGCCCGGGGAGACAGGGATTCCACCACGGAATCGACGTCGCCATTCCCTGCGGGAATCCCTTGTACGCCGGGGTTTCCGGTCGGGTGGTGCTCGGCGGTCTGGGGTCGGCGTACGGGTCGAAAGCGTTCCGGATCCGGACCGAGCGGGCCGACCTGATCGTCGGTCACGTGCAGCGGGTGCAGGTGACCGACGGGCAACGGGTCGAGGTGGGGACGCCGATCGGGGAGGTGGGCGACCTGGGCGCCCCGGATGGGTGCCACCTGCACCTTGAGCAGCGTGCCGTCGGCGGCGGGGTCGCCTCGGCGACCGATCCCGGGAAGACGCTGGGGCTGGTGCGTTGATGGACCGAACCCGGTTCGCCCGGCGTACCGTGCTGGTCGGAGCCGCCGCTGCGCTGCTGGCCGCCTGCAGCACCCCCAAAGCGGAGCGGGTGGTGCCGGAACCGAGGATCATCAGCACCGACGAATGGGGCGCCACCTTCCCCACCTCCGGGGGAGACGTCATCAAGCGGGAACCGGCCCAGATCGTCATCCACCACACCGAAACCCCCAACGTCGCGGACCTGTCCAGAGACCAGGCGCTCACCCTGGCCCGGGCGGTGCAGAAGCACCACATGCAGAGCAACGGCTGGTCCGACAGCGGACAGCACTTCACCATCAGTCGCGGCGGGTTCGTGCTGGAGGGTCGGCACGGATCGTTGAACGCCGCCAGGCGCCGGGACCGGTTCGTGGAGGGAGCCCAGGCGAAGGGTGCGAACGACCGCAGCATCGGGATCGAGAACGAGGGCACCTACCACAGCGAGCGCCCGCCGGAGCAGCAGTGGGAAGCCCTGGTCGACCTGGTCGCCTGGCTCTGCGACAGTTATCAGCTCGGCCCCGAGGCGATCGTCGGGCACCGCGACGTGAGCCCGTCCACCTGCCCCGGGGACGCGTTCGCCGCGGTGCTGACCCGGCTGCGCACCGAGGTCTCCGCGATGCTGCGGCCGCGCTGAGACGAGGCCCCACGAACCCCCGATTCCCTACCGTGGACGGATCGAACGAGGAGTTTGCATGGGGTTGGCCAGGCGCACGCTGTTGGCGGGAGCGCTGGCGCTGGGCGTCGCAGGATGCACCCGCAAGTCCCCGCCGCCGGCTCCTGAGCCGCCGCCCCCGCCGCCGGTTCGGCTGCAGACCACGCGAATTCCGATCGCCCTCTACGGCGAGCTGTCGTCCTACTCTCTCGCCGAGGATCTGCTGCTGCTCAACGGGACGGGCAGTTACCGGAGCCAGGTCTCGGCGATCGATCTGGCCGAGGGGCGGGAGGTCTGGCGGGGCGATGTGCACCGGCTGCAGGGTGAACCGTCGGCCGCGGGGACCGGGACGAAGGCGGTGCAACACGCGGACGTGGGCACCGACAGCGATGGAGCCGTGGTCGTGTTCTGGTCGCGGCGCACCCAGCGGTTCGACGAACCGGCGCCGGTCCCGCTTCCAGGCGAGGCCAGCGCCCTGAAAGGAATGCGAAAAGGAGTCCTCTGGGAGGCGAGGGGTCGGGCCACCGACCGGTCAGGTCGCCCGCTCAAGGGTCCGGTCGAGGTCGTGCACCAGATCACCGAGCGCTATCCGGGCATCGACTCTCGCGTGCACCACTTCGAATAGGTCCGCTCTGCCAGACTGGTCGGGTGCGTGAGGTGATCATTCTGGGCAGTACCGGCAGCATCGGCACCCAGGCGCTGGAGGTGATCGGGGAGCGACCCGACTCGTTCCGCGTCGTCGGCCTGGCCGCCGGGGGCAGCAACATCCCGCTACTCGCCCAACAGGTGCTCGACCACCGACCCCGGGTGGTCGCGCTGTCCCGCGCCCAGTCGGCCCAGGACCTGCAACTGGCGTTGTACGCCGAGGCGAAACTGCGCGGGTGGGGCACCGGAGACACCACCCTGCCGAAGATCCTGGCCGGCCCCGACGCCGCCACCGAGCTGGCCGCCGAGGGGTGCGATGTGGTGCTGAACGGGATCACCGGGGCCGCCGGGCTCGGCGCGACCCTGGCCACCCTGGCCGCCGGGACCACCCTCGCCCTGGCCAACAAGGAGTCCCTGGTGATCGGCGGCCGGTTGGTCACCGACGCCGCCGACGACGGGCAGCTGGTGGCCGTCGACTCCGAGCACTCGGCGATCGCCCAGTGCCTGCGCGCGGGCCGTCGCGACGAGGTGCGCAAGGTGATCGTCACCGCCTCCGGCGGCCCGTTCCGCGGCTGGACGCGCGAGCGGATGGCCGACGTCACGCCCGAGCAGGCGATGCAGCACCCGACCTGGAACATGGGCCGGGTGATCACCATCAACTCGGCGACCCTGGTCAACAAGGCGCTGGAGGTGCTGGAGGCGGCGCTGCTCTATGACGTCGAGCTGGCCGACATCGAACCGGTGGTGCACCCGCAGTCGATCGTGCACTCGATGGTGGAGTTCGTGGACGGGTCGACGATGGCCCAGTGCTCCCCGCCGGACATGAAACTGCCGATCGCGCTCGGCCTGACCTGGCCGGATCGGGTCGCCGGGGCGGCGTACCCCTGCGACTGGACGAGGGCGACCAGCTGGACCTTCGAACCGATCGACCACCAGGCGTTCCCGGCGATCGAGCTGATCAAGCGCGCCGGATCGGCCGCGGGCACCGCGCCGGCGGTGTACAACGCCGCCAACGAGGTCGCCGTGGACGCGTTCTGCGAGGGCCGGATCGGCTTCCTCGACATCGTCGACACCATCGCTTCGGTGCTCGAGGAGCACCTCGCGCCGGCCGCGAACGAACCGCACGCTACCGGGGACGGCGTAGGATCGAGGCTGGTCGGATCGGACCGGGTCACGGTGCCCACCGTGCTCGCCGCCGACCAGTGGGCCCGGCAGCGGGCCGACCAACTCACCGCCGGCAACAAGGAGTAACGGGCGCGCATGGACACGCTGGTCTACCTCGGCGGAGCGATCCTCTTCTTCGCCCTGATCATGGCCTCCATCGCCCTGCACGAGGTCGGCCACATGGTGCCCGCGAAGCTTTTCGGGGTGAAGGTCACCGAATACTTCGTGGGCTTCGGCAAGACGCTGTGGAAGTTTCGGCGCGGAGAGACCGAATACGGCGTCAAGGCCATCCCCCTGGGGGGCTACGTCAAGCTGATCGGGATGTACCCGCCGGAGAAGACCACGGGCCGGGTGCGCAACTCCGGCACCTCGGCCAACCCGCTGGCCTCGTTGATCAGCGCCGGCCGGGAGGCCGAGTGGGCCGACATCAAGCCGGAGGACGACGGGCGGCTTTTCTATCAGAAGAAGACCTGGCAGAAGCTGATCGTGATGGCCGGCGGGCCGACCATGAACCTGATCCTCGCCTTCCTGATCCTCTGGGGGGTGATCGGGATCCACGGCATCAACCAGCCGCAGCCGGTCGTCGGCACCGTCAGCCAGTGCGTCGTGCCCGCCGACCGGCCCAACCAGAACGAGTGCCTGCCCGGTGATCCGCCCACCCCGGCGGTGCAGGCCGGGCTGCAGGCCGGGGACCGGATCGTCTCCTTCAACGGCACCCGGATCACCGACTGGAAGCACCTGCAGAACCTGATCCGCGACAACCGGGACCGGCAGGCCGCGATCGTCGTCGACCGCGGCGGGCAGGAGGTGGCCCTTCGGCCGGTGAGCACGATCATCAACGGCGTCCAGTCGAAGTGGGACCCGGGCAAGAAGGTTGAGGCCGGTTTCCTCGGGTTCACCCCGCGGGTCGAGCTGGTGCAGGGCGGCCCGGGCATGGTCGTCTCCCAGATGGCCGACATGGCTGCCACCTCGGCGGTGGTGCTGGCCCAGTTCCCGGTCCGGGTGTGGCACACGCTGACCGACCTGGTCACCGGCAAGCCGCGCGACATCTACGGTCCGATGAGCGTGGTGGGCGCCTCCCGCGCGGCGGGGGAGATCTCCTCGACCGACCAGCTGACCGCCGGCGGCAAGGTGACCACGTTCATGGCGTTGCTCGGCAACGTCAACCTTTTCGTTGCCCTGTTCAACTTCGTGCCGCTGCTGCCGCTGGACGGCGGACACATCCTCGGGGCGATCATCGAGTGCGTACGCCGCGGCGCGGCCAGGCTGTTCCGCCGACCCGACCCCGGGCATCTGGACACCGCCAAGATGCTGCCCATCGCGTACGCCGTCTTCGCCTTCATCGCCCTCTCCGGAGCGGTGCTGATCATCGCCGACATCATCGATCCGGTACGCCTGTTCTGACCACCCGACCTCCACGAGAGAATGGACCCATGACTGACACCAGGTCGACCGATTCCACCGTGACCGATCTGCCCGACCCCGAGGTCGTCCCGGTCCTGGCCCCGCGCCGGAAGACCCGCCAGATCAAGGTCGGATCGGTGCTGGTCGGTGGCGACGCGCCGATCTCGGTGCAGTCGATGACCACCACCCAGACCACCGATGTCAACGCCACCCTGCAGCAGATCGCCCAGCTGACCGCGGCCGGCTGCGACATCGTCCGGGTGGCCTGCCCGAGCCAGGACGACGCCGCGGCGCTGCCCGAGATCGCTCAGCACTCGCAGATCCCGGTGATCGCCGACATCCACTTCCAGCCGAAATATGTGTTCGCCGCGATCGACGCCGGGTGTGCGGCGGTGCGGGTGAACCCGGGCAACATCAAGGCGTTCGACGACAAGGTCGGGGAGATCGCCAAGGCGGCCAAGGGCGCCGGCGTCAGCCTGCGGATCGGCGTCAACGCCGGTTCGCTGGACAAGCGACTGCTGGCGAAATACGGCAAGGCGACCCCCGAAGCGCTCGTCGAGTCGGCCGTGTGGGAGGCGTCGCTGTTCGAGGAGCACGACTTCCACGACTTCAAGATCTCGGTCAAGCACAACGATCCGGTGGTGATGGTCCGGGCCTACCAGCTGCTCGCCGAGCGCGGGGACTGGCCGCTGCACCTGGGCGTCACCGAGGCCGGCCCGGCCTTCCAGGGCACCATCAAGTCGGCCACCGCCTTCGGTGCGCTGCTCAGCCAGGGCATCGGCGACACGATCCGGGTGTCGCTGTCGGCCGATCCGGTCGAGGAGGTCAAGGTCGGCACCAAGATTCTGGAGTCGCTGAACCTGCGCCCGCGCAAGCTGGAGATCGTCTCCTGCCCCTCCTGTGGTCGCGCCCAGGTCGACGTCTACACCCTCGCCGAGCGGGTCACCGCCGGGCTGGAGGGGTTGCAGGCGCCGCTGCGGGTGGCCGTGATGGGTTGTGTGGTGAACGGTCCCGGCGAGGCGCGCGAGGCCGACCTCGGGGTCGCCTCCGGCAACGGCAAGGGACAGATCTTCGTCAAGGGCGAGGTGATCAAGACAGTCAAGGAGGCCGACATCGTGGAGACCCTGATCGAGGAGGCGATGCGGCTGGCCGAGGACCTGCCGGCCGGCTCCCCGGAGGTCAGCGTCACCGGCGGCTGAGGTGGTACCGCGCGCTGCCACCGGTGTACGCATCCTGGACGACTCCCACCTGGACGCCGCCTGGGCCCTGTTGTCTCGCGATCCGGTGGGGCACGTCTTCGTGGCTGCCCGGGTGGCGGCGTACGGACTGGACTCCTGGCGGCTCGGCTGCGGCATCCAGGGCTATTTCCGTGACGGTGAACTGACCGCGCTGTGCCACGCCGGGTCCAACCTGGTGCCGGTGGAGGCGGACGCCGAGGCGCTGGCCGCGTTCGCCGCGGCGAGCTCCGGGATTCGCCGCTGCAGCTCGATCGTGGGCCCGGCCGCCCAGGCGCTCACCCTGTGGGAGCTGCTGAGTCACCGCTGGGGGCGGGCCTGGAGCGACACCCGAGAGGTACGCCGCAGCCAGCCGATGATGGCCATCGCCGGCGACCCCGCTGTGCCCCAGGACCCGCGGGTGCAGCGGATCGGGCCCCAGCACACCGAGGCCTATTTCGACGCCGCCGTGCGGATGTACACCGAGGAGGTCGGGGTGTCACCGATCATCGGCAATGACCGCGGACCCTATCTGAGCTATGTGCGGCGGCTGATCGAGCACGGGCGCGCCTTCGGCGTGGTGGAGCAGGGCCGGGTCGTCTACAAGTCCGACATCGGTTCGGCCGCCCGCGGGGTCGGCCAGGTGCAGGGGGTGTGGCTGGACCCGGCGCTGCGCGGCCGCGGGCTCGCCGTGCCGGCGATGGCCGCGGTGGTCCGGCTGGCCCGGCAGGAGTTTCCGACGGTCTCGCTGTATGTGAACAGCTTCAATGCCCCCGCGCGCGCCACCTACACCCGGGTCGGCTTCGATCAGGTCGGCGAGTTCGCCACCGTCCTCTACTGAACCCTTGCCCGGACGCTAGGCTGGCGATGACCGGAACGAGCCTGGAGGAGGGAACCGTGCCCGCGACCGCCGATTTCGTGGTGTGCCTGTATCGACCGACCCACAACATCGAGCGCATGGTGCGGTTTCTGGAGGTGTTGGGTCTGCACCAGACGGTCCGGCGCGACGTCGACGGCGCCGCCTTCGTCTGGGGCCGCGGGGGGATGATCGCGCTCTTCCCGGTGGAGGGAGCGGCTCGTCCTGGCCGCAGTGAGCTCACTCTGGAGACCGCCGACCTGGACGTCGCGGAGGAGCAGCTGCGGGTGGCGGGCATGACCACGCGCAGGATCCACGACTCCGACTTCCCCGGGATCTCGGTAACCGCGCCGGATGGCCGCTCGATGTGGGTCGCCGAGAGCTTCCGCGATCCGGACGACCAGGGGGCGGACTATCCCCACCGGGCCATCGACGTGCTCGCCCTGCACCACGCCAGCAACACCGATGACGCGGTGGGTTTCTTCGAACTCTTCGGCTTCCGGCCCCAGGCCCGCGGGGACAACCTGTGGCTGATCATGTTCGCCAACGCCGAGAGCGGGGCCATTGCGATCGAGGGCCGCGGCGGGATCGCCGAGCAGGGGCCGATCATGGTGCAGCTCGGGCTGCGCACCGAGGAGCCGCTGGCCGAGGTCGCCGCCCGGCTGGCGGCCGCCGGCCACCCGGTCGGGGAGGTCACCGAGCTGGGCGGGTTCCCGTTCCTTGCCGTGACCGACCCCGACCAGATCACCCTGGGCATCTTTCAGGTCGGTCCCGAGGTCCCCTGACGATAGGGTGCCGGGGTCGGCGTACGCGACGCCGCAGCAGTCGAGTGAGGGAGTGCCCGTGAGCCAGTTGGCGCGGATGTCGAAGTTGTTCGTCCGGACCCTGCGGGAGGACCCGGCGGACGCGGAGGTCCCGAGCCACCGGTGGTTGGTCCGGGCCGGTTACATCCGCCGGGTGGCGCCGGGCATCTATTCCTGGCTGCCGCTGGGGC
Organism: Enemella dayhoffiae; assembly: GCF_002250625.1. Classification (GTDB taxonomy): domain Bacteria; phylum Actinomycetota; class Actinomycetes; order Propionibacteriales; family Propionibacteriaceae; genus Enemella; species Enemella dayhoffiae. Next base: position 11,820 of record NZ_NMVQ01000008.1, on the reverse strand, counting down.
TCGCCGTGCTGCAGCGGGTCGAGCAGATCGTCCGCCAGGAGATGGACGCGATCGGCGCGCAGGAGGTGCGCTTCCCGGCACTGCTGCCGCGAGAACCCTATGAGGCAACGAATCGCTGGACCGAATATGGAGCCAACCTGTTCCGGTTGCAGGACCGCCGGGAGAACGATCTGCTGCTCGGGCCCACCCACGAGGAGATGTTCACCCTGCTGGTGAAGGACCTCTACTCCTCCTACAAGGACCTGCCGCTGGCGCTCTATCAGGTCCAGACGAAGTATCGCGACGAGGCGCGGCCGCGGGCGGGGCTGCTGCGCGGGCGCGAGTTCGTGATGAAGGACTCCTATTCGTTCGACGTCGACGACGCCGGGCTGGAGGAGAGCTACCAGCGGCATCGTGAGGCGTACATCAAGATCTTCGACCGGCTCGGTTTCGACTACGTGATCGTGCAGGCCACCTCGGGGGCGATGGGCGGCTCGGCCTCCGAGGAATTCCTTGCCGTGGCGGCAAATGGCGAGGACACCTTCGTGCGGTCGCCGGGCGGGTACGCCGCGAACGTCGAGGCGGTTCGGGTGGCAGCACCGGATGCGATCGACTTCGCCGATCTGCCGGCCGCCCACGTCGAGAACACCCCGGACACGCCCACCATCGACACCCTGGTCGCCGTGGCGCGCGAGAAGTTCCCCGACCGCGACTATGCGGCGAGCGACACCCTGAAGAACGTCGTGTTCCTGCTGCGCCACCCCGACGGGCGGACCGAGCCGCTCGCGATCGGGCTGCCGGGGGATCGGGAGGTCGACGCGAAGCGGTTGGAGGCGGCGGTCGAGCCGGCCGTGGTGGAGGCCTTCGGTGGGACCGAATTCGCCCGCTTTCCGCAACTGGTCAAGGGTTACATCGGGCCGCAGGCACTCGGGGTCGGTGACGCGGAGGGCGAAGCGGCGGCCGTAAGGGTGCGCTACCTGGTCGACCCCCGGGTCGTGCCCGGCACGAGCTGGGTGACCGGCGCCAACGAGCCGGGCAAGCACGTCTTCGACCTGGTCTGCGGCCGCGATTTCACCCCCGACGGAGTGCTGGACGTGGCGGAGATCCGCCCCGGTGATCCGGCTCCCGACGGTTCCGGTCCGCTCGAGTTGGCCCGCGGGATCGAGATGGGCCACATCTTCCAGCTCGGCCGCAAATATGCCGACGCCCTCGGCCTGAAGGTGCTGGACGCCAACGGCAAGCAGGCCACGGTCACGATGGGTTCCTACGGCATCGGGGTGTCTCGGGCGGTGGCCGCCGTGGCCGAGTCGACCTGCGACGACAAGGGCCTGTGCTGGCCGCGAGAGCTGGCACCCTTCGACGTGCACGTGCTCGCCACGGGCAAGGGCGATGAGATCCTGGCGAAGGCCACCGAGATCGCAGAATCTCTGACGCAGCAGGGAATTCGGGTGCTGCTCGACGATCGAAAGGCATCCCCGGGGGTGAAGTTCGCCGACGCCGAGATCATGGGCATGCCCACCTCGGTGGTGGTGGGACGGGGCCTGGCCGAGGGTGTGGTCGAGTTGCGCGATCGGCGTACCGGTGAGAAGCGTGAGTTGCCGGTGGACGACTGCGTGACGCAGATCGTGGCAGAGTTCCAACGCTGACGGTCCAGCCGGTGTCCATATTGACAGATGTCGATGCAGCCACCAGAGTTGGTGGCACCAGATAGATGGATGTCGATATGGGGGCTGGCCGTGGGACAAATGCAGCGGAACGATTTCGAGCCCGCCCTGGTGGCGGACCTGACCTACGCCTACGAGGGCATCTTCTCGCCCGAGACGATCGCGCAGGTCGTGCGCGAGGCCACCGATCTGCTGGAGCCTCGGGCCACCGTCGTGCAGTTTCTGCCGGTTCTGGTGGGTCGGCAGGCGCGTGAGCAGCTGATGGCGATCGCCCAGGCGGAGGGCCGGGTGGCGAAGAGGGTGCCGGAGTTGTTGTTCGTGTGCGTGCAGAACGCAGGGCGGTCCCAGCTGGCGGCGGCACTTGCCGAGCATCTTTCGGCTCGGCGGGTGCACGTACGCTCCGCGGGGTCTGCACCCGCGGACGAGATCAACCCGCAGGTGGTCCAGGTGCTGGCAGAACGCGGGATCCCGTTGACCACGGCCTACCCCAAGCCGCTGTCGGACAGCGTCGTGCGAGCGGCCGACGTGATCATCACCATGGGGTGCGGTGACGCCTGTCCGGTCTATCCCGGGAAGCGCTATCAGGACTGGAATGTCGCCGACCCGGCGGGGAAGTCACTGGGGGCGGTGCGGGACATCCGCGACGACATCCAGGAGCGCGTCACCGCACTGTTGCGTGAGGTGCTGGGCTGAGTCTTCCGCTCAGCTCTTGGTGGCGAGGTACCGGCTGAAGAAGGTATCGATCCGGCCCCAGGCGTGAGCCGCCGACTCGGGATGCGGGCCCACGTGTGCGATCCGCATCAGCGCCGTGGGCAGCGGACCGTTCGAGGCGTCGTTGAGGAACGAATGCCCGGCCTCGGCATATTCCCGAACATCGTGGGGCGCTCCGTGGTCGGCCAACGCCTGAGCCAGCTGCTGCGCGGCCCCCTTGAACCCGGCATCCTTACCGCCGTAACTGGCCACGATCGGGCAGGCACCCTTGAGCACCGCCAGGTCCTTGGGGAGCATGCCGTAGTTCGGGGCGGCGACGGCGTACTCGCCCCGACCGGCCAGCACCAGCGCGAAACCACCACCCATGCAGAACCCGATCACCCCGACCTTGCCGGTGCAGTCCTCGGAGTCCAACAGCCACCGCCGCGCCGCCTCGATGTCGGCGAAGGCGCGCCCCTGTTGCTTGGTCATCGCGGCCATCACCCCACGGATGCAGCGCAGTCCGCCGCCGTCGCTGAACAGATCGGGGGCGATCGCGAGGTAACCGAGCGAGGCGAGATGGTCGGCCTGACGGCGGACGACATCGTCCAGACCCCAGGCTTCGTGGATGACCACGACACCCGGCCAGGGGCCTCGTGTGCTCGGTCGGGCGACGTACGCGGAGAGTCCGGTGGAGGTCTCCGGACCGGTCAGGGCGACGGTGCTCATGTGAGCCAGCCTCGCACGCGCTCCGCGGGCTGGTCCCCCCCGGGTGACCGTCGCCCCGGGGCGTACCGTTCGGGATGGACGACACCGAAGGAGAGCCATGACCATCGACCTTGCCCCCGGACTCACCACCTCGCCGATCGGCTTCGGCTGCATGGCGCTGTCGCACATCTATGGCGGCGACGCCAACGACGAACAGGCCCGAGCCACCCTCACCGAGGCGCTGGAGGCGGGCATCACCTTCCTCGACACCGCCGACGTCTACGGCAATCCGCACCCCGACACCGACGGGCCGGCCGGGACCAACGAGGAGATGCTCGCCCCGTTCCTGGCCGAACACCGCGACCGGCTCCAGCTGGCCACGAAGTTCGGCATCGCCGGTGCGATCTCGGGTGACCAGCGTGCGGTGAACGGCGACCCGGCGTACGTCCGCAGCGCCTGTGAGGCGTCCCTGCGACGGCTCGGGGTCGAGGTGATCGACCTGTACTACCAGCACCGCCCTGACCCAGACGTACCGGTGGAGGACACGGTGGGGGCGATGGCCGAACTCGTCACCGCGGGCAAGGTGCGCCACCTGGGCCTGTCGGAGGTGACCGCGGACGAGCTGCGGCGCGCGTACGCGGTGCACCCGATCGCGGCGGTGCAGAGCGAGTGGAGCGTGTGGTCGCGCGACGTCGAGGCGCAGGTGGTGCCGACCTGTGCCGAGCTGGGCGTCGGATTCGTGCCCTATTCGCCGCTGGGGCGGGGCTTCTTGACCGGGACGCTGACCCGCGAGCAGGTGGCGGGCGACCTGCGCGGCAGCACCTCCCGGATGGGGGAGAACTGGGACGCCAACCAGGCGGCACTGGCCGTTGCGACCGAGGTGGCCGAGCGGGTCGGCGCGACCAACTCTCAGGTGGTGCTGGCGTGGCTGTTCGCCAAGGGTCGGGAGTACCGGCTGCCGGTGGTACCGATCCCTGGCTCGCGGCGGCCGCAGCGGATGATCGAGAACCTGGCGGCGTACGAGTTGCAGCTGGGAGCGGCGGATCTGGAGCGGCTGGACGGCATCACCGACCTGGTGCAGGGGACCCGCAACATCATCGCCGATCCCAATTGGATCAGCTCCGGACGGGAATGACGCCGATGAGGGGTTCGTGCTCCCGCTGCTGATCGACCTCCCCCTGCCGTGGTACGCCCTGCTCGCGCTGATGGGGGCAGCCCCTGGTCGCGGGCTGGGTGGACGCGGTGGTCGGCGGCGGGGGGCTGGTCCGGCTGCCCAGCCTGTTGCTTGCGTTGCCCGCAGACACTCCCACCGGGCAGGTGCTGGGCACCAACAAGTTGTCCTCGGTCGCCGGGACCGTGGCGGCCACGGGGACCTATCTGCGGTCGGTGCGGATCAACTGGTGGGCGGTGACACCGCTGGTGGTGTGCTCCGCGGTCGGGTCGACCTTCGGGGCGTACGCTGCGCGGCTGATTCCGCGGGCGTACCTGACCGCCGGTCAGGTCGAACTGCTGATGTCGACCCGGTCCGGATAGAACGCCAGATGCCCGCGGATGGCCTCCACGGCGGGCCAGGGGTCCTCATAGCTCCAGGCGACTTGGTCGATCCGCTCGTCGCCGTCGGCCAGGTCGAAGTAGGCGGCGTCGCCCTTGTAGGGGCAGTGCGTCGTGTGCTCACTGCGGGTGAGAACACTCTGGTCGACGTCGGCGCGTGGGATGTAGATCACGACCGGATAGCCCGCCTCGGCCAGCCTGAGCGCCGCGGTGGAACGGGCGATCGTTCGGCCCTTTCGGGTCACCACAACGGGACCATCGAGTGGCAACACGGTGATCGGGTGCTCCGGGCCGGGTTCGAGGTGATCTCTCATGTCACGAGTGAAGCACGGATCACTCGTCCGGCACCGCCTTTCCACGGAAGGGTGACTCGGTGCCCGAGTAGGCCGCTTGCGGGTGTCGTTTACGTTGCCCGAGTAGGCCGCTTGCGGCCGTGTCGAGGGCAGGGGTGTTCCTCTCGACGCGCGGCCCATTGCTGCGCTTCGCTGTGCATGGTCCGCTACTCGAGGAACGTGTGGTCTCGTTCCCCGAGTAGTCGGGCATGTGGTCGCCTTTACGTTGCCCGAGTAGCAGGGCATGCGCAGCGCAGCGGAGCAATGACCTGCGTGTCGAGGGCAGAGTTCACCCTGCGCGGGGTTGGTGGGCGCGGGTGTGTCGGCGGGGTCGGCGTTCGCCGTCGAAAAGGGTGGGTGGGATGAAGATGGGGAGTCCGTCGTCGGCTATTCGGACCATCCAGCGCTGGGGGTTGTCGGCATCCCAGGCCCGGTCGGTGGCGGGTTCGACCATCCCGTGGTGATGCGGGCACAACAAAACGAGATTCCACAGTTTGGTGGCCCCGTTGGCCCACCACGGTTGGACGTGGTGGGCGTGGCAGTCTTCGGGTGGCCGATCACAGCCGGGGAAGACGCAGCCTTGGTCGCGGGCGACGAGCGCCGCCCGGATCTCCGGGGTCACCAACCGTTGTGGGGTGCCGAGCTCCATCGGGATTCCGTTGCCGTTCATGATGATCGGCAGAATGTCCGCGTCACAGGCGAGCTGACGCAGATCGGTGGCACAGAGGTTCTCGCCGCACGAAACCTGGGCGGTACCGAGGCCGGTGCGCAGCGTCTCGATGTTCACCAGCACAGAAATCCGCGGCCGGTCGCCCCCATGCCTCGGTGCGTCACCGACTTTGGCGGCACGGCGGACGAGGATCATCAACGCGTCGGCCCGGGCCTGGGATCGGGTGGGTGGGATCGCGTCGGTGGCGGTGACCGGCTTCCACAGGGCACTTGTGTGCGCGTTGAGCAGGGCTGCGAGTTCTTCGCCGGCGACCAGTGGGAGTTTGCCGGAGAGGATGTAGGAGCCCATGTGGTCCGGGGACAGGGACAGTCGTCGGGTCTGTTCGGCATGGATCCGTTCGGCTTCGAGGCGGGCTGCTTCGGCGGCGTCGGCGCCGTCGGGGTCGATGGTCTGCCAGATGTGCAGGGCGAGTCCGCGCAGATCGTCGGGGGCGAACGCGGCGGCGAACTTGACCATCATTTCCTGCGCCTGGTCGAGGGCTTCGGTGCAGAGGGTGTCGGGCAGATTCTTCAACCCCGCCAGCATTCCACGAACCTGATCTCCGGACAGCCCTCCGGTTTCGGCGGCTGCGGCAATCAGCGGGAACCGAGTGTGGACGGTGGTGGCTTCGCGGACGAGACGGTTGGCCTGGCGGCCGGAATGGCGGTGCCAGCGGGTCAGGTAGGTGGCGGTTGAGCACAGATGGGTTCGTTCGGCGGCTTCGCGGCGTTCGGCGTCGGCGATGAGCCGGGAGCGGGCGGCTTCGGTGGCCGCGACCAGCGCATCCACGCTGTCCAGGCAGGCCAGGATTTCTGTGTCGGTGAGCAAATGCAGCTCATCGAGTTCGGGCAGCATCGATGCCGCGGTGATCACCGGCGGGGTTTCGATGACTGTGCTGGACATGGTTCTAGTACATCAGGGGGGTCTGACAGTCTTGCCCCGAAAACGGCCGGAATCGCTGTCTCCACGAAAAAAGTTTGAAAAACTTTGGTCACTTGAGTCACACGCTTCGGCTTTCCCCTCGACACGGCCGCAGGCGGCCTACTCGGGGAACGGGGAGACGGCCGCAGGCGGCCTACTCGGGGACCGTGGTGCACCCGCCTTGAACGTTCCGCGTGTCGAGAGGAACGCCAGTCCAGTAGGATTTCCCCTCGACACGCCAGGAATTGCTCCGCTTCGCTGCGCATTCCCGGCTACTCGGGGAACGTGGGGCTTCGCTGCGCTTGCCCGGCCACTCGGGAACGGGGCTACAGCGGCCAGCCGGGCCAGATCGGCAGCGGCCCACCCCAGCCGAGCGACACTCGGACCGATTCCTCCAACGTCTGCTGGGCGAGCCGGCGGTTCTCCGGGTCGGTGGCCGCGGCCACCCAGCTCCCGGCGAAGGGGGCGAACGCCCCCTCCATCCGCGCCAGCAGTTCCCGTGCCGTGCCCGCATCGCGGGGTTGCACCGGCAGGGCGTACGCCGCCTCGGCCGCCGGCGCGGTCTGGCCGCGGCCGCGGATGAGCGCTGTCAGGTCGCCGCGCAGCGTACGCCGGGCCCCCAGCAGCTCGGTGGCCCGCTGCGCCTCCGGACGCGGCAGGAACGCGATCGCCACCTGATAGCCATAGACCAATGCGTGCACCTGGCGCAGCAGCTGCTGCGGGGCCTCGACCTCGGTCATCGGGGCGAGCGGGTGGTTGGGGGTGCTCGGTGGGGCGGGCCGGCCCGGATCGCCGGGCAGCGCGATCCCGGCGCCGATGGCGTACGCCGTCAACGAGCCCCACAGCAGCGCCGTGGTGCCCGAACTCGCCAGCGCCGATTCGCGATAGAGCCCGACGCAGCGTCCCAGCAGATCGGTGATCGTGCGCACCGCCTGCGCGCGGTCGCCCGGGAGTCTCAGCGAGGGCGTCGGCATCGGCCGCGGGCTCCATCGGGCGTCGGGTGTCGGCACGGCCGTCGGGCGTTCATTGGGGCGTACGCCGACGAGGGCGATCAGGTGCGCCTTGTGGCCAGCGGCCAACCAGCCCGCAATCGTCCCCTGACCCGCCGGCAGACCGAGCGCGGCGGCACTCTGGTTCAGCTGTCCACACAGGGCGGCCAACTCCGACTCGCTGCCGATCGCCAGCTGCTGACCCGGAATCGTCGGCAACGGGCTGGGCGAAGGCTGCGGGGGCGGCGTACTGGGCCCACCCACCACCCGAGGATCGCTCACCATGCACCCGGTCAGTGCGAGCAGCGACCCGCCGGCCACGGCGAGAAAACCGCGGCGGTCGGTGGTACTCACGGGCAGCGACGCTACCGCACGGGGCGCGGTGGTCCGGGCGGCGCGCGGAGCATGGGTATGCTGGCCCGCACAATTGAGACCGACAATCGGATCGCGAGCCCTGGCACTGCCGGGAGCGCGCAGGGAGGTGAAGGCGTGAAGGAATCCCAGTTGGTTGCGCTGCTGACCCCGATCCTGGCCCAGCACGGCCTCGAACTGGACGCGTTGGACTCCGTGCCCGCCGGTAAGCGGCGGTTGCTGCGGGTCACCGTCGACGGAGACGGCCCCGCCGGACGCGGTCCCACCCTGGATGACATCTCCGAGGCCACCCGCGACATCTCCGCTGCCCTCGACGAGTCCGATGCGGTCGGCCCCTCCGCGTACACCCTCGAGGTGTCCAGCCGCGGGGTCGGTCGTCCGCTGACCGAACCGCGGCACTGGCGACGCAACACCGGGCGCCTGGTCCGGATCACCCCGCACGAGGGCGAGCCGGTGACCGGTCGGATCACCTCCAGCGACGACGACGGGGTCACCCTGACCGTGGTGACCGATCCCAAGAAGCAGACGACCGAGGACCAGACCTGGGCGTACGCCGACCTCGCCAAGGCGCTGATCCAGGTCGAACTGAACCGCAAGAACGAGAGCGACGACGAAGAAGGGGACGAGTGATGGACATCGACATGGCGGTGCTGCGCACCATCGAGAAGGACAAGGAGATCCCGCTCGACGCCCTGGTGACCGCACTCGAAGAAGCGCTGCTCAACGCCTATGACAAGACCGAGCATCCCGTCCCCGGATCCCGGGTCGAGCTGAACCGCAAGACCGGCCGGGTGCAGGTGCTCGCCCCCGAACTGGACGAGGAGGGCAACAAGGTCGGCGAATACGACGACACCCCCGCCGACTTCGGCCGGGTCGCCGCCGCCACCGCCCGCCAGGTCATCTTCCAGCGGCTGCGCGACGCCGAGGACGAACGCAAATACGGCCACTTCGCCGCCAGCGAGGGTGACATCGTCGCCGGAGTGGTGCAGCAGGACCGCGACGCCCGCACCGTCCGGGTCGACCTGGGCAGCCTGGAGGCGATCATGCCGCAGGCCGAACAGGTACCCGGCGAGGACTACAGCCACGGAAAGCGGCTGCGGGTCTATGTGGTGTCGGTCCGCAAGGAGGTACGCGGCCCCCAGGTCGTCGTCTCACGGACCCACCCCGGGCTGGTGGAGAAGCTGTTCGCCCTCGAGGTCCCCGAGATCGAGCAGGGCGTGGTGCAGATCAAGGCGGTCGCCCGCGAATCCGGCCACCGCACCAAGATCGCAGTCCGCTCGACCGACCCCAACGTGTCCGCCAAGGGCGCCTGCATCGGTCCGATGGGCCAGCGGGTCCGCGCGGTGATGCACGAGTTGAACGAGGAGAAGATCGACATCATCGACTGGTCGGAGGACCCGGCGAAGTTCGTCGGTCAGGCGCTCTCGCCGGCCAAGGTGAGCAAGGTGACCGTGGTCGATGAGAACCTGCGTGCCGCACGCGTGATCGTGCCGGATTATCAACTGTCGTTGGCGATCGGCCGCGAGGGGCAGAACGCCCGATTGGCCGCCCGGCTCACCGGTTGGCGGATCGACATCCGTCCCGACACCGACCCGGGAGACACCCCGACCTGAGCCGGGACTCAGCGGCCGAGCACCCCCGGCGCGAGGACGGCGACCCCACCGACGAGGCAGGCGACGGTGAGGACACCGAACAGGAAGGTCCACACCGGCGTCGGGATGCCGGTGGTGCGAGCGAGTTGCGCCGAGTCGGAGGTACGCCCACCGCGCGTTGCCAACTCGAACACCGGCCGAGGAGCGGACAGCAGCAGGGTCCAGGTGACCAGGTACGCCAACCAGGACTGGTGCAGCGGGGCGAGGTACCACGACGCCGCGCCAACCCCCAGCAGCGCCACCACCATCACCAGCAGGCCGTAGAAGTTTCGGATCATCAGCAGCATCAGCGCCAGGGCCAGGGTGAGCAGCCACAGCATGGCCACCGCGTGGCCGGCCGCCAGCAGCCAGGCCGCGCCGAACCCGAGCAGCCCGGGCGCCGGATAACCGGAGGCCAGCGTGGCGACCATGCCCGGACCGTGCGGTCGGCCCCGGGACAGGGTCAGCCCGGAGGTGTCGGAGTGCAGCCGGATACCGGTCAACCGGCGCCCGGTCAGCACCGCGACCAGGGCGTGGCCGCCCTCGTGGGCGATCGTCACCCCCATCCGGGTCGCCGGCCAGACGGCGATGACCAGGGCCAGCGCCACCAGGCCGAGGATCGCCACCGTGGACGCCGCCGGGACCGGCTGTTCCGCGAGGGCGCGCTGCCACAGGTGCTGCCACAGATTCATCGCCTCGAGGGTAGCCGGGTCCCGGCGGATCGCCGCGGATCAGCGGCCCTTGCCGCAATTGGGGATCACCCCGGCGTCGGCGGCCTTCTGCACCGCGTCGGCCTCGGCCTGGGTGAGCTTGCCGTCCTTGACGGCCTGGTCGAGCTTCGCCTTGAAGTCGGCGGTGCGCTGGGCGTCGGCGGCGGTGCGGATCTCGTCGAGCGCCGCCTTCACCTTCGCCTCGTCGACGCCGAGCTTCTCGGCCAGACTCTTGGCGAGGTCGGCGTCGCGGGTCGCCGGGTCGGGGCGGGCACTCGGCGTCGCACCCGGAGTGGCGGTGCCCGACGGCTTCCGCTCGTCGTGCACGGACCTCAGGGCGTCCGACACCTTGGTCTGGTCGACCCCCAGCTTCTGGGCCAGCTGCTGGGCGAGCTGGCCGTCGCGATCACCCATCCGGCCCTGCTTGTCGCCGGGGGTGCCGGACTGGCCGGCGCTGGTGCCCGGGGTGGGGGTGGCGCTGGGATCTGCGAATGCGGTCGCCGCCGCGCCGATGCCCACGCCGGTCAGGGCGAGGCCGGTGAACACCGCGCCGGCAATCTTCGTCTTCGTCTGCATCTGTTCCTCACTGTGTCGATGACTTGGTCGATCGGTTCGTCCGGTCTCGGACATCCACCATTGGAGGGCGGCAGCTTGGGCGGCCGGTCGGAACACCCTGTGCCGGGACTGTGCGTGGCTGTGAGGCAGTAGGCTGCCCGGGATGGGCGAACGAGGCGGGCCGACCCGCACCTGTGTGGGCTGCCGGGGGCAGGCGTCCCAGGCCGAACTGCTGCGGGTGATCCTGCGCGACGGGGCGGTCTTCCCGGATCCGCAGCGCCGCCTGGGCGGTCGTGGGGCCTACCTGCATCCCGACCCGACCTGCATCGAGAACGCGATCCGGCGGCGTACGCTCACCCGCGCGCTCCGCGGCGCTGTCAGCGCACCCCCTGACACGGCCCAGCTGGTGGCCGCTTATGCGAAGTCGCGACAAAAGGCATAGACTGTAGGGCGTCCCTGAGCCGGTCACGGCGTAGGGCGGTCCAGCGCCCGACCGAAATTGGTCGGGCACGATCAGAAGGTGGGCTGACGCTCATGACCACTCGATGAGTACCCAGCAATGAGCATGCAACACAACTAGCTGGTCCGCACCAAAGATGCGGACCTGAAGGAGAGTAGTGGCCAAGGTCCGCGTCTACGAGCTCGCGAAGGAGCTCGGACTCGAAAGCAAGCAAGTACTGAAAACCCTGAACGACATGGGGGAGTTCGTCCGCTCGGCGTCCTCGACGATCGAGGCCCCGGTTGTGCGCCGATTGCGCGACCGGCTGGAGTCGGACAAGGCGGCCCCCGCGAAGCCTGCGAAGAAGGCGGCCGCCAAGCCGTCCACGCCGGCCGCGAAGCCCGCCGAGACGGCTTCGGCACCCGCTGCCGCCACCCCCGCGAGCCCCGCGAAGGCGGCGCCATCGGCCCCGAAGCCCGCGCCCGCCACCCGGGCCCCGAAGCCCTCGAGCTCGGCCCCGACCCGCGGCCCCCGGCCCACGCCGCGGATGCCGAAGGCGGCCGGTGGCCC